>JAEYPR010000010.1 GCA_023410535.1 Bacillota bacterium | reverse complement strand
GACAGTGTCAATATTTTTGTGTAAACTCCAAAACTTAAAAAAGATATTTGGATAAACGGTCCTCGAAAAGGATGGAAAGGTTAGCGATAATCGACTTCCAATTAGGGACCGAGCGAGTCCAATCTTTGGTCACATCCATAGTAACTAAATATAGAATTTTCAGAAGGGATTCATCATTGGTGAAAACCGCTTTCGTTTTAGTTACCTTTCTGATTTGACGGTTAAAGCCTTCAATTGTATTGGTGGTATATATCAATCTGCGCAAATCGACTGGGTATCCATAAAACGTAGCTAATTCATTCCAGTTGGTTCGCCAAGATTTAACCGCCAGGTTGTATCGATCACTCCATTTTTCTTCAAGGATGTCCAGGTTTCTTAATCCTTCGCTTTCGCTGGGCGCTTGATAAATGGCTCGCAGGTCCTGAACGAATTCAGCCATATGCTTGCGAGGTATGTATTTGAACGAATTGCGAATTTGGTGAACAATGCATTTTTGGATCTTTGTCTCCGGGAAAACTGCGCTAATGGCCTGACTGAACCCAGCTAGGTTATCAACGCAAGTGACCAAGATGTCTTCAACACCCCGATTCCGGAGTTCGTTTAACACATTGAGCCAAAACTTAGCACTTTCAGTTTCGCCAATCCAAATTCCTAAAACATCTTTTCTTCCGGATATATCAATACCGATTGCTATGTAAGCAGCGGTGTTGACAATCTGATTGTTATGCTTCACCTTATGATGAATCGCATCCAGGAAAACGACCGTATAAATCGGGTTTAATGGCCGGTTTTGCCATTCAGTAATTAGGGGAAGAATCTTATCGGTGATGTTAGATATCAACGTCGGAGAAGCTTCAAACCCGTATATTTCATGCAAGTGTTTCTGGATGTCCCGCGTGCTCATGCCCCGGGCGTACATGGAGAGGATTCGATCTTCAATACTAGAGATGTCCCGCTGGTGTTTTTTAACTACAGCGGGTTCAAATTCCCCGTTTCGATCACGCGGAACTTTAAGTTCGATCTCGCCATCCTTAGTTCGTACTTTCTTGGTTGAATGCCCGTTACGGCTATTATTCGTTTCTTTATTTTTGTAATCGTATTTGGAGTAGCCTAACTCGTGATCCATTTCCGATTCAAGCATCTCTTTGATGGTGTCGGCAAACATCTCTTTAAACATGTTTTCCACGTCGGTTGCGTCTTTTAAGTTATGTTCTTTAATTAATCCTCTGATTTGTTCGCTGCTTAAGATTCCCATTTGTGTTCCTCCCGTTTCTTATTGTTGTTATCGGAGGTTTACACAAATAATTTTACAGCGTCTCTGCTGGTTTCGGAGGATGCCAAAATGATTGGGGAATGTGCCGGAATGGTTTTGGACAATGACAAAATCATTTTGGGATGTGCCGGAAAGGTTTTGGATCGTGCCAAAATAGTTTTGGCATCTACCGGAACGGTTTTGGATGATGCCAGAAAGGCTTTGGCATCTGCCGGAACGATTTTGGCAAGTGACGGAATTATTAAGTCAAATTGTTGCACGTTGGTTGGTCGGTCTATCCAATTCATTTTCAGTGCGACAAGTTCAAGAGGTTAATGGCAATCCCCTTAGGATCTATCCCCGTCGCCGGAGTCTTGGGGAATGAAAATGAAATACTATTTAAATGGTTTTAAAAAAGTGATTTATTTGACATAGGCGACGAGCGGATGATATATGATACAACGAGCTTTGACGGGAACGGGCGCGATATGGTGATGGAAAGAGTGAAAAAGCTCCTGAATTCCAATGGTTTGCGGTGAAAAGGCCAATATTCGCAAGAGAGTGGAGGCAATATGAAAAAAATCGATAGCTACTCGCATTTTTCATTTCTGCGCCTGCTGAAATATCTCGAAGACAAATCGGGGAGTTCCCATGAATTTGCGCGGTTGTTTGCCAATACCCAACCGTTAATCGATCCGGAGGCCCGGCTCATGGTGATGGATCAATTGGGGGTGGAGCGACACGTGTTGGTTCCTTTACCTGAGCTCGGAATGACGCCTGCGGTTGGCAATGATCCGGGACTTTCGGCGGAAGCGGCCCGCATTTGCAATGACGAGCTGGCGCAGGTGGTCGCTAAATTCCCGGAGCGCTTCAGCGGCGTTGGGATGCTTCCAACCGGCGACCCCAATCTGATGGTTGCGGAACTGGAGCGTGCGGTTGGCCAATTAAATCTCGCCGGGGGAGTGTTGGGAGTTGGTCCCAATCTGAAATCTCCCGATCATCCGGATTTCGACAAGCTGTTTGCCAAAGCGGTGGAACTTGAGGTGCCGATTTGGATTCACCCGGCGCGTTCCGCCGCGATCGCCGATTATATCGATGAACCGGGAGGATCAAAGTATCAATTTTTCCAAGCATTCAGCTGGTTGTTGGATAGCACCCTGGCGATGCACCGGATTGTATTCAGCGGGGTTTTTGAACGTTATCCAACCTTGCGTGTGATCGTTCATCACCATGGGGCGCTCATTCCGTATTTCGTGGGACGGCTTGAAGTCGGGATTCATTTTTTTGAAAAAAATGCCGGACGCCAATACGAAGCGAAGGTGCAACCACCCTTTGCCGAGCATTATAAAAATTTTTACATCGATACGGCGACCCAATACTTCAATCCGGCCGTTTTACAGATCGCCGTTGCTTTCTTCGGTCCGGAACACACGTTATTCGGCTCGGACGCTCCCATGGATATGCATGACGGCCTGGAGATGGGACAGTCCGCGGATCAAAGCGTTGCGGCATTGCCGCTGAATGAGCAGCAACGCCGGCAGATTTACTTTGAAAATGCCGAACGGCTTCTAAAATTAACCTGAAACTAGCTCGTCAGACCTTCTTTCCTTTTGATTGATTCCGCTAATACGCATCAATTTTACAACGAATAGCGATGCCCAAAATCTGATAACGAAAGCGGCCGCCCGGGGCAGTATATTCAATCTCCGCATTCCGCTCTTGCAACAACAGTGCCTTTCCCAACGGGGAAAAGATCGAAATATCCGTTGCGCCAACATTCATAGTGGTTGGGATGATGATCTGAAATTCAGTAACGGTTTGCGTGTCAAGATCTTTGACAGTGACAGTGCTTCCGATGGTCACCAACGGAAAATCCGTGACAGTGCTTGACTCGTCTGCCGTGATATTTTCCATCATCCGATTCAGCTGTGAAAGATATGTTGTGATCAGTGAATCCATGGCTTTACGGTTTTGCGTGGGTAACGGGAAATAGGAATCGAGCAGCTCCAAGTGATTCTCTTCCAACTCAAGCAGGGATTCGACTAATGATAAATATGCAATTTTTGATAGAATGATTTTTTCCATCCGGAACACTCCTTGTCAAACCATTTAATGTCAATCCGCTATAAAAAAGACAAATGGACATTTGTCCGCAGACATATGTCCAAATTTAGAAGATTAATTTTTCACCCAGTAAAAACTTATTGCAAATATAAAATATTGTTGGGATCAGTATATCATTAATTCCACTGATTGTAAATAGATCAATCATTTTCCATTTAATTGCAGATTAATTATTAAATGGTTTTTTCCTAGAAATAAACAAGGTGGGCCTATCCAATTTTTTTTACAAAAAAGCTGCCGGAGATACTCCCGGCAGCTTTTGCAACGAATTATGCTTTTTACTCTTAGTACGAACTACTGTCGGTCCCCGCTTGCGCTCCTAACAATCGACTTAACGCCGCGGTCGCCAGTTCTACTTTGCCGTAATCCTGAATCTTCTTCATATCCCGGTCCAACAAAGCTTGGCTAAAGTCCTGGGTGATTCCGAACTGAGCCGAGAGGGCTTGGGACAACCGGTCTTTACTGACGGTGTCAAGATAGTTCCAATCCTGGTTGATCAAGCTTTCGGCTTCACCGGCGGTGAGACCCATGCTGATCAAGCGGTTGAAGATGTTTCCTTTCACGCCGTCCTTGACTGTGCTCCAGTCACCGGTGGCGATCGCGCTGATTTGATCCGGGGTCAGTTGACCTTTGGTCATGGAGCTGACCCGGGACAGGATATCGTTTTTGGTCACTTTACCAAAGGCCTTGGTATATTTCACATCGCCGTTGGCGGCGGAAATGACGGTAATCTCATCGCCGGAGAGCATCGAGTCGATCGGCGCGGTGGTATTGTTGCGCATCAGGATCGTCTCCGGGGCGATCATCGCCAGCAACGGATCGCCGCTATTGCCTTGGATGTTCACCAGGCCGGTATCGGGATCAACGGTGGCAATCTTGCCTTTCTTCACCGACAGTTGATTCAGTGCGTTCAAAGTCCAGGCGGCTTCGGCGCGGGTCACCGCTTGGTCCGGTTTAAACATTGGTTGAAAAGCTTCCGGCAGGATACCGAGTTTGTTATCCACCTCCGCGGAGCGGAAAGCCCAGTGCTTGGTGTCAAGATCGGTAAAGCTGGCCGGCCAAGGATCGGTGTATTTTTCTTCCGTGGTCACGATATGCAGCGCCCGGGTCATGAATACCGCCAATTGAGCCCGGCTGACATTGCCGTCGGGTTTGAAGGTGCCGTCGGCGAAAGTGCTCATTACCTTTTGGGCGGCAACTTTGTTAATATAAGAACTTGCCCAGTGACCGCCGACATCCGGAAGACTGTTGGAACCGGTGTCGCTATAGTTCAACAATGCTGCGGTCATCTTGGCAAACTCGGCGCGGCTGACCGCTTGGTCCGGTTTGAACGTGCCGTCGGGGTAACCGGCCACGGCGCCTTGTTTCGCCAGGTTTTCAATGGATTTCTGAGCCCAATTTCCCTCAATGTCGGAGAGGGCAACCGGGGCGGCTTGAACTTGAGTGCAGAAAAGCCCGCTTAACATGGTCACCCCGAGTAACATTCCATAAAATTTCTTTGTAAACAACATCAATGACGCTCCTTTCCAAATTATGAACCGTTAGGTTATTTTCATTTCATCCGTCACCAAACGGATGCGGGATTTGTTTGACTGGCAATGGAAAGTTGCTTGATATAATATTGCGTCGATTCGGCGGTAACGTTGTCAAACAAATTTACATAACGTTGCGATAAATAGGATTCTAGCTGGACTTTTAATATCCTTTATGCAACTGTTGGTAAAAATGGCGGTTTGTGCCTCGCCCGTGCCAGCGGGTGGTTCCGAAAATTTTTTCAAATAAAACGGAACATCGACGCCACCAATTTCGTCAAAAATGCATCTCAAGCAATGATCTTGATATTGCATCTCCGCTTTACATAATATAACGCATAAATCGGACGGCGGTTGCCGGTAAGTTATTGTGAAATAGCCAACAGTTGCCATTCGGTAAAAACCATCGGGAACTGGGAGTTGATTCCCTGCCGACTTGTCGTTATAATTAACAGAGGGTTGCATCGCGCCGGAGAAATCCGTCGTTGAAATGCAACTTCGGCAGGAGGGTGAATCAATGACCGAAGCGGAGTTAATTGCCCGTTGTCAAACGGGCGACAAGTTGGCCTTTGAAGAGCTGCTCGGGAACTATGAACGGTTAATCTATAATCTTACTTTCCGTTATTTCGGCAATCATCATGATGCGAGCGATCTCGGCCAAGAGGCGATGCTTCGTATCTTTCATAAGATCAGCGAGTTTAACGGCAATTCATCCTTTAAGACATGGCTATATCGGGTGGTATCCAATCTTTGCCTCGATGAGTTGCGGCGCCGCAAACGCCAGAACGGTTCGTTGGATGAGTTGAAAGAACAAGGGTATGAACCGGCCGCCATCTTTCATAACCCGGCGGATGAGGCGGAACAGACGGAACGGTCGGAACTGATTCAAGAGGTGTTGCTGATGCTCTCGGAGGAGCACCGTGCCATTATTATATTAAAAGATATCGAAGGATTGGATTACAACACCATTGCCCGGATTCTCAAGTGTAATGTCGGAACCGTCAAATCCCGGTTGAACCGGGCGCGGGAATCGTTCCGGCGTCAGTTGGCAGGCCGGCCGCGTTACGGTTCGCTGGTGGAAGGGAGGGCTCACGCAACATGAAATGTAGCGAGGTTCAAAATAAGCTTCAGGCGACAATCGACAACGGCTTGACCGAACCGGTCGATCTAGCGCTCAAACAGCATTTGCAGCAGTGTCACGCTTGCACCGAGGAATGGCGCTTAAGCTGTGAAGCGCAGGAGTTGCTCTCCACGACGCCGGAGTTGGAGACGCCGCCGCAATTTGCGTCGGCTTGGCGCCAAACAATTCGCCAAGCTACCGTACCGGAGTCAAATCTTTTGACGAAAATTTTGGAACGACTGAAAACCAAGCCGTTACTTCCGGCGTTCGGCGGAGTGGTGCTGATGCTGTTCGTCTTGGCCTTTCTGCAATATAGTCGTCCCATGGCGCAGAATCTAGCGCCAGTACCACAAGCCGCCGATAAGGTGATGGCCTTGAAAGCGGCGCCGGAAACAGAACTCCAAGCCGGGTCGGCGCAAGAGCGGCAGGCCGGCTCCTACACGGTGGAGATTATATCTTTTGGTCCCCAGGACAAACAGGTTCAACGGCTGGCCCGCGATTTTCGCGCCGCCCGGGAAGCCGGTTCCTTTTACGCGATGCGGAAAACCGAAACCCCGCTGAGTCAATTCACCGGACTGACGGAGCAAGAAGCCCATGACCTGAAGCAATCATTGGAAAAAGCGGGCGCTACGGTAAGTATTCACCATGAAGTCAACCCCTAAGGATCATTCTCCGGCTCAATTTGAGCCGGTTTTTTGTTACAATTATTTACACAAATGTGAAACAGATTTCATCTTTTTGTAAATAATTTATATTACAACCGGAATAAATGTCTCCTACCGTGCCAGCGATAAGACTCATTCGTATGAAAGCTGATTGAGCTGGGTGCACAATAGACATTTTCCTTTTTGGCAGGAGTTTTCTGCTATTTTACCGAATCATATGAAAGTGTAAGTCGGTTTTGGCGATTTGCTTGGCACCAGTCACCTGTCATCCATCGAAAAAGGAGCAATCGTTTGACGTTGCAGATTATTACTGTTCACCAACTAACCCTTACCATTAAACAGATTATTGAAGAGACTTTCTCATTATCGGAAGTTTGGATCAGCGGCGAAATCTCTAATTTTACCTCCCATACCTCCGGTCATTTGTATTTTACATTGAAAGACAACGGAGCGCGGATTAGTTGCGTGATGTTTCGTTCGCAGACCCGTTTCCTTTCCTTTAAACCGGCGGACGGCATGGCGGTCAAGGTGCGCGGTCGGCTATCCGTCTACGAAAAGATGGGCCAATACCAACTTTATATTGATGAGATGGAAGAGGCCGGGGTTGGAAATCTTTACTTAGCGTTTGAAAAGTTAAAAGCCCGTTTAGAGCAGGAAGGACTGTTCGACCCGCGCCGCAAGAAACCGCTGCCGCCTTTGGCGCAGCGGATCGCGATTATTACCTCGCCGACCGGAGCGGCCGTGCGGGATATGATCAAGATCCTGCGGCGGCGCCGTCCCAATCTTGATATTTTAATCATACCGGCCCAGGTTCAAGGGGAGGAAGCCCCCGCTAGTCTAATCAAAGCCTTACAAGAGGCGACTCATTTCAAAAACTTGGATTTGGTGATCATCGGCCGGGGCGGCGGTTCGTTAGAGGATCTTTGGGCTTTTAATGATGAACGGTTAGCCCGAGCCATCGCTGATTTTACTTTACCGATCATCTCCGCAGTCGGTCATGAAACCGATTTTACCATCGCCGATTTTGTTGCGGACCTACGCGCGCCCACCCCATCGGCAGCAGCTGAATTAGCAGTGCCGGAACAATTGTCCCTGAAGACCCAAGTTGACAATTTACAGCGCCGGTTACAAGTGGGCATGAACCGTAAGTTACGGACGGAGCGCGACAATCTGCAACGTCTTCTGCGTAGTCGGATCCTGCAAACACCGAAACAACAACTGCTGGACCGGCGACGTCAGGACCTGGATTTGCTGGCGGAACGGATCATTCGCCGTTCCCAACAGACAGTCAGTTTGGAGAAAGAACGTTTCTTGACCATATTGGGTAAACTTGATTCATTAAGCCCTTTGGCAACTTTAGGGCGGGGTTACTCGGTAATTCAAAGGCAGGACGGGACGTTTGTCAAACGCGCGGACCAAGTCGAAGTGAGGGAGACTCTCAAGGTCACTTTAGCTTCGGGTAAATTAGATTGCGTGGTCACGGCGAAGGAGGAGTCATAATGGCTGAAACAGTCGACACCAAAGTTACCAGCGAACGAAGTTATGAAGAGGCCATTGAACGCCTCACTGATATCGTCCAAAAGCTCGAATCAGGCGAATTGTCTTTGGAAGAAAGTCTGAATTTATTTGAAGAAGGGGTCGGATTGGCGCGTTTTTGTACGGGCAAGTTGGATGCTGCCGAAGGTCGGCTGGATATTTTGTTGGGGATCGAAAAAGGGGAGCCGAAAATCGGGCAGTTTAAACCGGATCCAGAGGAGAGTTGATTCGATGGTTACCAAGGAGCAGTTTGTCAATGCGTTAAAAGAGCGGGAAACGATGGTGGTCGAGATCTTTAACGAACCCGAATACCGTCAGCGTTTTAATCCTGAGCCGCTCCGGGAGGCTGTTTTTTCATACTTGAACCGTCCGGCCAAACGGTTTCGACCCGGAATCCTCTTCTTCTGCTGTGGCGCGGTTGGGGGCAAAGAAATGCAAGCCCGCTTGGCGGCGGCGTCGGTTGAGGTTTATCACACCTGGACGTTAGTCCATGACGATATCATTGACAATGACCCGCGCCGGCGCGGCTTGCCAACCATCCACGAGGAATTCCGGTTAAAAGCGTTAGACTGGGGTTATCCTGAAAAAGAAGCCGGTGACTTGGGGCGTAATGTCGCCATTTTAACCGGTGACCTGCAGCATGCTTGGTCGGTAAGATTGTTGTTGGACTCGGCGGATTTAGGCGTGCCGCTGCCGGTGGTCTTCGATTTAATCAAGCGCTTAGAGGTAGATGTCACCAACGGGCTGGTCGAAGGGGAGGCATTGGATGTCCTTTTTGCTCGGCGCCCTATCAACGAACTGACCGAAGCCGAAGTTTTACGCATGCTTGAGCTCAAAACCGGAGTTTTATATGAGTATGCCGGAATCGCCGGCGCTTCCATCGGCTTGGGCAAGACGGTCAACGATAACGGTTTAATTGCGGCAGTGGGACGGTTTGCCCGGAAATGCGGTACCGCGTTTCAATTGCAAGATGACATTTTAGGCATTATCGGCGATGAAAAACTGCTCGGGAAAAAGGTAGGTTCCGATATTCGCGAAGGGAAACGGACTACCATTGTCTTACACGCTTACAGTAATGCTGGACAGGCCGAACGGGAGTATCTCACCCGCTGGTTGGGCGATCCCTATATCACCGAAGCGGAAGTCGTTAAGATCCGGCAGATTTTGATCGATTTTAACGGGATTGAGTATACCCGCAATTTAGCCGAGTCGATTGTGATGGATGCGCTAACCGAGATCGAGCCCTTAGCCAATTCAATCTACAAAGAGCTTTTACTTACTTGGGCCCAGTATGTCGTCAACCGTGATTTTTAATGGGGTGATTAAAAAATCTCTTGAAACAAGGGAGATGGATTACCTTTGAGGAGTTTTCTGAGCGAAATGGCGTATAATAAAATTTTATGGACTTGTTTGTCAGCTTGGTTTTTAGCCCAATTTTTAAAAGGCATCTTTTATTTTATCAAGGAAAAAAGGGTTAACTTCAAACGGTTTGCCGGCGCCGGCGGCATGCCCAGTTCCCATTCGGCTTTGGTGGCATCGCTGGCGACTGCCGTTGGCATCAAAATGGGTTGGGATAATCCAATCACCGCCATCGCCCTGATTTTCGCGGTCGTTGTCATGTATGACGCGGCCGGCGTCCGTTTGGCCGCCAGCCGGCAAGCGATTACTTTGAATAAAATCATTGATGAGCTGTTTGAAGAAGGAGAATTTCACCAGGAACGGTTAAAAGAATTCCTCGGCCATACCCCGGTCGAAGTAATCGCCGGCGCTACCTTGGGTGTGGTTATGGCAATTATCTTGATGAAATAAATTGGTAAATTTTATCCGATGTTGTTCTCGAAAGCGAGGAATGACCGCACCGAACTGCGTTATCATGGTAAAGATGGTAACAGCTTTTTACACGGAATAATAAATATATGGTATAATGTTTGTCATGGAGATGGTGTAGTATCCTAGTCGGAACGACCATTTTTGAAGACGGGCCTAAAAATCCGTTGCGGGCACATCGATGAAGTCCCTGGTGCTGGCTTCTGACGCCCAGTCGGGGGTTGGTGCTGGGGGTTAAGGGGATGGGGCGATCCACAATGGCATGTGGGCGTAGACCCCACCACCGTGGAGGCCCAAGTGCGTGGGAATCCCGTTGCAAAACGAAGCGTGAACTACGGCTTGGGGGTAAACCTGCATGTGGTACGGTCTTTGTACTTAGTATCGGTGCAGTGTAGCCTGCCTTGAAGCGGGTTGGGAGGATATGGGTATCAAGCTGCGAAAGTTCTGCAGAACCAAGCGACTCTCTGCCATTTGAAACCCAACATTGCAACAGAGGCTAGAAAATGTCTCTTTCTGCTGAGGAAAACTCCTAGGCTATTCGAGTAATCGAGATTTACCGGGGATTACAGTGTGGACTCAGTGGTAATTCAGTCCTGCCAACGGTGACGTGGCAGATAGACCATAAAGGGAAACCGCCGTTCCGGTGACGGAATGGAGGTCTGTTGGGAAAACCTACTGGACCTAAGCCACAATTTTTACTCGGTAGATACCATCTCCAATACATATTTTAGCGAAGAGACGGTCCGGCCCTTTTAAGGGTCGCTTTTTTGATGTAAATTTAGATTTAAGGTGATTTCTCTTGTTTAGTAATACGATCAAAGCGTTACGCACTGCCCTATTAACGTTTACAATCTCCTTGATTATCTCGCTCTTCTTCGATACTTCTTTGTCTTTATGGCTCTCGTTGATCTTTTTGGGAGTGATCATAACCACCGGCATCGTCTTTGATCTTATCGGCACTGCGGTGACCGCAGCCAGTGAGATGCCTTTCCACGCCATGGCCTCGGATAAAGTGAGCGGTTCGAAACAAGCGATCTATTTAATTCGGCATGCCGACCGGGTCGCTAATTTTTGCAATGACGTGATCGGCGATATCGCCGGAACCCTAGGTGGAGTCTTGGTTGCGGCCATTACCCTCAATATTAATCAATATAATCACCTCTTGAAAGAACAGTTACTTGGCTCAATCATGATCGCCTTGGCCGCAGCGTTGACCGTTGGAGGAAAAGCCTTTGGCAAAAGTTACGCCATGAACCGGGCGAATGACATTGTGTTTTTTGTAGGAAAACTATTAGCACTGTTCAACTTGGCCGACTTTAACCCCAAAAAAAGCAAGAAGAAGAGTAAAACCAACTCTCGAAAGGTGAAAAAGGCTAAATGAGTGACTATCTGAAAAACTTAAAAAGTCCCTCTGATTTAAAGCACTTCACGATTTCGCAGCTAGGGGAGTTAGCCACCGAGATCCGCCAACTTTTGTTGGAGACGGTGGCGCATACCGGCGGACATTTGGCGCCAAACCTTGGCGTAGTTGAGCTAACCCTTGCCTTGCACTCGGTCTTTGACAGCCCCCGGGATCAGATCGTTTGGGATGTCGGTCATCAATCCTATGTTCATAAAATTTTGACCGGGCGGGCCGGGCAATTCGGAACGCTCCGTCAATACCAAGGGATCAGCGGGTTCCCCAAACCGGACGAGAGTCAACACGATGCATTTGGCACCGGACATAGTTCCACCTCGATCTCGGCCGCGCTTGGCTTGGCGAAAGCGCGCGATCTGCGAGGCGGAAAAGAAAAGGTTATCGCGGTGATTGGCGATGGTTCCCTCACCGGCGGTTTGGCATTTGAAGGGTTGAATCAATTAGGCCATTTACGGACCGATATGATTGTGGTCTTAAATGACAATGAAATGTCGATTTCCAAAAATGTCGGAGCCCTTTCCCGTTATCTGACCTGGATCCGGATGAACCCGAAGCTACGCCGACTCAAATCCGACGTTCAAGAATTAATCCGGAAGATCCCGCGGGTAGGTAGAGTGACCGTCGAGTATTTGGAAAAGATTGAAGACAGCTTGACATACCTGGTGATTCCGGGAGCTTTATTTGAAGAACTGGGGATTACTTATCTCGGCCCCATCGACGGCCACAATATTGCCGAATTAAAGGCCGGGTTGCGGGACGCCGCAAACCACGGCGGCCCAGTTTTACTCCATGTGTTAACGGTCAAAGGCAAAGGGTATCAACTGGCGGAACAAAATCCCCAAAAATTCCATGGAACCGGTCCCTTCGCCCTCGCCAGCGGCAATAAAACCGAGGAATCGAGTCTGAGTTATACCGAAGTTTTTTCAAGAACCATCACCGACCTGGCCAGAACCAATCCCAAAATTGTGGCGATTACAGCCGCCATGGCCGATGGGACCGGGTTGGTACCGTTTGCCAAACAGTATCCGAATCGTTTTTTCGACGTTGGAATCGCCGAAGAACATGCGGTTACTTTTGCAGCGGGATTAGCTAAGCAAGGGTTACGTCCGGTTGTTGCAATTTACTCTACGTTTTTGCAAAGAGCGTATGACCAGATTCTCCACGACGTCTGCCTTCAAAATCTACCGGTGGTTATGATGTTGGATCGGGCGGGGATCGTTGGCGCCGACGGCCCAACCCATCATGGGGTTTTTGATCTGAGTTACTTGCGGCATATCCCCAATATTACCATCATGGCTCCGAAAGACGCCAGTGAATTCCAGGATATGCTTTATAACGCTTTGGAATGGGACAGGCCGGTGGCGATCCGTTACCCGCGCCGCACCGGGCTGATATTACAAGGACCGACAACCTATCTGCCGTTGCCGTGTGGCAAGGGGGAGATTTTGCTTGAAGGCCACGATGTGGCGATTATTGCGGTCGGATCAATGGTTAACCCCGCCTATGAAGCCGGATTGCGGTTGCGTAAGTCGGGAATTGACTGCACTGTTGTCAATGCCCGATTTGTTAAACCACTTGATCGTGAGTTATTTGTGAGTTTGGCTCAACGTCATTCCCAGGTGATTACGGTCGAAGAGAATGCGGTTGCCGGAGGATTTGGCGCCGCGGTATTGGAGTTATTTGCCCAAGCAGGAATTAACTTGCGCGTCAAAAATTTGGGAATTCCCGACCAATTCATCTCGCATGGTCCTTCGGAACTTCTTTTGCAAGAGTGCGGTTTGGATGGGGAAGGGATTTACCAGACGGTTATGCGGGAACACCGGCCCATCATTGGCGTGCGGGCGAGGTATTGAAACGTGGAAAAAAGGAATTTTCGTTATTTTGATCTGATTTTAGGATTATTTGTGGCGGTGTTGTTGGTCAGTAACATTGTCTCCGTGAAAGCGGTTCGGATCCCGGTGCCATTTGCCGGTTTCGCCTTTAGTTTTGATGGAGGGACGTTATTATTCCCGTTTAGTTATATATTTTCGGATATTCTTACCGAAGTTTACGGTTATGAGCGTTCCCGCCGGGTGATTTGGTCGGGGTTTGTGGGCTTGGGGTTTATGGCCTTGCTTGTGTGGCTGGTGGGGATCATTCCGTCCGATCCGTTATGGAAACTGCAGGGAGCCTATGAAACCGTCTTGATGACCGCGCCGCGAATTGCCCTTGCCAGTATGATTGCTTATTTTGCCGGAGAATTCAGCAACAGTTTCATCCTGTCGCGGATGAAAGTGATTACTCAAGGGAAACATCTTTGGGCTCGCACCATCGGCTCCACGCTCATTGGAGAATTGGTCGACTCGGTGTTGTTCGTCTTAATCGCCTTTGCCGGCCTCTGGGACCGGACGCTCGTGATCCAAGTCATGGTGTCCAATTACATCTTCAAGACTTTGTATGAAGTGGCGGCGACTCCGCTTACTTACTGGGCTACCGCTTGGTTGAAAAAACGCGAGGCAGAAGACCATTACGATTATAACGCCGATTACAATCCTTTTAAATTAAATTAGAGGCGGTTTGCAACTGCGCCTGCATTTTCCAACAGGAACAACACCTTTTTCACAGAAATCCATTTTTGTGAGAAATTTGATAATTTCATCAAACTACCCTTCAAATGCTATAAACGGTAGTTGAAGCAATGTTTTTGCGGAATTATCCAATTTTCTTGTATTCTGAAAAGTGGAGGTACTCAATGAAAAAGGTTTTAATTTTTGTGCTTGTGTTAGGTTTGACATTCGTAACCGGTTCAATGACACTGGGGAAAGGATTGTTTGGGGTTACGGATTTAATGGACACTCCGACAACGGCGACGCTGGGTCCGGGCGCTTTTGGATTGGGATTGAATGTCGCCGAAGCTGACCAATTTTTCGGCAACTTGGACTTGGGATTGGCAAACGATTTGGAGATGGGGATTGCTTTTTACGGGTATAAAGATTTTTACGGGTCTCGCGATACCGATGTAACAGTGCGCGGGAAATTTCGCCTATTGCATGAAAGCTCGTCGCAACCGGCCCTGGCCATCGGAATCGAAGATATTGGAAATGATGATTTCTCGCCATATATCGTACTTTCGAAGACCTTTCAAGAATCCGGTGTTCGGGGTTATATCGGCGCCGGCGGCGGAGCGTTTGACGGGCTGTTTGGTGGGATTAGCAAGAATTTCAAGGTAACCGGCGGAGCAGTGAAGCAAGTCCAACTCCTTTTGGAAGCCGATTCCAATAACTTAAATGTGGGCACCCGTTTAATGTTGGATAATCAAACTTCGATCAATTTTGGCTTGATGGATATGGAAAACTGGATGATTGGAGCGACGTTCCACTTAAAATAGTTTCAACTGGATTGCCGCTAAGCCCGGGTGATTTTAATGTATCCCCAATTAAAAGCTGTGAATGACGCAATTGCCTCATAAATATTTCGAGCAATAATCTAAACGCTGCTTTCAATGCAGGAAAGCAGCGTTTTCATATCCATTCGGAATTATCCGCGCCATAAGCTTCAATCCCAATAATTTGGAAAAAATTTTCATAACAAGGAAAATAGAAAGTGTTGGCGAAATTATTAAATATATTTTAAAATGGAGTAACGATGGAGAAAATCGGCAAGATCTTAATCGATCAGGGGTTTATTACTCCACAACATGTAGCGACGGCACTGGCAAAACAAAAAGTGGCAAAATTGCCGTTAGGTCAATTGCTAATTGAGATGCAGTTGATTGATGAAGAGCAACTGGCTCAAGCGCTTGCAATCCAACTGCAACTACCGTATTGCAAACCACTGGAACTGGCTTTGAATCAGGAGACCCTGACCGTGCTGTCACCGCGGCAAGCGGAACGTCATCAAGTAATTCCGATTCAGCTCAATGCCGGTCGGGTCACGATTGCAACCGCCAATCCGCTCAACCTTGAGGGAATTGATACGTTAGCAAGTCTGATAAAGTACAAGATTAAACTGGCGGTCGCTTCACCGAAACAGATTGCGGAAGCTTTGAATCGTTTCTACGGCGCATCCTTGCAGTCGGTAGCGGCAGTGCTGGAAGATATTGATGAAAGTCAATTAAGCCAGTTTCATAATGATTCTGATCTCGAAGCGAGTGCCATTGCTCCTGAAAACTTGGCCAATGAAGCGCCGATTATCCGCTTGGTCAATACCATCATTGCCGGCGCCGTGAAAGCCGGAGCCAGCGATATTCACCTCGAACCTTTTGAAGATGAGGTTAAAGTTCGCTACCGGATTGACGGTGTCTTGCAGGAAACGCATTCTCCACCGAAAAATTTGTATGCCGCAGTGATTTCCCGAGTTAAGTTAATGGCCGGAATGGATATTACCGAACGCCGCATCCCTCAGGATGGGCGAATTCGGATCAGGCTTGATTTACGCGATCTCGACTTACGGGTAGCCGTCGCCCCGACTTTGCATGGGGAAGCCGCCGTACTACGGATATTGAACCGTGAAAGTATTTTATTAAACCTTGATCAGTTGGGTTTATTCGCGGACAATTTGGTGATCTTCGATGAGTTGATTGCCAAACCCCACGGCATGATCTTGGTTACCGGACCGACCGGGAGCGGCAAGACCACAACATTGTATGCGGCCTTGCAAAAGCTGAATGATGTTTCCCGGAAAATTATCACAATTGAAGACCCCATTGAGTATCAGTTAAAAGGGGTCAACCAGATGCAAGCCAACGCCAAAGTGGACTTTTCGTTCGCTCAGGGATTGCGGACGATCGTCCGGCATGACCCTGACATCATCCTGGTTGGCGAAATCCGGGACCGTGAAACAGCCGAAGTTGCCATTCAATCGGCTCTAACCGGTCATTTGGTATTGGCGACGCTTCATACTAACGATGCGTCAAGCGCGTTTACGCGACTGATCGATATGGGGGTCGAGGAATTTCTGGTTGCCTCCACGGTCCGCGGGGTACTGGCTCAGCGATTGGTCAGACAGATCTGTCCTCATTGTAAAGAGCCTTATCATTTAAACAAACAAGAGGTCGCTTTGTTGGGCGAAGCTGATCCCAACGCAGTTTATTACCATGGTGTTGGTTGCGAACAGTGCAATTTTATCGGTTACCGTCGCCAGATCGGGCTGTTTGAAATGTTAAAAACAACCGAGGAAGTTGAACGGTTGGTGATGGAACGAAGTAGTGCCGGCCGGATTCGCGAGGCTGCCCTTGGGCAAGGGATGACCACACTGCGTCAAGATGGTTTGCGTAAGGTGAAAAATGGGATTACCACTCTGTCGGAAGTATTACGCGTGACACAGGATTAATGGAGTGTGACGACTGGTGCAGTTTTCTTACCGTTTTGCGGACCGTCAAGGTCAAATCGGGACCGGGCAGGTTGAAGCCGAGTCACGGGAACATCTGCTGGCTAAGTTGAAAAGTGAAGGAAAATTTCCGCTTGAAATAAAAGAAGAATCAGCGACGCTCCGCGCTTTCCAGTGGTCGTTTAAAAAGCGGATGTCAGCTCAAGACCGGTTAAATTTCACGCGCCAACTGGGTAATCTCCTGGCGTCGGGAGTCCCGCTCGAAAAATCGCTGGCGATTATGGGGCGATTGAGTCTTGGAACCGAGACCACCGCCACGATCATCCAATTGCGCCGTTCCTTGCAGGAGGGGTTGTCATTCACTGCGGCGCTTGAAAAATTTTCACACTATTTTCCGGAGATTTATATTAATATGGTTCGCGCCGGCGAAGCCGGCGGTCTATTACCGCAAGTGTTAAAACGGCTCGGCGAGTATATCCATGAGGAGATAAGCCTGCGCCGGTTTATTGTCAGCAGTTTGTTTTATCCCATGATTGTTCTTGTCGCCAGCATTGCGGCAATCTTCTTTTATGTCGGCGTGGTGATCCCGAAATTTCAAAGTATCTTTAAGGATATGGGATCGGAATTGCCCTTGGTTACCAAAGTGGTGATGGTTGTCGGAAACGGGCTATGGCAATACAGTTGGGTTTTGGTGTTGCTCGCGATTGCGGGCGGGATCTGGTTCGTCCGGGAACAGTCCAATCCCGTGGGACGACTGCGGATCGACCGGATAAAATTAAAAATCCCTTTGGTTGGGCCGGTTTTGTTACGGGTGGCAACCGCCAGAATGACAATGGCGCTCGGATTGCTCAGCGGCAGTGGCATTCCAATCTTAGAGGGATTACATATCACGGCCAAGATTGTCGACAACGCCGTCTTGGGCAACGCATTATTGGAAGTAGAGGAGAAAGTCAAACAGGGTAGTACCTTGGCCAACAGTATGGCGGCGGCTAAAGTATTTCCGACTCTTGCCATTGAAATGATCGGAGTTGGCGAAGAAAGCGGCACCATTGTTGAGATGTTGGACCAGGTCGCTCAGACCTATGATGGCGAGGTCAAACATTCGTTAAGTATGTTTTTAGCCGTTTTTGAGCCCATGTTAATCTTGGTTATGGTTGGAGTTATCGCCATTTTAGCGGTTGCAATTTTACTACCGATACTGAATATGAACTCGGCACTAAATACGATGGGTTAAAGGGAGAGGATCCAAGTGAATTGGCATCAAAAAGAGAATGAACGCGGCTTTACATTATTGGAGATTTTAGCGGTATTGACATTACTCGCTTTTATCCTGACGATGGTGGCGCCGAATATTGTTAAAAATTTGAACAAAGGAAAAAGGGACGCTGCAGTCGCCCAAGTAAACGCCTTAAAAAGCGTGTTGAATACATATTATATCGACAATTCAAGCTACCCCACCACCGAGCAAGGGTTAAAGGCGCTGATTGAGAAACCCTCTCAACCACCGGTTCCCGAGAATTGGAACGGCCCTTATTTGGAGGATGGCAAAATTCCGAAAGATCCATGGGGGCGGGAGTTGCTCTATAAGAGTCCGGGAACCCATAACCCGGAGCGATTCGATGTGTTCTCCCTCGGGAGAGATAATGCCGAAGGTGGGACTGGCGACGATGCTGATGTGGGCAACTGGTAAAAACCATGGGTTTACACTTTTGGAAGTCTTAGTAGTGATTGTGCTGTTGGGACTGGTTTCCTCATGGGTTTTGCTCGATTTATTTCAGCGTGAGGAACGGACAACCGTCAATTATGTCCAACGCCTGTTAACGAGCGATTTGAAACTGGCAGTGGCTGAAGCCAAGCTACAGCAGACCGGGTTAACCGTGGTTTTCAAGGAAAATGGCTACCAATTGGAGCTGCCGGGATCGGTAGTCAATCATGATTTCAGCAGTCATGGTTTTTCATTTGTAATTCCAACCGAAGATACAGCGCTGGCGGAAGGTGAAACGCCAAAGTTGCCGGAGTTAAAGATTAAACCGGATGGCAGTTGCCAAAGTTTCACCCTTCAATGGAAAACGGCTCACGGCAGCGGCGATTTTATCATTAGTGAAAATGGCAATCTCCAATGAAAACTGTTAACAAAATAGCCGCCGGTTTTACCTTAATTGAAGTGATTATCGCGTTAACCTTGGCCGGTTTGGCCATTGCCGCCTTAGCCGGTACGCTTTCTCAAGCCGTTTACTTACAAAAATCGCTTGAGGGAAGAGTGAATGCGACAACCTTTGGCCAAGGAAAATTGGCCGAACTTGAGTCCGGAGCGGAAAATGCCTCATCGGGTGATTTTATTTTATCAAATCATAAATTGCGCTGGTCGTCCCGGGAGGAATCGGTCGGAAACGGTTTTTTCAAAATCTATCTGACCGTTGAATGGGGGGAAGATCATGCTCCGGTTCGAAAAAAGGACTTTGAAGGCTGGCGTTATGACAAATGAGCGCGGATTTACTTTAATCGAAATGTTGGCAGCGATTTGTATCTCCGCAATTTTGCTTGGTGTTTTAGCCGAATTTTTGTTCAGTTGTACCGGGTTATGGGCCAAATCGGACCGCGGCTATCAAAAGGAGCAACAATTAAAACTCATCTATCAATTGCTCGAACGCGATTTTACCGGATTGTATCCCGGGACCTATCTTGGGGAACTTCCGGTAATCGAAGGGAATGAAACCCGTTGCGCTTTTTGGCAAGAATCCGGGCAAGGGTTAGTCCGTGTTCAATACCGCTACGATCAGGAAAGCGCAAAAGTATACCGGGTTAGCGGTGTTGCCGGTAGCGACCCGGCGGAACAAACGTTATTTGATGATGTGACTTTCTGGAAAATTGAGTATTATGATGCGGTTGCCCAAAATTGGCTGCTGCAGTGGCAAGTGAAACCAACCGAGCGCGAAATCCTGCCGAAGCTGATCCGGGTGTCGGTCCAGACCAAACTGGCAAACCTTGGCACATTGACATTTCCGATTAAAGCGTGGCGACCGGAGGCGAAACCCAATGAATAAAACCGAGCAGGGTTCAACGCTATTGATGGTAATTGGAGTATTTTTGATCATTGGGATCGTCGCTTCGTTTATTTTCTATCGCGCCGAATCGGAGTGGGCGGCCACCATCGGGTTTGAAAAAAAGATCCGTTTCCGGGAATTGGCCGAAACGGTTTTGAACGAACGGCTAGCGCTTTTTGCTAACGATAATACTGAAGCGTACGATTGGGCCGAGGATGTCTGGTTTGACGGCGGACGGCTCGACGAAGAACGCGACGGCTATCAGATCACCGTTTTGATTGAGGATGAAAGCAGTAAACTCAATTTGAATTTAATGAGTGAAGCGGCCTTTAAGGTGCTTTTGGATGGGCAAATGCTCTCGCCTGATCCCATCCTTGATTGGCGCGACTTGGATCACGATCCCCGGGCGGAAGGAGCCGAGCAGGAATATTACGCGGGATTGATCCCACCCAGTACCGCCAAGGACGGCTTCTTTGCCTCAGTTGAGGAGCTCCGGCAACTTCGTAATGGAGGAGACTTATACGCTTCCTTGGCTCCGGAGGTAACGGTTTACGGTCGGATCAATCCCAATGTGCTTCAGGATGAAAATTTGATCAAAGCCCTGTTTTTAGGGCAAGGATTTGATGAGACGACTGCGGAGAGTTTTACCCAGGATTATCTGATCTTTATCAAAAGTCATCCTGATGGGTTCGCCAAATTTGATAATGACTTCCGAAGCAACTTTACCAAATATCATCCGATTGAAAGTCCCAAAAAGTTTAAACAGATGTTTAGTGTCTCCAAAGACAATCAGTTCGTTGGGATTATCAATCTTAATATGATGAGCCAAATAGGACTGCAAGCCCTGTTCAAACAAATTTTTGGAGACGAGCAGAAGACCTGGATAACGGATATTGTCAAAAACCGGCGTCCCTTTAAAACGATGGAAGAGATTAACCAATTTTTTGATTCCAAACAAAAAAATGATAAGACCAACCAAGCTGCCATTAAACTTGCGAAAAATTATTGTACGGCAATTACTACCATTGTTCGTTACCGGATCTGGGTAACCAAAGGAACGTATCAATACTATCTGGAAACGGTGGAAGAACGGAAACCATCGAATGTCAAGGGAGAATGGAAAGTCTACCCGTTAGCATGGCGGGAATCGATCAATAACGAAGTTCCGAAAATTCCGGAAAAACCGGAACTTCAGGAGGGACAAGATAACGGTGGCGAATAAAGCAATCGTGGTAGCAGTTGATGAGCAGACGTTTTCTGCTGTTGAGTTGGTTCACTGTCGTTCGGGAATCGAGATCGTCCGTTATCTGGTTCATCAGTTGCCGTTGACGGGGATTGATCCGCCTGAGTTGCGTAAACTTTGGTTTGATACCGGTTTCTCGCATTATCGGGTGATTTTAACAATCCCTAGTGATATGGTCAAAATTAAGTCAGTTTTAATTCCAAAGTTGCCAGAGGAACAGTTGGAAGCAGCGGTTCAAATTGAGCTGGAATCCCGGGAGAGTCATGGCGAGATCGCGAAAATGTTAAACTGGCAACCGCAAGATGAAATGATCTTGGTCAAAGTCGCTTTGGTTAATAATGATCGACTTTCCCAGCTGATTGCCAAATTAGGGGAAGCGGGAATTGTTACCCGGTGGTCTGGTTTGCGGATGCAAGCGATTCAAAATTTTCTCAACTTCAACGCCGGGGACTTTTGGAGTGAAGGTCCATTATGCACCGCTTATATTGACTTGGATTATCAAAAAACGGACTTTGGCGTGTTTAGCGGTGAAGAGCTATTGTACCGACGTGATTTTACTCCCGGTTTGTATGAGATCGGAGCCGGAGCGACGGAAGTCGGTAATGATTTTATGGAAGAACTGCGTTTGTCATTCGCCTCGTATCAAGCAGGGACCGGAAGGCCGCCGCTTGGAGCACTCTGGCTGTTTGGCAATATCGATTCGGCGAAAAAGTTATTGCAGCAAATATTGGCCGACAGTGGCTGTGAGATTTTAATCCCCGATCATTCGCGCATTGCGGGGGTGATTGTTGCTAACCATCATCTTCCGTTGGTCGCGCCGTTGATTGGGTTGGGACTGGAAGAATTGGGCTGTTTCGAGCATCAAGGGTATCGGTTTCATTCGCGCGATCAAATTGCACTCGCCAAAAGGCGTCAACGAATTATCTACGCGGGTAAGGTTGGGGTAATCGTCGCGTTATTGATTGGCGGTCTATTCCTCGGAACCCAGTCGAAATTGGAGAAAGATCAAAAAATTCGAGAATGGCTCAACCAAAAGGCGGATTTATTGGCCGGCATTCAACGGACTGAACAACGTGGCATTCGTGATTTGGAAGAAGTCCGGCAATTGGAAAACTGGTTGGCCGATCAAGGAAACGAACTGGAGTTTTTACGTTTGTTACAGGATAACTTACCGGAAGGAACGTTAATCACCGATCTGACGTTGGAAGACGGAGCGGTCAAAGATATCTCCGGGACCACCCCGTCTGTTTCGTTGATGTTCGAGCGATTGCGCCGAATTCCCGGATTTGAGGGATTAAAGTTAAAAGGGACCATCACCATTACCGATCAAGGCGAAATGTTTCATATCGAAGGCCCGCTTAAAATCAAGGAGCGTGCGAAATGACTGCCAAAGAACGTAATCTATGGTTGGGCGTTGGAATACTCATTGTCGGGACCTTAATGTACCAGTATTTTAGCCGGGGTTTCGCCGGCGGTTCGACCCAGGGTGATGCAACGCAAGCGGCGCGGTTCGATCTGCAAACCGCCGAACGCTTATTGACTTCGCGCGACAATCTCGAAGCCAAACAACGGGCGGTGCGTTCCCGGCTGAACCAACTCAAACAGCGGTTTTTTGCTACGAGTGATCCGGAGCAAGCCGGGGTTGAACTATTAAAAGTGGTGGAAAAGCTGACAGTCTCCAGCGGTTTGGAGGTTCATGCCAAATCAACCTCCAAGCTGTCCGGACAATTGATCGGCGTAACCTTGGAAGGAAAGACTACGCCCGTGTCCTTGACCCGTTTTCTGTATGAAGTAAAAACCGGTACGGATGGCTTGAAGGTCAAACGTCTGCAGACTCACAGTCTGCCGGATAAATCACTCTTGAATTATCAGGTTGTGGTCGTTAGTTTATTGGTGAACTAGGACAGGGAAGGGGAAACGTGGAGTGAACCGCAGTGAACAACAGTTATTGATCGGTTTCGGTGTGGGGCTATTGGTTTTTGGCTGGGGGTTGACGAGTTGGTTTCAAGCCCGTAATTATCAGCCGCTTGCGCCGCAACAGTCGCCGGTTCGTCAATTTTCCTATCAAAAGTCGGAACCGTCCCCCAATTTTGCGCAATACCAAGCGTTAGCCTCCGGCAAGATGTTTTTTGGCAGTAGTAGCGCCAATGCCAGTAACTTGCCTCCAAGTATCTTTCAGTCGAAGTTAGTGGTCTGGGGAATTATTAACGGGAAGCCAAGCACTGCCGTGATTGGTGTCGATCCCGATTCTAACGCAGATACCTGGATCATTAAACCGGGCGATACGATGCTTGATGAACGGGTCGTTGCTATTGGCGCCAATTTTGTTTTGGTTCGCAACCGGACGGGCGAGGGCCGGGTTTATATAAAATAGTGGATTTATGACGGTTATCTTTGAAATGGTGGATTCCATTTTCGCGGAAAATTGGTTACAATAAGAGAGAAAACAAGAACCCGAGTTCCGCAACTCGGGTTCTTTTCTACGAACGAAACGGCAATGGGAGTTGTTGGAAACATGGCGAAAATTCAGTGGAAACCGGGGACGATGTTATATCCCGTACCGGCGGTATTGGTCAGTTGCGGGACGTTTGAAAATTCCAATTTAATCACGGTGGCTTGGGCAGGCACAGTCTGTTCCGATCCGGTGATGGTCTCCGTCGCGATCCGTCCCGAACGGTATTCCTATCATTTAATCAAGGAATCGCAAGAATTCGTCATCAATTTGCCGAGTCGGCGAATGGTGAAAGCGGTCGACTTTTGCGGTGTAAAGTCGGGAAAAGATTTTGACAAGTTCAAAGTGACCGGATTAACCAAAGAGGCGGCAACCCTAGTTCGCCCGCCGCTGATTAAAGAGGCTCCCCTGGCACTGGAATGCAAGGTTGTGAACATTTTGCAGTTAGGGTCGCATGAACTGTTTATCGCCGATGTTTTGGCGGTTCAGGTCAGCGAGGAGTTAATTGAGGAAAATGGCCGGTTGAATTTGGCGAAAGCGGATTTGATCACCTATGTGCATGGCCATTATTGGACATTGGAGAAGGCGATTGGGAAGTTTGGCTTCTCAGTCGAAAAGCGTAAAAGAAAGTAATAACCGGTCTCGCGACCGGTTAACGAATTAATGAATAGTAGGAATCCACCCGGTTTTCTTCGCCCCGCGTCAGTTTGGCCTCCAGTTCCTGGGCAAACTCTTCATTGACGCGTTCCAACGCTTCGCCGAATACCTCACGGCAGATGCGACGGCTGGCGACCGTTTGCGGATGTTTGGCGACAAAATTAACGATTTCGACAATCTTCGTCTGTTTGGACATTAACATCACCCAAACTAGTGTTAACCGTTTCAGGTTGATTTATGAGGCGAATGTTCCCAAACGGAAATTCTGTCTTCAGGGCTATTACACTAGTGGGGAAACAGCTCCAACGGATTCGGGTTCCAATTCCTCAGCCGGAACGGAACTGCCGGGCGCATGGGTCTCGGAGGTTTTGGGATTGGCAAGGGTCTGATACGCGTCATTTTCAGTGATGATCTCCGTCACCGTATAGACCGCCTTTTTGCTTGGCAGATAGATTTTTCGAGCTTGTTTAATTGCCTTTTCTTTGGCAGTTTCAAGATCCTCCGCCTCGACGACAACATCAATCCGACGCTGACCTTTACGATACGTTACTTTCACTGAAGCCGCAAATAACATTAATTCTACCTCCAAGATTCAATTTATTCTCGGCAACGGATCAATAATCCTGCTTTCTATATATGTCGCACTAAATATTGTGCATTGATCACGACATACTTTCCTTTATTTATTTCAACTTATATCGGCTGGCGTTTTATTTTATTGTTTCATCGCAAGCGCGGGGAACGTTTAGTTTTTGAGTTCCCTTGACCGGGCCGGCATCATTTGCTAGTATATAAGTTGAAATAAGCACGCTATATCTTGATCCTCTTCGTAGGACATATCGATAAAGTCGAGGGGCGGAAACGTAAGCCCGGCTGAAGAATAGGAGCGATTAATTTGCCCCAATGTGTATTAGAACCGGAAAATATCTGTATCGAATGTGGCGAATGTGATACTTGCGATCTGGACTCGAATAAGCTTTGCGACAATTGCTGCCGATGCATTGGCGATGCCGATTATCGGGCGGTTGAAGTGACGGAGATCATCATGCCGGACCAAGTGAAGCTGAAATATAAGAAAAAACCGGATAGCCAAAAGAAGTAAAATGGTAAAACCCGCGCAAGCGGGTTTTTTGTTTTGAGGGGGACCTATTTGATCGTCCCCGCGTATCCTGTCAAACACCTCAACCGCTACGGACTTTTTGTGCTTGTAAAAATGAATGACAATTCGAAGATTTCCTAAAACTTGGTCATGCGAATATACCTTAATCCCATGTTTTTAGGCTTTTTGACCATGTGCAAAATTCATTTGTGCGAATAGACTGGAGTAAAAGTCCAGGGAGGAATGAAGAAAGTGGAAAACAGGGTTGTTCTTCAATTAGCACAAGCTTACGTACCAGTTCAAGTATATATCAATCGTTGGGAACCCATGAAGGGTTTGATGATGGGGACGATTTTTCCGGAATTATACCGGCCGTATTGTGGCCGCGAACGGTGGGGGGATTGAGCATGCATCGCGAACAGTTGGAAATGTTAAAAAATTTACAAGCGCTTCAGTTTACAGCATTGGAATTTAATCTGTACCTTGATACTCATCCCGGGGATCAGCGGGCGTTGCAAGAATATGAATGTTGGGCCAAAGAGGTCGCCGAATATCAAAAAATGTACGAAGCGTGTTATGGACCTTTAACTGCGCTGTCCAGTATTGATAATCAAGGTTGCTGGCGCTGGCTCGAGTCGCCGTGGCCTTGGGAGATTGAATATTAGGAGGAACCCCGATGTGGATTTATGAGAAGAAACTGCAGTATCCCGCCAAGGTCTGTAAGAAAGACTTAAAAATGGCGAAATTTTTGATTACCCAATACGGCGGACCGGACGGCGAATTAGGAGCAGCATTGCGTTATTTGAATCAACGGTATAGTATGCCCACCCATCAAGGCAAAGGTATTCTGACCGATATAGGCACTGAGGAGCTGGCGCATTTAGAAATTATCGCTACCTTAGTAACAAAACTGACCAAAGGCGCCACTGCCGACGAGATGCGCGCGGCGGGTCTGGGCGGTCACTATGCCGATCACGACAATGCCTTGTTTTACGTTGACGCGACCGGCAATCCTTGGACGGCCTCTTATATTCAAGCGAAGGGCGATCCGGTGGCTGATTTGATGGAGGATATGGCGGCGGAGCAAAAAGCCCGTGCAACCTATCAATGGTTGATTGATCTGACCGATGATCCGGATCTCAAAGACACCCTCAACTTCCTGCGTGTCCGCGAGATTGTCCATTTCCAACGGTTCGGCGAAACCTTGGATTTGATTCAAGAATATCAAAACGAGAAGAAAGTCTATTAGAAAAAGGCAGCGACAAAGATCAAACCGGGAAAACCCCGGTTTCTTTTTATCTACTAACTTAGATTGACAGTGTTCGCCGTAAGTCAACGAATCGTTCGTACAAGCTGCTTATTCACATATCCAGCTTGCTGAGTGACTGAGCGAGCTGACTTATCCACAAATCCAGCTTGCTGAGCGACCGAGCGAGCTGACTTATCCACAAATCCAGCTTGCTGAGCGACTGAGCAAGCTGACTTATCCACAAATCCAGCTTGCGGAACGACTGAGCAAGCTGACTTAGGAATGGTTATAACAATTCCGGAAACTTTGGCTTAAAAAAAGAAAACAGCCCTGCAACGGCTGTCTTCCAAATCCCCCAACTGAGAGAGCGCTAGCCCTCTCAGTTACATTATATTACCAAAACCAGATAATCAAATTTAACCAATCATTACTTCATAAGTTATGGTTGCGCTTAACGAACCGGCGACTGAACAGTATTTAGCCAGTGAAAGGTCGACGGCATGGTTTAGCCGTTCCAATTTCAGTCCTTCTCCGGAAATCTTAAAGACCAGATGGATTCCGGTGAATTTTTTGGGGAAGCTTTCCGCCCGTGTCCCTTGGATTTCAATTTTGACGGAGTCCAGTTTAAAATTCATTTTTTGTAAGATGGACACGACATCCACGCCACTACAACTGCCTAAAGCGAATAATAGTAGTTCCATCGGTTTTGGCCCGGCATCGTTGCCTCCATGGTCGGCTCCAACATCAATTTGGATGGGATGTCCGGAATCGCCGACTGCTGTAAAACCCATCTTGCCATCCCAATCTAAACTTGCGTTCACGGTTTTGCCCTCCTGGAAAAGAATCTTTTTGATACAATCATTATTATAACAGATGAATGGAATCTTTTTTACTATTATATCAGTGAAATAAAAAACTGCGTCTGCTTTTTGCTGAGGACTAGTTGGGAAATTGCACGACTAAAGCCGGTTTTTCTTATGAAAACAATGGAACCTGGAAAGAATAAATCCAAGCATATTGCGGAGGAAATCATGATGGCTTGGGTTTGGCAATTTGGGCTGGCGTTTATTTTAAGTTTTGTCGTAGCTTCGGTTTTGGGATTGGTGCTTTTAAAACCGATTATTAACATTCTTGTCGATAATTTTACCAAACGGCTTCTGAAAGATCCTTACCCGGAAAACTTAGGGGAGATGTATAACGTTTTTACCAAAGTCGGACTGCAAAACGTCTTAGAGGCCGACCTGCGCGGGAATGACGGTAAACCGTTGGAACGGCCCTTCGGAAGTCCGATTCATTTTTCACCTTGGGATAAGTTGTTGCTTAATCCGGTCTATCTGTCGCGGCGTCCCTTAGCCGAAAGTGAAAAAGTCGACCTCCAAGTGACCATCGGCCCGCAAAGCATCCGCCCCATGCAGATTGAGATCCCGATCATGATCGGGGGGATGGCATACGGGTTAGGCCCGTCTTATCAGGCAAAAATTGCCTTGGCCAAAGGCGCGGATCAAGTCAACACCGCTACCAATACGGGGGTTGGTCCGTTTTTACCGGAAGAACGAAAATGTACCAAGCGCTTAATCATGCAGTATCATCGCGGCGCTTGGGGCAAAGATGAAGAAATCTTACGCCAAGCGAATATGCTCGAGATTCAATTGGGCTACGGAGCGCTTGGTTCGGCCCCGGTTAAGCTGGAACCACGGAACATCAGCCCCGCGTTTCGTGAATATATGGGGCTTAGTGAAAATGAGCCGCTGACTTTGGATGCCTATTTTCCCGAGGTGAAGAACCGGTCGGATCTTGAAGATTTAGTGGATTACCTTCGCAAAGTAAGCGGCGGCGTCCCGATCGGAGTTAAGTTTGGCGCAACTCATCGCTTGGAGGCGGAGCTCGACATCATTACCGGGGCGGGAGTGGATTTCATCACCATTGACGGAGCCGAAGCGGGGATTAATTTTGGACCGACCATTTTGGCCGATAGTGTGGGATTACCGACCCTACCGGCTTTAAGCCGGACCGTAGCGTATTTGGACAAGAAAAATTTGCAGAAAAAAGTTTCGCTGATCATTAGTGGAGGATTCGTGACACCGGGCCAGATTTTAAAAGCATTGGCCCTCGGGGCTGACGCAGTTTATATTGGGACCATTGCCATGATCGTTTTAGCCCATTTGCAACTAACCAAGGTCATTCCCTGGGAGCCGCCAACCGAGTTGGTTTACGAACGGGGCCAGCTTAAAGAGAAATTTTCGATCGAGGAAGGAGCCCAAAATATCACCAAATTTTTAAAGAGTTGCGAGGAAGAGATAATGATGGCCATGCGCTCATTGGGGCGGAAGTCTCTAGCCGAACTGTCGCGGGCCGATCTTTGTGCGATCAGCCCGGAGGTTGCCGAATTTACCAATGTAGAGAGCGGCTTATTCCGGCCGGCCAGGGAAAAATCGTAAATGCTGATCCCGGTAGCCGTTTTGGCGGGTTTTTTCCTTGGGCTGGCGCTGGTGGCTTATTTTTGTAAAATTCGCTTACCGCAATTCCTGTTTCAATTATGCCAGAGTCAAGTGGCGTTGGAAAATTTCAATTTGCTTCAGAAACTTACTTGCCGGGACGGATTTGAAAGTTTACTCCGGGCGGATACGGGGAAATCCATTGACCGGCCGTTCGGAACCAACCAGCATTTTTTTTATTGGGATAAATTGCAATTTAATCCCGTTTTTTTAACCAGACAGCCCATAACCGATGTAACAGCGGTGGAAACCGGAGTTGTGCTTGGACCTGGAGCGAAAAAGCCGCTCCGGTTGGCGATTCCGATTCTGATTGGAGGAATGTCGTACGGAAATGCACTGAGTTTAGCGGCAAAAATCGCCCTGGCCAAAGCGGCTACGCTGGCCGGGACGGCCGCCAATACCGGCAATGGTCCGTTTTTGGATGAAGAGCGTTATTTTGCCAAAAGCTTGGTGTTACAGTTATCACGGGGATTCTGGTCTAAATCTCCGGCAATTTTAGCCCAAGCGGACATGATCGAGATCGCCTTAGGCCATGGCGCCTGGGGATCAGCGCCGGTGCGCATTGATGGCTATAAGATCAATCATGACTTCGCGGTGCGGTTGGGGACAATCCGGGGCTTGGATGTGTTGATTCAGTCATCCCGGTCGGAGACACGGGACTATCAATCATTGAAGAGCTATATACGGGAATTAAAGCGGATGACCGGCGGCGTTCCAATTGGAGTTAAGTTTGGAGCGACGCATTATCTTGAGTCGGAACTGGAACTGATTATCGAAAGCGGTGCGGATGTCATCATCTTTGACACACTGGAAGGGGGAACCCATGCCAGCCCGGTCATTATCCAGGATCATGCGGGTTTGCCACTTTTTCCGGCGTTATGCCGGGCGGTTCGGTATTTGAAAGAGGTCAATCAATTCGGGAAAATATCGCTGGTGGTTGGCGGAGGACTGGTAAATCCGGGTGATTTTTTAAAATGCCTGGCGTTGGGTGCCGATGCCGTAATCATTGGAACCATTGCGATCCTGGCGATGAGTCACACGCAGGTGACTAAAGCGTTTCCTTGGGAACCTCCCACCGGGCTTGTCTATCATTTGGGTAAGGATGAAATGAAATTGAACCCTAAAACGGGCGCGGAAAACTTAGGGAAGTTTTTAGGTAGCTGTCGGCGGGAGATGCAATTGGCCATGGGGGTGATGGGCAAGCGCAGTTTTCAGGAATTGACCAGCGATGACTTGGTTGCTCTCGATCCGCTTTATGCCCGGATCGCCGGAGTGCAATATCTGAGCGAGCGGTAACGGTCGATTCGTTTAATGGTTTTGGCGTAATAATTCCGAAAGTGGCACAAAGCGGTACCCTTTCTTTTGCAGCCCTTCAATCAGGTAAGGAAGCGCCGCTACGGTTGCCGAACGGTCGGCCCGACCGTCATGGGCCAGAATAATGGCGCCGGGGAAAGCCATATTGATGGCCCGGAGCGCTTTTTGCCGCGCCAACGGCAGCGTATGGTGTTCAATGGTAATTGTGGACATGATGATCCGTTTGTTGCATAAGCGGGCGGCGGAAAGGATTCCTTCCGTCAGTTCCTCATAAGGCGGACGAAACAATTCCGGCTTTCGGCCCGTTATTTTGGCGATTTCCACATCGGTCCGCTCGATTTGTTGCCGGATTTGGGCTACGCTAAGGGTGCGCAGGTGAGGATGATTGACCGTATGATTACCGATTTCATGACCGGCGGCCAGTTCGGCCCGGACCAAATCGGGGTGCAACCGAACATTCTCCCCGGTCAAGTAAAAGACAGCCGGAACTTGATAATGGGCCAAGATTTTCAAAATTGCCGGGGTGTAGCGGGGATCCGGCCCATCGTCAAAGGTTAAGGTAATCTTCTTTTCAGAGGTATAACCCATCCATTCAATGTCGACTTTGTCCACCAACGCAACCGCCGACCGGACAAAAAGATAATGATTGATTAGTTGGTGGGGAATTGTAAGGGTTAGTAATGAAGTGACCACTAATAGAAAGATCAGCGGGAGTTGCACTCGTTTGACGGTGATCATTGCGCCTCTTTATGAAAGTTTAGTTTATTGCGATAAATGAAATAAATCATTGATTTAACCGCGCGATTCAGCTTGATTATGTTATGTTGAATTGAAACACAATGTGATGTATAACGAGAAATTAATCATTTTGTTACACAATGGAATGAAAAGATAAAAAAGCGGATTAAAAGATAGGTGACGGTAGTTGCATTTTTTCGTTATTGATTTCCGAACAAAATTTTGGAAATGATCTTTGCGGAACATCGGAAATCGTCGATTCGTCAAACTAACAAGAAACGGAATAAAGCGAAGGAAGTGGAATGATGAAGAATTTTCTGAAACATCCTTGGTTCGTCATAACAGTAGTTGCGGTATTGACCATTGGCATTGTAGGCATGTCTAATCCCACGATTCAGGCGGCGGAAACACCGCGTAACGGTTTGGAATTAACTGTTTACAACAACAATTTAGGCGTGGTGAAAGAGCGGCGCACCATGGAGCTTCCGACCGGTATCGGCACCCTAAACTTTACCGACGTCGCCACGGCGATCGATCCGACCTCGGTCAAGTTTCGCTCGTTATCCTCCGCCGGCGTGCGGGTATTGGAACAAAACTATGAATACGACATTATCAATGACGCCAAGTTGCTCCAAAAATACTTGGGTCAAAAAATTCGGCTGGCGACTGTCAAAGGGGAAACGATTGAAGGTTATCTCATGAGCGGCGGGGAGGATTTGATCTTGGCGTCCGCGCCAAACGGTGGCGAGATTAAAATCGTCAAAGCGGCGCAGATTCAAAGCATGGCTTTTCCGGAATTGCCGGGAGGTTTGGTGGTACGGCCGACTTTAGTCTGGCTGCTGTCAAATCCGGAAAAAGCCGGTTCGCAACAGGTTGAGGTCAGTTATATGACCGAGGGTCTATCCTGGAAAGCCGATTATGTGGCGGTAATCAATTCCAATGATGACCGGGTCGATTTGGTCGGTTGGGTCACTTTAGACAATCAAAGCGGCGCCGAATATCGGGACGTCCGGTTGAAGCTGGTTGCCGGAGATGTGAATCGGGTATCCGCTGAAGACAAGCAAAACACCCGGCTTTATCTCATGAAAGCCGCCGCGGTACCGGAGGCTGCCAGTTTCCAAGAGCAATCGTTCTTTGAATATCATCTGTATACGTTAAACCGGAGTACCACGCTTAAGAATAACCAGTTGAAGCAGGTTGAGTTACTAACGGCCAACAATATTCCGGTCAAAAAGTTATTCATCTATGAAGGAACGGCCGATCCGAAAAAAGTCAAAGTGATGCTGGAAATGAAGAACAGTAAGGAAAACAATCTCGGAATGCCGTTGCCGCAGGGACGGGTTCGGGTACAAAAGGCCGATCACGAAGGGGCGTTGCAATTGGTCGGTGAAGACCGGATCGATCATACCGCCAAAGATGAGAAAGTCCGGATCTTTTTGGGCAATGCCTTTGACATCGTGGGCGAACGGGTGAAGACCAGTGTGAAAGAGTTGAGTGGTAACAGTCGGGAAGAAACTTACCAGATCACCTTGAGAAATCATAAACCGGAAGCCGTTACGGTCACTGCCGTTGAACAATTATCCGGCTGGAATGAGTGGCAAATCGTCAAAACCACTCACCGGTACGACAAAACGGAAGCTGGAAAAGCTGAGTTCACCGTGACGGTTCCGGCCAACGGACAAGAAGTGATCAATTATACTGTCCGCTATAAATGGTAATCATGACCAACCGATATTTGCAGAAGCGGTTGCCCGAGCCGGCGACAGCTTCTTTTTTCTCCGGGATGGGCAGGAAGTAATGAAATAGCAGCGAAGTTTAAATAAGCAATTGGCAAAGGGAGCAGTGGGTACAGGTAGTTGCTTATCGAGAGAGGGTCGTATTAGGAGTATCTTTGGCCGAGGGAGAAAAGGAAATGATCAACCAGGTGCGTAGGATCGAACCCGCTGAATTGGCGCAATTGTTATTATTATATCAGGATTTGAATCCGGATGACCCGTCATTGGAGCTTGGACCGGATTTGCTTGAATTATGGCGCGTCATCCTGGCTGATCCCGACAATTATTATTTGGTTCTTCCGGTAGACGGGAAGTTGGTTGCTTCTTGTAATTTGGTAATTATTAAGAATTTGACCAGAGGCGCTCGTCCGTACGCATTGATCGAAAATGTTGTTACCCATCATGATTACCGCCAAAAAGGGTACGGGACGGCGGTATTACAGAAAGCAATCGCCATTGCCAAAGCGCGAAATTGTTATAAGGTGATGTTGATGACTAGCCGTAAAGAGGAAAGCACCTTGCAATTTTATGATCAAGCCGGATTTGTCCGGGGTGATAAAACGGGGTATGTGATCCGGTTTTAATGTGGTTCGCCATCCTGAGGCCGGAAGTGGTGATATGTGTCCAAGTGTGGCCATCACAGTTATCAACCAAAGGAGCGTAAGCAGATGCAATTAATCAAAACAACGATTCCTGATTTTACGTTGCGGTTTGCAACCGAAGCCGATGTGGCCGTGATTTTAAGTTTCATTAAGGAATTGGCTGAGTATGAAAAAATGTTGGATGAAGTGGTCGCCACCGAGGCGATTTTGCGTGATTCGTTATTTGTCCGGAAAGCGGCGGAAGTGATTATTGGGGAGTATGAAGGAAAGCCGGTCAGTTTCGGGTTGTTTTTTCATAATTTTTCGACCTTTTTGGGACGTCCCGGAATTTACCTTGAGGATCTGTATGTCCGTCCCGAAATGCGCGGCAAGGGCATTGGCAAGCTAATGCTGGCTTACCTGGCAAAACTGGCCAAAGAGCGCAATTGCGGCCGTCTCGAATGGTGGTGTTTGGACTGGAATGAACCGTCGTATGAGTTTTATATCCGGATGGGGGCGGAACCGATGGATGAGTGGACAGTGTTTCGCGTCTGCGATCAGGCGTTAACCGATATGGCCGAGCGGTTTGAAACAAGTGAATCATTCGGGAGTTGTCAACTATGAAACCGGCGATTCGAGGAATTATCTTCGATTACGGCGGGGTAATCAGCCAACCGTTGCAAGCGCAATGTATTGCGGAGATGTGGCGCTTGCTCGCCCCGTCAAAACCGGATGATTGCGCGATGGCGTACCGGTTGTATCGGCCTCAATACGACGCCGGCTCACGCGGTGAAGAATATTGGTCGCAAGTTTTGGCCCATTTGGGAAAGGCTTTCGATGCCGAACTGATTCAGCAATTGATCGTTCAGGATGTCACGGGCTGGGTTGTGCTCGATGAAGCGATGATCCAATATGTTCGGGAACTGAAACAACGGGGAATCCGGCTGGCGATTCTCTCCAATATGACCTTTGAAACCTTGAAGTATCTGCGGGATAATTTCTCGTGGTTGGAGACGTTTAATCATTGTTGCTTTTCATGTGAGGTCAAGATGACCAAACCCCAACCCAAGATCTATCGCCACTGTGCGGGGCAACTGGGGTTGCGGCCGGAAGAATGTTTGTTCATCGACGATACATTGGAGAATGTCACCGGGGCTGAACAGGCGGGACTGGTTGGCGTACATTATCAAAAGCTTGAACAACTGAAAACCGCTATTGATGAATATCTTTTTGAATAACTAAAAAAACGCCACCTTAGGTAGCGTTTTTTTCTTCCATACAGTGACAGTGATAGCGGAATAAAATCGCCGCACACAGCAATAAGATCAGGATCGATAATCCATAGATCAATCCGGGGTGGAATTTATACAGATATCCCGAGGCAAAACCCAACAAAGCGCCGAGGATAGAGGTGATCGTATTATAAATCGCGTAAATTCCGGCCCGTTCTTTACCGGCGGTGGCAGTCGCCAACAAGGAGTCCAGGAAGGGTTTGGTGATGCTGTAACCGATGGAAAAAAGCATGACAATGAACATTACAAAATAGAAATTCCGGCAAGGGGCGAAGATCAATCCAAGTAAGCCGGCGATCTGGATGAAAATTCCTCCGATCATTACCGGCAATCGTTCCGTTTCCGCAATTTTGGGCATAAAAAACATAAAGACCAAGAACATCACAGCCGGACCAAGCCCGCCCAGGATGGCGATGGCCGAATTGTTCAACTGTAGCGCTTCCGTCAAATAGGGAGCATAATAAAGACTGGTAAAGGTGCCGATGGGGATATACGCATTGAATAAAATCACCACCGCAATCACCATTTTCAAAACCGGTTTTTCCTGTAGCCCGGACCAAGCTTGATGGAAAGCGTTTTTTGTCAGCAACCCTTTTAAGCCGTTTTGGCGGTGTTCATTGCGGAGTTGCTCGCCAACTTTGGTCTCCCGGTAAAAGTGATTGCGGCCCACGATCATGATCGTCATGCTGATTAAGGCAAAAATAAGCAGAACCCGTTCTCCGTTGATGATGCCAAGCGCGCCGATCATGATCCCGGCGAAGGGAATTAATAATCCCATCGAAACTGTGATGATGTTGAGAATATTATAGGCCGCGATCTGCTGCCGGCTATCCGCGTCTTCGACCACCATCAGATTCCAGGAGACCGACACAATCTTGACGCTGCTATTGACGACGGTAGCCAAAGCAAACATCCAAAAGTTATGGGAGAGTAAGTAGAGCAGGACTGCCCCCGGCCAGGCGATCAGGTCAAAAATAAAAGTGGTCCGTTTCCGGCCCAGAACATCGGTGACCACGCCGCTGGACAGCGAAAAGACGGCACTGGCAATGGCGCCGATGGCAATGATATACCCAATTTCAATATTGGTGACGCCCATGGCCTTCATAAACAAACTGAGGTAAAAATTGTATAACACGAACGGAATTCCCCATAACGGTTCGAAAACCACTGAGACGCGGGTGTTTCCTTTCAGTAATCGAAACGAATCCACGATATTGGCAGAGCGGGGATTGATTGACAAATGGTTCATCCTTCCTATTCTTGCGTTGCAACGTATGATGGTTCCAAAACATTCAAGATCCAAGCGACCTGTATAAATAAATCCATGGTAAATTATAGCACCTAAACGGGGAAAATGAAACCTAAAACCATTTTCCATTACCGCTATCACATTAACTTCTTGTTACTGCTTGTTGGAGTTATCACTCACGGATCATCTTGACAAATATTACAGAAGTGAGTATATTGGAGACAGACCGAACGGTCGGTTTTGAGGAGGCGCTTACTTTATGACGGATACCAAAGAGCATATTCTTAAGGTTTCATTTAGCCTTTTTCTGCAAAAGAACTATAAGGAAGTTACCATGCAAGAGATTGTCGAGAAGACCGGAATGTCGAAAGGGGCTTTTTATCATTATTTTGAAAGCAAGGAACAGCTATTTTTAGAAGTCATCAGTTATTTTGCGGCGGCAATCACGATGGATTACAGCAAACTTCGTAAAGATTCGTTATCGCAATTTTACCACGATTATATCGAAAACAATGCCAACTCATCATTTCTCCAAAAACAAGATGATGCGAATAACGGGTTTAATTATTATACCCTGATATTTGATGCGATGAAGCTTTTTCCCAGTTTTCGTGACCAGGTGGTTGAGACGATCCAAAATGAATTAAACGCCTGGAAGGAAATGGTTCGGTCGGCTCGCGCGAATGGTGAAATTACCTCGCCGATGACCGATGAACAGATTGCCAAAATGTTTGTCTACACCAGTGACGGAGTGGGTATGCATAAAATATTGACCGGTAAAGTCGAAGATTTTGCTGACGATTTATTAGCGGTGTGGGATGCTCTATATAAGGAGTTAAAATCATAATTTTTTTACTCAAAATAAACCGAACGTTCGGTCTGCTTGAGTATCCTGATTGATGCTATCGTTGAGGATAATTGTCGGGATAAGGGAAGGAACCTCAGGATGGAATCGGTAATCCGGTTGGGATTATTTTTGACACGGAATTAAAACAAACGGAGAGTGGTTCGAGTGAAAAAGTTGTTCGTATGGTTTAGTGCCCTTGGAATTATCGGATTGATGGTTTTTGTATTATTTCACAATAAAGCGGAGGCGGAAAAGCGGGCAAAGATCACGCATAATGCCTCGATAGCGGTAGACATTACTGAAGTGCGATCGGAAACGCTTCAAGCCAATCAGACGAAGGTTGGTTTGATTGTGGCCAATAATGAGGTGGCGGTCACTGCGGAAGCCTCCGGGAAGATTGTTGAGGTGTATGCCGGAGTGGGTTCATATTTACGGGCGGGCGCACCGTTGTTTAAACTCGATAACGAATTGGCTAAAGCGAATTACCGGTCGGCCCAGACCAACTATGAAAAAGCCCGGAAAGATTGGGAGCGGGCACTGGAATTACATAAACAAGAATTAATCTCAAGTTCCGAACTGGAAATAGCCCGAAACAGCTTTCTCGCGGCGGAAGCGGAACAGCTTTCGGCTAAACGCCAATACCAAAATACCACCATTACTACGCCAATCGCTGGGGTTGTCACCGCCCGACCAGTGAATCTGGGTGCCATGATTACCCCGGGAACAGTGGTGGCCACAATCATCGATAATTCAAGCTTCAAAGTGGCGGTTCATGTTGGTTCCAACGAAGCATTCAAATTGAAGGTCGGCGATGAGGTCAGCGTGGCAACGGATATCTATCCGGATACTCCATTGGTGGGACTGATTCGAAGCATTAGCGACCAAAGTGATGAAGCCCGGACCTTTCCGGTGGAAATCGTGATTGATAATCCGAAAGAACGACCGTTAAAATCCGGAATCTACGGTAAAGTTACTTTCCGGTTGGGGACCGGCCGGCCGGTCATCGCGATTCCACGGGAGACAGTGGTCGGCAGCGTCATAAACCCCCAAGTTTATGTGGTGGAAAATGGTGTTGCCAGACTCCGGGATATTGTAATTGGCGCCGAAATCGATACCAAGGTTGAAGTCCTCCGGGGGTTGAGCGAGCATGAACAGATCGTGGTGAACGGCCAAGATAACTTACAGGATCAGGTGGCGGTGGAAGTGATCAAGCAACGATAAATCAAGGGAATCTCCCCCATTATATCCTGAGCGAGACCAGGAATTGACGCGCCAGATCAACCAGATCAAAATGAACCAATTTAAAAATAGGGTGTGATTGAAATGACTGTTACCGAGATTGCTATTAAACGCCCCATTCTAATCATTGTTGCTTTTATAGCCATTGCAATGATGGGAATCTTTTGTTATGTCAGTTTAAAATATGAATTATTTCCGAACCTGACCATTCCAAGTGTTACAATCGCGACTTCCTATCCCGGAGCTTCAGCCAGTGAAGTTGAATCAGCCGTTACCAAAAAGATTGAGGAAGCAGTCTCCGGTATCAATAAGGTAAAAAATGTGCAAGCCGCTTCGGAAGAAGGTCTCTCCGTTGTCACAGTTGAGTTTATCCAAAACGCCGATCTGGAGATTGCCCTACAAGCCACACAACGGAAAGTAAACCAGATTATGGCGGAGCTTCCTGATGGAGCGAAAACTCCTTCATTATCTACATATTCCGTTAATGATCTCCCGGTGATGCGGATTGGCGTTACCAGCGACATGGAACCGAAAGCGTTTTATCAGTTCTTGAAGGATTTTATCAACCCCCAGTTGGTGAAGGAACCGGGGGTCGGTCAGGTCAGTTTAATCGGCGGCACGCAACGGGAGATCCGGATCAATGTGGACCGCCATAAGTTACAAAGCTACGGCATATCCAATCTTCAGGTAGCTCAGGTCATCAAAAGGGCCAACGTCGATTATCCGACCGGCAAAATTAAAGATCAAGACGGCCAATTTGTGTTGCGCCTGGCCGGTAAACTCAACTCGCTCGATCAGTTGAAAAAACTAATCATCGGTCAGTCACAGTCCGGTGGGGAAATCGTCCTGTCAGACGTGGCCGAAGTTTGGGATGGCAGCAAGGACCAAACCACGATTAGCCGGACGAATGGTAAGACCATGGTTGGCTTGTTGATCCAGAAACAATCGGACGCCAATCAAGTGGATGTGTGTCAGGCGGTCCGGAAAGCCCTGCAACGATTGGAAGAACAAAATCGCGGGATCCATCTTAAATTTGATATTATTTCGGACGGCTCCCTATTTATCATGGACTGTTCCGATGCCGTAATTGAAGATTTGGGTCTGGCCATTTTATTGGTAGCCTTGGTGATGCTGGTCTTTCTCCATAGCCTGCGGAGTTCGGTGATTGTGATGGTCGCTATTCCCACCTCGCTGGTCGCGACGTTCGTTGGAATGTGGGCATTTGGTTTTACCTTAAACATGATGACACTGCTGGCTATGTCATTGGTAATCGGAATTTTGGTGGATGACTCCATTGTGGTCCTGGAGAATATTCACCATCATCTGGAACAAGGAGAAGGACAGCAAGAGGCCGCTTTAAACGGCCGGAACGAGATCGGGTTTACGGCGCTCTCCATCACCATGGTCGATGTGGCGGTCTTTCTGCCGTTGGCAATGGTGACAGGGCTCATTGGCGGGATCACACGGCAGTTTTCATTAGTAGTTGTGTTCTCAACCATAATGAGTTTAGTGGTTTCGTTCACAGTGACTCCGCTTTTGGCGTCGCGTTTTTCCAAAGTGGAGCGTTTGTCAAAAGATTCGCTACTCGGGCGGTTTGGAATTTGGTTCGAAGCAAAAAACGCAACGCTGGTGGCCCAGTATCTCAAACTGTTGCGTTGGAGTTTGGCAAACCGCGGTAAAACATTGCTCGTCACCGGAGTGCTGTTTGTAGCGGTGCTCGCCTTGCTGCCGGCCGGTTTTATCGGGGCTGAATTCATGCCTCCGCTGGATCGCGGTGAACTGCTGGTGCAAATTGAGTTGCCCACCCGGGCCAAACTGGAACAGACCAATCAAACGACCCGGCAAGCCGAGTTAATTCTGACGGAATTCCCCGATGTCGCCAAGCTGTTTACGACAGTGGGTACGGCCAGCGGGATGTTTTCCTCAGCCTCCCCGAGCAATACGTCGGAGATTCAGGTGCTGCTCGTTCCAAAGCATGAACGGGCCCGTTCAACCGCTGCCGTCGCACAAGCGATGAAGAGTCGCCTGGAACGAATCCCGGGAGTTAAGATTCATGTGAGTCCTATTACGATTACGGGAACCGCCGATGGCGCACCGATTCAGCTAATTATCAGCGGCACCAATTGGCAGAGCGCTTATCAAGCGGCGCTCCGGATCCAAACCCGGATTGGAACGATACCGGGGCTTGATGACTTGCAGCTCTCGGCTAAGGAGGGCCAACCTGAGATCCGGATTGAAACCGACCGCGCGAAAATGGCCAAATTTGGTTTGGATACCAGCGCGATCGGGGATGTTTTACAACTGGGTTTTACCGGGGACGATCAGTCCAAGTTTAAAGATAACGATGGCAATGAATACGATATCCGGGTGATGTACGATCAATTTGACCGCTCGAAAACGGCCGACCTTGACCGCTTAACCATCATAAATAATTCCGGGCAGCCAATTCAACTGAGTGAGTTCGCGACGATTCAAAAGGCGACCGGCCCGAACAAACTGGAACGGCGCAATCGCAATTATGCGATCACCATCTCAGCGCAAGCGGTCGGCAGAGCGAGCGGCGATATCGGCACGGATATTGCCGAGACTCTCAAAACGTTGAAACTACCACCCAGCGTCTCGTACCAATTTGGCGGTGATTTGGAACAACAAGACGATGCCTTTGGTAGTCTGGGTTTAGCGTTATTGGCTGGTATGATCTTCGTCTATCTGATCATGGCCGCACTGTATAATTCATTTGTTTATCCGTTTGCAGTACTTTTCTCCGTTCCCCTGGCGATCATCGGCGCGCTGCTGGCATTGGGTCTAACCGGTAATTCGCTGTCGATCTTCTCGATCATGGGCATCATCATGCAAGTCGGGTTAGTCAGTAAAAATGCAATTTTATTGGTGGATTTCGCAAACCGGGCCCGCCAAAACGGCGGAATGAAAGAGGCCTTGCTTGAAGCCGGACAGGAACGGATTCGTCCCATTCTCATGACAACTTTGACCATGATTTTGGGTATGCTGCCGCTGGCGCTTTCGAATACACCGGGTTCAGAGTTCAAGCACGGTTTGGGATGGGCGTTAATCGGCGGGTTAACCAGTTCCATGATAATGACTTTGATCGTTGTTCCGGTTGTCTATACCATCATCGAACGGCTCCGGGTCATTCTGACCGAAAATATAAAAATTAATCGGAATAAGGTTGTTGTTACTGAATAGCAAATACGATAAAACAAATATTAACATTCCATCCAATTAAAGTATTGACAAACGGAGGGAGAAAGCATATGATGAATTATATTCAACTAATCATACTAACTTAATCAGGATTAAAACCTTATTCTTTCCCTTGCCAAACTTATGGATATCATAAATTCTGTTGACCGGGCGACTGGAGACCAAGACGTTTTTCGAAATTCGAAAAATGCTTGGTCTTTTTTGTAAGGCCTTGATTTCAAAGCAACATTTGGTTGACCAGAGTGACTGGAGGCTAAGAACTCTCGATATTGAGAGAATCATAGCCTTTTTATTTTTGATACTGGGAAAGGAGGGTAACGAATGGCTTTGAAAGTGGCAGTGGCGAGCAACGACGGTCAGCTTATCAATGAACATTTTGGGCGAGCTAAACATTTTTTGATCTTTCGTTTGCTTGATGAACATTTTATCTTGTCAGAAGTCAGGGAAGTGGAATCCCCGCACACCACAATTACGCAACATGATGAGGAAGCGCTTGATAAGATGATTAAATCATTATCCGATTGTTATTTGGTATTGGCCGATCAGATCGGAGCGGGAGCAATTACATTATTGCGGCAGAATGGGATTAAATCGTTCGCCGTCTCAGGTTCAATTCGGCAAGCTCTCGATAAACTGGCGGTCTCTTTTGAAGTGAAGAATTATTTAAGAGTCAGGAGTGATGGAATTGGAAACGAAAAAAATTAAACAGATCGCAATTTACGGGAAAGGGGGCATTGGTAAATCGACCACCACTTCCAATATTAGCGCCGCTTTGGCGGATGCCGGATATAAGGTGATGCAATTCGGTTGCGATCCGAAGAGTGACTCTACCAATACTTTGCAAGGTGGCAGATATATCCCGACGGTACTGGATACGTTGCGTGAGAAAAATGGGGTCAAAGCCGAGGAAGTAATTTTTGAAGGTTATGGCGGGGTTTATTGCGTCGAAGCCGGTGGCCTGCTCCCGGAGTCGGTTGTGCCGGCCGCGGAATCATTACAGCGGTGCAACTGCTGAAGCAACAAAAGGCCTTTGAATCGTTGGATCTGGACATTGTCATCTTTGATGTTTTGGGTGATGTTGTCTGCGGCGGGTTTGCCGTTCCGGTCCGGGAAGGCATTGCTGAACATGTTTTTACTGTTTCCTCCGCAGATTTCATGGCAATTTACGCGGCCAACAATCTCTTTAAAGGGATTCAGAAATATTCCAACGCCGGCGGAGCGTTACTAGGCGGTGTGATCGCTAACTCCATCAATGCTCCGTATGCTCAATCCATTATCGATGATTTTGTCCGGCAAACCCAGACTCAAGTTGTTGAGTATGTGCCTCGTTCCGTAACGGTGACCCAGAGTGAACTGCAAGGAAAAACTACGATCGAAGCGGCGCCCCATTCGGAACAAGCTAAAATATACCGGCGCTTGGCACAACGCATCGCCGATCATCACGAATCCAAAGTTCCGGCGCCGTTGGATGTGAAGGAGCTGCGGGATTGGGCGGCCAAATGGGCTGATGCCATTCTGGCGCTGGAGACCGGCGAAATTCGTAGCGAAGCGGTAGGAATCTAAAAACAAAATCATTGGATAAATTTTCATCATTGACCCTGAACGGATTCAACGGATAAGTCAAGGAACAGTTGCCGCGATGATCGTTCCAATATGTATTGCGGCAGACATCGCAAGCTGTATATGAGGAGGTTCGATTATGCCGATCAATATTCAAAGTCTGGAGTCTCCAACCCGGGAAAACCGGCTTGGAGCAATTACCGGTTATCATGGCACCATTAGGGATTTAGCGACCCGGGCGGGCGGTTGCACGCTCAAGAACCGGGAACGCAGTTTCAGCCAGACCAGCGCTTGCAGTTCCGGATGCGCCCAGGGTCATCTGGCCGGAATCCGCGACGCCGCCATCGTCAGCCACGCTCCAATTGGTTGCGCCGCAGACTCGGTCGGCGCCAACGTGCAGAATAAATGGGGCAGCAAGGTTCGTAACTGGGAATATCGCAATGTCAATTTTATTTGCACCAATATGACCGAAGAGGATACGGTCTTCGGCGCCGCTACTAAATTGCGCGAGGCGGTCCGTGAGGCATACCGCCGCTTCAATCCGAAAGCGATTTTTGTAACTACCTCGTGCGCTTCGGCGATTATCGGCGAAGACATCAACGGCGTCCTGGATGAATTGCGGGAGGAGATTCCGGTACCATTGGCTCCGGTCTTTTGCGAGGGTTTTCGTTCCAAAGTGTGGGCATCCGGTTTCGATGCCGCCTATCATGCCATTTTGACATGGATCGTCAAGCCGCCGCAGCAAAAAACCAATGTGGTCAATATGATTAATTTCCGGGGGAGTGCCAAGGAGACCATTACCCGGATCTTGGCCCGTCTGGACTTACGACCGGTATTCATCGCGCCCTTCAGCACCGTTGAAGAGCTTTCGAAGATCTCGGAGTCGGCGGCGACCATCAGTATTTGTGGCACTTTAGGCGGGTATTTGGGTAACGGCTTGGAGGAGCATTATGGAGTTCCGTATGTGAAATCACTCCAACCCCATGGAATTGCCGGGATGGACAGTTGGCTCCGAGGGTTGGGCCAAGCGGTCGGCAAGGAAACGGAAGTTGAGACGTTCATTGCCGAGGAGAAAGAACGGATTGCTCCGGAATTGAGCGAGATTCGGTCGAAGCTAAGCGGACGCAAAGCGGTGATTGGGATGGGGCCGAGTTTCGGTCACAATTATGTGCGGGTGTTGGAGGAGTTGGGAGTCGAAGTAATCTGGGGTGCGACCTGGCATTTTGATCAACATTACGACCATGGCACCTGTCCGGAATCGACGTTGGATATTGCCGGGGCGAAGCGAACCCCGGATCTGCCGGTCAGCGTCTGCGACCAACAGAACTACGAGCTGCTGAATCTGTTAAACCGTTTACGGCCGGACATCTATGTCTCACGCCATGGCGGTACTTCGGTCTGGGCTACCAAGATGGGGATTACGTCAGTCATGGTCGCCGACGAGTTCAGCGCCTTTGGTTACCGAGGATTAATCGATTTTGGCTACCGGATCATTGATGCTTTAGCCAACCGCAGTTTAGCGAAGAATCTGGCGGCGCGGATTAAGTTGCCTTATACCGATTGGTGGTTGGAACAGGATAGTTTCAGTTTATTAAAGGAGGCCGAGGGATGAACGTACAGCTGGTAGAACAGATACGTCATGTATGCGCCCTCGGCGCTTTACAGACCGTTCAAGCCATTGACCACGCGGTTCCCATCTTGCATGCCGGACCGGGTTGCGGCCAAAAATTATGGAACGCGCTGGCGGTGGAGAATGGTTGTCAGGGTTCCGGGTATATCGGGGGCCATTCAGTCCCATCCACCAATGCCAGTGAAAAAGAGATCATTTTCGGTGGAACCCAGCGTCTTCAAGAGGTGGTGGCGAACTCCTTTAAAGTGTTGGACGCGGATCTGTATGTGGTGTTGACTGGATGTACCTCGGATATTGTCGGAGACGATGTCGGCGAAGTCGTCCGGGGCTTTCAGAATCAGGGAAAACCGATTGTGTATGCGGAGACCGGCGGGTTTAAAGGGACGAACATTTTCGGTCATGAGACGGTGTTGGACGCGATTATCGATCAATATCTGCCCAAAAACGCGCCAGCGATTGAACCGGGTCTCGTCAATGTCTGGTCGGTGGTTCCCTTCCACGATGCTTTTTGGACCGGGAATTTAAAAAATATCGGTCAGTTACTGACGGCAATCGGTCTGAAACCAAACCTCATTTTTGGACCGGGGCGAGGAGTTACCGCCTTGGGCAAAATTCCTCAAGCCCAGTTTAACTTGGTACTATCGCCATGGGTTGGCCTACAGACAGCCAAACGGTTGCAGGATAAGTATGCGACACCCTTTTTACACTATCCGGCTTTGCCGATTGGACCGACGGAAACGAGCAATTTTTTACGGACGGTCGGCCAATTTACCGGTCTTCGTCCGGAGGTGGTCAAGGACGTGATTAAGGAAGGGGAAGATGATTATTATTACTATATCGAACGAACCGCCGACATCATTCTTGAAACACGCCTGATGCCGCGGCGTTTTGTGACCATTGCCGATAGTTTTTATGCTTTGGGTATTTCGCGTTTTCTCATCAATGACTTGGGATTATTGCCGGAGACCCAGTTTATCACCGATGATACCCCAGTGGAGTATCAGGAGGCAATCCGGTCCGAGTTTCAACACTTTATCGAAGGAATTACAGCGCCGGTGGTCTTCACCAACGATGGCGGATTTGCCCATGAACAGTTGCGGAAGGTGAATTTTCATAGCCGTCCGCTCATCTTAGGCAGCGCTTGGGAGCGGGTCTTAAGTAAGGAGCTCAATGGTTACCAATTATCGATCTCGTTGCCCGTCACCGACCGGATGGTGCTAAACCGTTCTTATGTAGGTTACGACGGGGCGCAACGTTTGATTGAGGATATCTATACCGTAGTGTTGCAAGACTTTCAATAGTATGTGTCATCAGCGAAGTTATTAGTCTTATCATAAATATAGCGGATTTGGATTCAAGCTTTAACGATTGGAGGTGAAATAATGACGGTTGGCTTTTTGAAAAAAACGTACGAGATGATCTATAGCCTGTTGGCGATCACTATCTTTTTATTATTCTGGGAAATTACCGCCCGGTTAGGCGTGATTAATCCAACTTTTTTGCCTCCGTTTTCTAAAGTCGCCGTGGCATTTTGGAATCTAACGGTATCCGGCACGTTAGTGATGCATTTATTCGTCAGCTTGCAACGGGCCGTGCTGGGATTTGCGGCGGGTTTGATCATCTCGATTCCGTTGGGACTGTTGATCGGATGGTATCAGGGGTTTGAACGGTTTATCGACCCGTTGTTGCAAACCTTTCGCCAGACTTCTGCATTGTCATTGTTTCCTGTCTTCATCTTACTTTTCGGAATCGGGGAAACCTCCAAGGTAGCGATCATTTTTTGGGGCGTACAGTGGCCAATCTTGTTGAATACAATCTCCGGAGTAAAAAGCGTGGAGCCCTTGTTAATCAAATCAGCCCGCTCCATGGGAGCTTCATCGCTTACTTTGTTTCGGAAGGTGATTATTCCCGGCGCTTTTCCGTCGATTTTCACCGGGATTCGCTTGAGCGCCACCTATTCAATTTTGATCCTGATTGCGGCGGAGATGATCGGGTCCAATGCCGGACTTGGTTTTCTCCTGTATACATCGGAGACTACCTTTCAAATTCCTGAGATGTATGCGGCGATCGTAACCATGTCGCTGTTGGGTTTGGTCATCAACTATCTTTTAATGGGAGTCAATACGCGAATTACCCGGTGGAAAGAGGAACTGCCGCTTAACTGAAGTTCCAATGACACGTTTGAACGGAGGAAGCAGATGAAAAAAGAGTGATTGTTACAGCATTATGGATTCTTATATTGACCTTGATTATCGTATCCGGAGTTGTTTTCTCGGAAGCACCCGCGAAGAAACTTTTTACGATCCGCTCGCAGACCCAAACCGGCTTTTCGGAATATTTTATCGCCGAGGAACTGGGTTATTTTAAAGAAGAGGGGATTCAACTTAAATATATCGGGGTGTTACAGCCCGGAACGGAGATCGCCACCATTGTTAGCGGTCACGACGATGTCTTTACCGGACATCCCAATACCGTTGCCAAAGCGATCTTGGCCGGAGCCAAAATTAAAATCGTCGCTCCGGGAATGGTGGATAACCCCAACTATCCCCATATGGTCTATTTTGTTAAGAAAGGCGCCGTCATACAGAGCGCCGCCGATATCCGCAAGGGGAAACGTCCAATCAAAGTAGCAGTTTCCGGCATTAACGGCTGTGCCGATCTATTATTCTTTGAGTGGCTAGGCCAAAACAAATTGCCCAATGCCAAAGCGGAGTTTGTAATCATGCCGGATACACAGCAAGAACAGGCTTTGGAACAGGGATTGATCGATGTGATCTGCCTGCATCCTCAATATTGGAAACAGGCATCCGAGAATAAAAAACTATTAAAACTGGTCAATACGTGGGAGATTACAAAAAACCCCGGTTCGGGGGCGTCGATCCGAGGTTTCAGCGAAGAATTCATCCGGAAGCATCCCAATCAGGTTCGCGGTTTTGTGCGCGCGCTCATTCGGTCGCATAAATGGATCAACTCCCACCTGCCAGAAGCGATTGAGATCAATGCGCGCCATCTAAAACTGAAACCCGAGAATGTTACAGCCTTCTGGTATGATGAGAACGATTATATTCAGGCTTCCTATATCAATGACTGGTTTGCGATGATGTTGCGTCACGGTCAGCTTAAGCCGGGTCAATTAAAACCCACCGCTATTTACACCAATGATTACAATCCGTATTACAAGCAAAAATAAGTTGAACCGGACAATTAACAAAACGAGGTGGTCTTATGTCATATATCGAACGGCCCCGGTTCGCCTGCGCATTAGGAGGCGTACTGAGCACGATAACGGCGTTGCCGGGAGCTGTCCCTATTATTCACGCTGCGGCGGGTTGCGGCGGCAATCTGGCAGCGGCTCAACAAAGTGGGAACGGGTTTCTGGGCGCAGGCTATTGCGGTGGATTGGCCCTTCCCAGTTCCAATGTGGTGGAAAACGAGATCGTCTTTGGTGGCGAGGATCGGTTGCAAGAGCAGATCCGTAATACCTTCGATCTGATCGAGGCAGAGCTCTATGTGGTCGCTTCCGGTTGTATGACGGAGATCATTGGCGATGATATTAAGAATGTCGCCGGAATTTTTAAACAGCAGGGAAAGCCGATTATCTCCATTAATGCCGGAGGATTCATCGGAAATTCATATAAAGGATTTGAAATAACCTTGGAGACGTTGTTCCGGGAATGGGTTAAACCCCCGGTAGGGAAAGACGCAAAGCGGATCAATCTTTGGGGGGTTGTTCCAGGATTAGACCCGTTTTACCGAGGCGATCTTCTTGAGTTAAAGCGGTTGCTCCAACTGCTCGGTATCGAAGTGAATACTTTTTTTAGCTATGATGAAACCCTTGATAATCTGGCGGATGCGGCAATTGCGATCGGAAATGTAGTAGTTTCGCGTACTTATGCCGGAGCGGCGGCTGCAGCTTTTGAAGAGAAATTTGGAACGCCTTATATTGTAACGGACCTGCCGATCGGACCGACGGCGACTGCGGAATTTTTACGGACGGTGGCCGGATTCGCCGGGATTGACAATCAGCAAACTGAACGGCTGATCGCAATTGAAACCCAATACTATTACTGTTTTATCGAACGGATCGCCGACCTCTACACTGATCTCGATCTGCAACATTATGCGGTAGTCGTGGGAAACGCCAATTATAGCTTCGCGTTAACACGGTTTCTCGCCGACGATTTGGGATGGCTACCGGAACTCGTGGTAATCACTGATCCGTTACCGGAGGAACAACAGACAACATTACAAGCGATTTTTCAGCGGATCACCGGCACCAAACCGCCTCGGCTGGTGTTTGAGACCGACACTTCGGAAGTTGGGCGGCATCTCACCGCAGCATGGCCAATCTCAAGTCAGGAACGCTATTTCCATGGTTTCAATCCGGCGTTTGTTATCGGCAGCTCGTTGGAGCGGGATTTGGCCGGACAGATTGGGGCGAAAACTTTAAGTGTCAGTTATCCGGTTTCCGATCGGGTCATTCTCGATCGAAGTTACGCAGGTTTTCGAGGTGGTCTGCACTTGGTGGAAGACCTGTTGGATGTGCAGGTGGCGGGAGGAGGCAGATACAGTTGAGTATGATTGATGAAAAAATGGTTCCCAAACGGGAAGAACGGCTATTAGCCAGCAATACGTATGGGGGTAAAGCCTGTCAATTGGTAAAGGAATCCAAGGCGGGTTGTCTACTTCGGAAGAACCGTAGCTTCACTCAGGCCTGTAATTGTCAGCTAGGTCTGTCGCTGGCGATGGTGCATACCCTGCCGGACACGGTCATTATTGTTCACGGCCCGGTCGGGTGCGCCAGTTCCAGTCACGGTTCGGACAGTTATCACCGTACCGGTTTGAAACAGCGGGACCAAACCCCCGAACCCTTGATCTGGCTCTCTTCCAACCTGAAAGAACAGGATATTATTAACGGCGGCGCCCAAAAGTTAGAGCAAGCCATTATCGGCGCGGAACGCAACCATCGTCCGGCTGCGATTGTGGTTGTTACCACCTGTGCGCCCGGGATCATCGGCGATGACATCGACGAGGTGGCGGCAAGGTTGCAGCCGCAGATTACAGCACGGATCATCCCGGTTCATTGCGAAGGATTCAAGACCAAGATCTCGGCTACCGCTTATGATGCGGTCTATCACGGTTTAGGCCGGAGCCTGAAGCTCAGTCGGGATCGTGAAAAAACGGTGATTCCAAATGAATTGGACGATTTACGCGAAAAGTACCGTAAGAGCAAGACGGTGAACCTATTCAATGTTTTCTCCATTGGCCGGACCGACGAGTTGGAACTTGAACGGTTATTGCGCGCGTTAGGCCTGGAAGTCAACTTTTATCCGAACTTTACGCATCCCGAAAAATTTCGGGCAATCTCCGGGGCGGCGCTTAATGTCAGCCTTTGCCCAACCCACGATGACTATTTCTTGGAGTTTCTGAAGGAGCGTTTCGATACTCCCTATATATTAAATACGATGCCGATTGGGATCCGTAACACCAAAGAATGGTTATTGGATATCGCCCGGATCTTCGGACGGGAGCCTGAAGCCGAGCGGATTGCCGCGGTGGAGACGGCCGAGTTGGAGCGAAGTATCAGCCGTTACCGGGAAGAGTTGCAGGGGAAGAAAGTGCTTTTAAGCGGCGGCGAGATTCGGGTAGCAGCTACCGCGATGTTACTGCAGGAGCTGGGTTGCGTCATTCGTGGAATCCGGGGTCACCACTATGACCGGTTCGGTGACGCTCTTTATCTGAAGACTGCTGAATTAAGCCCGGAGCTGGAAGTGAATATTGCCACAACCCAAGTCTTTGAATTGGTTAATCTGCTCCAAAAGATCCAGCCGGATCTTTATTTGGGACATAGCGGAAGCAATGTTTGGGCGTCAAAGCTCGGAATTCCATCGCTGCCCATTTTTAGTCAGAATCAATATTATCTCGGATATCGCGGTGTGTTCGATGTCGCGCGACGGGCTGCCAAACTCCTGCAAAATTCGGCCTTCCAACGCAATCTCCAACGCAATACCCGTCTGCCTTTTAAAACTCAATGGTACTCGCAGGATCCCTTTACGTACATCACCAACTGATCGCGGTGGTATAGCTCAATCCGAGTGTAAGCGACGGAACGGAGGAAGTGACGATGCTGTCAAAGGCAGTTGTTCCGGTAGGCCATTTCCTGCTGAGTATATCGGGGCTACTCTGCCAGTGTAGTGTTACATTTAGCGGCTATGGTCAATCAGACCGTCAGAGTATACGCAGCCGCGATTACGATCGTGGTATTGGGAATCACCCTCCAACAAATGTTGCAACTGCTATAGGAAAGCGTATTTTACTGGAATGATCCAATAGCGGGAATGGGTAAAACTCATCGGTAGCAAAACAGTTTCAAGTCGAAGTGAACCAATGAATGAAATCCCCGCAGATAATTGAGAATTGGTTGACTGGGTTACCGGAGGCCATGCTGACTTAGTAAATAAACTAAGTTCCGCATGGCTTTTCTACTTTAGCGACCAAACGGATAATCTTAAAAATCCAGAGGAGTGGATTAAAATGGCGGAGTTCAATCCAAAATCAAGATTATTTGAACATTTAGTCAAACGTCATCCTTGTTTCAATGATGATGCGCATTTTCAGTACGGCCGGATTCATTTGCCGGTTAGTCCGGGATGTAATATCCAATGTCGGTTCTGCCGGCGCGGCTTTAATAAGTGGGAACAACGGCCGGGTGTCAGCCGTAAACTTTTACAGCCCGATGCGGCGGTGCAAATGGTCCGGAAAGCATTGCAAGTCTGCCCGGAGATCACAGTAGTTGGTATTGCCGGACCGGGAGACACTTTGGCAACCGATCATGCGTTGACCGTTTTTGAACAGGTTCACCGTTTCTTTCCGCAATTGGTTAAGTGCTTGAGTACGAACGGTTTGTTACTTGCGGAGAAAGCCGAATGCTTGATCAAGGCGGGAGTACAAACGGTTACTGTCACGGTAAACTCTTTGGATGAAAGAGTTTTACCCAAAATCTGTTCTCAAGTTGTGGTAAATCAGCGGGTGCTTCAAGGCGAATGTGCTGCGCGGACTTTGATTGCGGCTCAAAAAGACGGGATAAAAAGAATGGCTGATTTGGGAGCGGTTATCAAGATTAACACTGTTTTAATTCCGGGAATTAACGACCATTGTTTGGAAGAGATCGCGGCGGTCACCGCAGGGTTGGGAGCAAGCCGGATGAACATTATTCCACTCATCCCCCAACATGAATTCCAAAATTGGCCGGCCCCCGATTGTCAGCAATTAAACTCTGCCCGAATGCTGGTTGAAAAACATCTCGCGGTATTTCGCCATTGTAAACACTGTCGTGCCGATGCCTGCGGCATACCGGGGACGGGTAGCGAATTTAGTGAAAAGCTTTACGAACACTCCATTCCGATGACGTTTTCCCATGGCTGAAGTGGATCGAGGGAAAATAGCCATGTTATTCTAAAAATATTTCCTCGCGGATAGTTTCGCCGGGTTGAAGATTAATGAAATCACGGTCATCCCACGGACCGTTGACAATTTTTTTGAATAAATCGGGTGATCCGTCGATTGCTTCAAACTTCAATTGCAGTAGCTTTGCAAGCTCCCGGGATTTCGTCACCGTTTCCCTTTCCCGAGGATGACCGGTCCGAATATAAAGAATACGGTTGTAGCTATCAAATATGGTCCGGAAGGCTTGCAACGCTTTTTGGGAACCATGTTTCTTTGCGACCCGCTCGTAATCGGTTAATAAACTGTGCTCACCCTCCAGCCAGCCGCCACTTAAGTAGAAGGTTCCCAAATTAGCGGTCCGCAATTGGTGAAAGCGCTCGTTAGCTCCTAAAAAGGTGGGGATACAGTCATGCACTCTTGGAATACTTAACGGCACTGTTCCGGCCTGCAGTCCGTTGCTGGCTCCGCCGCACAGTCCAAATCCCAATATTACCCGGTCATAACCGGTCACGTTTTGCAACAAGCGTTTCAATTCCGCATGTAAACGCTGCGGATGAAGGTGCAATCCCATCGTGATAAATTCAAACGCCACGGCATGTTCGGGGACAATTGCCAATAATTCTTCTTGCATCACGGCGCAGGCAATGATCTTGGTTTTCATCTTTCGGATCTCCCTTTATCTTCAAAAAATAACAAAGAAGTGTTGACAGGTGAATAGATTTATTGTACCATAATAATGTAGAGTAACCCAATGGGAATTACAGAAATTAAAACCGTAATTCATATCATACTGAAATTGTTCATAAAATATGACAAGAGTTTACCAGTCAACTGGAGGCTATTTTCAATCCGCATTTCGGGGGTTGGCATAGCCTTTTCTTATATGTGAACGGTTCTTGGAAACTGGCCTACCCAACTGCCTAGTGGAGACATATCAAGGAGGACGCACTGGGGCTTCTTGATATGAAATAAAAAGTCCAAATTGAACAGGAGGAAAGAGATATGTCAACCAAAATCGCCAAAAGTTTAGTCGATCTGATCGGAAACACTCCATTACTGGAATTGACAAATTACAACAATGCCGAGGGGTTGGAAGCCCGACTGATTGCCAAGTTGGAATATTTCAATCCCGCAGGCAGTGTTAAAGACCGGATCGGATATGCGATGATTAAAGATGCCGAGGAACGGGGTATTATTAATAAGGACACCGTGATTATCGAGCCGACCAGTGGTAACACCGGTATCGCTCTGGCGTTTGTAGCAGCGGCCAGAGGTTACAAGCTGATTCTTTTGATGCCGGAGACCTTCAGCGTTGAACGGCGTAATCTTTTAAAAGCGTTAGGCGCTGAGCTGGTCCTGACACCCGGAACCGAAGGAATGAACGGCGCGGTTCGTCGCGCCGAGGAGTTGGCTGCGGCGACCCCTAATTCGTTCGTTCCCAATCAGTTCAAAAATCCGGCCAATCCGGCGATTCACCGGAAAACCACTGCCGAAGAAATCTGGCGGGATACCGACGGCCAAGTGGATATTTTTGTCGGGGGCGTGGGAACCGGCGGAACCATTACCGGAGTTGGGGAAGTGTTCAAACAAAAGAAACCGTCGGTCCAAATTGTCGCAGTTGAGCCCTTTGACTCGCCGGTTCTGTCGGGTGGCAAACCTGGACCGCATAAAATTCAAGGAATTGGTCCCGGATTTGTGGCGGAGATCATTAATCGTTCCGTAATCGACGAGATTTATAAAGTCAAAAATGAAGAGGCCATTGAAACCGCGCGTCAGTTATCTAAAAGCGAGGGCTTGCTAGTTGGGTTTTCATCCGGAGCCGCCGCGTTTGCAGCGACTCAAATTGCCAAGCGGCCGGAGAATAAAGGAAAGACCATTGTGGCGTTACTCCCCGATACTGGTGAGCGGTATTTGTCGACGGTATTATTTCAACAATCCTAATCGAGCGGTTGGTTTGCTAATATTACCATTGAGTTGGCAAATTGCAACAAGTTAGGGCTTGTTTATGTTACTGTGGGTTCGGTTGACCAGATTGACTTGGAGACCGGGTTTATTTCAGAATGATTGGGGCTGGAATAAACCCGGTTTTTTTAATTATCAAAGTGGGTGATCAAAGTGTCAAAAAGCCAGGCGGAGTTATATCAAGGGTTATCCGATGCCGTGGTGGAGATGGAGGAAGAAACCACCGTCCAGTTGGCGGAGGAAGTTGTTCGAGCGCAGTATGACCCTTATGAAGCGATTGAAAAAGGTTTGGCCGATGGCATGGAACGAGCCGGTAAACTTTTTGAGGAAGAAGAGTACTTTATCCCTGAATTGTTAATGTGTTCCGATGCGATGTATGCTGGACTGGACATTCTAAAACCACATCTGAAAGTTGATTCACAAGCGAAAAAATATCGAGTCGTCATTGGTGTAATCGAAGGGGATACCCATGATATCGGCAAAAATTTAGTCAAAATCATGCTGGAAACGGCCGGTTTTGAACTGTTTGATCTGGGCCGTGATGTCGCTCCGCAGGCTTTTGTGGCGAAAGCGAAGGAGGTCGGCGCGCACATTATCGCCATCTCCACCTTAATGACAACAACCATGGAGGGAATGGCGGAAGTGATCCGGCTACTGAAGACGGAAAATTTACGCGACCGGATCGCCGTGATGGTCGGCGGCGGACCGATTTCCCAAGCGTTTGCCGACCGAATCGGCGCGGATGGGTATTCGCGGGACGCCGCCGCCGCTGCGCGGTTGGCGCAACGTTTGATCCAAAATGTCGCCGTGTAAATTATAAGTGATGAGCGCTTACTATTCATGGGGTTGACCCATCCGGTAAAGGAGTACCATTATGGTTCGGATAAACTTTAAAACCAATAAAACGAACCTTCTGGTTGCAAAGACGACCGCGATTTTTGATGCTGCGAGCGAGAGCGTTCAAATTTTAAGCAGCGGACAAAACCTGGCTAGCGAGTCTAATCCGTATATCACAAAGGAATATAGCAAATTGCAGCAATTGACGGGGATTTATGCCGGGGGTCGATTGTTAGGGACCGAAAAGGGTAATACCGAGACGGAAAATTACGGAATCGCCCTGGATATTGGAACCACGACCCTCGTTGCAACACTGGTTGACATTGAAACCGGTCATGAACTTGCGACCGTTTCGCGGTTAAATCCCCAAGCCACAAGAGCCCACGATGTGTTGTCCCGGATCAAGGTGGCCGCTGAACCGGAAGGGTTGTCGATGTTATATTCAACGTTGATCTTTCAGATCAATTGGATGATTCGGGAGCTAACCGCAGCAGCGGAGGTCAATAAAGCGCATATTTATGAGATCGTATTTAGTGGGAATCCATGCATGTTGCATCTGGCGCTCAATGTTAATCCGGCGCCGCTTGGAAAATATCCGTACCGGCCGGTGGTAACCGGGGGCAATTGGTTGCGGTCGATCGATCATAACATCGATATTGCCGAGTTTGGCTTAATTTATATTCCCCCGATAATCTCCGCTTATGTCGGAGCCGATATAACATCGGGAATTTTAGCGGCCCAATTGGACCGCAGACCGGGCATTACATTATTGATCGATATTGGAACCAACGGAGAAATGGTTTTGGCAACCGACGGCAAGATGATTGCAACTTCAACCGCAGCGGGACCGGCTTTTGAAGGGATGAACATTACTCATGGCCAACGCGCGGAAAACGGTGCGATTGAGTCCTTTCAAATTGATGACGACGGACAGATACACTATGAAACCATCGGAAACCGGACGGCTACCGGTATCTGTGGCAGCGGATTGTTGGATATTGTTAGTAGCCTGGTCGTTCAGGGGGTCGTCGACCAAAACGGCAAGTTGAATGACTCTCAAAATCAGTTGCTTCCTGACTTACTTCGCTCGCGGCTGATTGTTCGCGACGGTAAGTTGGTCTTTCAGATCACGGACACGATCTGGCTTACCCAGACCGACCTACGCCAAGTTCAATTGGCGAAAGGTGCCATCCGCGCTGGAATCGAGTTTTTGTTATCGGAAGCCAATATTCCGGCGAAAGCTGTTGAACGGGTGTTAATCGCCGGATCATTCGGCTATCATCTTAAAGTGAACAGTTTGATCAATATCGGGCTAATACCAGAGGAGTTCCAGGATAAAGTGGAAATGGTCGGCAACACTTCGAAAACCGGCGCGCAAGCTTTTTTATTGAACCAGTTCTACCGAGAGGCGATGACCAGGGTGATCAAGGATGTGACAGTGCTTGAGTTGGAGAGTTTCCCCAACTTTGATCGGGTTTTTGTCCAATCGCTTAGTTTTTAGATAGGTTATCAATCGATTAATATCGATTAAGGTTGACCAGTAAACTGGAAGCCATGCATCACGGCAATCATCGGGGTGCATGGCTTGCTTTGTAGATAGACTCGGTAAAAAGGAGGTGATTTTTATGAGCCTAAACAGTCCAAAGCGGCTTGAACAAAGGGTGAGCGCAGTTTTTCGTAAAAGCATTGCGGTGATTGTCTTCTTCATCTTTTGGGAGATTGCTCCGCAGGTCGGAATCGCGGATCATCAATTCGTTCCAACCGTATCCGAGATCCTCGCGACTCTTTGGAAATTGGCCGCTAAAGGCGAACTGTTTGTCCATATCGGTGTCAGCCTCCAACGGGCGATGATCGGGTTTATCGTTGCGGCTACGGTAGCGTTGCCGTTAGGATTTCTGCTGGGCGGGTGGTTTAAACGGTTTGAAGAGTACTTAGATCCCTTATTGCAGATTTTGGCCCAAGTTAATCCGTTTTCAGTCTTTCCCATCTTTATTTTGCTTTTTGGCATCGGGGAAGTGGCGAAGATTTCCATTATTTTTTGGGTGTGCATCTGGCCGATTCTCTTTAATACCATTAGTGGAGTCAAAAATATCGATCCATTATTGCTAAAAGCCGCCCGGGCGATGGGAACATCCAAATGGGTGCTGTTTTGGAAAATTGTCTTGCCGGGGGCGGCGCCGACGCTTTTCACCGGGATCAAAATGGGGGCTTCCATCTCTTTTTTTATGTTGATCGCGGCCGAGATGATCGGCGCCAGCGCCGGGTTAGGCTGGCTGGTTTTGAATTCCGAGGTGAATTACCAGATCACTCGGTTGTTTTCAGCTACGGTAACCATTGCGGTACTGGGAATTGTGATTAACAACTTGATAATTTTTATCGAGAAAAAAGTAATTACTTGGAAAGAACAACCCGATATCAATTGATCATTTCAAGAAAGGGGATTGACAATGCAAACACGTTCCTTAATAATCACTGTCGCGCTGATGGTGGCCACAGTGGGCGCTGTTATCTTCGGGAGTGGACTCATCAAAGCGGACGACAATAAAGAGTTAACGCCGATTAAAACCTGGAGCCGATCCGATTGTACTTCCGCACCGTTTTTAATCGCTGACAAGAACGGTTACTTTAAAGAGCAAGGATTACAAATCGTTTATACCGGGGATACCCAACCGCCGTTACGGATCGCCTCGATTATTAACGGCAATAACGACGTGGGAAGCGCCCATCCGAACACCCTGGCGATCGCCCGCGCCGGCGGCGCCAAAGTACGGGGCGTAGTTCGTTCGATTATCGAACCGCCGAATAACATTAAGGATATTCGTTTGCAACATATGTGGTGGGTTTCGAATAAAAACGGCCCGCTTAAATCATTGAAAGATCTGAAAACATTCAAACGGAAGATCAAGATCGGGACTTTACTGCGGAACGCCTGTATCGATTACCTGACCGACAAACTCTTCGCCCAACAGGGGATCCCGAAAGAGAAGATCGAGTGGGTCGTAATGCCCGATATCGAACAAGTATTGTCGTTGAAACGCAATTTGATTGATATTGCCACTCCGCATCCAACCTTCTACAAAGCGATCGAGGATACCAAGATCGCCAACATTCTGGTCACTAGTCGGACCATCGGCGGGGAAAGCGCCGGGACTTATATGTATTATTTCTCCGATGATTTTATCGCCAAACATCCGGAAGAGGTTAAGCGATTCGTGATCGCGATTAAAAAGGCGGAACGTTGGATCAACGCCAATCCGGAATTAAACCAAAAACTGGTTTCGGAGGATTTAAAGATTCCGGTCAGCGCCAACCATTATTACGCGACCGACGCGCGGATCAATGAGAAACAAATTCAGGAATGGATCGAAGGTTCGGAAGCCAGTGGCGCTTTGGAGAAAGGAAAAATTAAGGTTTCCGATATCATCACCCATCAGTTTGATTCTTATGGCAATCAAAAATAAAGTATAACCATGGTTTGGAACGGGGCGTTGTTGCGTCCCGCTCCAACCGGTAGGGAACGATCAATGAAAGGATGACCGTAAATGACCAGTGTTTCCGAGACCTTGCCCGCTCCCTTGAAAATCGTGGCGACCCGGATCAATAAGCAGTTTCAGGTACGTCGCAGTGAAGGGAAAGGGGCGAAAGAATTTGTGGCGATCCAAGATCTCAATCTTGAGGTCAGACAGGGAGAGTTTCTGACGATTGTCGGTCCCAGCGGTTGCGGTAAATCGACGTTCCTCGATATGTTGGCGGGACTGAACCATCCTTCGAGCGGCGAGATCCGGATTGATGGGAAACTGATCACCGGACCGGACTTGGACCGGGGGATTGTATTGCAGGGATATGCATTGTTCCCTTGGCGGACCGTACGGCAAAACGTGGAGTTCGGCTTGGAAATTAAGGGCCTTCCCAAAGCGCAGCGTTACGTGATCAGTCAGGAATATATCAATCTGGTCGGACTGCAGAATTTTGAGGACCATTACCCATACGAGTTGTCCGGCGGCATGAAACAACGGGTGGCGATTGCCCGGGCGCTCGCTTACGATCCGGAAGTTCTGCTGATGGATGAACCGTTTGCCGCGGTCGACGCGCAAACCCGGGAGACTTTACAAGATGAATTATTGCGGATTTGGGAAGAAACCCACAAAACGATTGTTTTTGTCACGCATAGCATTGACGAGGCGGTTTTCCTCGCCGACCGGGTCGCGGTAATGAACACCAATCCCGGTTCGATTAAGGAGATCGTTCCGGTGAAACTACCGCGTCCGCGTCGCATTGGCGATATCCGTTCTTCGCCGGATTTCAACTGGATCCGCCACCGGGTCTGGTCATTGTTGCAAAACGAACACGACGAGGTGGTCCAGGACGAAACATTCCGTGTTGAACATGATTTGGCGGCGGAAATATCGCCGACCGTGACATTGTAACGGCTGGTTCACGTCAGCGGGGGAGGGATAATCGTAATATGCGCAACACAACGGTAATTCGGATCCGTAACGGACTGTTCCGCGTCTCAGGATTATTAATCATCGCCGCGCTTTGGGAGCTGGCGCCCCGCTGCGGCTGGATAAACGGCAAGTTTTTTCCGAGTCTGACGACGGTGGCCGGAACCATTGCCCAACAATGGCAGGAAGGCTTTTTATGGGTGCATTGCCTGGTCAGCGTCTGGCGGACTATAATCGGTTTGTTGCTGGCACTGGCGGTGGGAATCCCCGGCGGTTTGCTCCTCGGATACTGCGGCAACAGATGGGTCGAAACATTCAACCCCTTGCTGCGATTGGCAAGTCAAGCCAACCCCTTCTCGTTGATGCCCGTGTTTATGCTGTTCTTTGGCATCGGTGAAACCGCCAAAATCGCCGTGATTGCCTGGGTTTGCCTCTGGCCGCTGCTTTTTAATACCGTCACCGGAGTTCGGAATATCGATCCGCAACTCGTTAAAGCGGCCCGTTCACTAAAGGTCAAAGGAATTGATTATGGGCTGTCGGTGTTATTGCCGCATACGGCGGCGTATATTTTCACCGGTTTGCGAATCGGTGTGGAGATGGCCTTTTTTATGTTGATCGCCAGTGAAATGATTGGCGCCACGGCGGGCTTGGGCTGGTTATTGCATGCTTCGGCCCATCTTAACGAAATTCCGCGGATGTTTGCCGCCGCGACAACCATCATTTTGCTCGGAATGATCATCAATGGTCTGCTGCGAAAGCTCGACCAACGGTTGTATTTCTGGCGTGACAATGAAACGCAATCCGCGGTGGGGCGAATCGCCAAACCGCCCCACCGGCTGCAGCCTTGGGAGATCGCAATGCTCATGACCGCGTTATTGGGAATTATCGTCTACGGAGGTCAACTTGCCAACCAAGTCAATCAGACCGGGGGAATCCGTTTTGAAAATTCCCGGCATCCCCATGGCTCCTCCGCTCCGAACTTTGGAAACGGCGGTGGCCTGTAAGCGCTTAATATACCAAATGAATGGGAGAGGGTTGAGATGATTCGGTGGCGATCTGGATTGATTAAAATAGCCCCGATATTGGCGGTGTTGGGGATGTGGGAGTTTGTCAGCCGGATGCAGTGGGTCAATCCGTTTTTTATCCCGCCCTTCGCGGAAGTTATCCGAAGCGCCTGGCGACTGACGAGCGCCGGTGTATTGCCGTGGCAGACGTTAATCAGTCTGGAACGGGCCTTGGCGGGTCTGGTAATCGCGATCGTCGTCGGCATCCCCTTGGGAATCCTGGTGGGAAACTGGTTTCGGCTGGTCGGGTCAGCCTTGGAACCGGTACTGGATTTTTGCGCTCAAATTAATCCCTTCATCTTTTTTCACATCATTCTGCTTTTTTTAGGAATCGGTGAAATGACCCAAATAACCATGATTGCCTGGACTTGTATCTGGCCGATCGTTTTTAGCACGATGGCCGGAATTCGGCAGATCGATCCATCGATCATCAAGGCTACCCGGGCATTCGGGGTAACCCGTTTCCAATTAATCTATAAAGTTACGATTCCCGCTGCGGGTCCTGCGATTTTTACCGGGATCCGGATTAGCGCCGGTTACGCTTTTTTTATGCTAATCGCCGCCGAGATGATGGGTTGCAGTTCCGGACTGGGGTGGTTTATCCGGAATAGTCAGGATAACTACCAAGTTACCCACATTTTCGCGGGAGCGATCGTCATCGCCCTGTTGGGGCTGGGAGTGGATCTGATACTGCAAGCTATTGAAAAACGGCTAATCGTCACCGCGGACGATCCTTCGCCTAATGTTTTGGCGACCCGGCTGGCCCGGTGGACTTCAAAATAAATGGTTGTTCCTTCAATTGAATGACCTGCATAAAATTTGACAATCCAATCCCGGCAGCGAGAGGTTGGGAAGAGTTTGAACCGCCCGACGAACCATTCCGGAAGTTGGTTGTCGAATTACAAAGGTTTGAATGTCGAATCGTAAAGATTATTGTTGAATCCAACAACCCCGTTGCCGGATTTAAACAGAGGAATGTTGTAATGAACTACCCGTTTCGACAATTACGGGAGGGGTATGGGCGGCCCGGGAACTTTTTTATTTGATTGTGGTGGATTTCCGAGTCAGGGTCAAACCGGCCGACAACAGACCACAATTTTGAATGAGGGGGAAGCTGAATGAATGCAAAACAGATTGTGGCGGACGCGATTCGCCTCAAAAAAACCCCGCGCAACCCGGTTGCACTTCTCTCGGGTGGCGTCTGGACATTTAACCGGCGCGGTTACTCGCTGCAGGACCTGCTTGACCATACGGAACTGGCTGCGGCAATCATTGTGGAAACCAGTAAAGAAGTGGCATCGGATATCGTCTGGGCCGGTTCGGGTTATCATAATTTAGCCATTCGCGCGCTCGGCGGGGCGATCAAATTTCGGGCCAGAGGGGCTCCCGATATCCAGGCGCCGCTGCTAGAGAGCGTGACGGATCTTGAACGGTTGGACCTGAACCGCTTGCAACAGGATGCGGGAATTCAAACCCTTTGGCAGACCGCGCAGCGGGTTGTCGCGCGCCTCGGCAACGAGCGGCTGATTGGGGCGAGTCAATGGGGACCGTTCACTTTGGCCGGACATCTTTACGGAGTCGAAAAATTAATGCGCAGTATCTATCGGGATCAAGCGGCGGTCCTCGCGGTGCTGGAATTCACTACCGAGCTGTGCGTCAGTTATTTGCAGTCATTTATCCAAACTGGCGTGGAGATCGTCTCCATCGCCGAACCTTCAGCGTCCGGGGATTTGATCTCACCGCAACAATTTGAACAATTTGTCGTGCCGTCATTACAAAAAGCCGTCAACCGGCTCAAGCAGCAGGGTGTTTGGGTCACGTTGCATATTTGCGGGAATATCACCAACCGGCTTGAACTGATTCCCACCATCGGAATTGATTTACTTTCCGTCGATTATAAGGTTGATTTGGGCCAAGTCCAATCAAAGCTTGGCGGCAAGGTCGCTTTTGCCGGAAACATGAATCCGGTGGCGATCATGCAAAACGCAACGGTAGCCGAGGTGGCGGATGCCTGTCAAGCTTGCTTGCGTCAGGTTGGTGACACTCCCGGCTATATTTTGATGCCGGGTTGTGACATTCCCCCCGGAGTCCCGCTGGCGAATATTCAGGCGATGATTGCTACGGCGCATCAAGCAAATTAGATTGGAAGGATGATTGGTTAATGAGTTATTTTGCGCAAAAAGAACCGCCCAAACGGGAGGAGCGCCTCCATGCCTCCGTCGCTTATGGCGGCAGTATTTGTGGATTGAAAGAAAAACGGGGCTGCCGTCTGGACGAGCGGGAGCGCAGTTTCACGCAAGGTTCGATCTGTTTGCTCTTGCCCGGTCTGGCGATGCTTAACAGTATTCCCGACAGTGTTGTCTTACTGCACGGCGCGATTGGCTGCGGTTCTTGCGCTCATTCGCAAAACGCCAATGTGCGGGGCGGCGGCAACGCCCGTTGGGGTCAGGTAAAGGATGCCACTTGGCTATCGACCGCGCTCAACGAAACCGAAGTCGTTACCGGCGGCGAACCGAAGTTAGAGGCGGCGCTGCGCGAGATTGACCGGCGGTACCGGCCGGCAACTATGATTGTGGTGGCCGGGTGTGTGCCGGGAATCATCGGGGATGACATCGACGGAGTGGCAGCGAAACTGCAACCGGAGGTGAGCGCGAAGATCCTTCCGGTGCATTGTGAAGGGTTTAAGACCAAGATCTGGGCCACCGCTTATGATGCGGTCTATCACTCGTTCGGCCGAAACTTGCTGGACGAACCGGCGCGGAAACAGCGTTTCAGCGCCGATGAGCTGGAAGATCTAAAAGAACAATACCGGCGCAGCCGGACCGTGAACCTGATGAATGTCTCTTCGATGGGACGCGTTGATGAACTGGAGTTGGTGCGGTTATTAAAATCTTTGGGTTTGGAGGTTAACATCTTCCCGGTCTTCACCAAACCGGAGGAGATGTACCTGGCGACCCAAGCGGCGCTCTCCATTAGCACCTGTCCCACGCATGACGACTATTTTCTCAAACATCTGCAGGAGCAATACGGTGTGCCGTATATTATCCGGCACATGCCGATCGGCATCGCCAATACCGGTAGTTGGCTACGGGACGTTGCGGCGTTTTTTGGCCTGGAGCAGCGAGCCGAACAATTGATTGCCCAGGAAGAAACCGATCTGACAGCAGGGTTGGCCGAGTTCAAACCGTTTTTCAGCGGTAAGAAGGCGTTTATCAGCGCCGGTGAGATCCGTGCTTTTGCCACCGGATATCTCTTACATGAATTAGGCTTTGAACTGGTCGGAATTCGTTCCTACCATCATGACGCTTTCGCCGAAGTGGAGTATGCCAAACTGGCTGAGCTCGCACCCCATGATTTTGTGGTTAATATTGCCGATGCGCAGCCGTTTGAGGAAGCCAACTTATTGAAAAAACTCCAACCCGATCTGTTCCTGGGACATTGGAACGGTAATGCCACCGCGGCAAAGCTCGGCATCGCCTCGCACGTCATTTATAACACCAACATCAGTTACATCGGTTACAAAGGAGTTTATGAGGTAGCCCGCCGTTTGTACCGGTTATTGAAGAATCCGGCGTTTAACCGCAAACTTAGCCGGAATATTCGATTGCCGTATACGGAAAGCTGGTATCAAGCCGATCCGTTTTCACATATCAAAAATTCGGGAGGCGTGACAATTGGCTAATTTTATCGAACGGCCCCGTTACACTTGTGCGTTGGGAGGCGCCTTGGGAACGATTACGGCATTGCCGGAGGCAATTCCGATCCTGCATGTGGCGCAAGGTTGCGCCGGAAATGCGGTTTGGACTCAAAATGGCGGCAGTGCGTTGCAAGTGGGAGGATACTGCGGCGGTTTGACCGTCCCCAGTTCCAACATTCATGAACGCGAGGTCGTCTTCGGCGGCGTAGAGCGGTTGCGCGAACAGATTACCACGACATTGCAAATGATGGAGGGGCGCCTATATTTTGTCATTACCGGCTGCGTCACCGACATCATTGGTGATGATGTGAAAGCGGTCGTCAACCGGTTTCAACAGGACGGCGTAACGATAATTCACGCGGAAACCGGCGGGTTTAAAGGAAATTCCTACGCCGGGTATGACCTGGTCTTGCAGTCGTTATTCCGGAACTATGTCCAACCGGGGCAAGAAACCGTAGCCCGTCGCGTTAATCTTTGGGGGATCGTTCCGTTCATGGACGTCTTTTGGCGCGGCAACCTCGAAGCGATCCGGGTCTTACTGGAGAAGTTAGGTCTGAGTGTCAACACCTTCTTTACTGCGGCTGACACACTGGACTCGTTAGAGCAGGCGGGGAATGCCGAGTTGAACATCGTGTTATCTCCCACTTACGGAGTGGAAGCGGCGCGGGTCTTTCAAGAAGTGCATGGCACTCCCTATCAGATCGCGGTCCCGCCGATCGGCCCAACCGCGACTGCAACGTTTTTACGTCAGACCGCCGCGGCGTTGCAAATCGAAACATCAACGGTCGAACGGGTAATCGCGGATGAAGGCCGTCGCTATTATCATTATCTGGAGACATTGACCGATTGCTATAACGATCTTGATCTGCAACGGTTTGCCATTGTAGTTGGGGATGCCAATTATAGCGCGGCTTTGACCAATTTTCTCAGCGATGACTTGGGTTGGCTGCCGGAATTCGTGGTCTGTACCGATCAACTGACTCCGGCGGAACAGTCGCAAGTCGCGGCGGCGGTCAAACCGGAAACATCCACTCCGCGGCTGGTTTTTGAGACCGATACCGGAGAGGTAATTCGCCATTTCAAATTGGGATGGCCGGAATTCCGGGGCCAAAAATATTATAACGCTTTCAGTCCGGCCTTTGTATTAGGGAGTTCGCTTGACCGGCAATTGGCGCTGGATATTGGCGCAGCCCATCTAAGCGTTTCTTTCCCGGTGGCGAACCGGGCGATTATTGATCGGGGGTATCTCGGATATCAAGGCGGCCTGCGTTTGATTGAAGATTTGTTCAGCAGTGTAGTGGCGGGAAGATAAAAACGGGTACCTTCGAGGGAGAAGATAAACGGGGTGACGTTGAGTTAAAACCAAGTATTTAAATAGGAATATCATAATTTATTTAACGGTGATCGCATACCATATTGCATTAACGAAAAAGGTAACAATGATATCAAGCGAAATGCTAGGATCGGACGAAAACGGTTGAAATAAGGGGGAGCGAAACAATGGTGGATATCCGCTCGAGTCAGATTCAAAAGAACCATCCCATCTCGGAAGAGGATCTGCAAAAGCTGCGAATTTTGCTTGGCAAAATCGGCTACGGTTCGGTTACGCTGATCATTCAGAATGGCAAAGTGGTCCAGATTGAAAAGAATGAAAAGTTACGTTTGAAATAGCCAGGGATCAGAGGAAGCCACCTTCCGGTTTCCCAGGCAAAAGTAAAGGAGGGTCTTCGTTGTCAAAAATAAAAACGAAACAGATTGCAATTTACGGAAAAGGAGGAATCGGTAAATCCACGACCACCTCCAATATCAGCGCCGCGTTGGCCAAAGCCGGCTATCGGGTGATGCAATTCGGTTGCGATCCCAAGAGTGACTCCACCAACACGCTGCGGGGCGGACAGTATATTCCGACAGTCCTGGATACTTTACGTGAAAAAAATACCGTCAAAGCCGAAGAGGTCGTCTTTAAAGGATTCGGCGGGGTTTATTGTGTCGAGGCGGGTGGCCCGGCACCGGGAGTCGGGTGTGCCGGCCGCGGTATCATCACTGCGGTGCAGCTTTTGAAACAATTGAAGGTGTTTGAAGCGTTGGATTTGGATTTTGTCTTATTTGACGTGTTGGGGGATGTGGTTTGCGGCGGTTTCGCGGTGCCGATCCGGGAAGGAATCGCCGATCACGTATTTACGGTGTCGTCGGCTGATTTTATGGCGATTTACGCGGCCAACAATTTGTTTAAGGGGATTCAAAAATACTCCAATAGCGGCGGGGCTTTACTGGGGGGCGTGATCGCCAACTCCATTAACGCTCCGTACGCCAAAGAGATCGTCGATGACTTTGTCAAACAGACTGACACTCAAGTGATCGGTTATGTTCCGCGTTCGGTCACGGTTACTCAAGCTGAATTGCAGGGAAAAACCACCATCGAGGCAGCGCCCGATTCCGAACAAGCGAAGGTTTATCAACGATTGGCGGAACGGATTGCCGGACATAACGATTCTAAGACCCCTTCCCCTTTGGATGTGAAAGATCTGCGGGAATGGGCGGCCAAATGGGCCGACGAGCTGTTGGCGTTGGAGACGGGCGAAGTCCGGAGCGCGGCGGCCAATATTTAGGGAGGAGGTGCCTTTGATGATTCAAATTGAAGGGTTGACCAAAAGTTACGCCACACCCGACGGCGCTATCGCCGCTTTGAAAAATGTGAATCTAGCAATTGATCAGGGCGATATCTTCGGCATCATCGGCTTTAGCGGCGCGGGCAAGTCCACTTTGATCCGTTGCTTGAACCGTTTGGAAGAGCCGGATACCGGAAAAATTATCATCGGCGCTCAGGAGATCACCGCTTTAAACAAACCGCAGTTGCGCGAAGCCCGCAAGAAAATCGGCATGATCTTTCAACATTTTAACCTGTTCGACTCCAAGACAGTCTTTGAGAATATCGCATTTCCATTGGCAGTGGCGGGTGATTCGCGGCGGCGGATCAGTCAGCGGGTAGGCGAATTGTTGGAGTTGGTGCAATTGCAGGACAAGGCAAACGCTTATCCCATGCAATTAAGCGGCGGTCAAAAACAGCGGGTGGGAATTGCCCGGGCGCTGGCGAACAACCCGGAAGTCTTGCTCAGCGACGAGGCTACCTCAGCGTTGGATCCGAAAACGACCTATTCCATCTTGGAACTGTTGCGGAGCATTAATAACCGTTTAAATCTGACCATCGTGTTGATCACCCATGAGATGGACGTATTGCGCCGGGTTTGTAACCGGGTTGCGGTGCTGGAGGATGGGAAGATTACCGAGACCGGTTCGGTGAAAGAACTGTTCACCAACCCGCAAACCGATACGACCAAGCTTTTTGTTCGGAGCGATTGCGAATTGCAGCAAAATCTATATTACATTTAGGAATGATGTGTAATGGCAAATGATCTTTTTCCTCTGCTCGGCACAGCCCTGGGCGAGACTTTATACATGGTGGTATTATCGACGGTTGCGGCATTAATTATCGGCTTGCCGCTGGGCATTGCATTGGTGGTGACCTCGCAAGGACATATTGCGGATTGGCCAGGTTTTAACCAAACCGTCAGTACGTTGGTCAATGTGTTCCGTTCGTTCCCGTTCATTATTTTGATTGTGGTTTTATTACCGTTAGCCAGATTGATCATTGGGACCACCCTTGGGGCGACGGCGGCGGTGGTGCCGCTGGCTGTCGGGTCGGCGCCGTTTCTGGCGCGGATTATTGAAAACAGTTTAAAGGAGGTGGAGAAAGGCAAAATTGAAGCCGCCCTTGCCATGGGAGCCAAATCTGCCACGATTATCTGGGATATTTTGATCCCGGAATCCCTGCCCTCGTTAATCCGGGGAATCACCTTGGCGATCATTACCATCACCGGGTTCACCGCAACTGCCGGAGCGATTGGCGCGGGAGGTTTGGGAAGTTTGGCGATTCGTTTCGGTTATATGCGTTACCGTGACGACATCATGTTTTGGACTGTGGCGGTATTAGTCGTCTTAGTCCAGCTGATTCAATGGGGAGGGAACCGGATGGCCAATCGAATTGAACGCAGACGTCATAAGAGCTTGTGATGTGAATTGCAATATTATTTGAAAGGATGATTGATCATGAAACGTTTTTTTTACTGGTTTTTGGTTGTGTTTATCGCTGGTATCTCAGTTGCGGGATTGGCTGCTGCCGATAATCTTACGCTCAAAGTCGGAGCAGCGGTGGTCCCGCACGCGGAAATATTGGAGGTTGTTAAACCGGTATTGCAGAAAGAAGGGATCAACCTTCAGATTGTGGTGCTCGATGATGAGGGACAGCTCAATCCGGCGCTCAATGATAAACAAATTGACGCCAATTACTTTCAGCATGTTCCCTATCTTGATTCGGTATCAAAAGAAAAAGGTTATAAATTTACCGTTGCCGGAAAAATACATGTCGAGCCGATTGGGTTTTACTCGAAAAAGCTTAAATCCAAAGATGAGCTGAAAAAAGGCGCTAAAATCGCCATTCCCAACAATCCCTCCAATGAGTTTCGCGCTTTGGTTTTGCTGGAGGCGAACGGTTTGATCCAATTGAAGAAGGGTTTAGCCAACTACCAAGCGACCCCACAAGATATCGTCGCCAATCCGCAACAACTGCAATTTGTAGAGATCGAAGCGGCTCAATTGACCCGGACGTTACCGGATGTGGATGGTGCGGTGATTAACACCAATTTTGTCCTTGACGCCAAGATTGACCCCAATACCGCCATCTTCCGCGAGAACGCCAACTCGCCATACGCCAATATAATTGTCGTCCGGAAGGGCGATGAAACTCGGCCGGAGATCAAAAAGCTGGTTGCCGCTTTGCAAAGCCCGGCGGTTAAAAAGTTTATTCTCGATAAATATAAAGGCGCGGTTGTCCCGGCGTTTTAAAAACAATGGATGAAAGCGGATGTATTTATTGAAGCCACTCGGTTCATTAGGAGCGAGTGGCTTTATTTTTCTGCGATAATGTAATTTCTTTAATTGACAAAACGCAACGAAAGGATTATGATAAATAAAAATACAAGTATTCCTACTGACTTTAAAGATTTTAATATTGATGGTTGACCAGATGACTGGAGACCAAGTTGACTGCGGGAGGGCACCCCTGTGGTTGGCTTGGTCTATTTTTTTGTCTGATATGGATTGAATTACAATGGAGAAGTGAAAGACCGCGTGGCAGTTTCTTAAATGGAGGAATGGCATTGATCCGTTTGCAAGATGTCAAAAAAACTTTTACGACCAAAAGTTACGCATTGGAAGCATTACGTGGTGTAAACCTGCAGATCAACGCCGGGGAGATTTACGGGATCATCGGTTACAGCGGCGCCGGAAAAAGCACTTTGATCCGTTGCATCAATCTGTTGGAGCGTCCCACCTCCGGAACGGTAATCGTCAGTGGGAAAGAGTTGACGGTATTAGCACCGAACGAACTCCGCAAAAGCCGGGAAAAGATTGGGATGATCTTTCAAAGTTTTAATCTGATGCGCTCGCGCAATGTGTTTCAAAACGTTGCCTATCCTCTGAAAAAGCAAGGATTGAACCGCAATCAAATTGCTACGAAAGTTTTAAAGCTGCTGGAGTTGGTCGGCATCAGCGAAAAGGTCGAGGCGTATCCGTCGCAACTGAGCGGGGGTCAGAAGCAACGGGTGGCGATTGCCCGGGCCTTGGCGAACGATCCTGAAGTGTTGTTATGCGACGAGGCGACTTCGGCGTTGGATCCTCAGACCACCCATTCGATATTAAAGCTTTTAAAGGATATCAACCAAAAGTTAAATTTGACGATTGTGGTGATCACCCATGAAATGCAAGTGATTAAAGAAATTTGCCACCGGGTGGCGGTGATGGATCATGGCAAAATCGTCGAATCCGGAGAATTGCTCCAAATTTTCGCCAATCCTAAAGTCCAGGTGACCAAGGATTTTATTGCCACGGTCTTTCAGTCCAACCGCGCCAATGAATTCTTAGAAACGGCACATTTCGAGCGCTCGTTGCAACATAACGAAGTTGCCGCCCGGGTTGCGTTTATCGGGGAAACAACGAGCCAAACCTTTATCTCCGAAATATCCAGGCGTTTTACCGTTGATACGCGAATCGTCTTCGGCAATATTGAATTGGTTCAAGGGGTGTCGGTCGGGAACCTGTTTGTCAAGTTCCGCGGCGAACGGGATAATCTTGCCAAGGCGCTTCAATACCTGACCGAATTTGCTATTCCAGTGGAGGTGTTACATGATGTTGGAGATCTTGAAACCGCTCATCCCCAATGTGATCAATCTCTTCCCCGATATGATCAAAGCGCTGTATGAAACCATTTTTATGGTTTTGATATCCGGTGCTATCGCCACCATCATCGGAATCCCGATCGGGGTGATACTGGTAACCACCCGCTCCGGCGGAATTTTGGAAAATCGCGCGGTCAACAACATTGTCGGTAAAATCATCAATGTGTTGCGCTCAATCCCATTCATCATTTTGTTGGCGGCGATCATTCCGGTTACCCGGTTTTTGGTGGGGACCACCATCGGCACCAAAGGCGCTCTGGTCCCGCTGATCTTCGGGTCGGCGCCGTTTATCGCGCGCCAGATCGAATCGGCGCTGCTGGATATCGACAAAGGGGTTATCGAAGCGGCTCAATCCATGGGTTCAAGTCCGCTGGAGATTATCTACCGGGTGATGTTTTGGGAGGGGCTCCCCGGAATTATTTACGCGCTGTCGATCACCACCATCAGTTTAATTGGTTTGTCGGCCATGGCGGGTACGGTCGGAGGAGGTGGACTGGGTGACTTCGCCATTCGTTACGGTTATCAATATTTCCAGACGGATGTAATGGTCATCACCATTATTATCTTGCTGATTCTGGTCAATGTGGTTCAAGGAATCGGCGATTTATTGATAAAATTGACCAGTCATTAATATAAAAGCCGGATTATATAAATTGCGATAAATTTTTGAACCAATTTTCCATCCTTAAAACATGGCTGGAAAGGTGAACGGCAGTATTTATTGTAATTTATGAATTGCGGAAAATATGTCGCAGTCAAGGTAGTTCAAAATATTTAATGCGACATATATAGTCAATTTAAGGAGGATTATCAATGAAAAAGTCAATGGTTTGGGTTGTTGCATTATTACTTGGTTTCGGAATTATTTTCAATTCGTATCTTGGCGACGTCGCCGCAGCGGACAAAAAACAGGTCATTAAATTAGGCATTACCGGTGAGGACTACCGGATCTGGAATATTGTCAAAGCGAAACTGGCGAAAGAAGATATCGAGTTGCAGATTATCAGCTTTGCCGATTATATCCGCCCCAATTTGGCTTTGGCGGAAAAAGAAATTGATTTGAATGCGTTTCAACATTATGCGTATCTTAATAAATTTGCGGCGGACCGCCATTTGAAACTGGCGCCGATCGGAGAGACGATCCTTGCCCCGATGGGAATTTATTCGAGCAGCCTCAAGTCGGTAAAGAAATTGAAGGTCGAAGCGAAAGTCGCGATTCCCAATGATGCGACCAATGAGGGCCGGGCGCTCAATCTATTGCAAAGCGCCGGTTTGATTAAGATTAAAGCTGGAGCCGGCCTTTTGCCGACCTTAAAGGATGTTGTGGAAAACCCCAAACGCCTGCAGATCATCGAACTCGTCGCCACCCAGATTCCCCGTTCACTGCAGGATGTGGACATCGCGGTAATCAATAGCGGTGTTGCGATCGACGCCAAATTTTCCCCGGTCAAAGATTCAATTTTTCTGGAAAACTCCAAGTTGGAAACTTCAAAACCGTATGTCAATCTGATTGTGGCCCGTGAAGAGGATAAGGACAATTCCTTGTATCAAAAAGTGGTCAAGGCGTATCGTTCCAAAGATGTCAAAAACGCGATCAAAACCATTTATCAAGGCGCTTTTATTCCTGCGTTCTAAAGTAAGGTTGATCCATTAGCCACAAGTAAGCATTCATTCCATTTTGAATGCTTACTTGATGTTTTATTGCTTGCGAATCATTACAAATGAAAGAAGACGTTATCATGAGTACTGTTACAATCAACACCGCAGCGTTAACCGAACAACTGATTGGAGATATTCAAGCGCAAAGTCCCCGTTACATTCGGATCAGTCACGATATTAACGACCATCCGGAGCTCGGCAATGAAGAATATTACGCGTCGGGACTACTGACCCAGGTCCTTCGCGACGAGGGTTTCAGCATCGAAACGGATATCGCGGGACACCCAACCGGATTTATTGCGCGCAAAAAAGCGCCAAACGCAACGGGTCCCGTCTTGGGATTTTTAGCCGAATATGACGCTTTGCCGGAAATCGGTCATGGCTGTGGTCACAACATCATCGGCACTGCCAGTGTGGCGGCAGCCATCACCTTAGCCAAGGTGTTGGCGGAGACCGGCGGGGAGATTGTGGTGTTTGGTTCCCCGGCGGAAGAAGGCGGCACCAACGGCAGCGCTAAAGCAAGCTATGTGAAACAGGGATTATTTAAGGAGATTGACGCCTGTCTGATGGTCCATCCGGCCAATTTGACCGCGACGACGGAAAGAACCTTAGCTTTGGATCCCATTGATTTTGAATTTAAGGGCAAACCCGCGCACGCGGCCGCCTGTCCGGAAAACGGCGTTAATGCGTTGGACGGCGTGATTCAACTTTTTAACGGCATTAACGCACTCCGGCAGCATCTTCCGATCGATGTCAGAATTCACGGCATTATCACTCACGGCGGCGATGCGCCCAATATTGTTCCCGCCTATGCGAAAGCCCGCTTTTTTGTCCGGGCGGGGACCCGGGCGCGTTGCAACGAAGTAACCCAAAAGGTCATCGCAATTGCGCACGGAGCGGCGCTCGCAACCGGAAGCGAAGTGGCGATCAGTTACTTTCAAAACCCGGTCGACGATTTTTTGATTAATCGCAATTTCAATACGCTGTTTAAAGAAGTGATGGAACAGTTGGGAGCGGAGATTTTGACCAACTCCGGCCGTAACATGGGGTCGACCGATGCCGGCAATGTCAGTCAAGTTGTGCCGACCATTCAACCATTTATCCGGATCGGACCTAACGATCTGGTAGCCCATAGTGTCGAATTTGCCAACGCCGCGAAGTCCCCGACAGGCGATCACGGCTTGTTGGTGAGCATTCAGGCGCTGGCGGTCACTGGTCTCATCCTGTTGACCGACCCCAATCGTCTGCAAGCGATCAAGGACGAATTTGTCCTGCAGCGAAGCGAATGAAATGGTTTGGCAAAGTTTTGGCAGCGCGTAATCAAACACAGCAAAATGGAGAAATGAGGAGATTCGAGAATGTCTGAACAGCAAATTTTAGAGCAACTTGCCCAAGCCGTGATTGATGGGGATGAAGATCTGGCGGATTCGGTCGCGCAACAGGCAATTGCGGCCGGGCTTGATGCCGGCGTGGCGATTGTCGATGGTTTGGCCAAAGGGATGGAGGTTGTCGGTCGTTACTTTGAGGAACAGGAATACTTCCTCCCCGAAGTCGTGATGGCGTCATTGGCGTTTCAAACCGGCGTGAAAATTTTAAAACCGCATTTACCGACCCAAGTCGCGCAGCCGGGAGTGGTCGTCATCGGAACCGTGCAAGGCGATACCCATGACATCGGGAAAAACCTGGTCGGCATTATGCTGGAAGCCGCCGGTTTCGAAGTGCATGACGCCGGACGGGATGTTCCGCCCGAAGTGTTTGCGGCCAAAGTGCGGGAGACCCAAGCGAATATCCTCGGGTTATCGGCGCTGATGACCACTTCGATGGTAGGAATGAAAGCTGTGGTTGATCTGATCAAGCGAGAAGGTTTACGCGACAAAGTCAAGATTATGATTGGCGGCGCACCGGTATCGGAACGTTATGCCCAAGAGATTGGAGCCGACGGTTATTCGGCGGACGCGGTGAGCGCGGTTCGCTTGGCAAAACGATTACTGGCGTAATCACATCACAGCCTGATGGGGGTAGAATGAAATGGCCCAAAATCAACAACCGGATCAGTCAGCCGAAATTCATGTCGCTTTTTTCCCCGCCGATCGCAAAGTCGCGGTCAAACCGGGCAGCAGTTTACTGGCGGCCGCGCGGAGCGCCGGGATTGATCTTGAATTTGCCTGTAACGGTAACGGAACCTGCGGTAAGTGCAAGGTACGGTTAGTATCGGGCGCCGTGACGGAAATGTCTCCGGAAGAACGGCGTTTGCTATCTGCTTCCGAAATTGAGTCGGGATACCGTTTGGCTTGTGTTACGTATTTACTGGGAGACGCGGTGGTGGGCGTGACGCAAAACATCGACCACTCCAGTATGCGGATTGAAGCCGACGGATTTACTGCGGATTTCGTCATTGATCCGCCGCTTACAAAACGCTATTTTGATTTACAACCGCCCTCATTGGAGGATCATCGGCCCGACTTGGAGCGGTTGTCGGCAGCGATCGGCCGGACTTTTGTGGTGGAGCGCCGCTTGCAAGGACTCCGCAATTTGTCGACATTGTTGCGGGCGGCTGACTTTACGGTCACCGTTGTCTTTAAGGATGACGAATTAATCGGCGTAGAAGCGGGCGACACCCAAACGGAATGTTACGGAATCGCTTTGGATATCGGGACGACAACGATCGTGCTATCGTTGATCGCGTTGGATTCCGGGGCCGAGTTGGCTACCGCTTCGGCTGCCAACGCCCAAGGCCAGTACGGTCAAGATGTCATCTCGCGGATTCAGTTTGCGGGCCAAGCGAACGGATTGGAACTGTTGCAAGCGGCGATTGTCCGGCAGATTAATCAATTGATCGCGGCGGTTTGTCAAGCAGCCGGGATCAAACGGGAGCATATTTACGAATTGGTGGCGGCCGGTAACACCACCATGCTCCACCTGCTGTTGGGTGTTCCGCCCGCAACCTTGGCCAATGCGCCGTATGTGGCCGTCTTTTTGGAAGGTATTACTCTTGCGGCGCAGGAGATCGGGGTGGAGATCGCTCCCTTTGGGCTGGTCTATACGTTGCCGTCGGTCTCAAGTTATGTCGGAGGCGATATTGTGGCAGGCATGATCGCAACCGGTTTGCACCATGCCGACCATCCGGTTTTGCTAGTTGATATCGGAACGAACGGGGAGATCGTCTTTGGTTCGCGTCAAGGTTTGGTGGCTTGTTCCTGTGCGGCCGGGCCTGCTTTGGAAGGGATGAATATCAGTTGCGGCACCATTGCGGTGGCTGGCGCGGTAGAGAGAGTGACGCTTGGTACGACGGTCGAGTTCCAAACCATCGGTGCGAAACCGCCGGTCGGTATCTGTGGCAGCGGAATTATTGATATGGTAGCCGAGTTATTACGGAGTAAAATCAGTGATCGTTCCGGAAGACTGAAAACTCGGGAAAAATATCTCGCCGCCGGGGGGCCGGAACGCTTGGCGGAACGGATCAAAAACGACGGCCAATTGCGTTTTGAGTTGACAACCCCGGAAGCGAGCGCCGGTACGGACTTCGTTGCTAAAAGCGTCTATATTTCCCAGAAGGATATCCGTCAGGTGCAACTGGCGAAAGCAGCCATCGCTTCGGCGATCGAGGTGTTGATCAAGGAAGTGGGTACGACCCCGGAGGCGATCGGCGCGGTGTGTGTAGCCGGCGCTTTTGGCAAACATTTACGCCGGGAAAATCTGCTTCGAACCGGATTTATTCCTCAGGAACTCGGGGAGCGAATCGAGTTTGTCGGCAATACTTCGAAAACCGGGGCGGCGATGTGTCTGCTCTCCAAGACGTTACGGCGGGAAGCGGAAGAAATTGCCCGCCAGACCCGCTATTTTGAACTATCGGTGTATCCCGGTTACGATAATTTGTTCTTTAGCGCCATTACCTTTCCCAACGATGAGACGGATTGTGAAAAGAAGGGGGAGTGAGAGACGGGATGAGTAGTTTAACTGCTAGAGAAAGACTGTTGACGGTGATGGAAGATCAAAAGCCCGACCGCCCGCCGGTGATTTGTCCGGGCGGGATGATGAACGCCGCCATTGTCGAGGTGATTCAGCAAAGCGGGGTTACGCTTCCGGAAGCCCATGCCGATCCGGTGTTAATGGCGAAGTTGGCCAAGGCGGTCCAGGCCGACACCGGGTTTGAGAATTTCGGGATTCCTTTTTGTATGACGGTGGAGGCGGAGATCCTGGGTAGCCGGATCGATTATGGGTCGCTTTCCTGCGAACCAAAAATCGCGCAGGAAAAATATCCGAATACCGCTAGTGTGGCCGTACCGGAGCACGCCGCCGCGCTAGTGGGAGGGCGGATGGCGGTGGTGGCGGAGGCATCGCGAATTTTGGCCGCGCAGTATCCCGACATTCCGGTGTTGGGAAGTTTGACCGGACCGGTTAGTCTGGCGGCTTCGATTGTCGATCCGATGCTATTTTTGAAAGATTTGCGAAAAAATCCCGCCGCGGCCCATCGAGTTCTGGACTATGTTACCGGACTGCTGATTGATTTTGCCGCAACCTTGGCGCGGAACGGCGCCACAGCCATATCGTTCGCCGATCCCACCGCCACGGGTGAGATTTTGGGGCCGGCGATGTTTAAGGAGTATGCGGTCCCCTATTTACAAAAAGCGATTACGGCGGTTCATGAAATCGGTCTGCCGGTAATTGTGCATATCTGCGGCGATCTCAATCCGGTTAAAGCCTCGTTATTGGCGATTGGAGCCGATGTGATCAGCGTTGATGCCGTGATGAGCCTGAGGCGGCTGAAAGAAGAGTTTCCGACGTTGAAAACCATGGGCAATGTCAGCACTTTTATGCTGGAAAGCGGGCCGATCGACAAAATTCAACAACGAACCGCGCAATTGGTGACCGACGGAATTGATATCATTGCGCCCGCTTGCGGCTTGAGCACCAGCACCCCGCTGGCGAATATCCGGGCTTTAACCGAAACGGTATCCGAAGTGAACTAGAGTATCTATGAATAGCTTCGATGCCCACGCCCTCATTCTTGCTTTCTCCCGCCTCCGGGAGAAACGAAAGTCCTGTCAGGGTTGGAAAAACACAATCAATCACTGATGAGCTACTTATTCGTAGCTAGACAATTTTTCACATTATTATCAGGAGGAATAACGAACCATGGCTCATGAAATGAATTCCCGCGAGCGGGTGTTGGCTGCTATTCGCTGGAGGGAAGTGGATACGATACCGGTCTTTTCGAAGATCCGGGGTGCAATCGCCCGCGTCAACGGGCGCAAGATTAATCAGTCGTTTTATCTGGATGGGGAAGCGATCGCCGCAGCCGGCTTAAAGACCTGGGAAACGCTTCAGGACGATATTATCCATCTCGGCGGCGGAAATGTGGTACCCTTCGAGGCGCTGGGGGCGGATACGATCTGGCCGGACAACGATTATCCGATGTTTAAACAACCCAGCATCGTCAGTCATGAAGATGTCGACCGTCTTGAAATTCCCGATCCGCTGCAGGATCCGTATATGGTAGAATTGTTGCGCGCGATTCGCATCGTTAAAGCGAAAGTTGGCCAGGAAGTCGCCATCAGCAGCGGTTTTCACGGCGTTTTTAACATTGCCGGGCGTTTATTGGGGACCGATCAGTTGATGCTCTTACTTGGCCGGGATCCGGAGCTCGTCCATCAGCTATGCCGGAAAATCACCGATACGTTGATTCAATACGGCGAATTACTGGTCGAGGCGGGGGCGGAGATTTTGGAGATTGGGGACGCGACTTCGTCGCCGGCTTGCATATCGCCAAAAACCTATGAAAAAATGGCTTTGCCGTATCTGACCGAAACCTTTCAAGGTTTTAAGAAAGCAGGCGCTTACGCCATCTATCATCCCTGCGGCGGCGAGTATCCGATCATCGACTTGCTGAGCCGGACCGGAGCCAATGTGTTGGACTTCAGCGAGTTGGTCGATTTGGATGTGGCTCAAAAAATCTTCGTGCGGCGAATCGCCGTCTGCGGAACCGTGGACCCTTCCAAAGTCTTATTTTTGGGGACGCCGGCCGAAGTGGAGCAACACGTCAAAACGATCATTGAGAAATTGCCGTTTAAGACCGGGGCGATTATTGCGCCGGGGTGCGGCCTGTCGCTCAATATTCCGTTGGAGAATGTCTGCGCCATGGTCATTGCGGCGCGTAAGTACGGCAATTACGTAAAATAGCCGCCAGAGTCAGGAGGAACGGTCTTGTCGCAAACAAACGTAACGAAAACGGCAATTATTGAGAAGGCCAAGGAACTCGGAGCGGAGCTAGTGGGTTTTGCGCCGGCCGGTCGTTGGCAAGAATATGGCGAGGTGCCGGAGGATTATCATCCCCGTAATGTCTGGCCGCTGACCAATACGGTGATTTCATTGGCGGTGCCGGTCTGGTTGCCGATTGTCGAAACCGCCCCGTCGGAGTTGGGCCGGGAACAATATATTACCACCAATCAACTGTTGGACATTACCGCTTACCGGTTGGCGGCGTTTTTAAACCGGAACGGCCATGCGGCGATCAGTTTACCGCGGGACGGTTACGGCGATGCCGGGGCGTTGGCGGATAAACCGGTGGCGTTGTTTTCCCATGTTTGGGCCGCCTATTATGCGGGCTTAGGCAAAGTGGGCTGGAATCACACGCTCTTGACCAAAGCGTACGGCCCCCGGCAACGCTTGGTTTCCGTCTTCACTGCGCTGGAGCTGGAGGGCGATCCGATGATCACCACCGACCTCTGCACGAAGTGCCTGCTCTGCCAAAAGATTTGTCCGGGACGCGCTTTTCATGGCGGAAAAGATATTCCCTATGCCGAAATGGACAAATTCGCCTGTATGGCCAATTCGAAACGTTTCCGGACAGCCTATCGCAATCCGTGCGGATTTTGCATCAAAGTCTGTCCGGTGGGAGAGGACCGGAAACTTTTCGGCAGTACCAACCTGAATAAATACTTCGACGAAGCCGCCGTATTGGCGAAAGATCCCCGTGCCAAGGAGTATCGCGATTGGGTTCATATCCGAAGACACGGTGGGTATCCGTTGCCGGAGGATCCCAAACTCGACTAATTATTGAGGGCGATGAAAGGTGGACTAAATCAAAACAAGTTATGAGATTTCAATAATGTATCAGAATTTAGCGGCACTTCTAAAGCGTCCGCTCATTTTATTTTACGGGCGTTCGCATTAGCCTTTCGTCTCACCGTTTAGAGCCGTCGCAAATAGTTATCCGGGTTGTTTAAAAATTCCCTGGTAAAGTTGACATGTTCCAGTTCGTCATAGGTAACCTTATGGATGCGGTCTCCGTCACAACTGTAGATTGCCGCGCCGGGAAAGGCCATTAGAATTGGGGAGTGGGTCGCGATGATAAATTGCGCCTCTTTTTCAACCATCTCTTTGATGAGCATCATTAACGAAAATTGGCGCAGCGGCGAGAGGGGAGCTTCCGGTTCATCGAGGAGATACAATCCTTTGGGCACAAAACGCGACTGAAACAAGGTGAGGAAACTTTCCCCATGCGAGTGGCCGTCCAGATTTTCACCATAACGACTTTCAATACCGTGAAGCGAGTTTTTAAATGCGGATCGGGTTTGATTTTGAGCAAATATCGAGCGATCGCGGTACTCCTCCTCCACCCGTTGTAATTCAACGATCATTTCTTGCCGCAGCTCCGCCATTTTCCGGGAGTAATTAAAGAAATCCTCGGATCGCAAAAAAAAGCCCCGCTTTGTCTGCTGCGTCCAAGCGAGTGTAAGCTGTTTGGCTAATAACCTAGCGTGTTCCAGCGTTTTATCGGTTTTGATGCTTTCCGCCCCGACCACCACCGAATCCGCCGCCGCCGCGATCCCCTCCAGCAAGGTCGATTTGCCGGTCCCATTTTCACCGACCAGAAAGGTAACCGCCGAATTGAGTTCGATTTTTTCGAAATTTTTGATTAACGGTACATTGAATGGAAAAGCGTCGGTCGCAATATCTTTGTGGTTTAAACTGATTGAGCGTAAATGAATCATCGAATACCTCAAGCGCAGAATATTATGGTTGAGTTTGAAAGTGATTATTTATAGTATATCATGACGGATTGCAAGCAAGCAGCAGAAATTGGGGAGAATGCAAGTAGTGTCAATCTCCGCCCAGCCGTAAACGACAGGGCTAGGTATATTAAACCATTCAAAAGCCCCTCCGGGGCTCGGCCAGACTTCAAAGCACAACCCAGCCCGGAAGGGCTTGAGACTGCTTTTTGACTTAGCCCTGACCTTCAGGTCTGGGCGGACAGAGACGCATGATATTTTAGTCCGGCATGCCAGCTTTTAATCGTATTTTGCCCACCCCGCTGCGAAAATTGGTTTTTTAGTTGACGAATGAATGCCTTCAGGAGATACTTACATAGATGAGTTAATACGGTGAAGGGAATTGAATCAACATGGGAAAATCACTCGTTCTCGCCGAAAAACCCTCTGTCGGCCGGGAGATCGCTAAGATTTTAAATTGCAACCAAAAGGGCAACGGCTGTCTGATCGGGCCGCGTCACATCGTCACCTGGGCGTTGGGGCATCTGGTTACCTTGGCCGACCCGGAAGCCTATGACGATAAATATAAGACCTGGAACATCGAAGATCTGCCGATGCTGCCCAACCGGATGGAGCTGGTGGTGATCGGCGAATCCGCCCGGCAGTATAAGGCGGTCAAGGACCTCTTGCGCCAACCGGATGTGGACGAATTAATCATCGCCACCGACGCCGGGCGGGAGGGGGAACTGGTGGCCCGGTGGATTATTGCCAAAGCCGGTTTTAAGAAACCGCTGAAACGGCTCTGGATCTCCTCCCAGACCGAGCGGGCGATTAAGGAAGGGTTTAATAACTTAAAACCCGGCCGGGATTATGAGCGGCTTTACGCGGCGGCCGAGTCGCGCGCCGAAGCCGACTGGCTGGTCGGTTTGAATGTGACCCGGGCCTTGACCTGTAAATTCAATGCGCAGCTTTCGGCCGGGCGGGTCCAAACGCCAACCCTGGCGCTGGTGGTGGAACGGGAAAACGAGATCAAACGGTTTGTGCCGCGTCCGTATTGGACCGTGACGGTGCAGAGCAACGGCTTCACCTTGCAATGGCAGGATGAAACCGGCGGCAACCGTCTGTTTGACCAGAGCCAAGCGGAAGCGATCGTCGCCAAGGTGCGCGGTCAGAACGGCGTCATTGTCGACCTGAAGCGAGAGGCGAAAAAGGAATTGCCGCCGTTGGCCTATGATCTGACCGAATTGCAACGGGACGCCAACCGGCGCTTTGGGTTCTCGGCCAAGCAAACTTCAAGCATTATGCAACAACTTTACGAACATCATAAATTAGTGACGTATCCGCGGACCGACTCCCGCTATCTCAGTGAAGATATTGTGCCGACCCTGCCGGAGCGGTTGCGGGCGATTGCCGTGGGTTCATATGCGGAACCGGCCCGCCAGCTCTTGAAAACCAAATTGAATGTCACCAAACGACTGGTGGATAGCAGTAAAGTCAGCGATCACCACGCGATCATCCCGACTGAGGAGCCGGTTTACTTAAGTAAGTTAGGTCCGGAAGAGTTAAAAATCTACGATCTGATCGTCAAACGTTTTCTGGCCGTTTTGGCGCCGGCCTTCGAATACGAACAGACTGTGGTGAAAGCCAAGGTTCAAGGAGAATTTTTCGGGGCCAAAGGCAAGGTGATTCTGAAAAAAGGCTGGCGGAGCGTTTACGACGGGCAGGAACTCCCTGACGAAGACGCCGATGAGAACACAACCCAACAAGCCTTGCCGGCGCTCCGGCTGAATGACCCGGTGCCGGTGCAAGAAGTGAAGTCCGTTGCGGCGCAGACCAAACCGCCGGCGCGTTATACCGAAGCCACGCTGCTTTCGGCGATGGAGCATCCCGGGAAGACCATCGACGACCGGCGCCTGCGTGAAGTGTTGGAGGCCACCAGCGGTTTGGGGACTCCGGCGACGCGGGCGGAGATTATCGAGAAATTATTCAACTCGTTCTATATGGAACGGCGCGGCAAGGAGATCGTCCCAACCTCCAAAGGAATTCAACTGATCGGCTTGGTTCCGTCCGAGCTGAAATCGGCCGAATTGACCGCCAAGTGGGAGCAGCAATTGCAGGAGATCAGCAAAGGCAAGGCGAACCGGACCGAGTTTATTCGCGGGATTCGCGACTATACCGTCAAGTTGGTCACGGCGGTGGTGGGCAGCGGCCAGTCCTACCGGCACGACAACCTCACCCGGACCAAATGTCCCAACTGCGGCCGGTTCCTGCTGCAAGTCAAAGGGAAACGCGGCGAGATGCTGGTCTGCCAGGATCGCGAATGCGGTTACCGGCAGAATGTGTCGCAAACATCAAACGCCCGCTGCCCCGAGTGCCATAAGAAGCTGGAGTTGCGGGGCGAAGGTGAAAATAAGATCTTCACTTGCGGTTGCGGTTACCGGGAGAAGCTTTCGGCGTTCACTAAACGCCGGGAAGAGGAGAAAGGCAAGGCCAATAAGCGGGAGGTCACCCAGTATCTTCAGCAGCAGGGGCGTGAGGCGGAGCCAATTAATAATGCGTTGGCGGAGGCGCTGGCGAAGTTGAGGAAGTAAGATTGGATATGGAAATGGAAGAGGTTAATTAGGGCTTTGCCGAATTGGTGGTTGCACCCCTTTTGACGACGCGAATGAAATTTTAAGTAGACCACCAATTCGACAAGGTTCCTCTCGGCCTATATTATTAAAAAGTGAGACCGATCGTTCGGGAGCGAGCGGCTAAAAAATGGGATAGGGTTCGGTTGGGGGAAGGAGAACGCCAGCGTTTCCCGAATTTAAGCGTAAAATTCGAAGCATGATTAATTACAAAATATAAAGGGAGACTGATTATGAAAAAGTTTATCTTAGCTATGTGTTTTTTGTTGGTCTTTTCCGTGCAAGCCCTGGCCACCGATCTGATCAACAAAGACTCGGCAACCTACCGGGTAGAAATTAAACCGGACCCCTATACCCGAACTGAAATGGACGTGCGTGGCAATTCCAATTATTCCGGTCAATTGAAAAAAGGTTATGTCATCACCAACCTTAAAACCGGCGAGCGAATTACTGTCACAACCGACAAAAAGGTTTTCATCGTAGAGGGCAAATTCAAACAGGAATAAACCTCGAATGCCACCCCCCTGTTTGGAGCCGCTGGATGATCCCGTTTTAGGATGGAATGTGCCTGTTTTGTGGGTAAGTAAGCTTGCTGGGTCGTTCGGCAAGCTGGATATGTGAATAAGTGAGCTTGCTGAGTCGTTCGGCAAGCTGGATATGTGGATAAGTAAGCTTGCTGAGTCGTTCGGCAAGCTGGATATGTGGATAAGTAAGCTTGCTGAGTCGTTCGGCAAGCTGGATATGTGGATAAGTAAGCTTGCTGAGTCGTTCAGCAAGCTGGATATGTGGATAAGCAAGCTTGCTGAGTCGTTCGGCAAGCTGGATTTGTGGATAAGTAAGCTTGCTGAGTCGTTCGGCAAGCTGGATATGTGAATAAGTCATCTATTTCTGTGGATAAATAGCAATGTTAGACAGAGTAAATGGTTTGGGTTGTGGATAAGTTGAAAATACTTGAGGGCATAATGAAGCTCGTCATTGAAAAAGGCCGTTCGGAGTTTTACCGGACGGCCTTTCATAGTTTTAGAAATTGAGTTTTTGAATCCGTTCCATCGCCCGTTCGGTGTTTTCGCGGCTGCCGAAGGCGGTAAGACGGAAGAATCCTTCGCCGCTGGGGCCGAAACCGGAACCGGGAGTGCCGACCACTTGGACTTCGTGGAGGAGTTTATCAAAGAACTCCCAGGAAGTGAGGTTAGCCGGGGTTTTTAACCAGATATACGGAGCGTTGATCCCGCCGTAGATAGTGAAGCCGGCTCCTTGCAACGCGTTGCGGACAATCCCGGCGTTGGTCATATAATATTGGATAACCTCTTTGATCTGACGTTGTCCCGCCTCGGTATAGACGGCGGCGGCGCCGGCTTGAATCGGATAGGAGACGCCGTTAAATTTGGTCGTCTGGCGACGCAGCCAGAAACGGTTTAACGGATGGGCGGTTCCGGCGGCGTCGTAAGCGACCACCGATTTCGGAACGACCGTATAGGCGCAACGGGTACCGGTGAAGCCGGCGGTCTTCGAATAGCTGCGGAACTCAATCGCCACGTCCTTAGCGCCTTCAATCTCATAAATGCTGTGGGGAATGCCGGGTTCCTGAATATAGGCTTCATAAGCGGAATCATAAAGAATGATCGCCTGATTGGCCCGGGCATAATCGACCCAGGGTTTTAATTCTTCCTTCGTCAGGGTCATCCCGGTCGGATTGTTGGGGAAGCAGAGGTAAATCAGATCGACCTTTGCTTTGGGCAGTTCCGGTTTGAGTCCGTTGGCTTCGGTGCAGGGGAGGTAGACGATCTTTTCGTAACGGCCGTCGCCGCCCAACCTGCCGGCGCGTCCCGCCATAACGTTGCTGTCCACATAGACCGGATAGACCGGATCGGTCACCGCCACAATATTGTCGAGCCCAAAGATCTCCTGAATATTGCCGCAATCGCATTTGGCGCCGTCGCTGATGAAAATTTCATCGCTTGCCAATTCAACGCCGTAGGGACGGTAATCGTGTTCAACGATCTGCTCGCTTAAGAATTCATACCCTTGTTCAGGACCATAACCCCGGAAGGTTTTGGCGTCGGCCATTTCAGCCACGCCGCGTTGCAACCCGGCGACAACCTCCGGAACCAAGGGGCGGGTCACGTCGCCGATCCCCATCCGGATGATATCGGCTTCCGGATGTTCAGTTTTATACTTACTAATTCGTTTGGCGATCTCCGAGAAGAGATAGTTGCCGGGTAATTGCAGATAATTTTCATTCACTAATGCCATACGATCAGTCCCTTCGTTGAAACATAATATTATTTCAGCCAAATATTCGGGATACTCCCTAAAAACCCTGCCAATAAGATGGTTAAAGTTTCATGATTTCTTTACATGGGCTGAAAGTTGCGCGTAAGCTCCCCGTACCGGATTAGCGTTAACCGATTCAGCCGGATTATGCTGTAAATGATGAAGCTGAATCCAGAAATGGCAACTGTGTAAATCCGATCAAACCAATTCCAATTGTATGTAAGGTCTAACTGTTATATAATGAATATAACAGTGAGAGAGGAAGGAAACGCTTGTTAATCACCATTGATTTTCAATCGGAGGTCCCGTTATATTGGCAGTTGCGCACTGGGATTGTTGCCGGGATTGCCGCCGGCGAACTGCAACCGGGAGAGGCATTGCCGTCGGTCCGGCAATTCGCCGTTGACCTTGGCATCAATATGCATACCGTCAATAAGGCCTACAATCTGTTGCGGCAAGACGGTTATATTACGATTCACCGTCAAAAAGGCGCCGTCGTCTCCGTGAACCCGCCGCGTGACTCCGCGGAGTACCGGCAGCGGTTGCGGACTGACTTACAGCCGTTGATCGCCGAGGCATTCTGTCGGGGTCTGTCCGCCGGCGAATTTCTGAAAGAGTGTCAAACGATTTTCCACCAATTCGAGACGAAAGGATGATAGCGGATGAATTTGGTTGGTTTAACTATTATCGTGACGTACCTGCCGGTACTGATCTTTTTTGCGTTCACTCCGTATTTGACCCGAAAAACCGAGCAGTTTGGCGTCGGGATTCCGGAAACGGTTTATGATCATCCGGAAGTGGGGCAATTGCGAAAACGGTATCGCAATCAAAATTTGCTAAGTGGCAGTTTGTTTGCGGTCCTATTCATCTTGGGGAATGTTTGGGCGACGAGTATGACGGTGACCTTTTTATTGCCCATCGGCTTAATCGCGCAGATCGTTCTCGGGTTTAGCTTTTATTTTCAGGGACACCAGAAGATGCGCCAATTAAAATCACAGCATCAATGGGGTCAGGGTCAAACAGCGGTCGTTGTCGTCGAGACTGGATTTCGGAAAGGGAAAGTGACGGTCTCGCCCTGGTGGTTCCTTGCTTATGTGGCAATTATCATTCTGACTTGGCTGTTAGGCTATGGCTTTTTTGACCGGATCCCCACCCGGGTGCCATTGCACTATAACTATCTCGGCCAAGTGGATCGATGGGGGATCAAGTCCTGGAAATTGATCTGCTTAGCCCCGGTTATGCAACTTTTCATCAGCGGGCTGATGGTCTTGGTTTATTGGATCATCGGCCAATCAAAACAACAGGTTGATTCCGAAAATCCGGAGCAATCCGTCGTTCAAAATCAAGTCTTCCGGTTTCGCTGGTCCGCTTTTATTGTCTTTGCCGGGATGGCGTTGTTGCTGGTGTTCGCTTGGATGCAAGCGACAATCCTTGGGTTGGTGCAAACCGGTTGGATGATCATGGGGGTTCCGTTACTGGTCACGGGTCTGATTGTGGTCGCAGCGCTGGTTTTATCGGTCACCACCGGACAGGGCGGTAGCCGGTTGCGAACCGCCCATTCGAAAACCGGTAAGCTGATCAACCGCGATGAGGATCGTTTTTGGAAACTCGGCATGTTTTACTATAATCCCGACGACCCGGCCGTGTTCGTCGAAAAGCGTTTTGGCATCGGCTGGACCAATAACTTTGCGCAACCGCTGAGTTGGGTCCTGCTGATCGGAGCGGTGCTGGTATTGCCGCTGGTCATTATTGCCGTCAGTCAGTTGCTGACCCGTTAAGGGGAAATGAGCGTATTCTAGTAGTTGCCGGGCGCGAGAGAAAGAAAATCAAGTCTAAGTGCGATCCCTATCCCTTTAAAAGGGTAACCACAAGGCGTTGAGCTCTATCAAAGATCGAATAGGCGACGAAGGATTGTGGTTGTTCTTTTAAAGGACAAAAGGATCGCAGTTGGACATCGAAGCTATTTTCTGAGTAGAAAGCAAAGGCCAGCCGATCCGGCTGGCTTTCTGTTTGTTTAACGCGATTGCGCTACAGTAAGGTTTTGAAAAATTTGCTCCATGGTGGCTTCCATTGAGTGGACGGCGATCACTTGTCGGCTTTCATAAAGTTGGGCCAGCCACGCCAAGTTCTTGGCATCAGGCGTGATAATCCGCTCTTGGATTGCCGCCGTTTGATCGGGACTTTCGTAAAAATGGACCCGTAAGGTCGGCTGACCAAACCGTTCTTTTAGAATCCGCGGTTCGGCCAAAACCACCAACCGGCCGTGATTGATAAAGCCGATCCGGTCGCAGAGCTCATCGACTTCGGCCATATCGTGACTGGTCAGGATGATGGTGATGCCTTGCCGTTTCAACTCCAATAAATAGTCGCGGATCATGCGGGCGGAGACCGGATCAAGCCCCGAGCAGGGTTCGTCAAGGAACAATAATTGCGGTTGGTGAATGAAAGCCCGGGCAATCAGTACCCGTTGTCGCATGCCTTTGGAGTAGGTTTTGACCGGATCGTGGGCGCGTTCCCAAAGATCCATCCGTTCCAGCAACGGTTGAATCCGGGTTAACGGCTGATCATAAATTTTACAGGTGATTGCCAGGTTTTGATAGGACGACAAGGTTTCGATCAGGTTGGGTTTTTCAAACACCACGCCGATCCGGGCGTGAACTTGTTTCAATTCCCGGCTCAAATCGCACCCGAAGATGGTGACGGTTCCGGCGGAAGGCTTAGAGAGGCCCAGCAACATGCGGATGGTTGAAGTTTTGCCGGCGCCGTTCGGTCCTAACAGTCCCAGCGTTTCCCCCTGCGCTACGGTGAAAGAGAGATCATCAACCGCGTAGCGTTGACCGAATTGTTTGGTTAAGTTTGCGACAGTCACAATATTTGGCATGCTCAGAAGTCCGCTTTCTTGTTAATCCAGAAAACCAGGATTGTTCCCAAGGCCAAGCACTCTAAAATTAAACTGGCAATCAGCGCCGTCACTTGCGGTGAAAAGGATTGCATCAAAACGGCTTGTTCGAAACCCCGCCAAACCAGATAAGAAGGGAAAAGGACCAGCAGTTCTTTGCCGGTGATCGCCAGATCGGCAACCATCAGCGGAAATGTTGAGAGTAAGTACAACACCGTGGCCAGGGTCCGGGCCAGCAACGCATTGGGGGTGAACAACCCGATCAGCAATGCCTGAATCGCGTAAATCAATGCTCCGAGTATGGCGATGACCAGTAAAACCGGGACATTGCTCGGACAATGCGTCAACCATAAGGTAATCAAAATCGAAATAACCCCGACCAAGGCGGCCCAGGTCAGTTTGGCGCTGATTAATTCGGCTAAAGTTGCCGGGGAAACCAACACTGCATGCAGGGTTTGTTTCTCCTTTTCATCGGCGATTGCCGCCGCGGTTTGCAAAAGACAAACCGTCAAAATCAACTGGATTAGCCATAAAGGGATCGACAACCAACGGGGTTGAATTTGGGAATTGATAAAATCAACCTTGATTTGCGGGACTTGATTGTTGGAATATGCCTGAAGCAGCGCAACGTTGATCGCATTGGTCAGCAGCAGCACCTTTTTGGCTTCCGTCTTGTTGGCGAGCAGCATCACTTTTCCGGAAACAAGCGTCGGACTGGCAATCACCGCATCAACGGTCCCTTGATTTAAAGCCCTGAACGCCTGGTTTTGTTCAGGATAATAGACCAGTTTGATCTGGGGTTGTTTGAAGAGTTGTTGGACGGTTGGACTCAACTCCGCCATATAAGCGACGGTAAATTGGGCGCGATCGGCTTCGCGATAGACAAAATTGAACAAAAACCCAATGAACAAGGGCAAGGCCAAAGCCAGCAGCCAGGATTTACTGGAATAAAACTCGCGATACTCTTTTTCAAATAAAGCCAGAAATCGTTTTCCGTTCATGCGAATCTCCATATAAAATAATACAGGCCAAGTAGACCTGTATTATTTGGGTCAAAGTTTATGTGCGGTCACAAAGAACCATATTTTACACAAAATTACTTCTGATGCTGTACGAAATAATAAATTAAGTAAATGACCGCTAAAACGCCGATAACCTCCATCATGCCTCACTCCTATCATGATTTTCTTAAATGTATTCTCCGAAATTCAATGATTTCCTTTTGGATTGTTTTAATTTTAATATTGGTTAATTCAGGATTTTTTATTCATTTTTCCCAACCGAATGATTCCGGTACATAAATGAGATACTAAGCTTATTATTTGAAAGGAATCCAAAAACATTGGCTAAAAAGCAAAAGCTCAATCTCGATCAACAACGTTACCAGTCCATTGTTAAACAGACGAATCCCCAACCCAATCTTTTGAAAAATGCCTGGTGGGCATTTGCTTTTGGCGGGATTGTCAGTCTGATTGGGCAAGGGTTAATCGAATTGTACGCAAAGTTAATGAAAATTCCGCTCGAAAAAGCCAGTGACCCCGCGGTCGCCACGGTGATCCTGATTGGCGCGTTACTAACCGGGTTTGGAGTTTTTGATAAGATCGCCCGTTATGCCGGGGCGGGTTTGGCGGTTCCGGTGACCGGGTTTGCCAACTCGATCGTCTCAGCCGCACTGGAGTTTAAAAAGGAAGGTTTTGTCCAGGGAATCGGGAGTAAGATGTTTATTCTGGCGGGATCAGTCATTACTTACGGGGTAGTTACCGCTTTTTTTGTCGGGTTAATCTATTCGATTATATTAGCGTTACGCTAAGAGAGGGTTAGTGATGACCAAAAAAGTTGGCAAACAATCGTTAAAGTTTGATACGCCACCGATTGTTCTTAGCACCGGAACAACGGTCGGGCCCTTTGAGGCGAGTGGACCGTTAGGAGATTATTTTGATACTAAACATGCGGATTTGCTGGCGGGGATGGAGAGCTTTGAAAAAGCCGAACGCCAAATGCTGTTGGACGCTTGCTATAAAGCGCTCCAAAAAATTAATACCCCGCCAGACAAGGTCGATTGTTTAATTAGTGGGGATTTGTTGAATCAGATTATTAGCTCAGGTTTCGCCGCTTTACAACTTAAGATACCTTTTTTAGGAATCTACGGCGCCTGTTCGAATTCGGCCGAAGGGTTGATTATCGGAGCCATGATGATCGAGGGCGGTTTTGCCGATCTGGTGATGACTGCGACTTCGAGTCATAACAGTACCGCTGAACGGCAATTTCGCTACCCAACCGAGTACGGGGTGCAACGGAAACCGTTTTCGCAATGGACCGTAACCGGCGCTGGCGCCGCAGTGATTGGCAAAAACGGCGTCGGACCGATGATTACCTATGCGACCATCGGCAAAATTGTCGATATGGGAAGCAATGATGCGCTGAATTTAGGCGCGGCGATGGCTCCGGCCGCCGCGGCGACAATTGCGGCGCATTTCCAGGACACCGGACGTTCGGTGGATTATTATGACTTAATCGTTACCGGCGACCTTGGGAAAGTCGGACACCAACTCGCGGCGGAATGGGCTCAAAAAAACGACAATCTTGATTTAACCAATAATTATCAAGATTGCGGGATGATGATTTACGATTTGGAAGATCCGCGGGTTGGCGCCGGCGGCAGTGGCTGCGGCTGTTCGGCGTCGGTTACGTTTGGGTATATCTATCAACAATTACAGCAAAAGAATTTGCGCAAGGTTTTACTGGTGGCGACCGGAGCGATGCACAGCCCGATCTCCTGCCAACAAGGTGAAAATATTCCCTGTATCGCGCAAGCGGTAAGCCTTGAAATCTGAAGAAGGAGTATTCGTGGATGATGTATCTGAAAGCCTTTATCATTGGCGGCTTGATTTGTATGATTGGTCAGATCGTTTACGATAAAACCAAGTTAACGATGGGTCATATTTTGGTGGGTATGGTGATCACCGGAGGAGTACTCGGGGGATTGGGTATCTACGAAAAACTGATCAAATTTGCCGGGGCTGGAGCCAGTATGCCGATTCTCAGCTTTGGCAACGCATTAGTCAAAGGGGCGATGGCTGAAGCGAGAGCCAACGGTCCATTGGGTGTATTGACCGGCATGTTTGAACTGACCAGTACCGGTATTACCGCGGCGATTGTTTTTGGTTTTCTGGTCGCAGTAATATTCAAACCAAAAGGGTAAGTCAAGCTCTTTCAGAACCTCCGCTGGGGAAAAACGGAGGTTTTTTTATTTTTACCCCGGCCGTAAGGATGAAATTAATGATTGGTTTTTTTGAGCGTTTGATCTATAATTAGTATACGAATTATGTACAAATTTTGTAGTAATTTTGTAGTAACGGTGATATAATGAACATAGAAATTCGTGGTGCTGAGGCTTTAAGTTTCCGGGAACGGCAGGTCGTCGTCCTCAAAGAGATGGGGGCGAGTTCGGAAACCATTGCCAAGCGGTTGCAGCTGACACCAAGTACTGTCGCAACACTCTATAATCGGGCGAAAGCCAAGGGTTATCAGGTGGTGATTGTTCTACCGGGTACCGCGTTGGGAATCGCCGGTGCTGATGAAAGCGAGGACGAACTGGAATGAACCCGAGTTTAAACTATAGCTATACCGCCAACCGCTTTGCCCAATACCAAGCTCCCCCAGTCAATCGTTCCGCCATTCGTTCGAAGCGGCGTTTCCGCTTTCGGCCCCGTTCATTTTGGCCTTTCCTGACATGGGGTTTCATGTTGTTTATAGCGTTCCGGGTATTGTTTTTTCCCTTAATGGAGGGGATATATAACTATTGCCTTAAAACGCAGGAGATCAACCAGCTCCAAACCATGCATCAGAATTTACAACAACAATTGGCCCAGTTGAAAAAGGTTCGCCAAAAGATGCAAACCATGAGTTATGTTGAAGAACGGGGTCATCAAATCGGGTTGATCAAACCCAACGAAGAACCGTTGTTGGTTATTAATTCGCGCACCGGCCGTCAAGGTATTTTAAAGATGACGAAACAAGTTACCGAATATGGAGATTAATGATTATAAAGGGCCAAACGGCCCTTTTAATTTTTTATACTGAGAATCGGCGGACTGCAAACAAAGCGGAGAAAAAATGACAGTCTTGTTTTTTGGGAGTACGCCAGTTATAATTTTTAAGCAGAACTTTGGCAAAGGAGCCTGAAAATGGATCTGATTAAAATCATTGCTGCCGAACTAAAAATTGCTCTCCGGCAGGTCGCCAATACCGTTCAATTGCTTGACGACGGAAACACGATCCCGTTTATCGCCAGATATCGTAAAGAAATGACGGGGGAACTTGATGAAGAGCAGCTTCGAAACATTGAAGAACGTTTGCATTATCTGCGCAATCTTGAAGTCCGTAAGGCTGAAGTCCTCCATTCCATTGAGGAACAGGGCAAACTCACGCCGGAATTAGCGACGGCGATTGGTGCCGCAATTAAACTCCAGGAAGTTGAAGATCTATACCGGCCATATAAACAGAAAAAAAGGACCCGGGCCATGATTGCGAAAGAGCGGGGCTTGGAGCCATTGGCGGATTTGATCTGGGAACAACAAGTCGAAACCGGGCGAATTGCCGAATTGGCCCAACCGTTTGTCCGACCGGAGCTTGGCGTGGAAGATATGGAGACGGCTTTGGCTGGGGCGAAAGATATCATTGCCGAAAAGGTTGCCGATGATCCGGACTATCGTAAAGTGCTGCGGGAGTTGGTTTGGGATCAGGCGTTGATCGTTTCGGAAGCGAAAATCAAACCTGAAGCGGCAGCCGATGAGTTGGATGAGTTTAAAATGTACGCCCAATACTCGGAACCGTTAAAGAAAATCCCCCCTCACCGCGTGCTGGCGCTCAATCGGGGCGAAAGTAAGGAAGCGTTAAAAGTCGGGCTTGATCTGACCCATGCTGCAGCAGTGGAGCAATTGTTGCGAATGATTGTCAGAAATCCCAAATCAATCTTCACGGCGGAGCTGGAGGCGTCGGTCGCCGATGGTTATAAGCGCCTGTTATTTCCTTCCCTGGAACGCGAGTTGCGGGCGCAAATTACGGAAACAGCCGAAGAACACGCCATTAAAGTTTTTGGTCTGAACTTGCGTAATTTAATATTGCAAGCTCCGGTTCAAAATATGCGGGTGATGGGAATCGACCCCGGTTATCGAACCGGTTGTAAGGCGGCGGTGGTCGACGAAACCGGAAAGCTCTTAAATACTGTGACCATTTATCCCCATCCACCGCACAACAAACATGAAGAGTCACTAAGTAAATTGGCTAAACTGATCGAAGACTATCGGGTAAGTCTAATCACCATCGGGAACGGGACCGCCTCCCGCGAAACGGAAACCTTGGTCGCCGAGTTGATTCATCGTTTGGGCGGTCGTCAAACTGCCTATTGCATTGTGAGCGAAGCGGGCGCTTCCGTTTATTCCGCTTCAAAACTTGCCAAAGAGGAGTTTCCGGATTTGGACGTTTCCATACGGGGAGCGGTTTCGATTGCGCGCCGCATCCAAGATCCGCTAGCGGAGTTGGTCAAGATCGATCCCAAATCGATCGGCGTCGGACTGTACCAACATGATGTGAACCAAAAACAGCTGACGGAAGCCTTGGGTGGAGTGGTCGAATCCTGCGTTAACTATGTCGGAGTTGATTTAAATACCGCTTCGGCGTCTCTGTTACAATATGTCGCCGGATTGCAACCGGCCGTGGCCAAAAATATCGTGGCTTTCCGGGAAGAGAACGGCAAATTTAAAAGCCGTGGTCAACTAAAAAAAGTGAAACGCCTCGGTGAGCAAGCTTTTGTCCAGGCTGCCGGGTTCTTAAAGATCGCCGACGGCGAGGAGCCTTTGGATACAACCTGGGTTCATCCCGAATCCTACGAAGCAGCCCGTAAATTATTGGCGAAAATCGGGTTTGCGCCAAACGACATTCAAGATAAGGATCGCGTGGTCTTGCTACGGTTAAAATTAAACACCATCAATCTTGACCGGATGGCGCTGGAGTTGGAGATCGGTAAACCAACCTTAAAAGATATCATCGATTCATTAAGTAAACCGGGACGTGACCCCCGCGAGGATCTTCCCAAACCGATCTTCCGGACCGATGTTCTCTCTATGGAGGATCTGCGGCCGGGGATGGTTTTAACCGGAACCGTTCGTAATGTGGTTGACTTCGGAGCGTTTGTCGATATTGGAGTCAAACAGGACGGGTTGGTTCATATTTCGCAATTAAGCGATAAGTACGTTAAAAATCCCACTGATGTTGTGGCGGTTGGCGATATTGTCGAAGTGCGAGTGCTTGAGGTTGATCTCCCGCGCAAACGAATCGCTTTAACAATGAAGCGGGAGCAATGAATCAGTTTTCGAATGACTTAAAAGCGGCGATTGCGCCGCTTTTTTGATCATTTGTCGCCCTTTTTTAAGGGAGATATTGGAAAAAACGTTTGCCGGTGATAAAATTGGTCTATCTTAAAACGCTAGCCGATAATTTTAGTTAGGGCAGACCGATTGGAGGAGTGAAGATGAGAGTAAAAGTCGCCACGTTTAATTTGGAAAACCTGTTTAACCGCTATTCCTTTTTAGACACTCCCTGGAACGGTAGGGATTACGAGAAGTTCGTTCAAGCGATTGGCGTTGTCTCAATTGCCAGTCGGCAAGGGGATTTGGTTTCGTACTCAATCACCGAAATTCAACGCAACAATACCGCTCAGGCGATTTTAGAAATTACCCCGGATATTTTGGCTGTCGAAGAAGTTGAAAACCTGCATACGCTTAGAATTTTCAACGACACGTATTTAGATAACTATTTCGATCGAATGCTATTGATTAACGGCAATGATCCACGGGATATTAATGTCGGATTTTTAGTGAAACGGGGGTTCCCCGGGGAGATTCTCAATATCCGCACGCATATTGATGACGGAGTTAAAAACCGTAGTTCCGCGAGAAACATGGGTTATCTGGCGAACGGCGGCATTTTTTCCCGCGATTGTCTGGAGATCGACATGATGCTCAACGGGTTGATCATCACTTTTATGATCAATCATTTTAAAGCGCAAGACAAAACCAAAAAATCGGTGGAGCGCCGGAAATTGCAAGCGAGTACCGTGGCGGCGCTGGTTGAAAACACGGTAAGGGATGGAAAAAAACCGATTGTCCTGGGGGATTTAAATATGGATCCGCGCCATCCGGTATTTCGAGGCGACGATTCATTGGTCCCGCTGTTGAGTTCGCCGTATCTTAACGACCCCTTTCCTGCCGATACTTGGACTCATTATTACGTACCCGACAAAAAAACAAGCCGGTTGGATTATATCTTGGTCGATAAAGATATCCCGGTAGTTCAGACCGAGGTGAATTATAAAGGGTTAACCACCAAATGTCAGGTATACAGCGGCGAGCGTTATCCAACCATTGGGCAGGAACATACGGAAGCCAGCGATCATTGCCCAACTGCGGTTACATTAGAAATCTGACTAAAAAAAGGAATATTGCTTGTCTTCGAGAATATATCTCATATTGGCCCGGACAACAATAAAGATTGGCCCGGACAATAATAAAGGAGGCGTAGTGATAAAAATGAGAAAAAAACAATTTGGGTACTTAATTTTAGCGGTTGCCATGGTGTTCACGGCAATGACTTCGATCGGTTTGGCGGAAGAAGCGAAACCGGCTGCGGGCGTTTTCCCAATGACCTTGGAAGTGGAGAGTTTTGCCATTAAAGACGGTTCCATCGTCGAAAATAAAGATGCCAGCGGCGGCAAAGCGGTTATCGCCAACGAGTATACGTTTGTGGCTACCAAAAGCGTCAATTTAACTCAAAAAGGCGTTTATGAAATGACTGTTTATGAAAATGCGCCGACCGGCGATAGCGATGCCATTAACGTGACGGTCAATGATGAAAATCAGTTACGTACTTACCCGGATACCTCCAATTATAACAAGTTTGCTCCCTGCATCAAAAAGTTTCTTTATACGTTAACTCAACCGGGTGAAATTAAGATCACCTTATTTACTTCAAATGAAAAAGGCGCTTTATATGACAAAATCGTGATTAATTTATTAAAAGCCGAATAATTTAAAAAGTGCTTAACCGTCCTAAGAAATAATCATTGAACATTCCCAATAGGTTGACATGGACTAAAGCCTTGCTTTTCAGCAAGGCTTTTTTGTTGCTGTCATCAAAGCGGATTTTCGCATCCTTGTTAAATTATGTAAAAAATATATTATATGTATCTTCCGAATTTTTTGGAAGGAATTGAAAGATTCTCCTCGAATTTAACAAAACAATTATCCAATAATAGCCACTCACAACTTATGCTTACCTTCAATCTATAAGGGTTAACTGGTTATTCAGGGAGTAAAGCGGAGATGAAAGGGGAAGAGTTATGATATTCACAAAGCAGCGGGTTTATCTGTTTTTATCGACAATTATTTTCCTATGGGTAGGAATGATGGTTACCCTCCCGGGGATCGCTGAAAGTAAAAATCCGACCACAAAACGGTTTAAAATTTTACACATCATGAGTTATCATTCACCGTGGGAGTGGACTGATACGATGTTGGCTGGGTTCAAGGACTCCTTGAATGATGTTAATGTCGAATATAGAGTGTATCAAATGGATACGAAACGAAACAGTAGTGAAGAATGGAAAGAACGCGTAGGCAAAGAGGCAAGGTATTTAATTGATTCGTGGAAGCCGGATCTCGTTTACACAACCGATGATGATGCCTGTAAATATGTTACGAAATACTATGTCAATTCCAATTTACCCATTGTTTGTGCGGCAGTCAACGAGGATCCCAAAGTATATGGCTTTGCCGGGAGCAAGAATGTTACCGGAGTTTTAGAAATTGAGCATTTTGTCGAGAGTGTAAAATTATTAAAACAAGTTGATCCGTCGGTAAAAAATATTGCCGTAGTGCTCGACGATGCGCCAATGTGGGAACCGGTCGTGGCTAGAATGCGGGACAAATTGGGGGAGCTTCCGCAAGTACGTTTTGTGCGCTGGGATACGATCTTAACCTGGGCGGAGTTTAAGCAAAAGATGCTGGAATATCAAAAGACGGTTGACGCTATCGCCTTAATCGGAATTTTTAATTATAAAGACGAAAATGGGAAAAACGTTCGTTATCAGGATGTATTGAAGTGGACCGCCCAATACAGCAAGTTGCCGGATTTTAGTTTTTGGACCGACCGGGCTTCGTTTGGAACATTATGCGTGGTATCGGTTTCAGGATATCAACAGGGATTGGCTGCGGGAAAAATGGCGCGGGCGATTTTAGTTGATGGAAAAAGCCCGGCCAGTATTAAGATGACCGCCACGACCAAAGGAGAACCAATCATCAGTTTGGCTCGGGCCAATGCGTTGGGGATCAAAATTCGGAGTAAGATTTTATTAACGGCCCAAGTCTATAAAGAATATATCTGGGATAAGAAATAATTAATCGCGATATGTCACGCTAAATATTTGTGCTTACTTGAAATAATTCGATGAGATATACCGAACATTGATATAAGGAGCAAACGATGATTAAAAATGATTCGATTTTGCGTCTGATAGGGAATTTCTTCGAGGAGATCAGTAGACATAAAATGTTTTCCAAACTCCAAAACAAAATTGCAATAATTTTGACAGCGATTCTATTTGTTATGGTAGGAATTAATAACTGGATCAGCGGCTCAATCTTTGTTTCCGAATATTCGGAGGCGTTAAAATCAGAAGTGATGGTGATTGGCGAAGGACTCAAAAATCAGATGGACCGCTTGTTGGGTTTAGGAATGGCGTTTGAAGATTTGATGGGTTTTGAAGAACAATGCGCCGATGTGGTCAACAAATATAAATACATCTCCTTTGCGGCGGTTGTAAACCGCGAAGGCCGGGTGTTGTTTCATAACGATGAAACGCAGCATCGGATGAGAATCCATAATCCGGAATTGATTGAGGCTATCAAAAGCGAAAGCCAACTGACTGTAAACTATACTGAAAACGGCCAAAAAAATATTGGAATCGTCATTCCAATTATCAATGAAGCAAAGTTTCTAGGTGCGGTGGTACTTACGGTGCCGCAGAGTGTGGTCATGCAAAAAGTCGCCATGTTTGTCGGGTATTCGATTTTAGTTTCGGTTTTCTGTTTTGCGGCAGCATTATTTTCAATCATGACCGCCCTTTCGATCTGGGTTAATCAACCGCTGACCAAGTTGACGAGCTTGATGGAGGAGGTCGGGAAAGGGAATCTCACGATCAATGTCGGAAGAACTTCAAGGGATGAGATTGGGGAAGCGATCGAGAATTTCAGTAAGATGATCGCCAATATCCGCGGTTTGATCATCAAGGTGAACACTTCCGCTCATAATGTAATTAATTATTCGGAGCAAATTGCCCAAGCGTCGGATCAATCCTATTCGGCTTCCGAACAGATTGCCGTGACGATGCAGGATATCACGAAAGGTTCGTCCGATCAAACCAATGAAATATCGGTGATTGCCGGTTACATGAATGACTTATCCCAGGGATTGAACAAAGTTGGCCAGGATATGGAGACCGTCACCTCAATCGTTAACAACACCCAAGGCTTAAGTGAAACCGCCATTGAAACAGTGAAGATTTTGACCGACAAGGCGACCGAAACCAACACGGTATCCAAAGGGATTGTCGACGATATTAACAGCTTAAATCAGTTTATGATCCAAATCGACGACATTGTCAAAGTCATTGCCGGAATAACCGAACAAACCAACCTTTTAGCCTTAAATGCGGCGATTGAAGCAGCCCGGGCGGGGGATAAAGGGAAAGGGTTCGCTGTCGTTGCCGAAGAGATTCGGAAACTGGCCGATCAATCGAAAGATGCCGCAACGACCATCAAACGGATTTTAAACAGCATCCAGCATAAAACCTTTTCAACCGTTAAGGTTGCCAATAACGCCATGCTGACAATTGAACAACAGATGCTGGCGGTTAGAGATGCCGATAAGGCGTTTAAGACGATTTTTGATCAGATGGATCGCATTATTCACCAGGCCAACGAGGTCGAACATTCGGTAAGCTCAATCATGACCCTCAAAGCCAAAACCGTTGAAGCCATTGAAAATATTCATTCCTTTTCGGAAGAAACAGCGGCGACGACCGAAGAGGTGTCGGCAAGCACCCAGGAGCAAAAGCAAAATTATAAGGAATTACTACGGTTTACCAAACATCTCAGTGAGATGGCGGAAGAATTGAACGAATCAATCACTATTTTTAAAGTATAAAATGTCAACCATGCATTTTTCCCCGGAACTTGTTCCGGGTATTTTTTTATATAAGTGGAATTATTTCACTTCATAAATTAAGAAAATATGTCGCAACAAAGACTGTCTTGAATATTTAGTGCGACATAGCTAGTTAAAATTAGTTTACGATCCAATCTTTTATATAGGGTTCAGCGCGCGAATATCGAAATAATGATTGAATCTTAGCGAAGGAGAGGGTTTCTGATGAGCATAGATAGCGTCAAACAGTATTTTAAAGACCGTAACCTTGACTTAACCGTAATCGAATTTAAAGAAAGCAGCGCCACTGTAGAATTGGCCGCGCAACTACTGGGTGTTGAGCCCGCGCGGATTGCGAAAACCATGGCTTTTCAGTTGAAAGAGCGGGCGGTACTGGTGATGGCGAAAGGGGACGCCCGGATCGACAACCGGAAATACAAAGATTATTTTGGGGAAAAGGCCAAAATGTTGAAAGCCGATCAAGTGATCGCCGTCACCGGTCACCCGGTCGGAGGCGTTTGCCCGTTCGGTTTAAGTAGCCCGATCGCCATTTATCTGGATGAGAGTTTAAAAGAGTTTGATTATGTATATCCAGCCGGAGGATCTCCGCATTCCGCCGTGCGAATCACCGTCAAACGGTTAGCGGAAGTAACCCAAGGGCAATGGGTGGATGTTTGTTCGTAACTGGTCGGTTTTTGTGAATAAAAGAGAACATGAATATTGACCGTGATCAACGGAAGCGGCTATGGATAACGTAACGGATTGAACCGCCTGCGACGGTGGCTGAGACAGACCAAACGGTTTGGAGCAAGGATAATGCTTATAAGCTAGCGGATATCCGGGAATAATAGGAGTGTCACAGCAATCCGTGTAAGGATGGAATATTTTGAACCCATGACAAACGCGCGGGTCAATCTGAAAATACTGTTAATCTATCTGATTCATCAATTGATTGTTTTTGGGAGTATTTATTTAAATCACACGCTGTACGCACCGCAAGGCAGCCCAAAGGGGCTGGGGGTGATCTGGCCTTTGTTGGCCAATTGGGATGGAGAATGGTATTTGAAAATTGTCGCCCAAGGATATAGTCAGCATTCCGCGGCTTTTTTCCCATTATACCCCTTGCTGATTTGGGTGCTAAATAGCTTGGGGATGAAGCCACTGGCGGCTGGCCTACTCATTTCCAACCTGTGTTTATTGGGGATCTGTTTTTTATTCTTTACGTTGATAAGTAACGATTATGATCAAAAAGTCGCTTTAAAGGCGTTGTGGTATCTAATGCTTTTTCCGACTTCCTTTTTTCTGAATCTCGTTTATACGGAAGCGTTGTTTTTATTATGGGTGTTAGTGGCTTTCGCCAATGCGCGACGCGGTCATTGGTTGCTGGCCGGAATCGGAGGGTTGCTCGCGGCGGCGACCCGCAATTGGGGAGTTTTTGTTGTCGTTCCCTTAATCGTTGAATACCTACATCAAATCGGCTTTAACTGGCGACGGATTAAAGGTCAAATTTTATGGTTGGGAATCATTCCGGTTGGTCTATTGAGCTATATGTTTTTTTTACAGAGCCGTTTCGCCGACCCGTTACTCTTTGTCAAGGTGCAAGCAAGTTGGTTACGGGGTACTTCGCTTCCCTGGGATGCGTTTTTGATCACCATTCGCAATATTGTCAATGATCGTTACTGGGGGCGAAACTTTCTGGACTTGCTCATCACCGTTCTGGCAATGGGGATGTTGCTCGTCGGCTTTCGAAAGAAAATCCGTTTTTCGTATCTGGTGTATGGGATCATCGGCTTTTTGATCCCGTTATTTGCTGCTTCACCCCGGGCCGGACTGTTTAGTATGCCGCGATTTGTGATGGTGCTGTTTCCGATCTATCTTGGCGCCGCGGTTGGTTTCAATCGGCCCGACTTGGAGCGTGGGATCATCGCTCTGTTTGCCGGTGCGCTAGCGCATTTCAGCGTCTTATTTTCGCAACTACGCTGGATCGCCTAAGATAGGAGCTACCGATGTTAAGCGTAATCATTCCCACTTATAACGAACGCGATAATCTCCTGAAGCTCACCGCCAAGTTAATCCGGGTCTTGAATTATACCCGGTTTGAAATTATCTTTGTTGACGATAGTACCGATGATACTTTTCAAATTATTCAAGGCTTAGCCAAGCGAGATCGCAGAATCCGCTGGATTCATCGGCATCATCAAAGAGGTCTGGCCACCGCGGTAGTGTTGGGTTTTGCCAAAGCCAAAGGTGATGTGGTTTGTGTGATGGATGGGGATTTACAACATCCTCCGGAGTTATTACCCGAAATGTTAGAGCAAATTAATTCCGGAGCCGACTTGGTCGTTCCAAGCCGGTTTTTGAAAAACGGGAAGCCGAGTGGACTGACCCGAATGAGGCGAATCATTGCCAGGGGCGCCCGGGCCCTAACCTGGTTTTTGCTGCCCAAATCGCGCTGGATTTCCGATCCGATGAGCGGTTTTTTTATGGTGCCAATTTCACGTTTACAAGGGATTGACTTCAATCCAACCGGATGGAAAATTCTTCTAGAAATCCTTGTTAAGGGTAACTTTCCCGAGATTGTTGAAATCCCCTATTGTTTCGAACCACGGTGTTTCGATGATTCGAAAATGTCAGCCCAGGAACAGCTCAATTTTTTACGGCATTTACTGCGACTGATTGCGGAAAGTCCAGTTGAAAATTGGTTCTGGCGGCTAACCATCACTGAACTTTGCGGATTGAGTTTGTTATTGCCGCTATTTACGATCGCGACAGGTCCATTGGCGGCTCCGGCTTATTTGGCGGTGCTTGCCGGAGGGAGCTTGTTGACATTCCCCGCGCTTGCCGTAGCCTTTCCGTTGGTAAAAGCGAAAGTTTCATTCCAGCGATTACTGGCGATCCGTTTGATCGGGATTGCCGTTTTGGGAAGCGGGATGCTAGAAAGAAGCCAATGGACGGGTAATTATTTTGTCCTGATATTGTTAACTATGGGCTTGGCTTTACTCTGGAATCATTTACTGCTGGAATATTGGGCTAGACATCTCTATTATCTAGAGACGCTAGACACTATTGCCAAGCCCGAATTGGCAACCAATTAGCTTTCAATGACAACCCGGGTACCGACTTGAACATAATTATAAAAATCCTCAATGCTTTGGTTGGTTAATCCCACACAACCATAGGTCCAGTTCGAACCCAAACTTGCTCTACTGCCGCCATGAATTCCAACTCCACCGCCTAAGGCCGATTTTTGGGGCGGAGTACCCAAATTGGCAATGGCTTCAGCGATCTGATTGTAAGTGAACCGGTCAATTAACCCTTGTTCCAATCCGCGGTTCGCATCTTCGGCATTGGGGTAGCTTAACCGCAGCCATCTTGTGCCTAAAAATTCATCGGAAGGCTGAATTTGAAGTTTTTCAGTAACATAAAAGGTGCCTTCCGGCGTTTTGTGGTCACCGGCAACCCGCTTATCGCCAGGGCCGGAATCGCCCAGTTCAACCGGGTAGGTTTTTAAGAGTTGGCCGTCAAGAAACAAGGATAGATACTTGTCCGCTTTTTTGACGTAAATCACCAAATCATGACCGTTAATGGCTAAGCCCCGGTTATTAAGGATGGTAGCTAAAGGCAGGTTATTGTCGGTTACTACTGTTTGTGGCTTTTTTGGCTGTTCTTTAGCTTCTAAGGGTCTCGCTTTTTCTGGGACGGGCGCCGCAGTTGCCTTTGGTTTGGTTGCGGCGATCGGCAATGCAATCTTGGGCGACGTTGTGTTCTCCGCAAGCTGCTTGCGATGGGATTTATTGATGAATGCAACGCCGGTTACAATTGCGAGTACTAGGCATAATGTTATGAGTAATGCAATCATTGTTTCTTTTGATTCACGCATCTTCATCTCTCCTTTAATGCAAATTACATTCCTCATCTTAACATAATAATTTGCATAAAGTAGAAGGTAAATCTATGAAAGCATTCCAAAAACATCAATGCCAAGCCAAGTTTAAAATGATTTAAATCCGATCAAGACCAGTCCGATGATGATAAAAGCAGCGCCAATGATCTTTAGCGGAGTTAGGGTTTCTCCAAGAAAAAACCACCCCACCCACAGTGTTATCAATGGGGATGAGGCTAAGATTAAGGAAGTGGGTCCGATGGCGCCTTTTTTGATTGCCGCGTAATACGCTAAATCGCCAATAAAGGTTGCAAAAAAGGCTTCCATGCCGAGATAAAACCATCGTTTGGTCGGTATGTTAAAAATTTTGTCAAAACCGCCATGGCCGATGATTAGCCCGCTAACCAAGCAAACAGTGATAATTGTCCGAGCAGTTAATCCGACATACGGATTGATGCCGCGCAAGCCAACTTTTCCAAACAATGGCGCGATGCCCCAACATAAGGCCGCAAAGAAGGAAATGATTAACACATTCATCGAATTCTCCTTAGCTTTCTCAACATTACCAATGTTGAGGACGTCCCCGCTCAATTACGTATGGTAAAGGACGGTAATAATCGGCGCCAAGATATTTTTCATTGGAGATACCATTGGACTCGGTAATGGTAATCCATGATTTTACCAACATGCCGTCCGCACCTGGGACGACAATTTTTTCTTCACCGGGTGATAGATTTTTATTGTAGCGATAAACTTTATAGGTTTTTTGGCGATTTAATATCTGATGCCGCCATTTAATCTCTGGTGGTTTGGTTAATCCGTAAAAAGCAATAAAGAGGGTGTTCCCTTTTGTTTGCGACCAAATCAGAATGGGAAAGCCGTAATTGTTTTTAAAACGGAAATCCTTGACACCCGTATAAACTGTTGCATCCTGACCGGCGGGAACATAGGGAACCAGCATGCTATGGGGGTGGCGTTCGACAATGGTGGTATTGGCTAATATGGCGACATTGTATAGGGTGGATGCGATTTTGCAAACACCGCCGCCGGTTGACAGAAAGACTTGTGGGCCAACATAGGTTGGGCCTTGTTGAAAACCTTGTTTCATTGAATAGGGACCGATCTGCGAGTTCATGGAGAACACTTTTCCTGGTTGAAGCAGTGTTCCCGATAATATTCGGGCGGCTAAACTGACGTTATATTCTTCACCGGGCAGGGGATCGGGTAAAGTAGTTTGAAAGGCGGCAATACGAATTGGGGTATTATATGTATGGATTGCTTTGATAAACCCTGGGTCTAGTTCCCATGGCAACTGTTGCGTAACAACTCGACCATACCGATGCGGATCTTGGATCTCTGGCGGCGGATTCGGCGGTAAGGCATTGGTGAAAACCAAAGGGTGTTTTGAAACCAAAACACCACTTAAAATACCGACTAAAAATAAAACCAATAGCAAAACTAGTCTCTTCCAATCAAGACTCTTCAAATGCCCATCGTCTCACTTTGCATTTTTATCAATCATATGTCAATGCGTATTCAAATCACTTTGTCAGCGATCCATATATCTTTATTTGCGGCAATCTTCGGGTATACACGGATTGATAAAATTTTTGCGAAAAGAGCAGCCCCTTATTATCGGTGGCTGCTCTTTAAATGTTTTAGCGATTTCTATATTCCATAAACCTCGAATTCCCATAAGGAGTAACCATAAGGTGTTCCTCTTTGCGTTCCCATGAGCCGGACAAAACGACCGGTCACCGAACCGCTTAATGTGGTAGTACCTCCGCTTCCACTGGCGGTCGAGTATACATTAACCCAGTTTGAACCGTCATTGGAAACTTGAATCTTATATGATTTCGCATAAGCGGTTTCCCAACGTAAAACAAGTTTGTGAATGGTGCTTATTTTACCTAAATCGACATAAATCCATTGCGGATCGACTTTTTCCACACTTGCCCAACGGGTCGCGACACTGCCGTCAACAGCCTTATCGGCAGTCCGGGTCGAGCCTTCGATCGAGGAAGCAATAACCTTCTTGTGTAAGGCTAGATTGGTATCGATTTGGGGCCCGGGTGCAGGCGTTGGCACTGGTGTTGGTTGCGGGACCGGAGTCGGTGTTGGTGCGGGAGTTGGTGTAGGAGCCGGATTTCCGGTATTGTTTAACGCCAAATCCACTGCTTTATTCACGTTGATCAGTCCGAATCCATAGTAATTATCAAAACCGGCCGCCCCTTTATCAGTCACTGCTTGTTGAATTAACGTATTCACGGCGGTGGCGGAGAGATTGGGGTTGGCAGCCCGAACCAAGGCTACGACTCCCGAGACAAATGGAGTTGCCATCGACGTTCCGCTCATATACGTGTAAGCTGAAGCTCCGCCAATATACGTACTTAGAATTTGGGAACCGGGTGCTGTAACATCAAGTTCCCGGCCATAATTGGAATAACTTGCCCGGTTGCCAGTGTTATCAATGGCGCCAACGGTAATTACACCGTTACAATTACCGGGGAGATTAACCGCGCCGTTATCATTGCCGGAAGCCGCCACGACATTAACGCCGCGATTGAGGGCATAATTAACCGCTTCTTGCATCGCTTGACTGGTACCCGGTCCGCCTAAGCTCATGCTAATTACTTTCGCGCCATGATCGGCAGCATATTTTATTCCATTAATAATCGTGTTTAAATCACCGGACCCATTGTCATCGAGCACTTTAACGGGCATAATTTTACTGCCGCCGGCGACACCGGCAATTCCTTTGGCATTATTGGTCAATGCCGCGGCAATTCCTGAAACATGGGTACCATGTCCTTGGCCGTCAGTGGGGTCGCTGTCATTATTGACAAAGTCATATCCGGGAACAATGCTGTTTTGCAAATCCTCATGATTTTTATTGATTCCGGTATCTAAAACAGCGATCGTAACGGAAGCGCGTTTGGCCGGGTCTACTTTATCCCAGGCAGGTTCGGCTTGAGTCATCACCGGACCCCATTGTTCGGAATAACGGGTATCATTGGGCCGGGATTGGGCGTGTAATACATAGTTCGGTTCAGCGTACTCAACATCAGGATTATTTTTCAGAGCTTGTAAGGTTTGAAAATAATTTTTATCCTCGGTTAATTTAACCATTGCGATATGCAGTAGATTATTAACCGACTTAAGGGTACCGTTATTCTTCTCAGCGGTTGCAGTAATCGATCCGTTCGCATTCGTGGTGGCAACGGTTGGATCCCCTTTATATTTTACGATAATTTCGCGCGGACGGATTTCACCGTTGGTGACGATTTGTTGTGGAGAACTTCCATATCCGTAATAATAAACTCCGTTTCGTTGATAAATAACCGCTTTGGATTGACTATCTTTTACGATAATTGTCGGAGCTTTATCGTTAGCCGGAGTAAGGCTGACCATCGCCTGGGTTGCTTGGGGAAAAAGGATACTGCTGAAAGCAGTTAATAACATGACCAAGAAACAGTGGGTTTTGTTATTTTTAATAATCGTTTTCATTCATTACCTCCAAACAGATTGAAAGCAGTTTCCGTCTGGTATCAAAATGATGGAAACTACTTATGTATAACAATCCTGATGGTAAAGAAGTCAAAAATGATATGTATAATTATAACCATTTGAAAATGTAATGAAAGGTTTATTTATTAGCAATTAAGTGAAAATCTAGCAATAGAGGACTTGGAAAAGCGCCAATTAATACCTGATACTTCACTAAATAGAATATATTATCGAATTACATTGACATTTGGATAATATTTCAATAATATTTATATATAAAAACAATTTTCACTATGTAAAAGTTGTTTTTATATGAATCGACTATCATAAGAAAGGGGTTTTTTACCTTGAATTTGCAACGACCAAATGCCAATGAAGCCACGAGGACCGCTAACCGTTCTAAAGATGTTGCGCCGGTAAGTGGTATCTGCTCGCGATGTGTTGACGGTTGTCGGGGGAACTGTGAGGTATTCAAAGCGACTTTTCGGGGACGCGAGGTAATTTATCCGGGACCGTTTGGTGAAGTTACGGCGGGCGGCGACAAAGATTACCCAATTGATTATTCGCATTTGAATATTCATGGTTACGCGCTTGGGGCCAAAGGACTGCCGGAAGGAGTTTCCGCAAATTCGGATACGGCAATCTTTCCTTCTGTCACCACGGAAACAAGTTATGGCTGGGATATTAAAGTCGGCATGGATGTCCCTGTTTTTACAGGAGCTTTGGGCTCGACGGAGATTGCTCGGAAGAACTGGGAGCATTTTGCAGTCGGCGCAGCCATTTCCGGAATAACAATTGTGTGTGGTGAAAATGTCTGTGGTATTGATCCGGGGTTGGTGCTTGACAGTAATTATAAAATTAAAGAATCTCCGGAAATGGATCGGCGAATTGCTACATATAAGCAATATTATCATGGGAAAGGCGAGATCTTGATTCAAATGAATGTCGAAGATACTCGTCTCGGTGTCGCTGAATACGTATTAAATAAACATGGAATCGAAACGATCGAATTAAAATGGGGACAAGGCGCCAAGTGTATTGGCGGCGAAATCAAAGTAAATTCATTGGAACGTGCGCTCGAACTGCAACGCCGCGGTTATATTATTACCCCGGATCCTTCTGATCCGGTTGTTCAAGCAGCTTTTAAGGATGGGGCGATTAAAGAGTTTGAACGTCACAGCCGTTTGGGTTTTGTCAGTGAAGAAGGATTCATGACGGAGATCGAACGTCTACGTAAACTTGGCTTTAAACGAATAACCCTTAAAACGGGCGCCTATGGCCTGCGAGAATTAGCTATGGCGTTAAAATGGTCGTCCAAAGCAAAGATTGATTTATTAACGATTGATGGCTCTTCCGGTGGGACAGGAATGAGCCCGTGGCGAATGATGGAAGAATGGGGGATGCCTTCGTTATACCTGCATTCAGCAGCTTGTGAGTTTGCCAATATTTTAAATGACAACAATGAGCGCGTCCCCGACCTTGCTTTTGCCGGAGGGTTTAGTTCCGAAGACGGTATTTTCAAGGCATTAGCGCTCGGAGCTCCCTATGTGAAAGCTGTTTGTATGGGAAGGGCATTAATGATACCGGGGATGGTCGGCAAAAATATTGCGAAATGGATGGAACAAAAGGATCTTCCGAAGACAGTCAGTGAGTTCGGAACAACTCCGGAAGAGATTTTTGTCTGTTATGAAAAAGTGAAAAATTTGGTCGGGGAATCCAAAATAAAACAAATACCGCTTGGGGCAATCGGAATCTATAGTTACGCCGATAAATTAAAGGTCGGGTTGCAACAGTTGATGGCTGGAGCGCGTTGTTTTAACATTCCAGCGATTTCTCGGAACGATCTTATGTCGTTAACTGAGGAATGTGCGCAAGTTACCGGGATACCTTATTTAATGCAATCGTATCGGGCTGAAGCATTGGAAATTCTAAAGAAAAAGTAAACACGATTATTATCAAAGATACTGACGCCACAGCTTTTGCTGCGGCGTTTTTTCTTTCTTCCGACACGGGTTGAGAATAGGGTAAAAACTCGAGGATAAACAATTATTCACGTTTTGGGACTTCGAAGCTTGATTTATGATTAACTTGGGAATATGATAAATAGAAATGAGGTCGTTTTTGGGTCGTGGATCGAATCGACTCAAGGAAAAACAAAGTCTGAAACGCTTTGCATCGTGAATATTTTGGAAAGAAGGATTAACAATGCCGTACTTTACCCCCGATCGCGACCAAGCTTTTGCGCTTTTAACCGAGTTCAATCAGAACGAAAGTCTGATCCGGCATGGGTTGGCAGTAGAGGCAGTGATGAGGCATTTCGCTTGTAAATTTGGGGAAGACCCTGAACTTTGGGGATTGATTGGACTGGTTCATGATCTTGATTATGAACAATTTCCAGAACAACATTGTTTTAAATGCCGAGAGATTTTGACGGAACGGAACTGGCCGGAAAGCTATATCCGGGCAATTGAAAGTCACGGTTGGAAGCTAGTGAATGATGTTGAGCCGCATACGCAGTTGGAGAAGGTGCTTTATACCATTGACGAACTCACCGGATTGATCGCCGCCGCCGCTTTAGTCCGTCCCAGTAAGAGCATTCTTGATATCGAATTGAAGTCCGTAAAGAAGAAATGGAAAGAAAAAAGTTTTGCTGCCGGCGTCAACCGTGACGTAATCATTGACGGAGCAGCCCTCATCGGAATGGAGCTCGACGAAGTGATCGCCGAAACCATCCTCGGAATGCAGACGGTTGCTGAAGCGATCGGCTTGAAAGGGTATGTGGCGTAAGTAGTGTGGTGAAGTAAAAGCTGTTCAATTCGAACGGCTTTTTTGGTGATTTTTTAGGATACGGCGAATAGATCTTAATTGGATAAACAAAATCAACCGGCGCTAAATGCGGAAGAAGGTTTGTTCAATTTGGATTCGACCTATTTATTATTGGCGATATTCGCGATTGCGGTCTTGGGGCAGGCGAATGCCGTAGCGGTCGGCGCGGGGGTACTGTTAATCGCAAAACTGTTGCAAACAGAAGGTCTTGTATTACCTTGGCTGGAAAAGTCAGGGATGTTTTGGGGGCTGACTCTTTTAATCGCCGCAATTTTGGTGCCATTAGCCTCGGGAAAGATTAGCTTTGGGGCTTTGGGTAAAGTATTTACTTCATGGGTAGGTCTGGCGGCATTGCTGCTCTCGTTATTAACGACGTACCTTAGCGGATTAGGATTGCAGTTTTTAACCAGTCAGGGTCATGCTGATGTCATGCCGGCTTTGGTATTAGGGGCCGTGATCGCGGCGGCTTTTTGGGGAGGAGTTCCGGTAGGACCGCTGATTACTTCGGGGTTATTAGCAGTTTTGGCGAAATTAATTGAAAAGGTTTAAGCGAACACGAAGTGAACCAAGAACCGTCAGCTAGATTGCTGACGGTTCTTGGTTTTCAGTACATTGTCGGGGTATCGCCAACGTTCAGCTCGGCGATAGGGACATCAAACCGTATATGGGAGTCCAGCGTAGTTACTTCTGCAGTACCGTCATTTTTAATTTGTTCTAACCAGATTGGCGTTTGGTTATAGAATACTTCAATTACGCCATGGGATTCCATAATCTGTTTTGCCCGATCGGCATCCATCTTCTCAGCTCCTTCAGTTTTATTATCTCCAGAAAACGTTTCCAGCTGCCACAATTGACAAGGGGTCAGGCATCATGACGAAATTTTGGTTCATGCTTTTCCCGGTAATCGCCCATACTATAAACGATCTTTCCCAGATACGACCGTTGATAAACGAGTGGAAGGAGGTGGCTGAATGAATACCAATCAAACAAGTCAAAACATGAAGAAAACCAAACAAAGTACTGAACACTCTAACGTAGGGACTGCTTCCGAGTTGACTCAACCAAAAAACAAAGCCAATGATGATCAAAGTGAAGCGCCGAAAGTCGATCCCGGGATTGATTATATGAGATGGTCGGACTAAACAAAAAAGCCCCTTACGGGGCTTTTAAATTACCAAATAATTGATGCCTTTCCTATCCTTATACGCATAGGTGGAACACAAGTATTAATGCCCAAATCAATCATAGGATAGCGATAGGTTACGATTTGAAATTTTTTTGACGGATTGTCGCGTCTTTATCGACTCGAATTTTAATAACATCCCCGGCTTTTGCGTCGTAGGGAAGGAGGGAACGTGGTGTACGGATAATTGTACCATTATTCAATTTAATCACACCGAAATCTTCTTCAAATCCAACCAATACAACCCTAACTACCAAAATGAATCACCTAGATTCCGTTTGGACTTTTAGTCGGTAATTCCGGAAGGGGAAAGGTTATCCAATCACACACTGGCTGGGACCTAGAATATTCTATGTTTTTTTTTCGAAAGAGTGTTGTGGCGATAAGCACCTCCGTTTGACCGGCTACGGGGTTGGCGATGCGGCCGCCGGAGTCGGGTTGCTTTTCGGACAATATTTGTCAATATTAAATAAGCGAAAACATAATCGATCCATTACGTGCTCCATCTGGTCAAACCAAGGGCTGTTGGCCGGGACGTCCTGAATTTCAGGGAAAGAATAACGAACGGCATCACGTAGGAATTCGCGTTTTTGGTTTTCGTTTCCGGGTAAATAAAAGAAGGATAAGGCAATTTTGTGCTCTTCGTTAATTCCCATGACCAAAAAACAAAGTCCTTTGAGCCAAAGATAACGATTGATGGTGGACTCGATTTGGAGCGGGTTGTAAACCCGTTTAAAACTGTCGCCAACAAAGGAACGGGTTTTCTCATAAACCGCACGGGAGCGTTCTAAAGTATCCGAAATTAATTGGGAAGGTGGTTTTGGTGTGTCGGAACGCTGTAATTGGTGGTATTTGTCGATCATGTAAGTTTCCATGCGCGGAAACACTTGATTTTGGTTATATTTCGTAATCATTTGGGCTAAGAGCTGTTTCCGGAAAGCTCGTTTCTGATCAAGCGTCAACTCGAGGACTGATGGATTATCCAAATTGTTTTGAGAAGACGCGGCCCATACTAAAGGAATGGTTGTCCCGATAAAGACGAGAGTTAAAAGACCAAAAGCCCAATGGCGCCAGGAGTGCATAGGATGATTCCTTTCCATAGAGATTAGAAAACGGAAACAAATGAACAAACCGAAAATAGACGGATAGATATATTCATTTTACCTTTTTCTTAGTGAAAAATCAAATTTTCATATCCGACGTTTATTATCTTTTTGAGAAGGATCTTCCGATTGGTTTTTTAGCGGTGTTTTGTAATTTCTCCCTGGTTTACATCGGGGATTCACCGGCAAAACTAAATGGGGAGGGAAGTTAATGAACGATTATCAACCAACTGTTTTCGAAAATCGCTTTTTCGTGGATTTAGAAGAAGAGGATATTCAGCATTTAAATAAGCGAGAGGCGGCTAAATTCGCGGGGAATCCGCAATTTCCTCAAGCAGCGGTCGCAGTTGAGGAACGAATAGGTCCCGGAAGTTGGGATGAGCATTGGTTAACCATCGACAACTCCGGGCGCAGGGTGTATGCTAGGGTTTATTCAGGTGCAGGACACGCGGTAGCGTTGACTGCTGACGGAAAAGTGGTTCGGGAAATGGATTATCCGATTGAGGAGACGTAAGTTGGTTAATTATCAATCATTTCCGGCTACGGTGGGAACATATTTTTGAATGTTAAAGATCTTATAGCCTAAACGATCCATAATTTCAGTCATATTTTGATACCAATATCGATTCGCCGGAATATCGGGAACTTCAGGAAAGGAATAATGGATGATATCCCGGAGAAAATCTTTTTTTATCCCTTGGTTTTCCGCAAGATAAAAATAGGATAATCCGATTTCGTGCTCTTGATTGATTCCTAACAAAAAGAAGCATAATCCCTTAAGCCATAAATATCGTTCAATCGAGTGTTCCACCGCGTCGGGATCGAAGTTCTGGAAACTATTGCCTACAAACGGTTTGGTTTTTTCGTAAACAGTCTGGGATTTTTGAAAAGCTTCCTTAATAATCACTGCCGGTTGCCGGGGTTGACGTCCTTTTTCAAGCTGTTGAAATTTGACGTTCATATATTGCTGAAGTTTCACAAAAGTCTGATTTTGACTGTATTTTGTTAGTATTTCTTCCAAGGTTTTTTGTTGTTGAATCTGTTTCGCCGCATACGATAATTCAGTCGATTGCGGTTTATTTTTTTCCTCCGGCAAACTCGTTGCCCCGAAAGCGGTTTGAGTCAAACATAAAAGCAACAAAGCGGATAATATCAAAAAATGTTTCATCGAATCCTCACTGCGTTAAAAGTCAGATTCCATTGTAACACCCGCTTCAAATGATAACGATTACAGAAATGTTAAAAAATATATTTTAAAAATTATCATTTATTTCGAGTTATTTCAAGAATGGTGCGATTGATTCCGTCTCCTCGTCAAGTAAAGCGGATAACCATTTCAAAAATGGCTTTGTTTCGGTATTGTCAATTAATTGTTGACCTACGTGTCGGACAGCCTTGACAAAATGCGGACTTAAATCGGAACGTCGATAATTTTGCGCTAGCGGGCAAAGGCTAGCTGCCCGTGGATCGTATTTGACAACCAACAGGTCTTTGGCGGTCAAGTAAGGAGTTAAAGGGAAGATGCGGCAAGCCAACGGTCGATTGGAACGGGGGCATTGTCCCTGGCAAGAAGCAAAAAACACCGGCTTCTTTGGGAGATAAAACAATTCAGTCGGCTCAATCCGTAAAAAATCCGCCGACTGCAGTATCATCTCCTCGCCGGGGAATAAATACATCCCCAAATCAGCGTCAGTATTTTGGCAACACGCTTGACGGCACAGCTTGCCGCAATCGGTTCGCAGCGGCGTGATATTATCGAATGTCTGATACAAACGGGCATACAATTCACTCATCATCGTCTCCTGGCTTTCCGCTTTTTGCGAAAATTTGTAATATAATTCGGGATCACCAGAATAAATCCTCTTACGCATTAAGTGGAGTTGATCACTCTTTTGGATTGAATATCCTGTTTTGACAAATAACCACGGCAGGACAGTTCGAGCAATTGTAGAAACCCCTCTATAACAGCCGTTTAGTTAGGTTTCTGATTTGAACGGCAGCATATTGATAAGGAGGGTTCTGGTTGATTAGAAAAACATTTTTTGTAACATTCGCAGTTGTCGTCATGCTCATTACTTTATCCGTAGCCGCATTTGCCAACCCTTACACGTTAGGGGCCGAAAACGGTAAGATTCTCGCTCCGGCCGGTTTGGGATTCGATTTATTCACCAATGTAAACCAACCCCATCAGACGGGAATTTCGCTCAATTCGGAGCTTAGTTACGGGATCTCTTCCGCGCTGACATTAACAGGTAGTTTTCAAAATCTGAATAGTGATGATCGCCAAACGATGGTCAAAGCCTTTTACAGCCCAATGCATGAGGGAATGGGTTATACTGCCTACCTCGGTTACGATCTTGGAGCGGGGGAAATTCCAGTCTATGGTCTGTCATTATGGTCAGATATGAAATACCTCTTTGGTTATGTTAATGTTGAATCCAATAACAAGGCAATGACCGTCACCCCGGGCGTCAATGTGCGGCTCGGTTCAAAGCTACGCGTCGGCGGTGAATTGGCCATGAACTTAAGCGACGGCTCCAAACAGAACTTGCGGTTAGGAACGAGTTACGCCTTGAGCAAAAAGTTAAGCGTCAAAGTTTCAATGGATACCGGGTTTGGCCGCGATACAACTCCGGTGATCACAACCGGTTTGGCGATGCAACTCTAGTCGAGCGGAGACCTGAAAAAAGACTGCCTGTATGGGCAGTCTTTTTTCAGGGACATTCATTGTTTTTTTATAAAAATTTTGAATTTTTGAGTAAAATTATCCGAATTATGTGCTTGTTTAAGCAGGAATTTCTTGATAATCCCCGAATTTTTTTAATTATGAGTCAGAGAATCTTTGGGAATACCGCTGTGTATGGAGTGTTTGGTGACCCGGTTGCCCATAGTTTATCACCATTGATGCATAATGCCGCCTTTACTGAACTGGGATTGAATTGCATCTATATTCCCTTTCATGTGAAATTGGCGGAGTTACCCGTTGCCGTTCAAGGTCTGCGGGCGTTGGGTATTCAAGGGGTCAATTTAACCATACCGCATAAACAGGCAGTTATTTCAGAACTGGATGAAGTGGTTGGCGATTCCCTCTTAAGCGGTTCGGTGAATACGGTTAAACTGCAGGACGGCCGTTTGATCGGAACAAGTACGGATGGCAGCGGTTTCTTACAGTCGTTACGCGAAGAGGGCAACTTTGATCCAAAGGGAAAAGCTGTTTTGCTCTTAGGAGCCGGCGGCTCAGCTGCGGCAATCGTGTATCGTTTGATTCGAGCGGGAATCGCTTCGTTAACCGTTGTGAATCGCGATCAATGTCGGCTTCAAGAATTACAGGAAGTTGTCAAAGCAAAAACCGACTTTTTAATCGAAGCAGTCCCGTTACGTCAGTTGGAACAGCTGGATTGGAAACGGTTCCATTTAATCATCAATACAACTTCGGTCGGGTTACATGAGGATATTTCGTTAATTTCCCAACATTACCTTCAACCAGAACATTTTGTCTATGACTTAGTGTATCGTAAAGGAGAGACCCGTTTGATCCGAGATGCCGCACAAGTTGGCTGTCGGTGTTTGTCCGGGTTGTCTTTACTGTTATACCAGGGGGCGCATAGTTTTACCTGGTGGTTAGGGAAGGAACCGCCCCTTGCGGTGATGCGCGCGGCTTTGCGAAAGTAACAATTTACGTTAAACCATCGGAATTGGACATATCAATTAAAGGCGGTGGCTGTAATGAATTATAAAAATTATATGGAAGATGTGATTGTTGAAGTTTTAAAAGATTTTTATCAGCAATATCCGGAATATTGTTGTTGTGAACGTTGTAAGGCGGATACCATTGTGATTGCTCTTTCCAATCTACGGGGGAAATATGCAGTCAGTCCCGAAGGAGAAGTGTTTGCCAGACTATCCCGTGATGACCGCCAAGTCAGAGCCGATGCGTTACGGATCATTATTGAAGCGGCACAGCAGGTATCCCAAAATCCCCATCACTAAAGGGTGCTGCCGCGGTTTTCGCTGTTGTAAATTTCGCATTCTCCATACGTAAGATGAACGCAGGAATCACAGCCTGCGTTTTCTATTGGTTGAGACGTGGAGCTTTTGGTTATGTGAATGGGTTCATACTGACTGCATTCTTGGGGCGTTGCTTTCAAATTCGTCGGAATATTCACCAATCTTCACTCCAATCAATTCATTTGCGGGTTTATTTTGTGGCTGTACCGAACAAAATATTCTGAGAATTTAAGAACAAGGTGGTCGTCCCAATATTTGGGCGACAGCATTAATGCTTAATTTGATGCGTTGGTTATTTTTGGCGTTTCCATTGTTTTTATACTATATTACATAAAATTTGAAACTGCTCGTCTTGTCTATCGAACCTAAATCCGTTATAATTAAATTCCATATTATTGTGCGGCACTTTGGAACGGCAAGGTAAGTTTACATGTAGCGGGTTATCGAGTACCCTGCGGATCAAACTCGATCGAAACCAATAACCAAGAGGGTGTAATGTGGTCGACCGGCGGTGGGGCCCTATATTGTCGTGCAGATTGGTTGTTGGCATGCTAAACCGAAATTGTACAGCACAAAACGGAGGTGTTTTTTTTATTGGGCCTGTTTAATAAACAAGATCGTGTGTTGTTGATTCCCCTGGGCGGACTTGGGGAAATTGGCAAAAACATGATGGCGATCGAATACAACCGCGAAATCTTAGTGATTGACGCGGGTTTAATGTTTCCTGATGAGGATATGTTGGGGATTGATTTGGTCATTCCGGATATTTCGTATTTATTAGAGAACCGGGACCGAGTTCGGGCCATTTTGCTTACGCATGGACATGAAGATCATATTGGCGCGTTGCCGTATATTTTGAAACAACTAAATGTACCGGTCTATGGAACCAAATTGACTTTAGGTTTGGCTAAGGGTAAGTTTGAAGAACACAATATGGTTCATGACGTTCACACTGTTTGCGTGAAAGCGGGTGATGAAGTCGAAATCGGCAACTTTTCCGTTGAATTCATTCATGTCAATCATAGCATTGCCGATGTGGTTGCCTTGGCCATTCACACGCCGGTTGGTGTGGTATTACATACCGCTGATTTTAAATTCGATCACACTCCGGTGGACGGGAAAGTTACTGACTTTCGGAAACTGGCGGAACTGGGAGATAAAGGCGTCTTGGTGTTACTTTCCGACAGTACCAATGTTGAGCGCGATGGCTATACTCCATCGGAACGGGAGTTAAGCAAAAATTTCAAAGAGCTTTTTGTGCAGGCGGCCGGTCGGATTCTTGTGGCAACTTTCGCTTCGAATATTCACCGAATTCAACAGATTATGGATACCGCGTTCAATCACGACCGAAAAATTGCCTTAGTCGGGCGAAGTATGGTTAATGTCGTTTCCATCGCAATGGAGCTTGGCTATTTGAAGGTTCCGGAAGGATTAATCGTGGATATTGACGATATCGATCGCTATCCCGTGAATCGCATCGCGATTATTACCACGGGAACTCAAGGCGAACCGATGTCGGCCTTAACCCGGATGGCAACCTCCGATCACCGTAAAATCAATATTATTCCCGGCGATACCGTTCTGATCTCTGCTTCAACGATTCCGGGCAACGAAAAGCTGGTCGCCCGGACCATCAACCATCTTTTTAAACAAGGGGCTATCGTGATTTATGAATCTGATTCCGGAATCCATGTCTCCGGCCATGCCAGTCAGGAAGAGCAGAAGCTAATGATTAACCTGGTCAAACCCCACTTTTTCCTTCCGGTTCACGGTGAATACCGTCATTTGGTTCAACATGCCCATTTGGCGGTTGAGGTTGGAATTGATAGCGAAAACGTCTTAATTGCCGAAAATGGGGATGTCGTTGAGGTAACGGGAGAACGGATCCGTGTTGCCAGTAAAGTCGCCTCGGGCCGGATCTTCGTTGACGGGCTTGGCGTGGGGGACGTCGGAAATATCGTCTTGCGCGACCGGAAACAACTTTCCCAAGACGGGATCTTAATTGTGGTTGTGACCATTGAAAAAGAGACGGGGAAAATTATGGCCGGACCGGATATTGTTTCGCGGGGTTTTGTATATGTGCGTGAATCAGAGGAATTAATTGAAGAAGCCAAAGAGAAAGTCAAGACGGCAATCGAAAATTGTTCTCAAAATTCTGATTGGGCTACCATGAAAAATCAGATTCGCGAGGTTCTAAGCAAACACCTTTACGGACGGATGAAACGGCGCCCTATGATTCTTCCGATTATTATGGAAGTTTAAATTAATGGTCATCAAAGGGATTATCCAGGTTATTGAGGATTAAACGCAACTCGTCCTCCCATTTTAATTGATGATAGGTTAATATTTCTTTTCGAACCAACGATGGAGTATGGCAATTGGTACAAACGATGCCGTACACATCGTTTTTTCGATTAATCGTATTATGAAGCGTATCGACGCCGCAACGTGGGCATAAATAGATATGTTCATGGTCTTGATTCAAACAAAACAACTCCTTGCCAAATAAGTTGTTCATAGTATTTTGAGAAAATGAACAAATCATGCTGGCAACTAAAGCTAAGGTAAATTGAAAATTCCAGCTAGGTCGAAATTAATGATTGAAGCTACTTTTCTAATTTACAAGCGGCGCCGGGAGGGCAAATTACTGACGGTAGTTCAGCATAAGTAATCGTGAAAATCCGTTCGAATGATGAAACGTATGAAAATTTTGCAGGAATGGTAGACATTTCCACGAATTAAATAGGTGGAGGTGGCGTCATGCAATCGGAGGAGCTCAAATATTGGCTTTGGTGGAATCGTGTTCCCGGGATCGGCTCAAGTCGCTTTTTTAAGTTGCTCGAAGAATTTGGTAGTATGGAAGAGGCTTGGAACGCTTCCTCTGACCAATTAAGCCAACTGATCGGTGTAAAAAATGTCAATTATAAACTAAAGACTCAAGTCTGGGACCCGGAAGTTGAATTGAAAAAAATTGAACGCCGCGGGTTTCGGATTTATTGTTTTTCGGACCCCAAATATCCCCCGCTTTTAAAGAAGATCGCCGATCCACCTCCGCTTTTGTATGCCTGGGGAGGCTTTGAGTATGGGGACGACATGGCAATTGCAATCGTAGGCACGCGCAATCCGTCACCCCAAGGGGAGTACACGGCACGGGACCTGGCTGTGAATCTCAGTTATCAAGGGTTAACCGTCGTCAGCGGAATGGCTCGTGGGATTGATTCCCAAGCGCACCAAGGCGCCTTGGAAGCAAATGGCCGTACGGTTGCTGTGTTAGGTTGCGGAGTGGACATTGTCTATCCGGCGGAGAATCAACGGTTGATGGAGCAGATCGCCGCGCATGGAGTGGTTATTAGTGAATACGCTTTGGGCACCAAACCTCACGCCGCCAATTTTCCAGCTCGAAACCGCATTATCAGCGGCTTGAGTTTGGGCGTCGTGGTCGTGGAAGCGGCTGAGGACAGCGGTTCCTTGATCACTGCCGGATTTGCCGCGGAGCAAGGGAGAGAAGTATTCGCCGTTCCCGGAAATATCGGAAACGATGGAAGTAAAGGACCGCACAAACTGATTCGTCAAGGCGCCAAATTAATCGAGAATTTTGGAGATGTTTTAGACGAGTTGGCCATTCCCCGTTTGGAAGCGGCTGAAGTGGCGGCGGCGTTGGTCCAATCGGAGGATCCGACCGAGCAACAAGTATTGGAAACAATGAGCCGCGAACCTTTACATATTGATCAGATATTACGTCGCAGCGGCGTTGGTTCCGCGACCCTCAATGTGGTGTTGATCAATTTGGAATTGCAGGGGATTGTTAAACGTTTCCCGGGACAGTTATATATCCGGATAAAATAATTGTTACAAATTACTAGATTTTATTATATACTATGATTAAAATTACCGTTCTCGTAAAGGGTAGAAACGGAAGGGTTGGAAACCTTTTAGTCTAAAGGAGTTCCTTTTCTGTGCCGAAAGATTAGTTATTAGCCCAGATAAGGGGATGAAACCATGGAACGTGTTATGGAAATCGCCAATTATGTGATGAAACAAGTTTTATTCCAAGGAGACAGTTCAATTTCTGAAAGAAATTTAATCGCCGACCTAATCGAGTTGGGCTATCAACCCAATGAAATCGAGGCGGCTTTTCGACTCCTTTACTCGATTCCGACGAGTTTAAAAACCAGTGTTGCGGAGCATAACCTTGGCAACAACGGGTATCGCATTTTTAGTAAAGCCGAAACCCGGAAACTTTCCATAGCCTGTCAGAGTGAAATTTTACGGTTAAGCAACTTTAATCTGATTTCAGCGGTTGAACGCGAGAAAATAATGAGTGAAGCAGTTGACTTAGAAATTGCGGAAGTCGGATTAAAAGAACTGGAGTTAATCCTGCATAAAGTGATTCAGGATGAGGAACGATTAATATTAATTCTTTACCATCCGCAAGAGATGGAGTCATGTCTTGCATTAAATTAACCGTCTACATGGGTTAGCGAATAACCCTTTTTTTATGAATTTTTATCAGTGTTTTGTAAACTTAATTGCTGACGTTGCTAATTTTGTGAAACACGTTCATCTGGGTGGAGGTATCTTTTGTGAAATCATTGGTAATCGTTGAGTCACCGGCCAAAGCAAAAACAATTGAGAAGTACTTAGGTAAGAAGTATATGGTTCGAGCGTCTATGGGTCATATTGTGGATCTTCCCAAAAGCCAATTTGGCGTGGATGTTCAAAACGGTTTTAAACCGAAATATATTAATATCCGTGGCAAAGGTAAGATTATTCAAGAACTTAAGGAATCAGCTAAAAAAGCGGATTCAATCTTTCTCGCCACCGACCCTGACCGTGAAGGGGAAGCGATTTCCTGGCATTTGGCTAATATCTTAGATTTGAAGCAAGAACGCTGCCAGCGGGTTGAATTTCATGAGATTACAAAACGGGCGGTTGAGAACTCTTTAAAGAATCCCCGTCCGATTGATATTGATAAAGTCAATGCGCAACAGGCGCGGCGGATTCTTGACCGCATCGTCGGCTATGAACTGAGTCCGTTATTATGGCGAAAGGTCCGGCGGGGCTTAAGCGCCGGTCGCGTCCAATCGGTCGCGGTTCGTTTGATCTGTGAACGGGAACAAGAGATTCGCGACTTTGTTCAGGAAGAATATTGGACAATTATCGGTGATTTTAAAACTGCCAAAAAGGTAGCGTTTACTGCCAAACTAACCTCCCGGGGCAAAAAAAAGCTGGAGATTGCCAATGCTGAAGCAGCAACGGCGATTGCGGCTGAATTGAAAAAGCATCAATATGCGATCACAGAGGTCAAACGGAAAGAAAAATTACGCTATCCGGCAGCGCCCTTTACGACCAGCAGTTTGCAGCAAGAAGCTGCGCGTAAGCTTGGTTTTGGCGCTAAAAAGACGATGATGTTGGCCCAACAACTTTATGAAGGAATCGAGTTGGGCGATGCCGGCAGCGATGGATTGATCACTTATATGAGAACCGACTCGGTGCGGATTGCCGAAGAAGCTCAGGTTGCCGCGAGAGATACTATCAAAGAACGGTACGGCAATGAATTTTTACCCGACAAGTCCCCGGTTTACAAGACAAAAACCGCCGGCGCGCAGGAAGCTCATGAGGCGATTCGCCCAACGCAAGTGGGCAGAACGCCGGAAGAGGTCAAACCATTTTTGTCGCGCGACCAGTTCCGACTTTACCAATTGATTTGGGCTCGTTTTGTCGCCAGTCAAATGCGTCCGGCCGTAATGGATACGGTTGGCGTTGAGATCAAAGGCGGCGACTTTACTTTCCGGGCCAATGGCAGTGTATTAAAGTTTTCCGGTTTTCTTGAGGTTTACCAGGAAGGAATTGACGATGATTCACCGGAAGAAGAGGGAAGTTTGCCAGAGTTGGCTGAGGGCGAGACGGTAACGCTTGGCAAGATCGATCCCAAACAGCATTTTACGCAGCCCCCGCCACGTTATACCGAGGCAACGCTGATCAAAACGCTTGAGGAGAAAGGGATCGGCCGGCCTAGCACGTTTGCTCCGACCATTGATACGATTATCAAGCGTAATTATGTCTTAATTGAAGAAAAACGGTTTAAGCCAACTGATCTTGGTCAAGTGGTTGTTGACCTTTTAAAACAAAAGTTTGGCCAGATCATTGACTATGAGTTCACCGCCGAAATGGAAGAAAAACTTGACCAAATCGCCGAAGGAAATGTGGATTGGGTTAAGGTATTGGCCGATTTTTACGGAACCTTCAGCGAAGAACTGGCGCAAGCCAAAGAAACGGTTGAACGCGTTGAAGTTCCGGTGGAGGAAAGCGATGAAAAATGTGAAAAATGCGGTCGCACGATGGTCTACAAATACGGCCGTTTCGGTAAATTCCTGGCCTGTCCCGGTTATCCCGAATGCAAAAACGCCAAACCGTTACGGAAGGTCTTAGGGTTAAAATGTCCCAAGTGCGGTCAAGGCGAGGTTGTCGAACGCAAATCGAAAAAAGGCCGGATGTTCTATGGGTGCAATAAATATCCCGAATGTGACTTCGTTACATGGGAACGCCCGTATAAAGAAGCCTGCCCCGAGTGCGGTTCAATGTGCACCGTTAAGGGTGGTAAGAGCCAAAACAAACAAGTCACTTGTACCAATACCAACTGTGGCTACACGATTGAACTGACCGAAGGTGGGAACGAATGACTGTTGTGCATGTGATCGGGGCCGGGTTGGCGGGATCAGAAGCCGCTTGGCAATTAGCCCAAAGAAATATACCGGTTCGTTTATACGAAATGCGTCCGCAAAAGATGACCCCGGCGCATCATACCGGGGAATTTGCCGAATTGGTTTGTAGCAACTCCTTACGGGGCGCTTCGTTGGAAAATGCCGTCGGTCTTTTAAAAGAAGAATTGCGGCGGATGAATTCTTTAGTGATGCGGGCTGCCGACGCAACCAGAGTACCGGCTGGCGGCGCATTGGCTGTTGATCGCGGGGCGTTTTCAAAATACATCTCGACCACCCTTGCGGAACAGCCGTTAATTGAGATCATCCGTGAAGAAGTCATTGCGATCCCCGATGGTCCGGTAATCATAGCTACCGGGCCTTTAACTTCACCAGACTTGGCAACGGCGATCCAAGCGCAAACCGGACAGCAGTATTTCTATTTTTATGATGCGGCGGCTCCGATTGTCACGGCAGAATCGCTGAATCGCGATCTGGTTTTTGAGGCGTCGCGTTATGATAAAGGGGATGGCGTTTATCTCAATTGCCCTTTTACCAAAGCGGAATATGAAAGGTTTTGGAAGGAATTAACCGAGGCTGAGGTTTCCGAGGCTCATCTGCCCGATGAACGGGCGATTTTTTTTGAGGGTTGCATGCCGGTGGAAATCTTGGGAAAACGCGGACCGGATACGCTGCGTTACGGCCCGATGAAACCGGTTGGCATCGACGACCCGCGTACGGGGCGTTGGCCGTATGCGCTTGTGCAACTCCGCCCGGAAGACCGGGATGGAAATTTATATAATTTGGTTGGTTTCCAAACTCATTTAAAATGGGGTGAGCAGAAACGGGTCTTTCGGATGATTCCTGGATTAGAGAATGCCGAGTTTGTCCGCTATGGAGTGATGCACCGGAACACCTATATCAACTCACCGACCGTATTGCGACCGACGTATCAAACCAAGTTTCGTTCCGATCTATTTTTTGCGGGTCAAATTACCGGAGTTGAAGGTTATGTCGAATCAATCAGCGCCGGGTTGGTGGCAGGAATCAATTGTTCCCGTTTAATCCAGGGAGCCGAACTGCTCACCTTTCCGCATGAGACGGCGACCGGAGCTTTGGCCCATTATATTTGCAATGCCGATTCACGGTACTTTCAACCGATGAATATCAATTTCGGGTTAATACCTCCGTTAGGCGAGCGAATCAAAAACAAAAAGGAACGTTATTTGCATCTTTCCCAGCGAGCGTTGGATATTCTACAGAAAAATGTACTTGATACAATTTTTTGAATTTTTGGAGTAAGGTTTGAATTATTTAGATTAAACAGATAATTCTTTGGTTTTTTATTGTTAAAAACAAATTAATATGCTAATATCAAGGTGAAGATTTTGGAAAATTTCGTCGATGAATTTTTAACCAATCTTCGTGTCGCTAAGAATTATTCGTCCAAAACGCTTGAAAGTTATGGGCTTGATCTTGGTCAGTTCATTGATTTTTTGAAGGGGAAAAATGTTGATGATCTAGGCTCGGTCGACCACATCATGATTCGGGAATTTCTATCGCTGCTGAAACAGAGTGATTATGCGAAGAGTTCAATGGCTAGAAAGTTAGCTTGCATTCGTTCATTTTTTAAATTTTTATGCCGACAAGGGGTCTTAGAGAAAAATCCGGTTTTAGGGATAACCTCACCCAAACGGGATAAACGGTTGCCTCAATTTTTAGTGCAACAGGAAGTCAATGATTTGCTGGAATTACCGAACGGTAACAAGCAACTTGAGGTTCGGGATTTGGCGATTTTAGAACTTTTATACTCAAGCGGTCTGCGCCTTCAGGAAGTTGTGGGTTTGAACTTGGCCGATCTTGACATGTCCCGCGGTTATTTGCGGGTATTTGGCAAGGGGTCAAAAGAAAGAATGGTTCCGCTCGGGGGAGCGGCGCGACGCGCTTTAGATAAATATATAAGAGAGGTGAGGCCGGCTTTATTAAGAAGACAGAAGCCAAGTCAAGCAAAACCAGTAACCAACGTATTCCTGAATTTCCGTGGGACAAGGCTGAGCGGCCGAAGTATCCAACGAATGTTTGATAAATACATCCAGCAATTGGCCTTAAATCGCAAGGTGAGTCCGCACACTATTCGGCATACCTTTGCCACCCATTTGTTGGAGAATGGAGCTGATTTACGAGTAGTTCAAGAATTATTAGGTCATGTTGATATCTCGACAACCCAAATTTATACCCATTTGACACGAGAAAAGATTCGCTCAGTGTATCTTAAAAGTCATCCACGGGCTTAGCGTTATTCCCGTATAGTAGAGAGAAAAGTGGAATCGCTTTCAGGGAGGTTCAAATCTCTAGAATCAAGGAGCGATTACAAAAATGGTTGACAATTTTTATGCGGTTAAGGGGTTACTTAAGTTAGACAATATTAATTTAGAAAAGTTAGTCAAAGAGATATCCGGTATTATCCATTGTGAAATTTTTCTGATCAGTGAAAATGGTGAGATTATCTCCTGTCAAAGCAGATTGTTTCCGGTGACGGAAACCCAGCGGAGACCGGAATTAAAACCTGAGTTTAAACAGCGACTAAGTTTTATATTTGAAACAACTCCCAATTTGCCGGTTGACAGCTCCTTTTTGAATGAACCTAATTTGAGCTTGCCGTATCATTTTATGACATTAATTCCGATTCGCAATACGCACGCTACCTCCGGTCATATGATTTTAGCTCAAGAACGACATCTTACCAACGAGGAGCTAATATTAGCGGAGACGGCAGCATTGGTAGTTTGCATTCATTTGTATGAACAAAGTCTCAAGACCGATTTGGCGGATCGCCAATCGTTCAATGCGTTACAGGTCCTTAATTCGTTATCGTTTTCCGAGATTAAAGCGATTCGCAATGTCTTTGAAGCGCTCAACGGCATGGAAGGTTTTTTAATCGCCAGTAAGGTTGCGGATCGCATCGGCATCTCCCGTTCGGTGATCGTCAATGCGATGCGCAAATTAGAAAGCGCCGGAGTGGTTGAGTCACGGTCATTAGGGATCAAAGGAACCTATATCAAAATCAAAGACCAGCAGTTTCTTGAGGCATTATTTGAGCGTTTCCATAATTGATGATAGAAGCGAAAAGCGCGCCAAACGGCGCGCTTTTCGCTTTTTAAAGGTTGCAATCGTTAAAATGTCAACCGGTGCCATCAATACTATAAAATGCAACATAATTATGTGAAACTAATGAAACATCTGGCCTATTCACAAAATGGCCATCTAGCTGTAGAATGAGTTCATGAACTTTGAAAAACACATACGCCGGTAAACAAATTATGTATCATGAATTCCATTTGTTTATCGCGAAAGGAGTGGTGCGAAGAACGAAAGATGTTTCTTGTTTCTCCAAAGAATCTTGTTACCATGAATCGCAGTTTTCGTCTCAGCAAAAATTAAATTATAATTCTTTAGGAGGCACACATTTTGAAAAAGTTATTAACATCAATCGTAACATTCTCTTTAGTAGTATCTACCGCAGTAGCCGTTTCCGCTGCTCCTAATGTCAATGGTGAAGTTCAGTTTGGTATGGGGTTAACCGGTTCGATTCAGGACGATGCTTCAGCTCAGGGAATCATCAACTTTGACGGTCAATTGGATAAAAACCTTGACTATCACCTGCAATTGAAACGGGATATGGCTCAAACAACCGATGAAATTAACCTTCACGAAGCCAGCTTCACTTATAAAAATAAACTAGCCGATATCCAAGTTGGTCAATTCGAATACAATCCTTCGGTGATGACCATCATGGATTCCAGCACCCAAGAAATGTTGGCTCCGGTAGCGATTAAAGTTATGCCGAAAGTTGGCGAAAACATCAATTTGGCCATCGGTTACCAACCGAAAGCCGATTCCGACTTCAATGCCGGTGCCTACCAGGTTGAAGCCGACTACAACTTGGGTATTGCTAGCGTTGGCGTGAACTATCAGAAGAACGAAGCCAATCCGGAAGATTCATTGGTATGGCAAGTTTCCGCTCAACCGACCAAAAACGTAAACGTTTATGGCGAATACGGTAAAGACTTCAATGACGCTGATGTTGCGAAAGTTGGCGCTCTGGTTAACGTGAACAAAGCGTATGTTCGTGGCGAATATGACATGGAAGCTGCTGACAATCAAGCGGCATGGGCAACCCGTGTCGGTTATAACTTCACCAACAATCTGTCAACTGAATTAAGAACTTTCGGTGAATCCGAAGACAAGAGCGTTGACATGACCAACCAAATTCGAGTGAAATACAACTTCTAATAATAGTCAATCGTTTTTAAGAGGCAGCCAACCGGCTGCCTCTTTTCCTTATCCGGCGAACGATTCTTCCAAGTTGCTTTTCGTAGTAAAGTATTATAAAATGAGTGCCAGATAAGTTGCAATAAATAACCTACTCCGGCCGAGCCGATTACGGAACCGAAAGAAAGGAAATCAACCATGAAACTTGGAACCTTTGCACTGGCGGAACGGACCTTTCCGGGGATCTTGTTCGAAGATCGGGTAGTCGATCTGGACAAGGCGTCGAAAATTGGCGGCGAGCCAACCGCTTTCACTACAATGCGCGCTGTTTTGGAGAATTTCCAGACAGTCTTGGCGCTGCTTCCCAAATTCGATCCGTCGGATCAAGAGTATACATACTCGTTGGAGCAATTACAAGTTTTGGCGCCGTTAGCCGATCCGCCGAAAATCATCTGTATCGGCTTGAACTATCTCGACCACGCCAAAGAATCCGGTCAGTTTGAAGTTCCGACCGAGCCGGTCTTTTTTAATAAATTCAATACGTCAATCGTTGGACCGGGTGCAGCGGTTGAGCTCCCCAGAGTTTCCCGGGAAGTCGATTACGAAGCGGAACTCGCGTTGGTTATCGGCAAACGGGGGAAACGGATTCCCGAAGCGGAAGCGTTGGATTACGTGTTTGGTTACACCGCCTTTAATGACATTAGCGCCCGGGATCTCCAATTTCGCGGAGGACAATGGATCAAAGGCAAAGCGTTGGACACGTTTGCCCCAACCGGCCCGCATCTGGTCACTGTGGATGAAATTGGCGATCCGCATACCTTGCGGATCCAAATGGAACTGAACGGCCGGATCATGCAGGATTCCTCCACTGCCAATTTGATCTTCCGAATTCCCTATTTGATCAGTTTTCTTTCGGAGTTATTTACCTTGGAAGTTGGGGATATTATTGCTACCGGGACGCCCCCGGGAGTTGGTTTTGCGCGGAAACCGCCGGTTTTCTTGAAAAACGGCGATCAAATGACCGTTACCATCGACAAGATCGGCAGTTTGACCAATCCGGTCAAAGGGGAGTAACCGATCCTGTTTGGAGAATCTTTGAATAATAAAGGATAACTGACCTGATGGCCAAATACAACGACAATGGTTTTTTGCCCGTTTCGCGAGCGGAGATGGATGCCAGGGGCTGGGACGAGCTTGATTTTTTATTGATCAGCGGTGACGCTTATGTCGATCATCCCAGTTTTGGACATGCGATCATCAGCCGGCAACTGGAGAGTCAGGGTTTTCGGGTGGGAATCATCGCCCAACCGGATTGGAAAGAAGTCGCTGATTTTAAACGGTTAGGACGGCCCAAACTGGCGGTGCTGATCTCGTCCGGCGTGATTGATTCGATGGTAAATCATTATACGGCCAGCAAAAAACCGCGTAGCAATGACGCGTATTCCCCGGGAGGAGCCGCCGGACACCGGCCCGACCGGGCAATAATCGTATACGCCAACCGGATCCGCGAGGCGTTTAAGGATATTCCTGTCATTATCGGAGGGGTCGAGGCTAGTTTGCGACGGTTTGCCCATTACGATTATTGGGACAATGCCGTCCGCCGTTCGATTCTGGTTGACTCCAAGGCGGATCTACTGATCTACGGCATGGGGGAGAAACCGTTGTTGGAGCTGGCTGCCCGCCTGGCGGCCGGCGAGCCGGTTGCGACCATTCGCAACCTGCGCGGAACCGCTTATTTAATCAACCAAGATCAGTTCGAGCGGTCTTTTGCCCAAACTGAGCGAGACCAAACTTGGCTGGAGGTTCCTTCGTTTGAAACTGTTTCCCAAAACAAACGGAAATACGCCGAAGCCTTTAAAAGTCAATCCGAAGAACAAGATCCGATTCGTGGTCGAATCATCGTTCAACCTCACGGCAACCGGTATTTAGTCCAAAATCCGCCGGCCTTGCCCTTAACCGTCCAAGAAATGGACCGGGTTTACGCTCTGCCATACCAACGCACTTATCATCCCAGTTATCAAGCGGAGGGCGGTGTGCCGGCCATCACTGAAGTGGAGTTTAGCATCACCAGTCACCGCGGCTGTTACGGCGGGTGTGCTTTTTGCGCGTTACATTTTCATCAAGGGCGGATCATTCAAAAGCGGAGTCAGCAATCAATTATCAATGAAGCCCAAAAAATGGTCTGGCAGGATAATTTTAAAGGATATATCCACGACGTGGGCGGGCCAACGGCCAATTTCCGCAATCGCGCCTGTAAACACCAGGAAAAGCACGGCGCCTGCAAAGATAAACAATGTTTGGAAAACGGCGGCTGCCGTCAACTGATTGTCGACCACTCGGAATATTTGGAACTATTGCGGAAGTTGCGGGAGATTCCCGAGATTAAAAAGGTGTTTATTCGTTCGGGGATTCGTTATGATTATCTGATGCTCGATAAGGATGACGCGTTCTTTCGGGAACTTTGCGAACATCACGTAAGCGGTCAGTTGAAAGTTGCTCCCGAGCATGTCGTGGAGCGGGTGTTACAGCGGATGGGAAAACCCGGCCGGGAAGTGTATGACCGGTTCGTCCGTAAATTTTACGAGATCAACCGCGCGATCGGCAAAGAACAATATTTGGTTCCCTATCTGTTATCGAGTCACCCCGGCAGCGACTTAAAAGCCGCCGTGGAGCTGGCTGAGTATTTGCGGGATATTCGCTACACTCCCGAACAGGTGCAAGATTTTTATCCCACGCCGGGGAGTCTTTCCACCTGCATGTTCTACACCGAGCTGGATCCCCGTACCATGGAAAAAGTCTACGTCCCAAAAAGCCCGAAAGAAAAAGCGATGCAAAGAGCATTGCTGCAATATCGCCGCCCCGAAAACTATCAATTGGTGAAAGAAGCATTGGAGTTGACCGGGCGGACCGATCTGATCGGTTTCGGTCCCCAATGTCTGATTCGGCCGCGGGCCGCGAAACGGGGTCCCCAGCCGCAAATAACGGTTGGTAAAAAGCCGAATTTTAATCAGCAAAATAAAAAACGCAAATTCAACTGAATTTTAAAATTTGGTGACAGTCTTACATTTCACTTGTAAATTAGGTTTTCTGTGATAGAATAGAGAGAAATAATTTGCGAAGGGAGCGGTGAACCGGTTGTCGAGCGATCGATTTATAATCGAGGAAGCATTAACTTTTGATGATGTATTATTGGTTCCGGCTCAGTCGGATGTGTTGCCAAGTGAGGTGAACACCTCCACTCAGTTAACCAAAAATATCACATTAAATATCCCCTTAATCAGCTCCGCTATGGATACGGTCACAGAAGCGCGACTGGCGATTGCGATCGCCCGCGAAGGCGGATTGGGTATTATTCATAAAAATATGTCGGTTGAACAACAAGCGTTGGAAGTCGATCGGGTCAAACGGTCGGAACATGGGGTGATCTCCGATCCGATTTATTTGGCCCCGGATAACTCAATCGATGAAGCCTTACAAATTATGGAACGGTATCGTATCTCCGGCGTGCCGATTACCGCGAACGGTAAATTGGTCGGTATCCTAACCAACCGCGATCTTCGCTTCGAAACCAACTTCGATCAACCCATCAAAGACGTCATGACCAAAGATAACCTGGTCACCGCATCGGTGGGAACCACCCTCGAAGAGGCCAAGCTCCTCTTAAAACAACACCGGATTGAAAAATTGCCGTTAGTCGATAAAGATTTTAACCTGAAAGGGTTAATTACCATTAAAGATATTCAAAAAGCGCTCCAATACCCCAACTCGGCCAAAGATCATAAAGGACGGCTGCTGGTTGGCGCTGCGGTGGGGATCACTGGAACCGTGGAACGCGCCGGAGCGCTTTTAGAAGCCGGCGTCGACCTGATTGCCATTGATTCCGCCCACGGACACAGCCGGAATGTTATTGAGACCGTTCGGGAACTGAAGCGGAATTTCCCCAAGATGGAGCTGATGGCCGGTAATGTAGCGACTGCGGCAGCCACGGTTGATCTGATCGAAGCCGGCGCCGACGCCATCAAAGTGGGAATCGGTCCGGGTTCCATCTGCACCACGCGGGTAGTCGCCGGTATCGGCGTACCCCAGATCACGGCCGTGCGGAACTGCTCGGCGGCGGCCGCAAAATACGGTGTACCGGTGATCAGCGACGGCGGGATCAAATATTCCGGCGATATCACCAAAGCCATTGCCGCCGGCGCGGATGTCGTGATGATCGGCAGTCTCTTTGCCGGTACTGAAGAAAGCCCCGGCGAAATGGAAATTTACCAAGGCCGGAGTTACAAAGTCTATCGGGGGATGGGATCGGTCTCGGCAATGAAACAAGGCAGTAAAGACCGGTACTTCCAACAAGACCAACGGAAATTGGTTCCGGAAGGGATTGAAGGCCGGGTCGCTTTTAAAGGTTCACTTTCGGAGACCACCTTCCAATTGGTGGGAGGTTTACGGGCCGGAATGGGCTATTGCGGTTGCCGTACCATTGACGAACTCAAAACCAAAACCCAGTTTATCAAGATCAGCGCCGCCGGTTTACGGGAAAGTCACCCCCATGATATTCAAATCACCAAAGAGGCGCCGAATTATTCAGTGGATTGAGCATATAATCGTAGCAAAAACGAGGGCAACCTCGTTTTTTTTGACATCAGTTTGAACTCGGGAAATTGCATTATGCAATTTCCTTTTATGAATCAAGGAAAATATGCCGCAGTCAAGATTGTTCCCTATCTTTAGTGCGACATATATAACAATTAAAAATTTCTTTCGGGGATTGGCAGGGGAAACCTTAAGGTATCCTGAATTATAACACGGTAAAAAAATGTGAGGGAATGATTGGATGACTCTGGCCAACTGGATTACGTTACTCCGGTTGTTTTTAGCGCCGTTTATTTTATGGCAATTTGTCGCCGACAGTCCACACAGCCTTTTCTGGGCAGTGTTTTTAGCGGTGGTGGCTGGGTTGACGGATTTGGTCGACGGTTGGGTGGCGCGACATTTCAACCAAGTCAGTGAGCTTGGCAAAATTCTCGACCCGCTATCCGATAAAACCTTGATCATCTTTATCTTACTGGGATACTCGCTACGCTGGTCCCTACCCGCCTGGATGATTGGTATCTATTTTGTCAAAGAAACGCTCCAAGTCATCGCGGGGGGATTTATCTTTAAACGCCAGCACCGGATGATCCCCTCGAATCTATGGGGAAAAACCGCTACGGGATGCTTCTTTTTAGGATTTGTGGTCTTTTTAGTTAATGCCGCCATCGGTCAGTGGATCATCGGGTTCGCGATCGGACTTTCGATTTACGCGTTTTATACTTATTATTTGACGTTCCGGAAATTGAACGCACCGGATCAAAGTTGAGAAGCGCCAAATAAAAAATCAAACTATTTTTTTTAAATATAAAATTGGGTATTTTTTCATGAATGCTTGGTTAAAATATAATTGCAAGAGCGATAAATGTTTTTGTAAGGGCAATAAATAGTATTGCAAGGGTGGAAAATATTTTTGCAGGGTCAATAAACAATATTGCAAGGTCGAAAAACATTATTGTGCCCCTGATAAATATTTTTCTAAGGTCAATAAATATTTTTGTCATCAAGAAAATTATTTTTTTCACTTTTAAAACGGCTTTTGGGCCGTTTTTTTATTTTTTGCGCTGGCAAAATTTAAACAAACGCAATTGTATATCCTACCAAATATGATTAGCAATATTCAATAATTTTCTTTTTCATCCATGTTTTTAGGATGAAAAAATATACAATTATTTGTTGCTGTTTGCATGGTATGAAAAGGCGGGTCCCGTTCATAATAACTTTAACTTGGTCAGGAGGAAAAGATGCTGAATATTTTGATTTTAACCGTCGCTTCGATCGGGCCGGGACTATTATGGTTATGGTATTTTTACCGGCAGGACCGTTTTGAACCGGAACCGCTGGGGATGATCCTAAAAATTTTCCTGATGGGGCTGTTATTGGTGATCCCGGCAGGGTTAATGGAACAATTATGGCGGGCTCAAATGGTGGAAGCGATCCGCACCGCCAATTGGTTAAATTTTTTAGTCATTGCCTTTTTAGTCGTCGCGTTAATTGAAGAGGGTTTAAAATCGGGCTTTCTGATCTGGTTAGTGAGTCGGAATCGCGAATTGGACGAACCGGCCGATGGAATTATCTATGGTATTACACTTGGATTGGGTTTTGCCTCCTTGGAAAACTTCCTCTGGGCAAGCGTTTTCGGGTATCGGGTCGCTGCCATGCGGGCAGTGGTAACGACCTTAGCTCATGCGACATTTACCGGTTGGATGGGAAGTTATATCGCCAAGTATAAGTTATCGGCCATCAGCGACACCTCTCTGCTATGGAAGGGTTTTGGCTTGGCTTGGGTTATTCACGGATCATATGATTTTTTATTATTTTTACGGACGCCAATTGCTTCATTCCTCGCCTTTGGCACCATCGGGGTCCTGCTTTTCCGATTGTATCGAATCCTCCAGCAACAGGTGGCGAATTCGCCATTTCGGAGCGGCGATTAATAAACCGTGATTTAGCCTTGATTTTGTACACTTCTTTTTGGTATACTTTTAAAGGAATTTCCAAAGGGGAGTGTTTTTTATGTCCGGCCATTCCAAATGGGCAACGATTAAACGTAAAAAAGAAGTTACAGACCAGAAACGGGCAGGCGCTTTTACAAAGGTTACTCGGGAAATCATCGTAGCCGCGAAAGCGGGCGGCGGAGATCCCGCCAACAATTTCCGGTTACGTTTGGCGATTTTAAAAGCGAAAGACGTTAATATGCCCAATGATAATATTCAACGGGCGATCAAACGTGGGATCGGCGAAAGCGAAGCCTCACAATTTGAAGAAGTGTATTATGAAGGTTATGGCCCGGCCGGCGTTGCATTATTGGTTCAAAGTTTAACCGACAATCGGAACCGGACGGCCGGCGATATGCGTTATATTTTTTCGCGGAATTACGGCAACCTCGGCGAAGCAGGCTGTGTAGCCTGGATCTTCGAACAAAAAGGTTTAGTTACCGTTGATGCGGAAGCATATGGCAAAAGTGAAGAAGAACTGTTTGAAGTAGCGATTGAAGCCGGAGCCGAAGATCTGAAAAATCAGGAAGAAAGTTTTGAGATCTATACTGAAACCGGCCAACTGGAAATCGTCCGGCAGTACCTGGAGAACCAAAAGATTCCGCTCAAATCCGCCGAACTGACCATGGTTCCAAGCAACACGGTGGAGGTCAACGATATCGAACAGGCCAAACAGTTGATTAAGCTGGTGGATGCCTTGGAAGACAATGACGATGTCCAAAACGTCTACGGAAATTTTGAGCTCTCCGACAGCGTTATGGAAGAATTAAATAAATAACGGCGATTGGGACGATCAAAGAGCGCGCAGGCGCTCTTTTTTGTGCATAAAAAAATCGCCAAAATCGTAATAATCTTACCAGGTTTGGATATGCTAGCCTAAAAGAAGGTGATTTCAGTGAAATTACCGCCAAGTTACCGGACATTGCTCCGGTGCGTAGCAGTGATCCTGGTAGTAACGGTTACTTTACTTTGGGCATATCGCAATCCGGATAAAATTGAGCAATTACGCGGGATGTTGGGGCCATCGTTCCCGGCTGCTCCCCAAACATGGATCGTAATCAAGCATCAACGATTTAGTTTATGTGGTCATCAAGAAACGGAACAAACTACGTTTACCGATCAGTCGCAGTTGCGAACGGCGCTCGCAAAAAAGTTGAAAAACCGTTCACTCAATAAGAAAGGGAATGGTTATGAGTACACCATTACCTCGAAAAACTTTTGCCAATCCTGTCGTGAAAAGCACTTTTTGGGACTTCATGGTCAGGAGATCGTTGTCTATCGGGGAACTCCGCTGAAACCCGGTCCAATCTTGGAAAAGGTAATGTTAAAGACGACCCTGTTACCTGAAGCGGAGTTAAAGGATTTACAAAGCGGAATTCCGTTCCGGGATTCCCGCGATAAACTCCAATTGATTGAGGGACTGAATGGATTAATCACAGAATAAAGCCCGTCCGAGGACGGGCTTGAATTCTTTCCGACAGCCTACTTTTGCCCCGTTTTTGTGCATGCACACCAACGGCAAAACTGCCGCTTTTTACCGGTTGAACTATTAACTGCCGAATCCGACAAGTTAGTCCACCATGCTCCTAACGGAGGGTTGCCCCTCAGAGCATGTACGGTTGTAATTTGGTGCTATCGGAAAGCTCAGTATATAGTATGTGGTGGGCCCGTTATTTTATGCCCGGATTGTCCCAAAAAATTTCTTCTAAAGCAGGAAATATTATGTTAAAGAACGAATAACTAAACCGTTAGGTAACCAAATCTTAATATACTGTTCACATTTTTTTGGACCATATTACAGAGGAGGGACTTTATTGAAGAAATACAAGATTGAGCAGATCAGGAACATGGTACTGATGGGACATGGCGGTTGCGGCAAAACCATGCTTGCCGAGGCCTTGCTATTTTCCGTCAAATCAATCGACCGTTTTGGAAAAGTGGATGACGGGACTTCCACCATGGATTATGACGCCGAAGAGATTAAGCGGAAGATCAGTCTCAGCACTTCAGTAGCCCCGTTGGAATATAAGGACCATAAAATTAATTTGTTGGACACTCCCGGATTTTTTGATTTTGTCGGAGAAGTGAAAGGCGCAATTCGCGCAGTGGATGCCGCTTGTATTGTCGCTTGTGCTGTCTCCGGAGTTGAAGTCGGTACGGAGAAAGCATGGTCGTACGCGGAGCAAAATAATTTAGCCCGCATCATCGTGATTAATAAAATGGATCGGGAAAACGCCAACTTTGAAAACACCTATAAAGCGCTACGGGAACGTTTGGGAAAACAGGTGATCCCGTTGGTCATTCCCATCGGCGCCGCCGACAAGTTCCAAGGTGTCGTCGACGTAGTTCATAACAAAGCTTACTTTGTTGAAGGCGGCAAAGTCGTTGAAAAGCCGGTTCCCGATGACCTGTCCGATACGGTTCAGGAATATTGTACGATGTTGACCGAAGCCGCCGCCGAATCCGATGATGACTTGATATCGAAATATCTTGACGGTACCGATTTAACCCAAGCAGAATTGATTATGGGCACCCGTAAAGGCGTAATCAGCGGTAAAATTGTACCGGTAATGGCGGCTTCCGCCTTAAAGCAGATCGGGATCGCCAATGTGTTGGATATGATCGCGGACTTCCTGCCGTCGCCCGCTGATCGCGGCGAAAATGAAGGAGTCAATCCAAGCTCGAAAGCGGAAGAAAAACGGCGCTCCGCCGAAAGCGAACCATTTTCGGCGCTGGTTTTTAAAACCATGGCCGACCCCTTTGTTGGCAAATTGACGTTATTTCGGGTCTTTTCCGGTACCGTCAAATCCGATTCCCATGTTTTTAACTCCAGTAAAGGGGTACCGGAACGGATTGGCCAGTTGTTTATCCTCAAAGGGAAGACCCAAGAACCCGTCGCCGAATTGAGCGCGGGGGATATTGGGGCGGTCGCTAAATTACAAGAGACCTTTACCGGGCAGACTTTGTGCGACAAAGATAAACCCATTGTCTTCCCGGAGATTGATTTCCCGAAACCCAAATTGTCGTTGGCCGTCGAACCCAAAGCCAAAGGGGATGAGGATAAGATTGGGAGCGGTTTGGCCCGGTTGACCGAAGAAGATCCGACGTTTGCGGTGAAAAAAGATCCGGTGACCCACGAGATGGTTGCCTCCGGAATGGGCGATTTACACATTGAAGTGATTACCAGCAAATTACATAAAAAGTTCGGAGTGGACGTCAACTTAAAAGCTCCGAAAATTTCCTATAAGGAAACCATTAAAGGGCATGTCAAGGTTGAGGGAAAACATAAGAAACAGAGCGGTGGCCGCGGCCAATTCGGTCACGTTTGGATTGAAATGGATCCCAAACCGACTGGAACCGGATTTGAATTTGTCGATAAAATTTTCGGCGGAGCGGTGCCACGCAACTATATTCCGGCCGTTGAAAAAGGAATTGTGGAAACGATGGATCGTGGCGTTCTGGCTGGTTATCCCGTGGTGGATGTCCGGGTAACCTTGGTCGACGGTTCCTACCATCCGGTCGACTCCTCGGAAATGGCGTTTAAAATTGCTGCGCGTTTGGCGTTTAAAAAAGGTTTTATGGAAGCAAAACCAATTTTACTCGAACCGGTGATGAGCGTGGTCGTCCGGACTCCCGAGGAATTTATGGGTGATGTCATCGGCGATCTGAATAAAAAACGCGGTAAGATCCTCGGCATGGAACCGGACGGTAAGGAACAAATCGTCAAAGCCCTGGCGCCGCAGGCGGAACTGACCAAATACGCGATTGATTTGCGTTCAATGACCCAAGGTCGGGCGGATTTCACCGCTACCTTCGATCATTTTGAAGAAGTTCCGGCCCATCAAGCGGAAGCGATTATTGCCGAAGCGAAAAAACATATGGTGGAAGAGGAAGAGTAGTGGATTCATTAAAGGCGGGTTGCAAAACCCGCCTTTGTGTTGCGTCATTATCTGCGATACCCGGCAATATGAAGAAACCGCCGATCAACCACATCATAGTAGGTTAACGGCTGGTCCAAAAGATCTTGAGTATGCGCTGCAAAATAAATCCGGTCCAGCTTAGGTTCTTCATATTTTGTAATGAACAACGAATGCTCAAAATGGCCCCGCTCGCGAAATCCCAGTTGAACCAGGTCGCCCACGGTAACACCCTTCATATCGACTTGTTCCGCAAATGGACCTTCGGCTTGATTGACAATCAGGAAATCATATAAAAAAGCGACCGCCGTCCACGACGGCGATTTGTCGTTGGCATTGTGATAATACCATCCAAAGGAACGGTTGTAATTCATAACGCCACATCCGGCGTAGAGTATTTGCGAGATAAAGTTTGTACAGTCACCACCGATGCTTGAATAGTCGAAAAAGTTAGGATTCCTGCTCAAAGCCCACTTACGGGCATAATCCACTGCCGCGGCCCGGTTGAATTCGTTTACCACCATCTACCTTCATCACCTACTTCAAAAAAATAGTTTTACATGCGTTGTTGCCCCATCTAGATTTATTTTATCGGAAAGGTGATGAAATGGTGATTCTGTAAAGGGTTTGGTGGGAAAATTTACGTAACGATCTTGAATTTTTCATACTTCATGATAAAATGAGATTAGAGCCTCGAACTTAGGATTGCATGGTATAGCAGATTGACTAGGCAGTTAAAGCTTCCTCTATACTTAGCCCGAGGGAAGGCCATCACTAGCCCAAGTGGCTAATATTTAGGAGGTTTTCATGTACCAAGACAAAACGTTATCCTGCAAAGACTGCGGCTCAGAGTTTACTTTCTCAGCCAGCGAGCAAGAATTCTACGCTTCCAAGGGTTTTGAAAACGAACCTGGCCGTTGTCCTTCTTGCCGTGCTGCCCGTAAACAACAACGGGGTGGTTCCAGCAGCGGTCAACGTTCACGCCAAATGTTTGACGCAGTTTGCTCCGAATGCGGCGCCAGCACTCAAGTGCCGTTCCGCCCGACCGGTGAAAAACCAGTATACTGCCGTGATTGCTTCCAATCCCGGAAACAAGCCTAATTCATTAGATATTGATAAGAGGCCCCAGAACATCACGGGGCCTTTTTTTTATAACAAATTTCGTTTTTTTAATAAGTTCCATTTCAGCAACGAGGAGATCCGATGAAACAACGTTTGCTCATGGTTATCTGGCTCTGTTTGATCGGGATAATCAGTTTAGCTCCGGCTTCAGCCCAACCAAAACGGGTCTTTATTATTTTTACGCCGGGTTTTTGGGGCTGTATCGATAAGTTGCCTTCGCAGAGCCGGCAATGGCTGGAGAAATCCCCATACCCGCATTTCAAAAAACACCAAAACTCATCATTTTTAGCCAGCGAAAGTTATCAAGCCATCCCGCAAAAGTATTTAGCGTTAGGGGAGGGACCGGGTTTTTCCAAAAGTTTTATAAAACCTTATGCGAAATTCGTTACAGAGCTCTCTTATTGGGCGCGGAAAGTCAACCGCACGGAAGGATATCAAAAGATCAAGCTAATTCACGATTGGCAAACTGAACTCTCGGAAGTTGGGGAGATTAACTTGATCTTCTTAAAATACGATTGGCGGTTGGAAGTGCCGCAAGTTGAGCGGGATTATGTGGTTCCGCTGCTTAAGCGGATTGAGGAGCAATGGCCGGATTCGCAATGGGATTGGGTGGGACATAGCTTAGGAGGTTTGATCGGACGGTATGTCGTATCAAAGCATCCCGGGCGCTTCCGTTCATTAATCTCCATCGGCGGACCGCATTACGGAATTTATGAAATCGGTTGTCAGCGCCGCGGGGAAAAAATCTTTTACGGCAACCAATGGGATTTAAACTATGCCCAAGAGCTGGGGTTGAAATTAACCGAACAATATTTTTTCGGAACGAAGCTGGTTGAGCCAGGTCTCAACTATTCGCGTAGCGCCGCCGAATTTGCGGAACGCTATACGCCGATGATGCGTTGGCTCGACCCAAATGAAGGTTTGCTGGCGGACGGTTTTGGGTCATTGTCTACGCTGAAGGAAGCGGTGCCCCATGCCATTGCTTTTTATGGTTTGGGTTACGGTTCCTACGACCTTCAAGGAGTCTATCATCCGGAGCTCCCCAATGGGATCGGAGTCGGCTCGGGGATTGAACCAAAAGATAATCCCGATTACGCACTGTCCGGCGATGGCAGAATTGATCCCGTGAGCGCCAAAGGTCCTTTTAAACAGACGGTCTGTTTGGGAAAAGAGCTGCAACACGGCGAGTTGATGTGGTCGCCATTGCTGTTGACCTTTTTAATTGATCGCTATTTTTTTGAAGGTCGGATGAGTTCATCCCAAATTAAAGCGGTTTTCATGCGCCGGGGCATCTATTGGCAAGAACCGATTGATTGGGTATTGCAAGCTCAGAAGGCATGGTAAAAGAAAATGATGGATATTTTTTAAAAAATTTCACATTTTGTATAATTATTTTTAACTTAATTGAAAACATTGGAAACGATATTTTCCAGAGGAATTTTATAATTTCATGGTGAATTCATCTTTTTGAACGGAGGTGAAATGCCATGGAGAAAAAAGAAGTTTTATTGGAGACATTGAAATTTTTAAAAGAAGAGCCGGTCACATCGGAGTTCGCGATTTTTGAATACTTTAAAGACATGTTAACCCGTCGCGGCGAGATTGGGCAAAAAGTACAATATTCCGGTTTATCCATCTCAACGTCCTATGTTAATATGTCGGAGTCTGATCAACGGTTAATCAATGATATCATCTGGGATCTGATCATTGAACGGATCATTACTCCGGGCAAAGACTACGGTATCTATGAACTTCCGCATCTTTACGTATCCGATACCGAAAAATTGAATCAAAAATATGCCAGTCTTACATAACCGCCATAAGGCGGTTTTTTTCTGCCGTCGCTTCCCGCTGATCAAAAAATCGGAATTGAGGTTGCTGCATGAGTCGGGCGTCTCCTGGTTACAATGTAAGTAAACAAAAGGAGGCAGTCAAGAATTGAAGATAAAAGATATCATGACCAATGAAGTAGCCTATGTAAGCCCTGATACTAACGTGGTGCAAGCGGCGCAACTGATGCAGAAACATGATGTGGGATCGGTACCGGTCTGCCAGGGAGATCAGATCATCGGTATGATCACCGACCGCGACATCGTGGTTCGCAACATTGCCCATGGCAAGGATCCCAAAGTAACTCCGGTCCGCGACGTAATGACCTCTCAGGTTCAGGTGGTCAACTCGGATATGGATTTACATCAGGCGGCAGCTATTATGGCTAATTCACAAATTCGCCGGTTGCCGGTCGTTGATAATGACCGTTTAGTGGGCATCGTGGCTTTGGGTGACCTGGCAACTCAAGCGAAAACCGATGTCGAACTCGCGAAAACCCTGGGAATGGTCTCCAATCCCTCGCAACCGGAAAACCTAAAGTAGGAGTCTATCATGGCAGAGAATGATGAAGTTTGGCTCCAATCCTTTGTGAATGAAAAACGTCCGGCGTTTGAAGGGATCGTTGAAGATACCATCGGACCGCAAGCGTTAATGGACGAGGTAGTGTTGGGAAAACCGTTGCCGCCGGAAGACGAATTATTCCAGACCAAGCTGCACCAAGAAGAACAATAGGGGTTGTTAATCGAATGAGGGCCGCCCTCATTCGATTCCTAAAGAGACTGTTGCAAACTGAACTTTTGTTCACTTTGCAACAGTCTCTTTTCTTTTTCGCCGTTTGAACAAAAACCGGTTACCATCGTCGTAGAAAAGGGATTACCACGGACAATGCCGAATTGTATCCCCGAGGAACAATGAAATGGAGAACATGCATGCTTCGGAAGTGCCACCGCGCTGGCGTCATCACTTTGATCATTGTGTTGCTGATCGGCTCATCGGTGCCGGGAGTGCGAGCGGCTCGAACTAAAAATTTAATCTTGGCAACATTAAACCTCGGCCACCCCCGGTTGCTGGCAACTATGGGTGATTTTAATCAATTGAAAGAGCGGATTGATCAGGATGCGCATTTAAAAAGATGGCATCAGGCGCTGGCAAAGCAAGGATGCGATTTATTGAAAGAACCGGTTAGCCGTTTTGGCAGGGACCGTCAGAGCCTGATGGGAACCAGTCGTCAAATTTTGCGCCGGGTTTATCTGCTGGGGTTGCTGTTTCGTTTAAATGGGGAAACGGTGTATCCCGAGCGAGTTTGGCAGGAGTTACAGGCAATTGTCAACTTTGAAGCTCAAAATGGAATGCTCGCAGTCGAAAACGCCGAGATGATTCACGCTTTAGCTATTGGTTATGATTGGCTATATGATCAATGGACTGATAATCAACGCAAAATCCTCCGCAACGCAATTGTTAATCAGGGGATTCGCCCGGCAATCCAATATTTTCGTTTGGGGAAAGGTTGGGTCAATCAGCAATCGTCTTACCTCAACTTGGTTTGCAATAGTGGTTTCGGGATCGGCGCCTTAGCCGTCGCCGCTGAAAATCCCGATTTGGCCGAGGCGTTGATTCAAGGAACATTGCAATCGTTACCGAACTCGTTAAGCGGTTTTCAACCCGACGGCGCTTGGGACGAGGGATTAAGTTACTGGGATTATGGCACCTATTACGTAACAGTATATTTGGCGGCATTGGATGCGGCGCTTGGTAAAGATTTCGGCCTGTCGAACCTGCCCGGACTCGACCGGACCGCGTTATATCCAATGTATCTTACCAGAAACAACTTCGGTTTTTATTACGGGGATTCGGCTCCGGGAGATTTCAGCGCGGAACAGCTGTTTTGGCTCGCCAACCGGTATCATCTTCCCGAAGTGGCGTGGTACCAGCGAAATAACGCCGACCGCAATCCGGCGCCACTGGATCTGTTATGGTATCGGCCGGTCCAAGCCGGTTCGCCTGAAAAGACCCCTTTTTCATTGGATCGTTATTTCCGCGGCGCCGAAGTTGTGATGCTTCGCAGCTCCTGGCAGGAGCAGGCGATCATTGCGGGGATCAAAGGCTGCCTGACATTGAATCGCAATTTCAACGACCTCGACCAAGGCGCCTTTGTGCTTTCCAGCAACGGGGTGGGGTGGGCCGAAGAATTAGGCGCTGATCAATATGATCTGCCCGGCTATTTTGATTTTGCCAATTGGCAGCGTTGGACCTACTATCGTAAAATGGGCGAAGGACAAAATGTGGTTGTAATTGATCCGGGGACGGGTCCGGAACAAGACCCCGCGGGTCGCTCCGAAGTGATCTATTTTTCGTCCAAGCCCGATGAGGCGGGAACCATTGTTGATCTCAGTCAAGCTTATGCCCGGCAAGTGAGAAAAGCTTGGCGTGGATTGTTTTTGCTTAACCAACGCCGTCAAATCATCGTCCGAGATGAGTTGAGTTTGAAGGAACCTAGCCGGGTCTGGTGGTTTATGCATACGCAAGCCAAGGCGCAGCTGCAGCCCGACCGGCGCAGCGCGTTGTTGAGCTCCGGAACCGAACGATTATGGGTAAAAGTGTTGGAGCCGTCATACGCCCAGTTGCAAGTGTTACCGGCAAAACCGTTTACGAAATCGCCCAATCCGTTTGGTCAAAATCCCAATTACCAATATCGTAAACTGGCAATCAACTTGAATGGCGTGAAAGAATTGCGGTTGAGCGTGTTGATGGTCCCTTTGCGGAAAGGCGAAACTCCACCGAAACAGCTTCCGAAATTGCAACCGTTTGCAAAAATACTAGAGCAGCAATAACAAATCATGGTATAATTGGTACGGTGAACGGGGAAAAGGTAGGGTGGATCGCAGTGAGTCGCTATGCAGTAATTACCGCGGATATTATCAATTCGAAACTTGCCGAACGGTTCGCGGCCAAATTGAAACCGGTATTCAGTCAGTTGCATTTCCCTAGCCTACTAACGCCATTCGCGCTCTCGCGCGGGGATGAAATTCAAGCGGTATGCAATGAACCGGCAACACTGCCGCAGCTCATTCGCGAACTGCGATATCATTGTTTGCCTTTTCAGATCCGGGTGGGAGTGGGTATTGGCAGTATTGAAGCTGTTGATCATACGTTGAATTCGTGGGAAATGAACGGAGAAGCTTTTTTTCGCGCCCGCGAGGCGTTGGATTCATTTGCCAAAGATAAATTCCCCGGCACCCGCTTTTGCACATCGGAAAGTTTTTTCGATTTAGCGTTGAATACGATCTATTTATTGAATGATACCTATCTTGCCCGTTGGACCGATGCGCAGTGGGAAGCGATTCATTACTATCAATTATACAGAACCTACCAAAAGGCGGCGGAAGTTCTGAAGATAGCCCGTCAAAATGTTCAAAAACGTTGTTATGCCGCCCATTGGCATGAAATTAACCTTACCGAACAAAATGTCAAGCAACTGTTGTCCGAACGGTATCCGATTTTTCACCCGCGCGAGGGTGTACTGGAAAAATGAACCTGGATTTTGGTGCATGAAGACTGGCCAACGGTGGTGAAACATGGAATCACTATTATTGACTTTTATGAGTCATGGCATTTCCGATTTTATGTTACAATCAACCAATTTAGTAAGACGGAAAGCTCAACGACGTTTGAGTGCTTTTTTGATCCATGGCTTAATCACATTTTCCGTATTGCTGTTGGTGCTTCATTTTTATTGTCCTGGGACAATGTTGCCATTCGTTTCCGTATTAACCGTACTCCATCTTGCTTTGGATTACATTAAGTCGCTTTTTACCTCCAAAAACAAACATGGACTGGATTTACTCTGGTTTATAGTAGATCAGCTCGGACACTTTTTCATGATTATTGTGGTGTGGCAGTGGTTTGATTTGACCGTCAATCCGGCGCTCGCCACTTTTTATCAGAATTTGCTCAGCCCTAAAACCCTTACGGTATTGACCCAACCCGCCAAACCTCCGCTAAACTACTCGTTCAACCAGTTGTTAATGATCGTAAATGGCTACATCTATATTTGTGCCGGTGGAGTGTTTTTAGTCCGTAAGATTTTGAACAGTATTGAAAAACAACCGCTGCGAATCGAGCATAATACGAAAATACAATCCGGTACGTACATTGGGATTTTGGAACGATTTTTAATCTTGACCTTTGTTCAATGCCAAAGCCTGCCATCGGTCGCATTTATCCTTACCGCCAAATCCATTGCCCGGTTTAACGAGTTGAATGATAAGAGTTTTGCGGAATACTACTTGATGGGTACGTTGACCAGTGCTACCATGGCGATCGGCGGCGGGTTTTTGCTGAACTTTTTAGCGGCTTGGATACGCTAAAGCCGATTTTCAGCGGTAACTCAGGTATACTTGCCTTTCTTTTTGGAATAATATCCCGGAGAGCTTGTTTTTCGCTCGTAAAAAAGAAAGGTGGTATTTTAATGGAAGTTTCAGTTGACCAAGATCTCTGTATTAGCTGCGGTTTATGTGTTTCCAGTTGCCCCGATGTTTTTACCTGGAATAGCGATGAAAAGGCTGTGGCGAATGAAAAAGCGGTTTCATCCGATAACGAGGACTGTGTGAAAGATGCGGCGGACGGGTGTCCGACCGACGCCATCGCGACCAATTGATTCGCCTTTGGTTTTTCCCCCAAACTTAATATAACCGATGTTCTAGCCTGTCTTTCTCCCCCATATACATAAATATAAGGGGAGAGGCTTGGAATGATTAAGAATAGCGAATTATACTCTTTTCAAGAGGAAGAAGCGGAGCAAGTTTTGGAAACCCCAACCGAACCGGGGGAGCGTGCTGGCGAGCCCCTTAATCCAGGTCCGGCCCGATGGGTTTATCAAACAATTATTGCTTTTTTGTCTTTAATCCTAGTTTTAGCGACCTGCGGGATGGGTCAGCCTTGGTCAAATTGGTTGCGGGGCAAGATACATTATGCGGTCAACGCGCCAACCAATGCCACCTTCGGAAGGCTCTACGAATTTCCGATCCTGCACGGTTTGATTCAGAACACTCAAAAATGGATCCGCTTCGAGCGGGCGTCACCGGCAACAGCGCCCTTTGAAACGGCTACCGGAGGTTTGGGGAAGATGAATCCGGTATGGCCGATTCAAGGAAGCGTCGTTACATCGTATGGTTGGAATACCAATCCCCAAACCCATCTCCGCGAATTCTCCCATGGAATAACGATTCATGGCCCGGCTGAAGCCGAAGTGTATGCGATGGCGGATGGTACGATTGAGCAAGTTATCAATCAAGGGAATAATGGTTGGAGCATAACGATCAATCATGGTGATCACTGGAAATCAATTTACTCCGAGTTGGCGACGGTTTGGGTGTCACCAGGCCAAACTGTCCAAACAGGCGCAACCGTAGCCCAATTAAAAAAGGACAATCCCGTATTGAAATTAGAGATATATCAACAAGAGCAACCGGTTGACCCGTTGTCCATCTTAAAAACGCGGGAGTAGATCGGGTTTTTTGGAAAGAGATTGCTTTAAAACCGAATCGTGCTTCGATAAGGTATGGAGAACCAAGTAAGAAAATTGCATAACTTCGTCAATGTATCCTTTAGATACGGGTAGACTAGGCTATAATATACCGTATCGAGCGATAACAATGAAGTTAGGCATTTTCAGATTGGTCTCCATACCTTAAATTTTGGATAAGTTCTTGCAGAAAAAGGCTAGATGCGGTAGAATTAACCTGCTCTTAACAAATTTCCACCCAATGATTGATAATGGAAATGACGGTGGGTTTTTTTACGGGAAAATCGTGTCAATCGGTGTGATTGCCGTTCGTAACGTAATAATAGCGAAATTATTTTTTGGGGGTTTTTTCTACGACAAGTTGGGAAAAGATTGAAAGTTCATTGGGCAGTGTCACGAAACCCGGGCGTTATACCGGCGGGGAATACAACATTCAAGTGAAGGATTGGGAACAAACCGAGTTAAAAGTCGCCTTGGCTTTCCCGGATGTTTACGAGATCGGACTTTCTCATTTGGGGTTGCGGATTCTCTACGAGTTGATCAACAAGCAACCTTCGATGCTCGCGGAACGCGTTTACGCGCCATGGATTGATTTTCAGGAGTTATTACGAAAGAAACAAGCCCGTTTGATGTCGCTTGAGAATAAACGGGATCTCTGTGAATTTGACTTGGTTGGCTTTTCGCTTCAATACGAGTTGAGTTACACCAATATCCTGACCATGCTGGATCTGGGCGGTATCCCTTTGCGCGCTTCGGAACGCAAGGAGACAGACCCACTCGTCATGGGAGGCGGCCCTTGTGCCTTGAACCCCGAACCGGTTGCGGATTTCTTTGATTTCCTGATGATCGGCGAAGCTGAAGAGATCTTACCGGTGGTCTTATCCAAAATTCAAGCATGGAAGCGGTCGCAGTCCGCTAAAGACGTTTTACTGCGGGAGTTGGAAAAACTTGAGGGAATTTATGTTCCGGCGCATTTTGAAGTAAGTTACCTGCCCGATGGCCGGATTGAGCAGATTGCGGCCTTAACCGGGGCTGAACCCAAACGGTCGGTGGTCCGCAATTACGGTGAAAGTTTCTTCCCTCAAAAATGGCTGGTTCCCTATTTGGATATCGTCCATGACCGGGTTGCCTATGAGATCCAAAGAGGTTGTTCCAAAGGATGCCGGTTCTGTCAAGCCGGAATGATCTACCGGCCGGTGAGAGAAAGGTCGGCGGCCACGGTTTTAAATTCCTTACAAGAGTTATTGCAAGATACGGGTTATGAAGAATTGTCCTTGACCTCGTTAAGCAGCGCCGACTACAGTCAGATCGAACAACTGCTGACTGAAGCCTGCGGTTGTTTTACGCCGCAAGGCATTAATGTTTCATTACCATCGTTACGGATTGATTCGTTCTCCATTGACTTGGCCAAGCAGTTTCAGAGCAATCGCAAAGGGAGTTTGACTTTTGCTCCTGAAGCCGGAACCGACCGGTTGCGCCGGGTAATCAACAAAGGAGTAACTGAAGCGGATTTATATACGGCTGCCCATGCCGCTTTTAAAGCGGGTTGGCAGAAATTAAAACTCTATTTCATGCTGGGGTTGCCGACCGAGACCGAAGCGGATTTGAATGCCATTGCCGATCTCGCTTTTGAGGTGCTGCGGATCGGTAAGCAATATCATTCTCGCGCCAATGCGTTACGCATTACGGTCAGCGTCTCAACCTTTGTGCCCAAAGCGAATACGCCGTTTCAATGGCGCAGTCAGATCTCGGTGGCGCAAACCATGGAAAAACAACAATTATTGCAGAGTAAAATACGTGGTCGTCAGCTTGAATTAAATTGGCACGATCCTCATATGAGTTATTTGGAAGGAATCATGGCTCGCGGCGATCGCCGGTTAAGTGCGGTGATTGAGCGCGCCTGGCGCAAAGGCGCCCAATTTGACGGGTGGAGCGACCAATTTCAGATCGCGGATTGGAACGAAGCTTTTCGTGAATTAGGGATGGATCCGTTGTTTTATTCGCGTCAACGCGGCTATGACGAAATCTTACCCTGGTATCATTTGAACGCCGGCCCAACGATCGCATTTTTACAAGCTGAAGATGAACGGGCGAACCAAGGGGTTTTAACCGAGGATTGCCGTGATCATGAATGCACGCAATGTGGAGTCTGCCCGGGACTCAATGTATCAAAAAAGGTTGAGGGTAAGCTGAATGGCTAAATATAGGGTACGTTTCGCCAAAGAAAAAGCAGTCCGTTACTTATCTCATTTGGACGTGATCAAAGCGGTCGAACGGGCGGTTCGTCGCGCCGGTCTACCAATGGTTTATTCGGAAGGATTTCACCCCCATCCCAAATTGAGTTTCGGTCCGGCTTTGGCGGTGGGAATTTGCAGCGTTGATGAGTATTTTGATATTGAACTGACCAATGAGTACGAAACGGATAGTTTAATCAATTTACTAAACAAAGCGCTTCCGGGCGGGTTCCGAATCCTGCAGGTTCGCAAGATCGAAGCTCACCATATCAAACCTTTAAATGCGATTATCAACCGGGCTTCCTATTTGGTTGAGATTCGCAATTTGGACAATAATACCCCAAAAATAGCAGCCGAGCTGGATGAATTAATGCAACAAGCAGAATTGATGATCACCCGGACAAACAAGGATGGGCAAAAAACAGTAAACATTCGCCCGTGGCTGCATAAGTTAAGTACGGAAGATCTTGATAACCAGATTACGATGCTCCGGATTGTTGGCGAGATCGGGAGCGGCGGTCATCTGCGACCGGAAGACGTCGTTAAATTGCTTGAAGGACCGCTTGAGGTTCTCAATATTACCCGAAATGGCATGTGGCATGAAGAGAAAGGGCAGGTTACAAAGCCAATGGATTTCTGTGATCGAACCGGAGGAGTTTAATGACCAAAGAGATCCTGATCAATATTGGCGTTGATGAGACTAGACTGGCGATCTTAGAGGATAGTGTTCTGGTGGAATTCACAATTGAACGTCCCGATGAACAACGGCGGGCCGGCAATATTTATCGGGGACGGGTTGAGAATGTGCTGCCGGGAATGCAAGCTGCGTTTGTTGATATCGGCGAAGAAAAGAACGCCTTTTTATATATTGATGACGTAATATCCAAAGAAGGCGAAGACTCTAATGTCGATGTAAAACGCTGTTCCATTCAGGATTTGCTTCATGAAGGCCAAGAAATCGTTGTTCAAATGATCAAGGAGCCGATTGGTACCAAAGGACCGCGTGTTGTAACCCAGGTCACTATTCCTGGGCGTTATTTGGTATTGGTACCTTCGGTGGATTATGTCGGCGTTTCGCGGCGCATCGTGGAAGAAGCGGAACGGGAACGGCTGAAAGCTGCGGTTAGTAAATTTAAAAAAGCCGGTTTGGGTTTGATTGTCCGGACCGCTGCCGAAGAAGTCGATGCAGCGGAACTACAAAGCGATTATGAATTTTTGATCAAAGTATGGGATAAAGTCAAACGGAAGATTAGTAAAGGGCCTTGTCCGGCCTTGATCTATCAAGATCACGATCTTTTATACCGGATTCTGCGCGACTACTTAAGCAGGGATGTCGAACGGTTAATTATTGATAATAATGATGCGTATGTCAAGGCGTTGGATATTGTCAAAACGTTAGCCCCGGCTTTACGTAGCCGTGTTCAGTTATATTCTGGCGAAATTCCGCTGTTCCAACTATACTCCGTGGAGAGCCAAGTCGAACGGGCTTTATGTAAAAAAGTCTGGTTGGATTGCGGCGCTTACCTAATTTTTGACCAAACGGAAGCTTTAGCTGTTATTGATGTCAATACCGGTAAATTTACCGGTACGACTTCATTGGAAGATACTGTTTTTCAAACCAATTTGATGGCGGTCAAAGAGATCGCCCGTCAGATTCGCCTGCGTAATCTAGCCGGTATTATCATCATCGATTTTATTGATATGAGTTCCGACCAGCAACGGGAGAAAGTTATCGCGCTGCTGGAAAAAGAGTTGAGTCGCGATAAAACCAAAGTGAATGTTTTGGGATTCACCTCGCTGGGGTTATTGGAGTTAACTCGGAAAAAGGTGCGCCAGAGTTTACGGGAGATTTTTCAGACCGAATGTGAAAGCTGCGAAGGGACCGGCTATATTTTGACGTTGGATAGCTTGTCTAATAAAGCGATTCGCATGATCCTGCAGATTGCTAAAGATATTCATGACGAAGCCATGCTGCTTGGGGTCAATCCGCAGATTGCCTCCTTGCTAATTGGCCCGGGTGGAACCAATCAAGAGAAGCTGGAGCGTAAACTTAAAAAGACGTTGTTCATTAAAGGCCAGGAGAGTTTGGATATTGACCAGGTCCGGTTATTGGACTCTGGGACCAAAGAAAGGATTATGAATCTCGCTTTGCCGGTCAAAGAAGGCGATGAGGTTGAAATCCGCATTGTTGAACATCATATTACCAATCCCGGGGATGGGATCGGTCGCATTGAAGGTTACGTGATTGATGTTGAAGGGGCGGGAGCGTTTGTCGGGAAAAAAGTGCAAGCATTAATTACGAAATCATATAAAACCTATGCTAAAGCAAGAATCATTGATTGACTTATCAATTCAGTCATGGTATTATTTTATTTGTGGGTTTTTAGCCCCATGTAACCGCGCGAGTAGGTTTTAAAACACTGATTACGGTGTACCGAATTCGGCGAGTCTAATGAGGGAGGTGTACCAATGTACGCTGTTATTGAATGTGGTGGAAAACAGTATCGTGTTCAGGAAGGCGATTTTCTCAAAGTAGAGAAACTTCCGGCTGCCGTTGGTTCCAATGTCACCATTGACAAGGTTTTGTTGATCGGTGGCGAACAAACGGTAATCGGTAATCCTTTTGTTGAAGGCGCCAAAGTTGTCGCTTCAGTTTTGAATCAAGACAAGGACAAGAAAATCTTGGTTTTCCATTACAAAGCCAAGAAAAACATCCGGGTCCGTTATGGACATCGTCAACCGTTCACAGGTTTATTGATCCAAAAGATCGTTAAAGCCGGTGAAAGCGCAGATATCACTGAACAACCGGTGAAAGTGAAAAAGACTGCTAAAGCCGAACAAGCGGCAACTTCTGAAGTGAAAGCAACCAAAGCGGCCAAAGTTGCCAAGGTTGAAACCGAAGAAAAACCCAAAGCGACTCGTGCCAAGAAAGCAGCTAAAACCGAAGCTTAATGGTTGAGATTGCGATAATTAAAGACCGTTCCGGGCGTAATTGCGGTTTCCGCTGTTCGGGACATGCTGAATATTCAGAAAAAGGTTTCGATATTGTTTGTTCGGGGATCTCTGCTTTGACCAATACGACGGTTTTGGCATTGGAACAACTTGTTAAACTGTCACTGCAAATCGAGGCTGATCCGGATACTGCTTTTTTGGAGTGCCGGTGGTCGAACGCCGAAGCGGTTCAGCAAACACAAGCCGACTTATTGCTTAAAACCATGTATTTGGGATTGCGGGAAATCCAGAAACAATATCCAAAAAATTTAAGTCTCCGTGAATTGGAGGTGTAAGTAATGTTTCAATTTGATCTTCAGTTTTTCGCTCATAAAAAGGGAGTTGGAAGTTCTCGAAATGGACGGGATAGCGCAGCACAACGTTTAGGCGTTAAACGGTTTGCCGGTCAGGAAGTTACCGCCGGTAGTATTCTGGTCCGTCAACGCGGAACCAAATTCCACCCGGGCAACAACGTGGGAATTGGTAAGGATGACACCTTGTTTGCATTGATTAACGGTTATGTTACTTTTGAACGAGTTGGCAAAACCGATAAACAAGTCAGCGTTTATCCTGAAAAAACGATCACTGCTTAATTGAACTTATGACCTGGCAATTTGCCAGGTCTTTTTCTTTTTCACCAGGAATAGCGGCTAGAATATCCTGCTCTCTTTTTGCGCACAATGTTAACGAGTCGGATTTGGATTTTTCAAATTTGACCGTAACACGCAAGGGGGGCTTTTGATATGAATAATCAGTGGAGACTTGTGCTACCGATCGTTGTGATCCTGCTATTCGGCACTGCGTTTTCGGTTTCGGCTAAAGCGGCGCTACCCCAAACTGCAATTGATTTAAAAGTAGACTGCCTGTCAGCGGTATTGATGGAACCGACAACCGGGGAGATTCTTTATCAAAAGAATGCGAATCAACAGTTACCACCGGCCAGTGTCACCAAGTTGATGGTGATGAACCTGGTCTTAGAGGCGTTGGAGCGAGGCGAACTAAAGTTAACCGACAAAATCACTGCTTCGCCCGAAGCGTGCAAAATGGGCGGTTCCCAGATTTGGCTGGAGCCCGGCGAACAAATGACCGTTTCGGATCTGCTTAAAGCGGTTTGCATTGTGTCCGCGAATGACGCATCGTATGCGTTAGGAGAACATTTGGCCGGTTCGGAAGAGAACTTTATTGCGTTAATGAATAAACGCTCTAAAGAACTGGGGTTAAAACATACGAATTTTGTCAATACCACTGGTTTGGATCCCGATAGCGGCGGTGTTGGCAATCAGACTTCGGCCATGGATATGGCGTTACTCGCTCGGGAAGTGATTAAACATCCGCTGATCTTCAATTGGACCGGTGTTTGGATTGACAGCTTGCGTGATGGAAAATCATTTTTGCGGAATACCAATAAATTGGTTCGTTTTTATCGTGGTTGTGACGGGCTAAAAACAGGATTTACAGCCAAAGCTGGTTTTTGCTTGGTAGCAACTGCTAAACGCGATGGGGTGCGTTTAATTGCCGTGGTGATGAATTCCCCGACTTCGGACACCCGATCAAAAGATGTCGGCAAACTGTTTAATTACGGTTTTACGAAATATAAAGCCCTGCAGATATATAAAGGGGGCGAAATCCTTGGTCAGGTTAAAGTGTTTCGGGGAGAACAAAATAAAGTTGCCGCGGTTGTGCCGCGGGAGTTATCAGCCATCATGAAACGCGAGGCGAAGGGGAAAGTCGTCACCGCCGTCAAACTTGATTCGATGGTTAGCGCTCCGGTCCGGAAAGGGCAAACGATCGGCAAAGTGTTATTGACAATTGACGGGAAATCTTGCGGCGAAATGGGGCTGGTTGCCGCTGCCGACGTTAAGCGCGCTTCCTTCTTCCAAATTTGGTGGCAGATCTTCCGACAAGTACTGCGAGTCGGAGTTACCTAAAACAAAACTGTTTGCTTGTTAGCCTGGTTCAAATGAACCGGGTTTTTATTTTTTTTGGAGGTCTTTATCGACCTGTCTTTCACAACTAAAAACTACTACAAACAGTGATTTTCCGGGCTTTTTTGTCTTTATACGCAGCAGGATCTAATCGGGGGACGGCGAATTCTTTCCAAGGATCTGGAAAGGAGGACTTCTTTTGGTAATTGAAACAGAACGCATCGGGACAAACCTAGTGGTCGAGTTGGAAGGTGAACTAGATTTGGAAACTTCACCGGCTTTTCGCGAAGTTGTGGAAGCGAAGTTAAACCAGTACGACACCATAAAGCATTTAATCTTGGACCTAAGGAAAGTTAATTTCATCGACAGCTCGGGATTAGGTGTGATTTTGGGTCGTTTTAAACGGTTAAGCCAACAAGGGGGCAAACTTTCAGCCATTAATGTATCGGCCCCAATCCATAGAATTTTTCAACTCTCGGGTTTATTAAAAATTATGGACATTTATGAAACTCGCCAACAAGCACTAGACCGGTTTTAATGGAGGTAGGATATGTTAAGAAACTATTTTAAGATGGAATTTCCCAGTCTACCTCAGAACGTGGGGATGACACGTTCGATCGTAGCGACCTTTGCTGCTCAGTTAGAATTCACCCTGTCGGAAGTCGAAGAAATCCGGGTGGCGATATCGGAAGCAGTCTCAAACTGTGTGATTCACGCCTATCCTCAGAAGCCGGGACTGGTTCAGTTAGAGTTGTTGATTGAGCGGTTGACCTTAATTATCAAAGTGAAGGACTATGGGAAAGGGATCGACGACATTGAGCAGGCGAAACAAGCCACTTTTTCGACCGATCCGGAACGAATGGGTTTGGGACTGGTTTTTATAGAATCATTCATGGATGAGATGAACATTACGTCTACCCCAAAGGAAGGAACCACCGTAATTATGAAAAAGCGACCGGAACGGGGGTTCGTCAATGCCGGGATCTCAAGGAGCAGCTAAAAATGATATTTATCTGCCACCCAGTAATTTATTGACAGATGCTGAGTTTTTACATTTGATCGCCCAATACCACGCCGGCAGTGCCGAAGCCAAAAATACTATTGTCCAACATAACCTGCGTTTGGTCATGAGCATTGCACAACGCTTCAATTCCCGTGGCGAACTCGAAGATCTGTTTCAAATTGGGTGTATTGGCTTGATGAAAGCTGTCGAAAAGTTCAACCCGGAATTCGGAGTAAAATTCTCCACTTATGCCGTCCCGGTGATCATCGGCGAGATTAAGCAACATTTGCGTGATGAGGGACCGCTCAAAATTAGCCGGGGTTTGAAAGAGATCGCTGCCAAAGTCGAACAGACCCGGAATCAGCTTGCGAGTTTGCTTGGAAAAGAGCCCACTCTTTCCGAGTTGGAAGAGGCCTCCGGTTTGAGTCGGGAGGAGATCGCCGGGGCGTTGGAAGCGACTCGACCGGTCAATTCGCTGCAGGAGATCTTGAAAGAAGATGACGGTGAAGCATTTTGCCGGGAGCAATTGGTTGGCGAAGAGGGTGAGCATCTTAAATGGCTGGAACATTATGCGTTGCGCGAGGTCATTCAAAAACTGCCCGAACGTTTGAAATCTCTGATCTCGTTGCGTTTTTTCGAAGAGAAAACCCAGACGGAAGTGGCAGAAATATTTGGCGTGTCGCAGGTGCAGATCTGTCGTTTGGAAAAAGAAGCTCTTCATCAACTGCGGAAATTGTATTTGAGTGATTAAAAATGGTGATTTCTGAAATAATAAAGTCTTATTATTTTTGGCACAATTTTAAACGATACTTCTCGTATCGTTTTTTTCATGATAAAATCAAGGCATCAATGGGGTAGGGGTGATTTTTATCAACGGAATGATCGTCCATGCACAGCTTACTGAAGCAGAAGTCAAAGAAAAGATGACTGCGATTGGCGTAGACCCTCGCGGAATCGAAATTATGACTGGAAAGTTTGAACATTTTGTGGTGCGAATTTTTGATGTCCAACCACGGCAAGCGGGGATCATTAAACAAGAAATGTTGGCGCGGGGGGGTGAGGCGGCAGTTTCGTGGCAGGTCAGTACCATGGACAAAAACGCCGCGACCAACAGCTTGCTGCTCTCCGGAACTTTGCGCCAGTTGGAGCAGTTAATCATCAAACTTAAAATGCAGCCGTTCGGGTTAGCGCAGCTTGCTGAGAAACTGGCATTGGCTATCGCGCAATATCGTAGTCATCCAGGTCAAACTTGGAAAGTTTCCGGAAAAACCTATAACCTGGCGACGAAAACCTGGGTCATGGGAATCATTAATCTCACTCCCGACTCATTTTCGAAAGATGGGTTAGCGGGGAGAAACTCCATCATTGATGCAGCGCTCCGGCAAGGAGAACAAATGCTGGCGGATGGCGCTGATTTTTTAGACATTGGGGCGGAATCAACCCGGCCTGGTGCGGAGCGAGTTGACGAAGCGGAGGAAGAGCACCGATTATTACCCGTCGTTAAAGAGTTAGCAACTGCCTTTAAAGTCCCGATCTCCGTCGATACGTATAAACCAAGTGTTGCCGCGAAGGCTTTAAGCGTGGGCGCGGCGATCATCAATGACATTTGGGGTTTGCAATCGCCGTTGGATCCGGAGCACCGGATGGCGCAACTGGTGGCGGAAACCAAGGCGCCGGTGATTGTAATGCATAACCAGGCGCAACCGGGCTATGCCAATCTTTGGCGCGCAGTCATTGATTCGTTGGATCAATCAATCGCACTGGCGGAATCATTCGGAGCGAGCCGCAGTCAGATCGTGGTTGATCCGGGGGTGGGTTTCGCAAAAACGTATCAAGATAATTTGGTCATTCTGCAACAGTTGGATCAGTTAAAAGTGTTGGGGTGCCCCGTTTTGCTCGGAACTTCGCGGAAATCAGTGGTTGGTTTGACGCTGGATCTTCCGGTGGAAGAACGTTTGGAAGGAAGTTTGGCTACGGTGGTTTGGGGAGTTGCCAAAGGAGCCAATATTGTCCGGGTTCATGATGTTAAAGCAACAGTGAGGGCGGTGAAGATGTGTGATGCGATTCGCAACAGCTCGTCAATATGAAGAAGTTGCCATTGGTTTAGGTAGCAATCTGGGCGACGGCCCGGAAAACCTCCAACAAGCGGTGCAACGGATGATCGCCGCTTTTGGTGAAAAACCCGAATTGTCTTCGGTGTTTTATAGCGAACCGGTGGAAGTGACCGAGCAGCCATGGTTCTTTAACCAGGTGGCATTGTTTCAGCTCTCCCCGGAGTTTCATCCGACCAAAATATTGAGAGAATTAAAACAGATCGAACTGCAGATGGGGAGAGTGCCGACCGTTCAGTATGGGCCGCGACTGATCGATTTGGATTTATTGATCTATAACGATTGGGTGCTGGAAACTGCCAACTTGGTGATTCCGCATTTGAAGATGACGGAACGCTCATTTGTTCTAATGCCTTTGCTGGAACTTAAACCGGAATTGATCCATCCGCGTTTGCAAAAATCCCTGGCGGAGATCTATGAGGAAAACCGGGAACGATTGGCTGAATGCAAAAAATGGCTTGAATAGAATAATATAGACCATGGTTTTAACGCCCATTCACGATGAGATATTCGCGAATGGGCGTTTTTGGTAAAAGTAGACAAAATTTCAAGCGATTTTCAATCATCAGTTCGTTATAATAAATGGGTAATTTCTTCATATATTTACATATTAAACAAAAAGATTGTAAAAACATTGCCGTTTTGAACGAAATTCCAATCGTCAGTTCGTTTTGTAACGGTCTGGAGGAAGGTGGGAATGGGAATTTGAGTTTGCCACAGTTTGAATTGACCATCAATTATTAAAGGAGGGTATTAATGAAAAAAACACCAAGTTGCAAAGGGTTCTTTTTGGTTGTCGGCATCATGTTAATGGCATTTTGGTTCAATTACGGAGTTGTCACTGGAGCCATCTTGTTAAGCGATGATTTTGAAGACGGAAATTCCAGCGGTTGGAGTACTTCGGGCGGTAGTTGGTCGGTGGTGACGGATGGTACGAAAGTGTATAAGCAATCCAGCACTTCGGCATCGGCTTACTCATATAACGGTACTGCCAGTTGGACCGATTACAGCGTTCAAGCCCGAGTGAAAGCGCTTAGCTTTAACGGTACTTCCCGCTCGTTCGGCATCACCGCTCGTTATCAAAGCACCAGTAATTTTTATTATTTAACGTTAAGTAATGCCAATCAACTCCTGCTTGGTAAGAAAGCCAGCGGCGGCAGCGTAGCGTTGGCATCAAAATCGCTGGCAGTTCAGACTGGCACATGGTATACGTTAAAACTGGTGGTGAGCGGCAGCCAACTTCAGGCGTATCTTGACGGCGTTCTGCAACTTACGGCAACGGATACTTCATTAACGGCCGGCAAGGGTGGATTGATCGCTTTATACACCAGCGCGGAGTTTGATGATCTGCTGATCGATGGCATAAATCCCAGCGTCACGCCAACACCGACTCCAACATTAACTATTACTCCGCCGCCAACCGTAACATCGAATACCCCCAAACCGACGGCGACAATGATTGTCACGCCAACACCAACCCCCACTCCAACGACCACGATCCCGGTGAATGGTACCATCGTTGTTGCCAAAGACGGCAGCGGTAATTATACGACGATTCAAGCGGCAATTGACGGCATTCCCGCGAATAACAGTGCCTGGAAAACTGTTATTGTCAAAAACGGCACCTACAACGAACACGTCTTTATCGCCAAAAGTTACGTGGCCCTGATCGGTGAAAGCCGGGAAAATACCAAAATTGAATTTTTACTGAACCGGGCGACTTGGAATTCGGAGATGGGCGTGACCAACACCGGTTCGGGTGTGGTCAATCTCGGTTGCACTGCTCCGGATCCCAGCACTAAGGGAATGACCAAAGTGGACACTGCCGATGTGTTCATCGGGAACATGACGATCGCCAATACCGCCCCCACTGGAACCGGTACTGTTTATACCCATGTAATTCGCGGTGAAAGCACTGCGACCCGGATCAGTGTGGTGTCATGCAATCTCAACGCTACCGGCAGCGATACACTAGCTCTTTGGAATACGACCACCGGCATGTATTATCATAATAACTGCACTTACAAAGGAAGTATTGATGCCGTCTGTCCGCGCGGCTGGTGTTATGATGTCGGCAGCACCTATATTGAAGTAGGCAATAGCGCTCCGATTTGGCATGAAGGAGCGACTGGCAGCGGCCAGAAGTTTGTGATCCGGAATGCTTATGTCATGCCGGATGTTCCGAAGAACTTCAAACTTTTAAATGGCCAAAAGGAATCGACCGTTTATTTGCTGGATAGTTATTTCTATAATTCCGGTGGTAAAACCATTTCTGAGGGAAGTGTTGCTGCGGCATATTACTACAATTGTCACATGGAAGGCGGCGATCAAAGCTGGCATGCGAATAACCTCTCCAGCGCCCCGGGTTCGCCGGATCCATCGCAGATTACTGCCAAATGGACTTTTAATGATCAATGGGATCCGGAGAATACCTTACCAGCGGTTTTGCCATATGCATCAATCCCTCAACCTTGGGATAAAGCATCTGAGGTTCCCGTCACAACACAGTTGCGTTGGGTAAAGGCAAAGGATGCTTATTCTTACAATGTCTATTTCGGAACGACCAATACTCCGTCCTACGCCGGCAATACCACCGGGAATACTTTTAATCCGGGACAATTGACCAAAGGCACAACCTATTATTGGCGGATCGATGCCCTGACTGTCAACGGTACAATTACTGGAACGCTTTGGTCGTTTACAATAACCAATTAAAATGATTCCATATTCGTGTCAGCTTTTGGTGAAATAAAGCTGACGTGAATGCCAATCCATGCAAATGGAATCAAATACAACATTAAGAAAAACCCAGTTTAACGCCTTATTTTCATAAGGCGTTTTCTTTTTTTACGCTCTTTACACACTGTTAATGTTTCGTTGTAATATTTATGTCAGATATATGATTGACAAATTTCGTAAAACAAGGTATTTTAGATCTAAACCTAACACAAATATTACAATATTGAGAGGGGCGATTAAGATGCGTAAGATAGCGATTTATGGAAAAGGTGGTATCGGTAAGTCCACTACCACGCAAAACACAGTTGCCGGTTTGGCGGAAATGGGTAATAAGGTGATGGTTGTTGGATGTGACCCCAAAGCTGACTCCACTCGGTTGTTACTCGGCGGATTGGCCCAACGGTCGGTCCTGGATACCTTACGTGAAGAAGGCGAGGACCTTGACCTGGACGACGTTTTAAAAGAAGGTTTTTGCAACACCCGTTGCGTTGAGTCCGGCGGTCCGGAACCGGGAGTCGGTTGTGCCGGTCGGGGAATTATTACTTCAATTAATCTGTTGGAACAACTCGGAGCTTATGAGGCAGACAAAGCGCTTGATTATGTCTTTTATGATGTGCTCGGCGACGTTGTTTGCGGTGGATTTGCAATGCCGATTCGTGAAGGAAAAGCGCAAGAAATCTATATTGTTGTTTCCGGAGAAATGATGGCAATGTACGCCGCCAATAACATTTGTAAAGGGATTGTGAAGTTTGCCGAAGCCGGCGGAGTGCGGTTGGGCGGTTTGATCTGTAACAGTCGGAAAGTCGATAACGAGCAAGCCATGATTGAAGCGCTCGCCAAACAATTGGGAACCCAGATGATCTATTTTGTTCCTCGCGATAATATGGTGCAACGGGCAGAAATTAACCGGAAAACCGTGATTGATTTCGATAAAACCCACGAGCAAGCCGATCATTACCGTAATTTAGCCCGGCGGATCCATGAAAATGAAATGTTTGTCATCCCTAAACCGCTTGAAATCGAAGAGCTTGAGAAATTATTGATCGAATACGGCATTGCAAACTAATATCTAATATGCGGTAGTTACAAACGAAAGGTGGGCTTTATCGATGTTAATGGTAAAAGCGATTGTTCGTCCGGAAAAATGTGATGATGTCATGGCAGCTTTAATGGAAGCGGGTTTTCCTGCAGTTACCAAAATATCGGTCTTCGGTCGTGGGAAGCAACGCGGCTTGAAAGTCGGCGAGATTCATTATGACGAATTGCCGAAGGAAATGTTAATTGTGGTTGTTCCCAATAATGACCAAGAGTTTGTCATCAAAACCATTATGGAAAGTGCTCGTACCGGAGCGAAAGGCGCTTTTGGCGACGGTAAGATTTTTGTGATTCCGGTTGAAGAAGTTTATACCATTAGTTCCGGTGTGAAAGAAGCTTAAACCGGCAGGAGAGAGTTTCACCTAAACCAAGGAAAGTTTATTCGACACCATATCGTTGAATTGATTCAACTTATGATTTACGGAAAATGTGTCGCTGTAATCTTTGGCAAAAATTTTAGAGCGGCATCGATGAAAGGGTGAGAAACGTGAAAGAAGTTATGGCTGTGATTCGGATGAACATGATGAATCAAACCAAGAAAGCCCTATCGGACGCAGGGATCTCCTCCTTTACCGCGACTGGGCGTGTGGTGGGTCGCGGTAAAGGATTGGTTGATTTCAAAATATTAGAGGGCGCCGGCAGCGGCAGTGAGGAAGCAATCTCCCTGTTGGACCGGAATCCCCGTTTGGTTACAAAACGTTTAATCAGTGTAGTGGTACCGGATCAGTTGGTCGCGACGGTTATTGAGACCATTATCAAAGTGAATCAAACCGGTCAACCTGGCGACGGTAAAATTTTTGTGCTCCCCGTTGCGGAATCGTTCCGAGTGCGGACTGGTGAATCGGGCGATCAGATATTAGATGCTTAAGGAGGGATCCCAATGATCAATAAGAAGCCAACTCCCGAAGAGGTTAAAGAGGAATTAGTCAAAATATACCCGCCCAAAGTGGCGCGGAAACGCACCAAACAAATGGTGGTCAACGACCCCAATCCGGAGACCATGCCGGAGATCAGCGCCAATGTCCGGACCATTCCGGGGATCATCACCCAACGCGGTTGTACCTACGCCGGGTGTAAGGGCGTGGTGCTCGGACCGACCCGGGATATCTTAAATATCACCCATGGTCCGATCGGATGCGGTTTTTATAGTTGGTTAACCCGGCGGAATCAGACCCGCCCGGAAGAGCCCACCGACGAAAACTTCATGACCTATTGTTTCTCCACCGACATGCAAGAGGATAACATCGTCTTCGGCGGCGAGAAGAAACTGAAACAGGCGATTCAAGAGGCTTATGATATTTTTCATCCCAAAGCGATCGGCGTATTCTCCACTTGCCCGGTCGGGTTAATCGGTGACGATGTTCATGCCGTTGCCCGTGAAATGAAAGAAAAGCTGGGTATCAACGTTTTTGGATTCAGTTGCGAAGGGTATAAAGGGGTCAGCCAATCCGCCGGCCATCATATCGCCAACAATCAATTATTCAAACATGTCGTTGGTTTGGATGATACCCCGCATGAAGAAAAATACAAGATCAATCTGTTGGGCGAGTACAACATCGGCGGCGATGCGTTTGTTTTGGAAGAACTCTTCAAAAAATGCGGTATCAAAGTGGTCGCTACCTTCAGCGGTAACTCGACCTACGGCGCCTTCGCCAACTCGCATACCGCCGATCTCAACGCTATCATGTGTCACCGTTCCATCAACTACGTGGCCGAGATGATGGAGGAAAAGTTCGGTATTCCTTGGATCAAAGTGAACTTTATCGGAGCGGAAAGCTCGGCCAAATCCCTCCGGAAGATTGCCGCTTATTTTGAAGATCAAGAATTGAGCGACCGCGTGGAGCAGGTGATTGCCGAAGAGATGGAAGCGGTGGAGCAAGTCCGCAAAGAGATTCGCGAACGTTGCACCGGCAAGACGGCAATGCTTTTTGTCGGAGGTTCCCGGGCTCACCACTACCAGGATCTCTTCACGGAAATCGGCATGAAAACGCTGGCTGCCGGTTACGAATTCGCCCACCGCGACGATTATGAAGGGCGCCGTGTGATTCCGACGATCAAAATCGATGCTGACAGTCGTAATATTGAAGAGCTTGACATCGAGCGGGATCCGGTGCGTTTCCGCCCCCGCAAATCCGAGGAAGAGTTGGCCCGCTTAGCCGCCACCGGGTTTGAATTCCGGGATTATGAAGGGATGATGTCCGAGATGGATCCGGAGTCGCTGGTCATCGACGATATCAGCCATTACGAATCCGAACGGTTGATCGAACTCTACAAACCGGATGTCTTCTGCGCCGGTATTAAAGAAAAATATGCCATTCAGAAGATGGGCGTTCCTTGTAAACAGCTTCACAGTTATGATTACGGCGGGCCGTATGCCGGCTTTGAAGGCGCTATTAACTTTTTCAAAGATATTGACCAGATGGTCAACACCAAAGTGTGGAGTTACATTAAAGCGCCTTGGGAGAAAAATCCCGAACTGACCGCTACTTTTGTGTCGAACGAATCGAAATAAAATTATTGAGTCATCAATTGTTTATCCACAAGAGGAGGGATACCATGTTATTACGACATACGCCACCGGAAGTTAAAGAACGTGAGGCTTTGGTAGTTAATCCGGCGAAAACTTGTCAACCGATCGGCGCCATGTATGCGGCGTTGGGAATTCATAATTGTTTACCGCACAGCCATGGTTCGCAAGGCTGTTGTTCCTACCATCGGAGTGCTTTGACCCGGCATTACAAGGAACCGGTCATGGCTTCGACCAGTTCGTTTACTGAAGGCGCTTCGGTCTTCGGCGGCCAGGCTAACCTGGTGGAGTCCATCAACAATATTTTTACAATCTATAAACCGGATATCATTGCGGTTCATACCACGTGCCTTTCGGAGACGATCGGCGATGACGTGCCGCAGATTGTTTCTAAAGCAACCGATGAGGGCAAAGTTCCCGCGGGTAAATATGTAATTCACGCCAGCACCCCGAGTTATGTCGGCTCGCATGTAACCGGTTTCGCCAATATGACCAAAGCGATGGTCACTTATTTCTCGGAGAAGACCGGCGAAGCCAAAGACCAGGTCAATATCATCCCCGGTTGGGTTGAGCCCTCCGATATGCGGGAGATCAAACGGTTAGCCAAAGAAATGGGCGTAAAAACCGTTATATTTCCCGATACCTCCGATGTTCTGGACGCGCCGTTAACCGGCAAGCACCAGTTTTATCCGAAAGGCGGCGTTACCATTCCGGAGCTTCGTAGCACCGGTGATAGTAAAACAACGATTGCCCTTGGCTCCTTCGCTTCGGCACCTGCCGGTGAAGCATTGGATTCGAAGTGTAAAGTGCCGTGTAAGACATTGGAATTGCCTATTGGCTTACTGGGAACCGACCGCTTTGTGGATACGCTGCGGACTGTGGCGGGCGTAGCCGTTCCGGATTCGATCACTGAGGAACGGGGCCGCTTGATCGATTTAATCTCCGATATGCAGCAATATTTTTACCGTAAAAAAGTCGCTTTGTTCGGCGATCCCGACCAACTGATCGCTTTGACCGAGTTCTTAATCACGTTGGGGATGATTCCGGCTCATATCGTGACCGGTACCCCGGGCCAACGTTTTGAACGGAAAGTCAAGGAATTGCTGAAGGATATGGCGCCTGAAGCCAATATCCGTCAAGCGGGAGATGCGTTCCTATTGCATCAGTGGATTAAGAGTGAACCGGTGGATCTGCTGATCGGCAACACATACGGCAAATATATCGCCCGCGATGAAGACATTCCGTTTATCCGGTTTGGGTTCCCGATTTTGGACCGGGTGGGTCACTCTTACTTTCCGAGCGTCGGTTATGCCGGAGCGATGCGTTTAAGTGAAAAAATTCTGACCGCGATCATGGACCGGAAAGACCGTGACGCGCTGGATGAGAAAGTCGAGTTAGTAATGTAAGCGCCATCATAGCGGAGGTGATCCAAGTGGTCGACGTATTGGAAGCACGAAAACAACAAGTATTTCGCAAAGGGGCTGAACCGTTCGCCATTGATTGCGACAAGAAAAGCTTGGCGGGTTCGGTCAGTCAACGGGCGTGTGTCTTTTGCGGTTCGCGGGTGGTCTTGTATCCAATCGCCGATGCGATTCATTTGGTTCATGGTCCGGTAGGTTGCGCCGCCTACACTTGGGATATCCGGGGTTCGCTTTCCTCCGGACCGGAACTGCACCGTCTCAGCTTTTCCACTGACTTACGCGAAATGGACGTGATTCATGGCGGCGAGAAAAAACTCTATCGTTCATTGATTGAGTTGATCGACCGCCATCAACCTAAAGCGGCTTTTGTTTATTCGACCTGTATCGTGGGGATTATCGGTGACGATGTCGATGCCGTCTGTAAACGGGTCGGTAAGGAGAAAGGAATTCCGGTTTTGTCGGTTCATTCGGAAGGGTTTAAGGGAACCAAAAAAGACGGTTACCGGGCGGCCTGTGAAGCGTTGCTGCAATTGGTCGGCACCGGACCGGTCAGCGATATTAAGCCTTTCAGCATCAACATTTTAGGCGATTTCAATTTAGCCGGGGAAGTTTGGATGATCCGCAATTACTACGAAAAACTAGGGATTGACGTGGTAGCGACCATCACCGGCGATGGAAGGGTTGATCAGATCCGGCGCGCTCACGGGGCTGCTTTGAATCTGGTGCAATGTTCAGGTTCCATGAACTATCTGGCAAAGCAGATGAAAGAGAAATACGGCATCCCGTATCTGCAAGTCTCCTATTTCGGGATCGAAGATATGGCCGATGCGCTGTATAGCGTGGCCCGGTTCTTTAAGGACCCGGATTTGTTGCGGCGGACCCAGGAGTTGGTGCGGGAGGAGATCGCCGCAATCTATCCGCCGTTAATGGCATACCGCAAAGCGCTCGCCGGGAAGAAAGCGGCAATTTACGTGGGCGGAGCGTTCAAAGCCTTCTCGTTGGTAAAGGCGTTACGGTTGTTGGATATGCAAACCGCGGTGGTCGGCTCACAAACCGGCAGTCATGACGATTACGAACTGTTGAAAGAACTCTGTGACGAAGGAACGATTATTGTCGATGACTCCAATCCGTTGGAGTTGGCCGGGTTCCTCAAGGAAAAACAAGTTGATCTGTTTATCGGCGGCGTCAAAGAACGGCCGATCGCCTATAAACTCGGGATTGGCTTCTGCGACCACAATCATGAACGGAAAATTGCTTTGGCCGGATTTGCGGGAATGCTCAATTTTGCCGAGGAAGTTCATGCCACTGTTTGCAGTCCGATCTGGAAGTTAGTGCCGCGTTTCGCCCGGAGTAAAGGAGGGGATGGTCATGTTGCCCAAGGATGACAAAACGCTGAAAAAGGAAACTACCACCAATGCCTGCAAACTTTGCACGCCGTTGGGCGCTTGTCTGGCATTCCGGGGAATTGCCGGTTCGATCCCCTTGTTGCATGGGTCGCAAGGCTGCGCCACCTATATCCGGCGTTATATTATCAGTCATTTTAAAGAACCGATCGACATCGCCTCTTCGAACTTCAGTGAGTCAAGCGCCATCTTCGGCGGCGGCGTCAATCTGTCAACCGCGCTTCAGAACGTCAACTCCCAATATCAACCGGAGTTAATCGCGGTGGCCAGTACTTGTTTGAGTGAAACCATCGGTGACAATGTGCCGTTGTTCATCCATCAATATCAACGCGAACATCCCGAAACGACGGCAAAGATTGTTCAAGTGTCGACTCCCAGCTATAAAGGAACTCACATTGACGGTTTCCATGCCGCCGTTTACGGAGCGGTTGAGACGTTGGCGGAAGGGGGAGCTTCCGAAGCACGGATCAATCTTTTTCCGGGAATGGTCTCTCCGGCCGATCTGCGTTATCTCAAAGAAGTGATGTTTTACTTCGATCAGGATTACGCTTTATTATCGGATTATTCGGAGACGCTGGACGGCGAAATATGGAGCGATTATCAAAAGATTGCCCCGGGTGGCACGCCAATCAGCGCCATCCGCAAGCTGGGTTGCGCGCTTGGTTCGATTGAATTCGGCACCACCCAGCCATTGGAACGCTCGTCCGGACGATTGCTGGAGTCCCGTTTCGGGGTTCCCAACCAGCGTGGTGGAATGCCGATCGGCGTCCGGGCAACCGATCATTTCTTCGAAAGTTTGGCTGCGCTGACCGGCAAAACGATTCCCGCCATCTATCAAAGCGAACGGGGCCGCTTGATCGATTCCTACGTTGACGGCCATAAATATATCTTCGGCAAACGGGCGGTTGTTTACGGAGAAGAGGATCTGGTGGTAGCCCTCGCCGGATTTCTGGCGGAGATTGGTATTATCCCGGCGCTTTGCGCTTCCGGCGGCGAAAGCGGCAACTTTGCCAAAGCGCTGCAGGAGGTAGTGACTGAAAATTTTGATACCGTATTGTGTCGGGAAGGCGCCGATTTTATGGACATTGCCGCAGAAGCGGAAGCCTTGAAACCGGATCTGATCATCGGCAACAGTAAAGGGTATCCGTTGGCCCGCAAGCTTCAAATCCCACTGATTCGGGTTGGTTTCCCGATCCATGACCGGGTCGGCGGCCAACGAATCCAACACCTGGGATACCGGGGAACCCAAGCATTATTCGATCGGGTGGTCAATGCGATCCTGGAAAAACGGCAAGCGGAATCGCCGATCGGCTACAGTTATATGTGAGAGTGACATGAAAAACCAGCGAAAACCTTGCTAGCGGGGTGATTGTAATGAATCCGAATTTGGCATACCATCCTTGTTTTAATCCCGATGTGCGGCATCAATTCGGCCGGATCCATTTACCAGTGGCTCCGAAGTGTAATATCCAATGTAACTTCTGTAACCGGAAGTACGATTGCGTGAATGAAAGCCGTCCCGGAGTGACCAGCGCGGTCCTCCAACCGGAACAAGCCATTAACTATCTTGAGGAAGTGTTGAGTCGTGACTCGCGGATTACGGTTGTCGGAATTGCCGGCCCCGGCGATCCGTTTGCCAACGTGAAGGAGACCTTGAAGACCATTCGGCTAATCCGGGCGCGTTTTCCGCAGATCAACGTTTGTCTTGCTTCCAACGGACTGAATGTGGTTCCGTATATCAAGGAACTGGCTGAGCTAAAAGTGAGCCATTTTACGATTACGATGAATGCGATCGATCCGGAAATCGGAGCGAAGATATATGCCTGGGCGCGTCACGGCAAGTCGATCCATCGCGGTTTGGCTGCGGCGGAGCTGTTGCGGGATCAACAACTGGAAGCGATCCGCCAGTTGAAGGAAAATGGCTTCCTGGTGAAGGTGAACAGCATCTTGATTCCAGACGTCAATGAGGGCGAGATTGAGCCGATCGCGAAAAAGGTTGGGGCGTTGGGTGCGGACTATTTCAACTGTATTCCGGTGCTGCCGACCGCCGGAACGCCCTTCGAGAATACTCCGGCCCCTTCGGAAACGATGGTCGGTGAATTGCGGGAGCGGTTAAAACAGTATTTACCGCAAATGACCCACTGTACCCGCTGCCGCGCCGACGCCGTGGGACTGCTGGGCGAAGCGATGAGTCCCGAACTGGCCCAAAGTTTGGCGCGACACGCCACGACGTTGCCGCAGGCGGCGAATCGCCCTTACGTCGCTGTTGCCAGCCGGGAAGGGTTTTTAGTCAATTTACATCTCGGTGAGGCGGAGTCCATTTATGTCTTTGGCCAATCCGCAGCCGGATTTCAAGTGATCGATGTGCGTCCCACGCCACTCCCGGGAAGCGGTAAGGAACGTTGGTTACAATTAGCCGAGATTCTCCACGATTGCCGGGCGATTGTCAGTAGCGGCATCGGGAACTCGCCGCGCGAGACTTTGTCGGAACAGGGAATGCAAGTCATTGAGACCGAGGGAATCATTGAGCAAATCCTGCGGCCGATCTTTGCGGGAACCTTCATTCCGCGCAACCGGAAGTTTGTTTGCGGTGAGAGTTGTCGCGGCAACGGCCTTGGGTGCGGCTGAAATAATATAAAGGAGGATACCCCAATGGAAAAACCGAAACACCATATTTTTGTCTGTACTAGCTCCCGGATGGTCGGGGAACCGAAAGGCGTCTGTGCCAAAAAGGACGGGGCGCAACTGATTCAATACATTGAATCGGAGATTGACGACCGCGGGATGGAAGGGATTGCGGTTAGCAATACCGGATGTTTGAAGATGTGTGATCGCGGTCCGATCATGGTGATCTATCCGGAAAACTATTGGTACGGACACATCGACGAAGCGGCGATCGACCGGATCCTGGATGCGTTGGAAAATGGCGAAGCGGCCGAGGAACTGTTATTAACCTGAGGATGATTTACGGGGTAGGATGAAGGCGGGGAGGACGATGAAGATGGATCATACCAAAAGGATCTGGCTGATTGACTCCACCTTACGCGATGGCGAGCAGGCTCCCGGCGTCGTTTTTACCGAGGCGGAAAAATTGCAACTGGCTACTGAATTGAGCGATCTCGGCCTCCCCGAATTGGAAGCGGGCATCCCTGCCATGGGCGAGACGGAGATTAAAACCATCAGAGAACTGGTGGGGTTAAATTTGCGTTCCCGGTTGACCTGCTGGTGCCGGGCGGTCGAAACCGATCTGGCGCAAGCGGCGGAAGCGGGTGTGAACAGCGTTCACATCTCTTTTCCCGTTTCCGCCATTCATATGAAGGTCTTAGGCAAAGACGCCGCTTGGGTCATGCGGGCGTTGGGAAAGATTATCCCGTTTGCCGGTGCGCATTTTTCCTATGTTTCCGTCGGAGCGCAAGACGCGTCTCGGGCCGAAGCGGGTTTTTTAGGCGATTTTAGCGCCGCCGCGTTCGACTTGGGCGCTTTCCGGGTACGCATTGCCGATACTGTGGGCATTTTAAGCCCGTCAAAAACCGCCCGGTTATTCGCCGACTTGCTACGACGGGTGCCGGAGGCTAACTTGGAGTTTCACGGTCATAACGATTTGGGTTTGGCGACCGCCAATACCCTTGCGGCCATTGAGGCAGGCGCCCGGTCGGCCAGTGTCACCGTGAACGGGTTGGGCGAAAGAGCCGGCAACGCAGCTTTGGCGGAAGTGGTCATGGCTTTGAAAACGATCAATCAGTTAGATACGGGGATTGACAGTACCGGTCTGTATCAATTAAGTCAAAACGTGGCCGCGGCCGCCAACCGTCCGCTGCCGGTTGACAAACCGTTGGTGGGCGCCAAGGTTTTCAGTCATGAATCGGGCATCCACGGCCATGGTTTATTGCGGGATCGAGCCGCTTACGAAGGTTTTTCCGCCGCTGAGGTCGGACAGAGCGGGAGTTGTTTCGTTTTTGGCAAGCATACCGGATCGGCGATGGTGGAACAGTTTTTAGCGACACAGGGGATTTGCGTCACCCATGAAGAAGCGCTGGCCCTGAACCAGCAGATCCGTTCGCGAGCCATTGAGCTGAAACGGGAATGCCGTCCCGAAGAGATTCTCAGTTGGTTCCGCTTGCTGTCGGTCTGAATTAAGTGTAGCTCGGGAAAAGTTTGGTTTTTCGATTTCCAAAAAATTAACGCTTTTTTTTGATTGACAAACCCTTTTCGACGTGGTAAACTAATTTTTGTCCGAGACGGGGGAGTAGCTCAGTTGGTTAGAGCGCTACGTTGACATCGTAGAGGTCATTGGTTCGATCCCAACCTTCCCCACCATATTTTTAAAACAAACGAGGCCTTTTGCCTCGTTTTTTTGTTTCCTCGGACGTGGATTTGGTGGAAAGGCATCCGCTTTCTCCCGCGGCGGGAGCAGTATACAAACCTTAGCCATAACATATAATAGGGTTAGGATGGGGGGATAAATAAATGTCTGAGATTACGATCAGTACCCTCAATGTCAACCCGGAGATACGCAGCAACCTCTTAAAAGAGGTTGATTTTCTGCAAAGAGAAGGAATTAACGTCCAGTTGACTGAGTCAAATGCGGGGAAGTTTCTGTTTTTGGAATACGCTGTCCAAGCAAAAGAACCGGATTTAAAAGATGCCCATGAGAAGATTTTACGTTATTATTTGGCCAATATTCTGACCGATCTGCTCATGAATACCGTGACCAAAGAGTTGATGACCCAGATCGTTAAAAACCGCTATCATTTTGTGGCGCCGGGTGATTTTCGGGCCATTGTTAAAAGCGCCTACGCTTATTTGAATAATCTTTACGAAGAAGGGGATATCAGCAAAACATTATACCGGCATAATCAGATTTTAACCAGTATCAGTCAATATTTGGAGACTGATTCGTTATTGTATTTGGAAGGATTTTTACGATTCCGGCTCAAGGATTATTTTCAAGAGATGGAGGAGTCCATCGAACGGGCGATCGACAACTTTTTAGTCGAACGGGAATATCTGGAGTTCATTAAATTGCTCCGTTATTTCGTGGAGATTCAGGAACCGCGCATTGACGAAGTGCATGTTTTAATCAAGGATAAAGATACCTTTTATCTGTTGGATGAAGAGAAAAACCCCATCGATCAAGCGCAACTGGAAGGAGTTCTTTCGGAATTACATAGCGAAAACAGCGATGTCGAGTACGACGACCTATTGTTAAGCGCCTTGATCACGATCTCGCCGCGCCGGATCGTCTTGCACGCCTTGGCAAAGATTGAGATTATGGATACGATCATGGGCGTCTTCCGGGAACGGGTCATTTTGTGCGACGGCTGTCAATTTTGCGGCAGTCATCCGGTGCCGGTATTATTCGGACGGACGCTGCATCCCGATTACTCTTAACTCCGCTCCGGCGGATTTTTATTTTGGGGGGAATCCCGTTCGCCAAAACCGTTTTGGATCACTGCAGAATAGTTTTGGATGAATGCAAAATGGTTTTGGAAGAATCCAAAATCAATTGGGAACAACGCAAAATCGATTTGGCTCGATTCAAAATGGCTTTGGACAAACCCAAAATGATTTTGTGAAGATCCAAAATGGTTTTGGATCTTCACAAAGTGTTTCGGGAACATTCCAAAAGGGTTTCGGAACCATTCAAAACCTTTTTGGTCAAAGCACAGTTTACCAAAATGTCACCTTAAAAAGCAATTCGCAGGTTGACAGTTGGTGCTGACTTTGGTAATCTAATATCAATAAAGTCCTTTAAGACTAGTCCTGCGAGGCTAGGAAGGGGTATATGAAATTTGTACTTAACCTTCTTATGTCCTGCGCACAAGAAGGTTTTTTGTTGCGCGGTAAAATTTTGGAGGGGGCGAGCGAATGTTTAAGGTGAAAGCCCAAGTAATGGATGCGGACACAGTCCGCCGGGCCCTTTTCCGACTCTCTCATGAGATTACGGAACGGAATAAAGGGACCGACGATTTGGTGTTGGTGGGGATTCGAACCCGGGGCGTGCCGCTGGCGAATCGACTGGCGGATTTTATCAAACAACACGAAGGCGTCGAAATTCCGGTGGGCATGTTAGATATCACTTTTTACCGCGATGACCTATCGTTAATCTCGGCGCAACCGGTCTTGCACCGGACCGAAATCCCGGGTAAAATTGCCGGGAAGAAGCTAATATTGGTCGATGATGTCCTATTTACCGGGCGAACGGTGCGAGCCGCGTTGGATGCGTTGATGGATCTGGGTAGGGCGTCCAGTATTCAATTGGCGGTTTTGATCGACCGGGGTCATCGGGAATTACCGATTCGCGCCGACTATGTCGGTAAAAACGTTCCCACCTCAAACCGCGAAATCGTCCATGTGAAGCTGCAAGAGATTGATGGCGAAGATAGTGTAGTAATCAGTGAAAACGATTCCCTTTAAACTGTCCTGTGAGGCAGCAAGGGAGGAGCTGCAGTGATAATCCTCCCCTTTTTAGTAGGGGAGTTTTTTTATACCCGAAGAAAATACGATAGGAGCGGGAGCCAATGGTGAAACTGCCAAAAGATTTGTTGGGATTACGGGATTTATCCACCGCACAGATTCAATTAATCTTGGATACGACCGAAGCATGTAAAGACATCTTTAACCGGGATCTGAAAAAACTGCCGACACTCCGGGGCAAAACGGTTGTGACCCTGTTTTTCGAACCGAGTACCCGGACCCGCACCTCATTTGAGATTGCCGGCAAGTGGATGAGCGCCGACGTGGTGAATCTGACCGTCTCCTCCAGTAGCGTGGCCAAAGGCGAAAGTTTCGTCGACACCGCCCGGACGTTGGAAGCGATGGGGGTCGATGTGATCATTATCCGGCATTCGTTGGGCGGAACGCCGAAGTTGTTGGCCGATTCGGTCGCGGCGCACGTCATCAACGCCGGCGACGGCGCCCACGAGCATCCGACCCAGGGGTTGCTCGACCTGTACTCGATTCGGGAGCGCAAGAAGAGTTTTAACGGTTTAAATGTGGTCATTGTCGGCGACATCATGCACAGCCGGGTCGCCAAATCCAATATTTACGCGTTGACCAAACTCGGCGCTAAGGTCACGGTGGTTGGGCCGCCGACTTTGATGCCGAAGGGAATCGGCGAGTTTGGCGTGACCGTCGCAACCGACCTGGACAAGGCATTACGCGACGCCGATGTGGTCAATATCTTACGAATCCAGCTGGAACGGCAGACCAAAGCCTACTTCCCGACCTTGCGGGAGTACTCGAAACTGTTTGGAGTCAATCTAACCCGCTTGCAACAAGCGCGGCCCGACTTGATGGTAATGCATCCGGGTCCGGCCAATCTGGGTGTGGAAATCAGCGAAGCGGTTTCCGTCCATGACCAATCGGTCATCACCGAACAAGTGACCAACGGGGTGGCGGTGCGGATGGCGCTCTTGTACTTGTTAACCGGAGGAGGAAATAAAGATGAAATACTGCATTAAAGGTGGAGAGATTATTGACCCGGCCGGTGGGTATCTCGGAGTTGGCGATCTGCTGATCGACGGCGACCGGATCGCGGCGGTGGGTAGGGAATTGCCGGTGGAAGACGCTCAGATCATTCAGGCCGACGGCAGGCTGGTCTGCCCGGGTTTTATCGATATGCACTGCCATTTACGCGAACCGGGCCGGGAAGATAAAGAAACCATCGCCAGCGGCACCCGCGCGGCGATTCGGGGCGGATTTACGGGAGTCGCCTGTATGGCCAATACCAATCCCGTGGCTGACAGCGCGGTGGTGATCGAGTTTATCAAACAAAAAGCAGCCGCAAGCGGTTGGGCGAAAGTCTATCCGATCGGCGCGGTCACCAAGGGCCTGAAGGGCGAAGAATTGGCGGAGATGGGCGAGCTGGCCGCCGCCGGCGCCGTGGCTTTCTCCGACGACGGCAAAACGCTGACCAACCCCGCAGTGTTGCGTTCGGCGTTTGAATATGCTAAGCTATTTCAGTTACCATTACTGCTGCATGAGGAAGAGCCGCAATTGGCCGGCGACGGCGTTATGCATGAAGGGTACTGGTCGACCGTACTCGGTTTACCGGGGATCCCGGCCGTGGCTGAGGATGTCATGATCGCCCGGGACTTATTGCTGGCGGAATATACCGGTGGACAAGTTCATATCTGTCACCTTAGCACCGAACGGAGCGTCGCCCTGGTGGCCGCGGCCAAACGGCGCGGCGTTGCGGTCAGCGCCGAAGTGACGCCGCATCATTTTACCTTAACCGATCAAGTGGTGGAGACGTACGACACTGCCTTCCGGGTCAGTCCGCCGCTCCGTTCCGCCGAGCATCGCGAAGCCTTGCGGCAAGGTTTGCAAGACGGCGTCATCGACGTGATTGCCACCGACCACGCCCCCCATACTTTGGAAGAAAAACATCGCGAGTTTCCACTGGCGCTAACCGGCATGGTCGGATTCGAAACCGCGCTGGGCGTTGCCTGGACCGAACTGGTGCTGGGCGGTTGGTTAACCAAGGAAGCGTTGGTCGAGAAACTGGCGGTCAATCCGGCCCGCATTCTGAATCTGCCGGGCGGCAGTTTACGCAAAGATTCCTTGGCGGATGTGGTAATCTTCGATCCCGAATTCGTTTGGGAAGTGACGCCGGACCAAATTGCCTCGAAGTCGAAAAACTCGCCGTTCTTTGGCAAAAAGCTGCAAGGCAAAGTGGAAACGGTCTGGGTTAACGGAAATTTAAAATATCATAACCATCATTTTGTTGAATAAATATTTCACTAAAATGTATATTTATGATACAATAACTTAAGACAACAGTAAGACCTAATTATTTCTAGGAGGTTCGTTCGGATGAAACAGGCCCGCCTGATATTGGAAGACGGTACGATATATTATGGACAATCGTTTGGAGCTGCAACGGAGATCGGCGGTGAGGTTGTTTTCAATACAGGAATGACCGGTTATCAAGAGATTCTGACCGACCCTTCGTATAGTGGCCAGATTGTAACCATGACCTATCCTTTGATCGGCAATTACGGTGTCAACCCAGACGATTACGAATCGCAACGGCCGCACGCCCGGGGTTTTGTCGTCCGGGAATATTGCGAAGTACCCAGTAATTGGCGGGCATCCTTAACAGTTGACGCCTTTTTGAAACAATATGATATTCCGGGAATCGCCGGGATCGATACCCGTTCGCTCACCAAACAACTGCGGAGCCAAGGGACGATGCGCGGTTTGATCACCGCTTCCGACGAGTCCGACGCCGCGGTTTTGCAACGGGTCGCGGCCATCCCCGACCTCTCGGGCCAAGATTTTATCCGCGGTGTCACCACCGACCGGATGTATACCGAAGGTGACGGCACGAAGCATGTGGTGTTAGTCGATTTCGGCGCTAAAGCCAATATCGCGCGGAGCCTAGTGAATTATGGCTGTAAAGTCACAGTGGTGCCTTGTGATACGGCCAGCGAAACGATTTTGAAACTGAAACCCAACGGCATCATGCTTTCCAACGGCCCCGGCGACCCCAAAGACGTACCGTATGCGGTGAAAACCGTTCAAGAACTTAAAGGGAAGTTGCCGATCTTCGGAATCTGCCTGGGTCATCAAATCATCGGTTTGGCCTTAGGCGGCGACACCTATAAGTTGAAATTCGGCCACCGGGGTGGCAATCATCCGGTCAAAGATTTGATCAGCGGCAAGGTGATTATCACCTCCCAAAATCACGGCTTTGCGGTGCATCCCGATTCGCTCGATCCCAATGAAGCCATTGTCTCGCACCGCAACGTCAATGACGGAACGGTTGAAGGGATTCGCCACAAACACCTGCCGTTGTTCTCGGTGCAATATCATCCCGAAGCGGCTCCCGGTCCAACCGACTCTGCATATTTATTCGAAGAGTTTGTATCTTATCTCTAAACAAGGTTTTGATTAAAATAATTTCAAGTGGGTGAAACCATGCCTTTAGATCAAACGCTTAAAAAAGTAATGGTGATTGGCTCCGGTCCGATCATCATCGGTCAAGCGGCGGAGTTTGATTACGCCGGTACCCAAGCTTGCCGTTCTTTACGGGAGGAAGGCCTCTCGGTAGTGCTGGTCAATTCCAATCCCGCGACGATCATGACCGACGCCAATATGGCGGACCGGGTTTATATTGAGCCGCTGACCGTGGATTCATTACGCAATATCATTGCCAAAGAGCGGCCCGATGGTTTGCTGCCTACCTTGGGCGGTCAGGTCGGATTGAACTTGGCGGTGAAATTGGCCGAGGCCGGTATTCTCGAAGAGTTTAAGGTTCGCCTGCTTGGGACGCCCTTAACCGCAATTCAAAAAGCGGAAGACCGCAATCTCTTTAAGCAGACTATGCAAGAGATCGGCGAGCCGATTCCGGAGAGCGCGATCGTATCCAAGTTGGATGAAGCCTATGAATTTGCCGACCGGGTCGGTTATCCCTTAATTATCCGCCCGGCCTTTACCATGGGCGGCAGCGGCGGCGGCTTCGCCAATAACCGGACGGAATTGGAAGAGGTCACGACCCGTGGTTTGACATTGAGTCCGATTACTCAGGTGTTGTTGGAACAGTCGATCGCCGGGTATAAAGAAATTGAGTATGAAGTGATGCGGGATGCGAACAACGCCTGTATCACCGTTTGTAATATGGAAAACTTCGACCCGGTCGGAATTCACACCGGCGACAGTATCGTCGTGGCGCCCAGTCAAACGCTGGCTGATCGCGAGTATCAAATGTTGCGCGCCGCCGCGTTGAAGATCATCCGGGCGTTAGGGATCGAAGGCGGGTGTAACGTCCAATTTGCCTTGGACCCGCATAGTTTTCAATATTATGTGATCGAAGTGAATCCGCGGGTGAGCCGTTCGAGCGCCCTGGCCTCAAAGGCCACCGGTTACCCCATCGCCAAAGTGGCGGCCAAGATCGCGGTTGGACTGCATCTGGACGAGATTAAAAATGCCGTCACCGGCAAAACCTATGCCTCGTTTGAGCCGGCCTTGGACTATGTGGTGACCAAAATTCCGCGTTGGCCGTTTGACAAGTTCAATCTGGCCGACCGTACCTTAAACACGCAAATGAAAGCCACCGGCGAAGTGATGGCGATTGACCGTTCGTTGGAAGCGGGATTGTTAAAAGCGGTCCGTTCCCTGGAGATCGGCCAATACGGCCTGTCGTTGCCCGGCATTGAAGATATCAGCAATCAAGAGCTGGAAGCCGCCATTGTGGCCGCCGACGACCGGCGCCTCTTTTTACTGGCGGAATGTTTGCGCCGCGGTTACAGCATTGAAGACTTGAACCGGCGGACCAAGGTCGACCCGTTCTTCTTAAAAAAGCTGTTGCACATTGTAACAATGGAGCAACGGTTACAAGCGGAAGGGTATCAAAATAGCGCAGTTCTGGCTGCCGCCAAACAGCTGGGTTTTTCGGACCGCGAGATCGCCCGGCTGACGAAGGTTACCGAAGAAACAGTGCGTCAGTTCCGGTATGAGCATAATTTACGTCCGGTCTACAAGATGGTGGATACCTGCGCCGCCGAGTTCGAAGCGGCAACGCCGTACTTCTACTCCTGTTACGATCAGGAGAATGAAGCAATCCCCACCGCGAAACGGAAGATTGCGGTGATCGGCTCCGGCCCGATCCGGATCGGCCAAGGAATTGAATTTGACTACTGTAGCGTCCACTCGGTCTGGGCCTTAAAACAGGCGGGGGTTGAAGCGATTATCATCAATAACAACCCGGAGACCGTCAGTACCGACTTTGATACCGGCGACCGGCTTTATTTCGAGCCGTTGACCGTCGAGGATGTGTTGCATATCCTGGAGTTGGAACAGCCGGAAGGAGTTATCGTGCAGTTTGGCGGCCAAACGGCCATTAACTTAGCGGCCAAATTGGAAAAAGCCGGGATTACGATCCTCGGCACGTCGGTTGATTCGATTGACTTAGCGGAGGACCGCAAGCGTTTTGATAAGTTACTGGTCGAGTTAGGTATCCCGAAACCGGAAGGCCGGACGGTGGTCTCGTCCGAAGAAGCGTTGCAAGTCGCCGAAGCGATCGGGTTCCCGGTGTTGGTGCGACCCTCATACGTGTTGGGGGGGCGGGCGATGGAGATCGTCTATAATCTGGACGAACTCCGTGATTACCTGAACCGGGCCGTGAAGGCTTCACCGGAGCATCCGGTGCTGGTCGACCGTTACGTCTCCGGCCGGGAATGTGAAGTTGACGCCATCTGCGACGGCACGAATGTGTTGATTCCGGGAATCATGGAGCATCTGGAACGGGCGGGAGTCCACTCCGGCGACTCCATCGCCATCTACCCCAGTCAACACTTAAGTATGGAAGAGCAGGAAAAGATCTTAAACTATACCATGAAGTTTGCCAAAGCCTTAAAGGTTGTCGGCTTGATCAATATACAGTTTGTCATGACCGACGAAGAGGTCTACTGTATCGAAGTGAATCCCCGCTCCAGCCGGACGGTTCCTTTTATGAGCAAGATTACCGGAATCCCGATGGTGCAGGTCGCGACCAAAGCGGTGTTAGGCCAGTCCCTGCACGAACAGGGTTATGCGGGCGGCTTATGGCCCGAGGCCAAACTGATTGCCGTCAAGGCGCCGGTCTTCTCATTCCAAAAACTGACCCAGGTGGATATCTCGCTTGGGCCGGAGATGAAGTCGACCGGCGAGGTGATGGGGGTCGATCCAACCTATCCCGGGGCGCTGTATAAAGCGTTCATTGCCGCCGGATTTAACCTGCCGCGCGGCGGCACGATCTTGGCGACCCTCTCCGACCGCGATAAAGCGGAAGCGTTGCCGCTGTTGCAGAAGTTGTCGGAGCGCGGCTTCCGAATTATGGCGACCATGGGGACTGCCGCTTACCTCCGGGTCCGCGGCGTACCGGTGATCAAGTTGAACAAAATTGACGAAGATTCGCCCAATATCATGGATGCGATTAAAAACGGCGAAGTGCAGTTGCTGGTGAATACCATTACCCGCGGGAAGGAACCGGAACGGGATGGGTTCAAAATTCGCCGCGCTTCGGTTGAGCATAATATTCCTTGTCTGACCTCGCTGGATACCGTAACCGCCTTTTTGCAAGTTCTACTGGCGCTGGAGGAAGGGAAAGAACCCAATAGCGTCCTGCCGATTCAGGATTTTCGGGGTTACCGGAATAAACAATTATTATGAACGAGGCGACGATGATACAGGTTCAAGCACTAATTCAGCAAGCGGAGATCCTCGGTTCCGGCTATTATCATTTTGAATTGCTGGCTCCGACCATCGCCGCACAGGCGGTTCCGGGACAGTTCATTGAGGTCCGGGTAGCGGAGCCGGACAGCCTTGATCCGTTGTTGGCGCGCCCGATCAGTATTTACCGGATTGATCGGCAGCCTGGAACCGTCGCGTTTATTTTTAAGGCGGTCGGCCGGGGAACCGGAATGCTGGCCGCCAAACAAACCGGGGAGTTATTGACGGTCTTTGGTCCGGTGGGCAATGGGTTTCAAGTGCCGGAATCAGCCCGGAATATCGCCTTAATTGCCGGCGGTGTCGGCATGCCGCCAATGTATTGCCTGGCTCAAAAGTTGGTGCAAGAGCGGCCCGGTTGCCGGATCAGCTTGTTCTACGGTGGGCGTTCCCGGAGCGATCTGTTGGAGTTGGCGCGTTGGAATGGGCTGGGGATTGAGCTGTTTCCGGTGACCGAGGATGGGAGTTATGGCGGCCAGGGGTTGGTGACAACCGCGTTGCTTGCGAAGCTTGGTGAGACCCCTTTTGATTTTCTGGCGGCCTGCGGACCTACCCCGATGTTGCAAGCGATTCAACGGATCGGACTTGAGGCCGGAATCGCCGGGCAAGTATCGTTGGAGTCCTATATGGCTTGCGGGGTCGGCGCCTGCTTGGGTTGTGTCTGCAAAAGTAAACATGGTTACAGCCGGGTCTGCATGGATGGGCCGGTTTTCGATCTGAAGGAGGTGGATCTGGAATGAAATCTCCTTCGTCAGCGGTTACCATTGCCGGATTACAACTGAAAAATCCGGTGTTGCCCGCTTCCGGAACCTACGGGTACGGGCGGGAGTACTTACCGTTTTTCACACCGGACGTCGTAGGGGCGGTTGTGACCAAAGGCGTTTCGCTTGAACCGTGGCCGGGTAATCCGCCACCCCGGGTTTATGAAACTCCGGCCGGCATGTTAAATGCCATTGGTCTTCAAAACCCCGGCGTGGAATACTTTATTAAGGAAGCTTTGCCGTTCTTGCGGCAATATCAGACGCCGGTCATTGTCAATGTGGTTGGCAAGACGATCGCCGAGTATGTTGGCGTGGTTGAACGACTAAATGATTACGCTGAAGTCTCCGGATACGAGCTCAATATCTCCTGTCCCAACGTGAAAGAGGGCGGGATCGCCTTTGGCACCGACCCGCGCTGCGCCTTTGAGATTACCCAAGCAGTCAGGGAGGCCACCACCAAACCGTTAATTGTGAAGCTTTCGCCCAATGTCACCGACATCACATTGATCGCCCGGCAAGTCGAGGCGGCGGGAGCTGACTGTATTAGTCTAATCAATACATTATTGGGAATGGCGATTGATATCCGGAGGAAATGCCCGGTCTTAGGGAATACCGTCGGCGGATTGTCGGGGCCGGCGATCAAACCGGTGGCGCTGCGGATGGTCTGGCAAGTCTATCAAAAGGTTTCGGTTCCTTTGATTGGGATGGGCGGGATCACTTCGGCCAACGATGCGTTGGAGTTCATCATGGCCGGCGCCAGCGCGGTCGCCGTCGGCAGCGGAACCTTCCGGGATCCGCAGACGCCAGTCCGGATTATTGAAGGCATCCAAAGCTATCTTGAGCAAACAAAGATTGACGTAACCGAGTTGATTGGAATTGCTCATCAAAAGTAACTCAGGACGCACCTCATGCTTGAATAAACAAAAAATGGCGATAAAATCTAAATACGGGAGTGGGAATTATGCCGTTCGTCGGAATTGTAATGGGCAGTGACAGCGACCTGCCGTTGATGAAGCAAGCTGCAGAAGTATTGGAAGAGTTTGGCGTCGATTATGAAATCTCGGTCATCTCGGCGCATCGTTCGCCGAAACGGGCGATTGAATACGCCGCCACCGCGTTGGAACGGGGACTGGAAGTGATCATCGCCGGCGCCGGCGGCGCCGCTCATTTGCCCGGCGTCTTGGCGGCGATGACGCCGCTACCGGTGATCGGCGTCCCGGTGAAGACGAGTACCCTTGACGGCGTCGATTCGTTGTATTCCATTGTCCAGATGCCGAGCGGGATTCCGGTGGCGACGGTCAGTATCAACGGAGCGAAAAATGCCGGTCTATTGGCCGTGCAAATGCTGGGAGCGATTGACTCCGAACTCCGGCGTAAGATGGTGGAGTATAAGAAGAAATTGGCCAAAGAGGTCAATGATAAGTCGGTCTTGCTACAGGAGATCGGGTATAAGGAATATTTGAAGCAAAAAGAAGAGAAAAAGGGTTAGTCGTAATAATCAGAGCGAACACCTCCATGCGGGGTGTTTTTTATATTTACTTCCGTATTATAGATTAAATAATCATTAAGAACGGATAAAGAAATTATTATCTGTATTTTAATTTCAGCAGGAAATTGCTAGCTGACATCGAAAATTTTCTGTTTGTAGACAAGGAAGGTTCCCGTTCCGGAACGGGGAACATTTTTTTGCATTACGAGCCATTCGACAAATTTTAAAGGAGGAAAATTGATGAGACAGGCAAAACGAATTATTTCCCTGTTATTGATCGCAGTGATGGTATTGGCGTTCTCATTGTCGTTGACGGTCAATGCCGCCGACACCAACGTCAATGTCGTGGGAAAGGTTGCCGAGGTGCAAAAGTACGGCAACCTGACGCTGGATGTTAAACCGAAGGCCCTTTATGACGCGGGGTACCAATTGGGGGATATCCTCAAAGTTACAGTGAGTACGTTCTCCAATACGTACATACTGAAAATCCCTTTCTGTACATCGTATAGCGATGTCGATACCGGAAGTCTGGTCGTACGGGACGATAAGGCCGGCAATTTACTGATTGTCGCCATCAACATGGGTAATTTTTCCACCAAATACAATGTCAAAGTCGGCGATAAAGTAGCCTTCGCATTGGTGGAAAAGGAAGGTTATCTCGCGGAATATCAGCTGCGTCAGTTGAAACGCACCAATGTGCGCGCCGATTATGCAACGGATTCGATCTTTGCCAACTTCCGCAGCATTACAACGAGTGGCATTAAACCCGCGGTTTTATACCGCAGCAGCAGCCCGGTCAATAACGAATTGGGTCGCGCCGCCTATGCCAATGACCTGGCGAAAGCAGTCGGAATCGCCACTGTGCTGAATTTGTCGGATTCGGATCAAGAAATCAAAGGCTTTTTCGGCGCCAAGGATTTCGCTTCCGACTACTATAAGTCCCTTTACGAAGCCGGCAAAGTGAAACCGTTGAATATGGATGTAAATATCGCCGGGGATGACTTCGGGAAGAAATTAGCCGAGGGCCTCCGTTTCTTAAGCAAAAATAACGGACCGTATTTGATTCACTGCACCGAAGGCAAAGACCGCGCCGGATTTGTCAGCGCGCTGTTGGAAGCGCTGATGGGCGCCAAACTTGACGAAGTCGTCGCCGATTATATGACGACCTATGAGAACTATTACGGCGTGAAAAACGGGAGCGAGCAATATACCTCTATCGCCAACAGCAATATCGTCACTTCGTTGACTACGGTGGTGTGCGGATATCCCAAAGGCGCCAATATTTCCGGCGTGAATCTGGCTGTCGCCACGGAAAACTATCTGAAAAAATACGGAATGACCGCGGCGGAGCTTACTGCGCTGAAAAATAAACTGTCAGCGGCCTCCGTCTATAAAACCCCTAGCATTGCCGGTAAGGTGAAAGAGATCGAAAAATACGGACACGCCGTCACCGAGATTGCCATCGAGGATTTCGCCAAATTAGGGTTTAAAGCGGGCGATATGGTAACGGCGATCTTTAACAACGGCTTTGTGCTGGAAGCGCCGTTCCTGGACGGCTACTATGTCGATGCCGGCAAACCGTTGGTTCGCGCTTATCCGGGTCAGACCAACATCGCGGTTTGTGTCAACTACGGCAAGCTGAATGAGATCGCCCGCGTCAAAGTCGGCGATCAGGTTACGATCATGCTGACCGGTCGCGGGGAGTATCTCACCCAATATGAGATCCGGAAGCTGAAACGAACCAATAACCGCGCCGATTATGCTTCCGATGCGGTATTCGCCAATTTCCGCAATGTCACGGTGGGCAATATCGCCAAATCCGTGTTGTATCGCAGTTCCAGCCCGATCAATAACGAACTGGGCCGCGCTGCGACCGCCGATAAGCTGATTCAGGAAGCAAAAGTCAATACGGTCGTCAATTTAGCCGATTCAACCGAAAATATCAAGACCCACCTTGCCGCCAAAGATTTCGCTTCCCCGTATTATGCCGAATTGGTTAAAAATAACCGGGTGTTATGTTTGAATATGGGTCTCGCCTATGGCAGCGCCGAGTTTAAAGCGAGCGTTGTCAAAGGTTTGGTGTTTATGGCGGAGAATCAAGGACCTTATCTCTTCCATTGCACCGAAGGCAAGGACCGGGCCGGCTTCTTCGCGGCGTTTCTTGAATCCTTAATGGGCGCTACGAAAAATGAGATCGTTGAAGATTACATGCAAAGCTATATCAATTATTATGGCGTCCAGAAAGGTACCGACAAGTACCAAGTGATTACCGGTGATGTTCTGGAAATGCTCAAAGTGATTGCCGGAACCGCTGACTTAGATAAGACGGATCTCGCCGCCGCCGCGCAGAAATATCTGTTGTCGGGCGGGATGACGGCGCAACAGATTGAGGCTTTGAAAGCGAATCTGACGGCGAAACGTTGAGCAGCGTCACTGGTCAAATAAGCTAAAATGAGATTGCAAAAAAGTGGGGCTGACCTAAAAAATTTGGGTCAGCCCTAATTGTAAGGAGCTTACCGCTCATTCACAATTCCGTACTCCCGCCAGGCCTCCCTCGGCAACTCCAACTTGATTCGCTTCCGGACCTTTCGATAGAGAACATTCAGATTTTCCAAATTAACCTGACATTCCCTGGTCTTTTCCATCATTCGCGCTTTGTGCGCCAGTTGTTCGGAGTGGGTATCGATGGTATTTTGGTAATAAGCATGGAGTTGGGACACAAAATCGGTATCAAAGCCGAGCGCGATCATCTGCTCGGTATTGGCTTGAATGCCGCCGAGCAGTTCGGACGCTTGTAACAGTTGCGCTTCAAACGTCCGAGGGACCTTGCGTTTTTTCACCAGGGCCGGGGTTGCAGCGGTTGTTTCGTTGATTTCCTGATACATTAGGTTACCTCCAATAAACGTATTAGATAGACGAACCCGTTCCGGAAAGGTTTGCTATGAGTATAGTATAACATGTTAATTCCATATAGTCAACGAATAATTGTTTGTGAACAACGAGAGCTAGAAGTGATATAGAGGAGATTTACGCTGGTGGAGGCGAGACAATTTTTTGCGCAAGCAATGGTTATGGATGCCAAAATCGTTTTGGATGTTGCCAAAATCGTTTTGCACAAATCCAAAATGGTTTTGGACAATGCCAAAATGATCTTAGATCAATCCAAAATGGTTTTGGATAGCGCCAAAGTAGTTTTGGCATCAGCCAAAATGGTTGGGGCAGCTGCCAAAATTATTTTGGAACATGCCAATCTAATTTTGCAAGTATCCAAAATGATTTTGGCAAATGACACAATCCCCAACCGCCAATTAATTCAATACCAACGCTGCTGCGCTACAAACAGTACTTGATAACCGCCACTCCCCAAAACCGTCTCGATCGCTGTGATAAATAACGGCCGGTAACGAAGGTCCAGCCAGTCCCGGACCAGATCATTCGGAGCTCCGATCACTACCTTTCGCACTTCGGTATCCAGCTCCAACAGTTGTAACGGCGCAATCCAGGTTGTATAACTTTCGAGCCGAACAGCCGGTATTAACGCGTGTTTTATTTCATTCCAAAACCGCTCCTCATTGGCAAAAGGCGTACAATATGGGTTGGTCGACATCTCCGATAACCTCCGCGATTTTGTCTCCGGAGAACTATGATAGCCGAAGCCCTGGAGTTTGTCCAAGCGTAAAAAAGCTCGAAATATCTGAAAATTATCACCCAGCCATTTTAGCGAACAGCCCAATTCCAGGGTAGGACGAGCAAGGAGTCATCCGTCAAGAGCGAATTATCAACATTTTCCTTGAAATATTTTCCACGAGTATAACTTGACAGGTTGCGCAATGCCTGTTTCGCCATTTCCAAACAGTTTGAACATAAATTGCGGGATACAGGGACTTAGTGTAGAATAAAAGCAAAGGGCGTCAAAGGGTGAAATGATGATTGCCTTGAGCGCCTTCATCATAACGCAGCATTGCCGCGAGGAGAATCACGATTATGCAGTCGCAGTTGCAAAAAGTTGAAGCGGACGTCAAACAATATGCTCAGGTTTTAGCGAGCATTCTCAAAGTAGACGTGGACATTGTCGATCAGCGGTTGTTTCGGATCGCCGGAACGGGGAAATTCACCGACCGGGTCGGAACCTATATTGAAAGCGAAGGGACCGGTTTCAAATGGGTGCTGGAAAACAAGCAGATGCTGATCATCCAAAACCCTCGCGAACACGCTATTTGCCAACAATGTCCCAGTTGCGGCAGTTGCAAAGAGTTGTTTGAGATGTGTTGCCCGATTATCCTGGATCAGGAGGCGATCGGCGCCATCGCGCTGGCTTGTTTTAAAGAAGAACAGAAGGCCTTTATCTTTCAGGATTTAGAGAACTATATGGATTTTCTTCAAAAAATCGCTGAGCTGATCGCCTCCAAAGTCGGGGAAGTCAAAAACTATCAGTCAATCATCGCCACCTCCCAGATGTTGGAGAAAGTAATGCAATTTGTCGAACAAGGCGTGGTGATCGTTCATGCCGACAACACTCTCAAATACGTAAACCAAGCGGCGGAAAAAATTTTCGGCAATAGTAAAAAACAATTGGATTATCTCTATAAAATCAATGAATTTCGCATCATTGCGGGAGGACAAAAAAAGAACCTGGCGGACCGGGAGTATATCGCGCGGATTCAAAAACGGAAAATCCGTCTATTGGGGTACTCCTACCCGATCAGTATCGACGAGAGCAATTACGGCAAAGTGTATATTTTTCAGGATATTGCCGCCATTCAGGAGAAATTTATCGGTCAGACCAAGGAAAAGTACAGTTTCGCCACGATTATCGGCGAAGACCCTAAAACGCTCCAATTGAAAGAACAAGCCCAAACCTTGGCTAAAACGAATAAGAATATTTTAATTTACGGTGAAAGCGGCACCGGCAAAGAAATTTTGGCCCGGGCGATTCATAGCGAAAGTGTCCACCGGGATCATCCGTTTATCACCATCACCTGTTCCGGGGTGATTGAATCCATTTTGGAACAAGAGATCTTTGGCAACTCGGAAAATAATAATTTAAGCAAAATCGAGCTGTTAAAGGAAGGGACGTTGTTCTTGGACGAAGTCGCCGATCTACCGTTGCGGATTCAAGGGGAGTTGCTGCAATTATTCAGCGACAAAAACCGTTTTTCCGGGCGGGTGATCGCTTCTTCCAGCAAAAACCTTGAGGAGCTGATCGGCGAAAACCGGTTCCGCAAGGACTTGTATTATCTTTTTTATCCATTTACCCTTACCATACCGCCTTTGCGGGAGCGCCGGAACGACATTCCCATTTTGATCCGCTATTTTTTAGACCGATACGCGTATTTGGAACGGAAACAAATCACCATTGACGATAAAGCCTACGCGCTGCTGTTGGACTATTCGTGGTTGGGTAATGTCCGCGAGATGGAAAACATCATCAGTTTTATTGTCGTGACCAATCAGAGCGGGTCGGTTACGGCAGCGGATATTAACGATCTGCTGAAGGTTGATGATCAAAGTAATGTCGATTCGTTTGACTTGGAAACGCTCGAAAAAAACACCATCAAAAAAGCGCTGGATCGCTACGGAAACAGCACCGATGGCAAACGCAAGGTGGCCAAGGTGTTGGGGATCAGCGCGGCAACCTTATATCGCAAATTGCAAAAATACGGAATCCGTGAAGCCAAAACCTATACCCTCGGCGAATAATGAATAAAACTAATGATATCAAAGAAAACCGCTTCGGGCGGTTTTTTTATTGGCATTGATTCATCATCAAAAATTCTCACTTTGAGAATTTTTTTTTAAAACAAAACACTTTTTCGGAACTGTTCGGGTAAATCCGGTGTTTTCCGTGAAAAACATTGAAAATTGTGTTGGTCTTGCTATAATGATGTCATGGTGATGTAATAGTGATGTCAATAAATTACTAGAAACGCTTTCAAAACAGAGATATTAAGCTAATAATAATTATCAAAATGTAAGTTTTTGTTAGTTAATTGTCACCTATTTTCAAGAATGCAACGTAAAGATAACAGAGGCAAACATGAAACAACCGATTCAATGGGTCAGAAATATCAATGTCAACAATGAAATCAATCAAATCGGGTTTGACTATTTCAATCTGGACGAAATGGAACAAGTGCGGCGCTTTCACCGGACCATTCCCCAATATTCGGAAACCCCGTTGCGACGGTTGGAGCATTTCGCGAACGAACTGGGGCTAAATGAAGTATATGTCAAAGACGAGTCGTCGCGCTTCGGTTTAAATGCTTTTAAGGTCTTGGGCGCATCGTATGCCATCTGTAAACGGTTGGCCCAAACGCTGAACCAAAATATCGAGACGATTGATTTCGGGTATTTGCAGGCGCCGGAACGCAAGGCGCAATTACCCGACCTGAAGTTTGCCGCCGCCACCGACGGGAATCACGGCAAAGGCGTCGCCTGGGTAGCCAAACAACTCGGTTATCCCGCCACGATCCATATGCCGAAAGGGACAACGCCGGAACGCTGCCAAAATATCCGTGATTTAGGCAGTGAAGTGGTGGTGACGGATCGCAATTATGACGATACCGTCAATCGTCTGGCCGAATTAGCCGATGCCCACAACTGGCTGATGATTCAGGATACCGAATGTTTGGGTTGCCGGGAAGTTCCGCTTTGGATCATGCAAGGATACGGAACCATGGCGGTTGAGGTGTTAAATCAACTAAACGGAGTCAGACCGACCCATATTTTCTTACAAGCGGGCGTAGGCGCTTTTGCGGCGGTGATGACGTTTATCTTCAAGACATTTTTTAAAGAAGCCCCGCCGTTGATCATTATTGTGGAGCCCGATCAAGCGGACTGTTTCTACCGCTCAATTCGCAGTGGCCGGGAAATCGCAGTGACCGACGCGATGAATTCCATCATGGCCGGGTTGTGTTGTGGAGTCCCCAACCCGGTGTCCTGGCAGATCCTTAAGGAACAAGGCGATTATTTCGTATCGGCGCCGGATTGGGTCACGGCCAACGGCATGCGGATCCTGGGGAATCCGTTGCCCGGCGATCCCGCAGTGACTTCGGGCGAATCGGGCGCGGTCGCCATCGGGCTGTTGGCATATTTGGCGCAAGACCCTGCCCTAAAAACCGCGCTGCAATTAGACGGCGCTTCCAAAGTTGTCACCTTCAGTACCGAAGGCGATACCGATCAAACGATGTATCGCCGGATTGTTTGGTATGGCGCTTATCCCGACGAAAGAGAGGCGATCCGCTATGGAGACGGATTGGGAAAATAAAGTGGTTCCCTTGTGTCGGCAATTAATCCGGTTGCCAAGTTATTCCGGTCAGGAGCGGGAATTGGTCGAGTTCTTACACCGGACCTTTGCGGAATTGCAGTTTGACGAGGTAAGTATTGACGCTTACGGTAGCATTATGGCGACCATGCGCGGCAAGCGCAACGGCCCCAAGTTATTGTTGGACGCGCACATCGACACGGTTCCGGTTGACAATCCCGGTCAATGGTCAGTCGATCCTTTTGGCGGGGAGATCCGGGAGCAAAAGATCTATGGCCGCGGCGCGTCAGATATGAAAGGCGCTTTGAGCGCAATGGTCGTGGCGGTGGCGGAGTTTGCCGCGACGACCGGCAAGGATTTCGCAGGCGAAATTACCATTGCCGGGGTGGTGCACGAGGAGTGTTTTGAAGGAATCGGCGCCACCAAAATTGCGGAACTGATCCAACCGGATTTGGTGATCATCGGCGAAGCGTCCGAACTGAACCTAAACATCGGACAACGGGGCCGGGCCGAACTTACGCTGGAGACTTTCGGCGAAAGCGTCCATTCTTCCAACCCGGAAAAGGGGAAAAACGCTGTGTACGCCATGTGCCAACTGATCGCGGCGATCCGCAAACTAACGCCCGCAACCCATCCGTTGTTGGGAAAAGGGATTTTGGAATTGACCGATATTCAATCGGCGCCGTATCCCGGGGCGTCGGTGGTTCCCAATTACTGCAAGGCGACCTTTGACCGGCGCACGGTCGTGGGCGAGGATGCCGCGACGGTCTTGGCGCCGTTGCAACGGTTGATTGAAACCCTGGGGGAAGCGGCAGCGGCCAAAGTTCAGATCGCCTATGGCCAAGAAACGTGTTACACCGGGGCGACCATTGCGGGGGAACGTTTCTTCCCGGCTTGGGTAATGGATCGGGACCATCTACTGGTCCGGAAGGTCGCGGCCGGTTTGCAAAAAGTGTTCAATCAACCGGTTGAGCTCAAAGCTTATTCATTTTGCACCAACGGCAGCTTCTACGCAGGGATCAAAGGTATTCCCACCGTGGGATTCGGACCCAGTCGTGAAAATTTGGCGCATATTGTCGACGAATACGTCGAGATAACGCAGTTGACCGGGGCCTGTAAAGGGTATTACGGAATCCTGGAGAGCTTAACGTGAATAAGACACGTTATAAAACGGGTCTTAATATAAACACATCAAAAAGGAGTTGGTCTTCATGAGTTTCAAAGGCGTTTGGCAGAGCCTACCCGGCGAGATCCGCAAACCCAGTCTTTCTCATTTTGTGATGATGGCCTTGTTTACCGGGGTGGGCGTGGTCGTCGGAACGTTTGGCAGTATCGCGGTACCCCTTGGCTTCGTCTCCGCATTTTGGCCGGGACAAGCGATTCAAGCGGTCAGCAGCATTTGGTATGGTGGTTGGGGGGGCGTCGCTTCGATTGTTTTCCCGATCATCTCCAACGCTATCTCCGGTTCAGCGGCGTTACCGGTATCATTGGCTTACATCCCCGGTAACTTGGCCCAAGGAATTGTGGGCGGCTTGGCTTTCCGGATGTTGGGCGCCGATCCCCGGTTGACTACCAAAAAGGATTGGACGGTCTTCACCGTATTTGGAATTATCATCTCCAACATTATTGGCGCCGCTTGGGGCAGCACCGTGTTGCGGGCGTTTGGCTTAATCACTCCCGAAGCGCATTTAACCGTCTTTTTGGGCTGGTTTTTAGGCAACTCCGTGGCATCGTGGATCTTGGGCGTCATTATGCTGAAATTCATTTCCCCGATTGTCATGAAGACCAAAACGTTCTGCAAAGGGTTCTGGGCGTAATTCTACCATCATGAGGTGACGGTATGTCAAGAAACGCGAAGATGCAAAAAACAATCTTAGGATTTGTCCCGACACAGTCACCAATTTATAAACTCCATCCTGTCGTAAGGCTCATCATTTTCCTTACGACAGGATTTATGCCCCTGTTTATTGAGCGTCCGGAGGTCAATCTGATATTCCTCCTGCTGCTGCTGGGATTGTTCGTTTATGCGAAAGTCGATTTGAAACAGTTAAAAATCTACCTGCCCATGGTGGTCACAGTCGGAATATTTATCGCATTTACCTACACGTTATTCCCCAATAAACAAGGGCGGGAATTTACTTTGGCCGAAATCGGGTCGCTGAAGCTCTACTACGGCTCAATGATCTGGGCGTTGTGCATTTATGTCCGGATTATCACCTTGGTTTTCTCGTCCATTTTTTATTTTTCGACCAACCGGGAGAAAGACATACTGGTCGCTTTCAGGAACATGAAAATTCCTTTCGCGGTCACTTATTTTATCGGATTGTCCTTGCGTTCGGCGGGAGTTTTTATGGAGGACTACCGGATCATCCGGGAAGCGGAGCAAGCCCGCGGGTTGGATATGACGGAATTGTCGTTGGCGGGAAAGGTCAAGCATTACTGCATGTATATGATTCCCTTATTCACCTTGGCGATCCGACGGTCGGAAGATATTAGCGTGGCGTTATACTCCAAAGGTACGGTCCTGCAAGGAACCTATCGCGGCAAAAAACGCCCCGATTATTTGTCCCATAACATGCGGACTCAAGGTTGGGACTACCTGATTGCCGGTTTGGTCATTTTGTTATTCGCCGGTGTGGTTTATCTTCAATTAAGTAGCAATCTGTTTGCTTTGAGCCACTCGCCGATTGATAGCTACTTTTTGCAGCTGCTGAGGGGAAGGTCGTAACGATGAATGCCATAGAGATTGAGAACTTAGCTTGGAAATATTTCGATACCGAAGAAAATGCCCTGAAAAATATTAATCTCGCCATCCCTGAGAACATCTTTTTAGGGGTGGTGGGTTCCAACGAGTCGGGCAAAACGACGCTGGTTTCTTGCATCAAAGGGATCATCCCCAATAGTTTTTCCGGCATCTATCAAGGCGTGGTGCGATTTTTCGGCGCAGACATCAAAGATAACGATTCGCGGGTGATTGCCGAAAACATCGGGATGGTTTTTAGCGATCCCGATGCCCAATTTACGACAATGAGCGTGGAAGAGGAGATCGCGTTTGGCCTTGAAAACATCGGCATCGACGAAACGGAAATCCAGGAGCGGATCGCTTGGGTTAGCGGGTTGACGTCCATCGGCGACCTTTTGGACAAACCGCCTTATGATTTGTCAGGCGGTCAAAAGCAACGGGTCGCGATTGCCAGCGTAATTGCGATGAAACCGAAGATTATCATCTTGGATGAACCCACCTCGATGCTTGATCCCAAGTCCAAGGACGATATTTTCGAACTCCTGGAAATCATGAAACGCGAACTAAAGATTACCGTCATCGTTGTGGAGCATAACATCGAAAAAATCGCCGAGCTTTCCGATAAAATTCTCCTGATGAACCACGGCGAAGTCGTCCGTTATGAGGACGCTGACCGGTTTTTCTGCGATATCCCGTTAATCAAAGCAAACGGTTTAAAAGTACCCGAATCCATCGAATTTTTGTATCATCTCTATGAGAAAAAGGGAATCACGAAAGTGGCTCCGGTAAAGTTTGCCGCGATTGTCGCCGAAATTCAGGCGATCGTCGAAGAACGGAGGGTACAGGCCGATGGCTGACATCATTGCGATCAACAAGCTGATTTATACCTATAGCGACGGGACCAACGCCCTGAACAACGTGAATTTGAACATCGAAAAAGGCGAGTTTGTCGCCTTAATCGGTCAAAACGGCTGTGGCAAGACAACCTTATCGAAGTGTCTCAATGGAATCCTCAAACCAACCAGCGGCACGATTCTGGTGGACGGGATCGATACTTCCAAAAATCGGATTCAAAAAGAGTTGGTCAAGCGGATCGGTTATGTTTTTCAAAATCCCGACCATCAAATTTTCAATAACAACGTTTATGACGAAATCGCTTATGCCCCGCGCAATATCGGACTTTCCGAAGCCGAAGTCAAAGCCAGGGTGAATGAAGCGGCCCAAATCGCCGGAATTAAACCCGAATTATTCCCCGATCATCCGTTTTTCTTAACGAAAGGCCTGCGCCAACGGGTGGCCATCGCCTCCATCTTGTCCTTGAAACCGGAAGTGATCATCGTCGACGAACCCACCACGGGACAGGATTATAAGCAGTCGATTGAGGTCATGGAGTTCTTAAAGATGTTAAATGAGACCCTTGGCCATACCATAATCATTGTTACGCATGAAATGCATATTGTCGCCCAATACGCCAAGCGGATTATCGTGATGACCCAAGGACAGGTTTGGCTGGACGGCAGTGTGCGGCAGATCTTCGCGGAACCGGAAAAACTCAAAGCAGCCTATGTCAAACCGCCGGTAGTGACGCAATTGGCGCAAGTATTGCTGCCTTATGGAATCCGGCCGGATGTGATCGATAGCGACGAATTGAAAGCGCAATGGGAGTTGCGCTTATGAAAAAACTGCTTGTCATCAATCCCAACGCTTCAGAAAGCATGACCCGGAGTATCGCGCAAACGGTCGCCACCCATCAAAGCGCCGGTTTCGCGGCGGAGGTGATCCGCAACCCCAAAGCCCCGGAGGTGTTGGAAAGTTTCGCCGATTATACCCAAGCCGGGCACGAAGTTCTGGCGTTGTTGGAGCAGCTCCCGTTGACCGGCTATCACGGAATCGTCTTAGCATGTTTCGGCGATCCCTGTTTGGAGGCGCTAAAAGAGAAAGCGCCCGTTCCGGTCGTGGGGATCGCCGAAGCCTCCATGGCGCTGGCGTTATTGTTGGGTTACAAATTCAGTATCCTGGCGGCGGTTGACAAGGCGGCGACCATGATGGACCAACTGGTGCTGAAAAACGGGCTTAAAAGTCGCTTGGCTTCGGTAGAATCGTTAAATTTGAGTATCGAAGCGATGCTCGCCGCGCCGGAGTTATTAAAGGAAAAAGTGTTGGAGCGGGGAGCGCACGCCATCAATCAGGGTTGTGAGGTTTTAATTTATGGGTGCGCCGGAATGACGATGTTGTCAACGGTGGAATTGTCGCAACATTTGGGGATTCCCGTCTTGGATCCGGTGGTCTGCGGTTTGACGAGCGTCGAGGGGATCGTTGGTCACGGTTTGGGGGTTTCACGACGGGGTTTGTATCGATAAAGCGGGTTGGGAACGCTGCAACCGGAGAGACAGGTGAATCGAATGATCGATTTATTATTAAGCAATGGCCAAATTGTCACCCCGACCGACACTTATGCGGCGGACATCGCCATCGACGCCGGAAGGATTGTCGCCGTCGGTCAGTTGGGCAAGCTCCTCCAAGCCAAGCGGACGGTTGATCTGACCGGGAAATATGTTCTGCCCGGCGTCATTGAACCGCATATGCATGTGGAAGCGCCGTTCATGGGATGCCTGGGCCAACTGGATTTTTATACCGCGAGTAAGGTGGCGGCTTTTGGCGGGGTCACTTTTTTTATGGATTTTTCCAATACCGGCGTTGGCGATTCGGTCTTGGCCAAAGTTAAAGAGCGGCGGGACGATATGCGCCATAGCGCCATCGATTATGGGATTCACGCCAAATTTGTCGAGGCGACTCCGCGAGTGCTCGCCGAGATACCGGAGATCGTCGCTTTTGGTTGTCCCAGTTTTAAAATGTTCATGACTTACAAAAAAGAAGGGGTCATGATTGATGACGAAGGTTTGATCCAAGTATTTAGCGCCGCCCGTACTCACGGCGCGTTGCCGGGCGTCCATGCCGAGAGTAATGCCATCGCCGAATTGAATGTGGAGCGGATGCGGGCGTCCGGCGATCTATCCTGGACCAACTTTCCCCTTTCCAAACCGAACCTGTGCGAAAAGGAGGCGGTTGACCGTGCCATTAACCTGGCCCGGTATGCCGGAAGTCCGTTATATATTTTCCACTTATCGTCGCAAGAAGGGCTGGACAGTGTCATTGCGGCCCAAAACGAGGGACAAGCGGTGATTGCCGAAACTTGCCCCCATTATCTGGTGTTGGATCAATCGCTCTACGAAGGCGGCGAAGGGTACCGGGCGATTATGAGCCCGCCGTTGCGGACTCCGGCGGACAACCTTGCCTTATGGCGGGGTTTGGCGTCGGGCGCCCTCAGCGCCATCGGTTCCGATAACTGCACCTACTCGCTAGAAGAAAAACAGCGGTTTTTAGCGAAAGACGCCGCCGGGCGGATTATCCCGGACTTTACGAAAGTCGTCAACGGCGTCAGCGGTTTGGAAGAACGGCTGCCGCTTTTGTTGGAGTACGGCGTGCGGCAACGCCGGCTCACCGTCAACCAGGTCTGCGCCTTGACTTCATACAATCCGGCGAAAATATTCGGTTTATATCCCCAAAAAGGCGCCATCCAGACGGGGAGTGACGCCGACCTCGTGGTGGTCGATCTGGACAAAACCGAGGAATTGACCGAAGATTCGTTGCATTATCAAAATTCCTATACCCTATACGGCGGCCGGATCATCCACGGTTGGCCGGTCATGACGATCGCCGGAGGCCGGATCCTGGTCGAAGACGGCGTATTTTACGGCGAACCGGGTTCGGGACGGTACATTCCCCGGAAGATCGGCTATTAGAATCGTCCAAGGCATTGCAACATGATCACTCAAGGAGAACCGGGATGCTGATTAAAAACGGAACCATTGTAGATGGGACATTACGGAAGGCTTTTCAAGGGGACATCCTGATCCGGGACGGCCTGATTCAGGCGGTGGAGCGGGGCATCGTAGTCGACGACCCTTTAGTGATCGACGCAACCGCCAAAATCGTCGCGCCGGGGTTTATCGATACCCATAGCCATTCTGATTTGCGCCTGTTGACCGATGGCAAAATGGAAGCTAAAGTCCGTCAGGGAATCACCACCGAGTTGATCGGTCAGGACGGAATCTCCATGGCCCCGCTGCCGCTGCGTTATATTGACAGTTGGCGGAAGAACATTGCCGGGCTGAATGGGGAAAGCGCCGCGATCAATTGGGAATACGAGACCACCGCTGGTTATCTCCAAGAACTGGCCAAGCGACCGTTGCAAACCAATATCGGTTATCTGGCGCCCCACGGCAATCTGCGCATGGAGGCGCTGGGCTTGGCGAATCGGAAAGCCACTGCCGCCGAATTAAACCGGATGACTGCCATCCTGGAGCGGGAACTGGCCGGCGGCGCATTGGGCCTTTCAACCGGATTGATCTATATCCCTTGCGCCTATGGCGATACCGCGGAGTTAATCGCGTTATGCAAGGTAGTGGCCGCAGCGGGGAAAATCTTCGTGGTCCACCAACGTAGTGAAGCCGACGCAATCCTGGAATCAATGGACGAGGTATTGCGAATCGGCCGGGAAACCGGCGTGAAAGTGCATTTTTCTCATTTCAAGGTATGCGGCAAAAAAAATTGGCGCCATTTTGAGGCGGTGCTGCGCAAATTGGATCAGGCGCGGGACGAAGGATTGGCAATATCCTTCGATCAGTATCCGTATCTCGCCGGCAGTACCATGTTGAGCGTGATTTTGCCGCCGTGGGCGCATGACGGCGGGACTGACCGTTTGCTTGAACGTTTGGCTGACCCGCTCCAACGGCGTCGGATGATTCGGGATATCGAACAAGGCAGCGCCGGTTGGGACAATTTCATCGATTTTGCCGGTTGCGAGGGGATCTATGTCACCAGCGTCAAAACTCCTCAAAACGCGATAGCGGTCGGTAAAAATCTCATGGAAATCGGTAAGCTGCGGAATCAACCGCCGCTCGAAGCGGCGCTGGATCTGTTGCTGGAAGAAGCCAACGCCGTCGGTATGGTTGATTTTTACGGTACGGAGGAGCACCTGATTCAAATTTTGCAACGGAGTGAACAAAATGTCTGTACCGACGGTTTGCTGAGCGGCAAACCTCATCCGCGAGTTTACGGCGCCTTTCCGCGTTTCATCCATCAATATGTCAAACAACAACCGGTGCTGTCGCTGGAGGAAGCCATCTATAAAATGACGTTCAAACCGGCGCAAACTTTTGCGTTAGCGCAACGGGGAGCGGTATTGGCGGGGTACCATGGCGATGTGACGGTTTTCGATTTGGAACGGATCCGCGATGTCGGGACGTACCAGGAACCGGAGCAGTTTCCGTTGGGGATCGAAAAAGTGATCGTCAACGGCGGCCTGGTGTATGACGGTCAAACGGTCACTGCCGGGGGTAAGGGACAAATTATTCGTTGAACTTGGGGATTCAGCAAGCTTACTTATCCACAAATCCAGCTTGCCGAGCTTTCAAGCAAGCTAATTGCTCCTTCCGTTAATTTTGCCAAGCCGTAAATCATCAGAACCCAATCAAATGCTCCTTTACGCCGGTTGCACTGATAATCGCCACCGAAACCCGCTCTTTTGCCACTCCGATCCGCACCTCGTCCACGGAAGGCCGGTCGTCTTGCGCCCAAACCTCAAACACATTCACAAATAGCCCGTGGGTGCCGGTGATCCGTTGCACCAGAAAGGATAAGTCTTGGGTGGCGGGATTGTCCGGCGCCAGCGCGTGATAACAACCGGCGTCCGGCGTTGCTAGGGAGAAAATCCGCATTTTTGAGTGAGGCAATTCCCATTCGGAAACGACCGGTTGATCCGGCATTGTCCGGGTATGCACCGCCTTGAAATATTTAAACGGTTTTTGGGCGCTGAATTGACCGCCAAACGGAAGCAGGCCGGCAGCGGGTAAGAGGTTGCCGCGCACGTGCAGCGACCAATCGATCGTCCGGTTGGCGACTCCGTCGACTTTGAAAATGTCAATAAAATATCGCTCGCACCAGACAATGATCCGCCGCATGGCGACCCCAGAGTAGCTGGGTTCGTCCCATTCGATCCGGGTATGGCAGTTGGGGAACTGCGCCGTACCGTCCCAACGGACTTCCGTATCAAGCAGGAGCGAATCGGCGGTCCGTTCGTAACGGAGTACCTTCGGATTGGCCGGCGATTGGTTCGCCTCATGAATCGTCACGGTATTATGGGTGCCGGTATTTTTGTAAAAGTCATAATGCAACTTGGCTCCGTACCCGGTGGTGCCTAAATCGGGAGCGATCCGGTCGCCGAACGCTTCAAACGAGATGGCCAACCGGTCGTAATGATCGTGTTCGCCGCCGAACGGCGCATGCTTGATCAGCAGAAATCGTCGGTCGGGTCCCCGGAAAACCGTCAGACCGGAAGCGCCGGCCTGATGATAATCTGTGAAAAGCGGTGGGGCGGCTTTGGCAAGGTCGGGCGCGCCGTAGAAAAACGAATTTAGGTTCAGCCGTTTTGATCCGTTGTAAAATTGATTGAGCAGCCAGGCGTATTCCGGAACGCCGTATTGTCCATAGGCGAACTCATAGAGAATAGTGGGATCGCGGGGTTCCGGCCGGACGATGTCGTCGTTTAACTGCGGGAAACTGCCGTCGGGGTGAATGACCCGGAACGGAAAATCAAACAACAGCCGGTAATTTGGATGCTCGATCAGACGGTGGGGAGTGCGGCGGGCGAACTTTTCATACTCGACGAACTGTTCCAATGCATAAAAATGATAATGGAGCGTTCCCTCAAACCAAAATCCGTCCGCCAACAAGGAATGTTCCAGTTGATAGTGGAGACCGTAAGGAGCGTAAACCGCGAATTGTAGCAGATCCTCCCGTCCCGTCAGCATGGCGACGCTGGCGATGGCAGTGCTGACGATCACTTCATGATTGTGATTTTGATCCATCCGTTGGATTTTGAGATATTCGGCACTGGGGATCAGTAAATCATTTTCGATCAAGGTCTGTTCGTCCGGGGTCAACTCCGCTTGAATCAGATCGTAACCAAACGCCATATTCCGGGTCCAGAGGGCGTCAGACATACTTTGACTGAAAATCCGTCCCGGTTTGTTGTGAGGGATATTGCCGTGAACTTCGTAATGAGGGTAGGCGGCGGCGTACTGTAAAATGATGGCTTTGGCTTTTTCAAGATAGCAGCGGTCTTCCGTCAGTTGCCACAATAAGCCGCAATGATAAACCGCGCGGGCGTTGTTTTCATTGACCGCCACCCACCAGGCGCCGTCATACGGTTCGCCGCTGAACACGGCGCCGTCCACCGGGCAACGGTGACGGTGCGGTTGCTCCCAATCAAAGTCTAACCGGACCGAATGCTCCGGGCAGAAATAATACAGATTCCAAGTGGCGATTCCCGTCGCCGGCACCAGAATCGGGCGTTTGAGGACGGCTTGGTTTTGAGTGCGCAACCAATCGACGATTGCGCCGTCTGCGGCGACCCGCTCCCGAAATGTTTGAATTTCATCGTGGCTGAACTGGATCATGAGACTCCTCCATACTGAGGTAAATACGAGTTTAATTATACAAAACCAAAGCAGGGATTGATTTATCCAGTTCATTTCAGTTTTTGCCTGGAATTTAGGTGATGGGAAACCAATCCCGGTATTTTACCGTTTAAATGAAGGGAAGGCTAATTGAGAAATTGATTCTTTGTTTTGTTTTCGGCCCGGGATGAAGTATAATAATGATTAACATCTGTTAATTGGGAAATTGCATCGTGGAGGTTCCAATATGAATTGGTTGGATCGGATCGAACGGAAATTTGGCCGTTGGGCGATTCCGAATTTGATGTACTATATTATCGGATTAAACGCCTTAATCTACATCATGCGTTTGGTTGATCCAACCGACTCCGTAACCCGGCTGTTGGCGTTGGATCCCTTTCTGGTTCTTCAAGGACAGGTCTGGCGGCTAGTGACCTTCATCTTTATTCCGCCGTATACCTCGCCGTTGTTTATCATTTTTACCCTGTACTTTTATTATCTCGTTGGGGTGTCGCTGGAGCAAGAGTGGGGGAGTTTCCGGTTTAATCTATATTATGGCGTCGGCATGCTGGCCACCATTACCGCCGCGTTTATCGCCGGGGGAGCGACCGGAATCTATCTCAATCTCTCGCTGTTTTTGGCTTTTGCTTATCTCTTTCCCAACTTTGAAATCATGTTGTTTATGATTTTGCCGCTTAAAGTCAAGTACTTGGCCATCTTCAACTGGATTTGGATCGGCTACACGGTGCTGACCGGACCGCTGGCCGCAAAACTGCTTGCCGTCGCCGCGGTCGTCAATTTCTTGGTTTTTTTCGGCAAAGACTTAATCACCCACTCCAAACAACGGAAAGGCGTCCATGACCGGCGTAAACATTTTCTGGACGAGATCAGGGACACGCCGGCGATTCACCGCTGCGCTGTCTGCGGCATTACCGAGAAGGTGGACCCGCGCATGGATTTTGCGTATTGTAAAATCTGCGGTACCGAGGACGAATATTGCCGGGAGCATATTCATAACCATCCGCATGTGGGGGAGAAGTAGGAATAACGGGGTTTCACTCCTGGGCGCTGACACATACACGGTTTTTGAAGCTGATGATTCCTTAGTTCACTTACTGTTAACCTTTTCGTGTGATGTTTGGTTGACAAAAGGGAACTGGTTTTGTTAGAATGAAATCAGCAATTGAATATTTTTTATGCACCTAGGGTTCCGTTCGGCATTTGCCGGGGACAGGTCCAAGTGGTGCAGGCACCGGAGCGGTGTTACACCTTAGAGGGATAAAAACCCGGGCGGATAGGTTACAATCTTACCTATCCGCCTTATTTTTTTTGGTTCGGTTTGAAATGTGGGAAAGCTTTTGTGATGGTTGTATTGATAAGGAAATATGTCGCGGTCAAAACACAAATATTGTGAGACATATCATTTAGGAGGTCTGTCGATTTGGAACGTGATATTTTTTTGAACCTCAGCCCGCTTGACCATCGTTATTATGCCTCAAACGAAGCGCTCTTTAACGAATTGGCCGAGTTTTTTTCGGAGAATGCCTATATTCAGTATGAGCTGAAAGTGGAAGCGGCATTAACCCGGGTGTTGGCCAAACGCGGTTTATGCAGTAAAGAGATTGCCGATGAAGTGGCGTCTGCTTGCAGTCAGGTTCAACCCGAAGAAGTCTATCTGGAAGAAGAGAAAACCAAACACAATATCCGGGCTTTGGTGAATTGCATTCAGAGCCGGGTCAGCGAAGCGGCCCGCCCGTACGTCCATTTCACCACGACCTCCGTTGACATCATGGACTCCGCCACCGCGCTTCGCTTTAAAGAAGCCACTGAAAAAGTGGTCCTGCCGAAGATGCTGGAGTTGGAAGCGCTGCTGATCGCTTTGGCCCGTCGCGAGAAAGCCACCTTACAAGTAGGCCGGACCCACGGCCAACATGCGGTTCCGGTCACGTTTGGTTATGCCATGGCCGAATACGTCAGCCGGTTCGGTTCACGGATCGAAGCGGTCAAAGCCACGTCCGAAAATCTCCGGGGCAAAATCGCCGGAGCGGTCGGCGCATACAATGCCAGTTCGTTATTTTTCAACGATCCGATGGAGTTTGAAGCCGAAGTTCTCTGGGAATTGGGCTTACAACCGTCAACCTATTCCACTCAGATCGTCGAGGCCGAATACCTGACTGATTATATCCATGCCATCATTTCCGCTTTTGGCGTCATTGCCAACTTGGCCGATGATATCCGCCACTTGCAACGGACCGAAATCGGCGAAGTGGGTGAGGCGTTCGAAGCGACCCAGGTCGGTTCCTCGACGATGCCGCATAAGCGGAATCCTTGGAACTTTGAGCATGTCAAGAGCATGTGGAAAGAGTTTATGCCCCGGATGATCACCCTCTATGCCGACCAGATCTCCGAACATCAGCGGGATCTGACCAATTCAGCCTCGGGCCGGTTCGTTCCCGAAGTAGTGGTTGGTTTTGTCGCGGCGGTCGACCGCTTGACCCGGGTTATGAAAAAGTTAGTGGTCGATAAGGAACGGATGAACCGGAATTTCGAGTTGACCAAAGAGATGGTCATCGCCGAACCGCTTTATATATTACTGGCTTCATTAGGCCATCCCGACGCGCATGAAGCGGTCCGCCAGTTAACCCTGGAATCGCAAAAGTCCGGCAAAACCCTCCGTGAATTATTGGTGACCAAGACCGAACTTTTCCCATATTGGGAGCAGTTGACCCCGAAACAACGGGGTGTCCTGGAGCATCCCGAACAATACGTGGGCTTTGCGACCGGTAAAACCGAATATATCTGCGATATGTGGGAAAAACGGTTGTTGGTGTGAAGGTCCGGAAGTTGTTTTAGCAGCCAAGACTAAAGACGAGGAGTTGAAGACCGTGTTTGAACAGGCGGAACATTTCGATGATTTTCTGTGGGAAGATCATCAAGAAGAGGCTTGCGGAGTGTTTGGAGTTTACAGCAATGACAGCGACTTTGATGCGGCGACCCTCTGTTATCTTGGCCTATACGCTTTGCAACACCGGGGACAGGAGAGCGCGGGTATTGTGGTTTCCGACGGTACCCATATCGCCACCCATAAAAATATGGGCCTGGTCTCCAATGTGTTTAACCGCGATATCTTAGAGAATTTACACGGTCGCATCGGAATCGGTCATGTTCGCTATTCCACCACCGGTTCCAGTTTGTTGGCCAATGCCCAACCGTTGATGGGCCGTTGTTCCAAAGGAGTTTTGGCTGTAGCCCATAACGGAAACCTCGTCAATACCGAAGATTTACGAATCAAGCTGGAGAATAACGGGTCGGTCTTTCAAACCACCACCGACACCGAAGTAATTATGAATCTGATTGCCCGCCATAGCCAGGAGAATCTGGCGGACTCCATCTTGAAAGCGGCGGAAAACCTGAAAGGATCGTTTTGCCTGGTGGTCATGACCAAAGATACCTTGATCGGATTGCGGGATCCCCACGGCAACCGTCCGTTATGCCTCGGCAAACTGGCCGACGCCTATGTATTGGCTTCGGAGAGTTGCGCGTTCACTAGTATTGGCGCGCGATTTATCCGGGATATCTTACCGGGCGAGATGATTGTGATCGACCGGGATGGCGTCCGGAGTTACCAGTTGCCGGAAGCGGATCAGAAAGCGCTTTGCATCTTTGAATATATTTATTTCGCCCGTCCCGACAGTAATATTGACGGTTTAAATGTCCACATGGCGCGGAAAGCGATGGGCCGGGAGCTGGCAAAATTATTCACCGCCGCGGCCGATGTGGTGATTCCCGTTCCCGATACCGGGATCTCGACGGCTATCGGTTTCTCGGAGCAATCGGGCATTCCTTATGATGTCGGATTGATCAAAAACACTTATGTTGGCAGAACCTTTATCCAACCCAATCAAGCGTTGCGTGACCGCGGCGTCCGGATCAAGTTAAATCCGGTGGAAAGCGTCTTGCAAGGAAAACGGGTGGTCATCATCGACGACACCATTGTTCGCGGCACCACCAGCGGTAAGATCATCAATCTACTACGGGAAGCCGGCGCCAGGGAAGTTCATATGTGCGTCAGTGCTCCGCCAATTATGCATCCTTGTTATTACGGAATTGACACCTCGGTCCGTAAAGAACTGATCGCTTCGTCGCATACGGTCGAAGAGATTCGCCGCTTTATTGGCGCCGATTCACTGAACTACTTGACTTTGGAAGCGTTATACCGGGCGGTCGAGCCGCAAAACCAATTGTGTGTGGCATGTTTCAATGGTAAATATCCAATCTCCATTCCCCAAGAGGAATGCCGGGATAAATATCTGTTGGAGGAGTGAGTATCATTTCAGATCTTTACAAAGAAGCCGGTGTGAATATTGATGCCGGAAACGAAGCGGTCCGCCGGATCAAAGGTTTGGTGCGGAGCACTCATAACGCACAAGTCATCGGTGATTTAGGCAGTTTCGGCGGTTTGTTTGCTTTCCCGGCCGCCCAATATCGCAACCCGGTATTGGTCTCCAGTACCGACGGGGTCGGGACGAAATTGAAAATTGCGTTTTCCCTGCAAAAATACGATACAGTCGGTTATGATCTCGTCAATCACTGTGTGAACGATATTTTGGTTCAAGGCGCCCGGCCGTTGTTTTTTCTGGACTATATCGGGACCGGTGTCGTCGAACCGGCGATGATAGAAGCGGTGGTCGGCGGTTTGGCCCAAGGTTGTCGCGAGAACGGCTGCGTTTTAATCGGCGGCGAGACGGCCGAGATGCCAGGGATCTATGCGGCGGGGGAGTTTGATGTGGCGGGAACTATTGTCGGCGTCGTCGAACGGGACGAGCTGATCACCGGCTCCAATATCGCAGTCGGCGATATTGTAATGGGTTTGCCGTCCACCGGCTTGCACACCAACGGGTATTCGTTAGCCCGCAAGATCTGTTTTGATAAGCTCGGTTTACAACCGACCGATACTGTGCCGGGAATCGGTCAACCGATCGGTTTGGAGCTACTTACACCGCACCGTTCATATTTTGAGCCGTTGTATCCCTTAATTGGCCGGAAAATGGTCAAAGGAATGGCCCACATTACCGGCGGCGGTTTTATCGACAATATTCCGAGGATTCTCCCCGACGGTTGTGCGGTCCGGATTGTCAAGGGGAGCTGGCCGGTGTTGCCGATCTTCGAGTTCCTGCAGCAGGAAGGCGCGATTTCCGATAGCGAAACCTACCGGGTCTTCAACATGGGAATCGGGATGGTCGTCGTCATCGCGCCTGAACATGAAGCCGAATTCAACGCGGCGGTGCCGGAAAGTTACCGGATCGGTACGATTAACGCCGGCGACCGGCAGGTTGTGGTCGCATAAATTATCCGTTTCGGGAGGTTCCTTTGAAACAACAGATCGGGGTTTTGGTCTCCGGGGGCGGGTCCAATCTTCAGGCATTGATTGACGCCGGTGAACGCGGAGCGATCCCGGCCGGGATCGGTGTGGTGATCAGCAATAAACCCGGTGTTTATGCCCTGGAACGGGCGGCGCGCCACGGAATCCCGACCCGGGTCGTCAATCATCAGGACTATGATTCAGTGACCGAGTTTACTCGAGCGATCCTCGCCGTTTTGCAAGAGTTCAACATCGGGTTGGTTTGTTTGGCCGGATTTTTGCGTATTCTCGACCCGGTGTTCTTTGAGACGTTTACAGATCGGGTCTTAAATATTCATCCTTCTTTATTGCCGGCGTTCGGCGGCAAAGGAATGTACGGTCATCATGTCCATGAGGCGGTTTTGCAATCCGGCGCGAAGTATTCGGGGGCAACGGTTCATATCGTTACCGCCGAGCCGGATGTTGGCCCCATCGTGGCGCAGGGGATTGTTGAAGTGACCGACGCTGACACGGCGGATACCTTGGCAGCCCGGGTGTTGCAAGTGGAGCACCGGATTTATCCCGAGGCGGTGGCCCTGATGCTTAACGGCGGCATGCAAATTGACGGTTTGCGGGTGAAACGTAAGCCATAACCGATGTGTTTCATATTAAAGTTTTATCAATGATACCAATAGGAGGAACGATCATGGCAAAGATTCAAAGGGCTTTACTGAGTGTTTCGGACAAGGCCGGTTTGATTGAATTGGCAAAATTCCTCAATGCTTCCGGGGTCGAGATGATTTCGACCGGTGGGACTTATAAGGCGTTACAAGATGCGGGGTTGCCTGTCACCTATATCTCCGAGGTAACCAATTTCCCGGAGATCCTTGACGGCCGGGTGAAGACCTTACACCCGGCGATTCACGGCGGGTTGTTGGCGATTCGGGATTCCGGCGAACATCAGGCTCAATTGGCCGAACAACAGATTAAACCCATTGATTTGGTGGTTGTCAACTTATATCCTTTCGCCGCGACCATTGCCAAACCGGGTGTCACTTTGGAAGCTGCCATTGAAAATATTGATATTGGCGGTCCCTCCATGTTACGGTCGGCTGCGAAAAACCACCATGATGTCACTGTGGTGGTGGAACCTGAGGATTACCGGCGTTTAATCCAAGAAATGCAGGAGCATCAGGGCGAAACAACTTTAGAGTTCCGTAAGCAATGTGCGCTGAAAGTCTTCCGAACCACGGCGCTTTATGATTCCATGATCTTCAATTATTTTAACGTCCAATACAATCCGGCCGAAGACGGTTACCCCGATCTTTTGCAACTGAGCTATCAAAAGAAACAAGGGTTGCGTTACGGAGAAAACCCCCATCAAAAAGCTTCATTTTATGTTGAGGTTCCCACTCCTCCGGGAACGATTGCGTCAGCCAAACAACTGCACGGCAAAGAACTTTCATTTAATAACATCAATGACGCCAATGCCGCCATCGAAATCGTCAAGGAATTCACTGAACCGGCGGTGGTGGCGATTAAACACGCCAATCCTTGCGGGATTGGCATTGGCGAAACCGCCTTTACCGCGTACCAAAAAGCTTATCAAAGCGACCCCGTTTCCATCTTTGGAGGAATTGTCGCTTTCAATCGCGAAGTAAATCTACAATCGGCCGAAGCCATGAGTGAACTTTTCCTGGAGATTGTGATTGGTCCCAGTTTCACCGTGGAGGCCTTTGAATTGCTGGCCAGGAAGAAAAATCTCCGGTTGCTCGAACTGAAGGAACTCGGTCAGATTTCCCGCCAACCCGGCCTTGATCTGAAAAAAGTTGCCGGAGGTTTGCTGGTTCAAGAGCAAGACCTTGCGCAATTACAAATTCCCGATTTGAAAGTTGTTACAAAACGCCAACCCACTCCGGCCGAATTGGACGAGTTGCTATTCGGTTGGAAAGTGGTGAAACATGTGAAATCTAATGCGATCGTAGTGACCAAGGATTTTGGCACGATCGGGATCGGGCCGGGACAAACCAATCGCGTCGGCGCGGCCAAAATTGCGCTGGAACAAGCCGGAGAGAAAGCCCAAGGCGCCTGTTTGGCGTCGGATGCATTCTTCCCAATGCCCGACAGCATCGAAGCGGCGGCCAAAGCCGGCATCAGCGCCATTATTCAGCCGGGTGGTTCGATCAAAGACCAAGACTCGATTGTCATGGCGGACCAGTTTGGAATCGCGATGGTATTTACCGGGATTCGTCACTTTAAACATTAAACACGAGGTGCTGCATGTTAGATTCAGTCGCCATTAAAAATTTGATACCCCATCGTTTTCCATTTTTATTAGTGGATCGAATCGTTGAGTGCGAAACCGGGAAATATGCAGTTGGGATTAAAAACATTACCGCCAATGATTTTTATCATTGTGAATTTATTCAAGGTAATCATATGTTTTCCGGTGCGTTACAAGTGGAAGCAATGGCGCAAGTCGCAGCGTTTGTGGTGATGGATCTGATCGAAGATAAAACGCGGATTCCGCTCTTTGCCAGCATTGATCGGGCTCGTTTCCGAAAACAGGCTATCCCTGGCGATCAATTGCGAATGGAAGTGGTATTAAAGAAATTCGTTAAAGGTCGGATCGGCAAGTTTGAGGCGAAATCATATATTGATGGAGTCCTCGCTAGTGAAGCATCAATTACCTGTATGATAACCGGCGGTGAATAATCAATAACATCAATGCCTTGGTAATTACTGTACGATATACATTTTCCGCAAATTGTAATCTGGAGGTTGAATGATGTCGGTTGCAACGACCCAAATTAAAAGTTTCCCAATGATTGGCCGGGGGAAAGTCCGCGATATCTATGACTTGAATAAATACTTATTGATCGTAGCCACGGATCGAATTTCAGCGTTTGATGTGGTGTTTGATCAACCGGTTCCTGATAAAGGGCGGGTTTTAACCGGGCTTTCGGTCTATTGGTTTCATCAAACCGCCGACCGCTTCCCGAACCACTTGATTACTGACAATATTGCTGAAGTCCCGGGATTAACCGGTGACGAACGGGAGACATTACGCGGACGCTCAATGTTGGTGAAAAAGGGCGAAGTTGTCCCAATCGAGTGTGTCGTCCGGGGTTATTTAGCCGGAAGCGGCCTCAAAGATTACCAAAAGACCGGCATGGTTTCGGGAATCAAACTGCCGTCGGGATTGGTTGAGAGCAGTAAATTGCTGGAACCGATCTTCACTCCCACTACCAAAGAGAGCGCCGGACACGATCAACCGTTAACTTATGAGGAATTGGTCGCCAAAGTCGGCGCGGAATTGGCCAATCAATTAAAAGAGTATTCGCTTAATCTGTATCGAACTGCGGCCAAACATGCCGAGGCCAGCGGAATTATCATTGCCGACACCAAGTTTGAGTTCGCTTTCGTCGACGGCGTCTTAACGGTGGTCGACGAGATCTTCACACCGGACTCCTCGCGTTTCTGGCCACTCGAACAATATCAGGCCGGTCAACCCCAACCGAGTTTTGATAAACAATATGTCCGGGATTACCTGGAAACCTTGGATTGGAACAAACAGCCGCCGGCGCCGGTACTGCCGGAGACGATCATCGAAAAGACCCGCGAAAAATACTTGGAAGCGTACCGTCAGATCGTTGGAAAACCTTTACTTTAAGAGCTTATAAAATAAATCGTCGCTGTCAATCAGCGACTTTTCTTTCAATGTCGGGAGGAATTGCAATGAAGGTTATGGTGATTGGCAATGGCGGTCGTGAACACGCCATCGTTTGGAAATTAGCGCAAAGCCCATCGGTTTCCAAGATCTATTGTACGCCGGGAAACGGTGGAACTGCTGCGATTGCGGAAAATGTTCCGTTGGAGTCGATTGAAGCCATGGCGGAGTTTGCTTTCGCTCAACAAATCGATCTTACGGTGGTTGGTCCGGAAACTTATCTGGCGGCGGGCGTAGTAGACACCTTTCAAAAGAAAGGCTTGCGGATCTACGGGCCAAGCCAAGCCGCCGCACAGTTGGAGTCCAGCAAAGTATATCTCAAAGAATTTCTCCGCCGACATCGGATCCCTACCGCGCGTTATGAGAGTTTTACCGATCCCGAAGCGGCCCGTAATTACTTAAAAACCCAGCAAACCCCGATTGTTGTTAAAGCGGATGGTTTGGCAGCCGGAAAAGGGGTTGTTGTTGCCTTTGAGATGGAAACGGCGTTGCACGCAATCGATCAAATTATGACGGATCGGGTTTTCGGCGAATCCGGAGCAGCCGTGGTCATCGAAGAATATATGGATGGCGAAGAAGTATCCCTCCTGGCGTTTTGCGATGGCAATATTGCGGTGCCGATGCTACCGGCGCAGGATCATAAACGGATTGGCGACGGTGATACCGGACCCAATACGGGCGGTATGGGGACCTATGCTCCAACGTCGGCTTATACGCCAGCCATTGCTGAAGGGGTTGTCACGGAGATCCTTAACCCAACCATCGCCGCAATGAAAAAAGAGGGAACGCCATTTGTCGGGACGTTGTTCGCTGGGCTAATGATTACGAAAGACGGTCCGAAGATTATTGAATACAATGTCCGGTTCGGCGACCCCGAGACGCAAGTAGTATTACCGTTGCTCCAATCGGATCTCGCCCGGATCTTTTGGGATGCTACGGAAGGAAAATTGAACCCTGACCGGATTCAATGGGCAACCGCTCAACAAGCTGTCTGTGTCGTTGCGGCTTCGCTAGGCTATCCGGGTGCGTATCCAATTGGGAAAAGGATTACCGGCTTGGAGGAAGTCACTGATTCGTTGATTTTCCATGCCGGAACCAAAAGCGACCCAGATGGTCAAATCGTAACTGCCGGAGGCCGGGTGTTAAATGTTGTTCATCTCGGCAAGACTATCCAAGCGGCAGTAGCTGGCGCTTACCATGCTGTGCAACAGGTATTTTTTGAGGGAATCTACTACCGGAAAGATATTGCCGGGCGCGAATTGAATCGGGGTAAATAAATCTCTTTACTTGAGTTCTATTCTGCTTAAGTAGGCATAGGTTATTGTAAAAGTCCGTATCTTACGGGCTTTTTTGTTTATTTACGCTTATAAAAGGAGGGGTAAAAATGCCTCGTTTATTTTCCAGAAAGATGGGGTGGTTGCCTGATTATCCGGATTTTCGCGATTACACCGTCGAACATGCCAGCGTCGCTCCGCAATTGGTGAAGTTGGCCATGGTAAAATCCAGTGATGCGTCGTTGCCCGCGACCGTCGATCTTCGGAGTTGGTGCCCGCCCATTGAAAACCAGGGTGAACTCGGCTCTTGTACCGCCAATGCCGGGGTCGGACTGGTGGAATATTTCGAACGGCGCGCGTTTGGCAAGTATTTGGATGCATCGCGACTTTTTTTATATAAGACGACCCGCAATTTATTACATTTAACCGGCGATACCGGAGCTTATCTCCGTTCAACTCTGGGGGCGTTGGCTTTATTCGGAGTGCCTCCGGAAGAATATTGGCCGTACAATATCGAACAATTCGATGTGGAACCCAATGCTTTTTGTTATTCGTTTGCCCAAAGTTTTCGGGCGTTAAAATATATCCGGATTGATCCGCCGGGGATCGCCAAAAAAGAACTGTTAAATCAGCTCAAGAAATACCTGGCCCAGGGAGTCCCGGTAATCTTCGGATTCACGGTGTATCATTCAATTGAACAAGCCGAAAAGGATGGGAAGATTCCATATCCTTTGGCGGGGGAATCGGTAATAGGCGGTCATGCGGTTATGGCGGTGGGTTACGATAACAAACTGAAGATTCCCAATCGTAATGCCAACGGTACCCAGACAACCGGCGCTTTGTTGATCCGTAACTCTTGGGGAACCGACTGGGGAATGGATGGCTACGGTTGGTTGCCTTATGAATATGTGTTACGAGGGTTGGCTGAGGACTGGTGGACGATCTTGAAAAACGAATGGTTAGATACCGGCCAGTTTGGCGAGGTTCAAGGCAATTCCTGATTTGAAAAAAATAAGCGAAGAGTGAATATTCATTCTTCGCTTATTTTTACAAATGCATCGAGTTGACCGGGCCAGGAGAGCGGGAGATGTCTCCGTCCGTACAACGCGCCACTGCAATGAGGGCAATATTCCCTTCCATAGATAACCTCTTTACGGCAATCCGGACACTTTTTCATTTTGAATCCTCCTTATGAATTTGGGACATTCTTACCACGAATCGTTAATTGTCCCGATGGCTCATTATATGCCGGACATTTTTTGACTTTCCCAAGTTTACCGAATGGTAATCTAAATGAAACATTGGTTAATCAGTAAATTTTACGATTCTGAAATTGCCATTTGGCATAAATCAGCGTATTGTAATACGAGAACCCACACTTTACGACAACGGAGACAAAATGGATAAAAATATCATTCTTACTCAGGTCGCTACGCTGTTTCTCATGATGGCGGTAGGTTTTTATGCCCGGAAACGTAATTTTATCAACGCGGAGATCAATCGCGGTTTAACTGATTTATTATTGAATATTACGGCGCCCATGATTGCAATCTCATCCTTTAATTTTGCTTTTTCCCGCGAGAAACTGATTGGAGCAGGAATTGTGTTCAGCCTTGGTGTGGGCACGCATTTGGTGGCGATCCTTTTATCGAAATTCTTATTCTGGAAAGCCAAAGTATCGCAACAAAAGATCCTCCGTATGGCAACCGTCTTTTCCAATTGCGGATTTATGGGATATCCGATCCTTGGAAGCTTTTACGGAAGTCAGGGAATCTTTTATACCTCCATTTATGTCATGGTGTTTAATATTTTTATCTGGACCTTTGGGGTGGCGCTTTTCACTGGAAAGACCGATCTGCAATGCCTCAAAAAAGCGCTTCTCAATCCGGGAATCCTCTCGGTTTTTACCGGGATGATTATCTTTTTGTTCTCAATCAAGTTGCCGGAACCCGTCAGTCAAACGCTTCAAATCGTCGGTTCGATGAATACTCCGCTTTCCATGTTAATTATTGGAGGAATGATTGCCGATATCAAAACTACGGATCTTTTTTCCGGACACGCCCTTTATTATGGCGCTTTGATCCGTTTGGTTGTGATGCCGTTACTTGTTTTAACCGTTTTTAAAATCATTGGTTTTCACGGGATCCTGCCAGGAGTATGTCTGTTATTGACCGCAATGCCGGTTGCGGCCTTAACCGTGCCGTTGGCGGAACAAAATTGTGGCGACGCCGTGTTTGCCTCGCGATTGGTATTTCTGACGACCATCCTGTCGGTATTTACGATTCCAATTTTCATCTTATTATTGTAAAATAATAACGATTACTGAATGAACATAATTCTACCATTACCAATCCGCTGATTTAATAACTGATATCGAATTATCGTAAATGAAGGTGAAACGTTGGAAAAACTCAAAATCGGTCGTTACCGTCATTTTAAAGGGAATGAATATCAAGTGGTGGATATTGCCCGACACAGTGAATCCTTGGAAGAGTATGTGGTATATCGGGCGCTCTATGGAGAACAGGGTCTTTGGGTACGACCGCTGTCCATGTTTTTGGAAACCGTTACGGTGGCCGGAGCAACCATACCTCGTTTCCAATACATTGGCGAGTGACGAAATTACGGCGTAAAGCCGTTTTTTTATTTGCGGAAACGATAATACTCACCTAATTGTGATTATTCTTTAGGATATGTAAATATTCGCATTACGGCAGGGAAGGTCGACTTCGATCGCGAAAGAAACGATAAATATTTTATTATACGGTGAGCTATGGCAGATTTTGTTCATTTACACGTCCATACCCAATATTCGCTCTTGGATGGCGCCGCTGAGATCGGGCAACTCTTGGAACGAGTCAAAACCCTTGGGATGAGTTCGGTTGCCATTACTGATCATGGGGTCATGTATGGATGTCTAAAATTTTATCAACAAGCGAAACAAGCCGGGATCAAATCGATCCTCGGGTGTGAAGTTTACGTGGCGCCACGTTCGTTAACCGATAAAGCCCCCAAGATCGATGAAAACCCAACCCATCTTGTATTACTGGCTGAAAATAACGAAGGGTATCGCAACCTGTTAAAGTTAGTTTCAATCGCCCATGTCGAAGGCTTTTATTATAAACCGCGGGTTGATCTTGAGACCTTGCGCCGCTATTCGCGGGGGTTGATCGCTTTGTCGGCTTGTCTTTCCGGTCCGATTGCGCGACCGCTGTTAAATCAACGTTGGGATGAGGCCCGGCAAGCGTTTCAGGTTTATCAAGCGATTTTCGGCAACGACCATTTTTATTTGGAGTTGCAATATCAACAGCTGGCCGAGCAAAGGAACGTTAATCGCGCTTTGGCGAGCTTGGCGGCGGAGTACAACGCGCCGCTGGTCGCTACCAATGATGTTCATTATCTCACCCGGGATGACGCGACTGTCCATGATGTATTACTATGCATCCAGACTGGGAAAACCGTCGATGAACCCAACCGGATGAGATTTTCGACGCCGGAGTTTTATTTGAAAAGTCCGGCTGAAATGGCAGAGATTTTTATCGACTATCCCGAAGCTGTGGCCAACACCGTACGGATTGCCGAACGATGCCAGGTTGAGCTGGAATTGGGCAAGTTTCACATGCCTCAATATCAAATACCGGATAACGGACGTCCCGAGGGGTATCTCGAACAATTATGCCGGGAAGGTATTGTCGAACGCGGTTTGACTTGGGATGAAACAAGAGAGGCACGACTTCATTATGAATTGAATGTCATTACGAAAATGGGTTTTCCGGGTTATTTTTTGGTAGTCCGCGACTTCGTTCATTTTGCAAAAGAACACCGGATTATGGTGGGTCCAGGCCGTGGTTCGGCTGCCGGGAGTCTGGTCGCCTATTTGCTCGGGATCACTAATCTGGATCCGATCGAGCATAATTTACTTTTCGAACGTTTTTTAAACCCGGAACGGATCTCTATGCCCGATATCGATATCGATTTTTGTTTCGAACGCCGGGGCGAAGTGATCAATTACGTCCGCAAGCGCTTTGGCGAAGATCGTGTCGCCCAAATTATCACCTTTGGAACCATGGCTGCGCGGGCGGCTGTGCGAGATGTCGGACGGGCACTGGGGTTGCCCTATGGCGAGGTGGATCGCGTCGCTAAAATGATCCCGCATGAATTGGGAATCTCGCTGGAAGAAGCACGGGCCGGCTCGCCGGAATTGCGTGAGCTTGAAACCGGGAACCCCAAGATCGCCCGATTGCTGAAGATTGCCGAGCGGATTGAAGGATTTCCACGTCACGCGTCAACCCATGCCGCCGGCGTCGTAATCGCCGGTGAACCGCTCACGGATTATGTCCCATTGACCCGCTCCAATGAGGGTGAAGTTTCAACGCAATTTTCGATGGAAGATATCGAAGCCATCGGCTTATTAAAGATGGATTTTCTGGGATTGCGGACCTTAACAGTACTCCGCGATACCATCAATTTGGTAGAGCGAAACCGGGGCCAACGTCTCGATTTGGATCGTATCCCGCTAGATGATTCCTCATCCTATAAGATGTTGGCTGAGGGACATACCTTAGGCGTTTTTCAGTTGGAAAGCGGAGGAATCCGCCGTCTGCTGGTTCGCTTAAAGCCGGAACGGATTAATGATTTAACCGCGCTAATGGCGTTATATCGTCCGGGGCCTTTAGGTAGCGGCATGGTTGATGACTTTATCAAAGTGCGCCACGGTCAACAGTCGGCGAACTATCTGCACCCTTCGTTAGAACCGATTTTACGGGAGACGGGTGGCGTCATTTTATACCAAGAACAAGTTATGCAGATCGCCAGTAATCTTGGCGGATTTTCACTCGGCCAAGCGGATCTGGTCCGCCGGGCAATGGGGAAGAAAAAACCGGAGGTCTTGGCGGCGTTACGGGAACAATTTGTGAGAGGAGCCGTCGCTCACAACATCTCGGCTCCGTGCGCCACGCAGATCTTCGACTTGATGGAATATTTCTCCGGTTACGGATTTAATAAATCACATTCGGCGGCATACGCTTTGGTTGTATATCAAACTGCCTATTTTAAGGCGAACTACCCGCAAGAATATATCGCCGCATTGTTAACGAGCGTGATTGGAAACCCCGATAAAGTCGGACTGTATATTGAAGAGTGCCGGCGGATGAAATTGCCGGTCTATCGTCCGGATATCAATCAGAGCGCGCATTCGTTCCAACCCGAAAAAGAAGGTATCCGCTTTGGACTGTTAGGGATCAAAAATGTGGGAGTCGGAGCGATTGATCGGCTGATTGAGGAAAGAAAAAATGGACCATACCGTTCGTTGTTTGATTTTTGCGACCGGGTGAATAACCAATTGGTCAATAAACGAGTGATTGAAAGTCTGATTCTCGCGGGAGCGTTTGACTTTACCGGAGCGAATCGTCGCCAAATGGTAAACGGGCTGGACCGGATTTTTGAGAATACCTTTAAAAAGACGAACAAAAACCAATTGACGTTATTAGATTCATTTAACGAAGACGGGTTTCGTTACGATCCGGGTTTGCCGGATCTCCCCGAGTTTTCTCAAAAAGAGCTATTACAGCAGGAAAAAGAGTATCTGGGAGTTTACCTCTCCGGTCACCCGTTGGACGAATGGCGGAACAAATTTCTGCAAAACAAAATTTTAGCCATTGGAGAACTGGAAGAAGAAGCCGATGGGAAAGAGGTTTTATTGGGAGGTATCATCAGCAGTTGGCGTCCGATGACTACCAAATCCGGTTCGATGATGGCCGGTTGCCGACTGGAAGATTGGACCGGAACCATCGAAGTGATCATCTTCCCCAAACTTTTTGCCGAAGTAAAGGATGGCTACCAACCGGACCGAGTCGTTGTGATTAAAGGACGATTGGAGCGGCAAGAAGAGGGCACCAAACTACTGGCTTCGCAATTGCGCTGGTTAACTGCGCCGTAATCGCAAAGTAATAAAAGACGAACGACAAGATTCGAGCCGCAACAAGCGTTTCGTTTAATTTCTATATAAATAATGATTGTAATAAGCGACTCATTTAATGCAGCTTACGACAATTGAACCATAAAGTAACTTACGAGCAGGAGGAGATTGAAGATGAGTTTACGCGAGGAAGCTTTGGCATTACACCGGGAATACCGGGGGAAATTGGCAGTTGTCAGCAAGGTGCCGGTTCGCGATGCCCATGATTTGAGTTTGGCCTATTCGCCCGGAGTGGCGGAACCATGTAAAGAGATTGCGCAAAATGCCGAGCTGGTCTACGAATACACGAATCGTGGCAATGTGGTTGGGGTTATTTCTGATGGAACCGCGGTCCTAGGTCTTGGTGATATCGGACCGTTGGCAGGGATGCCGGTAATGGAGGGCAAAGCGGTCCTGTTTAAACGGTTTGCCGATATTGACAGTGTGCCCATCTGTCTCGACACCAAAGATGTTGATCAACTAGTCCAAACCATTCGTTTATTGGAGCCGTCGTTTGGTGGGATCAATTTGGAAGATATTTCGGGACCGCGTTGCTTTGAAATTGAGGAACGGCTGAAAGCGTCAATGCAGATCCCGGTCTTTCACGATGACCAACACGGCACAGCGGCGGTGGTTTGCGCGGCCTTATTGAACGCTTTGAAAGTGGTCGGTAAAACAATCGCAGGCATCAAAGTTGTTGTCAACGGCGCCGGCGCCGCCGGAGTAGCTATTACTAAAATGTTACTGCTGGTAGGAGTCACGCCAACCAATATCCGGCTTTGTGATCGGCCCGGGATACTGTTCCCTAATGGCGGAACGGCCAATCCCTATCAGGAAGAGCTGGCGAAACTGACCAATCCCGGCGACGAGCGAGGGGATTTAGCGCATGCCCTTACCGGCGCCGACGTTTTTATCGGGGTATCCGCACCGAATATTGTTAGCGAAACGATGGTTAAAGCTATGAATGAACGGGCGATCGTCTTTGGTATGGCCAATCCGGTGCCTGAGATCATGCCGGATCGGGCTATCGCCGCCGGAGCGATGATTGCCGGTTCGGGCCGGTCCGATCTCCCCAATCAGATCAATAATATTATCGGATTTCCGGGGATCTTCCGCGGTGCGCTTGATGTCCGGGCCACCCAGATCAACGAAGCAATGAAAGTCGCGGCGATCCGGGCCATCGCCGACTTAATTCCCGAGCATGAATTGGGCGTGGAAAATATCATACCCAAAGCGTTTGACCGGCGGATCGTTCCCGCAGTGGCCACGGCGGTCGCCAAAGCCGCCATGGCAACGGGCGTGGCGAAGTCACCCCAAACCGCGGAAGAGCTCCATGCCGGTTTTATCCGGCGCGGCCTTTTGTAAAATAATCGGTTAACGCTTCAATTCACTGGTATTTATCATTTCGGACCAGCATATTTTGTAGAGGGTGATTGGAATGACGATCTTTCCGAAAATGCTGGTTCTGTTAGTGATCCATTTTGGCGCAATCGGTTACTTGATCTGGCGTCAGCTTAAAGTGGGCAATCCTTTTGCCAAAGCCTTGCTGTTGACCTGGAATACGGTGGTAGCACCGCAGCCGACTCCCGAATATAGTATTCAGACGAAGTGCGGTTGGGGGACGGTTTTGTCCAAAACCTGGTGGATGATGCTTTTTTTGTTCCTCGTGTTTTGGTTGGTTTTTCAAGAATGGTACCTTTGGACTGTAATACTATTTTTAATTGTAGTGCATATTGGATGGTATCGTTGCGGCCATCTGAAACAAGCGCAGTTTAACCGTGTTTTTAACCTGAATGAAGGTTGGGGAATCATCTATCAAACCGTCTCCGGTGATTCGGACCTCAATGCGAAAACTTTGGCCGAGTTGGATCTCCGCAAAAAGAACTTGTTAGTCCTGGCGATTGAGCGGGGCGGACAAATTACCGCTTTCCCAAAGGGAACCGAGACCTTAAGCGAAGCGGATCGGGTGATTATCTTTGGGGAATTGACGGCTTTTGAAGCAAATAAGAATTAGCGATATAGTTCGAACGCAATTTTCATGCTTGACACTGCTTCGAGCTTATGACTATAATGAATCAGATAATCAAATGGTAAAACCCGGGGGATATAATGGAACAAGCAACCATCAACGAGGATATTGGCGGGGAGTATGTCGCTGTCAGAGCATTAGAAGACGGAGTCACAATTATTGGATTGACCCGGGGCAAAGACACCAAATTTCATCATACTGAAAAGTTGGACCGCGGTGAAGTGATGGTTTTTCAATTCACGGAACATACTTCAGCGATGAAGATTCGCGGCAAAGCGGAGATTTATACCAAGTTAGGCACCATCAAGTGTGGCAAGGATTTTTTAGAATAGAGTTAGAGTAGCGCGACTTTATAAGTTGAGCAGTTTAGTATAGTGAGATGTAGTTTTAGACGAGTTTGTTCGAGCAGAGATTGTTATTTTTAAAGAACCAGTTGAGACAGTAGAGAGCAGAATAGTTGAGTATAGTGGAGATGAGCTGAGAGATCATGGTTTTTTTAAGGCCAGATTCTTAGGAGTCTGGTCTTTTATTATTTTTAAGGAGGAGCCGAGTTGAGTCGAGAAGCTTTTTTAGAAAATTTGCCCTTGGTACGGTTCAAAGATGTTGCGAGTTCCTTTCGGATCAGGCAAGTAGAGGTAGGCGCAGGCAAGCCGGTGATCGTCGCCGGTCCATGCGCGGTGGAGTCCGGCGAACAGATTTTGCAGGTCGCCCAATACATTAAAGAACGTGGAGCGCAGGGCCTACGGGGCGGTGTCTTCAAACCGCGAAGTTCACCGTACAGTTTTCAAGGTCTGGGCGAGGAGGGATTAAAGCTCCTGGCCGAAGCGCGTGAGCGGACGGGTCTGTTTACGGTGGTTGAAGTAACTGCCATTGACCAGATCGGGGTGGTAGCGGAGCATGCCGATGTCCTGCAAATCGGCAGTCGCAATATGCAGAACTTTGAACTATTGAAAGCGGTCGGGCGTTCCCGAAAACCGGTCTTATTGAAACGGGGCCTATCCGCGACGGTCCAAGAACTATTGCAAGCGGCGGAGTATATTTTGGTCGAAGGAAACACCCAAGTGATTCTTTGCGAACGGGGAATTCGTACTTTTGAGACCATGACCCGGAACACGTTGGATATCAATGCGATTCCGTTGCTCAAACAATTAACGCACCTGCCGATTTTTGCCGATCCCAGCCATGGCACCGGACGCAGCGAACTGGTTGTTCCGGTGGCAAAAGCCGCCATTGCGGCGGGAGTTGACGGACTGATCATTGAAGTCCATCCCAATCCGGCGGCAGCTTTGTCCGATGGCCACCAATCCCTTGACTTTCGCCAATTCCAGACATTAATGGAAGCGATAAGTCCGGCTGACCCCTTACCGTCCGCTCACAATCCCAACCCATTACATTATCCCATTTCCCAGACTGAATTCCAACAACGCAAAAATGACGGATACCGCTTCATCCCAATCATGGGAGAATTATTTAACGATACCGAGACGCCGGTCACGTTATTTGCCAAGTTGACTGCCGCGGAACAAAAAGGGCGTTTTTTACTTGAAAGCGTTGAACGGGGTGAACAGGTTGGCCGTTATTCGTTCGTGGGATGGGATCCGTTATTTACAATTACGGCGAAAGGCGACCTTACCGTGATTCAAAGTCAAGCAGATAAGCGGGAGATCGCTCATTCCGATCCGTTACGCGAGGTTCAAAAGTTGCTGAACGAGATGCGGGTCGCGCCTATTTCGGTTAATATTCCGATGTATGGCGGCGCTGTCGGTTATCTCGGGTATGATTACGCACGTCTCATCGAACGTTTGCCCGCTCGAAACGGACCGGCCGAAGAACCGGATCTTTGTTGGATGATCCCGCGTTATCTCGCCTGTTTTGATCATGTCCTTCATAAAATCCGTTTGATCAAGTTAGTGGATACCGAAACAAGCGCAGCGGAAGAGGGTCTTTATCAGAGCGCTTTGGCCGATCTGGATCAAGTTGCCGAACAACTACAACAGCCGTTGGTTCTTGACGCAATGCCCAACCATGAGACCGATCATTCAGCAGGTGAGCATTTGTTCTCCACTAAGCAGGAGTATGAAGCGGGGGTGGAGCGGATTAAAGAGTACATCCGGGCCGGTGACGCTTTTCAAGTCGTCTTGTCGCAGCGGGTTGAACGGGAATATCACAATGATCCCTTTTTATTCTACCGCGCCTTGCGGACAGTTAATCCCTCGCCGTATCTGTTCTATCTCGATTTTGGCCGGTTCCAACTGGCGGGTTCGTCGCCGGAAGTGATGGTTCGCAAGGAAGCGAGTTTGGTAACGTTAAAGCCGATTGCCGGCACGCGTCGTCGCGGCGCCACCGTGCAGGAGGATGAAAAACTCAAACAAGAGCTGATGGCGGATGCCAAGGAACGCGCCGAGCATGTCATGTTGGTTGATCTGGGCCGCAACGATCTCGGTCGTGTTTGCCGTTTCGGTTCGGTGAAAGTAACGGATCTGATGAGTGTCGAAAATTATTCCCATGTCATCCATATCGTTTCGGAAATTCAAGGGGAATTGCTTCCGGAGTATACGGGAGTTGAATTGCTACGGGCGGTGTTTCCCGCCGGGACGCTCTCGGGGGCGCCAAAGATCCGCGCCATGGAGATCATTGACGAATTGGAACCGGTCAGCCGGGGCTTTTATGGCGGAGCAGTCGGATATCTGGGTTTTAACGGAAATTTGGATACTTGTATCACCATCCGGACGGTCTTCTTCCGGGAACAAAAAGCCATCTTTCAAGTTGGTGCGGGAATTGTCGCCGATTCGATTCCGGCGGCTGAATATCAGGAGACCATGAACAAAGCCGGCGCGTTACTGACCGCTTTGGCAAAGGTAGGAGGGTGAAGGAATGCTGGTTGTTATTGATAATTATGACTCATTCACTTACAATCTGGTCCAGTACTTTGGGGAGTTGGGGGGGTCCCCGCAAGTGTTTCGTAACGATCAGCTCTCACTTGATGATCTGATTGCTTGCGCCCCTGAACGATTGGTCATCTCACCGGGACCTTGCACTCCGAGGGAGAGCGGGATTTCGGTCGCAGCCGTCCAATATTTCTCAGGTAAAATCCCGCTTTTAGGGGTTTGTCTTGGGCATCAATGCATCGGCGAAGCCTTTGGGGGTCGGGTAATTAGAGCGCCGGAACCGGTTCACGGAAAACAAACCCAAATCATCCATAATGGCCGCGACCTTTTTGCGGGGATGACCGCACCATTTGCAGCCGTTCGTTATCATTCATTGGTGGTGGAAAGAGATGCGCTGCCGGTCGCGTTGGAAGTTACCGCCACTGAACCGGGGGGATTGATCATGGGATTACGCCATCGGACGCATCCAACCTTCGGTCTGCAATTTCACCCGGAATCGGTCTTTACCGAGGCGGGCAAAGTGATGTTGGCCAATTTTTTAAAAGCCGGTCTGCCGGCGGCATAATGTTAAATTACCATAGAGGAGCTGAGTAGAGTGTTACAAGCGAGTTTAGCCAAGATTATTCAAGGAATTGACCTCACGGAGAACGAGATGATCGAGACCACCGCCGCGATTATGGAAGGCCAGGCGACTCCGGCCCAGATTGGCGGGTTTCTAACGGGACTGCGTTTAAAAGGGGAGACGGTGCCGGAGATTACCGGCGCGGCGAAAGTAATGCGGAATAAGGCGTTAAAAGTCAACTTCACAGCGCCGGTGATCATTGATACTTGTGGTACCGGCGGTGACAGCGCCAATACGTTCAACATCTCAACTACCGTGGCATTTGTCGTGGCGGCGGCGGGGATACCGGTCGCCAAACATGGTAACCGCGCCGTATCAAGCCGTTGCGGCAGCGCCGATCTGCTTGAAGCGTTGGGAGTAAAAGTTGACCTGGCTCCCGATCAAGTCACCGAATGTTTAAAAACAACCGGAATGGGCTTTTTGTTCGCGCCGGTCTTTCATTTGGCGATGAAACATGCCATCGGGCCGCGCCGCGAGTTGGGATTCCGAACCATCTTCAATTTGCTGGGCCCGTTGACGAACCCGGCCAATGCCAATTGCCAACTGATCGGGGTATATCAACCGGAATTAACCGAGGTGATCGCCCAAGTCCTCGCCAAGCTCGGGGTGGACCGAGCGATGGTTGTCCATGGGGGCGGCGGATTGGATGAGTTGTCATTGGCAGGGGCCAACCAGGTAAGCCTACTCCGGGACGGACAGGTTAATACCTATCGCTTTGCCGCCGCCGACTATGGGTTGGAAGCAGCGCCCAACGAAACGTTGCGGGGCGAAGATCCCCAAAGGAACGCCTTCATTACGGAAGCGATTTTAAAAGGAAACGAACAAGGGCCAAAGTTAACGGTGGTTTTACTAAATGCCGGGGCGGCCTTAATGGTAGCGGGTAAAGCGGCCGATCTGGCCGAGGGAATTGCGTTGGCGCGCACGATCATCCAATCCGGTTTGGCCTATCAGAAGCTGGAACAGCTTCGAAAGGTGGCGGTCTGAACATCATGTTCCTGGATGAGATCATTCATTATAAACGGCAAGAGATCGCCAGACAAAAGGAGATTACGCCAAGCGCCGGCTTAGCGCGGCAGGTTGCCCAAGTTCCCCCGGGCATGGGGCGGGATTTCAGCCAAGCCTTGACCCAACCCGGCATCGCGTTAATCGCCGAAATTAAAAAAGCTTCTCCATCCAAGGGTTTGCTTTGTCCGGATCTCGATCCGGGACGGTTGGCGGAAATCTATGAAGCTTCGGGCGCGACGGCGATTTCCGTTTTGACTGATGAGCGTTTTTTTCAAGGGTCGTTGCAGAATTTGCGGGAAGCCCGGGAAAAGACCATAAAGACACCATTGCTCCGCAAAGATTTTATCCTTGATCCCTACCAATTGCTTCAGGCCAAAATTCACGGAGCCGATGCGGTATTACTGATCGTCGCCGCATTATGTCGGAGCGAGTTGAAGCAGTATATTCAAGAAACCGTCGCGTTGGGCATGACGCCTTTGGTTGAGGTACATAATCTACCGGAGTTGCAAACTGCGTTAGAGGTTGACGCCCGGGTTATTGGAATCAATAATCGTGATTTAACGACGTTTCAAGTGGATCTCCATACAACCTTCAAGCTGATGACGAACCTTCCAAAGGGGATCATTGCCATTGCCGAGAGCGGAATTAGCGGACGAAAAGAACTCCTTCAACTTGAAGCCGCCGGTGTTCAAGGAGTGTTGATCGGCGAGAGTATTGTTACCGCCGCCAACCCCGGGCAAAAGATTCGCGAATTGTTGGGGATTGCATCATGATTCCGGTGAAAGTTTGCGGGATTACCCGGCTACAAGATGCCTTACTGGCAATTAAATATGGCGCAACCGCGGTTGGTTTTATTTTTGCTCCGTCGCCCCGTCAGGTTTCAGTGGCAACCGCCGCCTCAATCGTATGCCAACTACCGCCGTTGGTGACCCGGGTCGGAGTGTTTGTGAATGAAACGCCCTCAAGCATTCAAGCAATTATGGAATGCTGTCAACTTGATCTCGCCCAACTGCACGGGGATGAATCCATTGCAACGGTCAATGCGTTGGCCGGCAAAGCAATCAAAGCGTTCCGGGCGGGTGAGGACCAACCGTCGCAAGCGTGGCGGGACGCGAATGTACGGGCGATATTAGTCGATGCATACGTTCCGGGAGTTCCGGGTGGAACGGGTCAATCGTTCAACTGGGAATTATTTAGGGAATATCGAAAACTGGGTCATCCGTTAATTTTAGCCGGGGGATTAAATGCAACCAATATCAGAGAAGCCATCCGGCTTGCTCAACCGGATGCGGTCGACCTATCCAGCGGTTTAGAAGCTAAACCGGGAATCAAAGATGAATCGAAACTGGCTGAGTTTGCTAAAGAATTATATCATTTCAAGGAGTTGATTTAGTTGGAACCAACCAGTCAAGGATACTACGGCCAATTCGGCGGCCGTTATGTTCCGGAAACGTTAGTTGCCGCTTTGGAGGAAATGGAAGCCGCTTATCGCCGTTATGCGACGGACCCGGAGTTTATCGCCGAACTGCAAAATTTGTATACCCATTATTCCGGCAGACCAACGCCATTGTATTATGCCGAACGTTTCAGCCGGGAACTTGGCGGAGCGCAGGTTTACTTCAAACGGGAAGATCTCAACCACACCGGCGCCCACAAGATCAACAACGCGTTAGGCCAGATTTTGCTGGCGAAACGGATGGGAAAAAAACGGATTATTGCCGAAACGGGCGCCGGACAACACGGAGTTGCAACCGCGACTGTCGCCGCGAAATTTGGTCTCCAGTGTACGGTGTACATGGGTGAAGTTGATGTTGCCCGTCAGTCGCTCAATGTCTTTCGAATGAAATTGTTGGGGACCGAAGTGGTTTCAGTCCGCTCGGGCAGTAAAACGTTGAAAGACGCGATCAATGAAGCGCTGCGCGATTGGGTGGCCACAGTCGACGATACATTTTATTTGTTCGGAACCGCCGCCGGACCGCATCCTTTTCCAATGATCGTCCGGGACTTTCAAGCAATTATCGGTCGCGAGGCCCGACAACAGATTCAAAGGATGAGCGGAAAACTTCCGGATTATGTTTTGGCCTGTATCGGTGGCGGCAGTAATGCGATCGGTATTTTTCATGAATTTATCAACGACCCCGCAGTGAAGTTGCTGGGAGTCGAGGCGGCGGGGCGGGGATTGGAAACCGGCGAGCACGCCGCTTCGCTGACCATGGGCCAACCGGGCGTTTTGCACGGCGCTTTGAGTTATTTGCTTTCGGATGCCGACGGCCAGATTCAAGAGGCCTATTCGGTTTCGGCCGGCTTGGATTATCCGGGAGTTGGCCCGGAGCATAGTTATTTGAAAGACGCGGGCCGGGTCCAATATGCGGCGGTAACGGATCAAGAAGCCTTGACTGCTTTTGAATACTTGACCAAAACGGAGGGAATTATTCCGGCTTTGGAAAGCGCTCATGCGATTGCAATGGGAATGAAACTGGCGCCGACCCTCCCGCAGGATGAAATTATCGTGATCAATCTCTCCGGCCGCGGTGATAAAGATATTCATACGGTGGCCCGGATCATGGGGGTGAGTTTATGAATCAAGTGATGGCAAAATTTGCCGATTTAAAAAGCCGTCGCAAAAAAGCGTTGGTTACCTATGTTTTGGGTGGCGACCCGCAACTTTCCGAGACTCCGAGAATTTTGGAAATGTTGGCCAGAGCAGGAGCTGATCTGATCGAAGTAGGGATTCCGTTTTCAGATCCGATTGCCGATGGTTCGGTGATTCAGGCGGCGGGACAACGTTCACTGGGGAATGGTTGCACGGTCGGCGAATTATTTGTAACATTAAAACAAGCCATCGCCAATCTGGATATTCCGGTTGTTTTAATGACCTATTACAATTCAATTTATCGTCGTGGGCTCGAACGGTTTATGGCTGAAGCCCGACAAGCCGGAGTCGCCGGGTTAATTATTCCGGATCTCTTACCGGACGATTCAGAAACCATTCGACGTCTTGCCGAGGAGCATGAGATCGGAATGAATTTTCTGGTCGCTCCAACCAGCGCTGAAGCGCGGATTCAGCAAGCGGATTCGGCTTCAACCGGTTTTGTTTATGCAGTATCGCTTAAAGGGATTACCGGCGTTCGTAATCAATTGCCCGTTGATTTGGGAGATTTTATGGGACGAGTCAAAGCCAATACAACCAAACCGGTGGCAATCGGATTTGGAATCGCCACTCCGGAACAAGTGCGGACAGTAGCTCCTTTGGCAGACGGGGTAATTGTCGGCAGTGCGATTGTGCAATCCATTGCGGCGGACCCGAGTCTCCAAAGCACCGAACATTTGGTGCGTTCGCTAAGAGCAGCATTGGACGAATTCGCCTGATTTTCAATCACCGAATATCAAAAAGCTGTTGCGGATGAACCAAACCAATTCATTTGCAACAGCTTTTTTCATCTCACTCACCCCAAATAGTACTGATGTGAGTGAGCCGACTTATCCACAAATCCAGCTTGCTGAGCGACCCAGCAAGCTTACTTATCCACAAATCCAGCTTGCGGAACGACTCAGCAAGCTTGCTTATCCACAAATCCAGCTTGCGGAACGACTCAGCAAGCTTGCTTATCCACAAATCCAGCTTGCTGAGCGACTCAGCAAGCTCACTTATTCACAAATCCAGCTTGCGGAACGACTCAGCAAGCTCACTTATCCACAAATCCAGCTTGCGCGCTTCAAGGTTAGCCTCAATCAAGCTCTTAATTTGCGATTGGGATGAGTACCGGAACGTTATGTCCCGTTTGCCACCCGTTATTCGTTTGGTATAGTTTGGTATAGTTTGGTTTCTAATAATCGTTATTTTTCCATTAACTATAATAAGTATCTAATTTGTGGAAAAATAAAGGGAATAATGGAAAGATAGCGAAAAATAAACGGATTATGGAATTGTCACAGCCGCATGTATGATGCAAACAACCAATTGATGCAATTTTTGTGATAACGGGGTGTGGGAAAAATGAACTTGGGTTTTCCGATCCGATTGATTATTTTGAGTTTCTCATTAATTCTGGCAATTGCCATGATCACTTACGGACTGCTTAAAGGTAAAAAAAATGCGATCCTAATCAGTTATCTTTGGGTGCTTATTCTCCTTTCGATCTGGTTATCCGCTCAAATTTTGCGAGTTTTCTCATTTCATCAGCCGGTGGAGTGGTTGTTCGTCCGCTACGAGTACATGGCCATCTGTTTTATCAGCTTAAGTTGGTTGGTCTTTTGCCTTACCTATACCGAAAATGCTTTTTTAAAGCGGAAATTTAGTTTTGTCATGTTTGGGTTGGCAATCCCTCCGACCTTATCTTTATTGGCGGTTCTAACCAACCAAAGCCATCATTTATTTTTTGGCGATGGCGATGTAAACTTCAGCAAGTACTCGATTTTCTTTTGGATTCATACCATTACTTCCTATAGTTATTGCGTGATTGGCACCGTTCTTTTGGTACGATACTCCGTGAAACAATTCGGTTATGTAAAAAAGCAAGCCTGGTCACTGATATTTGCCGCCCTCGTTCCGGTCAGTCTAAATATTTTACTGGTAAGCGGCGCTCTAAATCCCGGTTTTGATATCACCCCGGTTGGCTTAACTTTTACGTTGTTGTTTTTTGTCATTGCGGTTTTCCGGTATAAATTTTTAAATATCATCCCGATTGCCTATCGCGAGATCGTCGTTAATATGAAAGAAGCCATTTTAGTCATTGATAATTTTGGAGCGATCGTTCATTATAATCAAGCCTTTGTGGAGAATATCCAGCGTTTTTTACCCGAAGTCAACGATATTCACCGGTTGGTCGCCAATTTACAGAATAATGTTGAACCCGGCGCGGCAACGGAGCGAATCCTCAAAGCCATTGGCAGCGAGACGGTAACTTCGATCAGCGGTGAGTTAAATTTGACGCATCCAACATTACGCAGCTTTCAGGTGAACGTTCAACCAATCACCAACGATATGGAGGTGATCGGCAGACTTGTAACCTTTACTGATGTTACGGAATACAAACAGATGCTTTTAAAATTAAACGCCCAAAATACTCAATTGATTGAGAAGAATAATCAATTAAAAGATTATTCGGCGACAGTCGCCGAACTGGCGATTTCCAAAGAAAGAAATCGTTTGGCGCGAGATGTTCACGATACAATTGGGCAGACAATGACGTTGTTAGTCACATTGTTGCAGGTCAGCAGCATGAATTGCTATACCAATCCTCAAAAAACCGAGGAAAAGTTGGCGCAAGCGATGAAGGTGGCGCAAGACGGATTAACGGAAATCCGTCGCTCGATCGTTGGGTTATCACCCGAGAAGGTTGGCAATACCGGTTTGGCTGGGATTATCAATCAACTGATCGCTGAGTACCGTACGACCGGATTGCAAATTGATTTTTCAATGAAGGGTTTGGAATTGGAATATTCGCAATTGACTTATGATGCGATTTACCGGCTTTGCCAGGAGGCCCTCACCAACTCCGTTCGGCACGGCAAAGCGAAAAAAGCTGTAATTGATTTGACATTGTTCAATAATTCGATCCAATTTCAAGTGCGTGACGATGGGATTGGTTGTGGAAAACTGGAAAAGGGCTTTGGTTTATCGGCAATGGAAAAACGGGTCGAAGCAATGGGTGGTCAAATTCGATTTTGCACCAACGAATTAACCGGTTTTGCAATTCAAGTGGAGATCCCGGTGGTTTCTCTTAAAGACCGGGAGGAACAATGGCAACGTTTTGCGGAGCATTAATACGATCTTTTATTCCAGAAAGTGTCTTTTTGGAATCATATTCCACCTCTTTGTTGGCATACTATTAAAAAAAGGTTGTCTTCAAAAAAAGGGGGATTTTTGATGTCTGAAACTCATGAATTGGAATTGAAAAAGATTTTTGATAAAGATCGGTACTGGAATGGAGTTTTTACCGGTGTTTTTATCGGATGTTTCTTAATATCGATGCTGCTTTTGTTATACGTCCGGGTCCAGGGGTTGACTGTGGCGATCGATCCGGAACGAATTGCCGGGATGGCGCAGCTTAAAATTCAAGCTGAGGCGAAACGGAGTATTCCCCAAGTACTTCAAGGCATTAAGCAAGAATTGCCGGGTAAAATCAGTTCAAACCTAACTGAGTTAGATAATTTACAAATTAGCATCGGCCAAACCCAGGTGAAACTGCCTGATGAAGCGATCAATGCCATCCGTTCCGAATTTAACCGGATTGTGGAAGCAGCGATTACTAACACCCTAAACGACTATAATACCACCCAATATGAAGCCAAGATCGGTCAAAACGCCTATGAGATGGTACGGAATACGCTGCGGCAGGAAGTGATTGGCAAAACATACATTATCAAAACCTCGCAATGGTTCACTCTTCCCGTTAAAATTGTAGGGACATCAAAAAATTCAATCCCAACCAATATCTAGGATCGGAATTTATGAATTAAGGAAAATATATCGTAAAATTTCTGTCCGGAAATTTTGGAGCGACATATATATATAAATACGTAGGTGGGGTTTTAGAATGTGATTGTTAACTGAAATAACCCCTACCTGCTCTTGACTAACGGAAATGATTGTGTTAACGTTTGGTCAAGATAATCTCCATTGGAGGAAACGTTGATACAGGTAATTCCATTTTTTTCAAATGATGAGCCCATCTATCTACCTGTACTTGCAAGGGGACTTTCCGATCTTGCATCACTGCGGTTGAATTCGATAGGAATTGAATCTCAAGTCAATGTATATATGGAACATAAGAACCTTCAAACTTATCCTGAGCAACCGGCTGATGACGTTGCTTGGGGCGGCGAAGAATTATGGTTGATGGGTACGTTAAAAGGCGAGGAAAAGTTAGAATTGTCGCTGCGTTTGTTCAATCCGGAGTTACAACAGGTAATTTTTCAAAGTTCAATTGATGCCCCTGAAGATCGTTTCCTCGTTGCATGGGAACAATTGTTCAAAAAGGTAATGGCTTTTTTAGCCGGAGATACAGACTTTGAATCAAAACACAACATGTATACGGAGTCGCTGGAGGCTTTTTTAGCATTTCGCAGAGGGTTGGAAAGTTTAGCGCAGGCCAAAAATGAACGGGCGCAAACGGAAGGTTTGGAAAATTTACTAAAGGCGGTAGCGTACGACCCGGATTTTGTCGAAGCAGCCGATATTTTAATTCTATTTTTGGTTCAAAATGAAATTAGCAAAAATTATGAACGCTCGGTAGATATTTTGGAACGTTTGCGTCAAATTGCCAACTATCATCCCCGGATTCCGCTAGTTCTGGCTGAAGTTTATTTGCAATGGGGTAAACCGGAAAAAGCGGCGACGATTTTGGAAGAGCTGACGAAAGCTTTTCCCGAATATCCCGATGGTTGGATCCGCCGGGCATTGCTTTACCATTCACAACAACAATTGGATGATGCATTATCCGCATTGCAAAATGTTTTAGCCGTTGATCCTAAAAATTTAACAGCCCATGATTTAATGGGGGCGGTTTTGGCGGGGAAAGGTGAAATTGAAGAGGCGGAGCGGGTTTGGAAGCAAGCGTTGGCTCTCGATCCGTTGCGGGTAAACATTTTAACCAATTTAGCACTTTTAGCGGAAGAGAAAGAGGCATTTGATCAAGCTGAAGTTTTTTATAAAGAAGGGTTAAATACCAGTTCGGATTGGTGGGGGATTTACCATTATTACGGTACTTTTTGTTTGCGACGTAAACGCTTTGAGGAAGCCGTCGCATTGTTGGATGAAGCGGTTAGACTGAATCCGACGCATTATCTTTCCATTCAAAATTTAGCGTTCGCCCAATTGCAACTGGAACAATACCAGGAGGCGCAAGATTCATTATTGCAATTATTGCGTCTGGCATCCGATAACCAAACCAGACGGCAAACATTGCAATTACTGAACGAGTTAAATGACCCAATTATTAAAACAGAAGTTAATTTACGCAAACTTTATCAGGAATGGGAAACGGGAAGGCGGTTTACTATTGCTGCATGTGTTTTAAAAAGTTGCGTAAAAGCTCGTAAATTGTGGTATTATTGGTATTTAACAGGCAAAATCATCACTGATATCGGTTTTGCTCAACTGGGAATTTTGGTTTCGAAACGTGGACTTCGTTATGAGCCCGGTTTTCCGCTTTATCAGAATCTTGGTTTGTATTACTGGCGGAAAAATCAGTATCGCAAGGCATTGCCTTTTTTACGCCAAGCTTATCAACTGCACCAAAGCGAGCAGGAGATAACCGACGCTTATTTGCAGACATTATTACGTTTAGGTGAAGTTGAAGAACTTCATACCAATATTAAAGGGTTTTCATCGTTAAACAGTCATGAGGTAACGATCGGTCATCCGTGACGAAAAACTTCAGGAGGTTCAATCATGAATTGGGCATGGTTGATTTTTGGAGCTTTAATTGCAATCATCATCCTTAAAGTTGTGATGAAAACACTAAAAATAACGTTGTTTTTAGCATTGATCGGGTTGCTGATCTTTGCGTATCTCTTTCTTCAACACGGTTCATTATTTAAAGGATAAGTTGGATTAGCTGACAGGAGGTTATCGATGAGTCGCAATCGAGAGGGTGAAGGCGAAACTGTACAAGCAGTGGTCCGCGCGCTTTCCCTATTAGAAATCCTTTCTCGTGAAACGGACTCCGTCTCCATATCCGAGTTGGCAAAGACGGCTAATTTAAAACTCACCACCGCGCACCGTTTGGTTAATACATTGATGAATCAAGGCTTTGTTCAGCAAGATGCCAGTTCGTTACAGTATAAACTGGGATTGAAAGCCTTCGAAATCGGAATTGCGGCCATGGCGGCGCTAGATCTTAATGCAATCGCCAGACCGTACTTGAAAAAGTTAGCCGCCTCGACCACGGAAACCACTAATTTGGCAATTTTGGACGGCCACGAAGTTGTCTATATTGATCAATTAGAGTCGACCAACATGGTAATTGTTAAAATGTTCGCTCGAATTGGCAGTCGGGGTCCGGCTTATTGTACCGGTACCGGGAAAGTGTTATTGGCTGGTTTGGCCGAAGAGGAACTGCGGAACCGTTTTGCCAAAGTGAAGTTTATCCCATTCACTCAATTTACCATTATCGATATCGATCAACTGATCCAAACCTTAACAAAAATTCAACGGGACGGGTATGCGTTGGATTTTTCCGAACGGGACGAGGGTGTGACTTGCGTCGCAGCCCCGATAAAAAATTATGAAAATAAAGTTCAAGCTGCAATTAGTGTTTCAGGCCCTATCCACCGCATGTCCGATGAACGGATCACTCACGAAATATTGCCTGAAGTATTGGAGGCGGCCGGCAAAATTTCGGAACAACTGGGTTATCGTAGTACAATGAGGAATTTGTCCAGTTGAAACAGTATGATTGAAAGCCGGTTATATCTTCGCTTAGGAATATTATATTACTTGTCAAGTTATTATAAATGTGGTAAACTTAATAGGAAAGTTTAGAAAGAGTGGGGAAACCCACTCTTTCGATTTGTTAATCGAAAGGAAGAAGATCTTGTCCAAAGAACGGGTTGATGTGGTTGTTACGAGGCTGGGAGAACCGCTAGCGGGGCAGTTGGGTTATGAGCTGGTTGAGGTTGAATATCATAAAGAAGGACCGGACTGGATTCTTCGCTGTACAATCGATTCCGAGCAGGGAATTACTACCGATGACTGTCAGCGTTTTAGCGTAGCGTTAGAGAAAGCACTTGATGAAACCGATCCGATTCCTGGGAGTTACCTGCTGGAAATATCATCACCCGGTATCGAACGACCACTAAAAAAAGAACGTGATTATCAACGATTCGTACATAATCAGGTTGAAATTAAACTGTTTAAAGCATTAAACAACCAAAAAACCTACCGTGGCGAGCTTTTGGGACTCAGCAACCATGGTTCCGAGGTTTTGGTTTTACTCAAAATAAGTGACGAGCTAAGTTTGGAGATTCCGTTAAAAGACATCGTAAAGGCCCGTCTTATCCCGGATGTCTTCGCAAATGAAGGGGGTATTAAAAAGAAATGAATCACGAATTTATGGATGCTCTGGAACAGATCGAAAAAGAAAAAGGGATTAGTAAGGAAATTTTATTAGATGCAATCGAAACAGCTTTGGCTTCTGCGTATAAACGAGATCAGAAAGTAGCCCAGAGTATAGAAGTTCGTGTTGATCCCGGTACGGGGTCATTTCATGTTTATACCCACAAAACGGTTGTCGAAGAAGTGGAAGACGACAAAAATGAGATTAGCCTCGAGGAAGCCCAACAAATTAATCCCATTTACGAATTGGGAGATTTGGTTGAATTCGAAATTTTCCCCAAAGAATTTGGTCGGATTGCTGCCCAAACTGCCAAACAAGTTGTGGTACAACGGATTCGCGAGGCGGAACGCAGTATCATCTATGATGAATTCGTCAACCGAGTTGGGGATCTCATAACCGGTGTGGTTCAACGCTATGAACAACGGAATTTATTTGTTGATTTAGGACGAATCGAAGGTATTTTGCCTAGCAACGAGCAGATGCCGACTGAACAATATGAACCTGGAATGCGTTTGAAAACTTATGTAGTCGAAGTGAAAAAGACCACCAAAGGTCCGCAAGTTCTCTTATCCAGAACCAGACCGGGTTTGTTAAAACGCCTTTTTGAATTGGAAGTACCCGAAATCCAAGACGGGATCGTTGAGATCAAATCGGTTTCCCGAGAACCGGGTTATCGGTCGAAAATTGCGGTACATAGTCGTGACCATCAAATTGATCCGGTTGGGGCTTGCGTGGGAAATCGTGGTATTCGGGTGCAAATGATCGTTCGGGAATTAAAAGGGGAAAAGATCGATATCGTACCATGGAGCGCTGATCCGATCGAGTTTATCATCAGTGCGTTAAGCCCCGCGAAAGTAAGCGAAGTTAAAATCTTACCCTCAAAGAAAACGGCGATTGTCATTGTGCCCGATTTCCAATTGTCATTGGCGATTGGCAAAGAAGGGCAAAATGCACGTTTGGCTGCAAAGCTTACCGGTTGGAAAATCGACATCAAGAGTGAATCCCAGGCGGCGGATCAAGCTGAACTGATTGATAAATTGGTCTATGAAGAAATCGGTTTCCGTGAACAGGTTGCAGATCCGATCCGGGTGGCAGAACCGATTGCTGCAGAAATGACCGAACCCGAAACGGAATCAACCGCTGAAACTTTAACCGCGGTTGAAGAAACGATCGCAGAATTGGAAGCGCCGTTTGAGGCCGAGGCAGAATCGAACGAAACCGAGCCGCAGGAACCGTATTATGAAGGTGAAGAAGAACCGGTATTTGTGGAAAAAGCGGATGAAGAAGAAGAAACGGTAGTCAAAAAGAAGAGCAAAAAAGGCAAAGTCGCTCCGAAACACTTGGCAAAGGTTGAACTGGATGACGAACCAATCTCTCTGGATGAAGGATATTTTTTCTCGGATGTTTTAGGGGAACGTCAAGCCAAAAAAACCGGTGCGACTCATGATTTAGATACTTCCAATCCTGCAGTTGAGGGAAACACTGAGGGTAGCGGTAGTGAAACTGCTGGCGGATTTACCATTGGACAATTATTTGGAGAGGAGTTAAACAAAGCAAAAAAGGACAAAAGCACCAAAAAGGGGGATAAATAATGAAAATAAGAAAAATCCCTCAACGCACTTGCCTGGGTTGTAAAGGTGTCTTTCCGAAGAAAGAGTTGCTTCGCGTTGTGCGAACTCCGGAAGGCGAAGTTACTATTGATCCGACAGGCAAAAAATCCGGTCGCGGTGCATACACATGTCCTAAAGTGGAGTGTTTGGAACTGGCTTTAAAAGGTTCAATGCTCGAACGTGCTTTGGAAATTGAGATTACTCCTCAGCAAAAAGATACATTACGTTCGGAAATGGTGAAATTAATTAAATGAAGACAGTAGCGTCCGTGTTAGGCCTTGCTGCCAAAGCAGGCCGTCTTCTTACGGGTTCGGCGGCAGTTGAAGAAGGAATACGGCATGGTCGAGCCCAAGTGGTGATATGTGCCAATGATCTTTCAGCAAAGACCATTAAAAATTTTAAGTTTTTATGTGAACAGAAAACGATCAGTTTTTTTACATACGGAATGATCGCCGAGTTAGGCCATTGGATTGGCGCTCCGGGACGTGGCGTGATTGCAGTAACTTCGAATGATTTTTCCAAGATGATCTGTTCTTTATTAAAAGACGGAGGTGAAGAGCCATAAATAAGGTTCGAGTGCACGAATTAAGCAAAGAATTAAATGTTTCGATAAAAGATTTGATGGCTTATTTGAACGGGCAGGGAGCAAACGTTCGTAATCATATGAGTACGATCGAAGACAAATATGTGGAACAAGCAAGAGAGGTCTATCCGGCTGCTCCAAAACAGGCAAAAGCATTTACACCCAATCGTCCCCAAACTCCTGAAGAGATTAAAAAGGATCTTTTCCAAGCCAAACCTGTTCAAAATCCTAACATGAGACCATCGACACCGGCACCGACGAATCAACGAGTACCCCAAAACATTGATAATAAAGTTTCAGTCGGGAGTAATAATCAAGTGCAACGTGAGTTTACAAAAACTACTGAGAATGCCGCTTCGCCACAAACGGTTCAAGGGGCGGAAAATAAGCCGCAATCCAATCGTCCTGCTCCGCTTCCCGGTGTTGAGTCAAAAGAAGAAGGCAAAACCGTTCCGCGGAACGACCATCGTCCCGATTCCACCGGAGTAGAAGGGAAACCTGGTTTCAATAGAAATCAAAATCAAAACCAACCTCAAAACCGGAACGTTAATCAGAACCGTCCGATGGACCAGAACCCGAATCGCCCCCAAAATCAAGGAAATTATTCCGAACAAAATCGGGGACAATATCAAAATCGCGGTCCGGCACAAGGACAAAATCGACCGGCTCCCCAGGGGCAAAATCGTCCGCCGTATCAAGGACAAAATCAGGGGCAAAATCGTCCGCCGTATCAAGGGCAAAATCAAGGGCAGAATCGTCCACCGTATCAAGGACAAAATCAGGGGCAGAATCGTCCGCCGTATCAAGGACAAAATCAGGGGCAGAATCGTCCACCATATCAAGGACAAAATCAAGGGCAAAATCGTCCACCATATCAAGGACAAAATCAAGGGCAAAATCGTCCGCCGTATCAAGGACAAAATCGTGGACCGAATCAAGGAAATGCCGCTCCAAACAATCGTTTCAGTAAACCCGCACCTCGCGGTAATGATTCGCGTTCCCAAGCGTATAGCGATAAATTTGATAAACGTACCGGAAAATCAGTACAATCAAGAACGCCTGGACGTTTTCCTGGTCGACCCGTCAAGCAAGAAGGTCCGTCAACGACCGTCAAATCGGTTCAATTGCCAACTCAAATGGCTGTCAAGGAATTTGCACAGTTAATAGAGGTTTCCGCCAGTGATGTCATTAAGAAATTAATGAGCTTGGGCATGATGGCGACGATCAACCAAGAAATTGATATTGACACTATGACCCTAATTGCTGATGAATATGGAATTTCGGCGACCGCAGCGCGGACTGAAGAAGAAAAATTACAGGTTGAAGAGATCGAAGACGATCCGGCGTCCTTAATACCACGTCCGCCGGTGGTTACGATTATGGGTCACGTTGACCATGGGAAGACCTCGTTACTTGATGCGATTCGTGAAACCAATGTGACTGCCCAAGAGGCGGGGGGAATTACCCAACACATCGGCGCTTATCAAGTTGAGCTGAATGACCGCAAAATTACTTTCCTAGACACCCCGGGTCATGCTGCTTTTACAGCGATGCGGGCTCGTGGCGCCCAAGTTACCGATATTGCCATTTTAGTAGTTGCCGCTGATGATGGAGTGATGCCGCAAACCATTGAAGCAATTAATCATGCGAAAGATGCTAATGTTTCGATCATCGTCGCAATCAATAAAATCGATAAGCCGGGAGCTAATCCCGATCGAATCAAACAAGATTTAACGGAGTACGGTTTGGTTGCGGAAGAATGGGGCGGCGAGACCATCTTTGTTCCGGTTTCGGCCAAACAACGGATCGGTATTGAACAACTTTTAGAAATGATCCTCCTGGTGGCCGATGTTAAAGACTATCGTGCCAATCCCAATCGCCCGGCCAAAGGAACGATTGTTGAAGCGGAATTGGATAAAGGCCGGGGTCCTGTCGCAACTGTGTTGGTGCAGACTGGAACCCTTCAGGTCGGGGATTCGATTATTGCCGGGGCAGCTGCCGGTAAGGTTCGTGTCTTAAATAATGACAAAGGAAAACGGGTTAAAAAAGCCGGACCATCCACCCCGGTTGAAGTGATTGGGTTTACGGAAGTTCCTGAAGCCGGAGATATCCTCTATGTCATTACCGAAGATCGTTTGGCCCGCGAATTAGCAGATAAACGGATGCAGTTTAAACGCGAAAGCGAGCTGAAGAAGAATCAAAAAGTTACCCTTGATGACCTCTTCTCCAAGATTAAAGAAGGGGAAATCAAAGAACTGAAGCTAATTATTAAAGCGGATGTCCAAGGTTCCGTCGAAGCAACCCGCCAATCACTAGAGCGACTCTCTAATGATGAAGTTCGGGTAAAGGTCATTCACGGCGGAGTCGGTGCCATCAGCGAACATGACGTCATGTTGGCGTCCGCTTCGAACGCTATTATTATCGGATTTAACGTCCGTCCCGACCCGAATGCTAAACGGAGCGCTGAAAAAGAAAGCGTTGATATTCGTCTGTATCGCATTATTTATAATGTGATTGAGGATGTTCAAAAGGCTTTGGAAGGCATGCTTTCCCCGGAATATAAAGAAGTGGTTCAGGGTCGCGCTGAAGTCAGAGCTGTTTATAAAGTTCCGAAAGTTGGGAATATTGCCGGATGTTATGTCTTGGAAGGGAAAATCAGCCGCAATAGCGATATTCGTTTAATCCGTGACAATATCGTTATTCATGAAGGAAAGATTGACTCATTAAAACGCTTTAAAGATGACGCCAAAGAAGTCCAGGAAGGTTATGAATGCGGCGTTGGCGTAGAACGGTTTAACGATATTAAAGAAGGCGATATTATTGAAGCCTTCGCAATGGAAGAGATTAAACGTAAAAGTTAACTTGGTTCCTACTGATGGAGGGGTTTTTGTTGACAGAACATCGAGCTGAGAGACTCGGGGAATTAATCAAAGAAGAAGTAGGCCAAATTTTACAGCGGGATTTAAAAGACCCCCGAATTGGATTCGTTAGCGTTACAGCGGTAGAAGTCTCCAATGACTACAGCCATGTCAAAATTTTTGTTAGCATCTTAGGTGACGAACAATCAAAAAGCGCAGCTTTGCAAGGGTTGGAAAGCGCCAAGGGATATATTCGTACCGAGCTGGGTAAAAGAATCCGGATGCGTCATACGCCCGAGGTTCATATTATTGCCGACAACTCGATTGAACGCGGTTCAAGAATCTTTGAACTGTTGGAAGAGATCAAAAAGTCGGATAAAGGAGAGAATTCTTAGTGACCGGCCTTTTCCGTCAGTTTTTTGATTTGATTCAAACCAAAAAACGATTTTTAGTAACTTGTCACGTTCATCCTGACGGCGATGCGATTGGTTCCTTGTTGGCCATCGGATTGACCATCGCCAATCAGGGTAAAACCGTGGAAATGATTTGTATGGACGGGATTCCGACAGTTTATAACTTTTTAGAAAATAGCGATCAAATCAAAGATCGAGTTGAAAACTTTCAACCTGAAGTAATCGTCTGCGTGGATTGCGCGGAAAAAGAGCGAGTCGCTTTACCAACGGATCTTTGGGATATTCCGGGAATCATTGTCGTGAATATCGATCATCATATCAGTAATACCGGATTTGGCGACCTAAACATTGTTGACCCGCAAGCCGCGGCGACTGGCGAGTTGATTTTTCGAATTTTAACCGACGGTCAAATTTCGCTCAATCGGGCGATTGCCGGGGCGATTTATACAGCAACCGCAACCGATACCGGCTTTTTTCGCTATTCAAGCACAAGCTCTTATACGTTAGAGTTAGCTTCGGTGTTGGTCAAAAATTTTCAGGTTGAACCGGCAAAAATTGCCGAACACGTCCATGAACAAAAAAGCTATAATTCGATTCGCTTATTGGGAAATGTAATTAATACTTTAAAGCTTGGTTGCCACGGCAAGATTGCCTGGATGGTGTTGGACCAGCAAATGTTGGGCCAGTTTCCGGTTGAAAATGAGGAAACTGAAAGTTACGTAAACTACGCCCGTTCCATCGAAGGGGTCGAGGTCGGTTTGCTTTTTAAAGAGTTAAAACCAAATGAAGTGAAGATCAGTTGGCGTTCCTCTTCCGCGGTGGATGTTAGCAGATTAGCCGCCAATTTCGGCGGTGGCGGTCACGCCAGGGCTGCGGGTTGTTCCATTAACGGCCCCATTGATCAAGTTGTTAATGAAGTGATCGCATACGTCAGTACTTATTATGGTTCCTAAAATGTGGCATGGCATATTAAATATCAACAAAGAACGGGGCATGACCTCCCATCAAGTGGTTGCTTCCTTACGCCAAATATTGCGTCAAAAGGCAATTGGCCATACGGGTACCTTAGATCCTGAAGCAACCGGCGTTTTAGTTGTGGGACTTGGGCAAGCAACTCGTTCTTTTCCTTTTCTGGATGAAACAATGAAACGTTATCAGGCGGAGATTGTCCTCGGCCAAGCTACCGATACCCAAGATGCAACTGGAATCATCCTGTCTGAAAACAGAGAAGTTGCAATTCGCCATGATTCGTTGCTCCAAACGATTGAACGTTTAACCGGAAATATCGAACAGATTCCACCGATGTATTCGGCTGTAAAAGTACAGGGTAGGAAATTGTATGATCTAGCCCGGAGAGGTGAGGTCATTGAGCGGGAAGCCAGACTGATCAAAGTCTACCAATGGGAATTTTTAAATCCCAAGGACACTTACAAGTTCTGTGATAAGCTACCGGTCAGAATTACTTGTTCCAAAGGCACTTATATCCGAACACTCATTCATGATTTAGGAGAACTTTTGGGTTGCGGCGCTCATATGGGGAGTCTGGTGCGCTTGCAATCCGGAGCTTTTCGAATTGAAGACAGCATCACACTGGCCACCGTAAAAGAACTGCTAAGCCAAGATCGGCTCGGCGAGCGATTGGTTACTATCAATCATGCCTTAAATCATTTTGAATCGTTATCCCTTGATGATGAGGATATTGCAAAAGTGCGAAACGGCGGGAAGATCTCTTCGTTTAGGTACCCGGCAAAATCAGGAACAACAGTTGTCCGGGTGATTGATCGTAACTCGACGTTGATCGCCATTGCCGAACTGCAAAATAAAGAAACCCACAACTATTGGCAACCCATCAAAGTTTTTCGCTATGAGTGACTAAAGGAGTTTCCGAATTCAATGAAAGTATGGAATTCTATTACACAAGTTCAACATGAAAATTCACTCGCAACAGTCGTTACGATTGGCAATTTCGATGGGGTACACCTCGGTCATCAAGCGATCATTGAACGGACCGTTATATTGGCTAGGCTCCAAAATGTAACCTCGCTTGCTGTAACTTTTGTTAACCATACGGAAAGTTTATTTCATGAAGCACCGCGATTAATCAATCTGCCTTCGATCCGCAGAGAACGATTGTCAAAACAAGGACTTGATGCGTTATTGGAACTTCAGTTTGACCAGCAACTTTCTGAAACTCAGCCTGAAGAATTCTTCGATTTATATCTCGTCAAGACTTTGAAAGCGCGGTTGGTCGTGGTTGGATATGATTTTCGTTTTGGAGCGAAAGGTCGGGGTGATTTTGCCCTTTTACAATCACTTGGTTCTCGATATGGTGTTGGAATTGAAAGGGTTGAACCAGTCCAAGTTGATGGGGTAACGGTGAGTAGTTCGAAAATCCGGCAATACCTGATTGATGGTCAATTGGAACTCGCCAATCAAATGTTAGGTTATGATTTTTATATTGAGAGTCAGGTTATTCCGGGAGAAAAACGTGGAAGAACCATGGGGTTTCCTACCGCTAACCTAATGGTTGGTGACGAATTTATCTTGCCGCGCTACGGTGTTTATTTCGTGCGATTGACAGCCGGAGATCAGGTTTATTACGGAATTGCCAATGTTGGAATTAAGCCGACCTTTGGTGGGAAAATCCCCTTGGTTGAAGTCTTTTTGTTTGATGTTACAATGAATTTATACGATATCCATGTCAAAGTTGACTTCTTGCGTTTTATCCGACCTGAAGCCCGCTTTTCTGGGCTAGAAGAGCTCAAAGAACAAATCGCCCAGGATATTATCGTCGCCAAAAATTTTTTAAATGATTAATCCAATGCAGTGATTCAAATCGCTGATCATCCAGTCGTTGGTTCCATAAACAAAAAATTTAATTTATATAGTAAAAAGTAATGCCGGCAGCAATCGCCGGCTTTTTTTTGTAAATTTTTAGGCTTCCAACAGGCAAAATATAATATTAAGTAAACCGATCGTAAAAATAAATTAACAATCAGGAGAATGCGATTGGAATCGAACGAATATAATATAATGGTCGAATATGCATTGATAAATATGGATTTTTACAGGAACAACGCGCTGAATCCCTGGGGAAATAAAACCATATAAAATGCAAAATATTAAATTTAAGTTACTGTTTACAAAAATATTTAACATTTTCAGAAGGAACTGGCAGGTTAAATGGAGAATTTAACTTTCAACATCAGTGTTCCGGGATCTGAGACATGGTGAGTGCCGCTTTGGCGGCTTTTGTCACGTTTGGATACCCGGAAGCCAGAATTCCTCATCGTATTATTCGACTTTACCGGAGAGGGTTTGAAATGAAATTCTCTCCTGTAGAAATAAAAGAATTAATACACTAGGAGGTATTTTCATGGCAAAATATGTTTATCTTTTCAACGAGGGCAATGCCTCAATGAGAAACCTTCTTGGGGGTAAGGGAGCTAATCTGGCTGAAATGACCGGGTTGGGCCTGCCGGTTCCAAGAGGATTTACAGTTTCTACAGAAGCTTGTACCCGCTATTATGCTGATGGACAAATGATTGCAGCTGAGATCGAAGAGCAGATCTATGAAGCATTAGCAAAAACCGAACAGATTGTTGGAAAAAAGTTTGGTGATCCAAACAATCCGTTTTTAGTATCGGTACGTTCCGGAGCCCGGGCCTCCATGCCCGGAATGATGGATACCATTTTGAACTTGGGGCTAAATGACGTTGTGGTTGAAGGTTTGGCGAAATTAACAAATAACCCGCGTTTTGCCTATGACAGCTATCGCCGGTTTATTCAGATGTTCAGTGACGTGGTGATGGAAGTTGAAAAAGTAAAGTTCGAAAAGATTCTTGACGCTGTTAAAGAAGAGAACGGCGCTAAGTTTGATACGGATTTAACCGCTGATAATCTGCAAGAAGTTGTTAAACGTTATAAAGCACTCTATAAGAAAGAAAAAGGGTCCGACTTTCCGCAAGAACCGAAAATCCAGCTAATGGAAGCTGTTAAAGCAGTATTTCGCTCCTGGGATAACCCTCGCGCGAACATTTACCGTCGTCTCAACGATATTCCGGGTGATTGGGGGACTGCCGTTAATGTGCAAGAGATGGTATACGGCAATATGGGGAATGATTCCGGAACCGGCGTCGCATTTACCCGGAATCCGTCAACCGGGGAAAAGAAACTGTATGGCGAGTTTTTGATTAACGCGCAAGGTGAAGATGTGGTTGCCGGCATCCGGACGCCGCAGTCAATCGACCAATTAAAAGAGATTATGGCGGATGTGTATAATCAATTCGCCAATACAGCCGAAACTCTCGAAAAACATTATCGCGATATGCAGGATATGGAATTCACCATTGAACGCGGCAAACTTTTTATGCTGCAAACCCGAAATGGGAAACGAACTGCGGCGGCGGCCTTGAAAATTGCGGTCGATCTGGTCAATGAGGGAATGGCGACCCGGTCCGAAGCGATTATGAAAGTGGATCCGAAACAACTGGATGCGGTTTTACATCCGAATTTTGAACCGAAAGCGTTAAAGGCCGCAACTCCGATCGCCAAAGGATTGCCGGCATCGCCGGGTGCTGCCACTGGAAAGGTTTATTTTGAAGCGGATGATGCGGTTGCTGCTTACAAAGCTGGCGAAAAGAAAGTCATCTTAGTTCGTTTGGAAACTTCACCGGAAGATATTGAAGGCATGCACGTATCTCAGGGTATTTTGACTGGGCGGGGCGGTATGACCTCTCACGCGGCGGTTGTGGCTCGCGGTATGGGAACTTGTTGTGTCGCGGGATGCGGCGAGATTAAAATTAATGAAGAGGCAAGATTTTTCCTTGATAAAAACGGCAAAAAATATGTTGAAGGCGATTGGATTTCCCTTGATGGCTCGACTGGTAATGTCTATGGCGATAAATTGCCGACTATTGAGCCGGAAATGACCGGTGATTTTGCGACATTAATGCAATGGGCCGATGAACTCCGGACCTTAAAAGTTCGGACCAATGCGGATACTCCCAATGATGCCGCCACCGCCCGTAAATTTGGCGCCGAAGGAATTGGCCTCTGCCGGACGGAGCATATGTTCTTTGAACCCGACCGGATCCCGGCAATGCGCGAAATGATCGTCGCCCGGACCGAAGAACAACGCCGTAAGGCATTGGAAAAACTCCTGCCAATGCAACGAAGTGATTTTGAAGGGTTATTCCGTGAAATGAAAGGATACCCGGTAACCATTCGTTTCCTGGATCCGCCGCTTCATGAATTCCTGCCTCAAGCTGAAGAGGATATCCGTGCTTTAGCCAAAGAGATGGGAATCACCTTTGAGGATCTCAAAGCGGTCGTTGCCGATTTGCATGAATTCAACCCGATGATGGGACATCGCGGTTGCCGTTTGGCCGTTACCTATCCTGAAATCGCTGAAATGCAGACCCGCGCAGTGATCGAGGCCGCCATTAATGTCAATAAAGAAGGCATGAATGTCGTGCCGGAAATTATGATCCCGTTGGTTGGTGAAATTAAGGAATTAAAATATGTGAAAGATGTTGTTGTTAAAACGGCCGATGCAGTGATCACCAAAGCCAGTGTCAAACTGGAATATAAAGTCGGAACCATGATCGAGATTCCGCGGGCGGCCTTGACGGCGGACGAGATTGCGAAGGAAGCCGAGTTTTTCTCCTTTGGAACCAATGACCTTACGCAGATGACGTTTGGCTTTAGCCGCGATGATGCCGGTAAATTCCTAGAGGAATACTATAATAAGAAGATTTACGAATCCGATCCTTTTGCCAAACTTGACCAGGTTGGCGTCGGTAAATTGGTTGAGCTCTCAGCAAAGCTCGGTAAACAGACCCGTCCGGATATCAAATTGGGAATCTGCGGTGAGCATGGTGGCGATCCGTCGTCTATTGAGTTCTGCCACCGGGTTGGTTTAAACTATGTCTCGTGTTCCCCATTCCGGGTTCCGATTGCTAGATTGGCTGCGGCTCAAGCTGCGGTGAAAAAAGAAGGGGATTTGGGACAGAAATAAGTAACATCGTGTTGAAAAGCGGAAACGGTAACTCGTTTCCGCTTTTTGCTACCTAGAAAATAACTGCGGCCTATATCGCTCCACCTAACTTAATTTTTCAATCGCTTGCGCCAGCGATAGCTAGCGTGGACGACTACTTAAAAATTATTCGGGCCGATGTCACTCAATAAAAAAAAGGCGCTTTGCGCCTTTCGAAACTAACTGATCCGAGTCGGGATGAAAAGGTCGATCAATCCTATCACCAAGGAGGCTAAAAGTGCTCCGATAACCGAAACCGACATGCCAGGGACGATAAACTGTGTTATATAAATGACCACCGCCGAAACGAGAAAGCCTACGACTCCGTGGGCGTAAGGAGTAAGTTTTTTTCCTAAAACCAATTCGATGAGGTAGCTTATTCCGGCGATTACAACCGCTGCCAATAAAGCGCTAATGAAGTTTAATGACTTAAACCCCGGAACAATTGCGCCAATGAACATTAAAACCAAAGCGGCTACTACGAAACGTACTAATGTCCGAAGCCAATCCATGCGATCACCTCCTTAAGCAAGAATAACGATTTTAGCTTATCCATTCCAGGTTGGTCTATACTCTTTGCTTGTTGCAAAATATTTCCCTTTTATTGCGCGCCTTCCGATGGTCACTTTTGAGATATCCATTGAGTTTTTACGAATACTTTGGATAAAATAAACAGAAGAATGTCAAGCGGGAGGCGAAAAACGATGCGGAGAATCGTAGGAGTTTTTACGCATGTGGATGATGCCCGTAATGCTTTGGGCAGGATCAAAAAAGAATGTTGGGATAAGAGTGAGATTTCAGTATTAATTAAGCAACCTTCACGGGAGTTCTCCTATGAATTTGCGGAAGAATTCAGTATGGAAAGGAATAAAGAACAACGCAGGTTGCACTGGGAAGGGCTAAAACAGGAAACCATTGCTGATATTGGCATGGTTCAAATTGGAGTGACGAACCGTCAAAATTCGCTCGACCCCTCGGAAATACTCAAAAATTATACCAATACGGTTCCATACCAGCTTCAAAAAAATGTGGTCGGAATCATAGAAGTCGCGGATGAACTGAGCGATAAGGTTTATACAATTTTGGATAGCAAAGGGGCGGATATTGTGGTTGATCAACGGATTGGCGAGTAAGAAAAACCCAGATGATAAATGACATACCGCAACGATTTAAATCTGTGACGTGCTCGCTATCGTGGTAATTCCTTTAAATAAGATGAGAGTTGAACATATTTTTCAACCGGTAAGTATTTTATTATGGAATGATGAAGGAGTTGTTAGGAGGAAAAGCGAATATAACTCAAGTTTAAGGAGGATTTTATGACAGATAATGGTACGCTGATTAAGGCGATTGAGCCTGGAAGCATTGCCGAGGAACTTGAACTTGAACCTGGGGATTGTTTGCTTTCAATCAATGGAGTAAAGCCAGTTGACTATATTGAATATTTAATGGTTAGTGCCGATGAAGAGATTACGCTAGAAATTTATAAAACCAAAGCCGAGACGGTTGAGACTATCGAATTTGATAAAGAACCCGAAGAGTCGCTCGGATTGGTCTTTGATAACGCGGTGTTTGATGGAATTCGTGAATGTGCCAATCATTGTTTATTCTGTTTTGTCCATCAATTACCTCCCGGGCAGCGGGAGTCGCTTTATATCCGTGATGATGACTATCGGCTGTCTTTTTTACAAGGAGCTTACGTAACGCTGACCAATTTGACCGAGCACGATTGGGAGCGGATCGCCGAACAACATTTAAGTCCGCTTTACATATCGGTTCATGCGACAGACCCAGTGGTCCGGCAACGGTTATTGGGTTCAAAAAAAGCAGCGCCGATTTTGGAACAATTAAAGCGTTTGGCTGATTTGGGAATTACGATCCATACCCAAGCAGTTGTTTGCCCGGGAATCAATGATGGTCCTATTTTGGAAAAGACCATTAACCAACTAGTAGCGCTGTGGCCGGCCGTTGCGTCGTTGGCGATTGTGCCGGTCGGACTGACAGGTCACCGTTCAAAGTTATTTTCATTACGAACTTTTAATCAAGTTGAAGCCAGTCAGGTGTTGGAAATTGTCGATAGGGTTCAACCACAGTTTTTGGCTACCATGGAGACGCGCTTTGTCTTTGCTGCCGACGAATGGTATCTTTTAGCCGGAAAATCCTTGCCACCGGATGAAGCATATGAAGATTATCTGCAATTGGATAACGGAGTTGGGTTATTACGGTGGTTTATTACTGAATTTCATGAAGTTTATCCGGGGCTTAGCCGTAAAATGGAATGTTTGAAAGGAAATTTGGTGATTATTACCGGACAAGCAGCCTTGGGATTATGGCAGGAGATTGGGGCTTTTCTTGAATCGAAAAACCCTCGCTTAAAAGTTGAATTATTACCGGTTTTAAACCGGTTTTTTGGCCAGACTGTAACAGTTACCGGCCTTTTGACGGGAAAAGATATCGCAGCGGCAATTCAAAACCACCAAGGAACCGAAGCTTCTTGCTATCTAATACCGCAAATTACGTTAAAACAAGGTGCCGAATTATTTTTAGATGGTTTATCCATCTCCGAACTGAAGGAAGCATGCGCTTCGAAACAAGTAGAGGTAGTACCGACGCGAGCCCGGGATTGGCTCCATTGGATTACAAACGAGGGATGTGTTGCAGGTTGTCTCGAGCAGTTATAGCGATCGTTGGCCGGCCGAATGTCGGTAAATCAACGCTTTTTAACCGTCTGGTCCAACAACGTCTGGCGATCGTTGAAGATACTCCCGGAGTAACTCGCGATCGACTGTATGCCGATGGGAAATGGCTTGATCGTAAGTTTTTGGTGATTGACACGGGTGGAATCACTGATGAACGGGATCCCGTTCAAACCCAAATTCGCAAACAAGTCGACATGGCGTTGGAAGAAGCGGATGCGGTGATTATGGTTGTCGATGGTCGGGAATCGTTAACCGCCTCCGACTATCAAGTGGCGTCTTTATTGCGAAAAAGTCAGAAACCGACTACGCTTGCAGTGAATAAAATCGAAAATACCAGTCAAATCGTTGACTCCGATGTTTATAGCTTGGGATTAGGAGAACCCATTCCCATCTCGGCGGAGCATGGGAAAAATATCGGCGATCTGCTGGATGCGGTCATTGCCAATCTTCCGCCCGAGACCGAAGATTTTAGTGAGGATCTCATTCGGGTAACTTTTGTGGGACGACCCAATGTCGGCAAATCGTCGTTGGTTAACTCGCTGTTGGGCAAAGAGCGGGTTATCGTCAGTGATCAGCCGGGCACAACCCGGGACGCGATTGACGTTCCCTTAAGTGTCCATGGGCATCATTATCTGCTGGTCGACACCGCCGGGATTCGGCGTAAGTCCAAAGTGGAAGAGTCGGTTGAATATTATAGTGTGCTTCGAGCGTTACGGGCGGTGGAACGCTCCGATGTTGTGATTTTGGTGGTTGATGCGACCGGGGAAGTTTCGGAACAGGATTTACGGATCGCCGGAATTATTAAAGATGCCGGGAAGGCATGTTTAATTGCGGTTAATAAATGGGATTTGATCGAAAAAGACAATCAAACTGCGGGGATCTATGAGGAAAAAATCCGTCGTTCGCTTGACTTTCTCGACTATGCGCCGTTAATTTTTATCTCGGCGAAAACCGGGCAACGTTTGACTAAAATCTTGCCAATCGTGAATCAAGTCATGGAAAGTTATACGTTCCGGATTCCTAATAACAAGTTAAACCAGATCATTTCCGAAGCGATTGCTATCCATCATCCGCCATCCAATAAAGGAAGGCCATTTAAAATTTATTTTACGCGGCAATCCGGCGTAAAGCCTCCATCATTTCAATTTACAGTCAATGACCCGGAAGGATTCCATTATTCGTATCGACGTTATTTAGAAAATAAACTGCGTGAATATTTTACCTTCGTTGGAACGCCAATCAAGTTTGAACTAAAATCAAGTAGTAGTAAAAACGTAGATTAGCGGGAGTGACAAGATGGAATTCATTAAACTTTTAATTGTTTCAGTGGTTGCGTATTTTATTGGCACGATTACAACTGGGGATATTGTCGCCAAAATCAAAGGGGTCGACCTTCGGAATAGCGGTAGCGGAAACATTGGCGCCACCAACGTATTTCGAGTTCTCGGCACGGTTTATGGAGCATTGGTTTTGGTTTGCGATAGTCTCAAAGGAATTATTGCGGTTTTGTTGGGAGAATACTTGCTTCGTCCAATGGGTGGATTTAATCCGGCGATTTTAACGGGAGTTTTGGCGATCGTCGGTCATAATTGGCCGATTCATTCCGGTTTTAAGGGAGGTAAAGGCATCGCCACCTCCTTAGGGGTAATGATTGGCTTAACTCCGTACAGTCTGGTAGTCGCATTACCGGTATGGCTAGTTTTCTTTTTTTGCTCCGGCTATGTTTCCTTAGCATCGATTTTAGCCGCTATCTCGTATCCAATTTCCGTTTTTATCTTTTATCAGGATGATCCTTCCCGACAGATTTTTGCGATTGCCGTCGGGATTTTAGCCATATATCGCCATCATACGAATATCAAGCGTTTGTTTCGTGGTGAAGAAAATCGGATTTTATATAAAAATCGTGGAGGCGCCAAGAAATAATGGTTTCAGTTATTGGAAGCGGTGGATGGGGAACGGCTTTAGCGATACACTGCGCTCAAAAAGGATTACCAGTGAAACTATGGTCTTTTGAGTCCGAGGTGGTTGATGAGGTGAATCACCACCATACCAACCAGACCTTTTTACCGGGCATCATTTTGCCTCAAACCATTGAAGCCAGTTCTTCCCTTGTCGATGTCGTTAACGACGCCAAGTTTATTATTATGGCGGTACCTACCCAATGGTTGCGAAGCGTAGCAAAACAGGTGGCTTTATCCATTAAACCCGAGAGTATCATCATCAGCGCGGCGAAAGGAATTGAAGTTCAAAGTTTAAAAACCCTAGATCAGGTTTTGCAAGAAGAGTTGCCCATGATCAATCCCGGTGCTTTGGTCGCCCTTTCCGGTCCAAATCATGCCGAAGAGGTTGCACGAGGAGTTCCTTCGGCCACGGTGGTCGCAACTCCGATTTTGAAATATGCGGAAGCGGTACAAGATTTACTCATCTCGCCCCGATTTCGGGTCTATACCAATCCCGACCGAATCGGCGTTCAACTCGGCGGCGCTTTAAAAAATATCATTGCATTGGCGGCGGGAATTTCCGACGGATTGGGATTCGGCGATAATACTAAAGCGGCTTTGGTCACCCGTGGTTTAGCTGAAATGGCCCGTCTGGGGTTAGCGCTTGGCGCTCAAACTCCGACGTTTGCAGGGCTGTCGGGAATGGGCGATCTCTTTGTGACAGCTGCGAGTATCCACAGCCGGAATGCGTGGGCTGGCCGCGAACTAGGTAAAGGGAGATCGCTGCAGGAGATCTTAGGTTCGACCAAGATGGTGGTTGAAGGGGTGGCGACCACGCAAGCGGCCTATCGTCTTGCCAACCAAAAACAGGTTGAAATGCCTATTGTCAGCATTGTTCATCAAATATTGTACGAAGGATTGTCCCCGAAAGAGGGGGTCAGTCAATTGATGGAACGGATGCGCACCCATGAGATGGAAGAGGTCGTTTCAGGAACCTATACTTGGACTGAGCAATAATAAATAAAATATTTTATATCATTTTAACTGCTGTCAATCAAAAAATATAAGACAAAAAATGAAGTAAAACGGTTCGCGATGAACCGTTTTTTGTTTTAAAAAGAGCGGTCGATTAATATATTACAATAGCCCGCTGCGACTTGAAGTGAATCTGGATTGATTATTTTCCTTCCGGCGGTCGGGAACTGGTTTGGCCGTAATTTGAGAAGCATTTGGTAATATTGGAATTCATGTACCAATATATATATATTGGTAATGGTCAGGCAGGATTGAAAGAAATAAAGGGGGGATGAATCAATTCCCGTTATCATATACTGTTTAAAATTTTGAAAAGGGGGGAGAAGGATGGAAAGGTATGATATCTTTCAAGATATCGCCGAACGTACCGAAGGTGATATTTATATCGGAGTGGTAGGGCCGGTACGTACAGGGAAGTCAACGTTTATCAAACGATTTATGGAACTGATGGTTATCCCGAATATTGCGAATTACTACGATCAGCAACGCGCCCAAGACGAGCTGCCTCAAAGCGGCAATGGACGAACAATTATGACCACTGAGCCAAAATTTATCCCGAGTGATGCTGTTGAAGTTACGATCGCCGAAAATATTCAATTCCGGGTACGACTGGTAGATTGTGTAGGGTATGCCGTCGAAGGTGCTTTAGGCTATGAAAACGAATCGGGTCCGCGAATGGTTATCACTCCATGGCAGGAAGATCCGGTAAGTTTCATTGAAGCCGCGGAGATGGGTACTCGTAAAGTGATTACCGATCACTCAACTATCGGCTTGGTAATCACCACCGATGGCAGTATCACTGAATTGCAGCGAGAGTCCTATGTTCCCGCTGAAGAAAGAGTAATTAGCGAATTAAACGCGTTAGGGAAACCATTTGTTGTGGTGCTGAATTCGCTTCATCCCGAAAACTCGGAAACGCTGGAATTGGCTGCGGATTTACAACTAAAATATCAAGTTCCGGTTGTTCCCGTCAATTGTCAACAGATGACGAACACCCAGATTGAGACCGTGTTGCAAGAAATTTTATATATGTTTCCATTACGGGAGATTCGGGTTGATTTTCCAAAATGGGTGGAAGAACTGGAAACAGGTCACTGGCTGCGCTCCCGATTTGAAGATGCCGTTTTTACGGCAATCGCACAAGTTGATCGGGTGAAAGACATTGATCGGGTAATTAGTAACCTAAAAGAGACAGAAGATGTTAAAGATGTTTACATGCACCGGGTCGCACTGGGTGAAGGCTCTGTATATGTGGAGATGTTGACGGATCGGGAACTCTTCTATAAAGTATTGGAAGAAATGTCCGGTTTCACCGTGACCGGAGACCATCATTTAATGCGCATGATGCGTGAACTGTCAGTTGCCAAACGTGAATACGATAAGTTGGCAGGGGCCTTGTCTCAAGTTCGTCAGACCGGTTATGGGGTTGTCAATCCGGCAATGGAAGAGCTAACGTTGGCCGAACCCGAATTGATCCGGCATGGCAACCGTTTTGGAGTAAAACTCAAAGCGAGCGCTCCTTCAATCCATTTGATTAAAGCCGATATTATGACTGAGGTGAGCCCGATCGTTGGTACGGAGAAACAAGGAGAAGAATTTGTTCGCTACTTAACCAGTGAGTTTGAGAAAGATCCCTCCCGGATTTGGCAAACTGATTTCTTTGGAAAGACAATGTATGACTTGGTAAAAGAGGGGATTCAGTCAAAATTAGCGAGAATGCCGGACAATGCCCAAGAAAAATTACAAGAGACTTTAACAAAAATAATCAATGAAGGTAGTGGCGGTTTAATCTGCATTATCTTATAAAGATGGTCCATCGAGACCATTTTTTTTATGCATTTTTTCCGGAAATTGATATTAATGGCAACAAAACGTCTTCTCAATTAGTCATCATAAAAAAACTTTAATATTTTATGAAAATTCCACTAATGTTTTTGGCAATTGATGTCGACATTAGTATTGTAGGCCTTTAGAAGGTTCTCCTTGAAAAAAACGGCTTTTAAAACGTTTCTAGCTGCGACAATTCAGAAAACACTGGATACAGTTGAAAAAAAAACGCATTTTTTTGTTTTAAAAGCAGGAGATAGGGGAAAAATCTAGAATAAACTTACATAGAAGTTTATGCCAATTTAAACCTTCGGGTTTATGAAATTGGTTTCCACATTTTTCGGAAGGAGGTGAACTGTTCATGACCAAAACCGAACTCATCGACAAAGTCGCCGAGAAGAGTGGTTTAACCAAAAAGGATTCGGGAAAAGCGATTGACGCAGTTATTAGCGCTATGACCCAAGCATTAGCCAAAGGTGAAAAAGTTCAATTAGTGGGCTTTGGAAGCTTTGAAGTCCGTAAGCGGGAGGCTCGTAAAGGCCGCAACCCTCAAACTGGCGCTGAAATTAAAATCGCTGCCAGAAAAGTCCCGGTATTTAAAGCTGGCAAAGCTTTGAAAGATGCTGTGGGCAAGAAGTAATAAATGGTAATAATAAAGAATGGACCGTTTTGGTCCATTCTTTTTATATCCGTACCGTTCTTACCGAAATACCTGCTGAATAACATTATTGCAGGAAAGGTGGGATCTGAGTGCGGGTTTTTTATATGCGTTCATTGGTGGGGATCGCAATTGTGCTGGCAGTCGTTTTTGGACTGGGTTATTTGGTTGGTTTGTTTAATTGCGGATATTGGGCTACCGCGGGCCGGATGACAAGACAAATGCCGGTATTTTATGTGAAAAAAGCGGCGCCGGAAATCTGTTTAACTTTCGATATCAGTTGGGGAGATAAAACATTGCCGCTGGTTTTGAATGTTTTAAAACAAAATCAAGTACCGGCTACTTTTTTCATATCCGGACCCTGGGCAATCCGTAATCGGGATGCCCTAAAAATGATCTACAATGATGGACATGAGATCGCGAGTCATGGGGACCGCCATATTAACTTAAGCGAATACCCGAAAGATGTGGTGAAGGATAATATTAGCAAAGCGCGTCAAGATTTGCTTTCGGTTGTTGATAAGGTAGCTCCCTATTTTCGTCCACCGAATGGTGATTACGACGATTTGGTGATCGATACCGCCCGCGAATTAGGGTTTGAAACGATTATTTGGTCGGTGGATTCATTAGATTGGAAAAACCCGGGCGCGCAGTATATGATCGACCGGGTCCTTACCAAAACATTTGCGGGAGCGATTATTCTCTGTCACGCCAGCGATTCTAGCCAACAAATTCATTTGGCATTACCGGCAATGATCAAAGGGCTGCGGGCGAAAGGCTATAAGTTCGTGACGCTTTCCCAATTAGCGCAAGGTGGCGAATTGGTACGTCGTGATCCGCGTTAATCCAAGAGTATCCAAAAAACTGCTAAAGGCAATAATATAAATTCCGGATTTGGGTGAATTGGAAATTAACAATGAATAATTTTATGTTATAATTGACATGCTGAAATTTTTTTAAAAGTTGTACGTTTATCAAGGTAAATCAACCTGAGGTGAAAATGAATATGACCAATAAAAGCAGCAAAAAAACCCAATCGTCAAAGAAACCTTATTCAATTAAACAATTTGTTAGGGATATTTTAGAAGTGGTTGTTCCGGCAGTGGTTCTATTTTTAGTGATCCACAGTTTCTTTTTAGAATCACGTTTTGTGCCCTCTCCGTCGATGGTCCCGACTATTGAAGTTCAAGACCGATTTTTGCTTAATAAAACGGCCTATTGGTTTAAAACACCCCAACGCTATGATGTGATTATTTTTAAACCACCGGTTGAAGCAGGTTCCTCGGAAGATTTCGTTAAACGGGTAATCGGTTTGCCGGGCGAAACACTAAGGGTCCATGGCGGAGTTGTTTATATTAATAACAAACCATTGCCGGAGCCTTATATTACACCCGACCGGGCGCCAATTTCCGAATTTGGCCCGATGATTATCCCGGAGGGGCAGTTGTTTATGATGGGAGATAACCGCAATAACAGTCAAGACAGTCGTTATTGGGGGACATTACCCATTAAGGATGTGAAAGGTCAAGCTTGGTGGAGATTTTGGCCGCTGAATCGAATGGGGTTGATTCGATAATCGTTAGAGCGACATATCCACAATGAGTATTATTGTTATTTCTTATTACACTAGGCAGGATGAAGCATGGCTTTATTACAAATTCGCGAACTAGAAAAATATTACGGTGCGGTTCCGATCTTACAAGGTGTGACATTAGAGATTCATGCCGGTGAAAAATGGGGTCTCGTCGGGAAAAACGGCTCCGGAAAAACAACATTGATGCGGATCATCACCAATCAGGAAGATTATGATCTCGGTTCCGTAACTTGGGTTCAAAGTAGCCAAATCGGATATCTGCGCCAAGAGGCGGATTTTAGCAATGAAATGACGGTTTATCAAGAGTTGCGCAGTATCTTCCAAGACCTCGATGAACTTCAAAATCAGCTGCAAAAACTACAAGAGGCAATGTCGGAGTCGGGAATAGAGCCAAACGCCTTAGAACGGCTGATTGAAGAACATCATCAATTGACAGAGGTGTTTGAACAAAAAGGCGGGTATCTGGTTGAGGGCAGGATTCAGGGGGTTTTGCGCGGTTTGGGTATTCCCAAAGAACGCTGGACCGATACGGCAGCTACTTTCAGCGGCGGTGAGCGGACGCGCTTGGGGTTGGCCAAAATTTTGCTCTCGGCCAATGACATTTTGTTGTTGGACGAGCCCACCAACTATTTAGATATCACTGCGATTGAATGGCTGGAGCAATTTTTGCAGGAGTTCAAAGGGGCGGTATTGCTCATCTCCCATGACCGTTTCTTTTTAGATCGAGTTGTTCAAGGAATTTTTGAGATCGAAAACTGTCGGGTAACCCGTTATAAAGGAAATTACACGACGTACCGGCAACAAAAAGCCGATTTATATCAAGCGCAATTAAAAGCGTATGAACTGCAACAGCGGGAGATTGCCCGTCAGGAAAAGTTTGTCCGTGAATCCCGCTCCACTGAAAAAAGTAAGCGAAAAGCTCATAGTATCGAGAAACGTTTGAATTTAATGGAACGGATTGAGCGACCACCGACAGATGCTAAAACTTTGAAAATGATATTTCGGGGTATCGAAGCGAGTGGAAAAAAAGTTCTTGAGGTTGAAGACCTTTCCAAGACCTTTGGTTCCCGATCGTTGCTGGACCAGATCAACATGCAACTTTGGGCCGGCGAGAAGGTGGGCTTAATTGGTCCTAACGGCTCGGGGAAAACCACTCTTTTAAAGATGATTATGGGCCAAGAACATCCTGATGTCGGTCAAGTGCGGTTTGGATATGAAGTTCAGCCCGGTTATTTTTCACAGTTTACGGCGGAATCGGATATTGAAGGAACGCCATTTAGTCAAGTGATGGCAATGGCAGACCTCGATAATACGGAGGCACGGACGATTTTAGCCCGGTTTTTATTCCGCGGTGAAGATGTTTTCAAATCAATGGCCGACTTAAGTGGCGGTGAGCGCAGACGTTTAGGACTGATCCGCTTGATTTTATCCAAAGCGAACTTTTTAATCCTCGATGAACCGACCAATCATCTTGATTTGGACTCGATTGAGGTATTGGAAGAGGCAATCATTGATTATCCCGGGACAGTGCTTTTGGTCTCTCATGATCGTTATTTTTTAACGCAAGTTGCCCAACGGTTCCTGGTAATCGATGAAGGGACTTTGCATCAATTTGAATCATATGATGATTATCTGCTCTGGCATACCAGCAAAACCAATGGTCAAAGCGAGGTTGAAAAGCCCAAAAGTGAGGCCCAAGCCCGACGGGAACAGACCAAAGAGGTTCAGCGGGAGCAGAAGAAGAAACAGCGGGCTTTAGAACAGCTCGAAAAGGTTATTTACGAGTTAGAGGAGGGTAAAAGCCGACTTCAGCAACGGCTTTGTGATCCTCAAATCAGTACGGATTATGTTCAAACGTTAGAGATCAGTTCAGAACTGGAAAAGATCGAAACCGATTTGGCTAATGCTTATGTCGAATGGGAGCGACTCCAAGGAGAACTGGCTTAACCGATTGGTAGTGAGTATTGGCGCTTTCTCCAATTTTTACAGAAAGGAACTCCAATTACTTCAACGAATATATTTCTTGTTATAATTATACGAAAAATTATGGATTAGCTGCAGGAGGTGGTAGCCGGTGTTAAATGTAGGAGAACAAGAAGCCGTTCCGTTTAAAGAAAATTTACCTTTACTGCCCTTGCGGGGAATGATCGTTTTCCCATTTATGGTCATCCCGTTGGATGTTGGTAGGGACAAATCCATTAGCGCCTTGGAAGAGGCGATGGTTCAAGATCGTTTAATCGTCTTGGCCGCCCAACGTCAGGCAAAGGTTAATGAACCGGAACCGGAAGATATTTATGCGATGGGAACCATTGCTGAGGTCAAACAATTATTGAAGCTACCTGATGGGACCATTCGGGTCTTGGTGGAAGGCTTGCAACGTGCCAGAATCATAAAATTTCTTCAATCCGAACCCCATTATCGGGTGCAATTGGCGGAAGTTCTGGAGTCCGATGAAAAGACAGTAGAAGTTGAAGCTTTAATGCGTTCAACGCTTTATCAATTTGAGCAATTGATTAAGTTAAGTAAAAAAATCCCGCCGGAAGTGTTGACCTCGGTCTCGAATATTGAGGATCCGGGACGGCTGGCGGATATTATCTCGTCCCATTTGAATTTGAAAGTGGAAGAAAAACAGGATATTTTAGAAGCGGTCACTTCACAATCCCGCTTAGAGACACTTTGTGCTTTTTTGGTGAAAGAAATCGATATTCTGGAGATGGAACGTAAGATTCACTTACGTGTCCGGAAACAGATGGAGAAGACTCAAAAAGAGTATTATTTACGGGAACAGATGAAAGCCATCCAAAAAGAACTTGGCGATGGCGATGAACGGGCTGCCGAAGTTGAAGAATTACGTTCGAAACTGGCTGAGTTAACTGTCCCGCAAGAGGTTGAGGAAAAAGCGCTGAAAGAAATCGACCGTTTATCCAAGATGCCGCCGATGGCTGCCGAGGCAACTGTCGTTCGGAATTATATCGATTGGATCTTAGCCCTGCCGTGGAACAAGTTGACTGAGGATAATTTGGATGTGGGAGCGGCTGAGGTTATTTTGAACGAAGACCATTACGGTCTGGAAAAAGTGAAAGAGCGTATCCTTGAGTATTTGGCGGTATGCCAATTGACCAAAGAGTTAAAAGGGCCGATCTTATGTCTGGTCGGACCGCCCGGGGTTGGGAAAACTTCATTGGCAAAATCGGTTGCCCGCTCGTTGAACCGCCGATTTGTCCGATTCTCCTTAGGTGGGGTACGCGACGAAGCCGAAATCCGGGGTCATCGCCGCACTTATGTTGGAGCGATGCCTGGCAAGATCATTCAGATTATGAAGCAGGCTGGAACCAAAAATCCGGTGATCTTGTTGGATGAGATTGACAAGATGAGTTCCGACTTCCGGGGCGACCCGGCTTCGGCATTACTTGAGGTGCTTGACCCGGAACAAAACTGTAATTTTGGCGATCATTATCTCGAATTACCTTTTGATCTTTCCCAAGTGCTCTTCATTACCACCGCCAATACGTTCCACGGGATTCCGCGGCCCTTATTGGATCGGATGGAAGTGATTAACTTATCCGGTTATACCGAAGAAGAGAAAGTTGAAATCGCCAAACGGCATTTGGTGCCGAAAAAAGTGAAAGAACACGGACTCGATGAAAAGAGCATTATTTTCAACGAGAAGTTTATTCGGCAGTTGATTGCCGGTTATACTCGCGAATCAGGAGTACGTAGCCTTGAACGACAGCTAGCGACCGTTTGCCGGAAAGCTGCTTTGGATATCGTCAAATCTTCCCGGAAATCGGTACGTTTAAACAAGGTTTACCTCGAGAAATATTTGGGTGCGCCAAAGTATCGTCATAATCTGGCTGAGGAAATCGATCAAATCGGCTTGGCTACCGGCCTTGCTTGGACTGAAGTTGGCGGCGATATTTTGTTGGTTGAGGTGTCCTTGGTCAAAGGAAAAGGTCAGCTAATCTTAACCGGTAAACTTGGCGAAGTGATGCGGGAGTCAGCACATGCCGCTTACAGCTATATTCGTTCCCGGGTCAAAGAGTTGGGCATTCCGGAGGATTTCCATGAACGTTATGATCTGCATATCCATGTTCCGGAAGGCGCGATACCGAAAGATGGCCCTTCCGCGGGAATCACGATTGCGACTGCTTTGGTTTCCGCTTTGACCAATCGTCCGATTCGGAAAGATGTGGCGATGACCGGAGAGATTACCCTGCGCGGCCGGGTACTGCCGATCGGCGGGTTAAAAGAAAAACTATTGGCCGCCCATCGCGGCGGGATCAAGAAAATCCTGATCCCGAAAGAAAATCAGAAAGACCTTGAAGAGATCCCGGTCAATATCTTACGCAAAGTCGACGTGGTTCCGGTAGAATCTATGGATGAGGTATGGCGCGAGGCGTTGGTCCCTAAAATGCAAGTTGTTTCAGTCGGTTAAGTTTCATTATTTATGATATAATGGGAAGGGAGCGGCAAAAAGCCTCTCCCTTTTTTACAATTTTTTAAAGTAATGATGAAAGCGAGCAGACAGAAAGGATTATTCGCATATGATCCAGAAATAAATGGGCATATATTATGAAGTGTCGTTTTTAATTTTTGAAGAAAAGAGGGTTTAATCAGTGTTAGAACGAACGCTGACTGTGCTTGAGTTTTTCAAGATTATTGATAAATTAACGACTTATGCCAGTTCTGCGCGGGGTAAAGAATTGGCGCAAGAGCTCCGTCCGGTCACCAGTATTCAGGAGGTTAAAGAAAAACAACAGATTACCACTGAGGCGGTAAACTTGCTAATTGAGGCTGACCGCATCCCGTTAGGCGGCTTTTTTGATATTCGGCTTCATCTACGGAAAGCGGCCATCGGAGGGGTGCTCACCGCGCACGAACTTCAAGAAGTTGGGGCAACGATGCGGGCTTCCCGGTTGATGCGGGAGTTTCTGGTCGGTAAACAGGAGAACTTGGAGATTCTGGCCGATTGGGGTGGCAGACTCGCCGCTTTTCCGGCAATTGAACGAGAGTTGGAACGATGCATTGCGGATAACGGCGAACTGAACGATAGCGCCAGTCCGAAGTTGCATTCATTACGTTCCCAGATTAAAGTCTATCAAAACCGGGTCCGGGATAAATTGGACTCAATTGTTCATTCCTCGGAAAACAGTAAATATTTACAAGATCCGATTGTCACGGTCCGGAATGATCGCTATGTCATCCCGGTAAAACAGGAGTATCGCTCCTTATTTCCGGGAATCGTTCATGATCAATCGGCCAGTGGCGCCACTCTTTTTATTGAGCCGATCAGTGTCGTTGAGCTGAATAATCAGTTACGGGTTATCGAATCGCAAGAAGTGGAAGAAATAACCCGCATCTTAACCGAACTATCGGGTCGGATTAAAGAAGTCCACCAGCCGGTTGCCACGGCGGTCGAAATTTTGGCGCGCCTGGACTTGGCGTTCGCCAAAGGCCGGTATAGTTTAGCTATTCAAGCGGTTGAACCTGAATTAAATTCTGAAGGCCTTATCGAGCTTTATGATGCCCGCCATCCCTTATTAACCGGGAAAGTCGTTCCGACCACTGTGTTTTTGGGACGTGATTTTGACACGTTGGTGATCACTGGCCCGAATACCGGTGGGAAAACAGTTACGTTGAAAACTGTTGGATTACTAACATTGATGGTGCAATCAGGACTGCATATTCCGGCCGCGCTTGGTTCGAAAGTTGCAGTCTTTCAAAAAGTATTTTGTGATATTGGCGATGAACAAAGTATCGAACAGAGCTTATCGACATTTTCTTCCCATTTGACGCAGATTGTCACGATCATGGCCGGGGTCAAGGGAGCGGATTGTTTAGTCTTGTTGGATGAATTGGGGGCTGGGACCGATCCGGCGGAAGGAGCCGCTTTAGCCATGAGCATTCTGACCCATCTTCACGAGTTAAAGGTCCGTACCGTTGCCACCACCCACTATAGCGAACTAAAAGTGTTTGCCTATAAAACACCGGGTATTCGCAATGCTGCGGTTGAATTTGATATTACGACGCTCCGGCCGACCTATCGGCTGATGATCGGTCTACCGGGCAGCAGTCAAGCGTTTGAAATCGCAACGAAATTGGGACTCCCTAAATTCCTGGTTGATAATGCCCGGGGATATATCTCTGCCGAAGAAGCGAAAGTGGAGCATATTTTACGGGAAATTGAGACCGACAGTAAGCGGGCGCGGGAAGACCGGATTGCCAGTGAAGCAGCTCGCGCCAAAGGGGAGTCGTTTAAAAATCAACACGAAGCCGAATTAATGAAATTGCGTCAGGAAAAAGCCGAGATTCTACGACAGGCCAAAGCGGAGGCGCGGGAATTGTTGTTAGAAGCGCGTCGTGACAGTGAAAACCTGTTACGGCGGCTGAAAGAGGCGTCCCGTGACGAAATGAACGGTATTGTCAATGAAGCCCGGCAACGAATCGCCAAAGATCTTGAAAAATATAGCGAACCCAAACCGGAACCGATTGCCTCCGGCGAGATGGTCAGCGCCGACGAACTTAAACCGGGTAGTAAAGTGCGGGCGCTTTCCTTAGGTCAAACCGGAACGGTGATCGAAGTAAATGACAGTTCGGCATTGGTGCAATTGGGGATTATGAAGGTAAACTTACCCTTGTCCGATATGGAAATCGTCCCGGAGACGAAAGTTAAAATAAATCCTTCGCCACGGCGTAAAAGCGGTGAAACCGGTCTTGAGGCGGCCAAAAATATCTCGGCTGAAGTGAATCTGCGGGGCATGACGGTTGATGAAGCCCTTTATGAACTGGAGAAGTATCTTGATCAAGCGTTATTGGCGGGTCTCGAACGTTTCCGGATCATTCACGGCAAGGGCACCGGTGCTTTGCGCATCGGAGTCCAACAATTCTTAAAAGACCATCCGTTTGTTAAAAGTTTTGCATTTGCCGAACAAAATGAGGGTGGTATCGGGGCAACGGTGGTTGTTTTAAAAAAATAATCACAGGTGGTGGAAAGATGAGCGAAATTACTACCAAATATGGGGAATTGCACGGATTGGTTGGTTTGGAACGTTATGGTGATGGCGGGATCAAAGAATGTACCGTGAATCAGCCCAATGAGCTTGTCACCGAATACGGAGTTTTGGTCCCGCAGTATGAAAATGAAGGTCCGCGGCGGAAATACGGAAAATCGCTCTCTTTTTACGAAGATGGTCAACTAAAAAGCATTGCGTTGCAAAATCAACAACCGATCAAAACCGCAATCGGCGTTTTCCCGGCCGAACTGATCACTTTTTATCCCAGTGGAACGATTCGACGCCTGTTTCCCCTCAACGGAAAACTATCCGGATTTTGGAGTGAAGCCAACGAGTACAATCTGGCCCAGACGTTCACTTTTGAATTTCCGTTTGGTTCATTTACCGCCAAGATGATCAGCGTACATTTTTACGAAACCGGAGCGGTAAATAGCCTTACGTTTTGGCCGGCGGAAAAGATGATAATTCAATCTCCGGTGGGGCGGGTGGAAGTCCGCAACGGCTTAGCGTTTTATCCGGACGGACAATTGAAATCGCTGGAACCGCGTAAACCGGTTCGGATCGCCACGCCGATCGGGGAATTGACGGCCTATCATAATCAGCCCGTTGGAGTCCATGGGGATCGCAATTCGCTGGTATTTGCTTCAAATGGCGCGGTTGTTTCATTATTGACAACGACGAACCGGATAACGGTAATCGATCGTTACAATGATACGCAAACCATTTATCAACCGGGCAGGAAGCGGAGTCTCTTCAATGAAGAAATGCTGGAGGTGATTCCCTTAGCGATTGAGTTCACCGAGTCGACCATCAAGTTTAATCAACAGCTTGGCCATTGTTATCAACTTTCGCAATATCGTTTTGAAGTTACCGAACTTCCGGATTTACCGCAAAGCAGCTGTACCTGCTTAGAATGGGATTTTAGTCAGTATCCGGTGGAGCAATCATGATTGTGCGTTCTTGGCATGGAGCGGTCCCGTCTGAACATGGGGAAGCTTTTGCGAAATATCTCAATCAAACCGGTGTAACTGAGGCGAAAACTACCCCGGGTAACTTGGGAGTATGCGTTTACCGTCGCGCCCAAGACGGTTATGAACATTTTTTTATGGTTTCCTATTGGATTAATTTCGAAGCAATTAGCGCTTTTGCCGGTTCAAAACCGGATCTTGCGGTAACATATCCCGACGATACGCAATTTGGTTTGATCTCCGATCCGATCGTGTTGCATCATGACGTTGAACGAGTGTCCAATTTCCCCTTTACCCAAGAATAAATATGTCTGAAATCATCAAAATGCTAAACGAAAAAAGAGCCGGTCGTGTTAAAGACCGGCTCTTTTTTCATAAGTTTTCTTGGATCTGATAAAGGAGATTATCTTCGATCTGGTAAAAGAGTGGGGCGACTAAAATATTGGGATATCGCGCGCGCATTCTTTGCGCCTCCAGTAAAACAAAATCGATCTCGTTACTGATCTCATAAAACGGCGCAAACTGATCGAAGTGTTCTTCGGCCCGTTCCGGTTCCCATCCGCCGTTTTCAACCAGTCCGGTGACGAAATCCGCTTTTTTGCTGTAGAGATTGACCATGCCGCACTGATTATGGGCAGTAAGGGCAATTGCTTTCACTTTACCGATTCCGACCGCGTATGAAACTTTAAACTCGCTATAGCGAAGATTGCCGCCGCCGGTACGAAGTACATAGGCAAAATTATCGGGTGTCCGCAAAAACTTGCGGTTATCCATACACATGCCGACGAGTAACTCCGCCCGTGTATAGGAATCAAATTGCCGGTCTAAATTGTGGTATTCCAAAAGCAGGCCAATCGGCGTACCGTGGAACTCCGGGAAGATATCTTCGTAGTCGGCTACCTTACATAAACGATCCATTCAATCCCTCGCTAATTAGGTATTTCGAAGTTATGTCGTTTCTGGTAGCTGCGTGGTCAATCCTTATGGAATCAATGACTGATAATCAGTGACGTCCCCGCCCTCGATACAACATTCGATAATTTTGCGTCCCAGCGGATTTAGGTCGGATACCAGGAACGGCTGTAATTCTTTCTTAAAGAAATCCCAGAGAATCCGGGCCCCGGCGTCGTATCCTTCATCGCCGACTTCCGATTGCAAATTCACTTGTAAAAACTTTTTCGGTAGGAAAGTTCCGTCCACTTTTAATGATTCCAAAGCGTATCCCAGAATCGAGCACCGGGCCGGGGTAATCTGTTCCGGACGGAAACGGACGCTACCGCGCCGCGCCAAATATTCCCGGGCAATCCATTGGGTCATAAAGCCAACTTTATAAATTCCGACATGTTGATTGGGAATCAACGTATAACTGGTGCCGGGGGTATGAATAATCTGTTCCAACAGTAAGTTGGCTTGATCCACCTTTCGGCCGGTGGCAAACGGCCAATAGGAACCGACGCCTTCACTTTCCAAACCGGAACCGCCGATAATGCTCGGATTTTCAAAACCGCGGGGGGCGACCAGCCGCCATAACCAAGCCAAAGCCGGAGGAAGGATATGAAAGAATCCAATAATCCCGTAACTTGGATTATCTTTTGTACAAGGCGGAACCCGGACTCCAAAACTACGGACATCGACTTCCACCGGTTCATCCACGGTTCCGGGCACAAAGCGGCGGGGAATGACGATCCGGGGATTAGGACAGGGTTTACCGGGCGCATCCAAAGTATGTTCCCAAAGCAAGCAGGTCGAATTAGGAACTCCTTTGACATTTAAAAAAATGAGCGGCTCCGGAGGATGAATGGTCAGCTTTTCATAGTATGGGTCGGTACCATAGTTTTTAATATGATTAACGCGCAAAAACCAACCGTCTTCGGCATCTTTAACCACCAATTTGCGGCTACCCTGCAATGCGGGATGGCAAAGCGCCATATCGTCGGTAACCGGTTGCAGCTGACAGGTTTCTTTGAGTTCCAAATAAACCTTTTCACCGGTTTTGCCATGTTGGGCCAAGAGCGCCCGCCCGTCCAATTCGAGATGGATCTGCTCAATCATTTCACTTTTCCCGGCGCCGCTGGCGCCTTCGTGCATCATGATCAGCATATTTTCGTAAGGGGTAATCACGCGCACGGTCGAACCATGGGCGGTAAGCCAGCCTTCGGTTTCTCCGATATTTAACAGAACTCCGTAAATTCCTTTTTTGGCACTGGGTCCAGGATATAAATTGTATGAGTAAAGTTCATGGAAATCCGGTAAACGGTTATGGACTACAATTTGTTTTCCGTTAAAATGGGTATGCCGGAACGGCGGAGCTAAATAGATTACCGCTTTGGGTTTGAAACCGTCCGGTATTTCACTGGCCGGAATAAACCCTTGTAAATCAGCCAAAGCAGCTGCAAAAAATCCGGCGTTTGCCGGAGCGACTAGCAACGCGGGATAACCGAACTCCAGGCCGCCAGCCATAAACGGCATGACGATTAATTCCTGGGAAGCAAGCCAGTCATGGGTTAGTTGACGCAACGGCGCGAATGTGCTTCCAAACCGCTCTTCATAACGGGGTTTATCAGTTTCACCTTCATCAGCGACAATTAAACAATCAGGATCGCGACGACGCATATAAAGATCAGTGAAATTGACAGCAACCCCGTTGGAACAACGCGCTAACGTTGCCTCAATCACCGTGCCGTTACCCGGAATTTCATAACTGACCTCAGTATAGTCTTGATCATGATGGGCTAATTTGAATAAATGTTCCCGGCTTTCCGGAATGATCAAACCGTGAGCCTTTTCAAGGATAGTGCGTAGATCGTTTGGCATTACCAGTTGTTCGAAGATTTTCATTGGTGATGAATCCACCTCCATTAATAATTAAACCGAAAAAAAATGAAAGCCAACAAATCACCCTCAGCAAAAGGTGTTTGCAGGCCAATCTTTAACAATTCTTCTTTTGGCGAGAACAATTGCCAAACCATTTAGCCATTTTGAAAAATACTGATTGGTTAGATTTATACCATGTTTAGCGGGCAAATTCAAGCATTCACCAGGAATAATACAAAATACATAAAGTTTACGATACGGAAACAAAAATAAGTTAAGTTATTTTTAATAGATATTCCGATCGAAACGTGAAAATCCTATCATACCGATCTGGAAGTTGTTCCCATTTATTATGAATTTTTCTTTATCTAGCGAATCGCCAGAGGGAAAAGAAGGTAGTACAGCGAATTTTGCTTGTGGGAAATTAATTCCGAATTATTAGCAACGGAATGAGGAGCGGAAAATGACGATAGGAACCTTATTGTTGACACTATTACCGATCATGGTGATACTTTGGATGTTGATTGTCTTTAAAAAAGCGGCCGATGTCAGTGGCATTATTGGATGGCTGGTCATCTCGACTGTGGCATTTTTGTTTTTCAAGACTTCGATTGAGGTTATTTTGCGTTCGACCCTTGCCGGGTTTATCCGGTCGTTTTCAGTGTCATTAATCGTGGCGGCTTCGCTGTTACAAATGGCCTTTATGGAGAAAACCGGAGCGCTACAGCGCATCATCATTTTTGTAAAAACTTTGGCCAGTGACAATCGGGCTGTCCAGATTATGATGATCAATATTGGTTTTGGAACATTGATGGTCGCGGTTGGAGCGACACCGGTATCATTATTGCCGCCAATTTTAATTGCAATGGGTTATTCAACTTATGTTGCCATCGCTTTACCGGCGATTGGTTACGATTCGCTTTGTACTTATGCATTGTTAGGAGCGCCAATTGTCGTATTTGTGGACATTGCCAATAATTTTTTAGGCAAGGGGCATGAGATAAGCTTACACCAAGTGGGGATGGTCTTTTTTATGTTTTTGCCGGTTGTCTCTACGCTAATCGGTTTTTGTATGTTATGGATCGTCGGCAAATGGCGGATGATTCAAGCAGGGTGGTTGCCCTGCTTGATCACGGGAATTACGATTGGGATCGTAGCGTACTTCACCAATTGCTATGATAATTTGGTGGTGCTAACCGGCGTCTTATGCGGGATTGCCGTGATGATTGTGATGGCCGGATATTTAACGGTTACCGGGAGAAAGATGATTGATCGCAGTTGCCTCAGTGAGGCGGAAAAACGTTATGAGACGGAATATCCATTATGGAAGGCGCTGATGCCTTGGTTGTTGCTGGTGGTGATTGTTTTAGCGTTGAATCTTCCCAAAGACATTTTTAATTTCCTTTATCGTACGCTCAAACTACCCATTATGGGATTGACTGCGGATGGCAACCCGTTGGAGACCAGAGCGCTTTGGCAGGCATACACCTGGATATTGGTCAGCACGATCCTGGCAATTCCATTTTTGAAACCAACCAAAAAACAAGTGTTAGAAACAATTCAATTGTGGACCAAAAGAGCGCCGCGTCCCGTGTTTGCCGCCGCCATCTTTTTCGCCATTGGCGAAGTGATGAATATGTCGGGTTACGACATGCTCGCCCACCAGTTTCTTGTTCCGAGTATGGTCAGTGTTTTAGCCAATTTTTCAGCGCAGTTTTTCCAAAACGCCTATGGGAGTATCGTGACGTTCATCGGTCTTTTTGGCGGGTTTATCACCGGTAGCGAGGCGTCCACCCTGGCGATGTTCGCCAAATACACATTGTCAACGGCTCAAACATTAAAAATGCCCGTTGTCGGGTTAATTATTATCACCGCCGGTTTGGCTTTCGGCGGCGGGTTGGCCAGTGTGATTTCGCCGGCGAAGTTACAAAACGCCGCCGCGGCAATTGACCGCATCGGCGAAGAAAATAAGGTGATCCGGGTCGCCTTTGGATTTGCGTTGCTGTTGACTTTGGTGACGTCAGTGTTTGTAGCGGTGTTATTGATGCTCAACCGGATTTGATTCGGATCCTTCCCGGATATGTAGATAAGTGAGCCTGCTGAGTCGTTCCGCAAGCTGGATTTGTGGATAAGTAAGCTTGCTGAGTCGTTCCGCAAGCTGGATATGTGAATAAGTGAGCTTGCTGAGTCGTTCCGCAAGTTGGATATGTGAATAAGTAAGCTTGCTGAGTCGTTCCGCAAGCTGGATATGTGAATAAGTAAGCTTGCTGAGTCGCTCGGCAAGCTGGATTTGTGAATAAGTAAGCTTGCCCGTAGTCTCGGCAAGCTGGATAGATTACCGCCTGATTTTTTTGTATAAAAAAAGCTGTTGCATTATGAACTTTTTTGTCCATTTTGCAGCAGCTTTTTTATGTTTAACAATAAACTTTCTGGGAGCGGCAGGCTAACGACGATGAATATTACAATGCGTCGTAGGTTGTTCGCCATCATTAAAGATCTCGACAAAAACTTGATTCTCGGGACAATAGGGGGTCGCGAGCAATCCGCTTTCGCCACAGATCTTGACCGAGACCGGTTTCTTTTTGAAACCGATGATATTTTGATTGTAAGCCGAGTTGGGGTCGGTTCCTACCCCGGGTGAGCTATTATTACTCGGGGGATTATCAGTCGGAGTCGTTTGACCACTGCCATGAATGTGACAGGTGGTGGTTGGTTGCGTCCCATCCAGGTAGCTTTCAAAACGAGTCTCGGGACAATTTTGAGTTGCCAGTTCGCCGCTTTGGGTACAGATCTCAATTCCGGAAACAACGCCGGCCGGAGGAATGAAATCGGAAGGCGGAGTTTCCGACAAGGCCTTCCGCATAAAGATTCCCCAGAGTTCCGCGGCTTTACCGCTGCCAATTACCGCGCCGTTAAGGCGGACCGGAATTCTTTGCGCATCGTTGCCAATCCAGACGGAGGCGATCAGATCAGGAGTATAACCGACAAACCAAGCATTGGTATAATCGCTGGAAGTACCGGTTTTTCCGGCAGCCGGACGATCGATAATCGCGGCCCGGCCGGTACCGCGTAGGATCACACCCCGCATCATATCAGTTACTAAAAAAGCAGTATCTTCGGAAATCGCAATTTTTTTATGAGGACGGTCAGAATAAAGCGAATTGCCGTTGGTGTCCTTTACTTCTAAAATGGCGATTGGTTGCACGTAAATTCCCTGATTGGCCAGTGGGGAATAAGCGGCGGTCAATTCCAAAGGAGTCACGCCTTTGGTTAAACCACCCAACGCTAAGGAAGATAAATTCAGATCATTTTGCGGGCCGCTAACGACTAAATTTTTCAACCCCATATTTTGAGCATATTTCAATACCGTACTGGGACCGAGATTTTCCACCAATTTGATGGCGACCATGTTGACGGATTCTTCTAAAGCTTGACGCAACGTAATATCGCCACGGAAGACATTGTCATAGTTATGCGGTTCCCAACTGCCGGTAGCAGTTTGATACACTAGCGGTTCGTCCCGGACAATGGATCCGGGCGTATACTGGCGGCTGTCAATCGCAGCGGTATAGGCAAACGGTTTCATGGCCGAACCGGGTTGGCGATAAGCATGCACGGCCCGATTTAATTGGGTGTTACTAAAATCCCGCCCTCCGACCATGGCTTTGATGTACCCAGTTTTCGGGTCAACGGCCACAATCGATATTTGCGGTTGCAATACTCCATGGTCGTCTTTTTTCCCCCCAACCAATGAGGCGGCTGCTTCATCAGCGGCTTGTTGGGCCAACGGGTCCAAGGTTGTGTATATTTTATAACCGCCGGTAATTAACGCTTCTTCATCGACGACCCCTTTCAAATTTTGAACCACATAGTCAATAAAATATGCGGCGCGACGTTTCGCTGCGGAAAGGGGAATCACATCCAACGGTTTTTTATCGTAAAAATCAGCCTCCGCTTGGGTAATCGAACCGTATTTAACCATCTGTGAAAGGACCACCGAACGACGATCCAAAGCCGCCTCGGGGTTTAAGTAAGGGGAAAAACCGCTTGGACTTTTCGGTAAACCGGCCAGTAACGCGATTTGATGCAGCTTTAAATCAGAAACGCTTTTTCCAAAATATAACCGGGCCGCCGTTTCAACTCCGTAGGCGCTATGACCAAAATAGATTTGATTAAGATAACGCTCTAAAATTTCGTCTTTGGTATAATTCCGTTCAATGCTCATTGCCAGAAAAACTTCTTGAATCTTTCTGGTAATTGCTTTTTTCTGAGTCAATAAGACGTTCCGCGCCAGTTGTTGGGTGATGGTACTGGCGCCTTCAACGTAACCGCCGCCTTTAATATCCACCCAAATCGCCCGGCCGATCGAACGCAAGTCAATGCCCGAATGTTCGTAAAAACGGTTATCTTCAACATTAATTATGGCTTTTTTTAGCATAGCTGGCATTTTGCTTAGCGGAACCTCTAAACGGTTTTCCACATAGAGCCGGGTGAATTCTTTTTTGTTGCAATCATAAAAGATGGTTGCCAGCTTCGGCGGCGTTAATTTCACCAAATTGCTATTGGCGGTAATCATAAGTACAAATAAAACGCCTAGAAAAATACCGGCGAAAGCAGTAAAACTAATGATTAGTGCTTTTTTTACATCAAATTTTTTGACAGGTTGACGGGAACGAGTAGTCTTTTTGGAGATTGGCATTGATTACCTCCTGATTATTCGGGGCAAATTAATCGTTCACACAAATTATACCACATGCGGCAAGCGACTCGAAAAAGTTTTTCACTACCAGGGACTGATTCACATATTATATCTTTACTGTGTGATACATAATGATTAGATGGGGCGATGCTATGCGTTTCAATCTAAGAAAACGTGTTGTTTTCTTTCAAGTTCCACCGTACAAAAAACGATGGGTTCGTTCATGCCTTACTTTGGGAATGTTATTATTGATTTCGACGTTTAGTTTTTATATGGTCGACTTCCGGATTCGTCCGACCTTGATCCAGTTGGCACGCGTGACTGCCCATAAAATCGCGATTCAAGCGATCAACGAATCAATCCAAGCCAATATTTCTTCCGACGTGGACTACACTAACTTGATGAAGATCCAAACGAACGGTGAAGGAAGAGTAACTTTGATGCAACCGAATACCGGAATGATTAACAAGATTACTTCGGTAGTCACGATGGCGGTTCAAAAGCGTCTACAAAATTTACCGGAACAAGAAGTGAAAATTCCAGTATGGCAAGCGTTTGGTTCCAAAATATTGGCGGGATCCGGCCCAAAGATTCCCGTGGGCATTTTTCCGGTTGGAATTGTTGAGAGCACTATTCACGATCAATTTGATCAAGCCGGAATCAATCAAACCAGGCATCGTATTTTTGTCAGAGTAAAAGTCAATGTGCGGATTGTGATCCCGTTAGTCACTGAGGAAGTGGAAGCCTTTTCCGATATCCCGCTCACCGAAGCCATCATTGTGGGTGAGGTTCCCGACGTTTTTGTTCATGGCGGCAGCGGAGTCATTGTTCCGGGAAACGGAACGCAAGCGGGTAAATAATTTGGAGTTTATCCCAGGAAATTAATTATCAATTGTGGAATAAAGAGCAGACTTGCTTTTTTCGGTAGTGGTCCGCGTTAGTTAGCCCGCACGAATATTTTACTAATTTTTTAGGTGAAAAAATGGATACGCCAATCATTTTAAAAGAGTATTTTGAATTAGCTCAACAACTGTACCAAACCGGCCCTTCGCATGATTTTACCCATATTGAACGGGTTTTCCGTCTCTCTCTTACCATTGGCCGCTCTGAAAATGCCAATCTGGAAATTCTGGGCATCGCCGCGCTTTTTCATGATATTGCCCGGGAAGAAGAAAACGCCAGCGGCGGTTTGATCTGCCATGCTGCCGCAAGCGCCGAGCGAACCCGCAACCTTTTGAAAGCGCGGGAACTGGAACCGGCAAAAATCGATGCGATTTGCGCTTGCATCGCCACCCACCGTTTCCGCGATCATAATGATCCGCAAACGATTGAGGCAAAATGTTTATTTGATGCCGATAAACTCGATTCATTGGGAGCGGTCGGAATTGCCCGGGCTTATCTATGGTTAGGCGAACACGGCGGCACCGTCTATGTCGCGCAAGAAATTTGGGAACAGACCGATTTCGAGAGTAACCGTCCGGAAGAAGATTCCTTACAGCGCGAATGGCATATTAAACTGCGGAATGTGAAAGATTGTCTTTATACCCGAACAGCGCGGCGAATTGCCGCAAAGCGGCATCGAACGATGGAAAATTTTCTAACTGTTTTGGAAAATGAAGTTTTGGGGGAAGAATAAGGAAAGTTCTAATCGGCAAATAACGCTGGGTTACGGGAGAATATCCATGATACAATGGGAACAGGTTAGGATCGAAACTGCGCAATTGTTACAAGAACTGATTCGAATTGACACCACTAATCCTCCAGGCAATGAGTTGGCGGCGGCCGTCCTTCTCCAAACGGTTTTTCAAGCGGAGGGAATTGACACGCAAATCTATAGAGCGGCCCCCACCCGGGGAAGCTTAATCGCACGCTTGCCGGGAAAAAGCGGGGCTAAACCGTTAATTCTATTAGGCCACACCGATGTGGTCAGCGCCAATCCGGCCCAATGGAGTCATCCGCCGTTTGCAGGGGAAATCGTTGATGATTTTGTTTGGGGACGCGGCGCCCTAGATATGAAAGGCATGCTGGCGATGGAAGCGATGGCGCTGATCCTTTTGAAGCGCAATCAAATCATCCCTGAGCGGGACATTCTTTTTATCGCGGTCGCCGATGAAGAAACCGGCGGCGGGCAAGGCATCGAGTGGTTAATGGAGCAAGACATACCCGGATTACGCGAGGCGGAGTATGTCATTAATGAAGGAAGTACCGGAATGATTCGGGACGGTATTCCGATATTCGCATGTCAGACCGGGGAAAAAGGAGTTTTATGGGTCAAACTGACAATTCCGGGTACACCGGGACATGCCTCCATGCCAACTTCTAATAACGCAATTTTTAAAATGATGAAAGTGATCGACCGGCTCGAAAAGGGGAAACATCCCGTCACTTTTTCCAACTCAAGCAGAGCTTTTATAAAAGAGTTGGCACTTCAAAAAGGATTGAGTTTAAGCGCCGAGCATCTGGCATTAGATTATAGCCTCCAGCTGTTTGTCGCACAGCACTTAAAGCATGAGCGTTCAGTCCAAGCAATGTTATACAATACCATCTCGCCCACGATCATTCAAAGCGGATCAAAAGTCAATATTTTACCGGATTTTTGCGAGTTAACCCTTGATTGCCGGCTTTTGCCGGGGGAAACGCCAGGAAAATTCTTGGCCAAGCTGCAAAAAACAATCAATGATCCTTCAGTGACCTATGAGATCATTCAAGCCGCCGATCCGACCGAGTCTTCTTATGATACCGCATTATTTGCGGTGATTCGCCAGGTGATCCAGGAAGAGCGGCCGGACGCGATGATCGTTCCTTACCTTTCGCCGCTCTCGACTGACTCGCGTTTTTTCCGGTTTCGCAATATAACCGCTTACGGTTTGATTCCAATCATTATTACCGAAGCGGAACTCCAGACAATTCACGGGGTTGACGAGCGGATCTCCCTTGATAATATCGAACAGGGAACCCGTATTCTGTATAAGATCGCGCAACAAGTTTGAATAGGTGTTCAACAATGCGATTTTATCGTCAGCAAGTATGTTTTTGAGTGGTGCGGCGAGGTCCATGGTTTTTTAATGCTCTTCATCCTAAAAAGAAGGATTTACCAGAATTGTGAGGAAATCTATATCAATCAATTATTATATGGAAGCAGCCCCAAATAATTTTATAGTCGTCCAATGGTTTTCCTTCGTTGCGCTTGGGTGATCATCAGCGATACTTACAATGTTTGTAGTTTTATTGTGAAAGGGGATGAACGAAATTGTACAATCCCTTTGGTAAGCGTCATGGAGAATTAGTTCTTGGCGACTTAAAACAATTATTTGATCTGAAAACGGTTGAAGGGTATTATCTGCAATTTATGCCCGAGTTTCCTTCGGCGGAGAAACTAAGTCAAAGTATCGCCTCGTTTGCAAATACCTATGGCGGTTGGATTATCATTGGAGCAAAAGCCGACCAACATGTTCCCCTTGAAATCTGCGGTTTCAATTTACAAAATGTTGCGAATCCGGTTGAACGAGCGACGGAAATCATTAACAACGAGATTGATCCGGTCCCGGTTTTTTATCAACAATTATTGATTTTACGTCCGCAATGGGGAGTTCTAATCATTTACGTTCCGGAAAATCAAGAAATGCCTTTTATTACAAAAGACGGTCGCATTTATCGTCGGACCCATGATGCTTCGGAACCGGTTCCTGAAATTAACCGTTACGCCATTGATCGCTTATTTGACATGGGACGGTCGATATTTCAACAATTTGAGTCGTTTTGTGAAGATCAAAGCAATTTCCCCAAACAGACCGAAGTCAGCTCGGTGCAGCTTTATCTAAAACCCTATCCTATCGGGATTGTCGATAAGCGTCAGTTAGTATCGGAGAATTACCTCAATTGGCATTTGAAGCAATGTAAATCCCAAGTGAAAATTCCTTTTAGCGGTTCAATGGTCATGGTGAGCGGTTATACCCCGTTTAACTTTGGCCAAGTTACCGACCGTTCAATCGTGCTGCGCCAAATGGATCCGGTAGTGGAAGAGGGCTCTTCATTAACTGGTGAGTATTTTACCGATGGTAGCGCTAAATTTTTTATTCCCTTACATTATCATCCCGTTTTGTCAAAATGGAATTTAAATCAGATCGGTTCCAATCAAGTTCGAAACTGTTTAAGTAAAATTCTGGCTCGCAAAGAAACCAACCCAAGTTCGCTTTATTTTCTGGCAACGGATCACCTTTGGTTAACGATTGCCAGTTTATTGAGTTATTATCAAAATTGGCTTAGCGAAGACCCGCTCGCATCCAATTTGTTATTTTCGGTGAAGATCAATTTGAAATCCCGTTCGATTCCCTTTTTTGATTCATCGGAATGGGGTGAATATGTGGAACGATTTGGTCTGCCGATTATCAATCAGAACTTGCTGAAAATCCCCAATTCCACCGGCCGCGGCGGTGGCTCTCAAGTCCTGATTCGCAAAGATTGGCCGCTGTGGTTGGAGATCTGTTACTTTATCAGCTTGGCATTGGGTTTACCGCCGGAATTATATTCGAATATTTTATTGAAGACGATCGAACGGGCTGCCAAAGATAGTACGTTCGACGGGGGTGAACTGCGTACGATACGATACTAAATGGAAAAGGAGGACTGCGGTCAGTCCTCCTTATGTTTTAGTCGCCAAACGACGTTCCGATGTTTTTCGCGAAATAAACCAATTCGCCATCCGCGGGGACGGTTTTTAGTTTTCCGACGGCTTCCGCTAACGGAACGGAAGTGATTTGACTCCCTTGCAGACTAACCATCAACCCAGATTGTTCTTGGTGAATCAGTTCAACTGCCGCCGCGCCATAACGGGTTGAAAGAATCCGATCAAAAGCTGACGGCGGGCCGCCCCGTTGTAAATGCCCCAGGACTGTCACCCGGGTTTCGATACCGGCGAGTTTCTCCAAATCCTCACCGAGTTTCTGACCGATCCCTCCGAGCCGAATCGGATCGGGACTGTCAATCACCTTACTCACCACGACCTGACCGTCCGTGGATTTGGCGCCTTCCGCAACGACCACAATACTAAAACTTTTCCCGGAGTTTTTCCGTTCAATGATTTTTTGCGCAACTTTGTTAAGATCATAGGGAATCTCAGGAATTAATATTACATCAGCGCCGCCGGCTACACCGGATTGTAGCGCAATCCATCCCGCATATCGTCCCATAACCTCCAGGATCATAATCCGATGGTGGGATTCGGCTGTCGTGTGCAGTTTATCAATGGCATCGGTGGCGGTATCGACCGCAGTCATGAACCCAAACGTCAGGTCGGTGGCAGATAGATCATTATCGATGGTTTTGGGTACGCCGATCACTTTTACTCCTTTGTTGGCAAAGTCGCGTGCGCTTGAGAGGGTCCCATCGCCGCCGATAATGACCAAATAATCAATTCCGCTGCTTTGAAGGTTTTTGATCACATGATCCGACATATCGGCATACGTAAAACTACCATTTTCCGTAACTTTAAAGTGGAATGGATTATCACGGTTGGAAGTCCCTAAAATCGTTCCGCCCCGATCCAATATCCCGGAAACATTGTTTGATTTGAGCGGAATCGAATCATTGTTGACCAAGCCGTAATAACCGTCTTTAAAACCTATCACTTCCCAAGCGTACTTGCCGATCGCTGTTTTGACTACGGCACGGATCACTGCGTTTAAACCGGGACAGTCGCCGCCGCCCGTTAAAATTCCGATTTTTTTGGTCATCGACTAACCTCCGTTTTGATGGCGTTATTTTTCGCGGGAAATAATATATTATATTTACTGTATCGTTAGGAAAACCTTCCAGATTGCTATAAAAACAAAAAAATTACCTGAATCAATTAGTTTTAGATATTGCAATTTTGACTGGAAAACAAGCAGCCTTTCGCGCAAGCAAATTATGAAAATAAGGCTAGGTGATGGCGCCAATCTCGCCCAGCCGTAAACGACAGGGCTAAGGTTATTAAAATCATTCGAAAGCCCCTCAGGGCTCGGCAAAGCTTCGAAGCACCACCCAGCCCGGAAGGGCTTGAGACCGGTTTTCAACTTAGCCCAGACCTTCAGGTCTGGGTGGACAAAAGCGCATTCAGCGTATTTTCTAGGTAGAAGTAAGACTAACGAACCGCTTTTTTGTTCGCAAGTTGCAGGAAAAACTGGGAAACAAGTCGAAAAAACGTTAAGCTGTTTCGATGAGTCCATTGCCATCCTAAGGAGCGGTAATCGCTTTGGCCGAACTCTTAATAGAAAAAGGATTGAGCCGAATCGCTAAATTTGGCGCAGATTATTGCCAACATGGTGTTGGAAAAGCGGTTTTAAAATTATAACGAATGGAAGACGAACCGATGTTATATCCACTCAAATTTCAACCTGTATATAAAGATTATCTTTGGGGCGGCCGCAATTTAACCAAGTTGGGGAGAAAGCTGCCTCCCGGGATCATCGCTGAAAGTTGGGAAGTTTCGACGCATCCCGATGGGGTCAGCGTAATCGCCAATGGTCAATTCAAAGGGAAAACACTGACAGCCTGGCTCGAACAATTTGGCGGAGCAGCTTTAGGCACTGCAATGGATGATCGTTTTCACAAGCAATTTCCACTATTGGTCAAGTTGATTGATGCCAAACAACAATTGTCGGTGCAGGTTCATCCGGATGATGAGTATGCGCGGCGTTATGAATCCGGTTTCGGTAAAAACGAGATGTGGTATATTGTTGATGCGCAACCCGGAGCGTACATCATCTATGATTTTACACCGGGAACCACCCGGACTGTTTTTGAAAAAGTGGTTCAGGAAGGCCGGATTGGTGACTGTCTTCAGCAAGTGCCGGTTGCTCCCGGCGACGCTTTTGATATTCCCGCCGGAACCGTTCATGGGATCGGGGCGGGGATAATCATTGCGGAGATTCAACAGAGTTCTAATCTAACCTATCGCTTATATGATTATGACCGGGTGGACCAGTCCGGGAATAAACGTCCGCTCCATATTGATCAAGCGCTGGCAGTAGCGGACTTTGATTCGATCGGACGTAAACCGCATTTGGCGGGGATTTCAATGCAAAAAGGGCCTGATGATCAAACCCGTTATTTAGTGGCGAATCAATTTTTTGCTGTTGAATCCACTGAGTTAAATGGAACAATAAACGAAATGGCAGCCGGTGACCGTTTTTATCTTTATTTATTTCTAAAAGGTTCCGGGACGATCAGTTATGCCGAGGGGCAGATCGCCATTCAAGCTCCGGAAACGGCTTTTATTCCGGCCAATCTAGGAGAATACTCAATTCAAGGGAATCTGCAGTTTTTAAAAGCATATCTTCCCGATCTGCAACACCAGATCATTGAACCGCTCCGGAAAGCCGGTTATGATGAAGCAACGATCCGGGAAATGCTTTGCATACGGTAGTAAAGGAGGATATCATGGGAACAGTTTCAGTTGAGCAAATTGCTTATGGCGGCTGGGAAGACTGTTATCGAATCACCGATGGCGTTGTTGAAGTTGTGGCGGTTGCGACCATCGGACCGCGTTTGATTCGTTTGGGGTATTGCGGCGGCCCCAATCTGTTTGCGGAATTTCCGGAGCAGCTCGGACAGAAAGACGGCCCGGAATGGCGAATCTATGGCGGGCACCGTCTTTGGCATAGCCCGGAATCGAAAACCCGGACTTATTGGCCCGATAATAGCAAGGTTGAGACAATCATGAAACCCAATGGTTTGGTGTTGAAGCAGCCGACCGAAGGCAATGCGGGAATTGCCAAAGAAATTGCGATTGAACTCGATCCAAGTACGCACGATTTTACGATTATTCACCGTCTTGCCAATCAGGGAGTCTGGCCGGTGCAATTCGCGCCTTGGGCGTTATCGGTTATGCAAACGGGGGGAACGGCAATCATCCCTCAGTTTCGGGTTGCGGACGCCGAAGGATTATTGCCGAACCGTTACTTAAGTTTATGGCCATATACCGATATGAACGATTCCCGGGTTACCTGGGGTAGCCGGTTTATTATGATCGCTCAAGACCCCAATCAAGAGAACCCGTTTAAAATTGGGATCTCCGTTCCGGAAGGTTGGGCCGCCTATTTAAATCACGGTGATCTGTTGCTGAAACGCTTTGATTATTCCAAAACCGCCCAATATCCGGATAACGGCGTCAATGTCGAAGTGTATACCAATCATCGGTTTTTGGAATTAGAAACCTTGGGCGGCATTCAAACAGTGTCACCGGGCGTAACGGTTCAACATATCGAAACTTGGCAGTTGAATCGGGAAATTGGCGAAATCCGGACAGAGCAAGAGGTGGAGACGAAAATTTTACCGTTGGTTAAATAAATCGTTATGGTTTCTTACTCACTGATAGGTTATGATCATTTCGTTTACACTAGATAAGTCGTACTGATTGATACCGTGGTCTGACCACGGTTTTTGATTCAATAAACTAAATGCAATCTTTGGCAGTAGAAAGGATGGTTCCTGCGCTTGTCCATCATCATGGTCGATAATTTAAGTAAATATTTTAAAACGGTTGAGAAAGAAGAAGGCCTAAAAGGTTCATTAAAAAGTCTTTTTTTCCGTCAATATGTCGATAATAAGGCAGTGGACCAAATCAGCTTCACAATTGAAGAAGGAGAGTTGGTCGGATTTCTTGGTCCGAATGGAGCCGGTAAAACCACTACGTTGAAAATGCTGTCCGGTTTGATTCACCCTACTTCGGGCCGGGCGAAAGTCATGGGGTTTACGCCTTGGGAACGGAAGAATGAGTATCGGCGACAATATTCGCTGGTGATGGGGCAGAAAAATCAGTTGTGGATGGACTTGCCGGCCCTCGAATCATTTTATCTCAATCAAGAAATATATCAGATTCCCCAAACGCAATTTCGGGCGACCCTCGATGAATTAGTGGCTTTATTGGATGTCGAATCAGTGCTTAAAGTGCAAGTTCGCCGGCTATCGCTCGGAGAACGGATGAAGATGGAGTTAATTGCCGCACTCTTGCATCAACCGCGGGTATTATTCCTGGACGAGCCCACCATTGGCTTGGATATTATTAGTCAAAGGAAAATCCGGGAGTTTCTATGTCGTTACAACCAACAGTTTGGTACAACAGTGCTGTTAACCAGTCATTATATGGATGACATCCAGGCATTGTGTAAACGGGTGATTATCATCAACCATGGCCATAAAGTTTATGACGGCATGTTAGCGGAGATTGCTAAAGAATTTTCAGCCGTCAAAGACCTGACCGTAACTTTTTCAGAGCCGGTGACTGCCGAGGTTATCTCGAAAATCGCACCGTATCAAGAATTCGACCCGGTCAAAGTATCCTTTCGGATTCCCCGTGGCGAACTGACTACCGTGATCTCGCGTTTGTTGACCGAATTTAAAGTCGATGACTTAAATACGGCCGAAGTTGAGATTGATGAAGTGATTGCGCAAATATTTCACCAATCCATGGAGGATTCACAGTGAGCGAATATCGTTGGCAAGCTGGTTGGCGCAAATATTGGCGGGTCTTTTTACTGGGTTGGCAAGAGCAGATGGCTTATCGGGCCAATAATCTCTTAGAATCGGTCGTTGGTGTCATTGCTTTTTTTGTCCTGTTTTTTCTCTGGCGGTCGATTTATCAAAGTAATCATGGGCAACCCATCTCCGGTCTGACCCTTCAGGAGATGTTGACATATATTCTGTTGGCCAAGTTTTGGGATTGGGCGATTGAGCCTTCGGAAGAGATTGACAATGCCTTACCGCAGGATATCCGGAACGGTGGGTTAAACCGGTTTTTAATCCGTCCGATCAGTGATCGGCTTTATCGACTTTCTTTATATCTGGCCCATAAAGCAATGTATGTGTTGATGCGAATCGGTCCGGTGATTCTGGTGATTTTTTTCTTTCCCAATGCATTTAATTTAACCCCCAATGTAAGTTGGTGGTATCTTCCGGTCGCCGGGATATTAGCGTTATTACTTCAATTTTGTTTTAGTTATACTGTTGCAATGTTAGCCTTTTGGTGGTTGGAGATCTGGGGCGTGTTGTTTTTAAAACGGTTGATCGTCAGTTTTCTGGCAGGAGCGTGGCTCCCGTTAACCCTTTTACCGCCGAAAATTGCCGGAGTTTTTCTCGCCTTACCGTTTCAGTATATGATCTTTTTTCCGCTCCAGATTATGCTTGGGAAACTGGCGCCAAATCTGCTCCACCAAGGAATGCTGTTCCAATTAATCTGGGTGATTTTTTTCTGGCTTACCAGTAGACTGTTATGGTCGCATGGAATGAAGTATTATTCGGCCGCCGGCGCATAAAGGATGAGGTGGAATATGCGTTATCTTCGTTTAATCCGGGCGTTTGCCCGCTATCGTTTAGCCCGTGAACTTGAATTTCCGGCGAATTTTGTCGTATCGATCATGATTCATCTCTTTTTTATCGCCACCAATCTGGCGTTTTTCTCATTGATCTGGCTAAAAGTCGGTGGTTTTGGCGGACTGACACCGTATCAGATGCTTTTCTTCACTGGGACATTTCATGTGACTGATGCGGTATATATGATCTTTACCTTTTTCGGACTGATGGAAATACCGGAGTTGGTACGCCGGGGCGACATGGATTTTATGTTGTCGAAACCGGTTCCGTCGCAATTTTTGGTTACATTTCGCGGTTTTAGCTGGTTTTCATTGACCGATTTCACCTTGGGTTTGGCAATGATGATTTACGCCGGGGTGCATCTGCAGTTAAACCTATCCTGGCACCAGCTACTGACAATGACGGTAATGATCTTCAATGGCGCGGCGATCTCTTATTCGTTATCTTGTCTGGTGATGTCGTTATCTTTTTCGATGATTGCCGTCGATGCGATTTGGACCATCTTTTTTGAAATCGGAGAGTTTGAACGTTATCCGATGGGGATTTTTCCGGGGCCATGGCGGATGATCTTTACGATTGTTTTACCGATGGTGCTCGTAGCGAATTTTCCAGCCTATTTCGGTCTTGGTAAATTAACGGTTATCCAATTAAGCTGGTTTTTTTGTGTAGGTATTTTACTTTTGGTGTTGAGTCATAACTTTTGGCAGTTTAGCCTAAAAAAATACCAAAGCGCCTCCAGTTAGCCGTGGAAAATGGGGGTTTATCCGTACCTTAGTTTTGCGAGACTTTTTGCAGAACTTTTGTCTTCGGAATGAAAAAAAGAGCGGATATGGTCTGAACTTAATCAGTTTTTTCAAACAATCTTTCGATCCGAGAGATTGTTTTTTTATTAAAACGGATTTGGAATAGGCGGTTTCTCGAAAGCGCATAATAAATTCGTATAGCAAAACCCTATGGTAATCCGAGGAAATTGAGGAAAAAATGCTTCAGAAATTCCGCAAGCCCCGTAAACCAATTTTTTGGAAGATGTTGAAAGAAATTAATCGGATTAAGCAAGAGTTCGGTCAAGATGACGACTCATTTCTGGATCTGACAGGCGATTTGGAACATAATACGGGACGATTACGGGCAAAACTTCATTCCAGTTCGGATTTAGTCATTCGGAAATTTCAGATCCGTATCAATCAACACTCGTTTGAAGCGGCCCTTATTTTTATCGATGGTTTAATCGATAAACAGCAGCTTGAATGGAGTGTGCTGCAACCGCTGATGAATCCGGGGGGTGAAGTTGAAACCCCATTACCGGATAATCTTTTGAAATTTCTTAAAAACCGGTTGATTACCGTGGGAGATATTGCCGAGCAAGTTACTCTGCAACAACTGATTGATAGTTTGGTTGTCGGTGCGACGATCTTAATGATTCAAGGGTATGCCGCGAGTTTGGTTTTAAAGACGCCCGGTTGGGACAAACGAAGCATCGAGCAGCCGGAGTCGGAAGCCAATGTCCGGGGCCCACGGGAAGGCTTTGTCGAGAACATGCGTACCAATACCGCCATGTTACGACGGAAGATTGGCCATCCCGATTTAACCTTTGAAACGTTAACCGTTGGGTATCGGAGTAAAACCGATGTTTCATTAGTATTTATCCATGGACTAACCTCAGACAAGTTGTTGGCGGAGGTGAAAAAACGGCTTCAAGACATTAATACCGATATCATTGTTGGAGCCGGAGGCGTGGAACAATTTATCGAAGACGCCCCGTTATCAATTTTTTCAACGGTTGGTTATACTGAACGTCCGGAAGTTATCGCATCGAAAATAGTAGAAGGTCGGGTTGCGATTATTGTAGAGGGTACTCCGGTAGTGCTCACAGTACCGTTTCTCTTTGTGGAGAACTTTCAATTTCCCGATGATTATAATTTTGGTTATGTTTATTCCACCTTATTGCGTTGGATCCGCTATGGAGCGTTTTTTATCACCTTAATCGGTCCGGCATTTTTTGTGGCGTTGACCACTTTCCATCAAGAATTAATACCAACTCCGTTACTGATTAGCATGGCGGCGGCGACGGAAGGAACACCGTTCCCGACGGTCATTGAAGTTATTGTGATGGGATTCGTCTTTGAGTTGATCCGTGAAGGCGGTATTCGACTGCCCAAACCGATCGGGCAAGCCATCGGCATTGTTGGAGCGTTGGTGATTGGTCAAGCGACGGTCCAAGCAGGGTTGGTCGGAGCGCCTACCGTGATCGTGGTTTCTACAACTGCGGTTGCTTCGTTTGTTATCCCCGCGTTAGTTGATGAAACGACTCCCTTGAGAATCGTTTTTGTTGTTATTGCTGGAGTTTTCGGCGCGTTTGGAATCGTAATGGGATTAATCCTATTACTGATTCATCTGGCAGCGCTTCGATCGTTTGGGGTACCGTTTTTATCCCCGATCGTTCCAACAATGTTTCGAGAGTTAGGACAGGATGTTTTACTTCGTGCACCGTGGTGGATGATGTTAAAACGACCGCGAATGTTGAATGCGTCCGATTCCGAACGGCAAGCGAAGGAACAGAAGCCCGCACCGCCGAAAGCGAAGGGGGATCGGAAGTGAAACCGTTAATTCAATGCATTTTATTTCTAGTCGTAATGTCGCTACTGGCCGGATGTTGGAATTATCGGGAATTAGAGCAATTGGGGATTGTCACCGGGCTGGGGGTTGATGCGGGAAAAAGGAAGGGAACGGTGATCCTTACCGCTCAGATTATTAAACCGACCGCCGTTCAATCAGGCGGCGGGGGCGGCAATACTGGAGGAGGCGGGTCGGGGCAGACCGCTCCGGTCGTCGTAAAATCAATTGACGGCGCGTCGCCGTTTGATGCCGCCCGAAATTTTATCAAAGAAACCAGTCGGCGTTTGTATTTTCCCCACAGTCAAATGATTATTTTTGGGAGAGAACAGGCCGAACAAGGAGTAAAACATATTGTCGATTTCTTTATCCGGGATAATGAACCACGACCCACGACTCAAGTTTTGGTTGCCCGAGGGAATGCTGCGGAAATCTTAAAATCCCCCGGTGAAATTGAAAAAGTCTCGGCGTATGAAATCGCAAGTATGTTAAGAATCCAAAGGTCGTTATCCCAAAACGTAACGGTTAATTTACAAGAATTTTTAAGTTCATTGATAAGCAAGACCACTGCAGCGGTTACACCTTTGATTGAGATTAATTCTGAAAATCCTCAAAAAAGATTTCGCCTATATGGGTCAGCAGTGTTTAAAGAGGATCGACTGGTCGGGGAATTAACTGAACACGAAACGCGTGGATTATTGTGGGTCCAAGGTAAGGTCAGATCGGGAGTAATCGTGGTGAGGGCACCTGGTGGTAAAGCTTCATTTGAGATTATGAAATCAAGTGTTAAAATCAAAGCGAAAATTAGCAATGGACAACCGTTGATTGAGATGCGCATTTCTGAAGTTGGAAATCTCGATTGCCAAATGAGTGAGGCCGACTTGAGCAAACCGGAAATGTTACGAAAGTTGGCACGATGCAAGACCGCAGTAATCCGGAATGAGATCGAAGCGGCAATTGCAAAAGCCAGGCGCTTAAATGCTGATATATTTGGTTTTGGAGAAGCCTTTCATCGGGAAAACCCAAAATTATGGAAAAAAATTGAACCACAATGGGAAACACTATTTCCCCAGCTACGAGTCAGCATCGATATCCGTTCAACCATACCGCTAGTTGGGTTAACATCAAAACCGATCATTCCGCAACCATAAGAAATGAGTGATATATTATGAAACTTCCGCTTCCGGATATCCGTTTAGGTCAACTTGAGTTTGTTTTGTTAATTTTAGGTTTTGAACTTGGAACGTCAGTTATCCTATCACCAGCGCACCAGGCGCGTCAACTTTCATGGTTGGCAATCATCGCCGGTCTAATGGAAGCATTGTTGATCGTTTTGTGTTTTACAACCTTAGCCAAACGATTTTCGGGACAGACCATGATCGAGATCTGCGAAACAGTTTATGGAAAAATTGTGGGTATGGTGGTTGCCGGTCTATTTATTTGGTATATTTTTAACCTTGGTTCAGTTGTTTTACGTAATTCCACCGATTTTTTGGGCACTGCAATTATGCCGGAAACGCCGGGCAGTGTAATCGGCGCCGTGATGGTATTGGTCGCAGCCTGTGCGGTCTATTACGGAATTGAAGTGATCAGCCGTTGTAGCGTGGTGCTGGTTCCGTTAACATTTTTGTTGTTTATGATTACGCTTGGTCTCCAACTCAGCACGTTTAATTTTCGAAATTTATTTCCTTTATTTGATCTCCCGCTTGATAAATTTTTATTGGCGAGCCATGGCGCGGCGATGTTTCCGTTTGGCGAATCGGTAGTGTTTATGATGCTTTTCCCGTTCGTTAACTCGCAAAAATACGGCAAACTTACATTGTTGGGTCTTGTTTCCGTCAGTATACTTTTCGTTTTGGCGGCAGTGCGAACCATAACGGTTCTGGGAGCGACAGCGGAAATTTTTACGTATCCTGCGTTTGAGGCGGTGAAGATGTTAAACCTACCTTATGTGAATACCCGTCTGGAAGTAGTCGTGGCAATCAACTTTCTGACGATGAGTTTTCTGAAGTTAACCGTGCTTTACTATGGAACCGTATTGAGTTTGTCGCAGTTTCTCCGGATGCGTACCCCGCGTCCGTTAGTCATCCCCATCGGGATCCTGATCCTCACCACCTCCATTTTGGATTTTCGCAATATCTCTGAAAATCTTGAATTTGCCGAATTCACCTATCCCGTTTATGCCCTTTTGTTTCAATTCGTCATTCCGGGAATCACATTACTGATCGCTGTTTTGCGTGGGAAAAAAGGGGAAGTGACGCAATGAAACTCCTATTCTTATTATTTCTTTTTATGCTAATGGCCGGATTGGAAGTTCCTCAATTAATCGATCGGAAATATTGGAAAGAGCTGATTATTTACGGCGTTTTATTATTCAGCGGTTTCATATTATGTTTTATTTTAATCTCCGATATGCCGTTTCCGCCCATCGCAACGTTAATCACCGATCTGTTAAAGTTGGGATTGCAGTGGCTAAAAAGCGGGTCGTAATCGGATTTCTACAGTATTGTTAACAAGACCATTTGCGTTGACAATCAACTCCCCTGTATGGTAAATTAAAGTAAAATTAAGCGAATCAAGGGATTGCAGGGGTTTGACATGCGTATATTGGAATCGGTAATCCAACCCGAAGAAGTAAGGAACATCCTGAATCGCCGTCCGAAGCTTCAGGATGAAAATCAAAAACACTTAACTGAAACTGTTGCCGTGATTATGCAAGAAGTACGCACTCGTGGCGATCTTGCATTGCTGGAATATACGGCACGATTTGACGGCGTGGAGTTGGCAGCAGAGATGTTACAGGTTACCGAGGCGGAATTCGCCGCGGCCAAATCAGTCGTACCCGAGAATTTTATTGTTGCAATTCGGACTGCGCAAGAAAATATCCGTAGCTATCATCAGAAACAACTTCCCAAAGACTGGTTGGATATTCGTCAGGACGGCATCGTCCTGGGACAACGCTTTCAACCGGTCGATTCCGCCGGACTGTATGTTCCGGGCGGAGTTGCCGGTACAACTCCATTGGTCTCCTCGGTTTTAATGAATGTGTTGCCGGCAATGGTTGCCGGCGTTACCAGAATTATCATTTGTACTCCCCCGAATGTCGCGGGGGGCGTCAACCCGTACCTGCTTACCGCTGCAGCTGAATGTGGCGTTACGGAAGTGTACAAAGTGGGTGGGGCCCAGGCAATTGCCGCGATGGCTTTCGGGACTGCCAGGATTGCGCCGGTTGATGTGATCACCGGACCCGGAAATCAATATGTCACCGAGGCAAAACGGCAAGTCTTCGGTTATGTCGGATTGGATATGTTAGCAGGGCCGAGTGAGATTTTGATCATCGCCGATGCCGATAATAATTCCGAATTCATTGCGTCAGACCTCCTATCCCAAGCCGAACACGGGCCGGTTAATGAAGCGGGTGCTTTTTTGTTAACGCCTTCACGCGAATTGGCGGAGGCAGTGAGTCAGGCAGTGGAACGTCAACTGACGAAACTATCCCGTAATGAGGTTGCCGCGGCTTCTTTAGAAGCCAACGGGGTGATTGTAGTCACCAACGATCTTGATGAAGCGTTTGAATTAGCGAATTATACCGCTCCGGAACATTTGGAGTTGCTGGTTGCCGATCCTTGGACGCAACTGTCAAAACTGAAACACGCCGGAGCGATCTTTATCGGACCGTATTCAACCGAACCCATTGGCGATTACGTCGCCGGAACCAATCATGTACTTCCGACCAACGGAACCGCCCGGTTTGCTTCCGGACTTAACGTCGACCATTTTATCAAAAAAAGCAGTTTGATATCATATAGCAAGCAAGGAATTGCGAAATACGGACCGGCCGCAGTAAGCATCGCAGAGGTTGAGGGATTGGATGCTCATGCCAACGCGGTACGCGAACGTTTGAAAGGGTGAAACAAAATATGCGCCAGGCAGTGATCGAACGAAAAACTTCCGAAACACAAATTAAATTGGAACTTAACCTTGACGGAACCGGACTTTACGATTTAAATTCAGGGATTGGTTTTTTTGATCATATGCTTGCCCAAATCGCCCGTCACGGCTTAATTGATCTAAAAGTAAACGCCATTGGTGATCTGGAGGTCGACCCCCACCACACCGTGGAAGATGTCGGAATTGTGATCGGTCAAGCAATAAAAGAGGCATTAGGTGAAAGAGCGAAAATCTGTCGTTATGGAGACGCCACGATTCCGATGGATGAAGCCTTGGCTTTGGTGGCGCTGGATTTCGGCGGTCGACCCTATCTACGTTTCACTGCCGATTTAGGCAAAGGTCGTCTCGGTGAATTCGATCTTGAGCTGGTTGAAGAATTTTACCGTTCTGTTGCGGCTCATGCCGGAATGAATATTCATATCCGTTTGTTGGATGGTTCCAACCTCCATCATTGCTGCGAGGCAATATTTAAAGCCTTTGGCCGTGCCGTAAAAACCGCTGTGACAATTGATGAAAGGATGGTTGGAATTCCATCAACCAAGGGAATTCTCTAAGATACATGATTGCAATTATTGATTATGGGGTTGGAAATTTACGTAGCGTTGAGAAGGCCTTTGAATTCCTTGGTTATCAGGCGCTTGTCACTGCCGATCCCCAAGTGGTGCAAGAGGCTGAAAAAGTTGTTTTGCCAGGTGTCGGCGCTTTCGGTAAATCGATGGAAAGCTTGGAGCGAGCTGGAATGGTGCCGGCGGTGCGGGAGGTTGTCGCTTCAAACCGCCCCTTTTTAGGAATTTGTCTTGGGTTGCAAATGTTATTCGATGAAAGTTTTGAAGTGTTTGACGACTCACAACACTCGTTCCCCGGTTTAGGAATTTTGCCGGGGAGAGTTTTACGATTTCCCAGTAGCGAGTTGAAAGTACCGCAAATCGGCTGGAATCAGATCAGCGTATCCCGAAACACTCCTTTATTTCATGCCGTTCCCAACGGCAGTTTTGTTTATTTTGTCCATTCCTATTACGTCGAACCGGCCCAGTCCGAAATGGTTGCCTGTCGGACGCAGTATGGAATTGAATACTGTTCGGGCGTTGCTCGGGATAATTTATTTGCCGTGCAGTTTCATCCGGAAAAGAGCAGTCAGGTTGGATTGCAAATCTTGAGAAATTTTGCAGCGCTGAAACAGTTCTGATTGAAGATGATAAAAAAAGCGAATGAATTGGAGAATCGTCGATGCTTGCCAAACGTGTCATCCCATGCCTAGACGTTAAAGATGGTAGAGTGGTGAAAGGAACTGAGTTTCTGCAACTTCGTGATGCCGGTGATCCTGTCGAGCTTGGCGCGTTTTATGATCGCGAAGGCGCTGATGAACTTGTATTTTTAGATATCACCGCTTCCCATGAACGCCGCAAAACCGTCGTAGAGATGGCGGCTCATGTGGCCGAGCAAGTTTTCATCCCCTTTACAGTGGGTGGCGGCATTGGTAGTGTTGAAGATATGCGGGCGATTTTACTAGCCGGCGCCGATAAGACGGCGGTTAATACCGCCGCATTCCAAAACCCACGTCTGATTAGTGACGGGGCGGAACGGTTCGGTTCCCAATGTGTTGTGGTGGCCATAGATGCCCGACGGCGTTGCAAGGACGATCCGCAACAAGGCTGGGAAGTTTATATTCATGGCGGCCGCACCGCCACCGGGATGGACGCGGTGGAGTGGGCGATCGAGGCGGAACGGTTGGGAGCCGGCGAAATCTTACTGACCAGTATGGATTGCGACGGAACATTGGATGGCTATGATAACGATCTAAATCGCACTATCGCCGCCCAAGTTAAAATCCCGGTCATCGCTTCGGGTGGGGCAGGTAAACTGGAGCATTTGGCGGTTGCGATTCAAGTGGGGAAGGCCGATGCGGTGTTAGTCGCTTCGATTTTTCATTACCGGGAGTATACCGTTCAGCAAGCGAAAGAATATTTGGCGGGACAAAACATCGCGGTTCGCAAGCGTTGAAATAAAAAACGATGTGGATAAATGGTTCCGTTGAACGTGGTTCATAAGCGCAGTTGTAGATAAGTTGGAGCATCAGGGGGAAACCGGATTATTAGTGTCCCCGGTACTAAAAAATCATTGTTGGTTGTTTCGGGTATAAAAAAAGAGGTTGCCTTTTTTCATGATTCCGGCACCTCTAAGGGTAAAATAGAAAAACAAAAAAGGCCAATCGGCCTTTTTTACATTGCGTTTAATTTCTTCATCAAGCGGGATTTTCTCCGAGCAGCCTGATTTTTATGAATCAAACCTTTGGATGCGCTTTCATCCAGCGATTTAATGGCTGTTTGCAAATCGGCTTTGGCGGCTTCTTTGTTTCCGGCAGTAATGGAGGAAACAGCCTTTTTTAAGTAAGTTTTCAGTTCGGATCGGTGAGTTTTATTCTTCTCCCGATTGATCGCGGCGACTTTCACTCTTTTTTCGGCTGATTTGATATTTGGCAAAACATTCACCTCCTTATACTGCGGCAAAAACCTGAATTTTCAACAGAATATATTGTAACATGTGAATCCACTATTTGCAAGCAATTTTACGGTTTTATCTTTACTGTGTCTCCGTTGGCGATTGGATACCGCCGATTAAAGACACTTACTACCACGCAGGTTGCCGATTTGTCTTTCACTTCCGCGACCGATATCTCGGCCAACGGTTCGGTGACTTCATCGATAACCTCGCCGGTTTTAGGGTCTTTCACGACTTCGATCACATGATGGATAATGAAATGCATTCCAGGCTGAACTCCATCACCGTTTCCGAGGTTAATAATGACTTTATTGCCGCTGGAGTAGGCAATGAGGCCGCTTAAACTATCGGCGCTTTGGGTATTTCCGTCACCGTAAGCTTTATCAACCAGGCCGGTCGCCACCTGATTGACGGCATCCCGTAAGGCTTCGCCAAGGTTGGTTTTTCGGAACTCGCTACTACCAAAAGCAATCGCGTTCCAATTGGCCACAATCCCTAGGTTTGTCTGTTTTTTCTCGCCCTTACCGGTTACAACGGAGACGATCTCCGCCGAAGTGGTGTCCACCAAACGGGAATCAATCGTAACAATCGCATTGGTAGCATTGATCCCCAATCCGAAACCTTTATGGTTGGCAATGGCTCCACCGTTGGATTTGAATGAAAATTGGGTCACCCGCCCCATGACCAAATATTGGACCCCGAGAATCTTGCCGAGTTTGGCGGCGCTATGTGAATCAACCATGCCTGAAGCAGCGAAATGCTGCTCATTAAGTACTTTGTCAATCTGTTCGCGTTCAATTAAACGAAACTTTCCGGTATTCAATAACGCGGTAACTAATTCATCCGAGACCCCTTTGCCAACCTGCCAGTTTCGGCCCCACCAACGGTCTTGGATCGAGCCGTCGTCAAAAGGCAATACGGCGATTTTATAGAGGCGTTCCGCTGCAAATGTCGGGAAGACCAAAACTCCCAAAAATAACGTTAATGTCAACAGCAGCAATATTTTGCGGTTCACCTTATCTAACCTCCTTCAATTGAATATCAACCCGATTATATCATGGTCGTCAGTTGCCCACAAGCAGGGGTGGAAACCAAATGGATAGACACTCCAAGCCGAGGGTAACCTAAACCTGTTTACCTAATTAAACGTGTCAATTCGTTAAAATGTTCCGGAGGTTAGTAATAGATGGTCTTGTTTTTCATGCGTTTTTTCTGTTGTATTTTACTGCTAATCATATGTTCACTGATTTCTCCGGGCTTTTCCATCGGAGGAAGAGGGTCAATCCTGCTGCTTGCTGCCCTGATTGTCGGAATAACCTTCGGAATACGATGGATTTTGCAGCATTTTAAGATTAAGAATAAACACCGGATCTGGTTGGTTGGGTTGGGCGCCATTGGAATATTGTTGGCAGCGAGCAATCGATTTAGGGGAGTGAATTTGTCTGGGACGGGAATAATAACCGTATATTTAGGAATGGTTGGCCTGGAAATGATTTTGCCGGAGCAAAGTTCCCAAGGTTTTTTTCGGCCTAACAAACAAAATTGAAGGTGAAAACGATGGATAGCGAACAATTGATCCGAATCGGAGAGATCCATACCGATTTGGCAATGGAAGCCCGTGAACTCGCCATGGAACGCAGTGGCGGAACCGAGCCGACGGGAATCAACACTCAGACCGAAAAACAAGGCGAAACCCTAATTACCAGAGTTAAAATTGAAACCGAAGAAGCCGGGCGGACCATTGGCAAGCAACCGGGATTCTATGTGACATTGGAAGCGCCGGGTCTACGCACCCATGACCGCGATCAATGGGAAGAGATTGCTTTTTTGATGGCAAAGGAGCTTGAAGAATATATCGCTCATTTTAAACTGGGCGATAATGATCCGTGCCTCGTGGTCGGCTTGGGGAACTGGGCCGCGACGCCTGATGCCTTAGGCCCGAAAGTGGTGGAACATATTCTGGTCACCCGTCACCTGCAAGAGACCGCGCCTCCGGAGAAAAAAGGGGGATTGCGACCTGTTTGCGCCATAGCGCCGGGTGTCATGGGAACCACCGGGATGGAGACCGGCGAAATCATCATGGGGGTCGTTCAACGCACCCGCCCCAAATTTGTGGTCGTGATTGACGCATTGGCATCACGAAGCACGCAACGGATGGGAGCGACCATTCAATTAGCCGACACCGGAATTCATCCCGGTTCAGGCCTGGGAAGCCGAAGAATTGGAATTACCCCGCAAACGTTGGGAATTCCGGTCATTGCGATCGGAGTGCCGACAGTTGTTGAGGCAACAACCATTGTCCAAGACGCGTTAAGCGAAATGACCAAAATGGCCCCAACCCTGGTCAGCCCGAAAGCAGTTAACCAACGGGATTTAATTGAACGGGTTTTATCGCCGTACCTCAATAGTTTAATTGTTACCCCCAAAGAGATTGATGTAATGATCGACGATCTTTCCCGGGTCATTTCCGGCGCTTTAAATATTGCCCTTCATCCCGCGGTAAGTCCTGAAGAAGTTTTTCGCTATTTAACGTAAATCAGCGATGAAGCCCCTCGAAATGGGGGGCTTTCTTTTTTATCTTTTGAAATGGTGGTGAACTCGATGAAGCACTGGATTAAAATGTGCTTAATCAGCCTTTGCACAATAGGTATCTTAGGAATAGGGTATCGGATCGCGCTGCAAAATCTCGGCAAGATCACTGGAGTAACGACAGATCCCTTTCATTACAGACTTGCCAACGGAAAGTTGGTCATTCAAACCGGTTCGTGGATTGAACGTCTTTCAATTTATCCGGAAGTCAAATGGAATCAGCTAAATCGCTCCTGGCAAATCACCAATTCAAACGGAGTATTAACGGTGCTAACCCAGCCCTATCCGAGGTTTCGCTGGGAAAATCTTCCGAAAAGGAGGAGTTCAAACATGAATGGTGAATACTAAAATTTTCGGAAAGGAGTCGGACAATGAGCGAGAATCATACTCTTAAAGCAGCTCGGGCTGCCGGAATGATATCGATGATGTTTTTTATCAGCCGCGTCTTAGGTTTTATCCGCGAGAATCTCTCGGGACGTTTATTTACCCGTTTTCAGACGGATACTTTTTTTGCGGCTTTCATCATTCCAGACGCGATGTATTATCTATTGGTTGGTGGAGCTTTATCGGCTGCTTTCATCCCGATTTTTACCGAGTATCTAACTCGTGGCGACGAAGATGAAGCATGGAAGGTTGCAAGCACGTTTATTAATATCACCGTTATTCTTTTATTATGTTTTACTGTTTTAGGGGTTACATTCACCCGGTTTATCACTCCGGTTTTGGCACCGGATTTTCCCCCGGACAAACTGCAATTACTGATTGAATTGACTCGAATTATGTTTCCGGCGGTTTGTTTTACGGCAATGGCCGGAATGGTGGCAGGGGCGCTCAATTCGTATAAGCATTTTTTTGCCCCGGCCGTGGGACCGATTTTTTATAATATCGCCATCATCCTGGGTGCGTTTTTTCTTGGTCCCAAAATCGGTATTAAAGGAATGGCGTTTGGGGTCGTGGTTGGAGCAGTCGGCAATTTTCTGATTCAGAGTTGCTTTTTATGGAAAACCGGGGCGAAAGACCATTACCGATTTGGTTATGTTGATCTAAAAAATAAAGGTTTTCGGCGCATGTTAATGTTGATGGTCCCTGCGTTAGTCGGACTCTCGGCCGATCAAGCGAACATTTGGGCAACTACCGCGATGGCTTCCGCGCTTCCGGAAGGAAGCATTACCGCGTTACGGTTTGCCAATCGTTTGGTCCAACTGCCGATCGGGATCTTTGCCGCCGGGATATCCATGGCGTTTTTCCCGTTGCTCTCGAGTCTGGTGGCGGAGAAAAAAATTGAGGAGTATAAGGATACTCTTTCCCTGGCGTTACGTTCGATCTTCTTTTTAATGATTCCGGCAGGGATCGGATTGATTATGCTGCGAACCCCGATTGTAAAATTATTGTTTGAAGGACAACTATTCACCACGCGGGACACCGAGCTTACCGCATACGCCTTATTATTCTATAGCTTGACCATATTTGCCCATGCAGCCATTTTGATGTTACCGCGGGCGTTTTACTCCTTGCAAGATACCCGCACCCCGGTGATCGTAAGTGTCATTTCCGTTTCAACCAGTATCGCCATGAACTTTCTCTTTTTACGCTTTACTAAACTTGGAGTTGGCGGTTTTGCATTGTCATTCTCAATTATGGGTTTGATTAATATGCTCTTATTATTGGAAGTTCTCCGTCGCAAAGTCGGCGGGATTCGCGGTCGCGGCATGTTGATTTCCTTTATCAAAACGACTGTGGCGGCGTTGGCAATGGGGCTGGTGATTTTCATCATTGAACCGATGATCAGCTGGATCAGTTCCCAACTTGGATTGCACGGTCATCTGCAAGCGGCGCTAATGATCTTGTTAGGGATGGTCATTGGGGGAGCTGTCTTCTTTGGAGTCGCCTGGAGTTTGAAAATGGAAGAGCTAAAAATGTCCATCGATATGGTTCGACGCCGTTTTTCTCATTAATTGATATCGACCCGAAAGATTGAGGCGTTCGACATCGGGCGAATTTTCTTTTATTAACTGACTGAGTGGTTGAAGGATGGTCAGGATGGGACTTTTGACAATCTTAATCCAAGCATTTGTGGTGGGTCTTTCAGGGGCGTTAGCTCCGGGACCGTTACTCACCTATAATATTCAGCTCTCTTATAAGCAAGGCTTTTGGTCCGGTCCTCGGTTGATTCTCGGCCATGCCATTTTAGAGTTGTTATTAATTATGGGGCTTATTTTGGGCTTAAAAGATTTGATCGAACAGCCGTTGACCCGGATTGTGATTGGCCTATGCGGTGGCCTAATGCTGGCTTGGATGGGTTATGGACTGGTCTGGAAAGAAAGCCGCAAGCCTCTTGTTGTTTTTAGCGAGACAGCGGCCGCCGGTGAAACAGAATTAATGAAGAAAGAGACATTTTTCAGTCCGGTGATGGCCGGCTTGTTCATTTCGTTGGCTAATCCATATTGGGCATTATGGTGGGCAAGTGTCGGTTTAGCCTTCATATCCAAAGCGTTGCTCTGGGGATGGCTGGGAGTGGTTATCTTTTTTTGCGGTCATATTCTTGCCGATCTGTTGTGGTATAGCTTGGTCTCTTGGGCAGCGGTCAAAGGGAGACAACTCATTTCCAAGCATTTTTATCGCTGGCTAATGATTGGTTGTGGAATATTTTTGCTTTACCTGGCAATTTTCTTTATTTATGACGCCATCAAAGTTTGGATCTCACTGGGAGATGCAACCGAATTATTTAAACATCCGGCAACGAAGGTATAATTAGTATTTTAGCCGTGGTAAAAATATCATAATTGATTCAAATGAAGCGACAGTTGCCCCTGTTGACGCCAAATGTTATAATGAGTAGGATTTTATTTCGGCTTGGAGGTTGTTCTTAGTTTGATTCAGACCAACATTCGTAATTTTTGCATTATTGCCCATATCGACCATGGTAAATCAACCTTGGCGGACCGTCTATTGGAGCATACCGGCGCTTTAAGCGAGCGGGAAATGATGGAACAAGTGCTCGATTCCATGGATTTGGAGCGGGAACGGGGTATAACCATTAAAGCGCAAGCGGTGCGCTTGGAATATCGCGCCAAAAGCGGCGAAAAATTCATCTTGAACTTGATCGATACTCCGGGTCATGTTGACTTCACCTATGAAGTTTCGCGATCGTTGGCTGCCTGCGACGGCGCGTTGCTAGTCGTTGATGCGACTCAAGGGGTGGAAGCACAAACGATCGCCAATCTTTATCTGGCCCTTGATAACAATTTGGATATCATTCCGGTCATTAATAAAGTTGACTTACCCAGTGCCGATCCCGACCGGGTCAAAACCGAACTGCAAGAGATCATCGGTTTGGATCCTGATGAATGTATTATGGCCAGCGCCAAAACTGGCATAGGAATTGCAGACATCTTAGAAGCCATTGTCCAACGGATTAAACCGCCGAAAGGCGATTCACGCATGCCGTTACAGGCGTTAATTTTCGATTCTTTGTTTGATTCGTACCGTGGCGCCATTGCTTATGTCCGGGTTGTCGAAGGCAAGCTGACAGTCGGGGAGAAGATCCGGATGATGGCAACCGGGAAGGAATTTGAGGTAACAGAGTTGGGGACATTTCGTCCGGCGATGACCGTGGCCAAAGAGTTGGTCGCCGGTGAAGTCGGATTCGTGATTGCCTCGATGAAGAATGTCCGGGATGTTGAAGTCGGCGATACCATTACTTCCGTCGGAAATTCGGCGTTATTGCCGCTGCCGGGTTACCGGCCGGTTCAACCCATGGTGTATTGCGGACTATATCCGATTGATAACGCGGACTACAATGATCTGCGCGATGCCTTGGATAAATTGAAACTGAACGACGCTTCGCTGGTATTTGAACCGGAAAACTCGACTGCGCTTGGCTTTGGTTTTCGATGCGGTTTCTTAGGTTTACTGCATATGGAGATCATTCAAGAACGCTTGGAGCGGGAATATAACATGAGCTTAATTGCGACGGCTCCCAGCGTTGTTTATAAAGTTCACCGGACCAACGGTGAGATTGAAAGCATCTCCAATCCCGCGGAGCTGCCTGCGGCAACTTATCTTGACTATATGGAAGAACCTTATGTCAAGGCCACGATTATTTTACCCAATGAGTTTGTCGGGACAATTATGGAGTTGTGTCAAGAAAAACGCGGTCAGTTTACCAATATGGAGTATTTGACGCAAACCCGGGTAATGGTGACCTACGAGTTACCGCTTTCCGAAATTATCATGGATTTTTTTGATAAACTCAAATCCCGTTCGCGGGGATACGCCTCGTTGGACTACGAGTATTTGGGTCACCGGCGCTCGGAGTTGGTCAAACTGGATATCCTGTTGAACGATAAAGCCGTCGATGCTTTATCGGCGATCGTTCATCGGGAGAAATCCTATCAACGCGGCCGTCAATTAACGGAAAAATTGAAGGAGATCATTCCGCGCCAGATGTTTGAAGTGCCGATCCAAGCGGCGATCGGCAATAAGGTAATTGCCCGCGAAACGATCAAAGCGATGCGTAAAGATGTCTTGGCCAAATGTTACGGCGGTGATATCTCGCGGAAACGGAAATTGCTCGAGAAGCAAAAGGAAGGCAAGAAGCGGATGAAGCAACTTGGAACCGTGGAAGTGCCACAGGAAGCATTTTTAGCAGTCTTAAAGATCGAGGATTAATGTGGATGTCAGAGAAAGGGATTTAACCGCTCGAAACTATCCATCTGGTCAACCAATTGATTCATTTCTAGGATTCCCACGGCCTGTGGGAATTTTTCTTTGAGTTTTTGCAGTAACGTTTCCCACCAGTTAAGATTGGAGATAATTCGTAAGTGGCGATCGGTCAATCGGTCGTTTTCGTGGAAGTGAAAATGGCGAATCCGGTCCAGCGAAAGCAGGTTTTCAAGATTGATTTGCGCCTGTAAAGCATGACCAATATCAACGGTCACCCCAAAATTGGCGGTTGGGAAAAATGATAATAACTCTGCAATTCGTTTACCATCCATCGCATCGCGATGATATTCCGGAGTGGAAGGCATATTTTCAATGGCAAGGGTAATACCGAGTTCTTCAGCCTCGTTTAATAAAGCGGCAATATTAGCGGCCTCATACTTACAACATTCTTGATATTGTGGAAGATTCTCCGGGAGGACCATGGTGGGATGGAATGTCATCAGGGGTATTTCCAGATCACCGGCAACTTGGAGCGCGCTTTTAAATTTTCCAACAGCCACGGAGCGTTCTTCATAATCAAGCGCTCCCAAATTGACGAACGGCGCGTGCATTGTATAGCGGAAACGATATTCCTCGCGATAGGTGCGGAGCGTTTTTTGTGACAAATGGTTTAACAGAAAATGCGGCGAGAGAAAACGCGGGTCGGTGGGTATTTCAATCACCCGAAAATAGGAGGCCGTCTCGGATAAATATTGAGTTAGCGGAATATTGCTGGTTAATTTGGAACCCAACATAAAGGCCATTGTTTCTCCTGAAAGTTAAAGTTCATTTTTCAATTCTTATTTAAGAGTATCGTATGATTGGATACGATGTCAAATAAAACCGAAAAATATCAAACAGATAAAGCTGAAACAAATAATTCGGATAATTCTCCCCATCCGTAAGGCGGGGATGGGAAAAACCCAATGCGGGAATGATTCTACCTATGAATCACGAACAAAAGAAAATATGTCTGATCGAAGCGGGGATAGATTTGGAGAAACAGCTTTCGCTCTATGTTCATTTGCCATTTTGTAAACAGAAGTGTTTTTATTGCGATTTTAATTCTTATGGTGATTGTAGTGAATTGATCCCTGATTATTGCCAGGCGTTACTTATTGAATTCCAGCGTTTCCTACCGCAACCGTTCCTTATTCCCACCATTTATTTTGGAGGGGGGACTCCAAGCGTCGTTCCCAGCGAGAGTTTGGCATCTTTGCTTTTATTTCTTACTCAGCATTTTACGGTTGACCGTCAAGCGGAAATAACGATCGAGATTAATCCGGGAACTGTAACCGCAAACGATTTATTCACATTGCGTGAAGCCGGTTTTAACCGTCTTAGCATCGGCCTGCAGGCAGTTCAGAACCGATTATTAAAAGAAATCGGCCGCATTCACACTTGGGAAGCTTTCACTGAAGTTTATCACCAAGCCCGTGTAGCCGGTTTTACAAATATCAATGTCGATCTCATTTCGGGATTGCCTGGGCAAAGTCTAGCGGATTGGCAAAGCTCCTTAACCGAAGTGACGGCATTGAAACCCGAACATATCTCGGCGTACAGCCTCCAAGTGGAACCGGGAACTCCGATCGCCGCCATGATTGAATCAGGGAAACAACAATTACCGGATGAAGATGAAGTCGTGGCGATGTTGCAAATGACGTTGGACTGTTTACGACAAAACGGATACGAACATTATGAGATTTCAAATTATGCCCGGAAAGGTTTTCAAAGCCGACATAACCTTGGTTATTGGCTGGGCCGGGATTACCTTGGTTTTGGGGCGGGAGCGAGCTCAACCTATCAGCAACAACGCTGGATCAATCACGAACAACCGCAAGAATATATCCAAAACCTGCAAATGGGCTTATCAATTATTGCGGACTTGGAAACGATTGATCCAACGCAACAGATCACTGAAACTTTGATGTTACGCTTGCGAATGCGGGACGGAATCGATCTAAACAAGTTTGCCAGCGAGACTGGGTGTGATTTGCAAAGTCAAGCTTCGACGGAGCTTCAGCAATTAAGGCAAGCCAGCCTGATTACCGTTGTCAATAACCGATTGCGCCTGACGGACCAAGGCGTTTTCGTTAGTAATCTAGTCATCGCCGAATTACTGAAAACACTTTAATTTATTTCCGCCATGGAGGGTTATTTTACGGTTGCGTTAAAGAGCAGGAAATTCGAAGAACGCCCAGAAAACTAACCTAAGTATCACTGATTGAAGAAAACGAGAGGTACGCCATGGATAGGATAACAGGAGAGAGCGTTTTAGCAAATATTATGCAACCATCCTATTGGTTTTTATTTTATGAAGGCAAGATTTTCGTCGAAACGGACAGTCAAGGAAAGACCATTCCCTGCGGACGAATTGAAAATACGATTCGGGTGAAAAATGAGAGCATTCAGTGGTTAGGTGATTATCAGGGCCATTCCTGCGTGGCGGTGGAAATGACTGAATTGCCCCAAATTAATTTGAACGGTTATAATCTGCGTCAACTTTACGGACAATTACCTGATGAACTGTTTTGGCTTGCCGGTAAGGCAGCGCACTTGCTTCATTGGGATAAAACCAGCCGTTTTTGCGGTTCTTGCGGGAGTCCGTTACGTTGGTTGGCGAAAGAACGGGGAAAAGAATGCTCTCATTGCGGCCAGCTGGTTTTTCCGCGGATCTCCCCGGCGGTGATCGTTGCCGTCACGGATGAGGAACGGATTTTATTAGCGCGCGGCGCACGTTTTACTACTGATATGTATAGTGTATTAGCGGGCTTTGTGGAATCGGGGGAAACGTTGGAGGAATGTGTCCATCGGGAAGTCAAGGAAGAAGTAGGAATCGAGGTTGCCGATCTGCGCTATTTTGGAAGTCAACCTTGGCCGTTTCCCGACTCCTTGATGGTTGCGTTCACCGCAAAGTATGCAGGTGGAGAATTACGCTTAGATCAAAACGAAATCGTCGATGCGCAATGGTTTACCGCCGACAACTTACCAACGATCCCGGAAAAATTGAGCGTTGCCCGAAAATTGATCGACTGGTTCTGCAACCGGCAATCCCAGCATTTGGATTGACTCCCGGTCGGAATAAGGCCTATTTAAGAAAATAACGCGGGCCGTGTTATTTCATCTTGCGAGCGGAGCTAGTGGGGACGACTACTTTATTGCCATTAAAATAACCGGGAATAATAATTCCGGTTGGTCAATCAGTTTAGCAGTCCAAATCAGAGCAAAATTTTTCAAATTATGATCAATGGTCCTCTTGACAAACAAAAGTGGCAGTGATATTTTTTAAGTATATTAGCACTCGCTCAATAAGAGTGCTAACAATAAATCAAAATGAGGTGCTTGTATATGGCCTCCGAATTGGATGAACGAAAAAAGAAAATTTTGAAGGTCATCACCGATGACTACATCGCTTCGGCGGAACCGGTTGGTTCACGCACGATCGCTCGTCGTTATAATTTGGGATTGTCCCCGGCCACCATTCGCAATGAAATGGCGGATCTGGAGGATAGCGGCTATCTGGAACAACCGCATACTTCGGCGGGAAGGGTCCCTTCGGAGTTGGGTTACCGTTATTATGTCGATGCCTTAATGGCCCATAAAATCTTGCTTGATGAAGAGATTGAGCAGATCTATGTCGAGCTTGATAAACATCATCAAGAGATTGATTCGGTCATTCATCGAACCTCCAAAATTTTGGGGCATTTAACAACTTTTCCGTCAATGGTTTTAAGCCCCCAAATGGATTCGGCGGTTTTTCGTCATATCCAATTATTGCGATTGTCGGAGACGACAATACTGGTTTTAATTGTAACCAATACGGGTTTTATTGAAAACAACGTCATTGAAATGGGAGGAAGCATCTCCGATTCGGAGCTCGATCAAATTTCCAACTTTTTCAATGCCAAGTTGCGTGGGACCTCTTTAAAAGATTTCCGTCAGGCCCTTTTACAAGAGATCAGTTCCGAACTGGTATTTAAACAAGAATTTTTTAACGAGGCCGTTAAGATTTTGGTCCGTTCCGTCTCCAATCAGGCCAAAGAACGGGTTTATCTGGATGGTACAACGAAGATTTTAGAACAACCCGAGTTTGCCGATATCGAACGGTTCAAATCATTGTCCAAGGCATTAGATGAAGAAGATCGGCTCTATAGTTTGCTAACGCGGAATTTGCACCGCGGCGCTCAGGTCAAGATCGGTCATGAAAATGAGGATCACGTGATTCAGGATTGCAGCATTGTCACAGCAGGTTATGAAATCTCGGGACGAACCGTGGGGGTGATCGGTGTGTTAGGTCCCACTCGGATGGATTACGCCAAAGTAATGCCGGTTGTCGAACGAACCGCAAGCATTTTAAGTGAATTATTAACGCAAATATACAATAAAACCAACAAATAAAGGCGATACTTTCCATAAACGAGTTGTTTAGTGTGGAGGTATCATGTCCATCAAGGAAGTTTCCGAACGATCCGAAGCGAATCAACATTTTGCCGCTTTACTTAGCAACGTTGGAGCGATACGCGCAGTTACAGAGGCTGTGGAAGGAACTTTGGGGCCGAAAGGCCTCGATTGTATGCTGATCGATGAGTATGGCGATGTTTTGGTTACCAATGACGGAGTCACCATCTTACGAACGATGGACGTCACGCATCCGGCCGCGCGAATGTTAATCGGCGCCACCGAGTATCAAGAGACGGAGGTGGGTGACGGAACAACGACTACCGCCGTTTTGACAGGTTCGCTGGTCCAAGAAGGCGCCAACCAAATACTGAAAGGCGTTCCGGTTAATAAAGTAATTGAAGGTATCCGTCATGGAATTTCCCGTTCCCTGGATTTATTGGCTGACCTGAAAATCCAAGTTTCCGACTTGAAAAGTTCTCTGTTAGAGAATATTGCCAAGGTTGCGGGGCGCGGTAATCACGAGCTGGCACAGTTAATTATTGAAGCAGCTTGTTTGGTTGGGGAGAACAAGATTCAGGAACCGGGTTTTAAATTAGCGGAACAGGTTTTTGCGTCTGAAGGATCCGAAAATATAATTATCCAAGGAACGATCATTGACCGGGAACCGATGAACCGGGAGATGCCGCGTGAAATCATCGCGGGCCGCGTCATCATTCTTGATGACGCGCTTGAACCGGAGCGGATTGAACCCGAAGCGCTCGGAACCGAATATGGATTTCAACGTTTATTACATAATGAACAGCTGTTGCGGGAGAATCTTCAAAAACTGGCTGCAATCGGTGTAAAAGCAATATTCAGCGATCGCGCCATCTCCGATTTGGCGGAGGAATTCCTTACCGATCTGGGAATTCTCGGAGTTCAATCGGTTTCCCGTACCCAATGGCAACGTCTGGCCGGTTTAACCGGCGCGCGGCCGATCAAAAAGATCAGTCTGGCGAAACAGCCCGATGATCTGCTCAAACTGTCGGGTACGGCTTCGAAGATCGTTGTTGAAGAACGTTTGCGGCAAATTCGTGTTTATAGGGAGCCAAACCAGCAATTTGTCACAGTTTTAATTGGCGCTCAAACTCCCGAAGTTGTCCGGGAACGGGAACGAATCGCCAAAGACACCGCGGCTGCGGTTCAAGCAGCTTGGCTTGGCGGAATCGTACCGGGAGGCGGAAGCGCCGAAATGGCAATCTCCCGTCAGTTGGCCAAAGAAGCCCGGCAAGGCATGGCGGATTATGGTTTTCAATGCGTAATCGAAGCACTCAAACGGCCAATGGCCCAAATATGTATTAATGCCGGATTTAACCCGCTGGAAAAATTGGCGGCAGTTGTGACGGCAATGGATCAGCGGGCTTCACCCGGGTTGGGCATTGATTGTAGTACGGGAATCGTGGTTAACTTAGCGGAACAAGGAGTTTACGACCCGTATTTAGTAAAATATTACGCCTTACAATCGGCGGGGGAAATAGCGGAAGCGATTCTGCGGATCAATACGATTATCAAGATGAAAGAAGCACGGGCAACAGTGCAGTGAATTGGACTGACGCATATTCTTGGAGGAAGCGATGTTTAAAAAGGCTAGTAATGATGAAACATTAGAAAAAAACGAAACAACAAATCTGGATACCACCGAAACCAAGGGAAATTCCGTAGACGAGATTTCCAGCTCCGATTCGGAGGAGCTCTTCAACAAATTGGAACAGGAATTACAAGCGGCTTTGGAAGCAAAAGAGGAGTTACATAACCGGTTATTACGCAACCAAGCCGATTTTGAAAACTATCGCCGCCGGACTCGACTGGATATAGAACAGCTATCGGTAAGTGCGGGTGAGGACCTGGTAAAGAAGATCCTCCCGGTGCTGGACAGCTTGGAACGGGCTGTCAATAGTTTTGCCGGAGAAAACGGCAATGTAGCCAGTTGGCAAGAGGGGGTTGCTCTTACATTAAAACAGTTTCAAAGTATTATGGCTGCTGAAGGTTTGGAACCGGTTGCAGCCATAGATCAGGTGTTTGATCCGCAGGTTCACGAGGCGGTGATGCAGGAGGAGTCCGATTCGGTAACCGAACCGATGGTAGAGTTTGAAATGCAAAAAGGTTATAAGTTTCGCGGGAAATTATTACGGCCGGCTCTTGTAAAAGTAGCAGTGCCGCAACAATAATTTTAAATCTAACAGTATCTTTTCTATAGGGGGTTTTACAAATGGCTAAAGTGTTAGGAATTGATTTAGGTACCACCAACTCTTGTATGGCGGTGATGGAGGGCGGCGAAGCGGTTGTAATTGCCAATGCCGAAGGTGGCCGGACCACTCCGTCGGTTGTTGGATTTTCAAAAACCGGTGAAAGAATGGTTGGCCAAGTGGCCAAACGTCAATCGGTGGCCAATCCCGATCGGACTGTGGTTTCGATCAAACGACGCATGGGTACCGACTATAAAGTCAACATCGATGATAAACAGTATACTCCGCAAGAGATCTCCGCCATGGTGCTTCAAAAATTGAAGGCGGATGCCGAAAGTTATTTGGGCGAGAAGATCGATAAAGCGGTCATTACCGTACCGGCCTACTTCTCCGACGCGCAACGTCAAGCAACCAAAGATGCGGGGAAAATCGCCGGTCTCGAAGTATTGCGGATCATTAACGAACCCACCGCCGCCGCGTTGGCTTATGGGTTGGATAAGGGTGAAGACCACACCATTTTAGTTTATGATTTGGGTGGCGGCACCTTCGACGTCTCCATTCTCGAATTGGGCGACGGCGTGTTTGAAGTGAAAGCGACCAGCGGTAACAACCGTTTGGGTGGCGATGACTTTGACGAACGCGTCGTGACCTGGATGGCTGAGACTTTTAAGAAAGATCAAGGAATTGATTTGCGCAACGACCGAATGGCGTTGCAACGTTTGAAGGAAGCGGCCGAAAAGGCCAAAATTGAACTGTCCGGTCTAGCGACCACCAATATCAACTTGCCGTTCATTACCGCGGTTAACGGCGAACCGCGTCATTTGGATCTGACCTTAACTCGGGCAAAATTTGATGAGATCACCGCCGATCTGGTCGAAGCGACCGTGGGACCGGCCAAACGGGCGTTAGCCGATGCCGGTCTGGAACCGAAGGATATTGATAAAGTAATTTTAGTCGGAGGTTCGACCCGGATTCCGGCGGTTCAGGAAATTGTCAAGAAGCTGATTGGGAAAGAACCGTTCAAAGGAGTTAACCCGGACGAGGTCGTTGCCGTTGGCGCTGCGATTCAAGCAGGTGTGTTGGTCGGCGATGTGAAAGATATCGTCCTGTTAGACGTAACTCCGTTATCGCTTGGTCTGGAAACGCTGGGCGGAGTCTTTACCCGGATCATTGACCGGAATACCACCATCCCGACTTCCAAAAGCCAGGTTTTTTCAACCGCGGCTGACAGCCAAACCGCTGTTGATATTCACGTTCTCCAAGGAGAACGGCCGATGGCTGCCGACAATATTACTTTAGGCCAGTTCCGTTTGGATGGTATTCCGCCGGCGCCGCGTGGCGTTCCCCAAATTGAGGTTACCTTTGATATCGATGCCAACGGTATCGTCCATGTGTCCGCCAAAGATAAAGGAACCGGTAAAGAACAAAAGATTACCATTACCTCTTCCAGCGGTTTGAAAGACGATCAGATCGAACGGATGATGAAGGACGCCGAGTCGCACGCCGAAGAAGACAAGAAACGCCGCGAAGAAGCGGAAGCGGTAAATGAGGCCGATAGCCTGATTTATTCGACGGAAAAAGCGATTAAAGATCTAGGCGACAAAGCCGACAAAGCCCAAGTCGACAAGATCAACGAACTCAAAGACGCGCTGCGTAAAGAGGTCGACGCCAAAAACATCGCCGCGATCAACGAGAAGAAGGAAGCGCTGCAGAAAGCTTTGCATGAGCTTTCCGCAACGGTTTATAATCAAGCGGACCCCGCTGCCGGTCAACCCGGCGGGGCAGAACCGGGAGCGGATCAAGGGCCGACCGGTTACGGCCCTCAATCGGAAGGACCAACCGTTGATGCGGATTATAAGGTTCAAGACGATAAATAAGATCGCCTGATTTGGAAAGTTCAAAAATAACACCGTAAGGGTTTCTTTGGATACAATATATGAGAGTTTCCCGGTTGGGCGCTGAAAATATATTGTATCCAAAGTTAATTTAGGCGATAATTAATTGGCTGCTCAAGCAATTTCGGTAAAATAAGCTTGAGTGCGCCATATTTGGAAATATTAATTATAAAGGAATTGGCAATGGCGAAGCGCGATTATTATGAAGTCCTCGGAGTCAACAAAACCGCTACGGAGGAAGAGCTAAAAAAAGCCTACCGGAAGTTGGCCCGGCAGTATCATCCCGATGTCAACAAGGAAAATCCGCAGGAAGCGGAGGCCAAGTTTAAAGAGATCAACGAGGCCTACAGCATCTTAAGCGATCCCCAAAAGCGGGCTGCCTATGATCAGTACGGTCATGCGGGAACCGATCCCAACTTTGGCGCCGGAGGGACAGGCGATTTTTCTGATTTCGGCTTCGAAGGGTTCGGCGACATCTTTGATATGTTCTTCGGTGGCGGAGGTGGCGGCGGCCGGAGTTCGCAACGGCGGAACGGTCCGCAACGCGGCAACGATCTCCGTTTTGACATGGAGATCACCTTTGAGGAAGCGGCGTTTGGTAAAGAGACCACCATTGAAATTCCCCGGACTGAAACCTGCCCAACCTGTAAAGGCAATGGTGCCAAGCCGGGAACGCCGATCAAAACCTGTACGCATTGTAACGGAACCGGTCAAGTCCAAGTCACTCAAAATACCGCATTCGGACGTTTTGTCAATGTTCGCACCTGCGACCATTGTCAAGGAGCAGGTAAGGTTGTCGAAACGCCTTGTGAAGAATGTCATGGCAACGGACGAGTGCGTCGCAACCGGAAGATCGAAGTTAAGATTCCCGCCGGAATTGAAAACGGTTCCCGGCTTCGGGTGTCCGGAGAGGGAGAAGCGGGATTGCGCGGCGGAACGGCCGGGGATTTATATGTTTATATATTTGTCAAAGCACATTCGAAATTTGAACGTCAGGGCGACGATGTAATTAGTGAAATCGGCATCAGTATTACTCAAGCGACGTTGGGTACCGCCGTTCTGGTCGATACCCTGGACGGTAAAGTTGAGTTGAAGATTCCCGAAGGCACCCAACATGGCACCCAGTTCCGGATGAAAGGTCACGGCGTGACCCATCTTCGCGGCCATGGCCGGGGCGATCATTTTGTGAGGGTGCGCTTGACCGTACCCAATAAATTAAATGGGGAACAACGGGAGTTGCTGAAAAAGTTGGCGCTATCATTCGGTGAAAAATTGTCAGCCGATGAAAAAGGGTTTATCGATAAGGTAAAAGAAGCGTTTAAATAATTATTAAGCATTATCAAGCGAATCAAAAGCAGAAGACCATTTGTCTTCTGCATTTCTTTAGCGATAGGAGCGTTTTCATGGCTGAAACCTTTTGGTGTGAGTTGAAACTGGCAGTTCCGGCGGCGGAGGCGGAGTTAATCGCGGAAATCCTTCAAGAGGAGGGCGCGGGCGGCATCGTTTATGACGATCCCAATATTTTGGATCAAGTTACCTTGGCGGATGATGAATTTATCGGGAAAGAGTTCCAAGCGAGTCTTCCCAGTCAATATGAACTTCGCGCTTATTTTCCCGTTGATGACCGCCTCGGAGAACGGGTCGGAGTGGTCAAGGAACGGCTCCGGGAGTTGCTCGGATCCAGTCCGGAGATTACCATCACCCAAATTCGCGAGGAAGATTGGGCAGAGGCCTGGAAGGCCTATTTTAAGCCGGAGCTGATCGGACAGATCGTAATCAAACCTTCCTGGGAAACCTATCAACCGCAAGGGCCGGAGATCGTGGTCGAACTGGATCCGGGCATGGCCTTCGGGACCGGCACCCATCCAACCACCCGGATGTGTGTGCTGTTGCTGCAGGAATTGGTGCGGGATTCCACCCGGATGCTTGATATCGGTACCGGATCGGGAATTTTAGCGGTGACTGCGGCCAAGCTTGGCGCCAATCCGATTTTAGCCTCGGATATCGACCCGATGGCGGTCCGGATCGCTTTGGAGAACGCCCGGCTGAACGGAGTGGAAGCGCAGATTCAAGCGGTCGAGGGTAATTTATTGGCGTTGCCGATTGACGAGCCGTTCGAACTGGTTGTCGCCAACATTATCGCCAACGCGATCTTGGAGATCATTCCGGGCGTGCCCCGCGTGCTCCGAACCGGTGGTCGGTTCCTGGCGTCGGGCATTATCGAAGAACGTTTTCCCGAAGTAGAGGAGACGTTAAACCGGTCCGGTTTCGCCATTGAGAAAAGTCTGCACCAGGACGGCTGGGTTGCAGTCATCGCCAAACGGTAAGGAGATTCAACAATATGACGCGTTTTTTTATTCCGGCCGATCAGTTCGGCGCAACGAGCGTCGCCATCACTGGCGAGGATGCCCACCACTTGGTGAAAGTGGTTCGGCAGACCATCGGTGATGAAGTGATTGTTTTAAACGGGAAAGGACAGGAATACCGGGCGGAGATCTCTGAGATTCGCGGCGATGCGGTTTTGGCCATGCTGATCGAGCCGCTCCGGCGTTCGGTCGAACCCCAGTTGCAAATCACCTTGATCCAAGGAATGCCAAAAGGCGAAAAATTCGAGTGGATCCTCCAAAAAAATACCGAAATCGGTGTTACGAAATTTATGCCAACCATCACCGAACGAAGCGCGATCAAATTGGATGCCTCGGCCCGGGTAAAAAAGGGGGAGCGGTGGCGGAAGATTATCAAGGAAGCGGCCGAACAATCGGGACGCCAACTCATCCCGGAACTTGAGCCAGTTCAGGATCTCCCCAAACTGCTCCGGCAACTTCCCGCGGGTCTGCTGCTCATTCCCTGGGAAGGGGAGACGGAACGTTCGATTAAGGAAGTGTTGCGCGCCCAGACCGTCGCGCCGAGTCATGTCACGGTGATGATCGGTCCCGAAGGCGGCTTTTCATTGAATGAAATCAACCAGGCGCAAGCCGCGGGAGCGATCCCGGTAACCTTGGGTCCGCGGATTCTACGGACTGAAACCGCCGGGCTGGCGGTTTCCTCGATTTTACTTTATCATTTTGACGAGATGGGAAAGTAACGTGCCACCTCAAATAATCCTCAGCATGATTTGGATGGGTCCGCTTCCTGGCGGATCCATTTTATTTTTTGAAAAATCGGGTCGTACAACAGGGGCGCGGTGGTCCGGCTTTGAAAAAATTCCACTGTGTAAACGACAATCGGTAAATTGATGATCGCCACATTGACGACTTCAATCTGGATCACCGGCCGGAATTTGCGGTACGCTTCCGCCACCCGGCGGTAAAAACCGGGATCATCCTCGGAATGATAATTGTCTTCCTGATAATAGGTTTCGAGATACTTGACCTCATCTTCCCAACGGGATTGCGCCGCGTCAACCCAAGCACGGTCATGCTTTTCAATCAACCATTTTAAATGACTGAGTAAAGCGTTAAAGCCGTCGCGGTAGGCGATCTTGCGTTTCTCCGGATGTTTGGGAGGATTGACGGTGAGTTTCCGTTGGATTAACTTAAAAAGCAGGTCGCTGGCGATCTCCCCGTTGGTCAAGTTGATGCTTAAGGAATATAGTTCGTCAAATTTCTCATCGGTCGCGAAAGAAACTTTAAAATTGACCAATAAATGGGGATGATAGGTTAACCAGGGACGCTCAAAAAAGAAGTTGGGTTTTTCCGTGAGCAACGCCGCGATCTCGCGTTGGGTCCGGTTGGGAGTCAGATCGTAAGGACAGGCGCCTTTGGTGATCAATCCGCGTTGTTTGATTCCTTCGGCAAACCATTGTAAGCGAAAACTGCCTTTATTGACCAGTTCCGAACCGGGATATTTGGTAAGCAGTTCCGGTTGGCAGACCATCTGCAGGTTTAAGTTTTCGATCCGGGCCGGACGGAAAAAAGACCGGGGGATTTCCACTTGGCATTGGGCCATGATCAATTCATTGCCGATCACATTGTGGGGCGCTCCGGAGATGCGCAGGGTATTGATTAAAAAGTCAAAGACAGCTTGTTCCGCTTCAGCCATAATTACCTCTATCGAACGTTATAAAATTTCCGACCAGTCGGGTTCCGCTGCTTGAAGCATCGTATCGATTTCCTGACCTAAAAGCGCGAAACCTTGGTTGAGCTCTTCATGGGAGTTGGTTTTGGCGACCAGTTCCATAATCCGGGCCTCAAAACTCTTTCCCTTACTGATTTTACTGATCACCAGGTCGCTTTCGCCGATCACCATCTCGAACATTTTCACCTTTTCATGTAACAGATTTAACAAGTGTTCCTCGATGGTCCCTCGGGTGGACAGGTTGTAAATATACACATCGCGCGTTTGGCCCAGCCGGTGGATCCGGCCGATTCGCTGTTCCAAACGCATCGGGTTCCAGGGGAGATCGTAATTGATCATGGTGTTGCAGAACTGCAGATTGATCCCTTCACCGCCGGACTCGGTGCAGACCAATACTTGATATTGGGGAAATTCTTTAAATTCATACTTGGTAAACTCTTTTTTGCTCGCCGACAGGCTGCCGTCGAAGGCCAGGCTGAGTATGCCCGCCTGTTCCAACCGGGTGCGGATATAACTCTGGGTTGCCAGAAACTCGGTAAAGATGATTACCTTTTCGGGCGTCTTTTTGACCAAGTCGATGACAACTTTCATTTTTGAATTGTCCTTCACCTGTTGGGCGATTTGAAACAAAGCCGCCGCTTGTTCCTGACGGTCTTCTTCAATATTCATCGCTTGGGCGAGCTTAAATAAGGTTAAAACCGCCGCAAAGGTACTGGAGCAGATCTCCCGTTGCAATGTCAAGAGGGGCAGGCCGCCCATGCCGGAATTCATCCGCAAACTCTGCCGGATAAAGTCGGTCACTTGATCATAGAGCGTTTTTTCAAGTTCGTTGAGAACAATCGGGATATTTTGGACGTGCCGTTTGGTAAAACCCATATTAGCGCCGTGTTTATTGCGGATCATCACCTCGCTGAGTAACCCTTTAAGTTCCGGGGCGTTTTTCGGCTGGCGTTTATCAACGGTAAAGCGTTTTTTAAAGCTGCGGTAATTTCCGAGTTGGCCTGGGCGCAACAACGAAATCAGATTGAACAGTTCTTTCAGATCATTCTGGAGCGGGGTGGCAGTCAGGAGCAGAAAATATTTTTTTTGGATACTGTTGACGAATTGCCAGTTTTGAGTGGTGGTGCTTTTGAGTTTATGGGCTTCGTCAATGATGATGATATCGAAAAACTGTTTTAAAATCTCCTGGCGGTGGATCTCTTTTTTCGCGGTATCGATGGAGGCGATCAGATAGTCGTAATGGCCCCAATCATATTCGCGTTGGGCGATTAGCGAAGGAATCTCGAATTTCTCCCGCAACTCCGTTTCCCACTGCCGGCAAAGCGTGGCCGGGGTTAGGATCAGGAAGCGTTTGACCAAGCCGCGCAACATATATTCTTTTAAGATCATCGCCGCCTCAATGGTTTTGCCCAAACCCACCTCGTCGGCGAGGATCGCCCGGCCGCGCAGTTGCGAGATCACCTTTTTGACGGTATCAATCTGATGCGGGTACGGCAGCACGCCGTTTTGCCGCCAATGTTCCTGTAAGTGGCTGAGTACCAGCAGTTCCTCGAACCCCCGGTTTAACGTCAGCGCTTCGCCTTGATAATGAACTAAAAACGCTTCCCAACTGTCCCACTGCTTATGCCGCAATGGCAGCAAAAACCGGGCGAAATCGTCGGGAGTCTCAATCACCGGCTGAAAATGGGGAAACAGCTGTTCAAATTTGGACGATGACGGAACCGGAGTTGATAAAGATGGCTGTTCCAAAAGCAACCCTCCAAAATCTTGTGACAGCTTATTATCTCCTGAAAAGGAAATTTCTAATCGTTAACTGACAGATGCCAAATTGTTTCCGGCACATGCCAAAATGATTTTGCCTGGTTCCAAAACGGTTTTGGCAAAAGCCAAACTGGTTTTGCATCAATCCAAAACAGTTTTGGCAGAACCCAAAATGATTTTGCATGAAGCCAAAATGGTTTTGAAACGTGCCAGACTAGTTTTGGCACCTGCCAAAATGACTTTGGCTGAATCCAAAATGAGTTTGGCAAAAGCCAAATTAATTTTGAACAAAAACTGCTCCGGCCACAAACTTGCAGGAAGGTCCCGCCGCATTGTCGAATTTTATCCCGATAAAGTGAGGTAAATCATGAACGTACAACGCTTTTTGGCTAAAATCAGCGCCGATTCCAATTATCACAACCAGATCGTCTTCAAACAGGAATTGCCGGCGCGACCGGCACAGTGGGGGGAGATTGATCCGCCCTTATCGGAGCCGCTGCAACGGTTGCTGACGGCGCGGGGAATTACCAACCTCTACTCCCACCAAGCGGCGGCGGTTCAGTCGATTCGCGAAGGGCAACATACCGCAGTAGTGACCGGTACCGCCAGCGGTAAGACGCTTTGTTTTCATATTCCCGTCTTAGAAAGTTATTTGCAAAACAGCCAGGCCCGCGCGCTGTTTCTCTATCCGACCAAAGCGTTGGCTCAAGATCAGCTGAAAAGTTTGCAACGGTTAGTCGAAGCAATGGCAGGGCCGTTGCCCGTGATGGGAACCTACGACGGGGACACGCCGGTCAATCTGCGCAAAACCTTGCGCGACAAAGGCAACTTTGTCTTGACCAACCCCGATATGCTTCACCAGGGGATTTTACCAAAACATCCGGCTTGGTCCGGTTTTTTTACCAATCTCAAGTATGTCGTGATTGATGAGGTCCATTCCTACCGCGGTATTTTTGGTTCCAACGTCGCCAATGTCCTGCGTCGTCTGAGCCGGATCTGCCGTCATTATGGGAGCCATCCAATTTTTATCACGGCCTCGGCGACCATTCACAATCCGTTGGAACATGCGCAGGAACTGATCGGTCAACCGATGGCGCTCATTGATCAGGACGGAGCGCCGCGCGGCAAAAAACATTTTATTTTTTGGAATCCGCCGTTTTTGGATCAGACTCAGACCGAGCGGCGCAGCGCCAACTCGGAAGCCGCTTGGCTGATGACCGAGTTGCTCCGGGAACGGATCCCCACCATCGCTTTTACCAAAGCGCGGGTGGTGACCGAATTATTGTACCGCTACGTCCAGGAACAACTGCAACGCTACAGTCCGACTTTGGCTAATCAGATCCGGGCCTACCGGGGCGGGTATCTGCCGGAGGAACGCCGCGAAATCGAACGGCAACTCTTCTCCGGCGAACTCCTGGGAGTCACCAGTACCAACGCCTTGGAACTTGGAATCGATATCGGTCAGCTCGACGCATGTCTCGTGGTGGGATATCCCGGCACCATCGCGTCGACCTGGCAACAAGCGGGCCGGGTCGGGCGGGCTCATGAGGAATCATTGGTCATCTATATCCCGCACCAAAATCCGATCGATCAATATTTATCAAAAAATCCCCATTACTTCTTTGATAAAAACCCCGAATCGGCGGTGATCGATCCCAATAATCCGCATATTTTATTAGGCCACCTGCGTTGCGCCGCCTTGGAAGCCCCGGTTTCGGGCAAAGACTGTCAAGCCTTTGGCGCTTACGCTCCGGCGCTATTGGAGCTGTTGGGGGAGTCGGGGGAACTCAAACAGATTCAACAGCAATGGTACTGGCGCAGCGCCGGATTTCCCCCGGCCGACGTCAGTTTGCGCAATATCTCCGACAATACCTTTAGCATCGTCGATATCACCACCCAGCCGGGCAAGGTGATCGGGACCTTGGATGAAGCCAGCGCTTATCAGCAGATCTACACGGAAGCGATTTACCTTCACGACGGCGAAATTTATTTTGTCAAAGAGATGAATGTTCCCCAAAAAGTATCCTATGTTCAGAAGATCGATGTCGATTATTACACTCAGTCCATCACCGAAGTGCAGATCACTACGACCGCAAAAGATCTGGAGCGGGAATGGCGGCAAGCCGCGACCGGTTTCGGACACGTCGAAGTGATGATCAAACCGTATCTGTTCCGGAAGATCAAGTTCGGTTCCCGGGACAGTATCGGGTTTGGTAAAATCGACCTGGAACCGCAGATCATGGCGACCAACGCTTTTTGGCTGGTGCCGCCGCCGTCGACCTTGCACCGGGTGAAGGAATTCGGCCGGGATCCGGTGGAAGCGATGTTGGGAATCGCCAACGTACTGACCGAGGTTTTGCCGTTTCTGGTCATGTGCGATTCAGGCGATATCGGTTCGGTGGTCGACTTAAAAAACAACGGCGCGCCGTCGCTTTTTGTCTACGATAAGTATCCGGGTGGATTGGGTTTTGCTCATCGTTCCTTTGAAAATGTCGAGCTGCTTTTGGAAAAGGCCAGGGAACTGATTGCCAACTGCTCCTGCGAGGATGGCTGTCCGTCCTGTGTCGGATCGCCGTTGCCGCCCAATCCGCAATTGGATCCTGATACGGCCGGCAAAGGACGGATCCCGGACAAAGAGGGCGCGTTAATTGTTTTGCACGACCTGTTGGAACTGGAGCCCTACCTTCCCAAAGCGCCACGCGTCAGTAACCTGGCCACGGGAGCGGTTTTGCCCGATGATACTCCGTTTCCGCCGGTGGTGCGGTTGCCGGAACAGATTGAGCAGCAACTTCGTAATAAGTTAGCCAACCCAAGGAGGAAATAAACAATGAGTGATGTGAAACTGGCGATCATCGGCGGTTCCGGCATCTATGAACCGGCGATGCTGGATAGTGTGGAGGAGATAACGGTCACAACCCCCTATGGAACCATTCACCCCATGGTGGGGAGGGTCGGCCCAAATAAAGTCGCTTTTTTGCCCCGTCATGGCAAAGGGCATTCGCTGTTACCGCATCAATTGAATTACCGCGCCAATCTTTGGGGACTAAAAATGCTGGGCGTGGAACGAATCATCGCCACCACTGCCGTTGGGAGTCTCCGTCAGGAACTGTCCCCGGGAATGTTGGTGTTGTTGGACCAGTTTCTCGACTTTACTAAACAACGGCCGTTAACTTTTTATGACGACAACGACGTTCACCGGGCGCATATTGATGTGACCGAACCCTATTGCGCCGAGATCCGGGCGCAATTGGGCAAAGTGGCTCAAGCCGCTCAAATCGTGGTCCAATCGGGCGGCTGTTATGTCTGCACCGAAGGTCCGCGTTATGAAAGCGCCGCTGAGGTCCGGATGTTTGCGCTGCTTGGCGGAACGGTGGTCGGAATGACGGGAATTCCCGAAGTGGTTCTGGCCCGGGAGTTGGGAATCTGTTACGCCGGAATCAGTATGGTCACCAATTGGGCGGCGGGAATCAATCCGGTGCCGTTGACCCATGCCGACGTGGTGACCATTATGGATGAAAACCGGCAAAAGATGGTCCGACTACTGATGGATTATTGTCAAAGTATCGAACGCGATCGTACCTGCGGTCACTTTTAATAAATTAAATACGTTGAAAAGCGAGGGGAATTCAATGGCTTGGCGGACAATCGATTGGCAAAACGGCCAACTCACTTTGTTAGATCAAACGTTGCTTCCAAATCAAACTGAATATATTACCACCGACGATTACCGGGTCGTAGCCGACGCCATCCGGCGGTTAAAAGTCCGCGGCGCGCCCGCGATCGGGATTGCCGCAGCCTACGGCGTGGTGCTTGGGGCTTTGGAATTTCAAGCCGACCCGAATTTTGGCGAGGCGGTTTCCCGGGTCATCGACGAACTGGCCGCGACCCGACCGACGGCCGTCAACCTGTTTTGGGCGCTCAAACGGCAACGGGCTGTCATCGAACAATTCAAAGGGCAAGATCCGGCGGTGATTGGGGCGGAACTGGAAAATGAAGCCTGCCGGATTGACGCCGCGGATGCGACGGTCTGCCGGCAAATTGGCGAAAACGGCGCGGCGCTGTTCCCCAACGGGACCGCCATCTTAACCCACTGCAACGCCGGAGCGTTGGCAACTTCAGCCTATGGTACGGCTTTGGCCGCAATCCGAGTTGCTCATCAACAAGGTAAAGCCATCAGTGTTTTTGCCGACGAGACCCGTCCTTTGCTTCAGGGCGCCAGACTTACGGTGTGGGAATTAATGCAAGAAGGGATTCCGGTAACCTTGATCACCGACAATATGGCGGCCACGGTCATGCGATTAAACAAAGTTCAGGCAGTGATCGTCGGCGCCGATCGCATTACCGCCAACGGCGACGTCGCCAATAAAATCGGCACTTATGGACTGGCGGTGTTGGCGCAGGAACACCGGATCCCATTTTATGTCGCGGCGCCGCTGTCGACCATCGATATCGAACTGGCTTCTGGTAATGATATTCCCATTGAAGAGCGTGCTTCCGAAGAGGTCACTTCCTTTGGCGGAGTGAATGTGGCGCCGGCAGGCGTCAAAGTGTTTAATCCGGCGTTTGATGTAACGCCGGCCCGCTTGGTCACGGCGATCATTACCGAAAAAGGAGTGGCCACCGGAAATTGGGAGGAAACCTTCCGTGGTTGGCTTCAAGCAACGTAATTGATGTAGATGATCGCATCGAAAGACCTTAAAAGAGGCTGCCCTAAAAATTAGGGACAGCCTCTTTTGATTACTTAATAATAGATTTTACGTGACGCGATTCCACCATAAAGCGGCAAGGAATGATAGACCTGAAAACATTGCGGGCAAAACCATTTTCCTTCAGCTCGCAAAAGTTTGTGCCGTTGGCAATGTGGACATAACATTGATTTACCACCTCTGATTCTATGATATGCTATTTTACATTCTGAAGTCCAGTTATCCTTTGATGGAAACAATGTTAAGACCTGGTTATCTGTCAATAAATCAACTCGCAACCGTTTTTGATTGCTGGAGATACTATCAGTATCGAACCGGAAGGAGGGATAAGAGTGGCCAAAAATTCGTCGAAAAATTCAATGAAAAACAATCAGAATCAGAAAATGGAAGTTGCTTCAGAGTTATCTGCCGCGAATAAGCAATCATCATCTTTGAAAAAACAATCCGATCAAGAAGTAGCTGCCGAGTTGCCATATCAAACCGCATCGAAAACTAAACAGCAATCGTCCAAGAAAACCACTTATTAGGTGAACAGTTTGAGATATCCTTTCACCTAAGCGCGGGTGGGAGGCAAATACTTGAAGTATTTCAACTAGTTAGTGCGACATCGATAACTAAATAAGATATCTGCGAAGGGGCGAACCGGGTTCGCTCCTTCGCTTTGAATAAAATCATCAAACTTACTATTCGAGTTGAAAAGGATATGGTATTATATAAAAGTTCGAATATCATGAAAAGTTTGGAGTGACCCGAATGAATCAAGCGGAAGTTCGTGCCCGGTTTGCACCGAGTCCGACCGGATATTTACATATTGGAGGCGCTCGTACCGCTATTTATGACTGGCTGCTGGCGCAGCGAACCGGCGGCAAGTTCGTCTTGCGGATTGAAGATACCGACCGGAACCGGTTTGTCCCCGATTCTTTAACGGATATTATGGCCAGTCTGCGTTGGTTAGGTCTGGATTGGCAGGAAGGTCCGGAAGTCGGAGGTGAGTATGGACCCTACTTTCAATCGGAACGATTGGAGATTTATCATCAGTACGCTCAACAATTAATCGCGGAAGGCAAAGCATATTATTGTTACTGCACGCCGGAGCGCCTCCAAGAACTGCGGAAAAGTCAGGAAAACGCCAAACATCAGATGGGATACGACCGTCATTGCCGTAACCTTTCTGCCGCTGAACTGGCCGAAAATAACGCGGCCGGGCTCCGCAAAGTGATTCGATTTAAGACGCCGACCGAAGGAAAAACCATCGTTAACGATCTAGTCCGTGGGGAACTGGTTTTTGACAATGCGACCTTGGAAGATCTGGTCTTAATCAAATCCGACGGCTTTCCGACCTATCATTTTGCCAATGTGGTCGACGACCACTTGATGAAGATCAGCCATGTTTTACGGGGTGATGAGTGGATCGCCAGTACGCCGGTGCATGTCTTGCTCTACCAAGCCTTTGGTTGGGAACCGCCGCTGTTTTCCCATTTATCAATTTTTCTATCGCCGGACGGCGGGAAATTGAGCAAACGTCATGGCGCAACCAGCGTCAAAGAATACCGCGAGCAAGGTTATCTGCCGGAAGCGATCTTCAATTTTCTCCTGCTGTTAGGGTGGAATCCCGGTACGGATCAAGAATTGTTCACCAAAGAAGCAGCGGCTCAAATATTTAGTTTGGAACGGGTGAATGCTTCGCCGGTTAAATTCTCCACCGATAAGCTGAACTGGTACAACGGAATGTATATTCGCAGCTTGCCTCCGCAGGAACTTGCCGCGCGTTGTTTGCCCTTTATTCAACAAGCCGGTTTGTTACCCGATCCTTGTCCGGCAGCGCGTTTTACGTATCTGGTCGAGATTGTGCCGCTGATTCGCGAAAGAATGAAATTCTTAACCGAAGCGCCGCAACTTGCCGATATCTTTTTAATGGAAGATATTCCTGCGCCGGACCGGGCGATTCTGATTCCGAAAAAAATGGACCATGCCACCACCCTGAAAGTCCTGGAAAATGTCTTGGAAACGCTGGAGAAGGTGGGGGCGGAATTTATTGAAACCGAGTTGGAAGCGGCTTTACGGGATCTGGCATTAAAACTGGGACTCCATGACGGTCAGGTCTTCATGCCGGTCCGGGTGGCTATTTCCGGTCGAACCGCCACTCCGGGTATTTTCGAAAGCTTACATGTGCTTGGCAAAGAACGGGTGTTACGTCGGCTCCAAAATGCCATCGCGGTTTTAAATAATCCAACATTGCCCTGATCAACCGAAAGTTGTCAGTAAATCACTATTGACTCCAGGGCGTTCGATTGGTATAATAATTTTTGCGCACTGGGGGATCGTCTAGTGGTAGGACGCCGGGTTCTGGCCCCGTCGGCGAGGGTTCGAGTCCTTCTCCCCCAGCCAATGCAGAACATTACCACATACCATTTTAAAATGGTCCTATCGTCTAGAGGCCTAGGACACCGCCCTCTCACGGCGGAGACACGGGTTCGAATCCCGTTGGGACTACCAAAATTTTAGAAAGTACCTGCTCAGTGGCAGGTTTTTGTTTTTATATATTAAAAATGGGCTGAAAAATTGGCGAGGCCGGCTTTGCATCCACAATGTAGGGGATGAATCGAGCCTCCAAGCCAAACCCCCGATCAGAAAATCTGTTGTACCGTAAAACAGATTTTCTGATCGGGGGTTTCTTTTTGGCAGTTGACAGGTTTATATAAAGGAATTAATCGATGATTCGGCAGTTAAAGATACCTATTTTTAACTGGGAAATTTTGTTTCCATGGACTTTTTCCTGTGTTTGATATGTTACATCCGTAAATATTATTCGTTTAAATTCAGTTTAAATAAATGTGATACCTTTTTCGATAAGAGCAAAGTTCCGCAATCATCGATGAAATAGATAAACGGGTTTAAAGGAGTATGCAAATGGCAAAAGCTAAAATAACTATTTCAAAACCGCAGCAAGAAAAACTCGACCCAAAGGTAGTTAAGGCAGTCATCATCCTAGTGATCGGTTCTCTGGCGCCATTATTGGATTCGACGATGGTTAATGTGGCCATCAAGACCATAACAGTCGACCTGAAAAGTACAATTTCGGCCATCCAGTGGGTGATCACCGGATATGTGCTGACAATGGGTTTGGCCGTACCGGTTTCGGGCTGGGCTGTCAATCGTTTTAGTGCTAAGTGGACGTACATGTTTTCGCTCTTGGTGTTTTTAGCAGGTTCCATACTTTCAGCGCTAGCTTGGGATATAGACAGTCTGATAATTTTTAGACTCTTGCAGGGGATTGGTGCGGGTTTAATGTTGCCAACGCTGCAGACGATAATTGTTCAGAATGCAGGTAGTCACAATCTGGGACGCATGATGTCATTTGTGAGCATCCCCGCAGTGCTGGGCCCGATTCTTGGCCCGGTGCTGGGCGGGATTATTGTTAACGGTTTAAGCTGGCGTTGGATTTTCTATGTCAATATCCCAATCACCATTATCGCTCTGTTACTAACCTGGCAGGGATTACCGACCGACCAACCCTCCAATAATAAACGGCCTCTTGACATTATCGGCATTTTGCTGTTGTCTCCAGCGTTTGCGATACTCATTTACGGTATTGCTCAGATCAGCTCTCATGGCGGTTTGAATAGCAGTGCTGTGATTGTTCCGTTGGTACTTGGCCTGCTCCTGATGGTCGCGTTTATCATTTACGCCTTGCGTACGAAGAGTTCTTCCGTACTTAACCTGCAGCTGTTTCGATCTCTTAATTTTTCCGCTTCGTCGATTTTGCTTTTCCTGTCCGGAATCGTCACGAACGGAGCCATGTTTCTTCTCCCATTATATTATCAGCAGGTGCGCGGTGAAAGTGTTTTGTATGCCGGCCTTTGGCTGATTCCACAAGGAGTTGGCATGTTATTGACCAGAGGCTGGGTCGGAAGTTTAACCGACCGCATCGGTTCACGTAATATTGTTATCATAAGTCTTGCGACTACAATCGTCGGTACCTTGCCATTTGTTTTTGCAGATGTTGCTACTACTGGCAGCAGCCTTGCTAATTCGAGGAGCGGGAATCGGGGGATTGTTGATTCCAATTATGACTTCTGCGTATATCGGGTTAAACGTAGATCAAGTTCCTCAGGCCAGTATTGCAACGAGGATTTTACAGACCATCGGGGGAGCATTCGGGTCGGCCGTTCTTGCAACAATTGTTGGACATCAGCTTGCCATTCGCACCGTATCCACTGTCCAAACGCTTTCCAGGGCATACAAGGTTGCCTTTGAGTGGTCTATCGGCTTTACCGTAATTGCCATCATTCCTGCACTGTTACTGCCGATGAGTAAAAATGGCTCAATAACAAGATAGACATCAAAGCATCGCCGAAATATGGAATGGTACGGAAGGATTTTGCTGTGATTAGCTATTATAGAATGATCGCTACTTTAATTCGGTTTAAAAGATGTTGTATTATATAGATGAGCGTACAGCAAATGCCCGCTCTGAAAAAGATAAACCGGACTAATGAATTGATTAAGGTAACTTTAGCGGGGCGTAAGGAACAGGGAAGGAATGGGTATGGCCAGTGGGGAAAATATTGATTGTTGATGATGACCCGCATATCCGGGAACTGGTTCGGGTATTTTTACAAAATGAAGGATTTAATGTAGTTGAAGCTTCGGATGGTGTGGAAGCCCTCGCAAAACTTAAGACCGTAAAAGTGGATCTCATCATTCTTGATCTGATGATGCCGAAGCTGGATGGCTGGCAGTTGTGCCGCCAATTGCGGGAGGATGATGATCTCCCTGTGCTCATGCTGACAGCGCTTGGTGAAACCAGTCAAAAAATTAAAGGCTTTCAATTGGGAACGGATGACTATTTGGTTAAGCCTTTTGATCCCTTGGAATTAGTAGCTAGGGTAAAAGCGTTACTAAAACGCTATCAGCTGAATGCATCGCAAACGGTTCAAATTGGGGAATTGTTTATGAACCGCAAAACGTATGAAGTTGTTGCCGGCAATGAAAAATTAACCCTTCCCCGTAAAGAATTTGAACTTTTGTTTAAACTGGCAAGCCTCCCGGGGAAGACCTTTTCAAGAGAGCAGTTGATTGAAGATATCTGGGGCTATGATTTCGAGGGGAATGAACGGACGCTGGATGTGCATATCAACCGGCTGCGGGAACGCTTTCCGGAAGAAGATCATTCCTTTAGGATCAGAACCATTCGGGGATTAGGTTACCGTCTTGAGGTGCAATCATGAAAATCAGATATTCTTTACTGGGCTTCATGGTAATGGCAACCATGACACTATTATCGATAGGTTGTTTTAGCGTTGCGTCTTTCCTGACTGCTTTTTTTATGAAACATACCGGACACTATCGACTCTTGCCGGATTTATTCCTTCAGATCATCAATCTTTTGCTCGCAATATTTATTTTCTATATAGTGGATATATTGGCCTTGTACGGCCTAAAGAAATTCAATCTATTCCAATATGCAAAACATCGAAATATAGGGATCTTTGGCTTGGTCAGTATGATTGTAAAGGCAATGGAGCAAATCGGCCGTGGTGATTTTAATGTCCGCTTGGAAACCGTCTTCGACAAAAATGATACTATCGGCGAACTGGTGCAAGGCATGAATCATATGGCACTGGAATTAAGCCGGCTGGAGAAGATGCGCCAGGAATTCATCGCCAATGTATCTCACGAAATCCAGTCACCCCTTACCTCCATCCGGGGTTTTGCCCGGACTCTCCGCAATGAAAATTTAACGGTTGCGGATAAACTTCACTATTTAGATATCATCGAGACGGAAAGCATGCGCCTTTCCAAGTTAAGCGATAACCTGCTCAAACTGGCTTCTCTGGAGGCAAAAACCATCAGTTTTCAGCCAAAATCATACCGGCTGGATAAACAGGTAAGGAATATCATTTTGGCTTATGAGCCCCAATGGGTGGGGAAAAAGATTGAGATGGAGGTCTTTATCGATGAAGTTACCATCACGGCTGATGAGGACCTGTTAAGCCAAGTATGGAACAATCTAATTCATAACAGCATCAAGTTTACTGCGGAGGGCGGAAACGTGCTGGTTGATTTGCATTTGCAAGATAATCGGCTCGAATTTAAAATATCCGATACTGGAATTGGTATCGTGGCGGAAGATCAGAACCATATTTTTGAGCGTTTTTATAAAGCGGATCAATCCCGGGAGTATTCTAATAAAGGCAGCGGTCTGGGACTCTCCATCGCTCATAAAATTGTGGAAATGCACTGCGGAACGATTGCCGTACAAAGCAAATTAGGAAAAGGAAGCACTTTTACTGTTACATTGCCGGTAGAATAACAATCAAAAATTTCAGAATATAATCAAGAAATTTAGTTCGCTGCTGAAACGAAAGGTATTGTAGTTTGCTCTAGATTGTTGTATTATATAAAAGTTCGTCAAACCAATTTGGGTCATTAGCTCAGTCGGCAGAGCACCTGACTTTTAATCAGGGTGTCCGGCGTTCGAATCGCCGATGACCCACCATTTTATTCCGCTTGGCTAACAGCCATAAACACAGCGGAGTCCCGTTGACAACCAAAAACAAGGAAAACCTTGATTGTTCAAGGTTTGTTTTTTTATGCAAATTGGTTATTATCATGAAATTGGCTTTCTCTCCTCGTGAATTTATCGGAAGAGGTTTTATCGTTTAATGTAAGATAAATTGAAAATAATTAAATATTAAACCTGTTAAACGAGTTAAAAATTCTAAACTCAATCGGTTTTACAACCGATATTAGTTACGTTAGCGGATCGCAGTTGTAATAGAAGTTAGCCAATAAATTTAGGTTGTAAGCGAAACATATCATCCACATTATTTACTTGAAGTAGAGGTGTTAATATGGATATTTTTTTAGTAATTGGAATTGTTGTTGGTTTCCTTGCCGTTGTCGTCGGCATGTATGTCAAGGGAGCAGACGTTCTGATTTTATTAAACCCTGCCGCTGCGATTATCATTGTGATTGGCACCATTGCCGCAGTTATGAATTCCTTTCCCAAAAAAGAATTTTTAAATATTCCGAAAATCTTTGGTGCGCTTTTTAGTGACAATGACAAGCATGATGCGGTTACAATGGTTGAACAGCTAACCGCAATGGCGCAACAAGCCCGACAAGAAGGCTTGCTGGTATTGGAGAAAACCTCACAAGATCTTGATAATGCATTTTTGAAAAAAGGGCTTGGTATGGTTGTCGATGGGATGGAGCACGATTATATCAAGGAAGTATTAGAGTTAGAAATTGAAGTTTTGGAAGAACGGCATCGAATTGGCGCGGCCATCTTTGCGGCAGCCGGTAGTTATGCCCCGACATTGGGAGTTTTGGGCGCGGTGATTGGTCTAATTGGGGCGCTAGGCAACTTGGAGGACACCGAAAAACTTGGTCACATGATTGCGGCGGCTTTTGTAGCCACGCTTTACGGAATATTTATCGGTTATGTCCTTTGTCATCCTTTTTCGTCTCGATTGAAAAGAAAATCAACCGAAGAAGTACATATGATGCGCATTATGATGGAGGGATTGTTAGCGATCCAAGCTGGAGAAAATCCCCGCAGCATTAAGACTAAATTAACGGGAATGCTCAAACCGCAGGAAAGAATTGAAGTCGAAGCCAAGCAAGATAAGGGTGAATAAGCATGGCAAAGAAGAAGCAACACCATGAAGAGCATGCCGATGAAACTTGGCTGCTGCCGTACTCCGATTTACTCACCTTGCTTTTAGCGTTGTTTATTGTGATGTTTGCCATGAGCAATATGGATAAACAGAAGTTTAAAAAGATCAGTGAACAATTTAATGTGATTTTTGCCGGCGGACGTGGGTTCATGGCTAAAGATGGCGCCTCCGCAATCCCGATGTATCCTTCCGGGGGGGCGGGAGCCAAGCCGATTACCAATCGAGCCTCGGAAGAAACTATGATGCATGAGATCAAAGAAAGAATCGAGCGGCAGATTAAAAAGTCGGGATATTCAGGCAAAGTAAAGGTTGACATTAGTGAGCAGGGGTTAGATATTTCAATTCAAGAGGCGGTGCTTTTTTATTCCGGGAATGCAGATGTTTTAACAAGCGTTTCACCGTTACTTTTAGAAATTGCGAAAACGTTAAACGGTTTGGATAACAATATCAAGGTAGCCGGTCATACCGACAATATACCGATTCGCAACGCAAAAATCCGTTCCAATTGGGATTTAAGCGCCATTCGTGCGATCAATGTTACAAATTTTCTGATTGAAAATGGTGGATTGGCGCCGGAAAGATTTTCAATTGAAGGATACAGTCAATACGCTCCAAAATACGATAATTCCACCGAAGCGGGGAGAGCGAAAAACCGGAGAGTTGAAATTTTTTTAGTTCGTAAGTTTCTTAATTAAGATATGGATCTGATGGTTTCCGCCTTGTAGAATAAAGGGCAAAATAAACCTCCCCCGGGGCATAGCTGGGGGAGGTTTATTTTAAAAGATTTATACGGATGGATAAAAAGTCAGTCTAGCCAGTTCCTTGAACTTATAGATCACTTAATCCCGCCGCATTTCCGGAACCGGTCAAACCGCTATATTTAATAACCCCTTTGGCATTGCCGTTCCGAGTGAACCCCCAACCGGGAGAGTTATTACTGGCCGAACAGTTAGTAATAACATGAGCGACACTCAAGCCGGAACTGCCGAGTTTAAAACCGTTGCCATCACCGGCGGAACCTTTTCCGTTATTGTTTGCGGTACAACCAGTGATGGTCACTGGATAGGGTTGTCCGTATAAGTCCCAACCATCATCGGAATTATATGTTGCGGAGCAAGAGGTAAACTTATTTCCGGTGCCGGCTGACAATTTACAAGCAAACCCGTCCGCGTTTTCGCCATTGGTGGCACTGTCGTAATTGTAATTGGATTTGCAATTGACGACATTATTGTCGTGGGATCCGTTATAGATTTGGAATCCTGAGTCTCCGCAATAATCGGTCGTTATATTATTAACATAGTTATAACCTCCGATTTGAAAACAGATGCCAACACTTGGAGCCTTGGTAATATGGATGTTTTGAATATTCCAGTAACTCCCGTTCACTTTAACACCCCACCCGCCGGTACCGGAACAATCAAGTGTACCGCCGCTAATGTTGATTTTTGAACTTGAGGTGCCACTTGCTAGTAATTGTAACGTACTGGTAAGTTTGATCGTACCGCTGATGGTAATGATATCGCCCGCTTTGGCATTAGCGACTGCGGTTTTTAAAGCACTTTCGGTTGTAACTGTTGTTGAAGCTTTGGTCGAAATTTCATTGAGATCCGTTTCGTTAATTGTCGATGCGGTGGTGGAGGTGGTAGATGAAGACTTTGAACTATCACATCCGGTAATGATAACTAACGATATCACCAAAATTAGCGTGACCAAAAGAAGTGTTGTTTTTAAACGCATTTTCAGATCCTCCTTTTTACTTTTACTTTTTTAGTTAAATGAATAAGCCTCCTTTCCAGATATTTGGCAATCCTTCGGTTCCACATCATTAACCCAGCATATTTTGGTATTCTCTTGATGGATAAATCACTGGAAGATGATTTGGAAATCATTGGTATCCATATTGTATAAAGAATGGATTTCATTGTATATATCGGATTTGCGGAAAATAATGAATTTTATGCAAAAATTGACGTCGGTTAACATTAAATGGTTGGCCTCCAGTTTCCAGAAAATAATTGTCTATAAACCCAAAGTATAAAGAGGGAAAAACGCTGCTACTTGAGAATTACTATTTCAAAAACATTTCTCAAACGCTTTTTACCCGGAGGGCTTATGAAAAACCGGATTTATATTTTAATCATGGTGCTGATATTATTTTTAGGATGTAATATTTCAGCGTCGGCAGCCACCGGTTCCAAGACGGAGCTACCGGTCAGTCGCAAGAAGATCGGTTTGGCTTTGGGTGGCGGAAGCGCGATGGGTTTTACCCATATTGGAGTTTTAAAATGGTTGGAGGAGAATCACATCCCGGTCGATTATGTAGCGGGTACAAGTATGGGCGGGCTGATGGGCGGTTTTTACGCCATGGGTATGAGCCCAAATGAAATTGAGCAATTGATTTATAAAATCGACTGGAATAATATTTTCAATTCAACGCCTCCGTTTAATAAGATGGAGTTTCGCCGGAAAGAAGATCTGCTCGAATACCCAACCCCGATCCAACTCGGCGCGAAAAGAAGTTTTTCTATTCCCAACGGATTATCGGTCTATCAAGTGAACTTACTTTTAAGCCGCTTGGTTTTGCCCTATTCCCATTTGAATAGTTTTGACGAGCTGCCAATCCCGTATCGTTGTGTCGCAACGGATATCCGATACTCCGAAGCAGTGATCCTGCAAAATGGATCGCTAGCCGAAGCGATGCGCGCCACCATGTCCATCCCGGGGGTGTTTGTTCCAGTGGAGCGGGATGGCCGGTTATTGGTTGATGGTGGATTGGTTAACAATGTTCCGGCGGATGTGGTGTTGAAAATGGGCGCTAACGCAGTGATTGCCGTAAATTGCAATGAAAGCAATCAAAATAAGGATATGAAACGGTATGATTCGGTCCTGTTGAGTTCAATTAACACCGTGATTGTGGATAATACCCGTCGTTCGTTGGAATTAGCCGATGTTATCCTTCATCCTCAAGTTGATAAATTATCATACACCAATTGGAATGCCGTCCCGCAATTCATTGAGGCCGGTTATAAGGCCGCTGCAATGATGGCTCCCGAATTAAGGAAATATGCGGTAGATGACGAAGCGTGGAGCGATTATTTACAACAGCGATTGTTGCGGAAGCATTCACAACCATTGGTTCCGGAAGCGATTCAAGTTGTCGGCACATCGGGTTATAATTACCGGAAAATTCAAGAGAAACTACAACCGTTCATTGGGAAAGCGGTTGATCCGGCAACGTTGGAAATTAAGTTAAATGAAATCATGGGCTCGGGCTTTTTTGAAAGTTTACGATACGAAATAGTTTTACAAGAAAACAACCCGGTTTTACTGGTTACAGTTACTGAAAAATCATATGGGCCGCCTTTTATCGGGTTTATCTTTCAGACCAACTTCTCGGGGGATCATGCGGATTTTAACTTGCGCAGCCGGATTACGTCATTTCAAATTGCGGGAGATGACTCTGAGCTCCGAACCGATCTGCAGGTTGGTACCGCGCCGGGTTTGACCTCCGAACTGTACAAGCCCATTGGTAACGGTTGGTTTATCGCTCCTCAATTGAGTTTTGAGCAGATTAACAGTTATCTGTTTCAGGGTGAGACGCGCTTAAATAATTTTAAGGTAAGCAATAAAAGTCTTGGTTTCGATGTCGGGTATTCGTTTAATCGCTTCGCTGAAGCAAGATTTGGCTACGAGAGCGGTTATCAATCCGTGCGGACATTGACCGGGCCAGATTTACCCCCAATGAACGGACAATTTCGAAAGGCCAAATTTCAATTCAAATACTCCGACTCAGAAAACCGCCGTGCTCCGGGTGAAGGTCTTTTAGCCAAATTGAATGCCGATTATTATTTCGATGCTCCCAATGCGGGCGGAGCCTTCGCAACAACCGAAGCGGATATCCGCTGGCTACATCCAGTGGGTAAACGGGATGGTCTTTATACCCAATTGGCAGCGGGATTTACGACGCAAGGGGAAGTCCCTTTCATGCAGCAGTTCCGGTTGGGGGGACCGCTTAAAATGGGTACTTTCGATATCGATCAATTGCGGGGAGAGAATTATTTTTTAGGAACGGTTGGCTATCTTAAATATGTGGGTAAACTACCGCTCAATCAAAATAATATTTATTTAACGATTCTCGCGGAACGGGGTGGAACTTTCGCTAAAACAGAACCAAAACTGACGAACGATTTATCAATTGGCTGGTATTGTTCGACCATCTTGGGAACGGTTTATCTTGGGACAAGTTTTGGAGAAGAAAACCGGGGGAGAATCAGCTTTACTTTGGGTCGTCTTTTTTAAAGAGTTCGCAAAAAAGCATTTGCAAAGTATTTTCAATCAATATTATAATGAGTAAGAAAATTAGAAATTTGCCTGACGCCGTAGCGCATTGAGGTAGCCAATTTCTGATAAATTTCCGAAACGGAATATTTTCGAGGGGGAGACTGCGATGGAAGCAGAAAATGCCAAAACAAACAACGATCAAAATGAAATAACGAATCCATCAAATCCTGCAGTACCGACAAATTTCATTCAAGAGATTATTAATGAAGATTTTAAAACCGGTAAACACGGGAATCGAGTCCACACCCGGTTTCCTCCCGAACCGAACGGATATTTACATATCGGACACGCCAAATCCATCTGCCTCAATTTTGGAATCGCCAAACGCAACGGGGGACTCACCAATCTCCGTTTTGACGACACCAATCCCAGTAAAGAGGATACCGAATATGTCGAATCCATTCAGGAAGACGTTAAGTGGTTGGGGTTTGATTGGGAAGATCGTCTTTTTTACGCATCCGATTATTATGAGCAGCTCTATCAATATGCCGTTCAATTAATCAAAGCCGGGAAAGCATTTGTTTGCGATTTGACAGCCCAGGAGATGCGCGAATACCGGGGAACTTTAACCGAACCCGGTCAAGAGAGTCCCACTCGCAATCGTCCGATTGCCGAAAATCTCGATTTGTTTCAACGGATGCGCAATGGCGAATTTCCCGACGGTTCCCGGGTCTTACGGGCGAAGATCGATATGGGGTCACCCAATATCAACCTGCGCGATCCGGTTCTCTATCGAATTTTACGCGCTACCCATCACCGGACCGGTGATCAGTGGTGTGTTTATCCGATGTATGATTACGCCCATCCGATCTCCGACGCCTTGGAAGGAATTACTCATTCGATTTGTACCTTAGAATTTGAAGATCACCGCCCCTTATATAATTGGGTCATCGAAAATCTGGATCTGCCGGCGCAACCCCAACAAATCGAATTTGCGCGTTTAAATTTGAACCATACCATGATGAGTAAACGGTATCTGTTGGGATTGGTTAAAAACGGCATTGTAAGCGGGTGGGATGATCCCCGGATGCCCACCATTTCCGGTCTGCGGCGACGCGGCTATACTCCGGAATCCATCCGCAATTTCTGCGATCGGATCGGAGTTGCTAAAAGTAATAGCGTTGTCGATATTGCCCTGCTTGAACATTGTATTCGTGAAGATATGAATGCACGCGCGTCCCGGGTTATGGCAGTATTAGATCCAATTAAAGTGATCATCGATAACTACCCGGAAGACCAAGTCGAGGAGTTTGACGCGGAAATCAATCCGGAAAATCCGGAAATGGGTACCAGAAAGGTTCCGTTTAGCAAAACAATTTATATTGAACGGGAAGATTTTAAAGAAGAGCCGCCCAAAGGTTATTTCCGTTTGGCACCGGGTAAAGAAGTCCGCTTAAAACATGCCTACTATGTTAAATGCGAGCGCGTTGAGAAAGATCCGGAAACCGGAGCCATTACTGAGATTCATTGTTCATATGACCCGGAAACTCGCGGGGGCTGGTCGGCAGACGGGCGGAAAGTAAAAGGAACCTTGCATTGGGTTTCGGTAGAGCACGCGCTTGATGCGGAAGTCCGTTTATATGACCATTTGTTCTTCGATGAAAACCCAACTGAAAATTCGCCATTAAACCCCGAATCATTGGTTGTTTTGAATCATTGTAAAATTGAGCCGAGTTTAAAAACAGCGGTGTCGGGGGATCGGTTCCAATTTTTACGCCAAGGGTACTTCTGCGTTGATCGTGATTCCAAACCCGGCAAGCTTGTTTTTAACCGCACCGTGGGCTTGCGGGACTCATGGAGCAAGGGTGAAAATAAATAAGCTTGGAAGAAGTTGTGAATGATAAAAAACAAGCCTGAAAAGGCTTGTTTTTTATCATTCATAATGGATGAGATGCAATAGATACTGAATTCATCGCTAAGATTGCCAATCGATTGTTTGCGGGATCGACTTCCGGAAATTGGATAATTGCTTGTTTTAAATACTGGTAAAAGTTGGCCGAAAGGGCAATAATTATGTTATAATATGTAGACAACCCCATTACTGCAACTTCACTTTCTCCCCGAACCGGAAACGTCCCTACATCAGTTCGAAATAACGAATTAATTCTGGATTTAAAGCAATGAAAATCTCATGTGTCGGAGGTTGAATTTATGAAGCATCAACCGATTCATAAATATCAAACCCTAGGAATAATGAGTGTTTTATTGTTGTTAGTTTTTCCATTAGCGTATTTCAATTTCCCGATATATCTTAAATTAATTAGGAGTATCGGGATTTTCTTGACATTCAACTTTTCCATGAATATTTGGGTGACCCGTCGTTTTACGATCAATCGTTATTTTTTATTTTTAGGAATCGCCTTTTTTTTTGTTAGTTTTTTGGATCTGTTTAATTTAATCCTTGATTCGCTGCAATCATTTAAACCATATCAAGAGCACCTTTCGTTGCTGTTACTCTGTTTGACAAACTTGCTTTTGGGAGTTGTTTTTTTAATTGGTCCGTATATCAATCAGCGTCGGTTATCGAAACGACAAATTTTTGGGATATTTGCAGCGATTGCTACGGTATATCTGGGGGTCATGGGTAACCTTCTTTTTCAAATCGAACATGGTATCCCAAGCCCAAGGCAGATCAGTGTATTGCTAATTGTTGCGCTGATTTTGATTGTCGGTTCATTGGTAATTCATCGCAAACGCCGTTTTGAATTTGATGCAATAATCTTTGAAAATATTCTCCTTTGTCTGGCTTTTCTGGGAATCTCCATGATTTTAGCGGTCTTTTATGACTCGATCAATTTACTGACGAAAATCCTGATGCCGTTTTGCCGGATGATCGCCTTGTTTTTTATGTATGAAGCGGCGATAACAATGGTTTTAGTCAAACCTTATCATAAATTGGAAAAAAGCGAAGAAGCGCTTCGTTTGAGTGAAACACGATTTAGTGCAGTTTTTGAAGGCGCCGGGGTTGGAGTTGTTTTGGTCGACTCGCAAGGACAGATCATTGAGACCAATCCGTCGGTCGAAGAAATGTTCGGTCACAATAAATACTATTTACGGAACATGAATTTGGCGGACATAACGTTTCGTGATGATCTGGAAACCGGCAATTTTATGTTTTGCGAATTGATGTCGGGTAAAATCAATAAATACCATTTGGAAAACCGTTTTGTCAAAAGTGATGGCGGGCTGTTGTGGGGGAGCGTAACCAGTTCCGTTTTGCGTGATTCCGATAACCCGGTTTACGCTATTGTGATGATTGAAGACATTACCAAAAACAAATTGATGGAGGAGGAACTGGCCGCAGAGAAAGAACGGCTTTCAGTTACTCTGCGCTCAATTGGCGATGGCGTGATTGCCACCGATATTGAAGGAAATATTATTTTGATGAATAAAGCCGCGGAGGAGATCACGGGTTGGTCGCAAAGAGAGGTTTTTGAACGGTCTTTATATGAGATTTTTTATTTAATTAATGATCAGACCAGTGAGCCTTATGAAGATATTCATGCGGAAATCATCAAAAATAGTGACATTTTGCAGTTCAATGACAATGTGATTTTAGTTGACCGGCATTTGGAGGAACGCGCTTTGATTTTAAGCGGTTCGCCCATTCGCAACACCAATGGTAATACCATTGGTGTGGTGCTTGTGTTTCGGGACATCACTGAAAAACGCAAGATTGAAGATGAGTTGTTTAAAGCGGCTAAATTGGATTCGTTAGGAGTTTTGGCGGGAGGGATTGCGCATGATTTTAATAATATTTTAGCCGAAATTTTAGCCAACGTCCAACTGGCTCATGCGTTTTATAAACGGGATCGCGATATTACCAAGTATTTGCGGGATATCGAAGATGCGATTGAAAGAGCTACCGGTTTAACTAAACAATTGCTTACTTTTGCCAAGGGTGGCGCCCCGATAAAAAAGACCGCTTCAATTTCCGATCTAATCCGTGATAATGTTGAGTTTGCGTTGCGGGGAACCAATGTTAACTGCGAGTTTAAACTGGCTGAAGATCTTTGGTCGGTGGAGGTCGATCAAGGTCAAATCAGCCAGGTGATTAATAATTTGATTATCAATGCTTATCAGGCAATGCCCAATGGCGGGACGATCGCGGTTCAGGCGGAAAACCTGACCGTGAAGCGGGATACGGTGATTCCGACCGGTAAATATATCAAATTGTCCGTTGCTGACCGGGGCTCGGGGATCCCTGACGAATATTTGCATAAAATCTTCGATCCATATTTTACGACCAAACCAGGTGGAAGCGGATTGGGATTGGCAACATCGTATTCGATAATTAAACGCCATGACGGCCACATTGAAGTTGAACCCAACGAAGGTCAAGGAACGATCTTTCATATTTATCTACCGGCCAGTGAAAGCAAGGTCTATTCCAAAGAGGAAGAAACCGAACTATATATTACCGGTGACGGCAAGGTTTTGCTGATGGATGACGATCTCAATATCCGGTATCTGATCGGACAAATGTTGGAGTATATCGGATACCGCGTGCGATCGGCGCAAGACGGCGATGAATTGTTGGAACTTTACCGGCGGGCCATGGAAGCGGGCGATCCGTTTGACGTTGTGATTTTGGATCTCACCATTCCTGGCGGAAAAGGGGGCCGTGAAACAATCAATGAATTATTGAAGATTGATCCAAAATGCAAGGCCATTGTGAGTAGCGGCTATTCCAATGACCCTATTATGGCGGATTATCTTCAATACGGTTTTTGCGGTGTTGTCAGCAAACCCTATAAAATCAATGAATTGGCGGAAGCGATCAACCGGGTGAATGCCAAAAAACAACTAAAACTTGCTTTGGACGCTTGAAAATATAAACGATGAATCAATGTTTAACCGTAAAATCCTGGGGGCATAATAAGGATGTCGTCCACGGTAGCGATGGTTTAGTGAACGACATATGGGTTGAAGCGATTTTAAATTTTTGAGGAGTGACAATTATGCCTGCCAAGAAAAAAGCTACGGAAGTCGTTGACGGTATTTACTTAGATCCCGTTCCAATAACATTAGGAGAGGAAGTAAAGATTAAATATAAAGGTCTACTTGCTTCTTCGGGTGCGGATAAGGTCTATCTCCATGCCGGATACGGGAGCGAGCAGTGGGACAATGTAATGGATATTCCCATGCGAAAAACCCGGGATGGCGGATGGTCGGTAAGCGTTCAGGTATCGGAACCCAATGCTTTTAATTTTTGTTTTCGCGATAATTCGCAAAATTGGGATAATAATAATGGACGGAACTGGACTTACCAAGTGCACACCGGTGATAATGAAATGCATTAGGATTTTAAAAAAGGAAATATTTTAGTAAAATAGAATAAAAATGGTACTGGAATATGGGGAGTGATGATTCAGTGAAAATATTGATCATCGACGATTCACCATTAGTCCGTACTATTTTGCACGAGTATTTAGCCGAAACCGGGTATCAGGTTTTTGAAGCGGGAACCATTCTTGATGCCAATATTATTTTTGCCAAGGAGCTTCCCGAGATCGTTATTAAAGACCTTTTTATGCCGGATTCCGATACCGTTGAAACGATTCGTTGTTTTAAAAAAGTCAATCCCCAAGTTAAAATTATTATTTGTAGCACCGGCTCGTCAAAAGAACACATTCTCAACGGTTTAAAGGCCGGCGCGGAAGAGTTTGTCTTAAAACCATTGGAAAAAGACCAAGTGATTTCAGTAATCAAACGGATTGCGGCTTCGTAAAAAGTCCGTCAAAACATTGGGAAATTCCCTGGGTTGCCGAATATTACATAAAGGATTGTCAGCGTTGAGCGAGAAATCACTCTGAAACAATACTTCGGGGTGATTTTTTATGATCAAAAAAATAGCGGTGATTGGGGTAGTCCTCGGAGTTCTGATGTTTCTGATGATTCCGAGCGGCGCCGCACCGACTGAGGTTGTCCTGGATCAACAGGTTTCCTTAGAGGTGCCTGGTAGTTTTGAATTGGTTGACCAAAATAAAGATCAAAAAGCTGAAGCGCTTAATTTTCAAGTCAATCTGCAATCGTATCGGGAAGGCGACTTTATCGTGACCGGTAATTTGGAGGGACTGCGTTCCGGCAAGTGGGTTTCTTTAGCGACTTCGGTGATCCCGTTTCAATGGACTCCAGGTAATCGCACGATCGTGCTTAGTTTTCGTCCGGATAATATCCGTAAATATCAAATACCCGGCCCCTACCGAGTGGTTGTCAGTTTGAAAGATGGCGACTGGAAGCTTGACGAACAAGTGGTGGGATTTTCACCGAAATATCTCCCCGATAACTTCAGTTCCCAAGAACCTTCGAATCAAGGGGCGATTTCAACCGCGCAAAAAGCAAAGCAGGCGGTGGAAACTTGGGCAAGCTACAAGACGATGAAGTTAGGAAAATTACTTGGCGTGAGTTATAATTACGACCATTGGCAAGTCGAATACGAAGCGAAAAACAGTTCGGAGATACGCCGTTTTGTGGTCAGTCCTAAAGGAGAAATCCGGTTGCTAACGATCCAACCCGAGAGTTGAATTGAAAGATGAGTATAAAAATCTCCCGCAAGGGGGATTTTTTTTATCTTCACATGCCAAAATGGTTGGGGAAGAAGCCAAATATTTTTGATTGGTAAAGCAGGATATTTCTTGTTTACGTGAAAAATAGCAAGGATACTGATGGAAATGCGTGAGGTGACCCGAATGGATCTTTTTTCAGCGAATTTTTCCGATAATATCGCCCGTGAAGCGCCATTGGCTTCCCGGATGCGACCGCGGAATTTGAACGAGTTTATCGGACAAGATGATATTGTTGGGGTAGGCAAGTTATTACGTCGGGCGATTGAGGCCGATCGACTCTCATCCATGATCTTTTATGGTCCGCCCGGCACCGGCAAAACGACTTTAGCGAAGATTATCGCCAATACCACGAGTTCCTATTTTGAAAGTTTAAACGCCGTTACGGCCGGTGTTGCCGATATCAGGCGGGTGATCGCCGAGGCACTGGACCGGATAAAACTTTACCAACAAAAGACGATCCTGTTTATTGATGAAATTCACCGTTTTAACAAGTCGCAACAGGATGCGTTGTTGCCCGCGGTGGAAGAAGGGACGATTCTGTTGATCGGAGCAACGACGGAAAATCCTTTGTATGAGGTCAATACACCGTTAATCTCCCGGAGTATGATCTTTCGTTTTCATTCATTGGGCACGGCTGATCTAAAAAAGCTGATTCAAGTGGCAATCGCCGACCAGGAACGCGGGGTTGGCGATTTTCGAGTTAACCTTCATGACGATGCGCTTGAACATTTGGCTCAGATCGCCAACGGCGACGGGCGCATCGCCCTAAACGCGCTGGAATTGGCAGCACTGACCACGCCAATCGATATCGCAACCAACCAACGGGAATTGACATTAGAGATCATCAGCGATTGCGTGCAACAACGTCCTTTGCGTTATGACCGGAACGGACAAGCGCATTATGATACCATTTCGGCGTTTATCAAATCGATGCGCGGCTCCGATCCCGATGCGGCCCTTTATTATCTGGCGCTAATGCTGACTGCCGGTGAAGATCCGAAATTTATCGCGCGCCGCTTAATTGTCCATGCCGCCGAAGATGTGGGAATGGCGGATCCCATGGCGTTGCTGGTGGCGACCGCGGCCGCTCAAGCCGTGGAAATGGTGGGCTTGCCCGAAGCCCGGATTCCCATGGCCCAAGCGGTTATCCATATTGCCACCGCTCCCAAATCCAACGCCGGCTGCGCGGCGATTGGCGCGGCACTGGCCCGGGTTCAGGAAATTGCGGCGCTGGAGATCCCAACCCATTTACGGGATTCGTCCCATCCGGGCGCACGGAAATTAGGCGACGGCCTCGGGTATCAATATCCGCACGATTTCCCCAATGGATTCGTTGACCAAGCGTATTTGCCAAGCGGTTTAACAAACCAGGTGTTTTACCATCCGACGCAACACGGCAGTGAACGACAGATTGACGCGCACCTTAAAAATTTATGGCCTGGTAGGTACGACAAGGATAATGACTAGATTACCACGGATGATCATTGATCTCCATAAAATCGTTGCCAACTTCAACACCATCCGCAAGCGAACACAAGATTCGGGCATCACCATCACGACGGTTTTAAAAGGGATTGCCGGCGATACAACGATTGCCCAAGCCTTGATTGAAGCCGGCGTAACTGAAATCGGCGATTCGCGAATCGAAAATTTGCTCGAATTTAAAAAGTGTTTCCCCAAGGTTCGTTTGATTATGTTGCGTTTACCGAGTTTAAGCCGGATCGCCGAAGTGACTTCCGTCGCTGCGTTGAGTCTCAATTCGGAAGCAGTAACCGTTGCTGCACTGGAGAGGGTCGGCGTTGCACATCAAATGATGTTTATGGTCGATCTGGGCGATCTTCGGGAGGGATTGTCCGAAGCCGACCTGGGTTTTTTAGCTAATGCCTGTCGCTCTTTACGAAAGATCCGCGCGACAGCGCTTGGTACCAATTTTTCCTGCTTTGCCGGAGCGGTTCCGACCGAGGCGAAACTGAACCATCTGGTCGAACTGGCTAACCGGCTTCGCACCGAATTTAGCTTACCCATTGAACAAGTCTCCGGAGGTAATTCAAGCAGTCTACCAATGGTTTATCAGGGAAAAATACCGCCCGGCGTCAACCATTTACGAATCGGTGAAGCGATTTTATTAGGAAGAGAGACGCTTCACGGGAACTTCCTTCCGGATTTAAACCCGGATGCTTTTACGGTGGAAGCCGAGATCGTTCAGGTTCAGACCAAACCGGCGTTGCCCGACGGCGAAATCGGTCTTGACGCCTTTGGGCGCGCTCCGTCATTTCCCGTAACCAAAGGAGGTTATCGGGCGCTTTTAAGTATCGGGCATCAGGATACGCCATTGACCGGACTGACTCCGCTGGACCCCAACTTCATGGTTTTAGGGGGGAGTAGCGATTATACTGTTTTAGCCTGCGAGCGCAAACCGGCGGTGGGCGCAACCGTTTTATTTCGGCCGAGTTATTGGAGCTTGTTGTCATTGATGACCTCCCCCTATGTGCAGAAAGACTATCGAAAATAAGTCCCGGTGAATCGGGGTGTTTGCGAAACAACCCCGATTTTTAATCCTTTTACACAGCGCCGGCCCGGAGCGGGCTGATTTCTTTGAATATAGTCCATTAAATATTTGACATACTATAGAAGTTATGGTAGGATTAAATCGTAAAGTATACTAAAAAGGTCGGGATTTAAATTCTACTTATTTAGTAGAAATAAAGGAGAGTTTTCGTGAAGATTTCAACGCGTGGACAATATGGAATTAGAGCCATGTTGGAGTTGGCTTTAAATGAGCAAGATGGACCGGTGGCGTTGAAAACCATTGCCGAAAAGCAACGAATCTCTGAACCTTATTTGGAACAACTCATCGCCACTCTTCGTAAAGCCGGTTTGGTTTCCAGTGTTCGCGGCGCATTGGGCGGTTATCAATTAACCCGCGATCCTGCCGAAATAAAAATCGGTGACATCCTGCGAGTGCTTGAAGGGCCAATCGCTCCGGTGGAATGTGTGATTGACGACGCCGAAGGCAATTGCCTAAACTCCGGCCATTGCGCCACTCAAGGCTTATGGAAACGTTTGCGTGACAGTATGGTGGAAGTATTAGACTCAACGACTTTGGCTGATCTAATATCCGACTATAATAGTCTACATTCTTCAAATTCAATGTATTATATTTAACTAGGAGATGGTTCATCATGCAACGAGTTTATCTGGACAATGCAGCAACCACCGCTGTTGATCCTGAAGTGTTGTCGGCGATGCTCCCATACTTTTCGGAGCTTTACGGTAATCCTTCAAGTATTCATTCCTTTGGCCGCGAAACCCGCAAGGCGCTGGATCAAGCCCGGGCGACTGTCGCAGCTGAATTGGGCGGGGTCGATCCGGCTGAGATTATCTTTACCGGTTCCGGCTCAGAAAGCGACAATCTGGCGATCAAAGGGGTAGCATTGGCCTATCGGAACAAAGGCGATCATATCATTACTTCCGCCATTGAACACCATGCGGTATATGATGCTTGTAAGTTTTTGGAGACGCAAGGGTTTAAAGTTACTTACATTCCGGTGAATAGCGAAGGTCTGGTTGATCCGCGCGATGTCGAGCAGGCATTGACTGATAAAACCATCCTCGTCACGATTATGCATGCCAATAACGAAGTTGGAACCATTCAACCCATTGCCGAAATTGCTAAAATCCTTAAAGAACGAAAGATTTTATTTCACACCGACGCAGTGCAGTCGGTCGGCGCAATTCCGGTGAATGTGAAAGAGTTGGGAGTCGACATGCTCTCGTTGACCGCCCATAAATTCTACGGACCCAAAGGGGTAGGGGCGTTATACGTCCGCAAAGGGATCCGGTTAACCCAAGTGATTCATGGCGGCGGCCAAGAGCGTAATCGTCGGGCCGGCACCGAAAATATCGCCGGAATTATCGGCTTGGCGAAAGCCTTACAACTCGCCAATGCACGGATTCCGGAAACGGCCAAACGTTTGACTGAGTTGCGGGATTACTTGATTGACAATATTTTAGAACGTTTCGAATATGTCCGTCTTAACGGACACCGGACGCAACGTTTACCGGGCAATGTCAACTTCAGTTTCGAATTTATTGAAGGCGAGTCCTTATTGCTCAATCTTGATTTAAAAGGAATTGCGGCTTCCAGCGGTTCAGCCTGCACATCGGGTTCGCTTGAACCATCGCACGTGTTGTTGGGCATGGGGATCTGTCATGAAATTGCCCATGGGTCGTTACGGCTAACCTTAGGCAAATCGACGACCAAAGCGGAGATCGATTATGTATTGGAAGTTTTGCCGGAGATCGTCAATAAGTTACGCTCAATGTCTCCGTTATATAATAATTCGCAACGAAAGGAGTGTTCTGAATGTACACTGACAAAGTAATGGATCATTTTCAAAATCCCCGTAATGTAGGTGAAATCAATAATGCGGATGGCGTAGGCGAGGTCGGTAATGCTGTCTGCGGTGATATCATGCGAATATATTTAAAAATCGAAGACGATCATATCGTCGATGTTAAATTCAAAACCTTCGGTTGTGGCGCCGCAATCGCTACCAGCAGTATGGTAACGGAATTGGTGATTGGAAAAACCATCGACGAAGCTTTGGAGATTACCAACAAAGCGGTTGCGGAAGCGCTGGATGGTCTACCCCCCCAAAAAATGCATTGCTCCAATTTAGCCGCTGATGCGCTTCATCGTGCGATCGAAGATTATCGGGCTAAGAACGTCGGCTGATGACACGGGTTATTATGGCCATGAGCGGCGGAGTGGACAGCTCGGTAGCGGCTGCGCTCCTGCTTGAACAGGGTTATGAAGTCATTGGAATGACTATGCAAATATGGCAAACGGATCTCCCGTCCGGAGAAGACGCCGAAGGAGGGTGCTGCTCCCTTGGCGCGGTTGAAGACGCCCGTTCGGTAGCGAATAAGTTGGGAATTCCTTATTACGTAACGAATTTGCAAGGCCCGTTTCGCGAGAAAGTGATCAACTACTTTGTTGATGAATATCTACAGGGCCGGACCCCCAATCCTTGCATTGTTTGTAATCATGAATTGAAATTTAAAAATCTACTGGATAAAGCACGAGCCTTGGACGGGGAGTATGTCGCTACCGGCCATTATGTCCGGCGTGAACTTGATTCGACTACTGGTCGTTGGGTTTTGAAAAAGGGACTCGACCCGGGCAAAGACCAAAGTTATGCCTTATATGGTTTAACTCAGGACCAATTGAGCGCCAGTTTGTTTCCGTTGGGTGAATATACGAAGGCGGAGATTCGTAAACAAGCGACCGTCCTCGGGTTACGGGTTGCCGATAAACCGGATAGCCAGGAAATTTGCTTTGTGCCCGATCAGGACTACGCCCAATATATTAAAGATTACCGTCCGGGTTCGGTGCAACCCGGGAAGATTGTCGACCAAACCGGAAACGTGTTAGGGACCCACACGGGGATTGTCAATTATACGATTGGCCAAAGAAAAGGGTTGGGAATCGCCTTCGGCGAACCGCGTTTCGTCACGGAAATTCGTCCCGAAACCAATGAAGTGGTCATTGGTTCGGCCGAAGCAATTTTTGCCGGGAGTTTAATTGCCAGCTCGTTGAATTGGATTGCCATTCCTGAACTTACGGAAGAAATTCCGGTGGAAGCGAAAATTCGATATTCCGCCAAACCAACCCCGGCTTTGGTCCGTCCAATCGCGGACAACCATGTACAAGTGGTTTTTGAGACGCCGCAACGGGCGATTACTCCCGGACAATCAGTCGTCTTTTACCGTGATGACCTTGTCATTGGCGGAGGAATTATTGAAAAGGCCGATAAGTTGAATTACGAAAATATGCCGCGATCGGGATTACCCCTCAGCATTTGAGTGCGGCATTTGTTCATAAGTTTTTGGTTTAAACCTCTACTTAACTGGGGATAATATTATTACCCAGTTCAAGAGAGAGGTGATTATAATGCACAAACTAGTACGGGGAATAATCGCTGGAAGCGTGATCGGTGCAACCGTTGGATTGGCAATGTTGATGCGTAAGAAACAAGGTATGGCTCCGCTCAAAATGCGGTCAAATTCAATGCGAATGAAACATCAAAATCGAGGAACGGTCCAAATGGTCAAAGACCAGACAAAACGGTGGTCCAATGTCTTAAAGGACGGGACCGCCTCTATCACGCAACGCTTGGCTCATCGTAATTCTTAAATAGCGCACTTACGTGCGCTTTTTTCTATAAGTCGTCCACGTTAAGGTTTGAGAACGATTTTAATTAATAGCCCAGAACTTCATGTCTGGGTGGATAAAGGCACTTTCAAGGTTAATATTTATTCCGAAAGAGGGAGTCAATTATCGCCATTTTTTCGAAAAAGACTTGGTTTTTGATCTTGCTCTTCCTGTTCGTTAGCTTGGTGGTTTATCTGTCAAAAACGGTGATTGCCCCATTTATTTTCGCTTTTTTTATCGCTTATGCCATCAATCCCTTAGTGGAGTTTTTTCAAAAAAAAGGAGCGCCAAGAGATTGGGCGATCATTACCGTTTATTTGATTTTATTATTGGTTGTGGCCTTGGTTTTTGGATTGATCGTTCCACGCTTGATGCATGATTTAACGGGGGTAATTCAACAACTCCCTTCGTTATATCAGTCGTTTCAGTTTACCCTTGAAAAATATTCGAAAATGTATTGGCAGTTGCCCGCTAATGTCAAGGTATTTCTATCGCAAGTCACCTCCCGGGGCGAAACGTTGGTCCGAAATTCGTTAATCCGGATCGCTGAGGGGATGGTTGGATTTTTCTCACGTTCTTTTATCTATTTGTTGGTACCGTTACTTGCCTATTATATAAGTCGCGATTATCCCAAACTTAAAGAAAATACCCAACGTTGGTTATATGCAAATGTCGGGAGTCAGTGGACCCAAGTTTTTCTGAGAATTGACGCGATTTTACGGTTGTATATCCGCGGCCAATTGTTGGATACTTTGATTGTGGGAATATTGATTAGCATTGGGCTGAGTATCTTAGGAATCGATATTGCCTTTTTGCTGGGGATGATGGCCGGTTTTTTAAATTTGATTCCTTATTTTGGCCCGGTGCTCGGTGCAATTCCGGCGATTATTTTCGCGTTGATGCATTCCCCATGGTCGGCACTGTATGTTCTGTTGCTTTTTTTGGTGGTCAATCAGCTGGAAGTGATCTTTCTAGCCCCCAAGATTATCGGAGGAACGCTACGCTTAAGTCCCTTGCTGGTAATCTATTTGATATTGATTGGCGGGCAAATCTTTGGATTGGTCGGAATGATATTTGCAGTTCCACTTGGTTCGATTGTCTTAACAGTTATTAAAACCATTTACGAAATTTGTTTTGGCTATCCGAAACCCGAACCGAAACTGGATTAGACGAAACTCAAAATAGCAGGTCCGATTGACAAGAAGAGATAGTTTCGGTATGATTTGAATGGCAGTGGTTAAACCGCTTTTTTATTACGAGACAAATTCTTGGAGGACTCCGTTGCGAGGCCGATTTTTTCTTTTCCCGCTTATTTTCTTTTTGTTTTTTTCAGCAATGGTAGCCGCAGCGCCCCAACAGCGAATCCTTATTGTACATATTCCGCGGTTGACGCTTTCGGATATTAACGGTCGGACTCCAAATCTCATGAAATTCGCCAGTCGGTCGGCTGTGGCCCTATTGCAATCGGTATCGCAAGATTTCCGCAATCCGGAACAAGTTTATTTTGCTTTTAATAGTGGAGTCCCGGTTAAAATCAATCAAGCCAGTTCGTTATTTTTTAATCGTGACGAGCGCTATAACGGTGAAACGGTAGGTCGGTTATACCCGACGCTAACGGGGTTTGCAGTCAAACCCGGTAACGCGATTCATCTGGGTTTTCCGCGAATTTATCAATTAAATCCCAGTAGTACCTCTACATATATTGGTCGATTCGGTTCCTTGCTACAACAGAAAGGGTATCAGACTGCTGTCGTTGGCAATAGCGACACCGACACCGTCAATCGTTCCAGTGCGGCAATGCTCATGAATCAACATGGTTTAATTGATTATAGTTTTTTAGGGTCTGAAACTCAAATCCGTGACAGTACGTTTCCTTTTAAAAGACGGGTTGATTCGGAAAAAATCGTGCCAATTGTTAAACTCTGTCATAAAAAAGCAGCGGTCACCTTAGTCACTTTGGGCGATCTGGAACGTTTAGAAGGATTGCGGTTGAACTTAACGGACCGTCAAGAAAATTACTACCGTCGTCTAATTATTCAGCAATATGATCGGATCGTCAATGAACTGAATGGAGCAATTAACGACCCGACTACGTTAACCATCCTTTTTACAGCGTTACCTCCAGCGCAACTACAACCTGCGCTGAAAAAACAGGCTTCAGTTCTGATGCTTCATAGCCGTAAATTTTCCAAAGGCCTGTTAACGAGTGGGAATAACAAGCCCATCACCGTTTATGACCTTGCGGTAACGATTTTAGATACGATGGGTATAGCAAAACCACCTGATTTAGCAGGGACGATTCTTCGTGGAACGAAGGGACAATGGCAGCTTTTAAATCAATAATCAATCAATCAAGAAATGTCAATCCGATAATCGACAACTGAGATGAATACGATTGACTTTGAATGGGGTGACGAAATGAGTCTTCAAAAAATCGATGTAAATCCGGACATGCCCATTGAAGAACTGGTTAAGACGATCATCCATACTTCCGCCAATCAAATTGTATTAGAGGTTCCCGAGCAAGCGCAGTTACTAAATAATGAGATCAATTTGCGTCTCATTAAGTTTTATGTGGACGAGGAAGCCAAAGAACTTCTGATTCATACTGCTTGTCCGCAAATTATCGCTCTAGCCCAAAAAGTAGGGTTAGCAACAATTACTGAAAAAGCGGAGGCTTCTCCGCCACCAAACAATCCTGTCATTTTTACAGTTGCCAGAAGCGTCGTTGAAGCGGCAGCGGTTCCTGAAAAAATTCCTACTCCGGTTCGAAGTAACCATAACCTTCGCCAAGGTGGGTTGCTGATCACTTTGCCGATTGCTTTTTTTACCCTTATCATCGCCACGTGGTGGTTTTTTCAACCGAAAGCCACCGTGATCGTTTATCCCAAAGAAGAAAATCTTGATTTTGCGGTTGAAACCCAAATTAGTCCGGCTATTGCCGAGACGAGTCTTGATTCAAATAAGATACCTGCCAAATTGGTTGAAAAAATTGCGCAACTTGACATTCAAAATGTCGCTACCGGCTCGAAAGTGGTAGGTGTAACAGCCGCTGTTGGCAAAGTAACATTTATCAATTCGTCGGCTCAACCGATTGTGGTTCCGAAAAAAACGACGGTTATCGGCAAAAATAATACCAGGTTCTTTACCGACCAAGATGTCCTTGTCCCCAAGAAGACAACCCGCTACCAAACCGGTTTGGCAGTCGGGGAAGCATATGGGCGGGCGGAAACTACGATTACTGCCGAAATCAAGGGAACCTCGGCTAATTTGCCAGCACAATCAATTACGCAGGTTATTGGCAGGAATTTTCGCGTACTAAAGGTAATCAACCTTACTCCGACCTACGGAGGGGAAGATAAAAAAGTATCCGTTGTTACATTGGAAGATGTGAAAAAAAGTGAAGAAGAAGCAAAACGTCAATTAGAGCTGGTCGGATCGGGAGAGATCAATTCCCTGATTACCAAGGATTATTTATTAATCCCCGAATTGATTCAGACAGAAATCGTTCGCATCATCAGCTCTCCCGATATCGGCACGGAGAGCACGGTTGTCAAAACCAAACTGGAATATCGAGTTTCGGCGTTAGTTCCAGCTTTTAATGAAGTATCAAAAATATTAAATTATCGTTTTGAACAAGATCTTCCCGCAAATTTTCAGATTAAAAACCAAAAAATCGAGTTGATGGCGGCTCGCGTGCTTTCCAGTGATAATCAACAAGCGTTGATCCATTTGAATGGCCGAGGGAAAATTCAGGGAAAATTAAACGCCGAATCAATCCGAGAATGGTTGAAAGGTAAAAATATCATTCAGGCAAAAGAAGAGTTGGCGCGTCATAGTGAAATCGCTGACTATAATATCGAAGTTCCGGGTGGAGGCAGTAAATTGCCGGGGTTTGGTTTTCAGATCAAGGTTCTTTTACCCTCCGTACGAAAATAAAATAAGACTAAATTCGTTCGTTATTTTGTAATTATTAAGGAAAATATGTCGCGATCATGGGATGAACCCAATATACAATGCGACATATATGGGTGATATTTATGCGTTGGATGGGTTTGGATATTGGAGAAAAACGGATCGGCATTGCAATTAGCGATCCGCTGGCTATTACTGCCCAAGGGTTTGATGTTTACCACCGGGTCGGCTCTTTTGTTAAGGATTTGGAATATTTAGCGAAGGTTGTTGCGGAACGCCAAGTGGACGGCGTACTACTTGGTCTACCAAAAAACATGAATGGAACGGAAGGACCAATGGCCGAAAAAATTCGGAAATTTGGTACAGAATTAGCTGGCAAAATCACCGTTCCTATATTATACTGGGACGAGCGGTTATCGACAGGCTCCGCTCAAAAAGTCCTGATCGAAGCGGATATGTCCCGAGCCAAACGGCGTAATACCGTTGATAAAGTGGCGGCAGTGATAATTTTACAAAATTTTTTAGATTCGAAAATAAGAATGAACTTTGAACAGACGGGTAAAATACCGGAGTGAAAACTTTGTTTTTTATACAAACTTTTCCCTGAAGATTCATCTTCCGTCAGACTTGAACTTAAATCTGTTCAAGAAATTATGGGGTCGTTTCGTAATACACGATTCAAAATATAATTTAGGAGGCGTTATAGTGACTGAGCAAGATAACAATTGGATTACACTTGTAGATGAAGAAGGGCAAGAACATCGTTTTAATTTATTAAATATTGTTGAGGTTGAAGGCTCCAAATATGCGGTGATGGTTCCTGAAACACAAGAAACCGAAGAAGATGAAGAAGCGGTTATCTTCAAAATTGAAACCGATGAAGAAGGCGAAGAAGTTTTAGTCGATATTGAAGATGATGAAGAGTTTGCCAAAGTTTGTGAAGCTTTGGAAGAAATGATCGATGAAGAAGACTCCGAGGAAGAGTAATTCTTAAGGATATTTGTCAATCAGCGTTTTTTTTAGTATAATGGTCTCCAGGAGGAAACTCAGTTGCTAATGCCAAAAATGACCTCTTGGAGTCAATTAACAACAATATTTTACGGACTAAAAAACCGTGCCGTAACTTTATGGCAAAACCACCCTCGAATTGGGGGTGGCCTTGCCATTTTTATATTTACGCTATTTTTGAGTGTCGGTTTGTACCAATGGAACTTGCAGCCGATGGCTTACGGCGCCAAACAAAAACAGGTTATCGATATTGATTATGGTAGTTCGTTACGCCAAATTGGAACGTTACTTCAGAAACGCGGTTTAATTCGAAATCAAGCGGTTTTTGAGTTATATATCCGTCTGCATCAGCGCGAAAAAAAGATTAAAGCGGGCAGTTACGAACTCAGCTCGGGAATGAGCGTTACGCAAATCGCTGCTGAAATCGAACGCGGCACCTCATTACAGGTTAAAGTCACCATTCCCGAAGGTTTTACCAACCAGGAAATTTTGAATTTGCTCGTAGCAAAAGGTTTGGTTGATAAAATTCAATTTCTGGACAAACTAAACGACCGGCAATTTATTCAAAGCATTATTGGTGAAGAGTACGATGTTAATTGGCCGGAAGGATATTTATTCCCCGACACTTACTTTTTCGATAAAGAAGCCGATGAAACTGAGATTATAACGATCATGTTGCGGCGCTTTAAAGAAGTTTTTGCCAAAAACTTCAAAGCGGTGTCCGGGCAAAAAGTCAAAGAGACGCTTATCTTAGCGTCGATTATTGAAAAAGAAGCCCGGAAAGCGGAGGAGAGACCGATTATCGCGGGAGTTTTTATCAATCGGTTGCAGCGCGATTTTCCATTGCAATCATGCGCAACCATTGAGTATGCCTTAGGAGTTCATAAAGAACGACTCACTTTTAAAGACCTGGAAGTTGAATCTCCGTACAATACCTATCGGCACCAGGGTTTGCCACCTACGCCCATCAGTAACCCGGGATTAGCCTCGATCCGGGCGGCATTCAACCCGGCGAAGGTCAAATTTTTGTATTTTGTCGCTAAGCCCGACGGCACGCATATATTCAGCAATACGTTTGAACAACATTTGAACGCGCAACGCCGAATTGAACAAGAACGAAAAAAGGGTAATTCGTAAGTTGGACAAAAAAATGCAGGTAACCTTGCTAGAAACCGGAACTTCGCATTGGAGTTCCGGTTTTAGGCTGTAATTGCCGGACCGGCTGTTCCGATGACCCCCGTGCTCAAAATTTGATGAGAGGTTGAAAATTGTTAAAACGTTAAATCCATGAAAACTATTTTTACCCATATCGGCCATGATTTTAAGCACGCTGAATCTAGCGATTGGTTGCCTAATCATGTTGAATCGGGCTACGATGGAGAACAGTTTAAAGTGAGGGAGCCATGAACAACTCAATTATAATTGCAACAACCGCTAATGATACGGTTCGCGTATATACCGCAAGAACCACAGCGTTAGTGGAGGAAGCCCGGAAAGTCCATGATACTTGGCCAACGGCAACTGCGGCCTTGGGACGAGTGATTACTGGAACTGTGATGATGGGGGTCATGAGTGACACCTTGCAACGCCTGACAGTTCAATTTGTGGGTAATGGGCCGTTGGGAAAGATAACGGCTGTTTCCAACCAACCGGGAATTGTAAAGGGTTATGTTGATCAACCCCATGTTGACCTGGATTTAAACTCCATGGGCAAGTTCGATATCGCGCAAGCCATCGGACAGGGGACGTTAAACGTAATCAAGGATTACGGTCTTAAAAACCCTTATAATGGAGTTGTCCCGCTTCAAAGCGGGGAAATTTCTGAAGACTTCGCTTACTATTTTAATAGCTCGGAACAAACTCCTTCTGCGGTGGGTTTAGGAGTTTTAGTAGCTCCTGGCGGGCAGGTTCGGGCCGCCGGCGGATTCATTATTCAACTTTTGCCGGGTTATAGCGAGGAAACTGTTGCAGCGTTGGAAGAAATATTGAAAACATTTCCCCCGGTTACTACGATTTTTGATCTGGGTGAAACTCAGCTCCAACTTGCCCGACGGTTTACCTTAGCGGGGGAGATGAAAATATTAAAAGAAGTCCCCATCGCGTATACTTGTGACTGTTCTCAGGACCGGTTTCGGGGACCCCTGATCAGCTTGGGAAAAGAAGAACTTGATCAGATCATTGAAGAACAAGGGCGAATTGAGGTCCAGTGCCAGTTTTGCAATAAAAAATACTATTTTTACGCCGATCAATTATAGAAATTTGCTTGCGGAGGTTTCAATGCTCAAAAAGTTATGCCCTAATAGCCAGGCTAACTCAATTCTCGAATTGGATCTTGATGAACTTAAAAAAGTAGGAATTCGCGGAATCATCTTTGATTTGGATAATACTTTGGTGGAATGGAAAAAGGAAACCATCGATCCCGAGGTGATTACGTTGATTGAACATTTTAAAACCGAGGGATTTAAGTTGTGCATCCTGTCCAACGCGCTGCAATATCGGGTTCAAAATGTCGCAACAGTCCTCAATATTCCCTATGTTTCCCGAGCAGTCAAACCTCGCAAATCACCATTTCGCAAAGCGCTGGAGATCATGGGTACCTCGCCCGAAGAAACCGCCGTTGTCGGCGATCAATTATTTACGGATATTCTGGGCGGTAATCGCATGGAATTGTACACAATTTGGACTCCGCCTTTAAGCGCCACTGAATTTTTGAGTACGCGCGCGGTTCGGAAATTAGAACGTTTGGTCATCAAACGGTTTCGCAAGAGAGGAATTTTGAAATGAAAATTGGTTATTGCCGTGGTTGCGGCTCGGTTTTACAAAGTGAAAACAAGCAAAAACCCGGATATATTCCTCCGGAGGCTTTGGAGCGGAATGGTGCTTTGATTTGTCAACGCTGTTTTCGGGTTACCCATTATGATGATATTGGGACGAATCGTCCCGAGCCAGTTTTCATCAGACAAAGCATTATTAAAGCCATTACCGACAGCGAGTTGCTGGTTTTAGTAGCGGATTTTTCCGATCTGACAGGCAGTTTGCCGGTTTGGCTCAATCTTTTGGGTGAGAAGCCGTTCATTCTCGCCTTAAATAAGACCGATCTGTTGCCTAGCCGCACCAAACCGGAGGAAGTTACGGCTTATCTTAAACAATATCTCCAAACGCTTGGAATGCACCAACCCAATGCGATTGTGCTTGTCAGCGGCTTAAAAAGTAAAGGCATCTCTTATTTAAGCGAACAGATCCGGAAATCAGTGAAACAAAATGCCAAAGTAGCTTTTCTGGGCGTTGCGAATGTCGGAAAATCATCCTTAGTGAAGAGTTTCTTGACCGCCGAAGGTTCAAACCTTGGCCCAACCGTTTCCCGTTATCCGGGAACTACGATGGGTTTGAGTAATTGGAGCATTTTCAGAGGTCGAAATACTCTGATTGATACCCCGGGGTTAAATCCTGGCGACCGTTACAGTGATCTTTTATGTCCTGGATGTGCTTGCAGTTTATTGCCGCATCCTAAGTTGCAACAAAAGCTGTGGAGCTTAAATCCGAGTAAAGGTTTGCTTTTAGGGAGTTTGTTTGGAATTGAATCGTTGGCAACCGAAGAGGTGGTGGCGATCGCTTTTTCCTCTCCCAACATTAAATCGCACCGCACCGATAACGCTAAAGTTTTACCATTTCTACACGAAAGACCGGAATGGTTAAGTCAGCTGTGCGGCGAATGCGGCGCCAAAATGGAATGGGTGACCGAAACGATCGCGATTGAATCAAATATGGATTTGGGTCTGGCGGGATTGGGATGGATTTCATTACGAAAGGTCAACGCGGAATACAAGATTCATTACCCGAAAGGAATCCGCTGGGAAATACGGCCGGCCTTAATTGGGAAAAAGGATGAATCAACATAAGGCTGTCCCGATCCCGATATTGGACAGTGGAAATTCCATGAAAAAAGCTGCTGTAAAATGAACGAATAACGGTCATTTTACAGCAGCTTTTTTACTACAATACAACTGCGATCGAATCAAGGCTAGCCGAAAGCTGGCAAGCTCACTTATTCACAAATCCAGCTTGCGGAACGACTAAGCAAGCTCACTTATCCACAAATCCAGCTTGCGGAATGACTGAGCAAGCTCACTTATCCACAAATCCAGCTTGCGGAATGACTGAGCAAGCTCACTTATCCACAAATCCAGCTTGCGGAATGACTCAGCAAGCTCACTTATCCACAAATCCAGCTTGCGGAATGACTCAGCAAGCTTACTCATCCACAAATCCAGCTTGCTGAGTTTTGTGGAAGGGCCGACGCGCTTGGAAGGAACAAAAAGGCTGTTACCGATGAACGTGACGTCCATTTGTAACAGCACTTTGATTTAATCGAATAACACGCTTACAGAGATATCTTGGTGGATTCGACGAATTGCGTCTCCAAAAATCGGCGCAACCGAAAGGACGGTCATATTGGAGAGCGATTTCTCCGGAGGGAGCGGGACAGTATTGCAGGCGATAATTTCTTTAAACGCCGGATGACGCAAACGGTCAATGGCCGGCGGGGAGAATAATCCATGCGTCGTTAATAAATGAATTTCCGGTTTGGCACCACGGTCCATTAGCGCTTCAACCACTTGCATGATACTCCCGGCGGTATCAACCATATCATCAATAATAATCGGAGTCTTGCCTTCCACATCGCCAATGAAAAAGGTCATTTCAGCGACATTGGGAGCCGGTCTCCGTTTATACATGACACCTAAGGGGAGATCGAGCCGGGTTGCAAGTTTTTCCGCTTTTTTAACACTCCCGGCGTCGGGAGCGATAATCACTCCGTCTTGCAGGTTTTTCTGTTTAATGTACTGAGCCAACATCGGTAACGCTGTCATATGATCGACCGGAATATTGAAGAATCCCTGAATCGCCGGCGCATGTAAATCCATAGTAATTACCCGGTCAGCGCCAACCGCTGAAATAATGTCAGCTAACATCCGAGCCGTAATCGGTTCGCGAGGAGCGGACTTTTTTTCTTGTCTAGCATAACCGTAGTAAGGGATTACCGGGGTGATACGGCCCGCGGAGGCCCTTTTTAAAGCATCAATCATGATTAGCATTTCCATAATGGAATCATTGACATTATTGACCAATGATTGGACAATAAAAACATCGGAACCGCGAATGCTTTCCAAAAAACGAACATAAATTTCGCCGCTGGCAAAACGGTCGATCTTGACACCACCGAGTTTTACCCCGAGATAATCAGCAATCTCTTTCCCAAGTAACGGATTGGAGGTTCCGGAAAATAATTGCATAGGACCGTATCGAGACAAGATGGAGCACCTCCGTATTTTTAGTAGTCTTCCACGCTAGCTACCGGTCGCCGCTCGCGCAAGCGAATTATGAAAATAAGCTAGGTGGAGCGACATAGACATCGAAGCTATTTTCTAGATAGTCGTCACTATTTTTAGGAGTATAAAAAGCGGAAAAGGTAAAAAAAGCCAAAGAAAAAAGACCCGTAGGTCTTTTTTACGTATACTTCTAGATAGCTCTTTTAACTTTGTTCGAACGCAAGCAGCGTGAACAAACTTTAATCCGTCGCGTAGCGCCGTCGATAATTGCTTTAACCGAACATAAGTTGACTTTCCAGCGACGATGAGTCTTAATATTTGAATGGCTCACCATGTTTCCGGTTTGGTGGCCTTTGCCACAAATCGAACAACGGTTGGACACTTGTAACACCTCCAAAATGCTAGCTTTCTAAAGCAAAATAATTTTACCACAAAGAATCCATACTGACAAGGGAAAAGTTCGCGATATTACGACAAATATTAATTAAATAGGGGAACGAATGATCATTATGGAGTTGCCAAATTGTTTTTGGAGTCTTATGATGGAAGGGCATGCGGAGATGTTGATAAGTACAAACTCATTCATCGGGCAAAATATCGTGGGATGGATTATTCGATGGTTCATTGACGGATTCACCGAATTTGAAGTTTTTACAAATCGAGCAGGAATTCAAATGGGAACCGCGAAACTAATTAAAGTTTTAATGAAAACGAAATCCATTTTTTATTTTACGCAACTTTTACGAGATAATGAGGGATAAGATCATGATTATTACAAAGGATACCCGAATTATTGATGCTTTACAGGCGGGACCGGATATGACGCAAGTTTTTTTACGGTTTGGCATGGGCTGCGTTAATTGTCTGGGAATGTCGATGGAAACAATTGAAAATGGCGCAAAAATGCATCATGTTTCATTAGAAACATTACTTGAAGAGTTAAATATGGCGATTGATGAAAGTTCACCGGAATCGTATTGTAAAAAGAGCTAATTCAAGATATTTGGAAGTGATATCATAAAATTGTTCAAAATTTCACTATTTGAAGGAGATTTTTATTTGATCGCGAATAGTAATCCGGGTTGCTTACAGACCATTAAGATTGGATTAAGGAGGAACATGCGTGCCGGAAAAGACTAAATCAAGCGAGAATCGTCCGTTGGGTCTTGTAAATATTTCCAATAATGCGATTGCAATGGTTGCCGGTATTGCTACATTGCAATGCTTTGGTGTTGTCGGAATGGCTTCCCGAAATATTCAGGACGGGATATCCGAACTTTTAAATGGCAAAGACAATTTGACCAAAGGAATTGAAGTGACCATTAATGATGATGAGCAAGTATTTATCGATTTGTCGATCATCGTCGAATATGGTGTCCGAATCCGGGAAGTAGCTAACAATGTTATTGATAGCATTAAGTATGCTGTGGAAACCCAACTGGGTTTAAAAATATCGAAAGTAAACGTCAATGTCCAAAGCGTACGTGCAAATAAATAGAGATTCGGTAAGGGGGCACTCTTTTGCTGCAAGATGCGATTGATGGTTTATTATTAAAACAACTCGTTGCTTCTGGAACAACCAGTCTTTATACTCACAAATCCGAAGTTGATGCGTTAAATGTTTTTCCGGTTCCCGATGGCGATACCGGAACCAACATGTACTTGACTTTTCAATCGGCTTTACGAGAGTTAAATAACAATCAATCACTGCGAGTCATTGATCTCTTAGAGTCCGCCGCGTATGGCGCTTTGATGGGCGCACGCGGCAATAGCGGAGTGATTGTTTCCCAATTTTTTCGTGGTTTCGTCAAAGCGCTTCCCAAAGACCTCGAAATTTTAACAAAACACGAATTGGCTTTAGGAATTCAAGGTGCGCATACATTATCTTATCAAGCGGTTCGGCAACCGGTTGAGGGAACGATCTTAACTGTGATTCGCGAAATGTCGAAATTTGCGATGGATAATGTTTCACGGGATATTCCGCTAAGTCAGTACATGATGGAGATCTATCAACACGCTTGCAAAGTTTTAGCAAAGACCCCCGACATGTTGCCTGTTCTTAAACAAGCAGGAGTGGTAGACGCCGGCGGACAAGGGCTGGTTTGGTTTGTCGAAGGTATCGCACGGCAAATGAGTGGGGAATCTTTCACCGGGATTCCTCAAGAAATTCTCAATATTTCTTCCCAGGTTAAGACTGTGGCATCATACACGGATAATGAATTGCTTCCCGACTCCGAGGAGATCAATTTTCAATATTGCACGGAATTTATTCTTAAAGGTAAGGATTTGGACTTAGAATATATCAAAGACAGTATTAATCCCCATGGCGATTGTCAATTGGTTGTTGGTGATCAAAATACCGTAAAAATACATATCCACACCAATAATCCCGGACTTATTTTAGATTTTGCAGTTCGACTTGGCGAAATGTATGAAATTCATATTCACAATATGGTTGAGCAAAGCCAGCAACGTCTCGCCAAACAAACAGCGGAAGAAGGCAATTCACGGATTGGAATTGTCGCGGTAACGGCTGGGGACGGCTTAGAAAGAATCTTTCGTAGTTTGGGCGTTAAAAGTTTGGTAAGCGGCGGACAAACCATGAATCCAAGTATTGAGGATCTTGCTAAAGCGGTCGCTACGGTTAACGCACCGGAGGTAATTATTCTGCCCAATAACAGCAATATTGTTATGACAGCCAATCACGTCCAAGACCTTGTGAAGCAAAAGGTACGTGTCGTCCCGACGCAAAGTATTCCCGAAGGTCTGGCCGCAATGTTGAATTTCTCGGAAGATCGTAGTTTAGACGAGAATACCGAAAGTATGACGGAAAAAAGTCGGTCGATTGTTACCGGCGAAATTACCTATGCGGTCCGGAATACCAAAATTGGCAACCTTGAAATTAATCAAGGAGATATTATTGGTTTGGTCAATGGGGATATTGTCGTATCCGGCTCTTCTCCGGAAGATGTTGTCAGCGCAACCTTGAAAAAAATTCCGACTGCAAATAGTGGTCTCATTTCTGTTTATTATGGTACGGAAGTATCTTCAGCAACCGCTCAAACTCTCTTAAATCAACTAGAATCAGTTTTTCCCCAGGCGGAAGTGGAATTGTATTACGGGGGACAACCATTATATTATTATTTCTTTTCAGTAGAATAAGAGGTGCCGAATGACGATTCATATTGTTACGGATAGTACGGCTGATATACCGGTTAAAATAATCAACGAGTATGGAATTCAGGTCGTCCCTTTAAATATTCATTTTGGTGAAGAGGTTTTAAAAGATGGCGTCGATATTTGGAGTGAAGAATTTTATAATCGGCTTCGCAATGAAGACCTTCTACCAAACACTTCCCAACCCGCTCCGGGTGAATTTTTAACAATTTATCAACGAATTGCCAAACCAGGGGATACCATCATCTCGATCCATATTTCGAAGGAGATGAGTGGTACCGTCGGGTCGGCCGAAATTGCCGCCTCGATGTTACCCGAGGAAGTCACTGTTCGCGTGATTGATTCCCGAAATGTCACGCTAGGTTTGGGCACCATGGTTATTAAGGCTGCTCAATTAGCACAGAACGGCGCATCGGTCACTGCGATTATAGAAGCGATTGAAAAATGGAAAGAACAGGTCGGGGTTTATTTCACGGTCAATAGTTTAGAATATTTACACCGAACCGGTCGGATCGGTAAGGCCAGCGCGTTACTTGGCGGGTTACTTAACATTAAACCAGTTCTGGCCATTGAAGACGGAATTATTATCCCCGTTGAAAAAGTTAGGGGTCAATTTGCTAAAGTAGCTGCTCAAATTGTTGAAAACATCTATCAACGTTATGGTTCGGCTCCGCTGCAAGTCTGCTATCTGCATACGGATTTACCTGAACTTAATTCATGTTTGCAAAAGGCGGCGGAAGCCAGACTGAATATCGGTGAATCAATGACCAATCTGGTAGGACCTATTGTCGGCGCTCATGGCGGCCCATTTACAATTGGAATTGCGGTGCTTCCTTTAGCATGAGAGTGATTGCCGGAAAATACAAAGGACGGGTATTAAAAGGGCCAAAACATGAAGGATTGCGTCCAACTGCCGATCGGGTGAAAGAAGCTCTTTTTAATATTATCGGAAGTCGGATTATTGACGCTAGTTTTCTTGATTTATTCGCCGGTTCGGGCGCGATCGGAATCGAAGCATTGAGTCGGGATGCGGCATCTGTCGTCATGGTTGATGAAAACAAGCAAAGCATCAAATTGATCTATGAAAACTGTGGTTTTCTAACGGAAGAAGATCAACCGCGGATTTTGAATATGCCAGCTTTACGCGCTTTACAACTTATTTCCAAGGAAGCGTTGACGTTTGACTTGATATTTTTGGACCCTCCGTTTCAAAAGGGTTTGTTGGATAATACGATTAATAAAATAGCTGAACTGAAACTTTTAAAACCAGGTGGTCTTGTAGTTGCCGAACATTCGCGTGATTTTCAATTTGGGGAACTTCAATGGGACCTCATCGAATCGCGTAATTATGGTGACATCGGACTCACTTTTTTTAATTGAAATGATATAACGATTGGCAGGTAAAGCGAATGACAATCAACCAGAAACCTGTGAAAGCAATTTGTCCCGGTAGCTTTGATCCAATTACTTACGGACATATTGATATTATCGAAAGGGCGGCAGACCTCTTCCCTTCCGTTGTGGTAGGTGTTCTTAAAAATCCTAACAAAAAACCGCTTTTTACCGCAGAAGAACGGGTTGAACTGATTAAAAATGCGACGAAACATCTTCCCAATGTTGAAGTTCAACATTTTAGCGGATTACTCGTGGATTTTGTCAAAGCGCTCCAAGGGAATGTAATTGTAAAAGGATTGCGCGCTATTTCCGATTTTGAAATTGAATTTCAAATGGCTTTGAATAATAAGCGAATGGCTCCCGAAATTGAAACGATGTTTATGATGACTAAAAATGAATATATCTTTCTAAGTTCAAGTATGGTGAAAGAGGTTTCACAATTTGGCGGCGATATCGGAGACATGGTTCCACCGGAAGTGGCATTGGCATTACGAAGCAAATTTTTAATTCCATAGGAGAACGACATCAATGATGAATATCATGATTTTATTAGATCATTTTGAAGAATTGGTTGCTTCTAATTTCCGTATCGCCGGAAAAGTTATGGTGGATGTGGATGAATTAGAAGAATTATTAGAAAAGATTCGCGCCGCCCTTCCTGAAGAAATCAAAGAAGCGGAATGGGTGAGCCGGGAAAAAGAGCGGTATTTGGAGCAAGCCCAGGAAGAAGCGAAACGGATTCTCCGTGAAGCCGAAGCTTACGCCGAACGCTTAGTTCGCGAAGATCAAATTGTGATGCACGCTCAACAAGAAGCGGAGAAATTAATTTCCGACGCCAAGCGGGAAGCCGAAAATATCGAAAATGGAGCAGTTCATTACGCCAGTCAGATCCTGCAGCAACTGGATGAACAGTTAGAACGGACGATCCGCATCGTACGTAAAGGCAGGGAAGATCTTGCTACCGATAAATAACGATTCACGGAGGCCGCTTGATGTCTAAAAAAATTGCGATCGCGATTGATGGTCCGGCGGGTTCGGGTAAAAGTACGATCGCGAAAAAACTTGCCGATTATTTTGATTATATTTACATTGATACTGGCGCCATGTATCGTGCGATTACTTTAAAAGCAATCCGACTGGGTATTCAACCGGATGATGCTTTCAAGTTAAAAAGGCTCACGGAAACGACGGAGATTATTTTAAACTACCAAAGATCAGAGGCAGCGACGAATTTAAAGGTGATAATGGATGGAGAAGATGTCAGCGACGCGATTCGAAGTTTGGAAGTGACCAGTCGTGTTTCGGAAGTCGCCGCTGTGGCTGCAGTCCGCGAAGCAATGGTTTCCCTGCAACGGAAAATGGCGGAGTCATCCAGCGTGGTGATGGATGGCCGCGATATCGGGACAGTTGTTTTGCCCCAGGCCCAATTAAAGATTTATTTAACCGCTTCGGTTGAAGAACGGGGCCGGCGCCGTTGGTTGGAATTGAAAGCGAAAGGGACTGAAACAGACCAATCGGAACTGACGGAACAGATTGGGAAACGCGACTTTTTCGACAGTCATCGCGAAGTAAATCCTCTGCGTCAAGCATCCGACGCCGTTTTAATTGACACAACCAATCTGTCTATTGATGAAGTTGTCAGCCAACTCATTCAATTAGCAAAAGCAAAGGGGGCAGAACCGAACTTCTAATGGAAATATTACTTGCCAAATCTGCCGGTTTTTGTTTCGGTGTGAAACGAGCCCTTGAAATGGTGGAAGTTTCCTTAAAAGAGGATACCGATTCCCTTTTTTCCCTTGGCCCGCTTATTCATAACCCAGCGGTCGTGAGCGATCTTGAACAAGCCGGATTAAAAGTCATTGGTTCGATTGATGAGGTCACCCACGGCAAAGTTGTCATCCGGTCGCATGGGGTTGGTCCGTATGTTTATCAAGTTGCCACGGAACGAAACTTGGAAGTTATCGACGCGACATGTCCTTTTGTGAAAAATGTACAGCAATTAGCGGTATATTTATTGGAACAAGGCTATCAAGTGATAATTTTCGGAGAAAAAGAACATGCTGAGGTGATTGGGGTACTCGAATCAGTCGCCGGAAACGCTATCGTGTTTAACGATCCCGATGCGCTTGCCACGGTTGATATCGCGCCCCGGATCGGAATTATTAGTCAAACAACGCAAGATGTCGAAGGATTTCAAAGTTTTGTGGCCAGCTTAATTCCAAAATCGAAAGAACTGAGGGTCTATAATACAATTTGCCTGGCAACATCGCAACGGCAACAGGAAACCGCCGAACTAAGCAAACAGGTCGACGTAATGATTGTCGTTGGGGGTCAAAATTCAGCGAATACCTCACGATTGACCGAAATTAGCCAAAATGGCGGAACGACGACTTACCAAGTTGAGTCCGCTGCCGCATTACAGTCTGAATGGTTTATTGGGGTAGAAAAAGTCGGGGTAACTGCCGGAGCTTCGACTCCAGACCATCAAATAAAAGAAGTCATCAAGACATTAGAGAATCTAGGGGGTAATCATGCCATGGCCGAGGATATTTTAAAAGATCAGACGAATACTTCTGAAACTGTTGAGTCGGAAGTGGAAAGCATGTCGCTGGATTGGCCGGAGGATCGTTTTCAACAATTGGAGCGGGGACAGATTATCGAGGCCAAAGTTATTTTGGTGCGCGATGATGCTGCTTTCGTTGATATTGGCGGAAAGTCGGATCTAACGATTCCATTGAATGAACTTACAAGTGAACCGGTTAGTTCTGCCAAACAGATCGTCAAAGCCGGAGATATTATTCAGGTGATGGTTGCTAAAGCTGGTTCCGAAGAGAAGGTCTTACTTTCGAAGCGGCTGGTTGATCAACAACAGGGTTGGGTGGAGTTGGAGAATGCTTTTACCAACGAAGTTCCGCTCTCCGGAATCATCACGGAAGCAGTAAAAGGCGGATTAAGTCTGAACTTAAGCGATATTCGCGCTTTTATGCCCGCTTCTCAAGCATCCTTAAACTTTATCAGTGATTTAAATAGCTTGGTTGGCAAGGAAGTTCAAGTTAAGATCATCGAGTTTGATCGCTCAAAGAAAAGAGTGGTTGTTTCCCGGAGAGTTCTTTTAGAAGTTGAGAAGCAAAAGGCCGAGGCTGAATTTTTCGCAACAATTCATGAAGGGGAACGAAAAAACGGTAAGGTGACCCGTTTAGCCGATTTCGGCGCATTTGTTGATCTTGGTTCCGGGATTGAAGGATTGGTCCATATCTCTGAATTAAGTTGGAATCGGGTCAAACATCCGCAAGAAGTATTAGCCGTTGGGGACGCGGTTGAAGTATTAATCACCAAAATCGACCCTACGACCAAGAAAATCTCCTTATCAATAAAACAAATCCAAGAGCATCCTTGGCATGCCGGTATTCAAAAATTTGAAGAGGGCAAAGTTTACCCCGGTACGGTAGTCCGCCTGGAATCATTTGGAGCATTCATTCGGTTAGCACCAGGAATTGATGGTTTAGCTCATATTTCGCAAATTTCCGATAAACGGATTAGCAAACCGGATGAGGTACTAAAAATTGAGGATCATGTTCAAGCAAAAATACTGAAAATCGATATTGCCAATCGGAAAGTGTCGGTCAGTTTGAAGGAAGTAACCCAAGACCAAGAAGATCAAGAAATGAGCCAATTCTTGGACAAACAAGATGAAGAAAAACTTTCGCAATCATTGGGTGATTTATTAAAGAAATAAGCTTATTTAACCCCTTGGTATTAAAAAGAGCTGCCACAAAATGAACGAACAAGTTCATCTTGCGGCAGCTCTTTTGTTTGCTAGTTTTTGGGTTCAATTGGCATTTCGATACTTTAATTCCTTATAAAACGGGGAATAAGCATAGGATGTGGGGAGAATCTATTGGTTAAAGGGAGGTAGCAGAGATGACAGGGATTATACTGCTTGTTGTCGTCAGCATTCTTATTTTTATGGGAATGGCGCACCGGGTTTTAGATCGTTTATACTTAAGCGATCGTGGCGGATTGCTTTTTATTGGCGCGATTATCGTAGGAAGTTTCATCGATATCCCGATATGGAAAGATCCGCAAATCAGTTTAAATGTAGGAGGAGCAATCATCCCATTAGGTTTGGCAATCTATGTTTTGACAAAAGCCGGTTCAGGAAAAGAATGGATCCATTCGCTCATTGGGATCGCTGTAAACGTAGCAATATTATACGGTGTCAGTAAACTTTATCGTTTTGACACCAGTAGCGGATTTATTGAACCTCAATATCTATGGGCAATTATCTCCGGAGTCGTTGCCTATGTCATTGGACGTTCACGACGATTGGCTTTTATTATTGCCACTTTGGGACTACTGGCAATGGATATTGTCCGAATTTTCGAGGTCGTCGGCAATAATCTGCCGGCACCGGTACGAATCGGAGGGGCAGGAATATTTGATACAATTATCGTAGCCGGTATTTTGGCAGTTTTATTAGCTGAAATTATTGGAGAAAGCAGAGAGGCTCTTCAAGGAGGTCCAGCGCATCGCGACCGCCCTGCGGAACTACAACAAGCGCTAGACCATCCGGCGGGAGTAGAGGATCCGGCAAAGGAGGAAGAAAAGTGAGTCGGTTTTTAAAATCTATTGCTTTTCTTAGCTGTTTGATATTTTGCACTGCGACGCTAGTTCATGCTGAAAATGAACTGAATGGCAAATATTTCACTTTAAAAGATTCAAACAACAGGATCATTGCCCGAACCGCATTGCAGGTATCAACAGGGGACGAATATATTAACAGTTCAAACCAATTATACCGAGTCACCAAAATTAGTGGAACGATTGCCAGAGTTAAACTGGTAAAAAATGATGCTTTAAAAGTCAGCGCTTGGAGTAACGTGAGAGCCTTTTTGACCGCTTTATTTCAGGGAGAATTTTTCAAAACAGAGGTAAAACAACGTGGCCCGATTGCCATTTATCATACTCACTCCGATGAATCGTATGTTCAAGGGGATGGAGTCTCGAGTAAAAAAGGCAATGGTGGAATTTTTCAAATTGGAGATAGCTTAACAAAAGCCTTTGAAAACGAAGGGGTACCCGTAGTTCATTCCAAAGTTCCTCATGATCCGCATGATGCATTAGCCTATGATCGTTCCAGACGCACAGCGGCACAACTCTTAAAAGAACGTCCCACGGTATTACTGGATGTTCACCGTGATGCGGTTCCACGGCAAGAATATGCCGCGCAGATTAGAAATGAAAATGCTACCAAAATTCAATTGGTAGTAGGACGTCAAAACCCAAGTTTTAATGTTAGTAACGATTTTGCGAAACAGATCAAGGCTTCGGTTGATAAAAAAGCGCCGGGATTAATCAAAGGAATCTTCTATGGCAAAGGGAAATACAACCAAGATTTAGCACCCCGGGCTATGTTGCTGGAGATTGGGTCGCACACCAATAGTAAGAGCGCTGCGGAACGTGGCGCAGTTCTTTTTGCGGCTGCGGCAAAAGATGTTTTATATGGAAGCGCCGGAGCGGGAAATATCAACCGTGGCGGCTTGCGATCCTCTTTTTGGATAATCGCGGCTGTGTTAGGTGCAATCGGTCTATTTCTTTTATTAAACCGCAGGGGATTAAAAGATATCGGTAAGGAGTTTACTGGAGCGGTCGGTGAGGATGTGAAAAATGAAGAAGAGGATCCCAGTGAAAAACATCGTCATAGGGATAAACCTTGAAAGTAGTTTACCATTGTTTTGGGGGAGCTCATGCATCACCTACCGCGGCTGCTATTCATTTGGAACTATTACCCCAAGACCGGATTCCGACGTTTAAAGAGTTTAAGCAGATTCCGTATTTTGATAGTGCTACCTGCATCTTGCATGGCAATCTTACCAAAGTTGGGCAAGACCGGTTCGGAAATGAAGTCTATATCTTAGGAAGAAGAAATTCTCCGGATTTTGTCATCAAGGTCATTAAAGAATTCTTGAGACTAGGAGGCGAAAATCCGGAGGATTACCTTTTTGTCAGTTGTGTCCAACTATTAAATCCGTTTATGGTAACCGGGGGGTTCTCTTCCAGAGCAATGGGATGGGTCGGTGTTGGCAGACCGTTAGTGACTTTTGGAACGATTCTGTCATATCCCGCTTTAGTAAAAATTGTTCGAAAGACATGGCAGGTTTTAGAAAGAGAACGATTGGGATGAAATTGTTTTATTTCTGTTTTGGTCGAGCTCATTCTTCGGTAGTTTCCGCTTATTTGCACTTAAATCGCTTGCCTTTAGACCGCCTTCCAACGCTGAAAGAACTTTTAGAGTTACCCGAATTTGACAAAGCAGAAACATCCGAACATGGGATCCCGTTATTGATGGGGACTGATACTAGCGGTAACGAGATCTACATCATCGGCCTGGGTAAAAACCGCTTGTTAGGTTTACAAACAATCTACTTTACCTTAAAAGAACGCGTCAATGTGAAAGAATGGCGATTTATTGATTCACTGACAACCATTAACACAATCACCCGGATTGGCGGTTTTATGTCGCGAGAATTACATTGGGTATTTCCGGGAAGATTAATCGTAGCTTGGGGAATTCGTCAAAGTTATTGGAAGTTGGTCGATTTAGTTAAAAACGTGAAGGAGCTATCCTAAAATGACGAAACGAAAAGTAATTGTCATCACTGATGGCGATCGGGTGGCTAAAAAAGTCGTTGAAAGGGTGGCAAAAAATATTGGCGGACGCGCTATTTCGATCTCGGCCGGAAATCCTACCCCGATAACCGGAGAGGAGATCGCCGAAGCAATTAAAGAAACGCCTTACGATCCAGTATTGGTTATGGTTGATGATTGCGGTTCCCAGCTTCAAGCCAATGGCGAAACGGCTTTGGCAGTATTGGCCCAACATCCGGATATCGAAATCTTAGGTGTTGTTGCAGTCGCTTCAAACACTGCGAAAGTTCATGGCGTTCCGGTGACATCATCGGTGACGCGAGATGGGGAAGTAATTAACGGTCCGGTCGATAAGGATGGAAAACCGGAAGCGCCAGGTCATGTTCGGGTCGAAGGCGATACCGTGGATATTTTGAATCAGTTACCCATTCCGATTGTGATAGGAATTGGCGATCTGGGAAAGATGAACGATGCCGACCTTGAAGAAGAAGGAGCGCAGATCACGACCCGGGCTGTTGAAGAAATCTTGACTCGAAGCAACTTTGTTCATTAAATGCCAGTTAATGCTGATACTTTACGATAAAAAGAAGGAAAAATGGGGAGCATTCCGAAAATGTATATACAAAAACTGAGGTGTTATTGATTGAAAATAGGAATCCCCCGTGCGTTACTTTATTATTGGTATGGTCATATCTGGGAGAATTTTTTGCAAAATTGCGGTCACGATGTTATCATCTCCAATCCAACGGAACGCCGCACCATCAGTAAAGGTTCGACTGTCGGCGTGGATGAACTTTGCTTACCGGTCAAAATTTTTCTCGGTCATATCTGCGAGTTAAGCGATCGGGTCGATTATATTTTAATTCCTCATCTCATTAAAGTTGAAAAATCAGCATATATCTGCCCTAAGTTTATGGGGCTTCCGGATATTGTCGCTCATGCCGTCCCGGAAGTTCGCTCTAAAATGATCTGTTTGCAAGTCGGACCGCAGGAATTTGAGATGATTCAATGTTTAAAAAACTTAAGCATTAAAATGGGATGGCCTCACCCAACTGAAATAACGGCGAACCTCAAAACCCCTGGTGAACAATTTTTGTTGAAAAACTATCTTCCCGTTTCAAACGCAAGGTTGAAATTCGGAGTGATTGGCCACCCGTACTGTCTTTACGATTCCACATTTAATTTGCATCTTTTTGACTTTTTGTTTAAGGCCGGATTGACTATTTTGACTCCGGAGATGACACCGCCATACTATCAAGGGCTTGGTTCAGGAAAATTAACGAAGGATTTATTTTGGACAATTGGGAAAATGCAGTTTGATGCCTTGGATTGGATGCTCACGGAGGAACGGGTTCATGGGATTATTCAAGTTACTCCCTTTGCTTGCGGACCGGAAGCAATTGTCGGCGATCTTTTGGAACGTCGTGTTAAAGAAGCCGGAGTACCCTATATGAAACTTTCTTTTGAAGAACATAGCGGCGAAGCCGGTGTGATAACTCGGTTAGAAGCCTTCACCGACCTGGTCAATTATCGGAGCAGAGTATGTTAAAAGCAACGATTCCTCATATCGGGAATTCTTATATCCCTTTTCGCACTTTACTAACTGAATTGGGTTTAGAGCCCATCATTCCACCTTTAATCTCCGACCGGACAATTGCGCTTGGTTCACGCTTAGCTCCGGAATTCGCCTGTTTTCCCTTCAAGGTCAACCTTGGCAATTTTATTGAGGCAATTGAGCTTGGGGCGGAATTTATTATTATGGCCGGAGGCATCGGACCTTGCCGTTTTGGCTATTATGGCGAGGTTCAAAGGGAAATTTTGCGGGAAAATGGTTATAATATTGATTTTTTCCTACTCGAAGCTCCGAAAACTCATCCCTATGATCTTTGGAAACAGATCAAAAAGATCTTCCCCAAACATCAATTACCCGATATCGTTCGGGCAATTCATATGGCGTGGCTCAAAGCTGCCGCGCTTGACGAATTTGACCGCGCGGCAAATAAAATCCGTCCGACCGAACGGGTTGCAGGTATTACCGACCGGCTCCAACAAAAGTTTTATACGTCTTTGGATCAGGCCTTTCTAGAACGGGATATTAGGAAAATTTGGAAAACTTCGCTAGCGGAGTTAGAGTCGTATAAAACACCTTTGCCAACAAGCTGTCTGCGAATCATGATTGTGGGCGAAATTTATATGGTTCTTGAACCACGAGTCAATTTTCACTTGGAAAAAGTGCTGGGAACGATGGGAGTCGCAGCGCATCGAACGATCTATTTCACGGATTGGGTTCGGGAACAGTTATGCATGAGTATTTTTAATCCCAATTGGCGAAAACCCCTTTTTGAGCTGGCTAAACCATACCTTCATAGTTTTGTTGGGGGTCATGGTTTAGAGACAGTCGCGCATACGGTAAAAGCCGGCCAAGAAAGCTATGATGGTGTGATCCAATTGGCTCCGTTTACTTGTATGCCGGAAATTGTCGCGATGCAAGTGATTCCGACAATCTCCAAAGATCTATCCATTCCTTGTTTAAGTTTGATCATTGATGAGCATTCGGCCCCGGCTGGCGTGTTAACCCGGTTGGAGGCATTTGTCGATTTATTACGCTATAAAAAACAGAAACGGGCTGGGGGATATCACGTTGAAGTTTTATCTGGGAATTGACGTTGGGTCGGTTAGTACGAATTTGGTCTTGTTGGACAAGGCTGGACAAGTTACGCAAAAATTATATATTCGTTCCCAAGGCAATCCGGTGGGGTCGGTTCAAGAAGGGTTATCCCGCCTGACTCGTGATTGCAAAGAACTTGAGATTGCCGGTGTCGGGACCACCGGTTCGGGACGGGAACTGATCGGGAAATTGGTTGGAGCGGATTTGATCAAAAACGAAATAACAGCCCACGCCATGGCTTGCTTAAATCTTGAACCTTCGGTACAGACCATCATTGAGATCGGGGGTCAAGATTCGAAATTGATCTTAATTCGCGACGGTGTCGTTTATGATTTTGCCATGAATACCGTTTGCGCGGCCGGAACCGGTTCATTTTTGGATCAACAAGCGGCGCGCTTAAATATTGCCATTGAGGAGTTAGGGGTTAAGGCCGCCAAAGGAGAGCATCCGGTCAGAATTGCCGGAAGGTGCGCGGTCTTCGCGGAATCGGATATGATCCACAAACAACAAATGGGTCATAAACTTGAAGATATCCTGGCAGGACTCTGTCGAGCCCTGGTCCGCAATTTTCTGAGTAACTTAGCCAAAGGCAAAGAGCTGAAACCACCATTTATTTTCCAAGGTGGGGTTGCGGCGAATTTGGGCATTCGCCAAGCTTTTGAAGAAGCGTTACAATGTCAATTAATCATTCCGCAACATTTCGACGTAATGGGAGCCGTGGGAGCCGCGCTGCTGGCCCGGAATGAAATGGTTTTGGAAGATAAACGTTCCCAATTTAAAGGTTTCAAAATTTTGAACGAACCGGTCAAAACAACGAGTTTTGATTGCGAAGGATGCGCCAATCAGTGTGAAGTGGTTGAGATGCGCCAAACCGGAACGTTAATTGCTTGTATGGGCGACAAATGTGGTAAATGGGGCAATCGTTTGGTGGAACAACGGTTTAATTCCGATAGTCAAGTTGGTTAGAAATGACGAAAGCGATTCCCAATTTAATTCAACCCGACCTGAAAATTTTATTCATCGGTATTAATCCGGGATTACGCAGTGCGGAAGTCCGTCATCATTTTGCCGGTAGGTCCAATCGCTTTTGGCGGTTTTTATTTGATTCGGGTTTGACGCCACAAAAACTTCAGGGAGAAGAAGATTTTCAACTTTTACGACTCGGTTACGGAATTACCAATATTATTGATCGTCCCACGGCGTCCGCTGCTGAACTATTGGCGGAAGAGTATAAGCAAGGAGCGATTGAGTTAGTTAATTTGCTCAAAGAATTTCAACCCGGGGTCGCGGCTTACCTCGGAAAGGATATTTATAAAACGGTGGCCCAGCGCAAAGAGCTTCATTGGGGCTTACAAGCCCCTTCGGTCGTCGAAGGGGTTATTGATTTTTTATTACCCAATCCCAGCGGTCTGAATCGAATGCCCCTGGATGAGCAATTAGGTTATTATAAACAACTTAAGGAAATAACGCCAATCAAAAACGCTCCGGCAAATTGAAAACCGAAGCGTTTTTTTTATTAACCGTTTTTCTTTAAAACGGATTGCCGGTATTTTAAAGGGGACAGACCGGTTAAACTTTTAAACACTCTTTCAAAATGGGTCAAACTGCCAAAGCCAACTTGTTCGGTTATTTGGGTTACGTTCAATTTGGTGTTGCGTAAGAGATTCTGAGCTTCGCGAGTCCTAACATTATTTAGATATTCGACCAACGAGAAACCGGTAACTTTCTTAAAAGTCCGGCTTAGATGGAAAATACTGATATAAAATCGCTGGGACAACGAAGAGAGGGTTACATCTTCCATATAGTGTTCATTAATGTAGCGCACGATCGGATAGATCTTCTCATAGGAAGGATCATTAACTCCGGGATTGATGATCGGAGCTTTGATTACTTGGCGGTTCAGTACAATTAACAGTTCGATCAGTAAAACATTTCGATAGAGCAGCGAATCAGTGTCCATTTTCTGACATTCATCAACAATCCGGAACAGTAGCCGTTCAAGTTCGCTGCGTTCTTTGAAATCAAGCCGGATCACATTGATATCCGAGTGAAAGCAGGAGAGTAGATCGACATTACCGATGAGATTGCTTAAAACCTCCAGATGTTCAGGGGAAAACTGAATCAGAATTCGTTCATGAGATGAAGCGCCTGGAACAGCTGAAGTTTTATGAAGCTCACTGTAATTGATCAGAACAAAATCGCCTTTGATCACATGGTAGGTTTTTTCTTTGATAAAGTAGTAACGCTCACCAGAAACCAAATAATAAATTTCATACGAAGTATGATAATGATTAAGCGGCATATTAAATGGTTCCGCTCGTTGACGATATTCAACCCAAAAAGAACTGGGGGGTAAATGAAGCCCGTTTTGATCTGCCATATATACATCACCTATTCTAATATTATCGAAAAATCCAATAAAGGTAAAGCAAAAAATGTATAAAAATAAGAAAAGCAACAATATATGTACTGATTTTCCATTAAAGTTGCTGTACAATACGATTATAGCAATAGTATTTGCTTCCGATCACCAACCGTTATTTTCAATCTTGCAGAAAGAAGCAGAGGTGGCTGACTTATGAATTTTCAGGGGAAAAAGGTATCCGATATTCAAATCGCTTACATCGGTGGCGGTTCGCGTTTATGGGCTTGGCGTCTGATGGCCGATTTGGCTTTGGAACCAAATCTTTCAGGAACAGTCCGGCTTTATGACATTAATTTAACCGCAGCCGAAGAAAACGAAAAGATGGGGAATTCGTTATTGACTCGGGACGATGCGCCGGGGAAATGGCAATACCGTGCGGTACAAACTATTGAGGAAGCGTTGACCGGTGCCGATTTCGTTATTTTATCAATTTTACCGGGTACCTTCCAAGAGATGATCTCCGATGTCCACGCTCCGGAAAAATACGGGATTTATCAATCAGTAGGCGATACGGTCGGACCGGGCGGTTTGATGCGTTCATTACGGACCATCCCGCTTTATGTCGGTTTTGCTGAAAATATTAAACAATACTGTCCGGATGCCTGGGTTATCAACTACACCAATCCCATGACCTTATGCACGCGGACGCTTTACGAGATATTTCCGCAGATTAAAGCGTTTGGATGCTGTCATGAGGTTTTCAACACACAGAAACTTTTAGCGGCAATGTTGGAGGAGATGCGAGGCTTATCGGGCATCGCTCGGGAAGATATCAAAGTCAACGTCTTAGGAATCAATCACTTCACTTGGTTTGATAAGGCTACCTATAAAGAGATTGATCTTTTCCCCTTGTACCGCGAATTTGCCGATAAATATTACGAACCGGGTTTTCAAATTCCTGACGAAGAAACTTGGGAACAAAGTCCATTCCGCTACATGCACCGGGTAAAATTTGACCTCTTTAAACGGTATGGGTTGATTGGAGCTGCGGGAGACCGGCATTTGGCGGAATTTTGCCCGCCGTGGTATCTTAAAGACCCCGAAACGATCCGGGAATGGAAGTTTAATATTACCACCCTTGAATACCGGATTAATCGTTTAGAAAAACAGAATCAGACTCGCAAAGAAGTTATTAGCGGTGTGAAAACGATGGAAATCGAACACTCCGGTGAAGAGGGCGTTCGTCAAATCAAAGCTTTGCTTGGTTTGGAAGACATTGTAACCAACGTTAATTTACCAAATGAAGGACAACTGGCGGGAGTTCCACAAGGCGCTGTGGTCGAAACCAATGCCTATTTTAGCCGCAATAGCATTCGTCCGGTCGTGGCCGGTAAAATGCCGGAAGGCGTCAACGGTCTGGTGGTACGCCATGTTTATAACCAAGAAACGATCCTAAAAGCGGCGTTGCGAAAAGATCAAGATTTAGCGTTCCAAGCATTTGTCAATGATCCTTTGGTGACCATCGGTTTAAAAGATGCCAAGGCCTTATTCAACGAAATGTTGCAAAACACCAAAGAGTATTTACCCGGCTGGAATATTTAAATTTGCGTTTAATCCACACATCTTCCCCATATCGCACCCGGTGATTCGCCAGGGTGCTTTTCTTTATGACTGTTTGATGATGCTTTTTATCTTTTAATCAGGATTAATGGTGTATCCATAACGAAATGCCTGTGTTACAATACAATTGGAGCAGATGGGGCCCGAGTTGAGACGATTTGGAAAAGAGGGTTTTTTTTGAGGCAATCATTGATTAAAGGACCGATTCAGATGCTTTTTTCGGCATTTTGTTTTGCGGTCATGGCCTATTTCGCAAAATTGGCATCCGCAACGATTCCTGGGTCCGAAGTTGTCTTTTTTCGGTTCCTGTTAGGAGTGGTCGTTGCCATTATATTAGCTGCGTTCGGCCGAGTTGATTTAAAAGCGACTCGGCGCGATCTTTTGATTGCCCGCGGAATATTCGGCGGTAGCGCAATTATTCTCTATTTTATGGCGATTGCCGGTGGATCGCTCACCAATAGCACGGTTTTAAATAATACGTATCCGATTTTTGCAACTTTAATCGCAGTATTGGTATTGAAAGAAAAAGTACCGTCTTCAACTTGGTTTAGTTTAATCATTGCCTGGGTTGGAGTGGGTTTCTTAATCCACCCCGATTTCCGGCATCTGTTCTGGCCTGACCTTTTGGGATTGGCTTCCGGGGTTATCTCCGGTTTCGCCATTGTTGTTGTCCGGGAATTACGGAAGAACGGCGAACCGGCCTGGACAGTATTTTTCTATTTAAGTTTGTTTGGATTAGTGGCTTCGTTATTTTTTGCCATCCCGGAATGGGTGTGGCCAAAGCCATTCGCCTGGTGGTATTTATTTGCCACTGCGGCTTTGGGTTTGGTAGCGCAAGTTACGATGACTTCCGCTTATAAGTACTGCAGCGCGTCATCGGGGTCGATCCTGTCGATGACCACGATGGTTTTTGCCGCTTTGTTCGGTTTGGTGGGCTTAGGTGAAACGTTGTCTGGGCCGGAAGCGCTCGGCGCAGCGTTAATTGGCGTGGGAGGCGGTCTCATCGCTTGGCTGGGAAATCAGGATCGGAACCAAAAAATAAAAGATCAACTGCAAGATGACAGGAACTCTAGAGAGAGTTAAAGAATTATACATAGAGGACAAGCTCTGCGGAAAAATCGTATGGACAATTACGGCGAGCAGCAGTGAATGTCAAATAACGCACAACACAGGATATGAATTGTAAAATTACGGAGGATTCCGATGGAAAAAATTCAACGTATTGCAGGAAAAGATCGCGGTGAAGTTCTTTTATATACTTTAAGTACTTGCATCTGGTGTCGGAAAACTAAACAGTTGTTAGAGCGATTGGGCGTAGCATATAGTTATATTGAACTTGATCGCCTATCCGGCGCTGAAAAGGATGAAGCCGTTGCTGAACTGTTAAGATGGAACCCGGATCGTTCCTTTCCCACCATGGTGATTAATGAACAGCGCAGTATCATCGGTTACAAAGAAGAAGAAATTGCGGAGGTTTTTGGCGTTGAGTAATTCGGAACAAACTCGTCCGGACGTGATAGCCTATTATCAAAAGTTACGTGAGGAAGCGGAAAGTTCCGGTTATCACCTCAATCCGGATCTGGATTTTACGTATGCTTTGATTGAAGGTTTAATTCTCAACACCGAACGATACGGCTACCCGGCCTGTCCTTGCCGGTTGGCTGAAGGCGTTGCGGATCAAGACCGGGATATCGTATGTCCTTGTGACTACCGGGATCCCGATCTTCATGACTATGACAGTTGTTATTGTGCGCTATACGTATCGGATAAGGTTGTCGCCGGAGAACGGATCGCGCAATCAATCCCCGAACGACGCGTTCAAGCGCAACGGAATCAGGAACAGTCGACGGCGGCGGCGCCTCAAGAAATTAAGCAGGCTTTGGCTTATCCGGTTTGGCGCTGTAGCGTTTGCGGCTATCTATGCGCCCGCGATAATCCCCCGGAAGTTTGCCCGATTTGTAAAGTAAAGAAAGAGCGTTTCGAACGTTTTTTATAGGCGACTACCAACCGTTTATGGCGATGGCGTAACATCGGTCAACCATTTTTCGGTAAATTGAAATGGTTGATAATGTTCAATATAATCAAGCGCTCCATCAACCGTATCGGTGATATAATAAAGTTTTTCGCATTCCGGCTTGGCGAAGCGTTCGCTGATGATTTGATCGAACTGTTTGAGAAGCCGGTCGTAAAAACCATTGATATTCAAAATGACAATTGGTTTTTGATGATAGCGCAACTGTTTTAGAGTAATGATTTCCAGTAATTCTTCCAACGTTCCGTAACCACCGGGTAAGGCGATAAACGCATCGGAACGCTGATCCATAATCGCTTTTCGTTCGCGTAGGGTTTGGGTGATGATAAGTTCATCGCAGTTTTCATAAACTACCCCCGGTACGTTCAGTGCTTCGGGGATCACGCCGACGACACGGCCGCCGGTTTGATGGACGGCTTTCGCGACAGCACCCATGAGACCAACCAACCCGCCGCCATAAAGCATGGTATCCCGGCGCCGTGCAATTTCCTGTCCTAACTCGGCGGCGGCCTGAAAATATACGGTTGCGATGGCGGAACTTGAGGAACTATAAACGCAAATTACTTTGTCCATTAAGAGGTATCCTTTCGATTGATCTGGCAGAAGATATTGGGGATTGTTGTTAAGTTATTATACCATTCAATTGTGGAAGTTAAAACCGGAGACGCGTTTTAGCGGTTTACAGTGTAGTATTAAAACGTTGCGCTTCGAGTGAAACGTTTTAATCATGGGATTCGAAAAGGGAGGGATAATGATGTCTACCAATCCAAATGTGTTGGTCGTGTTCTATTCGTTGGAAGGGAATACCCGTTTGATCGCCGAGGCGATCGCAACCGCCACCCGTGGGGAATTGCTTGAGTTAAAACCGGCTGCGGCGATGAAAGCAACTGGTTTTATGAAGTATTTTTGGGGCGGACGCCAAGTGATGATGAAAGAAACTCCGGAGTTATTACCATTGACTCAAAATCCCAACGATTACGACCTGATTTTTATTGGCACACCAGTTTGGGCATTTTCATTTGCTCCGGCACTCAACTCCTTTTTTAAGAATGTAAAAATTGCGGGGAAAAAGATTGCTTTATTCTGCTGCAACGAAGGTGGCCGGGGCAAGACATTTGAAAATATGAAAGCGGCTTTGACCGGGAATGATATTATCGGCGAAATGGAATTTATCGCTCCATTAAAGAAAAATACCGTCGCAAAAAATGAAGCAAAAGCGCAACAATGGGCCGAAAAACTGATTCATTAACTATAAAATTTTTAATTTTGATAAATTTGATAAAAAGACTTGAAATTGCTGATCCGATTTCAAGTCTTTTTTTGTGGATAACTTTAAAAGAACTGTATACACTGCAGAATTTATTTGACTTTTCCAATAAAACCACATAACATTATTGGTGATTAATGCCATTTAGGTTACTTAATGCAACGGTTCGGCGCCGGAATTGTCCGAACGGATTCGAAATTTGCCTGAAAGGGGATCTCAATGAACAAGATAGTGCTTGATTGGGTTAATGAAATGGCCAAGATGACTAAACCCGAGAGTATCGTTTGGATCGATGGTTCCGAAGCAGAAAGGGAACGTCTGACAGCTGAAGCGATTAGCACCGGAGAGATAACCGAATTAAACCAAACCAAATTGCCCGGATGTTTGTATCACCGAACCGCCCAAAATGATGTCGCCCGGGTTGAACATCTTACATTTATTTGTACCAGTGAAAAGGCTGATGCCGGTCCGACCAACAATTGGATGCAGCCGGATGAGGCGTATCAAAAACTAGGCGCAATTTTTGACGGAGCGATGGCGGGCAGGACGATGTACGCCATTCCCTATATCATGGGAATCCCCGGTTCGCCATTTAGTAAAGTCGGGATTGAACTGACGGATAGTATTTATGTCGTTTTAAACATGCGGATTATGACCCGCATTGGGAATGTGGCGCTTGAGCAATTGGGTGAGAGTGCCGATTTTGTGAGAGGGTTACACTCCAAAGCGGATTTGAATCCTGATCGGCGCTATATCTGTCATTTTCCGGAAGACAACACGATTTGGAGCGTTGGATCGGGATATGGCGGCAATGTTTTATTGGGGAAAAAATGTTTTGCGCTTCGTATCGCCAGTTACTTAGGGCATCACGAAGGGTGGATGGCTGAGCACATGCTTATTTTGGGGGTTGAAGATCCTCAAGGTAATGTTTCCTATGTTGCCGCGGCATTTCCCAGTGCCTGCGGGAAAACTAATTTGGCCATGATGATTCCTCCGGAGACTTTTAAAGGATACAAGGTATGGACGGTTGGGGACGACATCGCTTGGATGCGGATCGGGCCGGATGGCCGGCTTTGGGCAATGAACCCGGAGGCGGGTTTTTTCGGAGTGGCACCCGGAACGAGCGCCAAGTCTAACCCCAATGCCTTGGCTACGGTGCTGCAAGATACTATTTTTACCAATGTTGCGCTAACCTCCGAAGGTACGGTTTGGTGGGAAGGAATGGGAGTGGACCCTCCCCAAGCGGCCTTGGATTGGAAAGGAAATCCTTGGTCACCCGAATCAGAAACTGCCGCTGCTCATCCTAATTCCCGCTTTACGGCGCCGGCGCGCAATTGTCCGTCCATCTCGCCGGAATGGCAGAATCCTGAAGGAGTGCCGATCTCGGCAATTATCTTCGGCGGACGCCGGGCTAAAGTAGCTCCTTTGGTATATCAAGCGTATAATTGGCAACATGGCGTTTATGTCGGAGCGGCAATGGCATCGGAAACGACTTCGGCGGCAAGTGGAGCTGTAGGGGTTGTCAGACGGGATCCCATGGCGATGTTGCCCTTCTGTGGGTATAATATGGGCGATTATTTCGGACATTGGTTGCAGATCGGTCAACGCTTGACCAATCCGCCGCCCATCTTCCACGTGAATTGGTTTCGAACCAATGAAAACGGGAAATTTATCTGGCCTGGGTTTGGCGACAACTTCCGGGTTATCCAATGGATTTTAGAACGTTGCAACGGCCGGGGCACGGTTCAAGAAAGTCCGATCGGATATTTGCCGACGCCGGAAGCGATTGATCTGACGGGTTTGACCGTCTCGACCGCAGAAATGAGTTCGTTGCTGAAAGTCGATCCTGACGCCTGGCTCGCGGACTTGGATAATCAAAAGACCTTCTTCGAACAATTTGATCGTTTGCCAACAGCGATCAATGACGAAATGATGGAACTGACCGAACGGTTAAAAACTTTAAAATATTCCCAAATTAGTAAAATATCTTAAAAATCTAAAAGCGGCTTGCCGCTTTTTCTTTTTGACAACGATTAACATAATTTTTAAAAAAGGATTTTCTAAATTTAAGTCAAATTAGAAAATAAATATACGATAATAAATTTGACATAATTATTATCCTAAACTAAAATTTATCGATTCCACTTAAATTCTAAACCTATAGCTGGAGGTTATTAAAGGATGCAGGAAAAAGGGATTAAGTTTGGCTTTATCGGTTGTGGTCAAGGCGGCGGTAAAATTGCGGATTTGTTTGCCAAACGGGGTTATAAAGCAATTGCTATCAACACCTCTCCGGTTGACCTTGCAGCGCTACAGGTTATACCCAATGAATACCGCGTCCGGATCGGCACCCGTTTGGGCGCGGGCAAAGACCCGCGGATCGGCCAGGAAGCCATTCGTTACGATGCCGAAAAAGTACAGGGCATCATCGCCGAATATTTTTACTATGATGTGGATTTTGTTTTTGTGGTCGCTTGTTTGGGCGGCGGGACCGGGACCGGAATTGCCGCGGACGTTGTTGATATCGCGCGGGCAGTGGGGATGCAAACAGGCTGTTTGGCGACAGTTCCGCTATATTCCGAATCATTGGAAGAACAAAAAAACGCGATCAAAGGATTTGATATTTTAAGCGATGTCAATCCGACGCCGTTTTTCTTTGTCGACAATCATTTGCTTCGCGTTAAATTCGGGGACCAGGCTATTCTGGATTTTTGGCCGCAGGCGAACGACGCCATTGTCAGTTTGTTTGATACCATCAATCAGATTCCGAACCGTTTATCCAATATGTTCGTCTTTGACCGCGAAGACTTTTTCCGGTTATTAAACACTCCGGGTTGTTTTACACCGTTGCGCGTCGAAGTGAAGCTGGATGGCTCTAATGAACCGGAACGGTTGGCAAAAGCGATTCGTCAAGAAGTCGACAACGTGTTGCAAGAGAACAATTTTGAAGGGGAATGCTCCAGAGTCGCGGCCTTACTTGTTTGTCCGGAAAATTACCGGGTCAATGCCGAATCAGTCGAAATGGTGTTTCAAGAATGCCAAAATCTAACCAATGCCCCGACTTTGTTCCGGGGATTATATAGCGATGCCGAACTGAAAGACACCGTGGTGTTGTATTTGGTATTGGCGGGATTGAACGCTCCGGAAACCCGTTTAAACGGAATCCGCGCCAAATTGCAGGAATTAAGCCCAAGTATTATTTCGCGGTTGAATCGTTCGGTTGCAACCAACTTTGGTGAAGAAATTTTGGATTGGGATACCCCGAATCCATTGCCGGCAGCCCGGCGTACGTTTGGCAGCACACCGGCCGGCGCCGCCAAGATGCCGGAACGGAACGTTGAACCCGCTGTCACGCAAGTCGCTGTTAAAGAATCCGCTCCAGAACGCTCAAAAGCGGTTTCGGACAAAGGATTGACGGTCGATCAAATCCTCGACTTGATGGAAAGTCCCGTTCCCGCCGAAGAAACTGGCGATAAGGAAAATCCTTTTTGGGACCAGTTTAAGTTGAATAATAATAAAAAACGCTAAGACGTTTTAATGACAGCTCCTACATTCGGTATGAATTGCAATCCGGTCCGAACATTTGGCAAGTTGTAATTCTCGAAGGTAGGAGTTTCCTTTTGTCATGTCAAATGATCAGCCGTTGGTGTTATTGGCGGTCATTTTGCGGTCATTTTATTGTATTGAGATTAAAATTACAAAGGAGTAATTCCATGAAAAAGTGGTTATGCGGTTTCATTGTCGCCACGCTCTTGTTGGGCGGTTGGGCGATGGTGCAAGCCAGTACGAAAAGCACCGCTCAGAGCGCCGGTGCCGTCAAGTTAATGATTGTGACCGCGAAAGGCAATATCGAAGTTGCGATTCAACCGGGGTTGCTGCCGATCACCTGCAAAAATTTCCTCAAATTAGTCGATTCGGGCTTTTATAAGGGACTCAAGTTTCACCGCGTTGAGGATTGGGTCGTTCAAGGCGGCGATCCCGCTGGGAATGGCACCGGCGGTCCGGGGTGGACGATCAAATTGGAAACTAATCCCAAACTAAAAAATATCCGCGGCGCGATTGCCATGGCCCGTGCGGCCGATCCCGACTCGGCCGGGTCCCAGTTTTACGTCCTGAAAACCGATGCGAGTTGGCTTGACGGCCAATATGCGGTCTTCGGAAATGTCACCAAAGGGATGAATGTGGTTGACGCGTTGAAGATCGGCGATACGATGGAGATTCGCCGGGTGAAATAATCAGTATAACCAAAGTCTTCCGGAATTTCTCGGAAGGCTTTTTTAATTATGTTTTTAAGTGCGATCAAAACCATGAGGAAGATGCCAAAATCGTTTTGGCACATGACAAAACGATTGGGGATGATGCCAAAATGGTTTTGGCACATGACAAAATGATTGGGGAACATGCCAAAATGATTTTGGCGTTTATCGCTCTTCCCCGGTCCCATGATCAAGCAACATTCGTATAAACTGTTGCGCCGAACGGGAGAGCGGAACTTGTTCGAGCGTTGCCAGGCCGAGCTTTCGTTCCGGCATTTTTTCAACCAGACTGACCTCAAACAGTTCGCCGCGGTTCAAGCATTCTTGCGCGCTTTCGCGTAACACGTGGGCGATCCCAAGGCCGATTCGGGCAAACTCAACCAGCAGATCGATACTTTCCAACTCGACTTCCGGAGTGACGGCGATTCCTTGCCGGGTCAGGAATTCATCCAGGTTCCGCCGGGTGGCGCTGGTCTTTTCCAGTAGCAACAACGGGAATCGGTTCAGTTCTTCCAGCGAAAGCGGCCGGGCGCGGCAGGCGGCAAAACGCTGGGAAGCGACAAAAATATCTTCAACTGTCGCTAATTCCTGCGTGACGACTTGTTTATCCGCCAGGGGCAAGGTCAAAATCCCAAAATCAATCAGACCGTTCTTGAGAATCGCAACAATCTGGGCCGAAGTTCGGTTGGTCACTTTCAGCTTGATCTTAGGATAGCGTTGGGTAAATTGCTCAAGATAGGGCAGGAGAAAATATTTGCAAACCGTGTCGCTGACGCCGATCTGAACCGTCCCCGATTCCAGGTCTTGTAGCTCGGCCAGTTTTTGTTCGCCCTTTTTCAACAACCGAAAAGCTTGCTCGACATGACTCAGCAGCAATTCGCCCTCCTGGGTGAGTTGTAAATGGCGGGTTTTTCGAAAAAACAATGGAACTTGCAGGCGGGTTTCTAAGTTCTTAATCGCTTGGCTGACCGCGGATTGGGTAATATACAACCGCTCGGCCGCGTTGGAAAAACTACCGGAAGTAGCGGCATAATAAAAAATCTTATACAGTTCAAAATTGATGTCCAGCGGCGACACCCCCTTGATTTCACTACGTTAAACGAAATAATAAATTAATCATGCTAATATTATATATTAATTATATTAATTTTACTAATTAAAATTCGCGATTTATAATGGAATTAGCAGCGAGCCATGATTGAAATTAAATAATTCAATTTAGATAAGGCGGAGGTTTTTTCAATGCATCAAGCGGTACGCCGGATTTTCGTAGCAAAGAAACCGGGGTTTGACGTCGAGGCGCAAAGTTTAGCCAACGAATTGAAATTGGGCTTACAGATCGCGGGTTTGTCCGGGGTGCGAATCGTCAACCGTTACGACATCGCCGGAATCTCCGATGAAGAATATCAACATTCCCGGAGTACCATTTTTGCCGAACCCCCGGTCGATTGGGTTTGTGATGAAGGGTTTTTCCTTGAGGAGGGCGAACGGGTCCTGGCGATCGAGTATTTGCCGGGGCAATACGACCAACGGGCCGATTCGGCGGCGCAATGTATCCAAATCTTGGCACAACGCGAACGTCCGGAGATCCGGGTGGCAAAACTGATCATCCTGCAAGGAACGGTCAGTGAAGCCGATTATGACCGGATTAAGGAGTATTGCATCAATCCGTTGGAATCCCGCGAAGCGGAACTGACCAAACCGGATTTATTGGAAAATCCCGTGGACTATCCGGCGGATGTCCCAATGGTGCAAGGCTTTATCGCTATGGACAGCGCGCAACTTGTCAAGCTCCGCGCGGAATTAGGATTGGCAATGTCCGACGCGGACCTGGCGTTTTGCCAAAAGTATTTTCAAGTAACCGCACAACGCGACCCTTCTTTGACGGAAATCCGGGTTTTGGATACTTATTGGTCCGATCACTGCCGTCATACCACGTTTTTAACGAAAATCACCGCAGTGGAGCTGGAAGAGGGTCCTTATACCGAGGCGTTGGCGACAGTTTATCGTCAATACCGTGAAGCGCGCGAATATGTCAATGCCGGCAAAGCGAACGACATCACCTTGATGAACCTGGCCACCATCGCTATGAAAGACTTGCGGAAAAAAGGGCGTTTGGAGGATCTGGAGGAGTCGGAAGAGATCAACGCTTGCAGTATTATTGTCAAAGTTGATGTCGATGGTTGCGAGCAAGAATGGCTGGTAATGTTCAAAAATGAAACCCATAACCACCCGACGGAGATTGAACCGTTTGGCGGCGCGGCGACTTGTTTGGGCGGCGCGATTCGCGATCCGTTGTCAGGTCGTTCCTACGTCTATCATGCGTTACGGGTAACCGGCAGCGGTGATCCCCGCGCGAAAATTGACGAAACCATTCCGGGGAAACTGCCGCAGCGCAAGATCACCACCGGGGCGGCGGCCGGTTTTAGTTCCTACGGCAATCAAATCGGTTTAGCTACCGGCCAAGTAGCCGAAGTGTACGACCAAGGATTTATCGCTAAACGGATGGAGATCGGCGCGGTAGTCGGCGCGGCGCCGCGTGAAAATGTGATCCGGGAAACTCCGGCGGCGGGAGATATTATCATCCTGTTAGGCGGCCGGACCGGTCGCGACGGTTGCGGCGGCGCCACTGGCTCCTCCAAGGCGCATACCGAGGAATCGTTACTCACTTGCGGCGCCGAGGTTCAAAAAGGAAACCCGCCGACGGAACGAAAGATTCAACGGTTATTCCGTAATCCGTCGGTCAGTCGTTTGATTAAGAAATGCAATGATTTTGGCGCTGGCGGTGTCGCTGTCGCCATTGGCGAGTTAGCCCCGGGCCTGGTCATTGACCTCGATGCCGTACCCAAAAAATATGAGGGCCTGGACGGGACGGAACTGGCGATCTCCGAGTCACAAGAGCGGATGGCCGTTTTGGTCGCGCCGGAAAACGGCGCCGTTTTCCGGGAGGCGGCTGAGGTTGAAAACCTGGAAACAACGGTGGTGGCGGTAGTCTCTCCTGAACCGCGCCTGCAAATGGTGTGGCGTGGCAAGACCATCGTCGATCTTCGCCGAGAGTTTCTGGACACCAACGGCGTCCAACAAACCGCCGCCGTGAAAGTGGCTGCGGTCCAAAAGCCGGATTCAGCCATTCCGGCGGCGATCGAAGCGGTCCTGCCCGATCTGGAGCAGGCATGGTTTACCAATTTGCAACGTTTAAACGTCTGTAGCCAGCGCGGTTTGGTCGAACGGTTCGACAGCACCATTGGCGGCGGCACCGTGTTAATGCCGTTCGGCGGCAAATACCAGACTACTCCGCCCCAGAGCATGGTTGCCAAACTTCCGGTTTTGGACGGGGATACGACCGCCGGCACGATGATGAGCTACGGCTATGACCCGGTCATCGCCAAATGGAGTCCCTTCCACGGCGGATTGTACGCGGTCATCGACGCGGTCGCCAAAATTGTTGCCACCGGCGGGAACTATCAAACCATCCGTCTGACCTTGCAGGAATACTTTGAGAAATTAGGACAGGCCCCCGAAAAATGGGGCAAGCCGTTCGCCGCTTTACTCGGCGCCTATCTGGCCCAGACCCAATTGGGCATTGCCGCGATTGGCGGCAAAGACAGCATGTCCGGTACCTTTAAGGACATCACGGTTCCGCCGACATTGGTCGCTTTTGCGCTGACAATGGTCGATGTGACAAAAGTTATCTCACCCGAGTTTAAAGCAGCCGGCAGCCACGTTGTCTTGTTGCCGCTGGAGCGGGATGACTTCGATCTGCCGGATTTCAACCAATTAGACCGTAATTATCGTCAAATCCACGAATTGATTCAATCGGGACAAGTCTTAGCCGCTTATGCGGTTCCCTGCGGCGGTATTGCCGAAGCCATTACGAAGATGGGCTTTGGAAATAAGCTTGGCTTCCGGTTTACTCGTCCGGTCGATCCAATCCAACTGTTTTCCCCCGCTTACGGCGCCATCATTTTGGAGTTGCCGCACGGCAGCGATCTAAATAAGCTGTTTGATTCGCTGAAAGTTGTCCCGTTGGGCGAGACCGTGGCGGACGCTGTGATTGAAGTCAACGGAGTCCGGATCGATCTCAACCAAGCTTTGACCCGTTGGGAAGAACCGCTGGAAAAGGTCTTTCCGACCCGGACCGGACCGGTCCCTGAGCGACCGGAGCTTTTTAACTTCCAAACCACAAGCAAGCTCAAACCAAAGTCCAAAGTGGCGGTACCCCGGGTATTTTTACCGGTCTTCCCCGGCACCAATTGCGAGTATGATTCGCAACGGGCGTTTGAACGGGCCGGCGCTCAAGTGTCGACCCTGATATTTCGTAACTTAACGCCTCGGGCGATTGAAGAAACTGTGGCGGAAATGGTGAAACTGATCGACAATTCACAGATTATCATGTTGCCCGGTGGTTTCAGCGCCGGTGACGAGCCCGATGGTTCCGGCAAATTTATCGCGACCGCATTTCGCAATCCGCGGGTGCGCGAAGCGGTCATGCGGTTGTTGCAAAAACGCGACGGCTTGATGCTGGGAATCTGCAATGGATTTCAAGCGTTGATCAAGCTCGGCCTGGTACCTTATGGCGAAATTCGCGAGATTGACGACGCTTGTCCCACTTTGACTTTTAATACGATTGGGCGGCACGTTTCACAGTTGGTTCATACCCGGATCGCCTCGACCTTATCGCCTTGGTTCAATCAAGTACAGGTTGGCGACGTGCATCTGATTCCCGTGTCTCATGGGGAAGGCCGATTTGTCGCCGCTTCGGAGCTGGTTGCGAAACTTGCCCAAAACGGTCAGATCGCGACTCAATATGTCAATTTAGCCGGTGAACCCACGTATGAGATTCCATTCAACCCCAACGGTTCGTTTAGCGCGATTGAAGGAATCACCAGTCCCGACGGACGGATCTTAGGGAAGATGGGCCATTCCGAACGGATCGGTTCCAATCTTTATCATAATGTTACAGGTCGTAAAAATCAGAGGATTTTCGAGTCGGGTGTCGAATACTTCAGCTAATTTTCGAGAACTAACTGATGCGTGAATGAAAAAATCGCGTTCAAGAAGAGCCGGTCAGGAGGAAACCCATGAGTCAGTGTCAATTCAGCGAATTAACGGAGGCGCATTTACCAGAGGTTTTAGCGATCTATAATGATTATGTTGTAAAAAGTACGGCGACATTTCATCTCGAACCCATCGCGGTGGAAGAGATGCGTTCCATTGTTTTCTTTGATAAACCGTGCTATCGCAGTTATGTCATTACCGAAAACAATACGATCTGCGGGTATTGTATTCTCACCAATTTTAAAAAACGGGAAGCCTATGATATTTCGGCCGAAGTTACCGTTTATTTGCATCCCGAATTCACCGGCCGGGGTTACGGCAGCGCCGCATTGCAACATTTGGAGCAATTGGCCCGGCAACATGACATTCACTCGTTGATCGCGATTATCTGCGGCGAAAATGAAGCCAGCCTTCGCTTGTTCGCTAAAAACGGTTACAGCCAATGCGCTTTTTATAAAGAGGTTGGCAAAAAGTTCGGCCGCTTATTGGATGTTGTTTGTTATCAAAAAATTCTTTCGTAAAAAGAAAGCAACATTAAGAAATCCGGGAGCTATCGATCAGTAGATGGCTCCTTTTTTATTTCATAAATAGGATTCACCGTCAGTCCGTTCAGTGATCGTGTAAAATATTCCCTCAATCTGTAAAAAACATCGCCCAAAAAAGATCTTTTCCAACCCAGGAATATTTTTCGGATTTGGTAGTATCCTTTATTGAGAAGGAATTGTCCGATTATCGATAAAGGGGGTGTTCAAATGGAGCATAAAGGTGTCAAATCGCTTTCGAATCTTCTCTCTAAAACTGCTGGTTTAGTCTTTTTCTCTTTCTTGGCGATTTCGCTCGGAGTTGTTTTCGGACTATTGTTTGAAGGATGGGTTAAAGACCAACCCGGAGCCCCAGTGGGAACAGACAATAATTTACAGACCATCAACTTACCGACTGAAACCGTGGATAATACCAATGTCAATCAACCAATTGACAATAAAACTACGGTGAAACCGCTCGACTCTGAACCGGCAAAACCAGTAATACCAACGGTCAAATATAAAGTTCGCGTCGGCCCGTATAACAACCGGAATGAAGCCGTCGCCGCATCGCAACAATTAGAGTCGTTGGGTTATCCGGTCTATGTTAGCAACAACCCGCCGTTCGCGGTGCAAGTCGGCGCATTCGGCTCGCAGGTCAATGCCGATCATCTGAAAACCGAGCTCACCGGAAAAGGCTACAAGGTATTTGTTGATAAAAATTAACGCCAATCAGTTCATTTATAATTAATTTAACGAATATGGGCCAATCTTGGACCCATATTTTTTCTTATCAAATGCGTGATAATCGATAACATGATTTAAATAAAATAGTGTTAAAAGTTTTTTTGACGCAGAAAAGATCAGGATTTTCCGGCATAATCCCTAAAATCATCAAAATAAGTACCAAATAATGGTTGGACAATCAATATGTTGTGTATTAAAATAGTAATGGCACAAGATGTTGTATATACTAAGTGAGCGAGGAGATTGGTCCGATGGAGTTATCGAAGAATGCGAAGGCAGTTTTAGAACGTCGGTATTTGAAACGGGAAGATGGAATGCCGGTTGAGACCCCCGAAGAGTTATTTCGCCGTGTAGCAAATTCGATCGCCAGTATCGAAACAGAAGCATTTGGTCTTCCGGTAGCGGAAACGAACGCATTGGCGTTTACTTTTTATGAAATAATGGCCTCGAGAAAATTCATGCCCAATTCCCCGACATTGATGAACGCCGGCCGAGAACTAGGCCAACTTTCAGCCTGCTTCGTGTTGCCGATCGAAGATTCGATGGAAAGTATCTTTGAATCATTGAAGATCGCGGCGCTGATTCATAAAAGCGGCGGCGGAACCGGCTTCAGTTTTTCAAATATTCGACCGAAAAACGACCAAGTCGGCAGCACCGGAGGCGTAGCCAGCGGACCATTATCTTTTATTAAAGTTTATAATGCCAGTACCGAAGCGGTGAAACAAGGCGGAACCCGTCGCGGCGCCAACATGGGGATCCTGCGCGTTGACCATCCGGATATCTTGGATTTTATCGAAGCCAAACAAACCCGAGGCGAGATTACCAATTTTAATCTTTCGGTCGCCATAACCGATGCCTTCATGGAAGCATTGGAAAAAGATGAAGATTATTATTTGATCAACCCGCGCACCAAACAACCGACCGGCAAACTCTCGGCCCGGGAGGTTTTTGACCGTATTGTCATGCTGGCCTGGGAGAGCGGTGAACCGGGAATCATTTTCATTGACCGGATGAACGAATCCAACCCCACTCCCAAACAAGGCGCGATCGAAAGCACCAATCCCTGTGGCGAACAGCCGCTCTTACCGTATGAGTCATGCAATCTCGGTTCGCTGAATCTGGCGGAAATGGTGAAAGAGACTGATCATAAGCTGGAGTTCGATTGGGACGAGTTGGGGTCGGTAACCCACTCCGCCGTGCGCTTTCTCGATAATGTAATTGAGGCCAACCGTTATCCGATTTCCCAGATTGAGAAGGTCACCAAAGGAAACCGGAAAATCGGTTTGGGAATTATGGGTTGGGCGGACTTGCTATTTAAGTTAAAAATTCCGTATAATTCCGAAGCGGCCATCGAATTGGCCCAATTGATTATGGGTTTTATCGATAATGAATCGAAAAAAGCTTCCGAGAATTTGGCCGAGGTGCGTGGTACCTTTCCTAATTTCAAAGGGAGTATCTACGATAAAAAAGGCGGTTCGAAACTTCGCAACGCGACAACAACGACGATCGCACCAACCGGAACCATCAGCATTATCTGTGATACCAGCGGTGGGATTGAACCGCTCTTCAGTCTGGCGTTTGTACGGCAGATCATGGACAATGATCGATTAATCGAGGTTAATACGACCTTTGAAACGATCGCGAAAGCTGAAGGCTTTTATAGTCAGTCGTTACTGGAGCAAGCCGCGGAACTCGGCAGTGTTCAGACGCTGGATGCCATTCCCGCTGAATGGCGTCAGGTTTTCGTTACCGCCCATGATATTACGCCCGAATGGCACATCCGGATGCAAGCCGCTTTTCAGCAATATACTGATAATGCTGTTTCAAAAACTATCAATTTCGCCCGTGACGCCACCCCCGACCAAGTAGCCGAGGCCTATCGGTTGGCATACCGTTTGGGCTGCAAAGGGTTAACGGTTTACCGGGATGGCAGTATTGATAATCAACCGATGCAAAAAGGCCTGGATAGCACTCAAGCTTTACCGACTCATGAGCCGGAAACACATCTTTCCTATGGTGAATGGGGAAGAATCCAACCCATCAAACGTCCAAAACGTTTAACGGGTGTTACCGATGCTCGCCCGACTCCGGAAGGAAATCTTTATTTGACGTTGAATTTTCACGATAAACAGCCCTTCGAACTGTTTGCCCAAATTGGTAAAGCCGGTAGCGACCTCTCGGCGTTTACTGAGGCGATTGCCCGCTTAATCTCTTTGGCATTTCGTTGCGGGATTGATCCGCAAGCGGTTGCCGATGAACTGATCGGCATCGGCGGAAGCCGTTTTGTGGGATTTGGTCCCAACCGGGTGCGTTCGGTACCCGATGCGATCGGGCAATTTTTAAGTGAATACTTGATGAAATTACAAGCGGAGAACAACGAGAACGAAGTGATTCAACCCCAATTGGAACTAGGTTTGGTCGAGTCGGCAACCTCTTTTGCCAATCTTCCCAATCCGAATCAGAAGCCCGCGACACCCAAAACGGGATATAATCTCTGCCCGATTTGCGGAATGTACACCTTTGGTTATTTCGAGGGATGCGCCAAATGCATTTCTTGCGGTCATTCCGAATGTTAACATATATAGTGCTGCTGCACGCCATTTGAAACGGCAATAACTCCGGCGGATGAAAGCGGCTCTAAAGCATTATCTGTTTTACGGTTGGTAAAACTATACCGATCATTCGAAGAGTTAAATAGAGGCAATCTTTTGCCTCTATTTTCGATGAGCGTACATAAACATAGGTTATAGAGGTGATTTTATGATCGAGCAAAACGCAGGCAAGGTTGTGATTATTGGCGCCGGTTTGGTTGGTTCAACCTATGCCTACAGTTTAATGATCAATGGCGTAGTCTCCGAGATTGCGTTGATCGACACTAACCAGGAGCGGCTGGAAGGGGAGATCATGGATCTTAACCATGGAATATCCTTCGTCCGCCCGGTGACAGTTTATGCCGGAACCTATCAGGACTGCCACGATGCATCGATCATCGTGATTTGCGCCGGCTCAAATCAAAAACCCGGTGAGACACGGATTGACCTACTGACCCGAAACGCGGCAATCTTTCGGGCAATTATTGAGCAGATTAATCGGGTTGGAACCGAAGCGTTGTTGTTAATTGCCGCCAATCCAGTAGATATCATGACTTATATTACTTGTAAACTAAGCGGTTTTCCAAGTAGCCGGGTGATTGGCTCGGGAACCGTTTTAGACTCGGCGCGACTCCGGTATTTATTAAGCAAGCACTGTCATATCGACCCAACCAATGTTCATGCTTATGTCATTGGCGAACATGGCGATACCGAAGTCCCGGTATGGAGTTTGGCCAATGTCGCCGGATTGCGTTTTTCCGATTATTGTCCGGTCTGCACTCATCCCTGTGAAGGGTTGCCCAAGGAGCAGATTTTTAATGAAGTAAAAAATGCCGCCTACCAAATTATTAAAGGAAAAGGGGCAACCTATTATGCGATCGGGTTAGCGTTAGTCGAGATAACGGAGAGTATTTTGCGGAATGAATTTTCAGTCCTGACAGTTTCCACGTTGTTACAGGGAGAATATGGCATAAACGACGTTTGCTTGAGCATCCCGACGGTGGTCAGTCGCTCCGGGGTTGAAAAAAGAATCCTGCTTTCGCTGACGCCGGAAGAAGCAGCGGGTTTGAAACATTCTGCCGAAGTATTACAGTCAATTCTTCGGGAAATTCATTTATAAGCGAGTTGATCAATGATGAAAAACGATGAAACCTGGTATGTGCTGACCGAAGTGTTCACTCTTGAGGAGTCTAACTTAATCCGAGGAATGCTGGAGACAGCCGGTATCCCGGTGGAAGTCAAACAAGAATCGGCCGGGGAGCTGTTTGGTTTAACGGTAGGTCCTTTATCGAAAATACAAATTATGATTCCGGTTCAATATAAAGAGGAAGCCGAAGAATTAATTGCGTTAAGTTAACATTCAGTAAAAATGACTGGAACTAAAGAAAAGTAATCTCGTTGGAGTGATTGTATGAATTATCAACATTTTGTGATGGGCGATTTACACGTCAATACCTTTTTGGTTTGGTCGGGAAATGAAGCGGGAGTTGTTGATCCCGGTGGGCCGATTGAACCTCTCATGTCCGAAATCGCTCAACATCAGTTGGAACTGAAGTGGATTGTAAACACCCACGGTCATGCCGATCACATCATTGGCAATGCCGATCTGCAACGAAGAACCGGCGCGCCAATCATCATTCATCAAGCCGATCGCCGGATGTTAACGTCCGCAACAGCAAACTTATCAGCCTTTATTGGGGAAGAATTCACCAGCCCGGATGCCGCGGTTACAGTAAAGGAGGGAGACCGGTTAACCTTGGGTGACGAAAGTTTTCTCGTCATCGAAACGCCCGGACATACTGCCGGGAGTATTTCATTATACCAACCGGGTCTATTGTTCTCGGGAGATGCATTGTTTCGTGAAAGTATTGGCCGGACGGATTTTCCCGGGGGCAATCTTGAACAACTGCTAACCGCAATCAAAGAACGGTTATTGGTATTGCCGCCGGAAACCGTGGTATGGCCGGGGCATGAAAAATCGACAACCATCGGTCATGAGATTGAGTTTAATCCTTATTTTTAAACTTGCTTCCAATCCGGTTGACGCTATAATGTTGGCGATAAATTAACGATGAATGGTTTAAATGATGAAATTCGCTGTTTCGATTGAGAATCCAAGACAATTTCCGAATATTTTAGCGGCATTGCAAATTATTGATTCTACCGCAGAGATCAACGAAGATAGTCCCAACTACCGGTTAGTAATAACCCGTTTGGCTATCGATTCGCTTCAAATTATTTTAATTGACACGAGGGATCAACAACACAAATGGGAATATCGCGATCCGTTTTTCATGGATCACCGGTTTTCTGATTCAGGACGCGAACAACGTTTTAAAGAAATGATCCGTTTAGGAATCATTGCATTATTACAAGATGAACTGGGGCGTACTGCGCCTTGGGGTATCTTGAGCGCGGTTCGACCGACCAAGATCGTTCATTATTTACGGGACCGTGGTTTTACGATTGATGAGATTCGGAACCAGTTGCATTCTTTTTATCTCATCGAACCAGCAAAGGTTGCTATGTTGATTGAAGTTAGTCTGAAACAGGAACGGTTTTTTAAACCGTCCCATGTCGTCGGCATTTATCTTGGAATACCTTTTTGCCCGACGCGTTGCCATTATTGCTCGTTTCCAGCGGTTCCCTTAACAACGCACCGCCATTTCGTCAGTGATTTTTTGCACAAATTAACGATTGAAATCGAGGATACAGCGAAACTCTGTCAAACGTTGGGTTTGGAGATCGAATCTGTGTATGTTGGGGGCGGTACGCCGACAAGTTTGAGCGATTCGGATTTTGCGGCGATGGTTCAAAATGTTTCGAAACATTTCTATACTCAAAATACACGGGAATTTACAGTGGAAGCCGGAAGACCGGAAACCCTAACCCAAACCAAAATTGCCGCCATGATTTCAGCCGGTGTAACGCGGATCAGTATTAATCCCCAGTCGATGCATCAAACAACGTTAGATCGGATCGGCCGTGAACATACCGTCAGCCAGGTTTATTCGGCAGTCGCTATGGTAAGGAAGACCGGCTTGATTTTGAATATGGATTTAATCGCCGGATTACCTGGCGAAGGCCGAATTGAACTTTTGGATTCGCTGAAGCGGGTAATGGAGTTCGAGCCGGAAAATATCACTATGCATACTTTGGCGCCAAAACGGGCGGCAACTTGGCGTCGGGATTTTAAATCGTTATCCAGCGCGGCCGAAACCGAATTGGCGGCAGCGATTGAAGCTGGGCGCAAAATATTGCAACAAGCCGGTTACCAACCTTACTATTTGTACAGGCAACGATCAATACTGGCCGGACAAGAGAATATCGGTTACGCAAAACCAGGGTTTGAAAGCATTTATAATATTCAAATGATGGAAGAACGGCAGACCATTTTAGGATTGGGCGCCGGTTCGGTTACCAAATGGGTTTTTGGATCTGGACATCAAGTGGTCCGGCATCAAAATCCAAAATGTCCGGCAACTTACTGCCAAAGGATAGATGAAGAATTAGTTAAAAAAGCCCAGCAAACCCGGTTACTTCTTGATTGACTTTTGGAATTAGTTTCGGTACAATATTAGCAGTGTTTTTAGTGTCGAATCAGTTCATCATTTCCATCGAAAACAAATTTCTTAATCCGCTTAAATATTACGGTATTGTGAAAAATGTTTCATTAATATTGATGATCAATTCGTCAGGTTTTCGGTTTTCACGTCAAGTTTTTTCAATGCAAGGGCTTCGTATTACGGTACGTAGCATTCATGAGTTTTTACTCATTTTTTTTTGGAATATTAAAGGAGGAATAATAGGGATGAGTATGATGTCAATTCGTCGGGTCTGCCAGAAATTATTGGCTCCAGTCATTATTTTTTTGGTGCTTGGATTGACCATTGGAATGTTTTATATTGGGGTTCCCCAGTTAGGTAAAGAACCTACTTCGTATCAAGGACCTTCAGTCAAAATTAATGGACAAGTTCTTAAAGATGATGAGTTCAATGATTACCTGATGCGTGCCGCTCAACAGTCCAGCCAGATGCAACAATATGGCATGACAGTCACCGAACCGCAAGTTCGTGATACCGCTTTAACCTTAGCAATTCAAGATATCGCTTTTAATCAAGAAATGAAAAAAGCTAAGATTAAAGTGGACAACGCTGAAGTTGATAAAGTTATCAAAAAATATTTCCCAACCGAAGAAGAGTTGCAATCTTTCTTACAGCAAAGAGGTTTTGCGAATAAAAACGATTTCCGTAAAGCTTTGAAAAATGATCTCGAAAAACAGAAGTTTATTGCTCAAAAAGCTCGGGAATTAAAAGTTAAAGTTACCAAGGCTCAAGTCGACGGTATGTTGGAGCAGATCGAAGTAAACCACATTTTAGTTGGCTTAAAGACCTCCGACAATAAAACCCGGACTGATGCGGAAGCGTTGGCCCGTGCGAACGAAGTTTATGCGAAAGTTACCGCTGATAGCGCGAAATTCGCTGAATTAGCCAAACAATATTCGGACGATCCCGGCTCCAAAGATAAAAGTGGCAGTCTTGGTCAAATGCCGCTTGAACAATTCAAAACCGGAATGGTCAAAGAATTTGTCGATGGTACCATGGCTTTAAAGAACGGTGAAATCAGCAAGCCGGTTAAAACCCAATACGGTTACCACATCATTCAACTTGTTTCAAGACAAAAACCAACCGGTAAAGATTATGAAGAAAAATATAAAGAAACCGCTAACGATTTATTAGTTCAGCAAGCTCCTTACGATCAAGCCTTCCAAGCTTGGTTGCAAAAAGTTTATAAAAAAGCTGAGTCCAACATGGAAATTCTTGACCCGGCATTACGCGCTTTCCGTTTAAATCAAGAACAAAAATGGGCCGAAGCCGGTAAAGCATACGAGAAGGCAGCAAGCAAAGCGTATTACAAGAATCGGATCGACATCTATGTTGACGGTGCGGACGCATTAGTCAAAGCAAAACAAGCGAAAGATGCGATCACGCTGTTGAAAAAATTGCCGGCGCCGTCTCAGGATGTAATTGATTACCAAATCGCATTAGCTAAAGCGTACTTTGGAGATGGTCAAAAAGCAACCGCGAAACAGATCTTAACTAAGTTTGGCGCTGCTCATCCTAATGAAGCCAGTATTCATGAACGGTTAAAAGCAACCTATACCGAGTTTAAGATGACTGCTGAAGCTTCAAAAGAAGACAGCATCCTGGCGACTCTTGCCAAGAAAGATCAGGAAATGCTTCAGAAATATCAACAAGACCTGAGTCAAAAAGGCTCGGGAGTTCAAGAAAACCAAACAGCCCCGGTAGAAAATTCTAACGGAACGACTACTTCTAAATAAACATTCGCGATGTTTGGATTAAAACAACACGCGGAGGGCGGACTTATCTGCCTTCCGCGTCTTGATATCTACCGGTAAAAACTGGCATAATATAACGATAAATTCTGGAGTGAATTTGGTTTATGAGATTGTACATACTTTCCGATTGACGATAGGGATTGTAGAAGTAAATGAATTTTTATACCCGGCTGTTATTTTTTTTGTTATAATTTTGAAAAGAGATGGGTTTTCCGAACGCTACGGAAAACTTCATGGAATATAGATGTAGCATCGATTAAATTGAATAGAGGAAAATGAGGCGGTTATCGTGTCTAAAGTTTTTGCCCCGAAAGGTACTTACGATTTGCTTCCGAACGAAGCGGCTACCTGGCGTGAATTAGAATCTTCCATTTATCGGATTTTTCGGGAGTATGGTTACGGAGAACTTCGGACTCCGATATTCGAGCATACAGAACTTTTTCAAAGAGGCATTGGTGAAACTACCGACATCGTGGAGAAAGAGATGTTTACCTTCTCGGATCGTGGCGATCGGAGCGTCACTTTGCGTCCCGAGGGGACGGCTTCCGTAGTGCGGGCTTATTTGGAACATAATTTGGCCGCAGCCGGCGGAGTGGCTAAACTTTTTTATTATGGCCCGATGTTTCGTTGCGAGGCGCCTCAAGCCGGGCGGTTCCGTCAGTTCTCCCAATTTGGCGTTGAAGTGTTGGGTGGCAATGATCCCCGTATCGACGCCGAAGTAATCGCGATTGCAGTCAACATTTATCGACGTTTAGGAATCGCCGATTTGGAGATTAACGTCAATTCAATCGGGTGTCCCAATTGCCGGCCTTTGTATCGCGAACGGTTAATTGAACATTTGCGTCCGCGTCTTGCCGAGATGTGTCCCAATTGTCAACGCCGCTTGGAACGGAATCCCTTACGCTTATTGGATTGTAAAAATACCGCTTGCAAAAAGCTAACCGATGATATTCCGCTAATCACTGAAACCCTTTGTTCGGATTGCGGTTCCCATTTCGACCAATTACTTAAATATCTCGAGTTAACCAACATAAAATATCGACTCAATCCACGTTTGGTGCGCGGATTTGACTATTATACCAAAACTGTCTTTGAGGTTGTTGCCGGAGATTTAGGCGCTCAAAACGCCTTATGCGGTGGCGGACGTTATGACGGTTTGGTTGAAGAATGCGGAGGGCCATCCACTCCCGGAATCGGGTTTGCAGCCGGGATGGAACGATTGATGATGGTATTAAAATCACGAAATCTGCTTCCTGAAGTAAAATCAAATCCGCATATCTACTTAGCTCCGTTAGGAAACGAAGCGCAACAGGTTTTGTTTCCAATGATGATTCAATTACGCGAAGCCGGCTGGGTCGTTGAGACCGATTTCTTAGGGAGAAGTTTAAAGGCGCAAATGAAGTCGGCCGACAAACTTGGGGCTACTTTAGTCGGAGTGCTAGGCGAGGACGAGCTGCGAAGCGGCAATATCGTAATTCGTCATATGGATACCAGCCAACAAGAGTCAGTACCCCTAACCGAGATTCAGAACGTATTACAACAAAAGTTTTCGTAAAGCGTTAAATCTAGCGAAATCGTAAAGTCCATCTATTGATCAATAATTGGTTTGATGATAAATTTAGATGAATAGCTTTTAGGAGGAATCAAGTTGATTTATACGTTACGCAATACTGCTTGTGCGGACTTGAACAGCAAGGATGTGGGTAAAGAGGTAGTGTTGAACGGTTGGGTTCAACGCCGTCGTGATCATGGAGGTCTGATCTTTGTCGATCTCAGAGACCGGTCCGGTTTTGTTCAAGTAGTTTTTAACCCGGATGTCAATCCTGAAGCCTTTCATATTGCCGAATCGCTTCGTAACGAATATGTCGTTGCGATCGTCGGTACAGTTGCCCTCCGGCCGGAAGGAACGGTAAATCCCAATTTGACCACCGGCGAGATTGAGGTGCTTGGTGTTAAAGTTGAGGTGCTTAATGAAGCCAAAACGCCTCCGATTTACATAGCCGATCATATTGACGTGGATGAAACGGTGCGTCTGAAATATCGGTATTTAGATCTACGCCGTCCGGAAATGCAGCGCAATATCATGTTGCGACATCGTGTTACCAAATCGGTGCGGGATTTTCTCGATCAAAAAGGATTTCTTGAGATCGAAACGCCAATGTTGACCAAAAGTACTCCGGAAGGGGCCCGGGACTTTTTGGTTCCCAGTCGGGTCAACCCGGGACGATTCTATGCGTTGCCTCAGTCGCCACAGATTTTTAAGCAATTATTGATGGTTAGCGGTTTTGAAAAATATTTTCAAATCGTTCGTTGTTTCCGCGATGAAGACTTACGCGCCGACCGGCAGCCGGAGTTTACTCAAATCGATATTGAAATGTCATTTCTCAACCAAAAGATGATCCTGGAATTAATGGAAGAAATGATTACCGCGGTATTCAAGGAAGCGATCGGGTTAGATTTAAGCCGGCCGTTCTTACGAATGGAATATAAAGACGCGATGGCTCGTTTTGGTTCCGATAAACCGGATACCCGTTTTGGACTTGAATTGGTTGAAATCTCCGATTTGGTCGCCAATTGCGGATTTAAGGTATTTACTAACGTGGTCGCGAGCGGCGGCAAGGTTGTGGGTATTACCGTTCCCGGTTGCGCCCATTACACCCGGAGTCAGTTGGACGAGCTGTCACCGTTGGCTGCGACATACGGCGCCAAAGGCTTAGCGTATTTGGTTCTTTCGGAAGAGGGGATTAAATCGCCGATCGCTAAATTCTTCAGCCCTGAAGAATTGGAACAGATTGTCCAACGGTTTAATGCGAAAACCGGAGATTTAATTCTGTTGATTGCTGATAAACCAAGCGTCGCTCAGACCGCGATGGGACAAGTCCGGCTGGAATTTGGGCGTCGTTTGCAGTTGATCCCGGAAGATGTGTTCCAATTCTTATGGCTCACTAACTTCCCGTTACTTGAATTTGATGACGAAGAACAACGATATGTCGCGGTTCATCATCCGTTTACTTCGCCGATACCTGAGGATATTGAAAAGCTGGAAACCGATCCCGGTAGTGTCCGCGCTAACTCCTACGATCTGGTTTTAAATGGTGTTGAACTTGGTGGCGGAAGTTTGCGGATTTTTCAACGGGATCTCCAGGAAAAGATGTTCAAACTTTTAGGAATGTCTTTTGAAGAAGCTTATGAAAAATTCGGGTTTTTACTGGATGCCTTTGAATATGGCACACCGCCGCATGGCGGGATCGCCTTCGGATTGGACCGGATGGTGATGTTAATGACCGGCAGCACTTCGATCCGGGATGTCATCGCCTTCCCGAAAACAGCCAGCGCTACCTGTTTGATGACCAGCGCTCCGTCAGAGGTTTCACCACGGCAATTGAAGGAATTATCGATTAAATCAACTGTCTAATTTATCCAATCTTTGGCGCTTGAAGGCGATTTAAAGCTATGATATGATATGGATAAATCAATCAAGCGCATTTTGAAGACCCTGCAATGTGCGTCATCAAGCTGAATTTGTTATGAACCAACAGTTTTACCTTGGGAGTTTGGACTCTACTTACAGCATGTATGCCATTTTCGCAATGGAAACGTAACCTAAGTAGGAGAACACCCACCTGCTGAGCAGGGTTCAGGTAAGGTTCAGCGCAACGGCATCGCGGGGTTTTCTTTCTCGAATCAAAAGACCTTCTTTCATCGATAACTTATGAAAGAAGGTTTTATTGTATCGTAAGGAGTCTGATTCAGGTGTTAAAATCAAAGTTACGAGCGGAAATGCGGGATAAATTAGCGCAAATTTCCGGAGCGGATTATCGGGCGTGGAATGATGCGCTTGCGCAGTTGTTTTTTCGAAATCCCGTCATCCAACGGGCCCATCGAATTATGATCTATTATTCGGTCCGTAACGAGGTTGTTACAACCGGAATAATTCAAAAATTGCTTGAGAATGATAAAACGGTTGCCCTGCCAATTTGCATTGCCGATCGCAACCTCCGGGCGGGACTGATTACCAGTTGCGATCAATTGGTGTCGGCTAAATTTGGGTTATTCGAACCGAAGCCGGACTCGGAAACGATTGCGCCGGAACAACTTGAATTGATTATTGTACCGGGTTTGGCCTTTGACATTTATGGACATCGCTTAGGTCAGGGGGCGGGATATTATGACCGTTTTTTAACCCGTGCGTTTAACGCGGTCATCATCGGGTTGGCCTATGACTTCCAAGTATTGTCGGAAATCCCAACTGAAAAGCATGATGTCGCGATAGATGCCATTATTACGCCAACCCGGGTTATCGAAATCAATCATTAGGAAAATTGCGAATTCAACCGTGGAAAAGCAGGAAAAATGATTTAAACAACGAAATTCCATCAAATCGATTTCATGACCGGAAAGGGGATATTCAATGAAAAAACATTTTGTTACCGGAGTTTTCTTAGCGAGTTTTTTCATCTTTACGACCCAAATGACCACTTTGGGCGCTACCAGTAAGATTGTTTTCACGACAATTCCCGATTCAACCGAAGTGATTGCAACCATCAATTTAGATGGTTCGGGCGCCGTCAGACTGACCAAAGGCGAAACTCCGGATTACAGTCCGGCGCTTTCACCGGACGGTAAAAAGATTGTATTTGTGTCGGAACGGGATGAAATCCAACAAATATACATAATGAATATTGACGGGAGCAATCAAACCCGGTTAACCAACAGCAACGCCAAAGATTATGCGCCGGTTTGGTCGCCCGATGGCACCAGGATCGCTTTTGTCTCGGAACGAAACGAGAATCAGGATATTTATGTAATGAATGCGGACGGCAGCAATCCAATTCAACTGACGAAAAGTACTGCCGATGATTGGAATCCTGTTTGGTCACCCGATGGGAAACAAATTCTTTTCATCAATTCCGAAGACAGCAATCAAGAAATTTTTATCATCAAAGCCGATGGGACTGGGCTCGTCAATTTGTCAAAAAATGAAGCCACGGAAGATCATCCAAGTTGGTCCCCGGATGGCAAAAAAATTGTATTTGTATCCGACCGCGATGAAAATAATGAGATTTATATTATGAACAGCGACGGTAGTGGAGTCGTCCGCTTAACCAAAAACGAAGCCGAGGATATCGATCCGGTTTGGTCTCCGGATGGTTCCAGAATTCTCTTCATTTCCGAACGGGATGAAAACCCCGAAATCTATGTGATGACACCAAATGGCGCTACTCAAACGCGGTTGACCAAAAACGAACATACCGATGACCAAGCCATATGGAGCGGTGACGGCAAGAAAATCATCTTTGTCTCCGACCGGGATGAAAATGAAGAAATTTACGTGATGAATCCGGATGGTTCCGGCGTTCTTCGTTTAACTAAAAATGAAGAACGTGATTACGAACCAAATACCCGATAAACTTTCATTATATAAAAAAACACCCTTAATGGGTGTTTTTTAGTATGACGTAAAAAGCAACGGGCAACAATAACAAAGTACGAGACGATGCTTGAAACAAAGGAAATAAACGTTCATCTTTCTAAACGTTGGAATGCTATTTTTCGATTCCAAAATTCGTCTTTTGGTGATCAAAATTCTATTTTTTGGTTCCGGAATTCTATTTTGAAGGACTAAAATTCTATTTATAAGGACTGGAATTTGATTTCTAAAGACTAGAATTCTATTTCTGAGGACCGAAATTTGATTTCTAAAGATCGGAATTCTATTGATTGGTCCGAAATTCATTTATCGACTAAAAATTTAAATTTTCTGCAATTTGCACCAGACGGGGACGGAAAACAAGATGCCATCTCTCGTTTGACGGAAAGATGGTAAATAGCGGCCTGCTGATATTTTCGTAAGTTGTGTCGGATACCAAACTCCATTGGAGCTGGACCCGACAGTTCCTCACCGTCGCAAATTCACAATAATCTTTTTCGCAAAGCTACTGTGTCAGCAGATACGACGCTAGGTGTTTCACCGCCGCTGACAGTAGCTTGCCCATGGCAAATGAAAATATGAACTCAGTTCCGTGGTAATTTGTGGATTCAAACGGGTGGAATTTGCGAGCATAATATTGAAAAATAATCATAGCGTTTAATTATAAGGTAATAAAGCCTGTAAACAGGAGAGGATAAAATGCCGGGAAAGAAATTTCCGTCGAATTTTCTTTGGGGTGCTGCGACTGCCGCCTATCAGATCGAAGGAGCAGTCCGCGAGGACGGTCGGGGTGAGTCAATTTGGGATCGGTTCAGCCATACGCCAGGCAAGATCGACAACGGCGATACTGGCGACATTGCTTGCGATCATTATCACCAGTATCCAACCGATCTACAACTCATGAAAGAGTTGGGTATTCAATCATATCGCTTTTCCATCGCTTGGCCGCGAATCTTTCCGACCGGTAAGGGTAAGTCCAATCAAGCCGGGATCGATTTCTACCATCGCTTGATTGACTTACTTTTAGAGCATGAAATTAAACCGCTGGTCACACTTTATCATTGGGATCTGCCTCAAGCGCTACAAGCTTTGGGCGGGTGGGGCAATCGCGATATTGTTGATTATTTCCGCGATTATGCTCAAACAGTTTTTGAAGCGTATGGCGATCGCGTGAACCAGTGGATCACCTTAAACGAACCGTGGGTTTTTGCGTTTGCGGGCAATTACGAGGGAACTCACGCGCCGGGGAAAACCGATTTACGCGAAGCGATTAAAGTTAGTCATCACGCTTTGCTGGCTCATTTTGCAACGGTCAAAATGTTTCGGGAATCGAACCCGCCGACTCAAAAAATCGGCATTGCGTTAAGTTTATCGCCAACCGAACCTACTTCAACCAATCAGGCGGATCAGATTGTCGCAACCATTGCCGATGGTTTTTTGAACCGCTGGTTTCTCGATCCGGTTCTAAAAGGAACGTATCCTCAAGATTTGGCGCGGCTATATCAATCGCAACTGACTGAAATTCCAAATTTAGACGAAGCAATCGAAGGGTTTTCCGGCAATCCCGTTGATTTTATCGGTGTGAACTACTACTTTCGAACCGTAGTGCGGTACGCTCCTGAAAAAGGAATCTTTGGTTATGAAAAAATAAATCCTAGTGGCAAATACACCGAAATGGGTTGGGAAGTTTATCCGGAAGGTCTTTTCAAGCTTTTAACCAGAATCGCCAGGGATTATCAAAATCCTCCGATTTATATTACGGAAAATGGGGCGGCTTTTCTCGATAACCCCTCAGCATCGGCAACCATTGAAGATCCCGATCGCGTCGCGTATTTACAGACCCATTTGGAAGTTGCCAAACGGGCGATCGAGAACGGTGTTAACTTACAGGGATATTTTGTTTGGTCGCTTTTAGACAACTTTGAATGGGCTTATGGTTTAAGCAAACGTTTTGGTTTAATCTATGTAGACTACCAAAATCAACAACGGATCATCAAACGGAGCGGTTTATGGTATAAAAATTTCATTCAAAATAACGGATTCTAAATATTTTTCAGTTATCATACAGGAAATTGGGGGTAAATCAAGAAATATTTTTCATCAAGGAAATGGGCGGAACAATAATGGAACAAAACTATTTACCCTCGACGTTCGCTTTCGCAATCGGCAATCATCCTGGACCCCTTTTTTCAATCCAACTTTCGGACGGCTGCTTAATTTATAAGAAGACGGCTGTCGCCAAACCGGTTTGCATTGTCGTCAAACCGTCGGCGGAGGACTGGTGTTCGTTGTGGCGGAAACTGGAGCGGTTACATATTTGGAATTGGCAAACCCAGTATCCAAGCGCCACCGACGCGACGACCCCTTGGTCCGTTACGATCAGTTTTGCTGGGCGGTATGTAGTCTCGGAGGGCATGATAAGTTCGGCAAACGGTTGGCGTAATGACCCTGCCAATCCCATTAATCGGTTGGTGGCAGCCATCAGTACGCTAGTCGGGGGGTTGGAAATTTTTTAAAATGTTTTTCGTGTCTTCAGTGAATTGATTCACTGAAGATTTTTTCTAAAATGTTAAATGTTAGTCAAAACCGTTTCGGTACATGACAAAATAGTTGGGGGAAATAGAATCAAAAATATCGTAAATGTCTGGTTGTATCCTAAAATGTTTCAAAACGCAACGGAGCGCGAGAATGTCGATAATCCTATAAACTTGAGTATTTTGAAAATAGATGCTTCACCACAACGAGAAAATAATGATAAAATGAAAGTATATGTCGCAATACAATCTGGGAAGCGAAATATTGCGATATATTTTCCGCAGTGCCTTAGAAAATAGCTTACATAAAAAGGTGGTTTTGAAATGGAGAATTTTGAATTTTTAAGCCCAACCAAGATTATTTTTGGTCGTGGTACCGAAAACCGTGTCGGTGTCGAAACCAAGCAGTATTCCAGTAAAATTTTACTGCATTACGGTGGCGGAAGCATAAAAAAATCCGGACTTTACGAGAAAGTTACCACTTCTTTAACCGAAGCCGGCGTTGAATTTGTAGAGCTTTCCGGAGTGCAGCCCAATCCGCGTTTGAGTTTGGTCCGGGAAGGAATTAAACTCTGCCGCGAGCAGGGCATTGGATTCATTTTGGCCGTGGGTGGCGGTAGTGTTATTGATTCCGCCAAAGCGATCGCCTTAGGTGTTCCGTATGAAGGAGATGTTTGGGATTTTTATGGCGCAAAGGCAGTTCCCGAAAAGAATCTCCCTGTTGGCGTCGTTTTGACGATTCCGGCGGCGGGCAGCGAAGCCAGTAAGAGTTCGGTAATTACCAATGAAGACGGTTGGTTTAAATGGGGTTTAAATGTGGAACTTAACCGCCCCAAATTCGCAATCTTAAATCCGGAACTTACTTTTTCCTTACCGGCCTATCAAACCGCCTGCGGTGCAGTTGATATCATGGCGCATATTATGGAACGTTATTTTACCGATGTAACGCATGTCGATTTGACAGACCGGTTATGCGAAGGCGCCTTAAAAAGTATGATTAAAAATAGTCTGATCGCCATCGAACAGCCGGATAATTATGATGCCCGGGCTGAAATGATGTGGGCCAGCACGCTCGCTCATAATGATCTGTTTGGAACGGGGCGGCGTTTAGGGGATTGGGCTTCCCATATGATCGAACAAGAAATCAGCGCTATTTATGACGTGGCTCATGGCGCGGGCTTAGCGGTGGTTTTCCCGGCATGGATGAAATATACCTTCAAACAGAACTTACATCGGTTTGTCCAGTTTGCAGTACGGGTCTGGGATGTGGATTATGATTTTGAAAACCCGGAACAGACAGCGCGAGAAGGAATCCGTCGTTTGGAAGAATTCTATCATCAGCTTGGTATGCCAATTACCTTAAGCGAGATGAATGTGCCCGACGATCGCCTTGAAGAAATGGCCAACAAAGCCATGAAACCGTGGATATCCCATGTCGGTAATGTCAGTAAATTTAAAGCGGCGGATATTTTAGAAGTATTAAAACTCGCCCGATAAAAAGTCTTTATAAACAAAAAATCGCGTTTATCGCGGTTTTTTTGTTTGAGCCGATCATTTTATTTGACCCCTTGCGTTAAACTGCGATTGCTAGGCAATCGTGGGGAGTGAGCGATCGTAATGCTACTTAAGATAATCTCCGTATTGAAGTTTTTTGCAGGGAGATCGGATTTTGCGACGGTTTGCCGGAATTCCGCTCTGGGAACGACCACCGTTAATTCATAAGGGACATCCACCGCGACTTCCCGGGTCACTTCCACAGTCATACCGAACACATTGAGTTTGGCCGTATCCAAAGTTGTATTCGATTTTTTACTGATCGGAGTTAGATTCTTCCAAAGATTTTTAAGAAAGTTCCAAATTGAATTCCAAAACATTAGAAACACCTCATTCTGATCTATAATATGAATCAAGGAAGGGAAAGTTTATCGCGGAAATACGGTTTTGACGGTTTCATCATTGATTTTCATCGCTAATTATGAATTATGCCTTCGTCACGGTAGCCAAAGTCGGGACTCGGGAATATGTTACATTAGTAGCACAGTACTTGGTCACGAGGAGGTACCAGTATGTCCGATGAAATGATAGATGGTTTTGCCGAGTTAGCTCCGCTGACGGGAATGACTACCAATACAAATATGACAGCAAATTGCCCCAATGGACAGATGTATACGGTAAAATCAGGCGATACGATGTTTTTGATCGCTAGAAGGTTTAACATTTCTTTACAGAGTTTGATCAACGCCAATCCCCAAATTGCTGATCCCAATAAAATTTTTCCCGGGCAGATGATTTGCGTTCCGGTCCCGGGTTCCGCTCCCGGACCATCCCCAGCACCCTGTCCCAACGGAACATCCTATACAATAAAATCCGGTGACACGATGTATGAAATTGCCCGTCGCAACAATATTTCTTTAGCAGCGCTTATTGCAGCCAATCCCCAAATTAGCGATCCAAATCGCATTTTCCCCGGTCAAGTAATCTGTATTCCCGGTAGCGGCGGCGGTGGCGGTTTTGCCTGCCCCGGTGGAAGAGTTTATCGGGTAGTTAGTGGGGATACGCTGTTTTTGATCGCGCAACGTTCCGGTGTTACGTTGGATGCTTTAATTAGAGCCAATCCACAGATTAAAAATCCGGATATGATCTTCCCCGGACAGGAAATCTGTATTCCAGCCGGAACAAGTCCGATTCCTTGTCCCAATGGTACTCTTTATACTGTCAAATCGGGTGACACCATGTTTGAGATCGCCCGTCGTAATAATATTACGCTTGCCGCATTAATCGCTGCTAATCCGCAAATTGCGGATCCGAACCGCATTTTCCCAGGCCAAGTAGTATGTATTCCGGTCGCGGCCGTCCCGATGCCGTTACCGAGCCCGGCACCGATGCCAATGCCTTTACCTACTCCCATGCCAATGCCCATGCCTATGCCAATGCCTATGCCAATGCCTATGCCGATGCCATCGCCGGCTCCGACACCGATGCCAACTCCGTGTCCTGGCGGAATCGTAGCGGGAGAACCCGCTCCAAGTATGTATCCTTGTCCGGTCTATGTCGTAGTGCCTTGGGAACAATGCCCATTTCGCGGACAGAAAAAAAAGAAACACAAAAAACATGATTGTAAAAGAACCTGTCGTTAATGGCCGATCATTCGGCCATTTTTTTTATTCCTTAGGGATTATTTCCGACACCCGCAGTTTCCGCTGCGGGTAATTCATTCCTGGAAGGTTCAGAAATAAAAGGGATTAAATTCAGTTGGATATATGATTTTTATAAGAAAGAACCCTGACAGGCAGGAAATTTGTTAAAGCTAAAGAAAATTGTAGATCATGTTGAACTCTTTCCATCTTCAATCCGTCATTGTAAGAGGTATGAATGTCAGAATTAAATCTTGAGAGAATTAAAGCGGCCCAAAAAGGCGACCCAGTTGCCATTGAAGAGTTTATTGGTAAAATTCGCAGACCACTCTTTCATTATGCGTGCAACTTCTTGGGCAATGATTTTGAAGCGGAAGATGTAACCCAAGAAGTTTTAATCAAAATTATCCGTGCCTTGCCTGGTTTTAAAGGCGATTCAACAATATGGACTTGGTTGTTTCGGATTATGACAAATGCCTGTATTGATTATCAACGAAAGGTTTCAGCCCGGCCCACTTCGTATTTGACAAGAATAAACAGCGAAGAAGAGGAGGCGGTGACCCTTGAGGTAAGAGATACAAAACGATTGCCGGAGGAATGTTATGAACAATTCGAACTTCAAGAGACGATCCGTAACGCCTTGAATCGCTTATCGCCCGAACACCGCATGATCGTCATTTTGCACGATATTCATTGTTTTAAATATCAAGAAATCGCGAAGATCACTAAAATTGGCCTAGGAACTGTCAAATCCCGCCTGTTTTATGCAAGGCAAGAACTTCGCAAGGTTCTTAGCCCCTTGCTGCAAGAAGATAAGGAAGTGAATGACAATGCATTGTCCAAATGAACTGCAATTACAGAGCATGGCAGATGGAGAAGTACGTTTGTGGGAAGGTTATTTCCTAAAAAGACATTTAAGCGCATGTGAAAAATGCCGTCTTAAAGTAGCGGAATTCTCTCAAATTCATGTTCTTTTACATACCGCTTTTCCAGGGCCGCGTCTTACAGTTGCACAACCAAAGTTTGTTTATGCAATGTTGCAAAAAAAGGTTGCTTTGGCTGCCATTGCGTTAGTTGTGTTATTTGCCATCACCAGTTTCTGGTATCGCTTATCGCAGCCGAGTCTCACAGGACCCGAGTCAGAAATGGTCGAAGAATATCTGACCATTCATTACGAATCAGGTTCATAATAAGATAGCTGTAGATTCTTTCATGATCCTTGTTAAGATCACAAGTGGGGGAACGTTCATGCAGAAGGTAGCGCGAATTTTATTTATATTAGTGATGATGATTATTCCCTTAAATTATCCGGTTTGGGGCGAACCGAATGTTGTTCAAATAAAGGAACACGTCGTGGAGGCCTTAAAAAGCAATTATTGGGGGGAATATACCGAAACGGTTTTTCGATTTGGGCGTCGGCAAGAGACAACATATCAAGTTTGGGTAAAAAATCGTAACTTGCTGAAACAAGTTCAGACTCCCCTATGGCAGAGAGGGGAATTATCGTATGATACGGACAAACTGTCACTTTTTTACATTTCGGGGCAAAATACCGGATTAAAAATTGAGTTTCCGGATGGTAAAAATAAAAAACGCTTTCCCGAATGGCAAAGTTGGCTGGACAAAGTTTCGCAACAGGAGAACGACGCGTTTCTTTTCGGACGACCGGTTTATGTGTTAAGCGGTATTGCCGGAAATTATAATTACCGTTTGTATATTGATAAAGAATCACATTTTCCAATCGGTTTTGATATGTATCGTCAGGAAATATTAAACCGTTCTTATCGGTTTTTGCAAGTTAAAAAGTTACCCTCCAATTTTAATCCGGAGTCACTCTTTCCTGAAAGTGTAAAGTGGTATGATAATTCGAATAAATTTTGGCAGACGGTAAGTTTGGTCCGAACGCAGCAAGGAGTCAATTTTCCGATCACTTTACCGACCTACCTTCCCGAAGGGTATGCCTTTAGCAAGGCTTCGTTGGAAGAGTTAAGTTTTGCCACGGTTGCCCATTTACTCTTCGAAGGACCCAACGGTCAAAAATTATCCGTTTTTGAACGGGAAAAACTCTCGGAAAAACAACAGTTTTCTTCCGATAGCGTCAAAGATTTTAATAAACCAAATCAGACAATCATACTGTATCAGTGGTTTTCCAATCAGGTTCACTTCGCCATGATTGGATCTGTGTCGCTTGATGAATTGAAAAAGGTAGCAGCATCTTTTGAGAAAAATTCCAACCTTAAGTAATCGCCATTCCAAAGACGGAGACCACTAGACCTATCAAAGAAAATCTTAAATAACACTAAAGATGATTGTGATTAAGATTCATAACTAATATAATAACTATGGAAATATCTATCATGACGAAACCGGGAATTAATTCCCGGTTTCTTTCGTTTAAGATCAAGCAGTAAAAACCGAAGAACTGATTTTGATTACTAAAAAATTGTAATTTCGGCAAAATAACCTTAGAGTAGAATGAGTTTCCCGCAGTTAATAAAGGAATTCAAAAAATAACTAGCGAATAATTATGTCTAGGTAAGTTATATTGGGTTGGATTGTGATTGAAAATTCTGATAGCTCGTAGACCTCAAGGAGGATATATGCAACTTAAGCTCGCTTACTTTTACCCAACCTTAATGAATTTATATGGAGATCGCGGTAATGTGCAGACCTTATTCCAACGTTGCCGCTGGCGGAATATAGAGCTTCAAGTCACTGAGATCGGAATTGGTGATAAACCGAACATGGCCGACTATGATCTGGCTTTTTTTGGAGGAGGTCAGGACAAAGAACAGCTAAAGATCGGCGAAGATCTGATTCAAACCAAGGCGCGGAATCTTCGTTCGGCAATTGAAGACGGATTGGTGATGCTAGCCGTCTGTGGCGGGCTGCAATTACTTGGTGAATATTACCGTCCGGTTCAGGGACCAATTTTAAACGGTATCTCAGTATTGGATTTACGCACCGAAGGCGGTCAGCTCCGCGCGATCAGTAACGTAGTCATTCAAGCGAATTCCCAAATTCACTCCAACCTAAAACTGGTTGGTTTTGAAAACCATTCCGGACGGACTTATTTAGGCTCTAATTGCCAACCTTTGGGAACAGTACTCAACGGTTTCGGCAATAACGGGGAAGATCGCTCCGAAGGCGCTCATTATAAAAATTGTTTTGGGACTTATTTGCACGGCCCGTTATTGCCGAAAAACCCCAAGTTTGCCGATCATTTAATTCAGCTGGCATTACAAAGAAAGTTCGGTCAATCCGAACTGGAAGCGTTGGATGACGGTCTTGAAAACCAAACCCGTGATTATGTGATTCACCGGGTTCAAAATTCAAAATTTTTCAGGGGTTGAGTACGTAATGAAGAAAATGACCGGGTGGGAACACCTTCAAATTATTATTGCAGCGCTGATTGTTCGTTCGATTTTTCATGTCACGCGTTTATTTAAAATTGGCGAAGGAACTAACTTTCCTGGGGCAATCGCCCTGAAATTATTCCCCAATATCGTCAATTTGTTGGCACCCCGTTTCAAGAACGGTTGGATTATGATTACAGGGACCAATGGTAAAACAACCACTACTAAAATCTTGGTTGAATTGATGCGTGCGCAAGGTTACCGTCTTACAACCAACGCCCGCGGTGCCAACCTTGTAACCGGAATTATAACCAGTATTTTAATTGACCCATTATATCTCGAATCGGAATATATGGCTGATTATGCGGTATTTGAGATCGATGAAGCCGTTTTAATCAAAACGTTTCACAAGTTTGAACCACAGATTCTGGTGGTTACGAATTTTTCCCGCGATCAATTAGACCGTTATGGTGAAGTGGATTCCAACGTTAATCGGATTATGGAGTTAATTCGCAAATCCGATCGCGAGTGTAAAGTTGTGTTGAACGGAAACGACCCCAATATTGCCCGAATCGGTTCTGCCGTGAAACCCGAAAATCGCCTGTATTTTGGGATCAAGGACGAACTGGAATCCAATGAAGCCGGTCTACTGGTTGAGAAAGAGACGGGGACCGGAGTCGATGTCGTCTACGAACTTCCGACCCTGGATCTCTGGGCGGAGTCGATTCAGGTTGATTATATGAATGGCAGCTCGTTCCAGCTGGGATATGAAGGACAATTGTCACCGATGGTGACCAAACTTCCCGGGACTTTCAACATTTTGAACATTCTTGCGGCGATGGCTGTTAGTCTTCACTTAAACGGCAATCTTGAGCAGATTAAAAATGTCATCAGTCAAGTGACTCCCAGCTATGGACGGAGTGAACAGTTTGATTATCGTGGCTTTCCGGTCTTTTTGTTTTTAGTCAAAAATCCGGTCGGATTTAACCACATCTTGCAACTGTTAATTAAGTCACCGGGAAATAAACGCATTCTACTATTGCTAAACGACCTTACTGCCGATGGTAAGGATGTATCCTGGATTTGGGACGTTGCCCTGGAAAACCTATGGAAAGTATCGGGAATTCAAGAGATTGTAACCAGCGGAACCCGAGCCGGGGATATGGCCTTACGTGTTAAATACAGCGATCCGCCGCCTGTCCCGTTAGCAGTCGACTACTCTCCTAAAAACGCTTTTTACGAATTAACAAGACATCTAAACCCCGGGGAACAAGTGATGATCTTGGCAAATTACACATCAATGATTAACTTCCGTCCTTTTCTGTTGAAAGTCTGTCATCAAACTAACGCCGTTTCCCGAAAACTAGTTGTGTAAGTTATGATTACCCCAATTCTAAATGCACCAAGATTTAACACCGGTTTGCGAAACGAAACAAACCGGGTTCTTTTTCCTCGTTCATTCCATTATTTAACAATGGAGGTTGACAGTGGAAGGAAATTTCGAACTAAAAAAAAGACGAAAAATTACTTTTTCGACATCGCTAGCTGAAGTTCGACTGAAATTATCCATTCTAAACAGTATGCTGATATTTTGCGCAATCGGAGTCGCCGGCGAACAGATTGATTACGGCATTGCCGGAACTTATTTGGGAATCAATCTAATCTGTTTGTTCGTTCCGAGATTATCGCGGTTGGCTGTCCGAGTTTGGCGGACACCTTTTTTAACAGTTGATCTTGGGATCACTTGTTTTATGTTGATGCGCACTGGTGGAGTGGACAGCCCGTTAGTACCTTTTTTATTTATTCCGATTTTAGCCGCGGTCGTTCGCTACACTTTTTCAGGCGTGTTTGTTTGGTCAACGCTATCAAGCGTCATTTTGGCATTAGCCACCGTGTTTAATAATTCAAGCGATACTTTTCCCACTTTTAATCTACTGACCAAAGTCGGTTATTTTTATTGTTTTGGGGTCATGGGAAGTTTTTTGATGAAACGGACGTTCACCGCTACTGAGGAAGTTTCAAAAAAACTCTCGCAATGGAATTCGAAACTGGAACGATTAACCGATTACTCGGTAGAAATCACCGCCAGCTCCGAATTGGACGATATTTTCGTCCAAACTTTGAAAGCCGTATTACACAGTGATTCTTCATTACGCCCAGCAATCGTTTTGTTTGAAGGTGAAGTTCTAAAAATTTACGAACAGGCCGGTTGGGAACGAGAGTGGCTTGATAATTTTCAGCAAACCCCGTTACGGAAAGATAGTCTTAGCTTAACCTCGATACAGGTATTCAAGGAACCGTTACTCTGTTACGAATTGAATCGACAACCGGATTTGCTGCGTATTTTTCGGGGAACCGCCGTTAAAACCGTTTGCGCTTTTCCAATTGTGATCGATCGCGAAGTGGCCGGTATTTTATTAATTGTCGATATCAAAGAGTCGCTAATTCCCGATACGCAAATCCGCTTACTCGTCAATATCGCCAATCAATGCGGCAACGCGCTCCAACAATTGGCGAAGGTAAAAACAGCCAAAACCCAAGCGGATACCGATGGTTTAACATCCTTGTTTAATCGACGTTATTTCAATGAGCAATTGGAATTATTGTCGGAACGCTCGCAACAGCATCGAGCTCCGTTATCCATGATCCTCATGGATGTGGACAACTTTAAAAAATACAATGATACCTATGGTCACCCCGCCGGAGACCAACTGTTGAAAGTGGTCGCTTCCGTAATTACCCAAGTTGTGGATGATGAAGGAATCGTCGCCCGCTACGGCGGAGAAGAGTTTGTCGTCTTGCTGAAAGATACCGACAGTTTACGGGCGCAATACCTTGCCGAACAGATTCGCCGCGCAATTGAGCATATTCCGGAAAGTCAACTTCAATGCCAGATCACCATTTCAGTCGGTGTGGCAACCATGCCTGATCACGCAATGGATCGGTTGAGTCTACTCGAATATACCGACAAGTCACTCTATCACGCCAAACATTCCGGAAAAAATCGGGTTTGTTGTGGGTTTGAGACGGCTACTTAAAAATAATAGAGCAGCGAGAAGTTATAGGTCACGCCGGCAAAGTAACTGCCGTCATTATTACGGAAGCTTCCCAAACCAATTTCGACGGCGGGGCGTAACACGAATTTTTCATATTCCACGCCAAAAAAACTTTGAAAACCTCGCGCTGCTTTGGACACTTTAGAATTTCGAACGTTACTGCCATCGAAATCCTCGGCATAACCCCACGCAACCCCGGCGTAAGGATGCAGATCATTTCGAGTTGGAAGATCCCAGATTCCACGGATTCCGAACGTAAAATAGCCGTCGGTTTCCTCGGATTTACCCGATAAGGAAAGCGCACAGATGGGTTGGATATAGTATTGCTCTTGAATCGGAATTTTAAGACTTAACCCGTTCGTTGGCCTGGAAAACTGCCATCCAAAAGCATAATCCCTACGGCCTAACGCTGATTCCGCCCTGCAAACCCCTGCCAACAGACCAATCAGTAGCGCACAGAGTAAAATGGAAGCCGTTTTTTTGGTCAATTGATTTACCTCCAAATTCATCATTCACCATTTAACTATATAATTCGCAGCAATCGGCTGACATCCTGCCACTGCCAAACGTTACATAATGCTGGATAGTTTCACTAGTTCAGTCAATCATTTCGTAAATCGATTAAAATTAAGTAATCAATGGTGTTAAAAGCGAAATAAACATTGACAATACCTACTAAAGTCGGTATACTAATCACTGTTAAGCAAGATTACTTGACAACCGGAGGAACACAGTTTGGAGAAACTGGTACATACCGGCTTATTGTTTGATTTCTACGGCGGACTATTAACCGAGAAACAACGAAGAACCATGGAACTTTATTATGAAGAAGATTGGTCTTTAGCGGAAATAGCCGAAGCGGAGGGAGTATCACGCCAAGCAGTTCATGACCTGCTGCACCGCACCGAAAGTATTATGGAAGAGTTCGAAACGAAGCTTGGCATGGTACATAATTATTTAAAGCAACAAAATATTTTGTCTCAGGTATCGGCAAAGTTAGATATCTTGCTTGATACCGTGCCGACTGAAAGTCAGATCCATCGTGAGCTTTTGTTTGTTAAAGAACAAATGGAAATACTCCGAAGTTCTGAAATTGAAGAAGAGGAGGTTCATCAATAATGGTCTTTGAGAACCTTTCCAATAAACTGCAAGATACATTTAAAAAACTTCGCGGTATGGGAAAACTCACCGAAAAGAATATTGAGGATTCCTTGCGAGAAGTCCGTTTGGCTTTATTAGAAGCCGACGTCAATTTTAAAGTTGTCAAAGATTTTATTAATAATGTAAAAGAACGTGCCGTTGGGCAAGAAGTTTTTAACAGTCTCACACCGGGCCAACAGGTTATTAAGATTGTCTACGAGGAACTAACAAAGTTAATGGGGGAACACGAGTCCCCGTTAAAAATGGCGGACCGGCCACCCACGGTAATTATGCTAGTAGGGTTGCAGGGCACCGGTAAAACCAGCACCGCCGGAAAACTTTCGGCATTGTTGAAAAAACAGGGGCGACGCCCGTTACTGATTGCCGCGGACATTTACCGCCCGGCAGCAGTCAAACAACTACAAGTTCTCGGTGCTCAGCTTGATGTTCCGGTTTTTTATCAAGAAGGCGCCGACCCGGTGATCCTCGCTGAAAAGGGTTTGGAATATGCGCTCGCTTACCAAAGAGATCTGGTCATTATCGATACCGCCGGTCGTCTTCATGTCAACGAAGAGTTAATGGCGGAGCTGAAAAATATTCAAAGCCGCGTCAATCCCCATGAGATTTTACTCGTCGTAGATGCCATGACTGGTCAGGATGCTGTTAATGTCGCCAGTTCATTCCAGGAAACACTTGGGTTGACCGGCGTTATCTTGACAAAATTGGATAGTGATACGCGGGGCGGAGCCGCTCTGTCGGTTCGAGCGGTCACCAAAGCCCCCATCAAATACGTCGGATTGGGCGAGAAGATGGAAAACCTGGAGGTTTTTCATCCCTCCCGGATGGCTTCGCGAGTGCTCGGCATGGGAGATGTTCTGACTCTCATTGAAAAAGCACAAAGCAACATTGACCCCGGCAAAGCCAAGAATATGTTCGATAAGATGCGTAAGGCCGAGTTCACTTTTGATGATTTTCTTGACCAATTGCGCGAGATGAAAAAAATGGGACCGTTGGACCAATTGTTGGGGATGCTCCCCGGACAGATGTCAAAGCAATTGAAGGGCGTTCAGGTTGATGAACGGGAAATGGTCAAGGTGGAAGCGATTATTCAATCTATGACCAAGCAAGAACGGACCAACCCCAATATCATTAACGGCAGCCGGAGACGGCGGATTGCGCTGGGTTCCGGGACGACTGTCCAAGATGTCAATCGCGTTTTGCAGCAATTTGAACAAAGCCGCAAGATGATGAAACAGATCGCCGAGATGGGTGGCAAAGGCAAAATGCCGAAACTGCCCTTTTAATACCAAGTTTGCGAAAATAAATTTTTTTAAACCTCGAAGGGAGGTGAAAAAATGGCAGTACGTATTCGCTTAAATAAGATGGGTGCTAAAAAACGGCCTTTCTACCGTGTGGTGGTTGCAGATTCTAGAGCTCCGCGTGATGGGCGCTTTATTGAGATTATCGGTCACTATAACCCCATTGTTGAACCAGTCGAAATCGTTGTTGATAAAGAAAAAGCAGCAGACTGGTTAAAAAAAGGTGCTCAACCTTCGGACACCGTTAAGCGGCTCTTAAAGAAAATTGGTGTAATTGCATGAGCTTTTGAGAGGTGTTTCCATGAAAGAGTTGGTTTTACAAATTACCAAAGCCTTGGTTGATCACCCTGAAGAAGTCCAAGTTATCCAAAATGACCGTAACAACCAAACCCTGGTGGAAATTACCGTCCATCCGGAAGACGTTGGTAAGGTAATTGGCAAACAAGGTCGAATTATCAAAGCCATTCGTACAGTGGTAAAATCTTGTGCAACACGGGATAATCGTAAAATTAGCGTTGAGTTAGGGAATAAATAAGCTTAATGGAGACGCCTGATTTTATCGCGATTGGGGAGATCATAAAGGCTCAAGGAATTAAGGGTGAGTTAAAGGTGATCCCTTTAACTGAAAACCCTAAACGGTTTGGAAGTGTTAAACGGGTTTTCTTTAAAGAGAAAGATGATTGGCGTCAGCTGTTCATCGAAGGCTATCGCAATTTTAATAGTTTGGTACTATTGAAATTCAAAGGGATTGATGATATGACGGCCGCCGATTCACTCGGACGGGGTTTAATCTATATTCCCAGGAATGAGCGCCCGCCGCTTCCGCCGGGACGTTATTACTATGACGAAATTGTTGGATTGACAGTTTACACCGACTCCGGAGTTAAACTTGGGGTAATTGATGAAATTATCGAAACAGGATCCAATCACGTCTATAGCGTCGATAGTCAATCGAAACCGGTTTTGATTCCCGCTTTAAAAGACGTTATCGTAGCAGTGAATCCAGCGCAAGGTAAAATGGTTGTGAAGTTGCCTCCGGGATTGCTTGAGGAAGACGACGAATGCTGATTCAAATATTAACCTTGTTTCCGGAGATGTTCCAAGGTCCTTTTCAAAATAGTATTTTAAAAAGGGCGCAGGAACAAAATGCGGTTGAGTTTCGTTTATTGAATTTCAGGGAATTTACCACTGATAAGCATCGCATGGTTGATGACACACCTTATGGTGGCGGCAGTGGCATGGTATTAAAACCAGAACCTATCTATCGCTGTTTACAACATGCAAAATCAGGATTACCAAATGTAAAAACGATCTTGCTAACGCCTCAAGGTAAAACGTTTACTCAAACGATGGCTCAACAATTTGCCGCTGAGGATGAAAACCTGATTTTCATCTGTGGTCATTATGAAGGATTTGATGAACGAATTCGCCAATGGGTTGATCAGGAAGTTTCGATTGGAGACTTTGTTTTAACCGGTGGCGAACTTGCTGTCATGGTAATCTGTGATGCAATTGTCCGCTTGCTCCCGGGAGTGCTTGGTTCGGAGGAATCTCATATTTGCGATTCCTTTACCGATAATTTACTGGACTTTCCGCAGTATACCCGTCCGGTTGAATTTGCAGGGCTAACCGTTCCTGAGGTTTTGCTCTCCGGTCATCACGCCAAGATTGAGGTGTGGCGTCGCGAACAAGCAGTTTTACGAACAGCAATTCGTCGACCTGATTTATTATCCAACGCCAACCTTACCGAAGCTGAACAACGCTTGCTTAAAAATTATCAAATACAAATTAAAGATAGTCAGTCCTGAAAGGAGGTTTATACCATGAATATTATTGAAGCCATTGAACGGGAGCAATTACGTTCTGATATTCCACAATTTTCACCTGGAGATTCGGTTAAAGTTCATGTTAAAGTAGTCGAAGGTGGTAAAGAGCGGATCCAGATCTTTGAAGGTGTTGTTACGCGCAGAAGCCATGGCGGTTTAAAGGAAACTTTTACTGTCCGTAAAGTTTCTCAAGGTATTGGTGTGGAACGTACCTTCCCGGTTCATTCTCCGATGTTAGACAAGATTCAAGTCGAGCGGAGAGGAAAAGTACGTCGCGCTAAGCTCTATTACTTGCGGGAACGCTCTGGTAAGTCCGCCCGTATCGAAGAACGTCGGGAAGTTTAATCAGGAGATCAAGGGAGGCCCGTTCGATGATCGGGATTCAAAAGTCAGAGTATCGGGAAAACATTGAGGCTTTTGCCATTGCAGTATTGACGATCCTTTTTATCATTATCTTTATTATGCAGTCTTTTTTGGTAAAGGGAACGTCAATGGAGCCAACCTTGCGTGATGGAGAACGTTTATTAGTTAATAAACTTATCTTTCGTTTCCGGACCCCCAAAACGGGTGATATTATTGTCCTGAAATATCCCAAAGATCCTTCAATGAAGTTTATTAAACGGGTTATTGCAGGTCCCGGGAAGACGGTTTATATTCAAGATTCCAAGGTATATGTTGGTGGCGTTGAATTAACGGAACCGTATATCAAGGAAAAGACGTTTTCAAATTACGATTTCCAAGTGGTTCCCGAAGGGACGCTCTTTGTAATGGGAGATAATCGCAATGGGAGTAAGGATAGCAGGGATCCCGACGTTGGTTTTGTGCCTTTGAAAAATGTAGTGGGCAAAGCGTTTTTCATCTTCTGGCCGCTACAAAATATCCAAGTTTTAAAACTTCCGAAATATGATCCAAAATTATATCAAAATGACTCCACTTACTAACTGGTCGTCCACGCAATCTCCTTCGCGTATCAGTAGGAGATTAAATGAACGACATAGGTCTTGGAGCTGTATTTAAGGTAATGAAACCCGGGATTCCCGGGTTTTTGTTTTTGGTAGTTCGAATATCCGTTAAACAATTGGTTAGGCTATAAATACACCAAAACGAAGGAGTGAGTATTAATATGCCTGATGTAAACTGTACAGTGAATAGCTGTAAATACTGGACCTCAAGCAACCTTTGCGAAGCGCAGCAAATTGTGATTCAAAATGATGCGCAAGGCGGGTTCTCTCCAAATGCTGATTTGAAGAGTTTAAGCGCAACTCCGGCGGGTTCCGTAGATGAAACTTGTTGTCAAACTTTTAAAAACAAGCAATAAAAAGGGCTGAATTTCAGCCCTTTTTATTTGCTCGTTATCGCTTTCAAAAGTAACCCGATGGTCAAAATACACTTTCAAGGTTTTGCTTAAACCTTTTACGTAATTTCAAATTATTAAAGGGTTTTTTTAATTGACCTCATATTAATATATAATCACGAATCGCTAATTTAATTCAAAAATATAATCAGCTGAGGAAATAATGACACCAGATCAATCTCCACTCCGGTTAAAATCGGCCGGTTATTGCGTGTTTTTAATTTTTCTTCTCTCGTTTTTTCTGCTGCAAACACCATGTTTTGGTTCAGCTTCGGGACCGGGCGCCCGCGCGATGGCTTTGGGTGGGGCTTTTACCGCAGTAGCGGACGACGGTACGGCTTTTTATTGGAATCCGGCCGGATTGAATCGTTTAAAGATCGGGACTTTTACTCCAAGTATCAGCGGAACGTCTAATATTATGGATACGGCGGAGGTAATGGATAACTCTCTTTCAAACGACGAATTGGCCGAAACATTCCTTTTCTCATCCCATAATATACTGGGTTTGTCCACCAAATATCTCGGCTTGAATATTTACAAAGATTTGAATGGTCTAAATGAAACTACGAAGCGAACGGGAAAATTCCGCGCAACGAGCAATCAATATCTCGCCCTGTCATTGGCTGGGCAGTTCAGCGATAATCTGTTATGGGGGATTAGTTTGAAAAGATATAAGGGTGAAACGATTGAATTCCATTATCAGCGAGATCATCCGCATGACGTAACGGCAAAAGATCGAATGAATGGCAACGGGTTGGCGGCAGACTTGGGATTTTTATACATACGAAGTGATCGTTTGTCTTTTGGATTAATGCTTCGCAATTTTGACAGTAACGTTCGCTGGGGTAAACAAACGACTCAAGCGGAAGCAACGGAGCAACTGAGCAAATATCAGGCGAGGCTACCAAAGGATATCATCATTGGAATCGCGTTGCGACCGGCCCGATCGTTCCAATTGACCGGCGACTATCAGATTAACGGGGATGGAGAAATCGGGCATAATGTCCTTCGCTTTGGGTTAGAAAAATCTTTATTATTCAATTCGATTATCTTACGAACCGGTATTGCGAAAGAGGGAGGCACTCCTGGAGTCGTTTCCGGTGGACTTGGACTCAAACTGGGTCCGACCGTACTGGATATCGCTGTCGTAAATTCATCAACAAATCCCGAGACATTTTTAACAATTGGTTATAAATTTTAGATATTCACCCAGTATTTTTATTAAGGCTAAAAGAATATTACCTTTTCGATTATCAACAGGAAATATTTTATTTTTGTTGAAATAAGAAAAAGCAAAATCATCCCTACGATCAGGAGGTTGTCATGAAACGGTTCTTCATCTTAATACTTATTTTCCTAGTATTATTGATCAATAATATCGCCTTGGGTTTTAATGTCGATTGGAAGACAATTGAACTCACGCGGACGATTTCAGCTTCGGTCGCGGAGTTTGGTCAAACCCGGGCGGTTCAGGTACCAAGTGAACCGTTGAGTTTTGATTCGCAACTTTCGTGGGATGTAACCATCACGAAGAAATCATTATTATCGGAGCGAAAAGCTGCTTATTTTGCCATTGAGGAAAAAGGTGCCGACGGTAAAAACTTCGTCCGTCGGGTCTTTACTGCCAAAGGTTACTTAATCATTCCAAAAGGTGCGAGCTATAAAGTGGTGCTGGATGCAGGGGAATACACGAATCCCTTCACAAAATCCGGCGCTGAAGTGAATGCCAAATTGCAATACAAAGAAGTTCAAATTCGGTATGCACAGGGAGACAAACCATTCCTTTTTCAATTTGATGTTTTGGGTCCAGTCGCCGCTCAAGACTGGACATGGAATTGGTCAGGGAAATTAAATAGCACCGGCAATGCTGTGAGCGTTCAATTTGAAAAAGAGGGTAAATATCCGGTCGTTCTTGAAACGAAAGGTTCGGATCGCAAATACTATTTTGATCTGGACGTCCCCGCTTTATTGGTAATGAATCCCAAACTTGACTCCCTGAAAGGTCCGGTTGAAATGCGCGTGAAAGCCCAGGCGGACAGCGTTGTCAATTACGGACAGCAAGCCAAATTTCAATGGGATTTCGGTAATGGGACCACTTTGACCGGTACGGATGTTAGTTGTTTGTATACCAAACCCGGAAAATACCTGGTGAAGTTATCGGCCACTGTCGATCGTTATACATATCAAAGAATTTGGATGGTTGAAGCCGATCCGTTAACAATCATTCCCAACCCGGTGGTTACTCCAACCACGGGACCGGTCCCGCTTGACGTGACCGGGAAAGTAACTCCCAATCTTTCCGGAGGGCCAACTAATCTGGTTTATCGCTGGTTAATTGGGAAGGAAACGGTTGAAGGGACAAGCTTTACTCATCGCTTTACCGAACCCGGAAATTATCGCGTGGTTCTGCAAACCGTTGATCAAATTCATCCGGAATTGATCATTCCGGATGAGGTCATCATGATTAAAGTGTTAGCGCCGGCTTTGGCAATTAACCCTAAAGCGTCACTGACCAATGGATTAATCCCATTTACCGTGGCATTTGAATCAGGACTGGAAGTCAAGGGATCCCCCAGTGAACTGGCGGTGTTTTGGGATTTCGGTGATGGCGAATCTTCCAATCAATTAAAACCGGTTCATATTTACAAAGAACCGGGGGAATATGATGTTAAACTGTCGATTGTCGATCAATTGCATCCCGGTAACTTGGCATGGGAAACGCTCAAAATTACCGCCACGCCGCCGGAACTGAGACCGACCGCCACCGCCAGCGCTGTTAAAGGTTTTATGCCACATAATGTGAATTTCACAGCGCAAGTGGGGATCACCGGTTCGCCCTGCGATCCCTTATTCATTTGGGATTTTGGCGACGGCGAGACCAGCTATGAGCAGAATCCTGCGCATGTTTACCGCCAAGCGGGATCTTATCCGGTAAAATTATCAGTACGCGACCGTCTCCATCCTCAAACCATTGCGGAGGCCAATTTGCAAATTGAGGTTGTCACGCCCAAATTGCGGTTAACTTCTTCGGTAACCCCAACAACGGGACCGGCTCCCTTAACCATTCAATGCCGTGCTTGGGGCGAGAAAGAAGGGACCCCCAACCCAGCACTCAAATATGTCTGGGATTTTGGCGACGGCAGTCGCGCTGAAGGAACCGAAACGCAACATAGCTATCAAAGAAAGGGGACCTATACGGTAACCATCACGCTTCAAGATCCGGCGCTGGGATTGAAAGAGGTTAAAACCTACAAGATTGTGGTTAAATAGAAAAACGGAAGTATCGTACAAATTAAGGAACATTGTCGCAGTCAAGACGGTTTCAAGTGTTTAGCGCGACATCGATAGATTAACTTTGTGTCATTAAAAAAACATAAAAAAAACTTTCTATTTTTTATTATTCGGATATAATATAAATGTTGTGATTAATTTATTATTTTGAATCTATTTACATATTTACGTTGGGTTTGAAGTGGGAAGGAACTTTATTATTGGGTTAAGGGAGACGAATGGATGACTGTTCGAATTATCACGGATAGTACGTGCTACATGCCTCATGAAATGCGCGAAGAGTATCAGATTCAGGTTATTTCATTAAGTGTTAATTTTGAAGAGGAGTCTTTTCGAGAAGAAGATATCGAAAACGATTTTTTCTATGGAAAAATGGCCCAAACTTCGAAAGTGCCTACTTCCTCGCAACCTCCGGTCCAAGAGTTATATAACGCTTTTGTGGAACCGGTCAAAACCGGTCGTCCGGCACTGGGTATCTTTATGTCGTCAGGGTTGAGCGGTACCTTTAACTCGGCCTTAATGATCCGCGATCAGATTCGCGAAGAATATCCCGACGCAGCCATTGAAGTGCTCGATTCACATTCGACCGGAATGGAGCTTGGTTTTGCCGTCATCGCGGCGGCTAAATCAGCGTTGGCTGGCGACCCGATTCAAGTAGTCATTGATCATGCGCGCCGTATCATGGAAAAAAGCCGGTTTATCTTTGCACCCGAAGTTTTGGATTACCTTCGCAAAGGCGGGCGGATTGGCGGCGCCAGCGCATTGCTCGGTTCGTTACTGCAGATTAAACCGATCTTGACAGTCATTGAAGGTAAAGCGGCGGTTTTAGAAAAAGTCCGAACCAAAGGAAAAGCCATTGAAACCATGATCAGGATCCTGATTGATGATGTTCGGGCGAAAGGGTTAGGCGATGTGGTCGTCCACCACATCAACAACGAAGTTGAAGCTTTGCATATTGCGAATATTCTCAAGGATTTACTACAGGTGGTCGTACCGATTTATCCAATCGGTCCGGTGGTTGGGCTTCATGTTGGACCGGGAACGGTCGGAATGGCATATTACACTCTAAAGTAAAGATCGTAGCAATTTATTTCCCATGGAATTTATTTGTAATCATTGCGACGAAATGTCGCCACAATTTTTATGGCGGTCACAGCTAACCCGCCTCACCAAAACTGGAGGTCTTTTTCATGCCGAAACAGCTGTCTAATTCTTTTTCCCCGCTTTTTCTCTTCTTTAGTTGTTCTTTTGTTTGTTGTCTACTGATTTCCAACATTATTGCCGGTAAAATTATCACAATTTACGGATTGCTCCTCCCGGCAGCGGTCATCCTTTTTCCGATTACCTACATTTTTGGCGATGTCCTGACCGAAGTTTACGGTTATCAGAAAACCCGACTAATTATTTGGATTGGTTTTATTGCTAATCTTTTAATGTCGCTTGTCTTTGTTATAACCATCGCTTTGCCGCATCCGCAGTTTTGGAAAGGGCAAGCAGCTTATGAAGCGGTTTTGGGATTCACTCCCCGTATTGTCGCTGCCTCATTGATTGCTTATTGTGTTGGAGAGTTTATCAATTCAATCATTCTTTCACGCTTGAAATTGCTTACTCAAGGCCGGCTGCTTTGGGTGCGGACGATTGTTTCGACCGTGTTCGGACAGGGTGTCGATACGATTTTGTTTATTTTGATCGCTTTTTGGGGTGTAATGCCCTTCAGTGGGTTACTGGCCATGGTTGTGGCGCAATATGTTTGGAAAGTCAGTTATGAAGTCTTATTGACGCCGTTAACATATTGGATCGTGGGTTGGGTGAAACGTTCCGAAGCAATCGACACCTATGATTATGGCGTCCGCTATAATCCGTTCTTACTCAAGGAGGTTCACAATGACAAATGATTCATTTTCCATCTTAGGGCAGATTGTACGGGAACCCTCACGTAAACTTGAGGTTTTTCCGACGCCTCGCAATGTTGATCTGGTTGTGCTCGAAAGTGACGAAGTAACCAGTCTTTGCCCGGTTACAGGTCAACCTGACTGGGAAAAAGTAGTGATCGAGTTTGCGCCGGACCAATACTGCATCGAGAGTAAAAGCTTGAAATTATATTTTTGGAGTTTTCGGGAAGAAGGCGTCTTCTGCGAGGCGCTGGCCGCTCAGATTGCCCAAGATATTTTTGATGTCTGTCAACCGTTTTGGTGTAAAGTAACAATTATACAACGGCCTCGAGGCGGCGTGACGATTACCGCCAAAGCCTCGGTCGGAAAAGTTCCTGAAACGAAATAATGGATATAAAACCATCGTAAACCAACGATGGTTTTGTTAAATCTCCAGAAAAAGGGGGGGAGTGGGTTGGAACCGCTTTGTTTCATCGATCAAAACATCAAATTATCCGCCGAACAGATCCGACGGATAACCAATACCGGAATGATAGTCCAAACGGGATCCATCATGGAATTAAATGATCCACTTTTGGCTTCGATTCAATATTTGTTGCTCCATAGCTTCTTGGCAGAACAGCAATTAACCCAGTTAATTCAATGCCGTTATATCGGTATCCGGGCTCATAATACCGATTATGTTAATCGCAAGCTTGCCGAATCAATGAACATTAAAGTTATGGGCCTAACTCGTCAACACGGCGTAAATGCCGTGGCCGAGCATACCTTGGCGCTTTTGTTCGCTTTGACCAAACATTTGTTGCCGGCGCATCAAAATATCCTGGGTCGGCAATGGCGTAGCAATTTGCCATTAAATATTGAGTTGTATGGTAAAAAACTAGGGATTATCGGCTTTGGGAAGATCGGCAAAAGAGTGGGGGAGATCGGGACTTTACTCGGTATGGAAGTATTGGTTGCGGGTAAAGGGATTCCCGCAAGCGATCGGGAAATGCGGCTTGATGATGTTTTAGCCCAAGCGGACGTGATCGTAATTTTAATCCCTGGCACCGAGACGAATTATCATTTTATCAACGAAGCTCGAATTGGGCAAATGAAAGACGGGGTAATCCTGATTAATACCGCCCGTGGCAGCGTTTTGGATTATCAGGCGTTGGCAGCGGCAATCCAATCGGGTAAGATCGCGGGTGTCGGTTTGGATGTTTACCCCAATGAACCGGTCGGCGATTTTCAACTTGCCAAGCAGCCCAATGTCATCTGTACGCCACATATGGCGTATGCGACCCACGATGCCTTGGAAATGATGAATGACGAACTGGCGGAAAATCTAATCGCTTTCTTAAATGCACAATCCAATGATTGATATGAGAAACGAAAAAACGGGTATTGTCTATGAAGACAATAACCCGTTTTTTCGTTTCATGATAACATTACGATTCCGTATTATATTCCAAAGACGTGGTTTCCGATATGATGAGTGATGGTCCGGGTCCAGACCCAGGATCCTCCGGTAACTTTCGCCGGATTAAAGAAATATTTCGCGCCATTGGTCGGGTCCCAACCGTTTAACGCGGCCTGTGCGGCCCGATAAGCGTCAGACACTGGTTGTTTCCAGATTTGACCGTTTGATACGGATTCGAATTCATTCGGTTTAAAGATGTTTTGCGCAATGGTCCCCGGAAACTTCAGATCGTTCATTCGGTTTAGAATCACTGCGGCGACTGCGACTTGGCCTTCATAGGGTTCGCCTTCCGCTTCCGCGGTGATTAAGCGCGCCAATAATTCGAGATCACGATTGGAAACACGATCATTGGCCTGTTTTGAGGCGGTTGGAACGGCTAATTTATCACCCGCATAAATAACGGTTCCTTGGATACCGTTGGCCTGTTTAAGTTGTTCAACGGTAACTCCATTATTAACTGCAATTTTATAGAGCGACTCGCCATTGACAATACGGTGAGTAAAGCCTTGCGCTTGAGCGGCAGTCGCTCCCATTGATAACATCACGATTGAAGCGGTCATGATCATTAATTTTTTAATCATTGTTAAACTCCTTTCCGAAACAATGCATAACAAAACCAAGCGAATCAAGTTATTCAAAAAATTATGCATGTTGTTTGATTGTCGATCGATTATTTAAGTTACGGACGATCCAAAACAAAGGAAGCTGGATTGGATAAAATCGATTTAAACAGGCTTTTGTTTTCCAAATTACTGTAAAATTAACTCGTTTCCAACCGTGTGGTCATTATAGCAAGGTCAATATGGTACGTCAAAGTACAAGTTTTGGAAAACTACTGGAAAGCCATGAATGGCAATGATTTATCTTTCGTGATTGTTAGGTTGATTTATTTAAAAAACATTTACCTTCGAACGGATGTTTGGTAAAATTAAATCGATTATTATTCGATTGGGAGGTCGCGTTAGCGTGAGTTCAATGAAACCGTTACAGTTATCAAAAAGTGAAGCGCGTCGAATTTTGTTGAAGCATCAAGGCTTGTGGCCTCCGTATCAACTGCGTGGCAAACCGGGGATCGTGGAATTCATTCAAAAAGTAGGTTGTATTCAGTATGATCCGTTAAATAAAATCGGTCGAAATCATGAACTCGTCTTGCAAGCGCGAATTGGCGATTTTCGATCCGATTTCGTGACGGAGTTGCTATATGCCGATCGGCAGTTGCTCGACGGCTGGGATAAAATGATGTCAATTTATTCAGTGTCAGATTGGCCTAATTTTCGGCGCTATCGGGAAAAAGCCTTATGCAAATACGGTGCCTCCGAGCGTCCGATTCACCGGATTCTTCCCGAAGTGCGTCAAGCACTGCTAGAACGGGGGCCGTTAGCTTCGCTAGACTTGGAATTTGATCAAACCGTCAATTGGGCGTGGGCGCCAACCCGGTTGTCCCGGGCGGCGTTGGAAAGCATGTATTTTTGGGGAGAATTGATCGTCCACCATAAGTTCGGGACACGAAAATATTATGATTATGCGGAGCGGCATTTACCGCAAGCGCTGCTAGAGGCATCCGACCCCTTTCCAACCGGCGAGGTTTTTCACGATTGGCTGGTTTTACGTAGAATTGGCGGGATCGGCTTGCTTTGGAACCGTTCGGGCGATGCTTGGCTGGGGTTGGATCTAAAAACTCCGGAACGAATGCAAGCGTTGGAAAGACTCCATCAACAAGGATTAATTATTCAGGCTGCTGTAACCGGATGCAAATATCCGTTTTACCTGCGAACACAAGATTGGGACGAACTCAAAGCGCCAATGGAAACCGAACCGACCCCTAACGTTTCGATTATCGCCCCGCTTGACAATTTGGTATGGGACCGACGGTTGATCGCGGAGTTATTTGACTTTGACTATCGTTGGGAAGTTTATAAACCCGCTAGTCAACGCGAATATGGTTATTATGTATTACCGGTTTTATACGGAGACCGTTTTATTGCGCGGATTGAACCGGAATTATCAAAGGATAAGCAAAGTTTGATTATTAAAAATTGGTGGTGGGAAGCCAAGAACACACCGTCCGCTGCAATGAATCATGCGATTGATGATTGCTTGCAGCGTTTGCAACAGCGGTTAGGGGTGAAAACGGTTCAAGTTCAGCAGCGGTTTTTTCAATGATGTCTTAATTAATAGCTGACTATGCAACAAGGACAATCATAATTTAATGGAATTAATTTCCGGTTGAAATGCGGATTTATTTGGGTTATTATTATCAAGTCGTTATGAATTAAGTTTTCTGGGGTATGCGTCAGTTTCTATTTTGAACCTACATTTATGCATTGGGAGATTTATATCGGATTATGAAAACTAGGCCTTCGTTCGTTGATGGTAAGTTGCAGTAATTGTGCGATCACCCACCTATCGAGAGATAGGTATCAAAATTGAAACAACGGTGTCTTGGATAATGAAACTTAAGTGTAAATACTTAAGTTTTTTTTATTTTGGAAAGTAGTCCCATCTGAGCTGTTGCAAAATGAACCAAGCCGTTCATGCTGTAGCAGTTTTTTTATCATCAACATTTCTTATCATCGAAAAATCAAGACTGCGTCCTACGCTGTCGATTGCGCAATCAAATTTTTCATCAAGATTACCAAGTAACTTGCCGAACGACTGAGCAAGCTCACTTATCCACAAATCCAGCTTGCTGAGGGAAGCGCAGCTAAAATCGTGTAAAGTCCATCACCAAATAAATACATTCATAAAAATTGAGAGCTTTAAAGTGAGATTTTAACCCGATCTCCGAAGTGAATCATCAAATTATCCAAGATATTGCCC
>JAEYPR010000029.1 GCA_023410535.1 Bacillota bacterium | reverse complement strand
TATTCGAGCAAGGAAGCGCAGTCGTTGAGCGAGGATGCACAGTTGTTGAGCAAGGACGCACAGTCGTTAAGCGAGGATGCACAGTTGTTGAGCAAGGACGCACGGCCGTTAAGCGAGGATGCACAGTTGTTGAGCAAGGATGCACGGTCGTTGAGCAAGGATGCACGGTCGTTGAGTAAGGATGCGCAGTCGTTGGGTAAGAAGCAGCGCGGAGTTTTTTGCAACTGATGATTCAATGAAAAAGAAAATATGTCGTTGCAATTTTTGTTACGAAATTTTAGCGCGGCATATGAAACATATAATAAGCCATGCTTGCGACGGTGACCTCGCGAGGTGGTTGTAACGAATTTTTGGTTTGGAGGCTTCCATTGCAAGCGTTAGCGTTAACCAAAGCCGCGTTATGTACGCCGTTTCATTTACATGAAGAAGCTACGGTCCTGATTGATCAGGGCAAGATCATTGCCGCCGGACCGAGCGCCGCGATCACGATTCCAGCCTGCTACCGGGAAGTTCCCTTGGAGGGATTGGTTTTGGCGCCGGGCTTGATTGATCAGCATCTGCACGGCGGCGGCGGCGCCGCGGTAATGGACGGAGAGCCGGATGCGCTGATCGAGATGGCCAAATACCATGCCACGCACGGGGTAACCTCGTTTCTGGCCACGACTACCTCGGGTTCCCGCGATCAACTGGTCAAAGTCGCCAAAGCCTATGCCCGGCTGAGCGAGCTGCAATATAAAGGAGCCCAGTGTTTAGGGGTTCATTTGGAAGGCCCATATCTTGCGCCGGGACGAGCGGGAGTGCACCGGCAAGATACATTGCGGGCGCCGAGTTCGGAGGAGATCGCCACCTTGCATCAATTGAGCGGTAATGGGATCCGGATGGTTACCATGGCGCCGGAATTGCCGGGAGCGGTTGAAACGGCTGTAGCCATCCAAACCAAAGGGATTATCGCCGCGATTGGTCATAGCGAAGCGGATTATGAAGCGACCAAGGTTGCGATCGAGCGTGGCTTTGCCTGCGTTGCTCATTGTTGCAATCAACTCGGCGTGTTGCATCATCGTGAACCCGGTGTTTTGGGGGCGGTATTAGCCGATCCGGACTTGCCGGTAGAAATGATCGTCGACGGACAGCATTTGCATCCGGCCATGGTGCAGATCCTTTGGAAGCTGAAAGGGCCCGAGCAATTGATCCTGATCTCCGACGCGATGCCGCCGGCCGGTCTGCCGGACGGTTCATATCAACTGCCGGAGGGAGTGATCCGTTTACACCAAAACCGTCTGGAGAATGCTACGGGACAACTGGCCGGTAGTGTCATTTCGTTAGATGCGGCCGTCCGGAATACCTTTGAAATCTTACAATGCGAATTGACCGAGGCGCTCCGAATGGCCACTTATAATCCAGCGCGGCTGCTGGGCGTGAACAAGAGCAAAGGCAGTGTCTATCCGGGGAAAGACGCGGATATCATTGCGCTAACCCCGGACCTGGACGTAGTGATGACTATGGTGAAAGGGGAAGTCATCAGCGGATTGATCTCATTGGGTTAAAGTAAAATCCCCCGTTTTTTCAGCTGAAATGCCGGACAAGCTGACGACAAGGATTGGGGAAGCGGGTCAAGGAGTGAAACCATGAAGATTTTAGCCGTCTCCGATGTCGAGGAGCCGTTGTTGGATGCCGAGAGCAAACGGGTAAGCGGCATCGATTTAATCATCTCGTGTGGCGATTTGAATGAAAGTTATTTGTCTTATTTGTCAACGGTCTTTGGGGCGCCCCTTTTTTATGTGCGCGGCAATCACGACCAAGCGATTACCCCCTGTATGTCGTTGGGAGAGAATTTGCATGACCGTTTGGTGAAATATCGTAATCTGAAAATGCTCGGTTTCGAAGGCGTTTTAGACTATACGACCCAATCGGTGGTCCAATACAGCGAGTTCGAGCTGAACTGGATGATTCGAAAGTTTTATATTAAAGCTTTTTTTCGGGGTAAACCGAACATCATTGTCACCCATGCCCCGCCGCAGGGACTTCATGAAGGCAGCGATTACGCTCATCGCGGTCCGAAAGCCTTTCGGAAGCTGATCGACCATTTTCAACCGGAATATTTTCTACACGGTCACACCCATCTGAACTATCAACGTAATTTACCCCGGATTACTCAGGTCGGCGCCACTAAGGTGGTCAATGTTTACGGTTATTATGTTTTCGAGATTTGATGCGGATACTCGTTGTTGCTCTTTTATATTAAGGAAATAAATCAAGAAATATTGTGCGTTTCCGATAGCGCGGAGGAAAAAGCGGGCGAGTCGGATGAATCGTGAAATATGACATAATCATAACGGTCCCTAACATTTTAGCGTGATATTATACAGGAGGAACCGGATGTTCAAGCGCCATCAGCGAAATGTTTTTGAAGAATTGACCAAATCGGAGAGTCTGTCCGAGGTGATCTACCTTGGAGTGCAAATTATTGAGGTGGCGCGGGTCAAAGGCAGCGTCAACCGTTGGCGCGATTTTGACCACAATTTCCGGGTAGAAGGGGCCGACCGGGCGAAATTGCAGTCGGTGACTCGCGCCATGGAGGAAGGAGTGGTCTTTCCACCGATTGAAGTGTACAAAATCCGGAACGAATATTATATTATCGATGGTAATCACCGTGTAGCCGCTGCCAAACAAATCGGGCAAGTTTATATCGACGCCGAGGTTAAAGAGATGTTGCCTCCGGCCGATAGCGACGAGCACCGGTTGTGGCGGGAACAATCGCAGTTTGAATGGAAAACCGGCTTTTTTCTGGATTTATCGGGCTTGGGGTTTTATAATCGCTTGTTGGTTTATATCCGGTTGTTTTCCAAACAATATAACCTAAAGAACGAACATCAGCTTAACTTGAAAGAAGCGGCGGTCCGCTTTAAACAGGAAGTTTATGAACCGGTTCTGCAAGTCATTGAACGTCAGCAACTTCAGCGGAGTTTGCCCGGGTATACTCAGGACGATCTCTTTTTGTACGTAATCCACCATCTGCTGACCAAAGCTCATTTTCAACGCCGCCGGGTTTCGGTGGCCGAAGCGGTCCAGGATTTTTGTTTAAAAACAGGAGACCAACCGTTTAATTTATTGAATTTGCTCAAAGGGATGGGGTTTAAGAAACCATGTAAAGAACCCTGTTTCAGTTGCGCCAATCAATGCCCGGAAGGGTTTATCTGTAGCGAAGACGGACGTTTAACCATCTCCGATCAATGCCAAGGTTGCGGTAAATGTACATCCGGCTGTACCGGGCAAAATTTAATTCCTTACGAAGAGCTTGTAGACTGGGATGGAATGTTCAGTATATGATACATATCAAAGGCTCGACAACGATGGAATGTTCGGAGGTAAACAGATGGCCCAATACGACCAATTGATTGCCGCTTTGACCACTGGCCGGGGCACCCGTTTCCCCAAAGTTATGCCGACAAAATTGGCGCCGACGGGTATTCTCCCGACGCCGGAATGGCGGTTGAACTCGCAAAATCGTTGTTATAATCCGGAACAGAAATTTGTGACAAGTTTTTATTGACATCAATTTATTCATGTGATAATCTAATATAGCTGTCGTCGACACAACCAAGGAAAACACTCCAGATTTCGACAACAATGAAGAAACTTCCAGTTGACAGCGAGTAAGAAACTTGATAAAATATTTAAGGTGTCACGAACGAAATAAGCGTGACAACCGCTTGAACCTTGAAAACTGAACAGTAGAAAAGAAATGACTGATAAGGGTTATTTCGTAGTAAACACATGAAAGTCATGAGA
>JAEYPR010000022.1 GCA_023410535.1 Bacillota bacterium | reverse complement strand
GAGGGGGAACCACCTGTTCCCATCCCGAACACAGCAGTTAAGCCCCTCCGCGCCGATGGTACTTGTCGGGAAACCGGCCGGGAGACTAGGTCTTCGCCAGGAGCAAAATTTTCAAAGAGACTTCAGTTTACACTGAAGTCTCTTTACACCCCAGCTTAAACCATTAAAAAATGCCATTAAAAACCTAATAAAATAGGGTTGACGATCAAGATAAAATTATGCTAATATATTAAAGTCACTGAGACAAATTACTTACTCCTCGATAGCTCAACGGTAGAGCACCCGGCTGTTAACCGGGTGGTTGTTGGTTCGAATCCAACTCGGGGAGCCAAATTTAAAACTTAATCATTTTTCACACTCCTCGATAGCTCAATGGTAGAGCACCCGGCTGTTAACCGGGTGGTTGTTGGTTCGAATCCAACTCGGGGAGCCATTTATTTAGTTGGCAAAGAGACCGGAAGGTCTTTTTTTATTTCTAAATTATTTTATCAAGTGCAGGGTAATCTGCTACTAATGTGGAAAAGTAGTCGGGAAGTTTATAGTTTGGAGTGATTCCATTGTCTTGGATTGCGGATTTACATATTCATTCCCATTTTTCGATGGCGACCAGTAAGGATTGTAACCCGGTCAACCTCAATCGGTGGGCGGGTTTAAAGGGAGTATCGTTGGTTGGAACCGGTGATTTTACTCATCCCGGATGGCGCAAGGAACTAAGGGATAATCTAATGCTCACCGAATCCGGTTTTTATCGACTGGAAGAAACTCCGAAACCTGAGATTCCGGATCAACCGGAAGTTCAGTTTGTGGTTACCGGAGAACTCAGTACGATCTATAAAAAGAATGGCCGTGTCCGAAAAGTGCACCACTTGATTATCTTGCCGTCGCTCGAAGCGGCTGACAAAGTGAGTAACGCCCTAGAGGCCTTGGGGATGAATATCCGTTCCGATGGTCGGCCGATCCTCGGCTTGGATAGTTACCGGCTTTTTCAATTGTTACTGGAACAGTGTCCGGAGGCGCTTTTAATTCCGGCGCATATTTGGACACCGCATTTTTCAGTTTTCGGGTCGAATTCGGGTTTTGACGACATCGTCGAATGTTATGAAGACTTAACTCCGTACATTACGGCGTTAGAGACCGGCTTATCTTCCGATCCGGCAATGAATTGGCGTTGGTCCGCGCTTGACAGATTCAACTTGGTTTCCAACTCTGATGCGCATAATCCGCAGAATTTGGCGCGTGAGGCGAATATTTTCAATAGTGAATTTTCGTTTAAAGGATTGCAATCGGCATTACAAACTAAAGACCGGACGCAATTCATAGGGACGCTTGAGTTTTTTCCGGAAGAGGGCAAATACCATTGTGACGGCCATCGAAACTGCGAGATCTGTTGGAAACCGGAGCAAACTATCGAACATTTGGCAATTTGTCCCCGTTGCGGCCGTAAAGTGACGGTTGGCGTTTTGAACCGGGTGGTCCAATTAGCCGACCGGCCGGATGGTTATCGACCGGAATATGCGCAATCTTTTCAAAGTTTGGTACCATTGCGGGAGGTTATCGGGTCGGCGCTTGGGGTTGGGGCAAACTCGCGAAAGGTTGAGCGGGTTTATTTCGAATTGTTGCAACGGTTTGGGCCGGAATTAACGGTCCTGCGGGAAGTTGAGATTGACGCGATTGCGCGGTCGACCGGTCCATTAATTGCCGAAGGGATCCGGCGATTGCGCGCTGGTCAAGTAGAAATTCGTCCGGGATATGACGGCGAATACGGCGTGATCTCGGTGTTAAGAGAAGACGACCGCCAGGCGTTGTTGGGTCAGGCAGCATTATTTGAGGAAAATATTACGCAACTGCCCAAGGAAAATCAGGTTGTCCGGTCAGTTGTCGGAGTGAGTGCCGGTAAAGACAAAATTCAAAAGGCGCAGCCGAATTCCGGACCCGGTTTAAGCGCCGAACAACTGGCGGTCATTCATTCAACGGCTCCGACAACTATTGTCATTGCCGGGCCTGGGACAGGGAAGACCCGGACGTTGGTTGAACGGATTGCCTATCTGATTCGGGATTGCCAAGTTGATCCCGGGTTGATCACCGGTGTTACCTTCACCAACAAAGCGGCTGGAGAAATTCGGAACCGGGTTGCCAATCTTTTGCCCAAGCGTCATATGGTAAACAAGTTGAATATTGGCACCTTTCATAGTATCGCCTGGCGGATCTTGAATGAGAACCCGGAAGGGTTTCGGTTGAAATTAGTCGATCAAGCCGGAGCACGGACCATCATGGAAGAGGTTTTGCGTCGGAAACAAACCAAAGTGACAACGCGCGAAGCATTATTAGCCATCTCAAAGTTGAAGAACCAAGATGCATTGGATGGTTCTGACGCATGGTTTGATATTTACGAAGCTTACCAACAACAACTTACAATCTATCAACGGCTTGATTTCGATGATATTATCCGTCAGATCATTGAGCTGTGGGAAGCCGCGCCAGAATGGTTATCAGCGGTTCGACCGCGTTTTTCCTACCTTTTGGTCGATGAGTTTCAAGACTTAAATGCCATGCAATATCGTTTAATGAATCTTTGGAGTCAAGACAGCCGGAGTTTACTGGCAATCGGCGATCCCAATCAGTCAATTTACGGGTTCCGCGGCGCTAGCCCGGAGTTTTTCGAACAACTTCAATCCGAACGGTTCCAAACGGAACGCTTGAAATTAGCAGCCAATTTTCGTTCGACGCCGGTCGTGGTCAAAGCGGCCAATCAAGTGATCGCTGCCGAGTATCGGCAGCAAACTACGGAAGGCGAGTCGGAAACCGGCGCGAAAATTGTTTGGATGGAGACTCCGTCGGAACGGGAAACCGCCCGGGCGACCGTTCGAGAGATCATCAAACTGTTAGGCGGGTCGTCAATGCTTTCCGCCCATGGCGAAAAGAGCAAGAATCGCCAACGTAGTATTGACCAAACATACGGATTGGGCGATATTGCGATTTTATTCCGGACCGGGCGACAAGCGGATAGTCTGGAAAGGGTGTTGGAGACCGAAGGGTTACCCTATCGGGTGGTCGGTCAGACAGCAACGTTTGAAGCGCCGGCGGTTGCGGAGTTGCTTGACTTAGTCCGAATGGTATTGGAACCGGAGGATCTTTATCTATTCCGGACAGTTCTTCAACAACCGCGCTGGAACCTAACCGGCAATGAAATAACCTCGATTATCGACAGTTTGGCGACTTTGCGGAATGGTTCTTTGCCATTATTGGATTTTATCCGGCCATTGGTGGATAGCAATCCTTCCTTAACCGCAAAATTGACTCCATTCTTAGAGACGACTCGCCACATCGCCGGACTGGTCGAAGCGCAAAACGGACCCGATCTGATTCGAACTTGGATGGAACAAACCAACCAGACCGGCAACATCGAATTGGAACACCTTTTAAAATATTGCGAAGAACAGCCCGAAATAAAAGCGATGCTGGAATTTATTCCGTTGGCGTTAGAAGGTGATCTGAGTCGTAAAGGGCTCAATAGCGGCGATGCGCCGGAAACGATTACCTTATCGACCTTGCATGCTTCCAAAGGCTTGGAGTTTCCGGTTGTCTTCATTGTCGGAGTGGAGGAAGGGTTATTGCCTTATGGGGAAACCAATGCGGAACAGTCGGTCGCGGAAGAACAACGTTTGTTTTATGTTGGCTTAACCCGGGCTCAACAACGTTTATACTTGAGCAATAGCCGTTTTCGCAATCGCGCCGGAGAACCAGTTGCGGTCCAGCCCTCGCGATTTATTGAGTTGATTCCGGCGGAGTTAATGATTAAAGAAGAGTATCAGGTCAGGGAACGCACGGAACAGCTTGGGTTATTTCCAGAGTGAAAAACTGCGGCAACACTTTTTTTTAGTGATGGCGATGATGTCCGGCCTGGACGCCGCGATCCTTGATCCGCTGGATAAACGGATCATGTCCCTAGTCGTCGCTGCGGAGCAAAATGAGTATGCAATGAATTATATCACGGCGTTTCGCGATATCTAAACGATGGATAAGCTAAAACTCTATTCTCGGAGGTTATACTATGTCTGCTGCGATCATTGATGGAAAAGCAATTGCCGCCCAAGTCCGGGCTGGATTGCGGACGCAAGTTACGGAACTGACAGCTCAAGGAAGACAGCCAGGTTTAGCTGTTGTGATTGTCGGAGATAATCCGGCGTCCCGGGTCTATGTGAATATGAAAAAAAAGGCCTGTGCGGAAGTTGGCATCTATTCGGAAGAACATGCCTTACCCCACTGCACTTCCCAGGCTGAATTGCTGGAATTGGTAAAGCGCTTGAACAACGACCCCAAAATTCATGGCATCTTGGTGCAATTGCCCCTTTCGGAACATCTCGACGAGCAAGTGGTGATCGAGACGATCAATCCCAATAAAGATGTCGATGGTTTTCATCCCGCCAGCGTCGGTAAACTGTTAATCGGTCTACCGGGCTTTCTACCGTGTACTCCTGCCGGAGTGATGGAATTGATCCGGTCAACGGGCGTGGCGGTGAGCGGTAAAGAGTGTGTGGTGGTAGGGCGCAGCAATATCGTTGGTAAACCCCAAGCTGTTTTATTATTGCGTGAAAGTGGCACGGTGACGATCTGTCACTCCCGGACCAAAGAGTTGGCCGAGGTATGCCGGCGTGCCGACATCCTGGTCGCCGCAGTCGGAAAACCGGAATTGATCAGGGGGGACTATATCAAACCGGGCGCCGTTGTGATTGATGTTGGGATGAACCGTTTACCCGACGGTAAATTGGTTGGCGATGTTCATTTTGAGTCTGCGGCGGAGGTTGCCGGTTGGATTACCCCGGTACCCGGAGGCGTCGGCCCAATGACCATTGCGATGTTGCTCAAAAACACGGTGGCGAGTGCGGACCGTTCCGCGCAACCGGTATAGGAATATACATGTAATTTGGATGATGTTTTTCAATATACATAAAAGACAGAGAAATCCGTCAGGTGGTGGGTGAATGCTTGGTATCCAGCAACATATTGGATTACGGGTGGGGTATTTAATCCTGGCGGCGTTTGGACTCTGGTGGATGCAGATATTGTACTACCGCAAGGGCAGTGGACGTTGGCGGTTCGGTTTATATTTTAAAGCGGTAAATTACCTTTGCTGTAGCGGTTACATTGCTTTGATTTTTTATCAGCCGCTCTGGCCGATGTTTCGGCGATCGCAACCGTTATGGCTGGCTCTGGTCAGCGAAGATCTGTTCAATTTGGGACTGCTCCTTTCTTATCTAAGCTATTTTTTCTGGCTCTCGTATCAAACCGACCGTAATCAACGCGGGTTGACCGGCGGGTTTGGGTCGTATTTGTTGCAATACGGCTATTTTTGGCTGTTTATCATCAACTGTCTGCTATTTTTAAGATTGGACTATTTTTATCTGAATTTAATCCCCATTAAGTTTCCGGGAGATCAACAACTGATCCTGGAATTGGTGGTCGCGACGCTGATGCTCCTTTCGCAACTGGCGATTTTGGCGATTCGCCGGGTCAAAATGAGTCAGGCCGATCCGCAGCTGATCAAGCTGGTAGCTCAGGTAGCCGACCGGTTTGGAATTAAAATTCGTTCGGTGCGGCTTTGGCATTTGGAGCGGGTCTCCAACGCCTTTGCAACCGGCCTGTTCCGGCACAGTATCTTTTTGACCGATACATTGGTTGATTCGGCCAGTCAAGACGATCTGCAAATGATCATCGCCCATGAGTGCGCCCATTTTAAACGGCGCCATCTGGAGATCCGGGTACTGCTGGTAGGGTTGTTCATGTATGCCGGAACATTAATTTATGAACGTTTACCCGATCTAGCGGGACCGGTCTTGGGATTGTGCGGACTTGGGGCTTTAATCGTTTTTAAAGCCATTGCCAGAGCCCAGGAATACGATGCCGACTGTCAGGCGGCGCTGGTTTTCGGGAGCCCCGAACGGATGGAAACCGCGTTAATCCGAGTCTTTGGCTATCCCCAATCGTCGCAGTTCGGTAAGATACTGCGCTGGCTCATCGGGCATCCGGAACCGTTACAACGGATTAAACGCTTGCGGAGTATCGCCAAACACATGACCAAAGAGTTGAATATTTAAAAGCCTGGCATAATCCAGGTTTTTTTATATTCCAGGCTTATCGCAGGAGACCTTTCTCGTTTCAGCGACGATCCATGACAATATTGCGTTTGGCCGGTCTGACACCACTAGAGCTAAACGCAAGTTAGAGAGCGCGGGACCAGCCTCTCCGTGGGCCAACGCCAATTAATCGCCTTCGCCAGAGCGCTACTAAGGAATTCGCTCGCAGGTGGGATAAGACAATTGTCTAACCCCGGCATGTCGGGGATAGTGATTTACGATTGATAGCAACTTAATTCGATGGATTCTGAAGCATTGGCAGTGAAAGAGAGCTGTTACAAAAGGAATTAGATGTTCATTTTGCAGCGGCTCTTTTGCGTGCGGTAAAAAGTGATAAATTTTAAATTACTTACAGGATGCGGTAAGACAGATATTCACGGGGCCGCCCGGAGCCGAGTGAGCCGACATGAATTGGAAGCAGGAGGCATAAAATGAACCGATCGTTGAAATTTGTCGCGAGCTGATCGTCTCCACAATTTCGTGCGACATCGATCGGTGAGGGGAAGTTTGATGCTGATCATCATCAGGCGTAAGGTTATCGGGTTGGGGGTCATCGGGGTTTTGTACATCGCCGCAATGATTTTAAGTTTTTGTTTGACCGTTGATTATCGGGAAACGATTCAGCAAATTGGCGAAATGATCATTTTAATCGACCCGGGGCATGGCGGAGTGGACGGAGGAACGCGGGACGCTTGGGGGCATTTGGAGAAAGATATTAACTTGATGTTGGGAAAAGAGATTCAACGCCAATTGACCGCCAGCGGAATGCAAGTGGTGATGACGCGGGAACAAGACATCGCTTTGGCTCCTTTCACCGGGAGACCCGGGCGGCACAGTCGTGACTTACAGGAGCGGATCCGTCGCGCCCGGCAACACCAATGTTTATTTTTGGTCAGTATCCACTGCGACTGGTCCAAGGATCCGGCTGAGACGGGCGCGAAAGTTTTTTATCATGCCGGAGTGCCCGAAAGTAAACAACTTGCCCTGACCATTCAGAAACAATTGAACCGGAATCAGCCACGACAACGGAAAGCCGCACCGGGGAAATATTTTGTCATCCGGCAACCAGGAGTGACCGGAGTTATCGTGGAAGTCGGGTTCCTTTCCAACCCGCAGGAAGCCAAGTCCTTACAAGAAAAAGCGTTTCAACGTCAATTGGCTTTGGCCGTCGCTCAAGGAATCCTGGCGCATAGTCAAAGCTATTTCGCTCGGTAAAATTTTTACTGAAAGAACAAAAAACAAAAGTCCGGCTTTACGCCGGACTTTTACTGTATTCCTAGAGGTTTAACGTTTCCAAGAGATTGATCACAAAGTTTTCACTGCGATGATCAAGCCATTTAGGTATCTCGGTAAAACCGGGAATGGCTTTGGAAAAGAAGAATTTGATCAATTGATAAAAAACGATCTTGGATAAATAGCCCGAACTCGCTGTGATCGTAGCCTTTCGTTCATTTTTTTCAAATAGGTTGCTCAGATTCAATTCTCCCGCCCCCTGTAAGTTAGGGCCTAAACCCTTTGTGCGCGCATTTTTCATTAATAAATTTTTAATCTGGTCCGGGGTCAGTTGGGGGTACTGCTGCAAAATTTGGGCAGCGGCGCCAGCGACCATCGGAGTGGACATCGAAGTTCCCGTCATGGTCCGGTAGCCTCCGCGATTTGAAAGCGAAGTAATTTCAGTGCCGGGAGCCACCAGATCGGGCTTTGCCAGATCGTCGATGGTCGGTCCTTTGCTTGAGGTGCGATTTAAACGGTCATCCGACGGATCAATGGTGTTCCGATCGTCAATATTGCCAACCGTAATAACCACTGGGCTGATCCCGGGTGAATTGATTGAATGGGGATCGGGGCCTTGATTGCCGGCCGCACAACAGATAAATATGCCGTTGCGCCACGCTTCGGCTGCAATGCGGCAAAGCGGATCGGTCCGGTACGATTCTTGGGCGGCGGTTCCCAGCGACAGGTTGATAATTCGCACGTTGAGTTGTTTTTGATTATTAAGGCACCATTCAATGGCTTCAATTACATTGGATAAGGAGCCCGAACCATCCTTATCAAGAACTTTAATACCGACTAAGCGGGCATCCGGAGCCATTCCCAGATAACGTCCGTTGGAGGAATGACCATTTCCGCCGATAATCCCGGCGACATGGGTGCCATGTCCATTATCGTCGTAGGGTTCATTGCGGTCATTAACCAGATCCGTCCATGCCAGGATGCGGTTTTCACCGCCCACTAAGTCGGGGTGGGGAGCAATTCCAGTATCAATTACCGCGACAACCACATTTTTTCCGGTGTAACCAAATTCATGCCCCTGGGATGCGCCAACGGTGGGGACTGCCACGTTGAGTAGAGCATACGCGGGAGCATCATGCCAGATCTTATGGACAAAATTGAAACGGGCCAGTTCTTCTAAACCCGCCTTCGGATAGTCAATTACCAAAGCGGAAAGCCGATTGAGTTCACGATGAATGCGGCCTTGATTCGCTAACACCAGATTGCTGACGCGGTCACTATATAAACCGGAAACTTCCACAATAAACTTTTCAGACATACTTGACTGTATTTTGGGCTCAGCCTGGAGGAGCGGTGAGAGCTTACGTTGCCAGAGATTGTTGAACAAGCTTTTCGCCTCCTCTCTTTGTTTGTCGGAAACCTCATCTCCCAGTTTGAGTAGTCAGGTCGTGATACGCTAATTCATTTTATTCAGACTAAACCGGAGTTTTTCTGGATTAAAAGCATAAAAAGCTACGCTAAAGGAATAGGTCAAGGAAATCACTGCACCACCGGTTTCCTGACTTTCCAATTGATTCATTCGTTAAAACTTACGAATATTGGGATTCTAAAATTATTAAGGAGGTGATAGCGTGCATTATTCCAAACGTTTTCTGATGGTTTTGGTGGTGACAATTCTCAGTCTCTCGTTTGCAGGGTGCAACTGGTTTACCCCTCAAAAGAAAAGTCGTCCGGCGCCGCCACGGATAACTTCACCCCGCCCGATGGCAACGAATCGACCAATGACCACGCCTAGAAAGGCACCAGGGCTAACTAGTCTTACGCAGCAGGATTTAGTACGTCGGCTGGATACAATTGAAAAAGCGGCTCGAAGCGGAGATTGGGCGGTTGCCAACCGGGAAACCAATAGTTTAGGTCTGGATATGGGACGGGTTCGTCCCACCAAAGCAAATGGGAAATCAATTCGGGAAATGGCAAATTTTGATGCGTTGTACGTCAAACTTCAGGCAAGTGTGAAAGTTAAAAATAAAAATGCAACTTTGTCTGATGTTAAAAAGTTGAAGGATGCTCTCAAAAAACCGCTGTGATCGAATCTCGGCAATAAGACAATAAGAAAAACAGGGCTTAGACCCTGTTTTTGACTATATCGGATGATTCCGTGTGCGGTTTTTCCCTCATTTATCGGCTTGATACAATATGGCGATTCCACCGGTCAGCCGTTTAAAGTTGGCTTGTCTAAATCCTATTTCGCCAAACAGGCGAATAATTTCATGGGGCAAAGGAAAATCCATGATCGAATCATGCAGATAACAATATGATTCATAAGCGTCGGCCAAAAGTTTTCCGGCCAAGGGTATCCAATACGTGAGATAGAGAAAATACAAATGACGCAGGACCGGCGTGCAAGGTCTACCCATTTCCAGCGAGACCACAGATCCACCCGGTTTAAGGACACGGTAGACTTCGCTCAAGAATTTTCGGATATCCGCTACATTCCGTAACCCATAACCGATCGTGATTCCATCAAATTGCCGATCTCTGAAAGGTAAAGCCAAAGCGTCCCCTCGCACCAGTTCGACTTGGTTATTGTCAAGGTACTTCCGGAGACGCCCGGTGGCAATGGCCAACATCGGTTCGGAGAAATCCAAGCCGGTTACTTTGCCATTGGGGACGCTTCGTTTTGCCAACTCCAAGGTGAACATCCCGGTTCCGCAACAAAGATCAAGCAGTTGACCGCCATTTTTGGCGTGAATCGCCCCAATAGCCGATTTTCGCCAGTAATGATGGCAACCTAAGCTGAGGATCGTATTGACCAGATCATATTTTGGAGCAATGGTGTTAAAGATTTGTAATACTTTTTGCTCTTTGAACATTCACGGTACGGACTCCTATTTCCACGTAATCATCCACGCTAGCTATGCAATTGCCGATAGCGTCTGATAAGATTATCATGTTGTTTTTGGAGATTATTTATACGAATTCGGCAATTTCTCAGCTTCAAAGAAGCTTTTTTTCTTAGCAGGAAAAAAAGATCAAGCGTCGAAATTTAAAATTCAGGTTGGTAGAGCGGCAGTTGGACCTTGTAGAACGGTAAATCAACGGTTGGACGGATGAATTGGTCATTGACGGCTTGGCAAGGTTGCTTGCTTTGTCTTTCCATTGCATCGCATCGCCGGGTTGTTTGCCCCGTTCTTCAGGAGCAGCAGCCGACGGATGACGGTGTTTTATTTTTGTGATGATCATTTTACGGAAGAAAAGTAGGAAAGAAGGACCGAAATGATTTGGGAACCGCAATTTGAAACAATGGGCCGGGCGGAGATGCGTCAACTCCAAACGGACAGACTACGCAAGGTTGTTGAACGAGTTTATCGTCAGGTTCCGTTTTACCGAGCCAAATTTGACGAGGTGGGAGTGAAACCGGATGATATCCGTCATTTGGAAGATATCGCCCGGTTACCGTTTACAATAAAAAATGATCTCCGTGATAATTATCCGTATGGCATGTTTGCAGTTCCGATGAAAGAGATTGTCCGGGTTCATTCTTCCTCGGGAACAACCGGGATTCCTACCGTAGTTGGCTATACTAAAAAGGACTTGGAAAACTGGTCGAATATTGTCGGCCGTTTCATTTCCGCCGCCGGCGTGACCAGTGAAGATATTGTGCAGATCTCGTTTGGTTACGGATTATTCACCGGAGGATTCGGACTTCATTATGGGATGGAACGGGTGGGCGCGACCGTAATTCCAATCTCAAGCGGCAACACGGAACGGCAAATCCGGATTATGAAAGACTTTGGGACCACTGCAATCGTGGCGACCCCGTCCTATGCGTTGCATATGGCGGAAGTCGCTCAAGAAATGGGTTATCGACCGGGCTCGTTAAAACTGCGGGTCGGTTTGTTCGGCTCCGAACCGTGGTCCGAGAGTATGCGCCAGGAACTGCAAAAAGCTTGGGGAGTCTTAGCCACTGACAATTATGGACTCAGTGAAGTAATTGGCCCGGGTGTTTCGGGAGAATGTGAATACTGCTGCGGAATGCATATTTCCGAGGATCATTTTATTCCGGAAATTATTGATCCGGTTACCGGCGAACCAAAAGGCCCTGGCGAAGAGGGTGAACTTGTTTTAACCGCGGTTACGAAAGAAGCTTTGCCGATTATTCGTTACCGAACGCGTGATATTACATCGTTGAATTACGAAAAATGTCAATGCGGCCGAACTACGGTGCGGATGAAGAAGACCCTCGGCCGCAGTGACGACATGTTGATCATCCGTGGAGTCAATGTCTTCCCTTCGCAAATTGAAAGTGTCTTAATGACGATCGAAGATGTTGAGCCGCATTATTTATTGATTGTTGATCGGATTGATCATCTCGACCGGTTGGAAGTTCAGGTTGAGGTACCCGAACGAATCTTCACCGGTAGTTTTAGTGATTTGGAAAATTTGGCGGAAACCATTAAACGAAAGATTTTTTCATTACTAAACATTAGCGTCAAAGTGAAATTAGTCGAACCCAAAAGTATTGAACGGAGTATGGGCAAAGCAAAACGGGTTATTGATAAACGTCAATTTTAACGGGAACTTTGATAAATATCATCCATTACGAAAGAAAACTCCGGGTATCCGGAGTTTTTGTTATATGAAGCTGAAATTTTTGTTCGAAATTTTGTTAGGGACATATATCTATCGAAGAATTCGCCATGATTCAGGCTAAAATTGTCAAAGATTACATATACTAAACTAACCGTCGAACGATTCCTATATTCTATTGAACATTACAAGAAAATTTTTAGTCTATTTCTAGTCGATTATAAAAATTATGAAAAATTTCTGAAATATAGTGTAAATAATTAGACGAAACTCCGATATTAATAGTATAATAAAATTAATAAATTGGAACAAACTGGAATTTGGGTACTTACAGATATTTTCGTCCCGCTCAGTTTCATATTGAAGATGGACAAGAAAAGAGGTGAAAACGGATGAGATTAATACTAAACACACTACAAATTCGACCAGTAACTGAAAACGACTATCGGGCAGTCTATCGCTTGTACCGTCAATTGGTGGGGACGGGCGCCAACGCTTTGGAGCGCGACTTTGAGCGAATTTTTAGAGGGTTTATTGCTTCTCAGGAGCGAGAGGCGTTCGTGGCGACCGTACATCAAAATGTAATTGGCTTTGTGACGTTATATTATTTGGATGTGTTGCATCATAGCGGTCTAACCGCTTCGATTCAAGAGCTGGTGGTCACTGAGGAATTTCGCGGCCGCGGGGTAGGAAAAGCCCTGGTCGAATTTGTACGGGGTAAGGTTGCGGAAAAACATTGTCGCGGCTTAGAAGTAGCAACCGATCTTTGGCAGAGCGGGGCCAAAACATTCTATGAGCGGTGCGGGCTACAAGGTAAAACGCAAATGGTTGCAACCTGACATGGAAACGTGGATACTTGTCGGGGAAAAACCATGATGATTATGCGTAAGAGTTATGCAATGATTGCAACTAGCTGAAAGGCTAGTTTATTTTTTTCTTTACGGATTCGATGATTGAAAACCTGCGACTCGGGGAAGGATTTTAAGCAAAAATGTTTAACTAATTCAAACGGTTTACCCCATCGATTTCCAAGATTTTCAGAATTTTTACGGGAGGACGTATGAACGAAGCGGAAGTTAAAATCGGTTCGTTGCGTAAAGAAATTGAACGTCATAACGAACTTTACTATATTTACGACGCGCCCGAGTTGAGTGATCAAGCGTATGACGCATTAATGCGGGAGCTGATCCAGTGGGAAACGGAGTATCCTCACTTATTGACGCCCGATTCGCCTTCACAACGCGTCGGAGGAATGGTATCAACTCTGTTTGAAACTGTCCGCCATCAGGTGCCGTTGTTAAGCTTGGCTAATGCTTACAATGATGAGGATTTACGTTCGTTTGATGAACGGGTCAAAAAAAGCCTCGAGCAAGAACAGGTCGACTACGTCGCCGAGTTGAAGATTGACGGTTTAACGATTGCCCTTACTTATCAAAACGGCTTGCTGGTGCGAGGCGCGACGCGGGGCGATGGGGAATTCGGCGAAGATGTAACCGTCAATGTGAAAACCATTCGCTCCATTCCGTTGCGATTGCTGTCGGATCTTCCATTAAACCTTGCCGTCCGTGGCGAGATCTATATCCGAAAGGCTGATTTTGAAAAACTAAACTTGGGTCGTGAACCGGAGGAACAGTTTGCCAATCCGCGGAATGCCGCTGCCGGTTCACTCCGCCAATTAAACTCCAAAGTGACGGCGAGTCGTCCTTTGGATGGGTTTTTCTATGATATTCTTGCTGTTGAAGGAGAGACCGTTGCCACTCAATGGGAAGGATTTGCGCTACTTAGTCAATGCGGACTAAAGACCAATCCGGAACGGCGTCTTTGCAACGGGATTGACGAAGCGATTGAATTCTGCCATTATTGGCTGGAGCATCGTGACGGACTACCGTATGAGATCGACGGAATTGTCATAAAAGTGAACTCGTTAAGTGCCCAAGCAGAACTGGGGTTTACCGCCAAAGCCCCCCGGTCGAAAATTGCTTTTAAATTCCCAGCCGAACAAGTTGAAACTAAAGTGCTGGAGATTCAGGTGAACGTGGGGCGAACGGGAGCGTTGACCCCGTTGGCGGTTTTGGAACCGGTACGGGTGGCGGGCTCCACGGTTAGTCGCGCCACCTTACATAACGAAGATAATGTCCGTGACAAAGATATTCGCATTGGCGACCGGGTGGTGATCCAAAAAGCAGGCGATGTCATCCCGGAAGTGGTGCGTTCCCTACCGGAGTTGCGAACCGGCGTCGAACAGATCTTCCAGATGCCGGCTGTTTGTCCGGCTTGCGGAGCGGATGTCTTTCGCGAACCCGGCGAAGCCGTCGTCCGTTGTATCGGAGCCACCTGTCCGGCGCAGTTGCGGAGGGGTATCATTCATTTTGCCTCCCGGGAGGCCATGGATATTCAAGGGCTCGGCGAAGCTATCGTGATCCAATTGATTGATGCCGGATTGGTCAAAAATGTCGCCGACCTCTATCGTTTGCAGCTTGAAGATCTGATTAAACTGGAACGCTTTGGGGCGAAATCAGCCCAAAACTTACTGGATTCGCTTGAAGCGTCCAAGGGAAACGATTTATCGCAGTTATTATTCGCTTTGGGTATCCGTCATGTTGGTGAAGGCGCGGCCCGGGAATTGGCGGCTCATTTGGGGACCATTCAAAACTTGATGCAGGCATCCTATGAAGAATTAACAGTGATTCCGATGATCGGTCCCAAGATCGCCGCCAGCTTGGTAAAGTATTTTTCCGAACGCCATAACCAACAATTAGTCGCCGAATTGATTGGTTTGGGATTGAACGTCAAGGAGCAAACAGATCGTGCGCAAACCTTTCAGACCCTCGCCGGGAAAACGGTGGTGGTCACCGGCGGTTTAGAGACCTTTAACCGCGCGGAGATTGAAGACGTCATCCGTCGTCACGGCGGGAAAGCCGCTTCCAGTGTTAGCAAGAAAACCGATCTGGTGGTTGCGGGCAAAGATCCGGGTTCCAAATATGATAAGGCGCGCGAATTGGGAATTCAAATTGTGAATGAAGCTGAATTTAAACGAATATTGGCGGGCGAAACGGAGTAACTCATTGGGTTAATTCGTAAAATTTAGGTAAGGATTCTCGTTATGTTGATCATTTTTACCATATTTAATGATAAAATGGTGGTAATATTTTTGATCAACCTTTCAAAAACCTGACGTTCGTTTTTTAAAATAAATCGATAACAGCAATGGAGGGAGATTTTATGAGTCTTACAAAAGCCGAAGTCGAACATGTTGCCCGGCTGGCGCGTCTGGAGCTGACTGATGTTGAGAAAGAAGAGTACACCGGACAGTTAAATGAAATTTTAAACTTTGTGGAAGAGTTAAAAAAGCTTGATACTGCCCATATCCAGCCGACCGCTCATGCAATTCCGGTGACGAATGTTTTTCGTGAGGATAAGGTGCAACCCTCGCTGGATCCTGAAAAGGTTTTGTCCAACGCCCCAGACCGTGATGATAATTTCTTTAAAGTCCCGAAGATTTTAGAAGATTGATTCGTTCATCGGCTACATTTTGAAGGAGGTTTCGACATTGGCTTTATATGATCAAACCGCGCATGAGTTAAGCGCTGCCATAGCTAAAAAAGAGATTAAAGTTACCGAACTGGTTGAATCGGTGTTACAGCGGATTGGCGAGGTTGACCCGAAAGTCCGGGCGTATGTAACGTTAAACGAAGAAACGGCGCTGAATGAAGCTAAACAATTGGACGAGCGGATCGCCAAAGGTGAAACCATTCACCCCTTAGCAGGGATTCCGATTGCCGTGAAAGATAATATTTCGACCGCCGGTTTACGGACCACTTGCGGAGCGAAGATGCTGGAAAATTATATCCCGCCGTACGACGCCAAAGTAGTTGAAGACTTGAAAGCGGCTGGAATGATTATTGTCGGGAAGACCAACATGGACGAGTTCGCCATGGGATCCTCCACGGAAAACTCGGCGCTGTTTATCACCCATAATCCCTGGGATCTGGAGTCGGTTCCCGGCGGTTCCAGCGGTGGCTCCGCTGCGGCGGTGAGCGCCAATGAATCGATCTTTGCGTTAGGTTCCGACACCGGCGGATCGATCCGTCAACCGGCCGCGTATTGTGGCGTGGTTGGTTTGAAACCGACCTATGGACGAGTCTCCCGGTACGGATTAGTGGCGTTTGCCTCTTCGCTGGATCAGATTGGTCCGATCACGAAGGATGTGACGGATTGTGCTCTGTTATTTCAAACCATTGCTAAGCACGACCACCGCGATTCGACCAGCGTCAATCAAGCAGCGCCGGATTATTTGCAAGCCATGAAACAAGGAGTGAAAGGTCTGCGGATCGGTCTGGCCAAGGAATATCTTGGTGAAGGAATCAGCGAGCCGGTCCGGAAAGCCGTTGCCGACGCGGTGAAAGTTTATCAAGATTTAGGCGCCGAAATCGTTGAAGTCTCCTTACCCTATACCGAGTATGCTTTATCAACGTATTATATTATCGCGCCGGCGGAAGCCAGTTCCAACTTGGCCCGGTATGATGGTGTCCGTTATGGTCATCGCACCGCCGCCAATGTATCCGATTCGGTGGACCTGTTTATGAAGACCCGCAAAGAAGGTTTCGGACCGGAAGTCAAACGGCGGATTATGATTGGCACCTATGTCTTAAGTTCCGGTTATTACGATGCGTATTACCTCAAAGCGCAACAGGTACGGACCTTAATTCGTGAAGATTTCAATCGCGCTTTCCAAAGTTGCGACCTGCTCTTAACGCCGTCGGCGCCGACGACCGCCTTTAAAATTGGTTCAAAGGTCAATGATCCGTTAGAAATGTATTTAACCGATATCTGCACCATTACCTGTAATATGGCGGGTATCCCCGGAATATCAATCCCGGGGGGATTCGATCAAGGAAAGCCCATCGGTTTGCAGCTGTTAGGTCCGGCCTTCCGTGAAGATATTTTGTTCCGGGCGGCTTATGGTTTTGAACAAGTCACCGATTACCATCAACAGCAACCTGCGTTATAAGCGATTCAATTTAATATTGATTATCATCACTTTGTTTCGGATTATCGAGAACATGGTAAAGCTTCTCACCATGAAGGGGGAAATCAGATGCCGTTATCGGATTATGAGATTGTGATTGGACTGGAAGTTCATGCGGAACTTAAGACCCATACCAAAGTTTTTTGCAACTGTGCCACGGAGTTTGGCGGAGAACCCAACTCGCAAGTCTGCCCCGTCTGCCTTGGTTTGCCGGGCGCATTACCCGTCTTGAATGAGCAGGCAATGGATTACGCGATTATGGCGGGCCTTGCTTTGAACTGCACGATCGCGGAGTATAGTAAATTTGATCGTAAACAATATTTTTATCCCGATTCGCCGAAAGCCTATCAGATCTCCCAGTATGACTTGCCGCTTTGTAAAGACGGTTGGATTGAGGTCCCGGTGGATGGTCACCCGGAACAGACGAAGAAGGTAGGCATCATCCGGGTACATCTGGAAGAGGAAGCCGGAAAACTGGTTCACTCCGGTGCGGGAATTATCGGTTCCGATTATTCATGGGCCGACTATAACCGGTGCGGAATTCCCTTAATTGAAATTGTCGGCGCTCCGGATATCCGTTCCCCGAAAGAGGCCAAAGACTACCTGGAGAAATTGAAAACCTTACTTCAATATACCGATGTCTCCGATTGTAAAATGGAAGAAGGCTCGTTGCGTTGCGACGCCAATGTCTCGCTACGTCCCATCGGCCAGGAGGAATTCGGGGTATTGGCGGAGATTAAAAATCTTAATTCATTCCGGGCAGTTCAGGCGGCATTGGAATATGAAGCCGAACGGCAAGCGAAACTCCTTGATTCCGGCGAGAAAATGGTCAAACAAACTCGCGCCTGGGATGAGACCAAAGGGGTTACCGTTTTTATGCGTTCCAAGGAGGAAGCCAGCGATTACCGGTATTTTCCCGAACCGGATCTGGTCCCGATGGTTGTTGCGCAAGAACGGGTTGAAACGTTGCGCACTCGACTTCCCGAAATGCCGGATTCACGGCGGACCCGGTATATCCAGCAATGGAGTCTTCCCGAATATGATGCTGATTTGATCAGTGGCTCGTTACGGATGGCAGAATTTTTTGAGGCGACGGTCGCGATATATCTTGAAGCGAAAAACGTTAGCAATTGGGTCATGGGAGATTTAGCCCGTTTGATGAATTTAGAACATATTGAGTTTCACCAATTGAAGTTAACTCCGGCACAGTTGGCCAAGATGTTGAAGCTGATCGATGCCGGGACCATCAGTGGTAAGATCGCCAAAACTGTCTTTGAATCCATGTTCGCCACCGGGAAAGATCCGGAAACAATCGTTGCTGAACAAGGTTTGGTTCAGATTAGCGATACCGGCGAACTGGAGGGGTTAGCCCGGAAAGTGATTGACGCCAATCCGCAATCAGTCGTTGATTATCTGGCTGGGAAAGAACGGGCGATCGGCTTCTTGGTTGGACAGATGATGAAAGAGACAAAAGGACGGGCCAATCCGGGCATGGTCAACGAGCTACTTAAGCAAGAACTGGAAAAGCGACGATAAAAGATTGCCGGAATCCCGGCAATCTTTTTTGGAGCGCTGCGGAACTGATTGTAGTCTGAATTGGATAAACTATTAAAAGTGGTGATACAATGGAAAAGAACAATGAGAAAAAAGGGGCTGTGATGGTTAAGGTGAAGAGCCCCAATCAAGATTCGTCCGATCGGAAGCCAAACAACAGCAAAACTCCGGTACAGCAACGGTTGGTTGACGAAAAAGGCCGGTTGTTCGGATTGATCAACCCAATCGATCTTTTGGTTTTACTCCTCATCGTCATTTTGGGGATCAAAGCGCTTTCCGATTTTCGTCCGCCGGTTCTTGACGTTCGCACCCAACCGGTCACCATCAAGTTATTGGTCCGGGACGTCCCGGTCTATGTCGCACAAAGCATTGTGGTCGGACAGGACCTGTACCAGGATGGCCCTAATGCCTATCTGGGCAAAGTTGTTCAAAGAGACTTTCAACCGGCTGAAGTGATGCTCCAAAAAGACGGACAACTCGTTCTCGCAAAGTCCCCACGCAATGTCGACCTCCGCTTGGAAGTGTTGCGATCGAGCGGAAGAGTAATCACCGGTCATTCGCAAAGCGGCGTTTTTTTAGGTAAATTGGCAGTCCGGGTCGGTGACCGTTTGCGTTGTCATACTTTATATACCCGTTTGCGTGGGGAGATCGAACATTTACAGGTCGGAACACGATGAAAGACAGTCGTGAACAACACTCCAATCTGCTACAAAACAGTTGCCTTTGGCAAATTGTTGATGAGATCATTTGGCGGATTGGGCGAGTCCTTCGCTATTGGAGGCGCTACTTTGTTCAAAGCGAATTTTTCGCTTGGCTGGGGCGGTTGGAAATTCTAAGGAGTTTGGTCGGCGGTTGCGGGCAAAAGCTGACCGAGTATTGGCAACAAAGCTGGCTCCGGTATTTATCAGTTTTTGCCGGATCAAACCTCGCCCGCTGGCGGAGTTGTTGCCGCAGTCTTGGGGTAAGTCACCGGTGGAGGACGGTTTTAAACGGACTCATCATTACCTTAGCTGTCGTCATGCCCCAACTGGGCTTGTGGACTTGGCTAATCCCGTTTTTAGTGATTGCGTTGTTGTTGAACGGACCGGAACGGTGGCCGCAAAGCCGGAGTTTCGTCATCTTTGGTTTGCTTTTATTGTTCGCCGCAATCTTTTCGGAGGCTGGCTTGCTTGCGAGTTGGCCGCGACTGCGGCAGTTGGAATATTGGTTACTGCTTGCATGGCTGGTCGGAGCGGTCTTTACCGAGCAATTGCCGGATAAAGTCATCCGCTATACGGCAGCAACCAGCCCGGTTTGGATGCTCAATGGCTTTCGGCAATTTTTGGCGGGTGTGCCGACAGCGCCCGGATGGTTAAGTCCGGAGCAAGCGACCGTCATCCCGGTGCGGATTCACTCCGGTTTCGGAAACCCGAATTATTATGCGATTTACCTATTGATTATCACTGCCTTTGCGGCGCATTTATTTCAAAACGCCACTACGCGGAAACTGCGTTACGGTTGGTCCGCTGTCCTGCTCCTGGCGGTGGTTTCCTTATATCTAACCTACTCGCGGGCGGCTTGGGCCATCGCCTGTCTGCTGTTGGTTGTGATTTTTTGGCCAAACCGCAATTACCGTTGGTGGCTTTGGTTGGGATTCGGCGTTATGGTATCTTTCAGTTTGCCTGATTTTCAGGCGCGAATCGGGAGTGTCGTCTCCTTCAACGATAGTTCTTTCGCATATCGGCTCCAAATCTGGCAGGGGGTTTTACAAGCCATTCCCCATTATTGGCTGTGGGGAACCGGTCCCGGACAGTTTGGAGCGGTATATCCCTGGTTTCAACAGCCAGGAATAATCGCCGGCCATGCTCATCAACTATTCTTGCAAATGTGGTTGGAAAACGGATTATTAGCGTTGATTGGCTTTGGGATGATCATTGTTAGAATTTTTAACGGTTTTCGTCGCAGCCGAGGTGAGTATCAAGTAATTTACCTTTTACTGTTGGCGCTTTTATGCTATGGATGGACGGAAAGTTGGGATATCCATCCTTTCTTTGGAGGCTACTTTTGGTTTCTGATCGGACTAACATTCATCAAACCGCTACCGGGCAAAAACATGAAAAACGCGGCGTCGTAATCTTTGGCTATTTTGGACAAGGTAATTTAGGAGATGAATCCAACCTTAACCAACTGGTCCGTAAGTTACAATCGCGATTTAGCGGTCTTCCGATCACTGTGATTTCCGGCGATCCGGTCCAGACCGCCGCAATCTATGACATTGTTTCTATTCATAAGTTTAATCTGGCTGCTTTGGTCCGAAGTTTCCAGGGAGCGGAATGGTTGATTGGCGGAAGCGGAACCGTATTTCAAGATCGCTCAAGTCTGCGCAGTTTATTATATTATTTAGGGCTTATTGCCTTAGCGAAACTGTGTACATTGAAGATTTTTCTTTATGGTCAAGGATTTGGCCCGATAGATAGCTGGATCGGAAAAAAACTGGCGAAACTTTTGCTTAATCGGGTAGAAGTGATTGCGGCTCGCGATAAACTCTCTTTACTAACCTTAGCCGAATTGGGAATCGATCGTCCGGAGATCCATTACACGGCGGAACCGATGCTGCTAACTCCGCCCCTTGGCGAGGAGCACTGGCGGAGTTTTTGGCGCCAATTCCCTCCAGCCACCAAAACGCGGATCGGACTTGTGATTCAGCAAGATACCGGTGTTCCAGACGAAGAATGGATCGCTTTTTTTCAGTATATACTGTGGCAAGATTTAATTGAACTGTTTCTCGTTACGACCGATTGCTATGATCGGGAGTTTGCGGTGTTGCTGGGCGCCCGCGCCGACGTGACTGTTTTAAACCCGGCGCAATCATGGGAAGATCTGCAACGGTCCGTTGCCGGGGTGGACTTATTGATCAGCACGCGACTGCATGGTTTAGTGGCTGCCGTCACCCAAAGCGTCCCTTGTCTCGGAATCTCTTTTGATCCTAAAATTGAAGGGTTTTGTCTGCAATTGAAGATTGAATGCCAACGAGTCGTCAATGATTTCAATTGGGAACGGATTGCCCAAAAAGCTTCAGCTATTTTGGAGCAAACGCTTGACCAACGTCGCGCCGATCAGTTAGAATTAACTTTTTGGCAGACCCGAGCGTGGGAAAATTGGTGTTTGTTGGAGAAGGCGCTTGAAACAGAAACCGATGCGAGTTTTTCTACAAGACATTCCCATTGACCTGATTGACCGCGCGCAACTGTTGGAGCGGATCACCGGTTGGTTGCAGCAGCCGGAACAGCACCACCAAGTTGTTACCCTAAACGCGTTAATGTTGGTCAAGTCCAATCAGGAACAACTTTTACAACAGGTAATCCGCGAAGCTTCGCTGGTTACGGTAGATGGCTTTGGCATCGAAGTTCTCCTGCGGAGTCGGGGTTATCAAATGGTTTCCCGGCTGGCCGGTGTTGATTTGGTTCGTATGTTGATTGCCTGGTGCGCGGAGAATGAAGTTCCGATTGCCTGTTTTGGCGGACCGTCTCATCTGCCGCCAATGCTGGCGCAAACATTTGAAAAACAATGGCCTTCCCTGTTGGTTGGCGGAATCTGGGACGGCTTGGATTGGAAGCGACGGCAAGCTGCGATCGTGACAGCGGTTAAACAGTGTGGACCCTGCTTGCTGTTAGCGGGATTAGGCACGCCGGCTCAAGAAATTTTTCTAGCGCGCGCTTTGCCTGAATTGCCGGGAACTGTTGGAATTGGCGTTGGCGGGGCGTTGGAAGTGATCGCCGGAGTCAAAAAGGAGGCACCGCCCTTGGTTCGTCGTGGCGGCTGGGAGTGGGCTTATCGAATGGTCAGGGAGCCGGAACGGCTAAAAAACATCCCGGAGTTAATCCGTTTTTGGGCTCGGTATTTCGTCTGGAAAAGATAGAGGTGATCAAGGTCAATGGGTTATATTGATTGGAAAATGGTTGGTCGGGAGATTCGCGATTATTTTGGAGTATTCATCGGAGTGGTACTTACTTCGCTTTCGTTATCATGGCTACTGATACCCAATAAGATTGCGGCGGGGGGCGTCAGCGGCTTAGGAGTCATCCTGTATCATCTATGGAAATGGCCGGTCGGTTGGTCGATGTTATTGTTTAACATTCCGCTTTTTTTGGCTTGTTTGTGGGTGTTTGGACCGCGCTTCGGAGCCAAGACGTTATTTGGCACGATTACGATCTCCATTATGATCGAATTTTGGGATAAGGTGATTAAGATTGCGCCGTTAACCCATGATCCGCTGCTAGCATCCTTGTATGGCGGCGTCATCGCCGGAATCGGCATGGGGATTTCGTTTCGCTTCCGGGGAACAACCGGCGGTACTGACTTGGCTGCGCAGTTATTGAACCGTTTTAGCGGGATTTCGGTGGGGCAGTCGTTGCTCTTTTTTGACGGGTCGATTATCGCTTTGGCCGGAATTGTCTTTCATAGCACGGAGTTGGCTTTGTACGCCATTATCACGTTATTCATCACTGGCAAGGTATTGGACACGGTTCTCGAGGGATTTGACTACGCGAAAGCGGCGTTTATCATCTCAGAGCATTCGGCGGCAATTGGAGAACGGATATTGGTCGATTTACAACGGGGCGCAACCGGTCTGGTTGGCCGGGGACTTTATTCGACCAGCCAAAAAGAGGTCATTCTCTGTGTTATCTCCCGGGCTGAGGAGATTAAATTAAAAGAGCTGGTGTATCAGATCGATCCCAAGGCATTTGTGATCATCTCCGACGTTCACGAAGTCTTAGGCGAGGGATTTAAAGAATGATACCCGGCCAATCGGATTAGATTTAACGGTTCGGATGAGTTTGGAAAGCTAGCCATGTTCTTTGGCTGGCTTTTTTGATTTCATCGGTGAAGGAGTCGTGCCAAAAACCGCTAGCCGCTTTTTTCACAGGCGCATATCATAAATTGAAAAAGCGCAGCGGAATGAGTGATCGAGATGGACTATTTGCGGGATATATCCACTTTTCTGGTGGGAGGAGGATTTATCGCTTATTTAGCAAAATACGCTTTTGATCGTTTTTTGGCAATTGGAATTGAAAGACATAAGAACTCGCTGACCCTTGAGTTGGAGCATTTTAAACATAACTATATCGTGGAATTGGAACGGTTTAAAGAAAAGTTAAGTGAATCCGCCTTGGAGCATAAGGTGAAATTTACTCAGCTCCACGAGGAACGGGCCGCGATCATCAAGGAATTGTATCAGCGAATTTTAAATTTGGGGGAAGATTTGCGGGATCAAACCATTGCCCTTGGGGTTAACGGCTTTTTGAGCGGTGGTGAAAATCCGGTTGAACCGGCGAAGACCGGAGCGCAACCCGCAAATGTTACTAATGGTAATGGCAGTTTGGTCATTGATATTGTCACCAATGAATTAATCGATTTTTATCATTACTTTCTCCAAAAAAGGATTTATTTCAGTAATGAATTGATCACGTTGATCGATCAACTTTTTGAAAAATACCTCGGTCAGATCCAATATGCACTCAATCTTCGCAGTTATCTGAAGACTTGCCGTAACGGGGACGGCCCTAATTTTGCGTGTGATTTGGAACGGATTTCAATCGACATCAATCAAACCGTGGAAGTCATCAGCCGGCTTGAGGAGCGGATCATTCAGGAATTTCAAGAATTGTTGGGGGTCAAATAAATGAATCCGGGTGTAGCGGCCAAAGTAAGTTGCTTTTGAAATTATTTTTAAGGTTTTTCTCATGACAACAGGAAATACTTTTTTACTGTCGAATTATGCCAAAAAACATCGAAGACAAAAAATTGATAAAATTTACAATTGTTAGGAGGATTATCGGCTTGAACACACGTAAAGCTTTAGGGTTAGCTTTATTGATGTTAAGCTTGTGTTTACCTAGTGGTTTAATTCATGCGACCAAAGATTATCCTAATAAGCCGATTATGATGATCGTCCCTTGGGGCGGCGGGGGCGGGACCGACAAGATCGCCCGTTTATTGGCGCCGTATCTTGAAAAAGAACTAGGTCAACCGGTTTTGGTCACCAACAAACCGGGAGGCTCCAGCTTGATCGGGCATATGTTAGGGGCCAATGCCGAACCCGATGGTTATACCCTTACCATGTGCACCACGGAGATCGCGTTGATGCATTGGATGGGACTGACAGAGTTGTCCTATAAGAACTTTCGCCCTGTCGCGATGGTTAATGCCGATCCGGCAGGAATTATTGTCCGAGCGGATGCGTCGTGGCGTTCGCTCGAAGAACTGCAAAACGAGATCCGCAACAAACCTGGGAAGTTAAGAGCTTCCGGGACAAGCCGCGGCGGTATCTGGGACGTCTGCCGCGCCGGTTGGCTCCAAGCGGTCGGGATTCGCGAATCGAGTTTGCCGTGGATTCCTTCATCGGGGGCGGCGGAAAGTTTACAAAACTTACTGGCTGGAAGCGTGGATGTAGTGACATGCAGTTTGCCGGAAGCCAGTACGCTTATCGCCCAACATAAGGTAAGACCCTTGGCGACCATGGGTGAATTGCGGGAAACGGGTTTTCCGGCGGTTCCGACGTTGAAAGAAAAGAATATTCTTTTTTCCAACGGCGCATTTCGGGGAATCTTCGTTCCGCTGCAAACGCCCGAGCCGATTGTGTCCAAGCTGGAAAACGCGCTAGAACGCGTCGTGACCAGTGAGAAATACAATAAGTTGATGAACGTGCAAGAGTTTGGGGTACGTTACCGCGGCAGTAAATATTTTCGGACGTTTTTGGAGGAGAAAGACCAAAATTTCGGAGAGTTGTTGCGTAGATTAGGCATGATTCAGAAATAATTAATAAGACGATCGAACAAATAAGGCGCCTTGGTAGCGCCTTATTTGTTGTTTGGACTTTGCTTTTGCTGGGCCTTGGCATCATCCCGGTTGGTAACGGTAAAATCCATACCAAATTCGGCTTCCTGTTCGGCTAAATCATCAGCAAACTGATCCAAGCGCGCCGGAAGTTTGGCAGGACGTTTGGGATTATGGGTATTCGGTGCGTTTTGGGTTCCCCGTCCACTCAAATTTCGCTCACCTCAGCATTAGTATGCCCAGTTTATCGGGTTTGAAAAGCGAAATCTTCGCTGAAGATTCCGACTGGCGCGAAGATTTTGCGGTTTATCGCAACATAGATCTCGCATTTTTGTCTGAATCGGGTATAATGAAAATTGTTGTTATTTTGGGTAAGGAGTTCAGACGGTGGCGCGGCTTAAACAATATTGCCAGCAAGCGCTTGGTTATTACTGGCAACGGGTAGGAAGTCGGGAAGGGATTGCGCTCCTTTTTTTGATGGTTTTGGGGTTTGCGATCCGTTGGCCGAAGTTATGGGAGATTCCCCGGTTCATTGATGAACTACGGGAAGTGAAGCTGGCTTGGCAGTTGGCCAACTTTCAAACGTTCGCCTTACATAATGTGGCCCATGATATCGGTGCACTGCATAATTACCTGATGGCGGTGGGGTTTGGTTTTTTAGGGGCCAATCTGTATTGGCCGCGTTTTTATGTTTTATTGACCTCAATTCTGACGCTCCCAATAATTTATCTGACCGGCAAACGTTTTTTTAGTCCGTTAACCGGTTGGAGCGCGGCATTGTTATTGTTAACCAATGGCATGCATATCCTGGTCACCCACATGGCTTGGGCCAACTGTACCACGCCATTCTTCTTCAGCTTGGCGTTGTTCTTTACCATGAACGCGGAGGCCGAGCGGAGCGAACGTCAGCTCAGGACAGCGGCGTTGCTTTGGGCATTGACTTTACAGACTCATTTTTCCGTAACGGTGTATTTGTTGACGTTGGCGTGCTATTTTGGCTGGCGGGAATGGCGGGGCACCGGGTTGTTTTCGTTCCGTCAATACCTGCGGGCGGTGTGGTTTTTTGTTTTGGGTTATCTCAATATGCTCGTCTACAACTTGTTCACTTTGGGCGGCAGCTTGCGCTGGTTGCATAACAAAAGTTATACGTTGGAGCAGGAACCAGGTGTTTTTTCTTATTTGCAAAACGTTGGAGCGATGGTAGTGGAACTATTCCGGACGATCAGCTCAACCTATGAATTGCCCCATTTTTGGGGAAAGTATTTGACCTATCCGTTGTTTTTGCTAGGGTTAATCGTATTTGGGGCGGGATGTTATTTTGCCGCGCGGATCAAACAGTATTTGCCGTTGTGGCTGTTGGCGGGAGGAGTATTGATCATTCCGTGGGTCAATCAACGTTACGATTTTTATGTTTCGACCCGATATATTATGCCTCTGGTGCTTTGCGCGCTGTTGATTGCCGGGTTTGGACTGGACAATCTCTGGCGGATGTTCTTCCGTAAGTTCCCGGCCATGAAGCAAGCGGCAATTCCGGTGGCAGTCTTGGGGATTGTATTGGTTGCGGTGCCATTGATCCCCCTTTCCCAATATTATCAACGCTTGAATCGGACCGATATGTCCAATGATTTGAGCTTTCAGATCGTACAAACTGTCACGGCGCTGTCCAAAAGCCAGCCGGTGTTGGTCTTGCTCGACCCGAAGCTGGCGATACCCAATGACCCCTTGCCGACGTTGTTCACCATTGCCAAGATCAAATACCAGGTTGTTACGGAACCCAGCCGGGTCTGGCCGTCAACCGCCTTACGCCGTCTGGAACGCAAAAACCGCAACCGCCGTTTGCTGGCGGTGCTTAATCAAACAACGTACCGGCAGATTGCCATCCAGTCCCGGGTGAAGCTGGTCCGGGATTTCACTATTCGTAAATTATTGGCGGTTCCTGTCGAAAAACGCAAGTATCAGAAAGCATATATTGTGATGATCAAACCGCCGCAATGAATTATCTGGCGATGCGAGGCAACAATATGATTGAGGCACCAGTCAAGGATGAGGATTGCAACCCCATCGCTCCGTAGAGAATGTAAATAAAGTAAATCGCTAAAGGAGTTGCTTCAAACATGGCGGACATTACGTTTGAAATTGTCGATCATTTGCTGGTTTTATCAGAAAGTCCCCGCGGCTGGACCCGGGAGATTAATATTGTCAGTTGGAACGGGCGCACCCCGAAGGTTGATATTCGGGAGTGGGATGAATGCCACGAAAAAATGGGCAAAGGCATCACCCTGAGCAAGGCCGAATTGTTGAAGCTAAAAGATCTGCTGAACGGGATGGATTTTGATTCGTTGGATGTGGGTTGAGGTTTGTTGTGAATCGCAAGACCTCCGTCCGTAGTCGGAACGATTACGGAGGTCTTTGCTTTGAGTAAGCTGGCTCAATCGTTATGAATAAGTGAGCTTGCTTGAATTAATTGTATGCGCTATAGTAGAACTGAAAATGAGCTGTTTCGGATGAACAAAGCGAGTTCATCCGAAACAGCTCATTTTTTTCTTAAGTTGAAGATTAATACAATGAAACTGTTTGTTAACAAAAAATGAATTTATTGTTGAATTTTACATAACAATTTGTTACACTACAAAATATCAATGTTAAATATGGAAAATAAATTTAAAATTTTCTGTTTTTGTAAACAATTTAAAACAAAACCAGAAATAAGAACGCCAATTGCTCCAGGCGGTCTCTTTATGCGTCTGGCAATGGCGTTCAATAGCGATTAGGGAGGTTGTAAAATGGTTCGTCGTTTTAGTATTTTGGTCATTATATTGATATTGGGCTTGATTCCGGTCGCAATTAACGCAGGATCGGGATTTCAAGGCGGTTCCGGAAGCGTTTCAAACCCGTATCAAATCATAAATGCGCAGCAGTTATATAATATGCGAACCAATTTAAGTGCTAATTATATTCTGATGGCCAATATTGATTTAAGTTCTTACAGCAATTGGGAGCCGATTGGAAATTTTAATACCAGATTCAATGGTAGTCTTAACGGAAATGGCTATAAAATCAGCAATCTTACGATTAATCGTCCTTCCGGGGATTACCAGGCTTTATTTGGAGCCATGGATCCAGCCGGAATATTAAAAAACTTGAAACTTGAAGCTGTTAATATTGCTGGCGGTAGTCGTGTTGGAGGATTGGTTGGATATGATAAGGGGACCATTCAAGATAGTTATGTAGTCGGCAGTATCAGTGGAAGTTCATTTGTGGGCGGCATGGTCGGAGAAAAAAGTGATGGAAAAATCAATAACTCCTATACTAATGTTACGATTAAGGCGACAAGTGACCGTGTCGGCGGTTTGATTGGAAGCATGAATGTTGGAACGATTTATCGCAGTTATTCTTTGGGAAGTGTAACCGGTAATGGCATTAAGTACGGCGGTCTGGTTGGTCACTGTAATATGGTTATCATTGAGGAGTGTTTTGCTTCGGTTAATGTCACAACCAGCAAGAGTCGTGTTGGAGGTTTAATAGGACATACCGAACAATGCACTATTATTAAAAAAAGTTTCGCAACAGGAAATGTAACTAGTACTAATACTGTTGCTAATATGGATTATGAATTTTATACTGGAGGATTGGTTGGACGGAGTGAAGGAAAAATAGAAAATTGTTATGCTACTGGAGCGATAAAGGGACATTGTCGGGTAGGCGGATTGGTTGGACAATCCGGGAATTCAATTACTAATTCCTATGCCGTAGGTTCGATTCAAGCACTAAATAACAAAGAACTTGGAGGATTAATTGGAAGCATTTTCTTTGGAACTGCGGTTACTACTGGGAGTTATTATGACTCCGGAATGTCGCACGATACAGGGAAAGGAACAGCTAAAACTACCGCTGAGTTAAAAAAGTTGGATACTTATGTCGGTTGGGATTTTAATAATACATGGGCGATTGATTCCTCCAAAAACAATGGATTTCCTTATTTGAAATTTGCCACTGAGTTTGTCGGTCAGGGAAATGGTACTATAAGTTACGAAATAGCTACGCCTGAGCAGTTAAATGCGATTAGAAACAATCCATATGCTCATTATAAATTAGTAGCAGATATTGATTTAAGTACTTTTGGTAATTGGAAGTCTATTGAGCAATTCTACGGCAGTCTTGATGGTAACGGGTATAAAATAAAAAATTTAATGAACATTTCGGGTAATAGCGTTGGGTTTATCGGTAGCCTGCAATCGACTGGTAGATTAGATAATATTGTATTAGAGAACATAAACATTGTTGGAGGGAATCAGATTGGGGCCTTGGTGGGATATAACAGCGGTTTTATTATGAATTGCCATGTAACTGGAAAAGTAAGTGGTGATACATTTGTAGGAGGTTTGATTGGCGAGAACCATAAAGGAATAATTTATAAGTGTGACACTAATATCGTAGTCACAGCCACGAGTGATCGGGTTGGCGGTTTAATTGGAAGTATCAATGAAGGAACAATATCCCAAAGCTATGCATTGGGGAGTGTCTCTGGTACTGGGATTAGGTATGGCGGTCTAGCAGGACATTGTAATAGAGGGATTATTGACTCCTGTTTTGCATCAGTTAATGTTACAACCAGTAAGAATCCGGTTGGGGGTCTGGTGGGTCAAACTGAAATTGGTACAGTTGTTAGAAATAGTTTTGCGACCGGAAATGTCACAAGTACAAGTCGTAGTACGGATGCTGATAAATATTATAGCGGTGGATTGATTGGAAAAAACAAAGGACAAGTTTGGAATTGTTACGCAACCGGTGCAGTAACTGGCAATAGTTGTGTTGGAGGATTGGTAGGGCAGTCGGAAAACATCATTACCAACTCTTATGCCATCGGCCCGGTTACAGCTGTCGATAAGACGGAGTCAGGAGGATTAATCGGGAAAATTATTCCAGCGACGGCGGGGATCAAAAATAGTTATTACAATATTGAAACTTCGAACATGGCGGATAATGTTGGAAAAGGAACCCCCAAAACAAACTCTCAGATGAAAAATAGTAGCACCTATACCGGCTGGGATTTTAATGAGGTTTGGACGCTTGATCCATCGAGAAATTGGGGCTTTCCGTATCTGAAATTTGCCACGTTGCATGTGAATGCCGTAAATGATGGCAAAGAATCTCAAATATCGAATGTAGAGCAGTTTGGTGCTATAAAAAACAATCGGAACGCACACTATAAACTAGTAGCAGATATTGATCTGAGCACTTATGGCAATTGGGAGCCTTTACCGAACTTTTTTGGCAGTCTTGATGGTAATGGCTATAAAATAAAGAACTTGAAGATTGAAAAATCATCAACTGATAATTTAGGTTTTATTAGTACCCTGACTAATACCGGCGTATTGAAAAACATCATACTAGAGAATGTAAATGTTTTGGGAAATAACAATGTTGGGGCATTAGTTGGATATAATAACGGGACAATTGAGAATAGCAGTGTAACAGGAAGTGTAAATGGTAATTCCTACGTAGGAGGTCTAATCGGATTAAATAATGCAGGACAAATACAATACTGCCATACCGATGTCACAGTCACAGCTACGGGTGACCGTGCCGGTGGACTGATTGGGAGCATCAATGCAGGAACAATCTATCGAAGTTATGCTTCGGGGAGTGTTTCCGGCGAAGGAATTAGATATGGCGGTCTTGCTGGTCATTGTAACGTAGTCACTATCGAGGAATGTTATGCTTCAGCCAATGTTACAACCAGTAAGAATCCAGTTGGAGGTTTAGTGGGGCATACCGAATCCGGTACTATAATAAAAAATAGTTTTGCGACCGGAAATGTAACAAGTACAAATAATGGTATAGATAATAAATTTTATACTGGCGGACTGGTCGGGCGAAGTTTTGGTAAGATTGTAAACTGTTATGCCACAGGTTCAGTAAGTGGTTACAGTCGAGTAGGAGGATTGGTAGGGCAGTCGGAAAATACTATTACCAACTGCTATGCGGTAGGCTCAATTCAAGCTCACAATAACGATGAACTAGGGGGATTAATCGGAAGCATTCAACCGCGGACCGTGGAAACCAATAACAGTTATTACGATTCAGGGATGGCTAACGATGTTGGAAAAGGAATCCCTAAAACAACCGCGGAGTTAAAAAATATCAATACCTATGTTGGTTGGGATTTTAAAGAGATTTGGATGCTGGATTCATCCAAGAATAACGGATTCCCTTTTCTGAAATTTTCCTATTCATTTGTAGGTCAGGGGAACGGTGGGAATAGTTACGAAATAGCTACTGCTCAACAGTTAAATGCGATAAGAAACAATCGAAATGCCCATTATAAACTGGTGGCTGATATTGATTTAAGTACTTTTGGCAATTGGGAACCGATCGACAGACTTTTTGGTAGTCTTGATGGTAATGGTTATAAAATAAAAAACGTAACGATTAACAGTACGAAAGATGTCGTTGGTTTCGTCAGTTCTCTGGAACTAAGCGGTGTATTAAAAAAAATAACACTTGAAAATGTTACTATTGCTGGAGAATCTCGCGTCGGCGCTTTGGTTGGATACAACAACGGAACGGTTGAAGACAATGGTGTAACGGGAAAGGTAAGCGGCGTTTCATACATAGGAGGCCTGATTGGAGAGAATAATAAAGGATCAATTAATCGTTGTTATACCAATGTCACAGTCGTAGCCACGGGTGATCGCGTTGGTGGCCTGATTGGAAGCATTAATGAAGGGAAAGTCTCTCATAGCTATGCTTTGGGGAGTGTTTCCGGTAATGGGATCCGATATGGCGGGTTATCCGGTCATTGTAATGCAGCAATTATTGATGCTTGTTTTGCGTCAGTGAAAGTCACAACCAGAAAGAATCCGGTTGGGGGTCTGGTAGGTCAAACTGAATTGGGCGCAGTTGTTAGAAATAGTTTTGCGACCGGAAATGTTATAAGTACAAGTTATAGTACGGATATTGATAAATATTATACCGGTGGATTGATCGGAAAAAACAAAGGACAAGTTTGGAATTGTTACGCAACCGGTGCAGTAACTGGCAATAGTTACGTTGGAGGATTGGTAGGGCAGTCGGAAAACACCATTACCAACTGTTATGCCATCGGCCGGGTTACAGCTGTCGATAAGACAGAATCAGGAGGATTGATCGGAAAAGTCTTGCCAGCGACTGTGGGGATCGGAAGTAGTTATTACAATGTTGAAACCTCAAATATGGTGGATAATGTTGGAAAAGGGACTCCCAAAACAACCGCGGAGCTGAAAAATAGTAATACTTACGTTGGCTGGGATTTCGATAATGTTTGGATATTAGATGCATCAAAAAATATGGGGTATCCCTATTTACGGAATATTTTTTCATCCGCGCAAGATCTTATTATTAAAAATCCAGCTCCTGATACTTGTTTATCAGAAGATACAACTTGGTCGGGAAGGATTGAAATTTTTGGTAACTTAGTAGTGCCCGTTGGAGTGAAATTGACGATTAAACCGGGTACTCTCATTAGAGTTCGTGATGAATGTACTTTTCTTATTCAAGGGACGATAGTGGCTTCAGATCCCAATAAAGGAATTGTATTCGACAATATCAGTGGAAACTGGAGTGGATTAATATTTACTGCATCAGGCGCCGGAACCTTCGATGGGGTAACAATCAGTCGTGCAATTCGGGGTGTTGCCTGTGCGGAATCGGGTACAGTCAATCTGTTAAATACGACCTTTAGTTATAATCAAAATGGGCTTCATTGTTATAGCGGGGTAGTAAATGTGACAAACTGTTCATTTTTAGACAATGAACTATATGGAATCAAAGAAGACAATGTTGGGAATCCGGTAGTGAAGAATTCTATTTTCCAAGGGAATGGAATGAACTATTATGACAGTGATTTGTTGGATATTACAGTAGAGCAATTGAATAAAGCGCCTAATCAAGGGAATGAATTTCGATGATCAAACGTAGCCCTTTGAAAAAGACACGTGAAAGAATTGGGGAGGTTTTTATATTGAAAAAGTGGTCTTTTACTTCATTCTTTAAACTTAAATTTGTCTGGAAACGGTTTGGGAGAAGTTAAGATAAATGAGCCGAGCCGTTTGTTCAAGGGAAAGGTTAGTGTTACAAGTGAGAATCCCAGTTACTTCGGCACGTTTCTAAATGACGGAAATATCCGGACCGCTTGGCGCGCGATTGATAATTAATTAGACAACTGTTTGTGAGTCGGGAATTATAAACCGGTTAAACCACGGGTGATCGTATTGGGGGACTAATTGGAAGTATCAATGAGGGGATATTTCTCAATGCTATACTTTGGGCAATATTTTCGGTGCTGGAATTGGATATGGTGGTCTACTGGGCATTTTAATATTGAGACAATGACTCCTGTTTTTTCTTAGTGAATGTTACAACCAGTGGATACTCGGTTGGAGGCCTTGTGAGGCAGACTGAGCCAGCTGCTATAATCAAATCCAGTTTCGCAACTGGAAATGTAACAAGCACTTCTGTGAATCAAGGATTGGTAGGCGAATTGATTGGAAGAAGTAAGGGTAAAATTTCAAATTGTTACGCCACCGGTTCAGTGAAATCAGTTGAAAGCCGAAAACTGCTCTGCGACGGAGACAAAAACTTAAAAATTGGGGAGGCCCGCTAATGCAAAGAACGTTATTAGCCATTTTCTTAAGCATAGTACTTGGTTTTTGCGCATCAACCAATTGTGTAGCCGCGCAGAGTAATATTACGAATCAGCTTACAATCGCTTCGATTAGTAATTCTGATAATTTGGCCGGTTTGATTACCAACAATAACAACGCAATTGCCATCGGAACGTTACCGAGCTTTGCGGTAGACGGTTGGTTTGAGGTGAGTTTGGCAAGCAAGTGTTTCATCGATTATCTTCAGATTAACGGATTAACGGGGCGGTTCGGCAATGTCTCCGTTTATTATTCCGACGCCAATGGCGTCTGGCAACCTTTTTTCGGGTATCGGCAGATTGAATTCGCCGCCGGCAGGATTGATCTTAGTTATGGCAAAGTATTTACCGGAAATTTACGATTTGTGATTCATCAAGCTTCAGGACTGAATACCGCCGGAAGTACCATTGGCGGAATCAAAATATATGGGCATGAAGCGGAAGGACCGCTGCTTTTTAAAGGGACGATTAGCGTCACCGACGAGGCTTTATCTTATCCGAAGAGTTATCTTTGCGACGGCAATACCAATACAACTTGGCGGGCGAGCAATGTCGGCAATGCGACGATATCGTACAGTTTATTTGATTTTAGCGCTACCGTGTCTTATATCAAATTATATACCAAAAGTGGTTCCGGGATCGCGGTTTTTGAAGCGTGGGACGACAGCGTCAACCGTTGGGTTAGTCTGAGGAGCGCTGTCGATCTTGGGAGCATGACGGATGGTTGGCATCTTTTTAAAGTGGCGAATATCAGTACCAATCAAATCCGAATCAGAATTTCGGCCGGTTCCGGTTATTCCTATGTCGGCGGTATCGCGGAAATGCAAGTGTGGGGAATAAGCGCGGGAGAATACAGTCAGAGTATCCTCTTGGGAGAGACATTGACCGGAAAGGTATCTTTTGGCGCGCGGATCACCGATATTTCCGAATGGGACAAAGCGGAGATCGCGGTGACGGTCCCGGCGACCGTCAGCAACTACAACTTTAGTCTAACTGTAAATGGTTACCCAATTACGGTGGTGGCAACCGGCAATCTATTGAACAGCTACCGGTTGGTGAGAATCCCGGTACCCATCGCGAAATTGCAGTCAAAAAACAATATCGTAACGCTTGACTTCGGTACCGTTCAAGTAATCGATTGCAGTTTGTTGTTGATGAATACGGCTGGCAAGATTGAGCCTTCTTATGCCGGAATTGCCACCAATCAACCAGGGTTATTGGATCGCAACCGTTTTTTAAGTGCTGTTACGGGAATTCCATCCGGCACGTTATCGGTTAATTGGGAGGATCCCGTTTCACTCGACTTGATCCGTTTATACGGAAACAATGATGCGGGAAGTTTGACAATCCAGAGCTTGGCATATTGGAAGAATGGAAGCTGGGTTCAAGTTCCGGTGACGGATATCGTGATCGACGGGATGGATATTTCAGTTACCGGCGGGCTACCCGCTACGACAAAAATTCAAATTCAATTGACCGCAGCGACCTTAAATGAAATTGAACTTTACGGGAGTTGCGTAAGCATTCAGGGTGCTCCGGTAATCACCCTTTTAACGCCGCAAAGCAATGAGCAATATACCGCTGGAGAAACGATTCAGGTCACAGGTTACGTCGATAATCCGGATACAACGGTTTTAGTAAATGGATTGGCGGCGCAGCTCATCGGACACTATTTTAGTTGTTCGCTCACCGCCTCGACAGCCGGTTCCGGTTATCACACCATCACCGTATCGGCGACGGACCGGCAAGGACAAAGCACGCAAAAAAGCGTCGTTTATATTACCGGGACGCTCCCCGGTTTGACTTGCGATTTAGCCAGTCCGTTTTATACGGCGAATGCAACGGTGTTGGTGACCGGAACGGCCAGTGGCGCCAATACGGTAAAGATTAATTCGCAAGCGGTCGAGTTAAATGCTGGACGCTACTCGGGACAAATAACTTTGACGGATGGTGAAAATATCGTCGCAATTGAGGCGATTAACGCCAGCAACCTAATCAAGCGGTTGGAACAGCGGATTATCTTAGATACGAAAGCGCCGGTGTTGAATGTAAATATTGCCAAATCGCCTGAGGATCAAAACCAAGTTGACGTCTTCGGGACGGTGAATGATCTTTCGCCGGTTACCGTGACGATTAACGGTAAAACGGTCAATGCCAGTAATGGTTGTATCGACGCCCAAGTGACCTTGACCCAACGTAGCATCACTGTTGTCGCGATTGATGCAACCGGACACCGGACCACCGTCAGCTTATCCCTGGAGAATAATAGCGGGTTTTCATCGATGTCGATCGGCTCGACTGGAACAGTGACCGACTATAATTCGCCGGGCTGGACCAATATCGGGGACTTCGGCGCCGCTGCCGGTCCATTTAACGGACTGTTCTCCAGCACTCGCGAATCTGTGTCGCAAGGCAATCTGAGCGTCAGCAGTGTTGATCTGACCTTACCGGGCCGGAATGGTTTGAATTTGACGCTTAAACGGTCTTATAACTCCGGAGCGGCCTTTAGCGACAGCTTGGCGAATCAAGAAGTGGCTTTTCCGTTAAAACCGTTTTTTGGCGGACAAGGCTGGTCCCTTAACATTCCGTGTATCGGCATGAAAATCGAGGATAGCGATTTAACCACAACCGATAGTGATTATAACTCATATAGTTATGGAACTGAATATCAAAGAAAATTTTACCTGCGTCTCCCCGAAGGACAAGTAATTGAACTAAAAGACTTATATGTGGACATTTATAGTTACGATAACTCGCCAACGCCGCTTTATTATCAAGATGGGACTTATAAATATGATAAAGGCACTCATTTTAAGGCGGTACGGGTCAATGAAGCGATTACCGTGACGAGTAATGATGGAACGAGGTTTTATTTCGATAAAGAAGGAAAACTGACGCGTCAGACCGATCCTAGCGGCAAAAGCGAGATTGTTTATACATATAACGGTGAAAACCAACTTTCCCAAATCAAAGATTCGGTTGGGCGGGTAGTTATTTTTAACTATCATCCTGTCACCAAGTTTTTATCATCAATCAGTTGCAATAATGAACCGATCGTGAGTTATGCCTACGATGGGACAACGAAAGATCTCCTAACGGTCACCGACCGAAAAGGTCGGAAAACGCAATACGCATATGAAGCTTATTCATTCAAAAGCTCGGCAAATAATAACAACAATTGTAACTTGCGGTTATTAAACCAAATTACTTATCCGACCGGGGGAATTTCATCCTATGAATATATCGGTTTTGACCAATGGACGAAATTTAGGGCACCCCGGGCCAATTGGAAGTATTATGGGTTTAAATATTTAGTTCAAAATCACCGGATTGACGGAAATATTATTGAAACGTATACGTATTTGTTGAATATTGATCGCGACAACAAGCACAACAATAAATGCTTGCCACGGAATTGGATGGTGTTGTCCAGTGAAGTAACCACGACCGTAGCCCACGGACGGGGACGGATTCATGAAGAGTATGCGCTGATTAGTAATGATACGATAATTAATCCGCCGTCGGCAACATGGTTTGTAACGTATTCAAACGGCATATTACCCATCATGAATGATTATCAAGGCACGCTGCTATATAGCCACACATCCTACATTGCAGTGGATGAGAACCCCAACCGGGTTTACGAAAATATTGTTTACACCTATGATAATGTGACGCAAAGCATGTTGTCGGAACGGCATACCAGCGGCAACAGTACGTTTGTAATCGAATATTCTTATGATACGTGGGGCAATCTCATCTTCACCCGTGACGGGCGGACCGGAATCGCCAAAACGGTGACCTATAAAGCAAAAGAAGCTCAGGATACTTACGAAATTCCAAACCGGGCGGAAACAATCATTGAGAAAGAAACTGCCACCGGAAAGGTACTTTCGAAAACGACTTATACTTATAAAGATCATAACTTGCCCAATAAACCGGATACGGCTACGGTGGAGTCCGACGGTCAGACGAACGCTTCTTGTTTTGAGTATGACGCGGTTGGCAATCTGACCAAAAAGTCCGTACTGATTATCGATGGCAAGAATTTAGTTGCGACATATAGCTACAAGGACACCTATGAAAACTCGAATTATATCGCAAGCCAGACGACGGAGACGATCCGGGTTACCGATGCCCGGGGCAACGCCAGCAATATTGTCACCACGATTCATTATAATTACTTCGGGCAAAAAGATTGGGAGATGGACCCGCTGGGCTATGTTACCGCCTACCGGTATGATGAGTTACAACGCCCGACCATTACCATCCTTCCGGATGACAATACCCAACCTAGCCTCAATACACTGCCGGGTTATGTGAATCCAGCGGTGGATGTGTCGACGCTGCAACATCCGATCCAGATGATGAGTTACGATGATACCAACAATACAACTACGATGCTCAATGAAAACGGTCAAAAGACAGTGACGCAATATACCAAGTTCGGCAAACCGGCGAACGTCAAAAAATATAATCAGGGTGAAGTTGTCGAAGAAACTTCAATTCAATATGACTCGCAGTGGCGGATTTCAGCAGTCACCGACCGCAAAGGGACCACCAGCTATGAATATGACGGGTTGGACCGAATCGTCAAGGTGACTTATCCGGCGACTGCGACCGACGGCAGCCGGGCTTTTGTGACCATCGCCTATGATGATGATCATCATACTAAGACCTTTACCAACGAGAATCAGCAGGTCATTGCCATTGAAACCTATAATCTCGCCGGACAATTGATTAACGCGGTACAACGGGCCGCCTATGGAAATGAAGAAGAGGAGTATGAGTGGAGTTATACCTACGATGCTCTTGGCAATAAGCTTACCGTAACCAAACCGGCGCTGAAAAATCAGGATAACGACAGTTGGCTCCCGGCGGCGGTGACCACTTATCGGTATCAACCGCTCATCAATAAACCGATCGCGCAGGAATTGCCGAGTGTGTTGGGAATTGTCGCCAATCCTGATAATTTGAATAAAAACGCATTTTTGGCTCCCGCCGGTACCGCTACAATTAAGGTGAGCACCGAACTGGACAAAATGGGCAATCCGTTGCAGACGGCCGATGCTAACGGCAATGTTACCAATTACGTCTATGACGAGCTGGGCCGGTTATTGAAGACTATGCAAAGCTTCAAACAATATGATAATATCGTTAAAATAACGGAAACTTCGTATACCTATGATACCGCCGGGCGTAAAACCACGATGCGGATCAGTGACCCGAGCGCCACGGCGCTTGACCGGATTTGGCACTATGATTATTCGGCCCGCGGGCAACTGCTTAAAGAGACGGACCCGACCGGTAATGTGACGCAGTACCGGTATGATCCGGTCGGCAACAAAATTGCGGTGATCGATCCGCGCAATCCGAGTGATAGCGCGAATAGTTGGTATCGATTCTCCGGTGCGGGGGTCAATCGGACGGTGACCATCCGTGATCCCAGAAGTAATAAAACCTTTACCACCTGGTATCTGTATGACGACTTAAACCGACCGGTCCGGACCGTAATGCCGGGTCTGGCTTCCGATCTCGATCCGTTTGGTGAACCCACTTATAGCAATCCGCACACCGACGTCAGTTACGGGTGGAATGACACGCACACCACCAAGACGGAGACCGACGCCAACGGAGTCAGTATCACGTCATGGTATAACAGCCGCAACTGGCTGACTGATATTTATCAAAACGGACTTCGGAAACAGTATTTCGTTTATGACAACGCCGGGAATAAAACCGCTGAGTATAACTTAGTCAAAGGAACAACTACCTATATTCATACCCAATCTGCCTATGACAGTCGCGGGAGAGTGCGCAAAGTCGTCGCCCCTAACGGAACCGATGTGCAACTCTTTGAATATGACGCATTTGGCAACCGAATCAAAGTGAGTGTGGGGTCGACTGCGACCAACCAATATAAAACCACGACGTATCAGTACAATCAAGTGGGCAAAGTAGTCTGGATCAAAGATCCGTTAGGCAATAAAACCGAATCCCGTTATGATCCCAATGGCAATCCGGTGGCGGTGATCAATGCCAAACGCGATGTAACTATTGCCCGTTACGATGGGATGAACCGGGTGATCAAAGCAATTGAAGCCAATGATGACGCTCTTAATCCGCAACATCCGGTCAATTACCGCTACGACAGCTATGGGAATAAGGCGGGGGTGGTTGACCGCCGGGGCACGGTTTGGGTCTATGATTATTATCAAAACAATCAAATCAGACAGATCAATCTCTATACTGGAAGTCAAGTTAAGTATCAAATCAGCTACGATTACGATCCGGCGGGGAATTTGATCACGGTAGCCGATAATCCCGGTGATGGGGGTCCAATCAGCGAGATCCGCTATAATACGGACAGCTCGGGAACTTATCGCGCCGATCCGCTCAACCGGATTAACGCGGTGGAGCGGAAGTTTGACGGAGAGACCTACCGGACCGAATATCAGTATAATCAAGGCGGTCAACTGACCGGGCTGGCATATCCCAAGGCCGCCGGAACAGTAAATTATCGCTATGATAATCTCAATCAGTTGAGCGAAGTGGTTGGATTTACCAAATCCAACGGCGTTTCTTATGATCCTGACGGCCTGCTGAATCGTTTGACGTATCAAAACGGCGTGACTACGAATTTCAACTACGACGCCAACCGGCGGTTAGCGGATCTGACGACAAGCTATTCCGGAAAGGCAATTATCAATTCGCATTACACATATGATTTAGCAAGCAATATTACCAAGATTCATGATGGAATCATCAACCAGGACTATGAATATACCTTTGACGCCAACGATCAATTGCTCAGCGCGCTCAATCCGCAACTGGTTTCCGCTCAAACCCCAAGTAACGGCAAGAACGGGATGGCCGTGTTTGACTTTAAAGGAAGCAGTGCGGTGGATTTTAGCGGTTCGGATACGGCCTTAATCAAGCTCGACTATAGTTCCAACAGCATCGGCGTGGATCTCGGCAGTGCCAAAACGATTGTAAAATTTGAATTGGTGCCGAATGCGACTGGACACCGGTTGCTTGACGGGGCGCTGGATCTCTACGCTTCCAATGATAATTCGCTATATACCTTGATTCCAACGGACCGTTGGATCTACAGCAGGGACGCCAATGGGATCGTTACCATGAAACTGAAACAATCATACCGGAGCCGTTACTTTAAGATCCATGTGAAATATGACGACCGGTTGGCCGATTTTATGTTTAATGAAAATAAGGCTACCTTCCTTAATGAATTGGCAAAAATGTTCCGGGTCTATGAAGGGGTATACCAAAAGGAGGTGTTCGCCTACGACGCGGCCGGAAACCGGAAAACGGTGACCGACTCGTTGCTGAATACTTCTTATAGTTACCTGTATTATCCCAACACCGACCGGGTGATGACCGATGGAAAGTTTGCTTATGTCTACGATGTGGTTGGGAACTTGATTAAAAAGGGAAATTCGTATACCATCGCGAATAATCAAGTAACTTTCACAGCGACCAGCGGTTCCGGGGTAGAGTATTGGGAATACGATTTCGACTTGCTCAACCGGATGGTTGCCGTCCGGAAGAATACTGCCGAAACCGCCAGATACGGATATGACTCGACCGGCATCCGGGTGGTCAAATGGGCGCATAACACTAAAATCCATTACGTCTATGAAGGCAATGAGCCTATTTATGAGAAGCGCTTCAGCGATCAAAGCATTCATTGTTACGTCTTTGGGTTTGGTCAATACCTGGCCCGGGTGGACGGGCCGATCAATAATCCGTCCAGTAAAGTTTTTTATTATCACAACGATCATCTCGGCTCAATCAAAGCTGTCACCAACGCCAGCGGCAAGGTTGTCTATACCGCCGACTATCGCGCTTTCGGTAAACGAATCCAAGCGGAAGGCAGCGACGGATTCGACGAATGGCACGGTTTCACCGGGAAAGAGTTTGATCCGGACGCGAATCTGTATTATTACAATGCAAGATGGTACGATCCGGATTTGGGACGATTTATCAGTGAAGATCCGTCGG
>JAEYPR010000018.1 GCA_023410535.1 Bacillota bacterium | reverse complement strand
AAAGATTGGACTCGCTCGGTCCCTAATTGGAAGTCGATTATCGCTAACCTTTCCATCCTTTTCGAGGACCGTTTATCCAAATATCTTTTTTAAGTTTTGGAGTTTACACAAAAATATTGACACTGTCCCAGCAGAGGATTTTCGGGAAAGCTTCTGAGGATTTAAAGTCTGATCGGCAAATGTCGTGATTATGAAAGAGCTTGAGGCTTTCGAACGGAGCCCGGAACTTTAGTTTTGGGTGGACAGAATAAGCAGCCACGTTTCTTCTGGAGAAAACGAGAATGAAGCGGGCAACCAAACTGTTCATCTCCACACCAACGCCGCCACGCCAAATCCCGCAAGCACAACCCCTGAAAACCGGTGCAGCCAGATTAGTTTATCCCCGACAATCCGTTTGCCCACGCTTCCGACCAGACTGCTGAGCAACAGCCACCATAAGGCCGATCCCAAAAACACTCCGCCGACCAGCCACAGTGGAGTGGCACCGGTGGCGCTGTTGAGCCCCAGACCCAATCCGGCAAAGACCGCCGAAAATGACATGATCGTCATCGGGTTGGTTAACGTTAGCCCCAAAGTAGTAAAGTAACTTCCGGCCAGTCCCAGCCGGGTCGATTCCGTTTGCAACTGCGCCGGCCGGCTGCGAAAAGTCTTGATTCCCAGATACAATAGAAACAATCCGCCGACCAACTGCAACCATAACTGTTGGGCGACTAAAACTTGACTAATCACCGTCAAACCAAACCCGGCCACGCAACCGTAAAAACTATCGGCGGTCGCCGCTCCCAGGCCGGTGGCCAGTCCGGCCAACGGTCCCCCCACTAATGTCCGGCGAATACATAACATGCCAATCGGCCCCACCGGAGCCGCGATCGAAAAACCAATCCCAATCCCTTTCCAAAGTAACGCCCAGTCCATTCGGTACACCCTTTCTGATTTCGCTCACTGCTCCGGTGCAATCGGTTCTTCCCAAACCGGCAATACCGGCGTTTCTTTCAGCGTTGACATGACAATGGTGGTATGAGTTTTGACCACGCCGGGGATCTCTTTCAGCGCTTCGCTGACAAACGCCTCCAACCCCCGCAGCGTACGGTTGCGGATCTTCAGCAAATAATCGTAGTCCCCGGCGATATGGTGACATTCCTGCACTTGCGGCAATGCGGCAATTTGAATCAGGAAACCCTTCCGGTCCGCCGGTTTGGCGAGCGTCACGCTAATATAGGCGGTCACCATACAACCGACCGCCTCGGGGTCTACTACCGCGGCATACCCTTTGATCACGCCACGTTCCTCCAGCCGCCGCACCCGGTCGGCCGCAGCCGGGGCCGTCAGACCTAACAAGGTTCCTAGCTCCGCCCAGGTAGTCCGGGCGTTGCGCATCAAACAGCGAATAATTTTCAAATCAAAACTATTCATCGATAATCTCCTTGTTTTACTAATTAATGATCATAATTTACTTTATTTTATAAAGATGGTCAAGTTAAAATCAAGCAAAAACAAAAAACCTTCCGAAGGGAAGGTTTCATCATGACAATATGAACGCGGACGGTTAACTGATCAAATTCAGTTTTTTCATCACTTCAAGCAATTTACCGGTGTCAATCGGCTTCGCGGCATACGCCTCGCAACCCGAGTCAAAGGCTTCAAAGACATTCTGGGTTTCATTGAGTGCGGTGGTCATAATGACTTTTACCCGTTCAGCATCAGGCACTTCCCGTTGTTTTTCAATTTCCCGGATGGTCTTGAGCGTTTTCAATCCGTCCACTTTCGGCATCATAATATCCAGGCAAATCAGATCGTAGGGTTGACCCTCATCCCAAGCCATCAAAAAGGCTTCAATCGCTTCCATCCCGTTTACGGTAATATCGCAATCCCCATACATCGACATAAATTTAAACATAAACTTGCGGCTGGCCAAATCATCTTCAACAATCAGAATTTTCACTACGATATACCCCCTTTGTCTTTTCGATCGGCAATACATTGCACTAGCTGTTGCTGCAGTAAAACAATGCCTTCGTCATCCGCTTTTCGAGCTGCCATCTCCAATTTAAATGCGAGTTGTTTGGCGGTCGTATCATTTTTCTCAAGCGCCGCTAATTTCAGGTGATTGGCGCTGCGTTCGATGGCGTCGTAATCATGTATGGGGATCGCTTCCGCCATCTGTTGCAAGAAAAGATCAATACCTCCTTCGGTATGAACGATGACCGGATTCGGCGTTAGTGCCGGTCCGTCTTTGGGTGTTTCCGCTTTTGCCTTCCCAATTCGTAAACATTCGGCAATGGTCTGCGACAATTTCAACATCGAAATCGGCTTCGCAACGTAACCATCCATCCCGGCGTCAAGAAACTTTTGGGCGTCGCTCTGAAAAGCGTGAGCGGTTAAGGCAATCACCGGAATATCTTTATTATCTGATGTTTCATTCTCCCGAATGCGCCGGGTGGTTTCAATCCCATCCATATCCGGCATTTGAATGTCCATCAGAATGATATCGTAACGATTTGCGGCCAGTTTACCTAAAGCGTCGCGGCCGCCCTGGGCAATGTCGGCCAATAAGCCGATCTTGTCCAGCATTTTGCCGATGGTTTTTTGATTGACCGGGTCATCCTCCACCAGCAAGGTGCGAATCCCGGTGGCGCTCAGGTCAAAGTACTCGGGCGCGTCCTGCTCGGTCTTGACGATCCGCGGTCCGTCAACCGCCACCGGAACGGTAAAGTAGAACGTGCTCCCTTTGGCTTTTTCACTATAGACTTCAATCTCGCCGCCCATCAAGTTAACCAGCCGTTTGGCGATGACCAAACCCAAGCCGGTCCCGCCAAAACGGCGGGTAAACGATCCGTCCACCTGACTGAAGGTTTTAAAGAGCCGGCTCATATCGGCGACATCGATCCCAATCCCCGTGTCCCGCACCTCAAACCGGAGAAACAGGTCGTCGCGTTGATCGTAGCTGTGATAGATAATCAGTTTAACACTTCCGGCATCGGTGAACTTGACCGCGTTGGACAATAAGTTATTCAGGACTTGCAACAACCGGAACGGCGCGCCAATCAACGAGCGCGGCGTGGAAGGATTGACTTCGACCGAGAGCTCCAAACCTTTTTCGGTGGCCCGCGAACGGTGAGCGCTTAAGGCTTTATCCACCAGATCGTCCAAACTGAACGAGGTATGCTCGATGTCGATCATTCCCGCTTCAATCTTGGAAAAATCCAAAATATCGTTAATCACGCTCAATAACGTACCGGCGCACTGTTTGGCAATGCTGAGATTCTCCCGTTGTTCCGAGTCCAATCCGGTCAGCAGCGTCAAATCGATCATTCCGGTGATCCCGTTGAGGGGGGTGCGAATCTCATGACTCATATTGGCCAAAAACTCCGACTTGGCTTTGTTGGCCGCTTCAGCTGTCTCAATCGCCTGCTTCATCTCGGCTTCGGCCAGTTTGTTCTCGGTAACGTCGGAGACGATCAAGGCGAAATACCCCTGACGCGGACTGTAAACATACAAGGAAAGCCAACAATTGGACGTCTCCGAGAGAAAGTTGATTTTAACGCTTTCACCCGATAAGGCGACCATCCCGAAGATCTGAATCTGACGCTCGATCAGATACTTTTTAGCCGCGATCAGTTGCGAGATGGGTTGACCGATTATCTCGTCCTTTTGAAATCCGGTCAACCGGAGGAAAGCGTCATTCACTTCAAGGGTAATATAATCTACCGGGGTCTGATATTCATCAAAAATCACCTGATGATAGGCAAACCCATCGGACATATTGGCAAATAACGAAGCGTACTTTTCTTTGCTGGCCAGCAATTCGGCGGCAACTTTCTTCCGTTCGGTCACCTCGCGGGCCAACCCGCTGGTCCCGATCAGATTACCTTGGTGATCACAGATGGGCGACTTAATCGTCTCCAGCCACCGTTCCGTCCCGTCGCTGACGGGCAGGACCGCTTCGATACAGAGTTGTTGACGTGAATCATTTACTTCTTGATCGCCTCGGACAAAATTAGCACCCAGCCCGTCAGGCCATAACTCCAGATCGCTTTTGCCGATAATCGCCTGGCGCGGCAGTCCTAAGATCGCGCAGAACGCGTCATTCACCGCGATATATCTGCCTGAGGTATCCTTTAACCACGCCAAATCGGGAATATTATTCAAAATCGCCTGCTGTAGGTGCTCCTGATCGGCAACCAACGCCTCAATCTGCAATTGTTTGGTAATATCGCGAAACACTACGATCACCCCGTAAGTGATCCCCGCCTGATTTTGAACCGGCGCACTACTCGCCGAGATCATTTTCAATGATTGATCATAGGCAACCAACGCCGCGTCGCCGGGTAGCGTAATTTTGACGCCGTCTCCAAGCACAACGGCGAACGGATTATCAATCGGTGCTCCGGTCTGGCCATGAATCAATTGAAAAACTTCCCGAGCCGGCTTCAAAAGCGCCTCGTCCATCGAACAACCCAAGATCGCCTCGCCCATCCGGTTGAGAAAGACCACCCGCAGTTCGTCATCGGTTACGAGCACCCCTTCACCCATGCAATCAAGTAATGAATAGATCGGTTCGGTCCCCCGGCGCGAACTGTTCTGATGCCGCAGACGCCGGTGTAGAACAGCCTCCCGTAAGGCATGCTGAACACCGCGAGTCGGCCTAACGGTCCGGTCGCGGTAAATTAGATCATAATAGGGCACTGATAATTGCGTAGCGGGACCCTTGGTCGGATCCGCCGTCACAAGCAATAACAGAGGAGCGGTTTGCGCAAAAAACGGCTGAATCCGGTCAAGGTCAGCGCCGCAATCGAGATTCCAAACGATTAGGTCCCAATTCGAAGTGTCGATCAGTTGCCATTGGGCGGGTTGATCCACTTGCCGCACTGCCACCGCAATCGTTTCCGCGCTTGCTGCGTTGTTAACCATTCGCACATCCGCTTCGTCATGGCTGACGATTAAGATCTGGAGCGTTTCTTTTTCCATTCAACCCTCACTGACGTCCGAATTCATCCTGGGTTGTTGACCAGGTTCTCAATCGCACGTGTCATGTCATTGAGCGACACCTGTTTTTCAACGGCGCCAATCTCAAAAGCAGCCCGGGGCATTCCGTAAACCACGCAAGAACTTTCATCTTGCCCGAGCGTGCGCGCACCTTTCTGCCGCATCTGCTGTAAACCTTTGGCCCCGTCATAGCCCATTCCGGTCAAAATGACCCCAATGGCGTTTTTGCCCGCAACCTCCGCCACTGATTGAAATAACACATCGACCGAAGGACAATGTCCGTTCACCTTTTCACCTTTAAAACATTCCACACTATAGGAAAGGCCGCTGCGTTTGACCCGCATCTGATAATCGCCGGGTGCGATCAACACCCGCCCCGGATAAACCACATCGCCATTGGCGGCCTCTTTCACTTCAACTTGACAGCTTTCATTCAGACGGTCGGCGTACATTTTGGTGAACACCGGCGGCATATGTTGGACAATCACGGTTCCCGGCATATTGCGCGGAAAAAGTTGCAATACCCGCGCCAACGCCTCGGTACCGCCGGTGGAGGCTCCAATCGCGATCAGCCGTTCCTGTTTGCCTGGGACCACTTTGCCCAACTCCGGCTTGCCGGAATCATGTTTCCAGCTTCCGACTTTCGCAATAGAGGCGATCTTAATCTTAACGATCAATTCATTGATTACCGAATCAACCCCACGATTGCTGGTATCCGGTTTGGTCACAAAATCAACCGCTCCGGCTTTCAAGGCATCAAAGACGCTGTCACTGACCGAACTGACCATCACCACCGGCAAAGGATATTCTGGCATCAGTTGTTTTAAAAATTCAATCCCCGATATTTGGGGCATCTCCACGTCCAAGGTCAAAACTTGCGGTTTCAATTCAAGAATCATTTTCTTGGCCTCGGCGGCGCTGCCAGCGGTACCGACAACCTCAATCCCGGGATCATTAGCCAAACCTCTAGCCAATAGTTCGCGGAAAACGAGCGAATCATCAACGACTAAGACTTTGATACGTTGTTTTATGGCCATTGGTTATTCCTTTCTATAAACCGAGGGGCGAATATATTTATAATTGGTTTCTTCTCTCCGCAAGGACTCCGAAAGTCCGATAAACAGATAACCTCCGGGCTCGGTATGCTCATAAAAACGGTCGACGAGCTCCCGGCGGGTTTCGGCATCAAAATAAATCATTACGTTCCGGCAGAAGATCACCTGAAATTTCTTTTTAAACGGAAATACCTGGTTCATTAAGTTAAACCGGCGAAAAATCACATTATTGCGAATGTCTTCGACCAATTGCGACGCGTCATCGTTCACCCGGGTAAAATAGCGGCGTTTCCAATCATCGGGGATGGCCGTAAGCTGTTCATTGGCATAGATCCCCTGGACCGCAATGTCCAAGACCTTCTCCGAAATATCGGTTGCCAAAATCCGCGTATCCCAAGCCTTTCGTTCCATACCCAGGAAATCGGCGATGATCATCTCCAACGTATACGGTTCCTCGCCACTCGAACAACCCGCGCTCCAAACCCGCATATCCCGGCTAGGGCTAGTGCTTTTCAAATACGGAAGCACCTGGGTACGGAAAAAGTCAAAATGATCCCTTTCGCGGAGAAAAAAAGTGTGATTGGTCGTAATCTTATTGATCAAATTTGTGACGGCGCTCCCGGATTTATCGGCCATGATGTAGTTGAAATACTCCGAGAAACTCTGCATATTCTTTTCGGCTAAAATGTTTTGTAACCTGCCGGTGACCAACGCTTTTTTTTCAGTTAAATTGATACCATAATTTCCTTTGATAAAACTGACTAATTTCCAAAATTCATCTTCGGTAATTGAAATCATGGCGAACTCCTTACCAATGAGATTAACGAACCAAGACCGTTTAAACCGGCTACAAGGCGCTTATGCGATCTCGGCGAGGTTTTTCACCTCTTCATCGCTGAGGATCTTGATGCAATCCAATAACAATTTGACCTCATTGCCGATCTTGCCAACGCCTTTGATATAGCGGGTTTGGAAGCCGGTGCTCGGGTCGGGCGGCGGCACAATATCCTGCTCCGGGATGCTAACAACCTCGACCACTTTGTCGACGATTAAACCAATGGTGATCTCGCCGATATCCACCACGATAATACAAGTGCGGTCATTATACTCCATCGCTTCCCGTTTAAACCGCAACCGCATGTCCATCACCGGAATGATCTTGCCCCGCAGGTTAATAATGCCCTTGATGTAGAAGGGTAGTTCGGGAACTTCGGTAATCGCTTGGATCCCGATAATCTCGGTTACATGTTCGATCTCGATGCCATACTCTTCATTACCGATTGCAAACGTTAAGAACCGGCCTTTTTGGGTATCTTCCTGAAGATTAAAATTGTCGATGACACCTGCCATGTTATTCACCTCTATAATTTATTGTTTTATCTATTTTTCGACTCAAGGAGATATTGATGGTTTTTGACCAATCGAAACTTTTTAACCAGCGAACGCAGCATGTCCGCCTGACCGGACAACTCTTGACTGGCAGCCGCGCTCTGTTCGGAGGTGGCGGTGCTGGTCTGAACGATCTGGGCCACCTGCTTGATTCCCTGATTAACTTGGGTAATTCCGAGCGCTTGATCATTGGAAGAATGGGCGATGTCCGCAACCAAACCAGTGGTTTTGGCGGCGCCTTCGACGATCCGATGGAGCGCTTGGGCAGTTTGATTGGCAATTTTGGTTCCGGAAGCGACTTTGGTAATCGAGCCTTCAATTAACGCCGTGGTCTCTTTGGCGGCATTAGCGCTACGGGCTGCGAGGTTGCGCACTTCTTCCGCAACAACCGCGAATCCTTTCCCGTGTTGTCCGGCGCGGGCGGCCTCGACCGCCGCGTTTAAGGCCAGGATATTGGTTTGGAAGGCAATCTCGTCAATGACTTTGATAATCTTTGAGATACTTTCGGAGACTCCGTTAATCTCGGTCATCGCTTTCAGCATCTCCTGCATCTGCTGATCGCCCTGTTCGGCGTTGTCTTTGGCGGCTAAAGCCAGTTTATTGGCTTCGTCGGCGTAGGCGGCGTTTTGCTTGGTCTGCGAAGCAATTTCCGTCATCGAAGCGGTCAATTCCTCAACCGTGCTGGCTTGTTCGGTCGCGGATTCGGAAATAATCTGACTGGATTGGGAAACGTTCCGGGCGCCGTCGGCGACTAACTCCGCCACATCATTCAGTTCAAACAGCACGTCATTCAGATTGCTCAACGTTTGATTCAACGCGTCGGCGATCTTGCGATGGTCGCCTTGGTAATCTCCTTCAACCTTGACAGTCAAGTTCCCTTGGGCAATCTCTTCGAGAACCGCCGCCGCTTCATTGACCGGTTGAATCACCGCATCGAGGGTCCGGTTGAAGCCCGCAACGATCGCCCGGTAACCGCCGGAGAATTGTTCGGTCCGGCCGCGGACTTGCAGCTCGCCCGAGATCGCCGCTTCCGTTAAGGTCTCGACTTCGGTGATTAACGCTTCGATCATTCCCATCATTCGGGTCAACGCCGGTACCAGATGGTCGTCTTCCGACTGTTTACCGATGCCTTTGAGTTCCTCATAACGGCTGGTATCGCCATCGGCTACTTGATTGACGACTTCCTGGACACTTAATAACCGCGCTTGCACCGCATTGACGGTCTCGGCGAAATGGCGCAGCATCCCTTGGTACTGTTCGGGCTGCAACTGCCGGGTATAATCGTTCACCGCCATCCGTTGCAATACGGCAATGGCCTCGTTCAATGGCTGAATAATAGCGTCCAAAGTTTGATTGAAACCGTCGATAATCTTGGCGAATCCTCCGCCATGACGGCTGGCATCCGCCCGGAAGTCAAGTCGTCCTTCAATTGCCGCCCGGGCTTGAGTATTTGCGTCGACTACTAGCGAATTGACCGCCTCAATACAGGTATTGAGATTGTCGATCAATCCTTTAAAGTCACCTTGATAATCGTTAACGATGGTTTCCGGGATATCGCCCCGACTGATGCGCTCGATATAATCGGCAGTCACGCTGATCGGTCGAATAACCGCGTCCAACGTGTTATTGACGCCTTGAATAATCGCTTGGAACTCGCCGCCATGTTTGGAACCGTCGGCCCGGAAATCGAGTCGTCCTTCCAACGCCGCTTCAACCAATTGACCGGCGTCGGTGGTCAATGCAGTGATCGCATCTTTCAGCCGCTCCAGGTTGGCGTTGATCTGCTGGAAGTTTTCCCGTTCGACCTGGGTATGTTCGTCCGCTTCCGCCACCGCCAAATCCAATTCCAAATTGCCTTGGGCTAATAATTCCAGATTATTGGCCAAACGGGCCACTTCGGCGCTCTGATATTGGGCGACCCGGGTTTTGGCCGTAATGTCTTGGATAATTTCAATATGGCCGACCCGTTCGGCCTGGGAATTTTCAATATATGAAGAATCAACTTGGTAATTTTGACTCTCTTTACGAAAAAAGGTCTGCGGTTGATCCTGTTCCAAACGGGCCAAACCGCACTCTTCGGTAGCACAAATCTCACTACTGCAATCCTGGCACTGTTTGCCAATAATCTCTTGGCGGGTTAAGCCTAAAAACTGTTCAAACGGTTTATTGACAAACGTCCAATTCCGCTCCATATCCGTTACCGAGATGGCGAAAGGAACCGAATCCAACAACGCTTCATACCAAAAAACCCGTTCAACCAGTTTCCCAAAGGACAACATCATTTTACCCAGTTCATCTTTGGAACGGACCGTATCGATTTCCACATTTAAATCGCCCCTGGCAATTTTCTCGGAGATCTGCGCCAGTTTTTTGATGGGTTTGGCGATGATCACCGACAAGAAATAACCGATGACGATCGAGACCAAGGTTGCCAAGATCAAAATTCCAAACGTGACGATAATCGACTGTTGGGCCAAGGCCGCATTGGTAACCGATTTTTGCTTGGCCAGGTTCATCTCCAATTGCGTCAGGCCGTTCATCGCTTCTTCGACCGCCGTCACCAACGGCGCACCCTCGCCCCGAATTGCTTGGAGGGCTTGGTCCGACTGATTGGTCACAGTCAAAGCCAAAATGCTGTCTTGGAACGGTCTGAAGTTAAACAACGCGTCCTTTAAAACTCCAAACGCTTTTTTTTCTTCCTGGGTTGCGACAGTCTTCTCGATCTCTCCCAACTGCAAAGTGATTGCATCATTAAAGGTGATTAAGTCATTCCCGTGTTTTACTTTTTCATCCATGGTTTTATCGAGAATGGTATCGGTAAGGGTAATCCGCACTTTCTGATAGTTGGCCGAAATCAAACTGACCCCTTGCACAACCTGGGTATGGCGGCTGTAAAGCTCGGCATCGGCCTGGCTGATCGCCTTAATGCCATAAATGGCTAAGCCGCCTAAAATCGCCGTCAGTAAGACAATGGCCAAAAACCCTATAATCAGTTTGGAACGGATCTCCAAATTGTAAAACCACTTCATATTGGTGCCTCCTCATCCTTGGTTTGTCAACCGAATATGATGTCGAAACCAGTAAAGCTTGTCTATAAAAATTTAAAAATGTAGCAGTCCGGGGACGTCCAAAATCAAACTGATGCTGCCGTCACCCAACAATGTGCATCCCGCCAAACCGCGAACTTTCTTGATATACCTCGGCAATCCTTTGACAACCACCTGTTGTTCTCCGAGCAATCGGTCCGCGAATAAACAAAGACTCTTATCATCACTTTCAACCATCACAATGATCCCCTCATGCAGTTTCACGGTGTCGGTCTCAATCTTGTACAATTCATGCAGCCGCAAGAAAGGATGGCATTTCCCACGAATCAAAATCATCTCATCGCCGTCCGGATCGGTAATCACATCTTCTTCCTTCACCCGGAAGGATTCCTGGATTGTTGTGGTGGGCAATGTAAAGAGCGAATTACCGACTTGAATGCTCATACCGTCAATGATCGCCAACGTTAACGGAATCTTTAGCGAAATCGACGTTCCCACTCCCATAACGCTGTCGATGAGTACCGTTCCGCCAACTTTTTCAATATTCTTCACGACCACGTCCATTCCGACCCCCCGGCCGGAAAACTCGGTGATCTTTTCTTTTGTCGAGAAGCCCGGTTGGAGGATAAAAGCAAAAATCTCCCGTTCGGTCAGTTCGCTTTCGGGTTTGGTAACCAAGCCATTTTCTAAGGCTTTCTTCAAGATCTTATCTTTATCCAGCCCCCGTCCGTCATCCCGGATAACAATCCAGACTTCATTGCCGGAATTTTTGGCTTCCAGAGTGATCTTGGCAGCAGCCGGCTTGCCCTTCTCTTGGCGTTCCGGCTGCGATTCAATGCCATGATCAATTGCGTTCCGGATTAAATGCATCAGCGGATCGGAAAGCTGTTCGATGATATTTTTATCGACTTCGGTCTCTTCGCCGATCAGCTCCAGTTCCACTTCTTTCTGTAATTTATGGCTCATATCGCGGACAATTCGCTGCATCTTCATAAAAGTATTGGTCAGCGGCACCATCCGGATCGCCATGACAATGTCTTGTAATTCATTGGTGATCTTGCGCAATTGGCCGGATGCTTTATGGAAACTATCCAAAGCCAGGCCATCCAATTCCGGATGGTGGGTTACCATCGCCTCGGAGATAACCAACTCCGCGACCAAGTCCATCAATTTATCGAGTTTTTCCACGTTCACATTGATAAACCGTTGCGAGACCGAACCTGTACTGCTCTTCTCCGGTTCGTTTCGTCTCTTGACGATCTGTTGAGCCTCCTCAACCTCCTGAATAATCGGCAAAGCGTGCAGCAACGAAGCTTTAGGTTTTTCGTGAATATCAAGATCTTTAATTAACGGTGTTTTGTTAAAGATCGCTTCAATCTCATCTAAAGTGCCTTTCATGGTAAAGGCAATCTTTAAACCGTCCTGACGGATCGCTTCGATACAAGCGTTATCGTCAATAACCACTTCCGGAACGCACGAAACAATCTCCACTTTTTCTTTTAATTGATGTAATAAGGTGAAGGCGCGCACATCTTCCATCTGACAGTCTTCGGCAAAATAAAGGGATGCCTCATATTGTGGTTGTTCCGACAATCGTTCGGCCGACCGGTCTTGCCCAATATAAAATTTGGGGGACTCGGTTTCGGTTTTCGCTTTTTCGGCCGCTGGATTTGGCTGGTTCGGACTGGAACCGCGCAACTCTTGAAGGTAGTTCTTAATATTTTGAATTAGTGACGCCGAATCGCCATTGGATTCCGAACCGTCCTGCACTTTTTGGGTCTCATTTTTAATAAAGTCGACACCCGATAAGACCAGATCGCTTAGTTTCGAATAATCAATCTCAGCCGGTTTACTCTCGCGCAGTAAATAAAAAAGGTCCTCAATTGCGTGCGCCAGATTTGAAACATTGGTAAAAAGCATCATCGCCGCTGAGCCTTTAATGGTATGCATGATCCGGAAAATTTCGTTGATGGAGTTATCGAAATTATTTCCTTGTTCACTGTTTAAGATAAGTTGCTCCAGCTGTTCGATGAGTTGGGTTGTTTCAAAAAGATATAAGTCTAACATAGGTTCGCGATCAAAGCTATTTCCCAAAGAAAATCCACTCCTTATCTAAACTGAACATTTAATCTAAGGAAATTGCCAATTACCAATTTCCACCCCCTGAGAAGCGGAAGTAACAATAACTACGGCCAACGCTGAATAAGCGTTGGCCGTCTGGGTTTTCCCTCAATCGTCCAATCTCCGCCAGCATCCATGCCGAATTACTTGATATCCCGTTTCTAGATATTATATCGACTGAAACAATTTTTACTTAATACCTTTTCATCCGGAAAAGAAGTTATTAACAAAAAATACCGAATTATAAATTAAAAATCAACGGCTGAGTCCAGAAATACCTGTCGGGCTGCTGGTCAAATATTTAGTGCGTAATATATAATTACTGCGATCCTACTCTTTTGATAAGGCTAGCCGCTGGTTCCTACCGCTACCGCTTGAGGGTTGAGCACCCGTTGCAGGTCCTGCGGGGTCATGCTGACCAGATAGCCTCGTTTGCCGCCATTAATATAAATCCGCGGTAAATCCATAATGCTTGTTTCCACGTAAACCGGCAATTCCTTTCTGGTGCCAAACGGAGAGGTTCCACCGACCAGGTAGCCGGTATGTTTGGAGGCAGTCTCCGGCGTACAAGGGGTAATGGTTTTGACTCCGAGCACGCGCGCCAATTCTTTAGTGGATACCTGGCGGTCGCCATGCATCAGGATGATCAACGGGTTATGCCGCTCATCCTCCATCACCAATGTTTTGATGGCCGCGTGTTCATCAATTCCCAGCTCCCGCGCAGCAACCTCCGTCCCGCCCTTTTCTTCATATTGATAAAGGTGATCTTCATAAGCAACTTTCGCCTGGCGCAACTGCCGGATGGCCGGTGTTACCGGCAACTTCTCTTTAGTCATCACAAATCCCTCATCTTGATCGAATTCCATACGAACTAAATAATTTCAATTCGCGTTTCAATGCTCGCTTCCTGTTAAAGACGTCAAATTTTATAATTGTTTTCATTCCAAAAAGAGCAGGATGCCGCTTAGGACATCCTGCTCTTTTGATGATTCTATCATTCGCAATTGCAACTTTCGCCACAGATCCGGCTACGTTTTTGGTAGCCGGTATGCAGCGCTTCATGAGCCTCGTGACTGTTCGGCTCATGCAACCATTTTTGATAACATTGGTTGATGACCGGATTGTCCTGCGCCTTCCGGAGCTGAGACAATTTATCGGCGTTATAAATACCGCGCGCCCGGGCTTTCTTAATATCGGTACTGGCGGCAATCGGTTGGCCCGCGCCGCCGATGCAACCACCGGGGCACGCCATCACTTCCACCAGATGATACTGAGCTTCACCCACGCGAATGCGCTCCATCAGCTTTTTGGCATTGCCCAAACCATGAACCACCGCGACCCGGACTTCTCTCCCTTTCAGATGAACGGTTGTTTCTTTCAATCCCTCGAACCCACGGACATCTTCGAAGTTCACCTGTTCCAAAGTTTGGCCGGTTACTTTCTCATAGGCGGCCCGCAGCGCCGCCTCGGCCACTCCGCCGGTGGTGCCAAAGATTACCCCGGCGCCGGTGGCAAAACCAAATGGCATATCGAAAGACTCAATATCCAACTTATCGAAGACAATGCCCGCTTCCCGGATCATCTGCGCCAACTCTTGGGTGGTCAGTACCAGATCGACGTCGGGAGTCCCATCCGTGCTAAATTCGGGACGGGCCGCTTCAAACTTCTTCGCCGTACACGGCATAATCGATACGACATAGATATCTTTGGGGTCTTTCCCCAATTCCTTCGCCCAATACCGCTTCATCATCGAGCCGAACATCTGCTGCGGCGAACGGCAGCTTGATAAATTCGCCAGAAATGAGGGTTCGTTGTGTTCGGCATATTTGACCCATGCCGGACAGCAGGAGGTGAATTGGGGTAACTTTTCATCCTGTTGCAACCGAGTGACAAATTCGTTGGTCTCTTCGACCGCCGTCAAGTCGGCCGCCATGGACGTATCAAAGACCCGGCCGAAACCTAACCGTTTCAAGGCGGCTACTACCTTACCGGTGACCACTTCGCCGGCAGGCATGCCGAACTCTTCACCCAACGCCACCCGCACCGCCGGCGCCACTTGCGCCACAACCAGCTTGGAAGCGTCATGCAATGCTGCCCAAGCTTTATTGACTTCCGACTTGATCACCAATGCGCCGGTCGGGCAAACTGCGCTACATTGGCCGCAATTAACACAATCGACCTCGCCCATGGATTGATCAAATGCCGGAGTGACCCGGACTTGCGAACCCCGGTTGATAAAGTTCAAAATCCCAATCCCTTGAACTTCGGAGCACATCCGGACACAGTCGCCGCAGAGAATACACTTGTTGGGATCTCTGACAACCGATGGGCCGGAATCATCAATCGGATGTTTTTGGTCCCGTTCGCCAAAGCGGATATTCCGAACGCCAAACCGGTTGGCCAACTCTTGTAATTTGCAATGGCCGTTTTTCTCGCAAGTCGTGCATTCCCGGTCGTGATTGGCCAATAACAACTCCAATACGGTCCGGCGGACCCGTTGAACCCGCGGACTGTTGGTTAAAACTTTCATACCCGGAACCGGCGGGGTTGAACATGAAGCGACAATGCCCCGGCCTTCGATCTCCACGACACACATCCGGCAAGCGCCATAGATGCTCAATTCCGAATGATAACAGAAGGTCGGCAGTTCAATCCCGATCTTCCGGATGACTTGCAATAGATTCTTTTCCCCCGCCAATTCGACAGGTTGGTGATCGATGATTAAAGTATCCGTCACGTTCATCCCTCCTCAATGGCCTTGAATGGGCAAGTTCCCACGCAAGCGCCGCATTTGATACACTTAGCCGCATCAATCACATACGGTTTCTTTAATTCGCCGCTGATCGCCCCAACCGGACAGGTCCGGCTGCATTTGCTGCAACCTTTACAGCGTTCGGCGACAATCGTATACCGGCCGAAGGCTTTACAAACCCCGGCCGGACAAGTTTTCCCCTCGACATGGGCCAGATATTCGTCTTTAAAATATTTCAACATGGTCAGAACCGGATTCGGCGCGGTTTTACCTAAGCCGCAAAGCGAACCGTCTTTGACCGCTTCGGCCAGGTCCTCCAAGACTGCGATATCCTCGGGTTGGCCTTTGCCGTTGACAGTCCGGACCAATATCTCCAATAACCGTTTAGTGCCTTCCCGGCACGGCACACATTTGCCACAGGACTCGTTTTGAGTAAAGTTCATAAAGTAGCGGGCGACCTCCACCATACAGGTGTCCTCGTCCATAACTACCAAACCGCCGGAACCGATCATCGCTCCCGCTGAAAGCAACGAGTCAAAATCCAACGGCATATCCAGATGCTGTTCAGTCAGACATCCGCCGGAAGGCCCGCCAATCTGCACAGCCTTAAACTTCTTGCCGTTACGGATACCGCCGCCGATTTCAAAAACGATCTCGCGCAAGGTAATACCGAGTGGCACTTCAATTAAGCCGGTGTTGGCCACTTGGCCGGTTAAAGCAAAGGTCTTGGTGCCCGGGCTTTTTTCCGTACCGAAGCTTTTGAACCAGGCGGCGCCTTTGGTAATGATCAACGAAACATTGGCGAACGTCTCGACATTGTTAATCAAGGTCGGTTTGCCCCATAACCCGGCATTGGCCGGAAACGGCGGCTTGGGACGCGGCATGCCCCGTTCGCCTTCGATCGAGGCGATCAAAGCCGTCTCCTCACCACAGACGAAGGCGCCGGCGCCTTCTTTAATCTTTAAATCAAAACTAAAATCGGTTCCGAGAATGTTCTTGCCGAGCAAGCCGTATTCACGGGCGGCTTTCACCGCATTTTTCAAGCGTTCCACCGCCAATGGGTATTCCGCCCGAACATAAATATACCCTTCATCAGCGCCGATCGCGTAACCGGCGATGGCCATGCCCTCCAGCACTTTATGGGGGTCGCCCTCCATCACGCTGCGATCCATGAAAGCGCCGGGGTCGCCCTCATCGCCATTACAGATGACATATTTTTTGCCGCCTGTCGCATTGCGGGTCAGATCCCATTTGCGGCCAGTGGGGAAGCCGCCGCCGCCCCGACCGCGCAAACCGGATTCGATAATTTCTTCACAAACTTGTGCGGAAGTCATTTCCGTTAAAATCTTCGCCAGCCCTTGATAGCCGCCGTCGGCAATATATTCCCGAATCTCGTCGGGGTCGATCTTCCCGCAGTGGGCCAACGCGTTCCGTTTCTGATTCTTGTAGAACGGGATCTTTTCTTCCTCGGCAAATTGTTCGCCGCTGATCGGATGTTTGTAAAGTAACCGTTCGACCGGTGGAGTGCCATCTAGCAAAGCGGCGATAATGTCCTCCGTGTCCTCGGGTTTGACTTTGGTGTAGAGAATACCGGACGGTTCCACCCGGACCAGCGGTCCCATTTCGCAAAATCCGTGACAACCGCTTTTAACGACTGAAACGCCGGAGTTACCTTCTTCGAACAATAATTCAATAGTAATATAATCGCCATGTTTTTGAATATGTGCTTTGAGCGCGTCATAGACCGCCAGTGAACCGTTGGCAACACATCCGGTGCCGGCGCAGACGAGAATCCGCGCTGTTTCATTTTCATAGCCGCGCTGCCACTTCTCGCGTAACCTTTCGAGTGTGGAACGGTCCTCAATCACAGTTGCCACCCTCTTCCTTTGCCAATTCGTCCAGGATGATGGTGGCTGCTTCCGGAGTCATTTGGCCATGAATCCGGTCATTGACCATGATAACCGGAGCTAGACCGCAAGCTCCCAAGCAAGAGACGGTTTCCACGGTATACCGGAGATCGTCCGTTGTTTTCTTGCCGCTCTTCAAGCCAACCCGTTTCAGGATGGTCTCCCGGACCGGATCGGAACCTCGGACATGACAAGCCGTACCGTCACAAATGCGTATCACATATTTCCCTTTGGGGTCTAAAGAAAACTGCGCGTAAAATGTGGCCACGCCATAAACGGTCGCTGGGGACAGTTTCATCACTGTTGCCACATGATATAACAGATCCTCCGGCAGATAATGATATTCGTGTTGAATATCTTGCAAAATTGGAATCAGGGCCGATTGTTCCCGACCATGTTCATCAATGAAAGTTTCGACCTTCGCAAAACGATCGTTTTGTTCATTCATCGCGACACTTACAGCCTCCTCGATAAATATTGCATCCATTTGGTCATTTACCCCTTTCGATATATGTTGTGATTGCGGCATATTTTCATTGATTCAGCCAAGCTTCAAGGGTGGAAAGACAGTCGATAATTATTCCAACTTCGATATGGGATAAAAGGTGAGTTGTGAACAGTTTCACAAAATCAAAGAAATAAATTGTGAATAAAAGAACAAACTGGGACATAAAAAAAATCCAAAATGGCCCAATGCTTTGTTAATTTTTTCACAAGTTTACTATACCATAACCCGAAACTACTTTACAAGTAGATTTACGTAATGTTAATATAGCGTAAAATGAAATTTATTCCATCCCCCCCCCTATTCCCAACGCCTAGCCTCGCTCATTTCCGTGCACCCGGCAAATGAAGCCAAGATCGGTCTGCTTGCGATCCCGGCAGGTTAATCGCGACCGGTCCAGAATATAAATAACATATTACATAGGACTTTTCCTGGGGAGGTATCAAACATGCACAAAGCGCTGATTATTGTCGATCTCCAAAACGATTTTTGCCCGGGCGGCAGTTTGGGCGTGGCTGGGGGCGATCAGATCATCCCAATCATCAATTCGCTCCTGCCAAAATTTAAAACCGTTGTTTACACCCGCGACTGGCATCCTGCCAATCATATCAGTTTCGCCGCCGCCCCCCAATATATCGACCGTTCCTGGCCGACCCATTGCGTGGCCGGAACTCCCGGGGCGGCTTTCCATCCCGATTTGGTCATTGTCCCCACGGCCATGATTGTCAGTAAAGCGACCGATCCCGCCAAAGAAGCTTACAGCGGTTTTCAAGATAGCGCTCTCGCTGACGACTTGCGAAAGTTAGGCGTTGACACCGTCTTCATTTGTGGCCTGGCCACGGACTACTGCGTGAAAGCGACTGCGCTCGACGCACTGCAGGAAGGATTAACCACCTTTGTCATCACCGATGCCGTCAAAGGCGTCGATGTCCCACCGGGTTCGGCTGCTGCGGCACTGTCCCTATTACAAAAGTCCGGTGTCAAATTAATCACTGCCACCGAGGTGAACGACGTTGACTGACGCTGCCAAAGGTTGGGCGGAGCGGCGTAACATCGCCTTATTGACCGACCTTTATGAATTGACGATGCTTTATGGTTTTTGGAAATACCAACGACAGGAACAGACCGCCTGTTTTGAGTATTTTTTTCGTTCGTTGCCGCCGCATAACGGTTTCGCCTTAAGCGCCGGCTTGGAACCGTTGCTCGATTTTTTACGCAACTTCGCTTTTAGCGACAGCGACCTTGATTATTTACAACGGATCGGTTTTGAAAAAGGTTTCCTTGATTATCTCGCCGCATTCAAACCGCAATTTAATCTTTGGGCGGTTCCCGAAGGATCGGTTATTTTCCCCAACGAACCGTTGGTCCGGGTCGAAGGGCCGCTGGGCTTTTTGCAATTACTCGAAACCTTTCTGTTAAACGCGCTCAACTATCCGACCTTGATTGCCACCAAAGCGGCCCGGGTTTGTTATGCGGCGGCAGGCGAACCGGTGATGGAGTTCGGCTTGCGGCGCGCCCAGGGAGCGGATGGCGGATTAAGCGGCGCCCGGGCGGCAATGATTGGCGGATGTGCCGGAACCTCCAATGTCTTGGCTGGAAAACTGTTTGGCGCGAAGGTTATGGGAACGCACGCTCATAGTTGGGTGATGAGCTTCGCTAGTGAAATTGAGGCTTTCCGCGCTTATGCGGAGGCATTCCCCAACAATATCACTTTGCTGGTGGATACCTATGACCCGATTCATAGCGGCATTCCCAACGCGATTCAGGTCTTTAAAGAGCTTCGCGCCAAAGGAATGAACGTCCGGGGCGCGATCCGGCTGGACTCCGGCGACTTGGCCAAACTTTCCAAAGAAGCATACCGCCTCTTTCGGGAGGCCGGTTTTGACGATCCGGTCATCGTCGCCTCTAACGAACTGGATGAAGATCTGATTGCCGATCTCAAACGGCAAGGCGCCAAGATCAACGCTTGGGGCGTTGGGACCAATCTGATCACTTCCAGGGACTATCCGGCCCTCGGCGGCGTTTATAAGCTGGTTGCCATCGCAAGCGCGCACGGTTGGGAACCGCGAATTAAAATCTCCGGCAATATCTCTAAAATCACCGATCCCGGCCGGAAACGAATCATCCGTTATTACAATGCCGAGCGCCAACCCCTCGCCGATCTGCTCTATCTCGAAGGTGAAACCATTCAGGAAGGCCGGGTCAAGGGTTACGACCGGGAGAATTTGCTGAAAGAAGTGAGCTTTAAAGCCCACTGCCACGCCGAACTTTCGCAGCAAATGGTGAAGGATGGTCGAGTAATCGCCGAGGCGGTCGGCCTGATGGAGCTGCAAGCCCGCGCCCAGGCCAATCTGGAGTGTTTCCCCGAAGAATACCGGCGACTGCGCTATCCCCAAACTTACGACGTCTTTCTCTCGCCGGGAGCCGCTCAAGTCAAACAAACGTTGTTGGAGTCGGCCGGGTTCTACCGGACCGAAGCGGCGACGCATGATACGGAATAAGTTTCTTAAAACGCTTGACGCAACAAAAAAAGAGGGCGCTTCATCCTCTTTTTTTGTTGTGAATTTTTTCATTTGACTTGGCAATACTACCAAAAAAACCGGAGAACTTCAATGAACGATCGTTTTACATCCGGCTTCGTCGCTGGAGTCGTCGGCGGCTTCATCGCCTACCTCAATAATTTTATCTTTATCCATTTTTTCAAGTTCGGATCATTGCGGTATTCAGACTTTTCGTCGATTTTAATCTTTGGCCACAGATCGGCCTCGATTGAAGAAGGTCTATTGTCCTCATTGGCGTTCTTGGGCTTTTCAGGTAGTTTGGGCGTAATCTTTAGTTATCTAATCCCCCGCATCTCGGAACGGTTTTATTGGTATAAGGCGTTAATATACGGTTTTGGCATCTGGTTTTGTATTTACGCGGTCACGTCATTATTTAAAGTTCCGTCGCTAACCGATATCTCTTTCCCGTCCGCGCTAACCAATTCCATCTCATCCGCGCTTTATGGTTTGATCACCGCCTGGGCGTTCCGAAGATTAACCAAAGCGGAGACGCTGTCTACTTGAACGTTTCAACAAAAAGTCACCGGTATTTGCGGGAAATACTCCACTAAGCGCGACCCCGGGGTCAACATCCGTTGATCCGGCGTCGGCCGTAGTTCGCTTCGAAACCAATTACACCCCGCAATTAAACTACTCACCACTACGACCAGCACGATCTTTTTCACCATTCCCCAAAACTCCCCTTTCACGGTTATTTTGCCACGGGAGGGTTGAGTTATTCTAAAGTGCAACCAAAAATCACAATTTTATTTTTCGAAATGATAATTATTTTGCCGGAATTCTATTTTCTGCGACTGGAATTCTATTTCTTGGTGGTAAAATTCTATTTCCCGGTGCCTGAATTACATTTATAACCAGCGGAATTCTATTTCTATGGATCATAATTCCATTTCTTGCCGCCAGAATTATATTCCTAAGGACTAGTTTCCCGTTTTTAGGACCGGAATTCTATTTCGATAAAATTAAGTTCAATTTCTCAAGAAATAAATAAGTGTAAAAATGAAAAAACAGCCGTCCCACACCTCGGAACGGCTGTTTTTTCTTCATTGATTAGCGGAGTTTTTGCTTTCGCGCTAAAACGCCGTCGTTGAAAGCCAACGCTTGACTGGATGTCATATTCTCAAAAAGCGCTCCGTCAAATGCTTTCATAAATTCCACCGGATTGCGACTCATCTAAATAATGATGGAATTAGCTTTTAAATTCCGCCGCAATTTTATCCGCGATCGGTTCCAAACAACCGAGATATTCAGCAGCTTCCAGAATGGTATAACGATTCCGGCTGGCTTGCGAATGCAGAATTCCTTCAATGGTCCGGGCGCGGTCCAAATCCAAGTGAGCCGGCAGATACGGCGCACCGACTTTTTGGAGCAACTCAATGGTCTGTTCCGGCGTCAACATGAAGGGGCGGATGGCGGCCTGCCATTGTTCGGCAGTAGCGATGATCCGCTCAATATGGGCTCGCGGCGCGGACCGGTCAGAGGTTTTATGCGCATTTTCCTTAAAGACTTCGCCGACCATCGAACCGTAAACTTGGTGAGCGTCCGCTTCCCACTGCGCTTGAGTGCGCAATTGACTCACCGCCCGTTCCGGATCCAGCTTGGTTAGATCCATGTCGAGCATCTCGCGATAGATGGCCGTACAGAGAACCGTGGCGACGCCGACTTCATCGCCGTGCAAGTGTTTGAACTCGCCGCGGGCGACCGATTTCATCTCCCAAAACTGCGCGATCAAATGTTCCGAACCGGAGGCGGGCCGGGAATTTCCGGTCCATAACATCCCGATTCCGGCATCGATTAGACCTTTCATCAAGGCGCCGATCGCCTTTTCGTCCCCTTTGGTAAAGCCATCCACATTAGCGATACATTCGTCGAGCGCGTTTTGAACCAGATCGACCGTAGTCTGGCAGTAATATTCGTTATTGATCACCTTGGTCAATACCCAATCGGCCCGGCTGGTCACCTTGCCCAACAAGTCGCCAAATCCGGCCGCGATCATCGCTTTCGGAGCCTGGCACAATACCTGAACATCGGCATACAACGCCAACGGATAAGTTGCCGGCCACGGTTTTTTAAACCCGTTGATAATCAGCGGCGCGACCACTGAGGTATATCCGTCCATTGAAGGCGCGGTCGGTAACGAGATATACGGTTTTCCAACCTTCGAGCTGATGAAGCGGGTAATGTCATTGATCGTTCCCGAACCTGCCGCGACCATAAAGTCCGTCCCCGGATCAAACTCGGCAAACACTTTGGTCAATGCCATTTCGTTGGGGATGATCTTGTCCTTGGTTTCAAACAGACAACGTTTGACTTCACAACCGTCTTCGCGTAATAACCGTTCCGCTTCCAGTCCCACCAATTCCAACGAATTGGCGTCGGCGATCAGCATCACTTTCTTCCCAAGCCCCAAACGTTCCCGGCATCCCAAAAGATGGTTGAGTGCCTGATTTGCAATTACAATTTCCCGGATCGGCAGGGTATGATTCCGTCCACAAGCGCATACTGTCCCGGTCTCATGCTGAGTCATTGTTACGTCACCTCATTAAGACAGTCTTGTTATGTAGGCATATCGGCCTAAAACATCCAGTCCCTTAATTATAAAGCTTCTATGAAAAATCTTAGTGTACCGAAAGGAATTTGTCAATCAAGTGTTTAAAATCTATAACGTATCCAAAAAAATCGACATGCCTGACCCAAATTTAAAAATAGCGACCGTGCAAATTTGGAAACAACTTTATCGCGGCGATTTCCCTTACTCTGTTTTTCGGCCACGTTGTATGGATGGAACTATATTAATTATTGATTTCAATTTATACCACTATTCCATTGGCAATAAAACGACGATACTATGAATGAGTTTTTCCATGCCATTCTAGATAAACGTGAGTCAGGTGAAGAATATGCAGCGACGGTTGTTCGGTATTTTCCTCTTTCTAAGTCTGTCCTTATTGGGTTGGGCCCATGTTTCCTATGGCGCTTCATTCACTGCCGATCTGGTATTGACCCAGAACAACCGGGTTAATACCGGCCGCATTTATGTCCGGGACAATCTGATTCGTCAGGAGTATAACCTCAAATCGGAAAGCCGGATCACGATCATCCGGGCGGATCGCGGCCGGCTTTGGACTTTGATGCCCAATAGCCGCACCTATGTTGAGGTCGCTTATCTCGGAACCGGCACCGACCTAAAAGCCTATGGCGTGAAAGCGGGCGATATCCGCGAAACGCGGGTCGCCGGTACCGAAACCCTTAACGGCTATCCTTGTAATGTGATCGAATATGTTTTTAGCGACACCAAGCTGAAGCTGACCCAATGGGTCTCGCCAAAACTGAATTACCCGGTCAAAACGGAGTTTCACGGTTTGAACGGTCTGAAACTCAGTGAAGAGATTAAAAATATCAGCGAAACTACGTTGCAAGAGTCGCTCTTTGAAATTCCACCCGGATATCAAAAAATGGCGTTTCAATAACTACCGCTACCACGAACGTGGCGCAGGCGAAAAAACTGTAATCAACTGTAATCAAATGAAAAACCAGCCGGATGAGGGCTGGTTTTTCATTTGGCAATGTTAATCGAAATGATGAATCACGATCCTTTTTTCGCTTTACGGCATAATTTGAGAAAATAAAACTCCTGGGGATGGGTCGGCGCAAAGCCAACCAAGACATTGACCAACCCCCGGCTGACATCGGCAGGGGAATTCAGCGTTTGATCGCACTGCACCAAAAAGGAATCCTCCGGGGTGGTCCCGGCAAAAGCTCCCGCTTGAAATAGGCCCATCATGAATTCATGAATCTGCGCTGCCAACCGAACCCAAAGTTCTTCCCCGGCGGTAGTTTTTCCAACCCAACCGGTGCCTTGATGTAAACTCTCTTGAATAAACAAAGCCAACCGCCGGACCGGAATCTGATTCCATTGCGAGCTGAGATGGTCGGCCCCCATCAAGGTTTTAAACCCGTTAAGCACCGTCCCGGCCGCTCCAAACTTCCGTAAGCTGTTGACGCCAAATGAGTTTAACTGCCCAACCTCTTTTTCAGTTAGATTGTACCCCAACCCGGCGGCGCCCAAAACTTGCAACTCAATGCCGCTCGGCGTCTTCCAAATATTTTGGTTGAGATCGTTGCGCGCCAGCACTCCGGCGGCAGTTCCGCTGGAAGCGATTAGCCGCGTGGTGCCGATTGCTTTAGGATCGGCGATCCGAACCCGCGGAAAATAGGTTGCAACATTAGGATGACGCAGTTTCTCGTGCTCGGTAAGCCAACGTTTGACACCCAGCGGCTCAACGATCCCAGGCGGCAAATCAAATAGCAATAAAGTCCGGCGTTCCTGACAATAGCGGATTGTTTCATCAAGCGCAATCGAGAGTTCCGGCTCGGGAAGATGCGCAATACTGGGGATGGAAAGCATATTTAAGCCAATGACCGAATCCAAGGCGTGTAAACCATTTTTCTCGACCGTATTCCCGATCAGATCGGCAGCGCGGGTATCCCGACCCACCCTGACAAACCAGGCTTCACGTCCGCCATTGGCAAAAAACTGGGCGATCGTATAACTTACTTCAACCGCCGGGCTAAAATCGCCAAAGGTGGTCAAAAAGTCAAAAATACCGTTCAACCGGACCGGTTCGTTCAATGGACCGGCTTGAGCAATCCCTAAGAATGCACAATTTCCAATTGGAGCCGGCGGTATTGCCGGAATATCCTCCTTGAACAAAGTGGCGTTTGGATTCGAAACAGTATGTTCCATCGCTTACTCCCAATTTTAAACACTTGATTTGAGAATTCATTTAAAAATTCGGCAATTGGCTACCTTTTCCTCTAATATAACATTTTTCGTTTGGATTGTTTAGTAAAAAAAATAACCAGTGTCTCCTGGTTAAATAGTAGTCATTGAAGGTGATGAAACGTTTTGAATGAAATGAAACGGATAAAACAATAATTCCAATTCAATGCGCTGACAAAATTTATGAGGCCAAACCACGGTTATGGAACCGTTCCTGCAGCGTGGCGCTTTGAAGCTCCCGCAAGGCGTCGCTCGCTACCCAACGGGCGTCTTTGGACGGGTTGTTTTCTTTAATGGCTTGGGCTACCTTGATCGCTTGTTCGTTCAAAAATGGATTACGCTTACCGATCTGACGCAACGCCCAATTGACCGCTTTTTTAACCACCGGCCGTTCATCCCCGGCTTCCCGTTGAATGTGCGACAGAAAATCGACAAATCCCTCATCGGTCGCTTGTTTGTCGCTAATTGCCAAACGCGCCATCAAGACAAAAGCTGCCCGCTTCACGTATTCTTCCTCGCGGTTGCTCCATTGAGCGGCTTTTTCATAGGCTAAATCGGTTTTTTCAAACACATTCTGACAGGTCTGGTCGCAGACCTCCCAATGGTCTAAATCACGTACCCATTCCTCCATTAAAATTTCGCTAACCTGACTGGGATCGATAATCATCCCCGCCAATACCCGGGTTTCCCGGATGGCAATCTGCCACAACCGTAAAGCGTATTGATGGTTGGGACCAACCGCCTTCGCCAACTTCCGCAGTTTTGGAATGAAAACGCCGTAGACACTACGGGATGTGCTGTCAAAGCGTTCCCTGCCGCCAACCGCTTCCGGATCCAGCGACATTTTTTTTAACTCTTTGAGAACTTCATTCAACTCCATTCTTTTTTTTCGAATCATTCCTTTGCTCCTCCCCTTTCCATATTAAAAAGTTATATTCAACGTATTAACCCATTTTCCTGCCAAAATATGTAATATTTTTCATTTGTTTAACAAATTCATCAGCGATGATCTTGCCAAACATCTTCCGTCTCATCAATATCAATCCCGGCGGAGCGGATTAAAAACAAGGCGTTGCGCGTAGTGGACACCCCCGACCGCAATCGGTAATCGAATAAAATTTGTCCGTTCTGATATTGCTCTTGAAAATGAAAATTTTTGATCCGTCCGTTTGAACTCTTTTCCAGTTCCGCCAGTTCCAAATCATGGGTTGAAACCAGTCCAGACGCACCGGAACGGCTCAGTTTCGAAATTAATACCCGCGCGCCGGTATGACGATCCAGCGAATTGGTCCCCCGGAAGATCTCATCCAACAAGAAAAAGACCGATTTTCCGGCTTTGGTCGCATCGACAATTTGTTTAATCCGTAAAATTTCCGCATAAAAACTTGAGATATTCTGCGTCAACTGATCGCTAATCCGCATACAGGTATAGATCTCCGCCAGCGTACAATACAGCGAACGCGCGCAGACCGATGCTCCGGCATACGCCAAAACCAAATTGATCCCGGCAGTTCGTAGATAAGTACTTTTGCCGGACATATTCGAGCCGGTGATCAACAGGACTTCGCCCGTGGTTCGAATCATCAAATCATTACCGACGCGTTGTTCCGGGAGTAACGGATGTCCCAAATTAACTCCGTGATAAACGGGGCCGGTTGCGCCGATACTCGGAATTGCCCACTCGGGATGATCGTGACTCACCACCGCCAACGAACCTAACGCTTCCAACTCGCCCAAAACTTCCAGCCAGCGCCCCAAGTGGCTCCCCGATTGTTCCTTCCAATCTTCAAGCGCAAACAAACAATGATAATCCCATAACGTAATTAAATTCACCAAAAAATAGAAAAAGTTATGGCGGTTGGATATTGCATCGGCAATTCGCGCCAAACCTGCGATCTGTTGATAGGCTGCTTTCCCCCGGACCTGAAGTTCATCGCGTAAATGCCGGGTCAACGCAGCGCGAAACGGTCGGTTCTCCAATCGCGCAAATAACCGTCCCAACCCCTGAAGCTGACGCTGATAGGGAGCGACCTTCGCCATGATCATTTCCCGTTCCGGACCACGGTAATGGAGGATGCCAAAGTGAATAACCAATAAGAGCACCAACCAACCGAGCGGCAATTTCAGAATGATCGTCGCAACCGCCCATAATAACGTGAAGACGGGGAGTAAACGAAGCGCCAATCGCGTCCAAGTCGAGCGAAAAAACCGCTTTTGTTCAGCCGCCCATTGAATTAAGGAAGCGGGATCTTTCGCAACATCGGCAATCAGCATTGCTTCAGCCTGAAAACGTTGCCGCCACCATAAAAGACCGGCTAATTCCGATACCGCTGCTTGGCGTTGCTGGATAATTGGGATCGATTCCGGCGTGACAGATAAAATTGCCGCCAACCGGCGCCGACCGATGCACGTGTGGGCACAACTGATCCATTGAAACAGCGAATTATCGCCAAAGATATCCAAATCCGCCGTAAACGGGTGCTGCATGTCTACAAAATCAGCCCCGGTGTCTTTGAAATTTTGCCACTCGCCGGATACGCGTTGGAGCGCTTCCCGGTTGATTTGGATGAGCGCGTTAAAATATTGGAGGCGTTTCAGCTGTTGGACTTGACGGATATCCGCAAAAACAAAAAGGAACACCCCCAAACTGCCGATTCCGAAACCCAGCGGGATGTGCTTCAAATAAATACTAATGGCGAGCAACGCCAATCCGCACCAAAAGACGCCAAGCTTCAACCGATAATACGTTGTAAATTGCGCTTGGCTTTGAGCCAGCTTTCTTTGAAAGACCCGGACCCGGCGTTCATATTTCGTTAAGCGATTCTCCATTCGTACCACCTCAACCTGCCGCAATTGGATAAGCAATTCCAGCGCTTTAAAAATTTGTCGATTTGAAAAAACCGGCGACGCTGATGCCATTTATCAGCTTCTTCAGATTTTTCCCGTCCGCTCGTTGATTGACGGAACGAATATGTTAATCTTGTCCAAACCGTGCGAGGCTTTTCTTGCTATTTTCTCCGGTTTATGCTACATTAAATTTAAAATCAATTCCATCCATGTTGATTGGTATTAAAGGTTTGTTTAAATACGGAAATATCAGAAAGAGGATTTTAAGTCATGCAAATATCTACTAGAGGGCGTTATGGTCTACGGGCAATGGTCGACTTAGCCATGCATAATCAAGAAGGTCCCCTGGCGTTACGAGTGATTGCGGAACGTCAGGAAATTTCCGAATCGTACTTGGAACAAGTATTTACAAACTTACGGAAAGCAAGTTTGGTTCGCGCTTCGCGCGGTGCCCAAGGCGGTTATGAGCTTGTACGGCTGGCGAAGGATATCACCGTCGGTGATGTTTTACGGGCTTTGGAGGGTCCCATCGCTCCGGTGCTCTGTGTCGAAAATGAACAATGTGACCGCGAAAAGCACTGTATTACCCGTTGGTTTTGGCAGGATCTCAAAGAAGTGATCGATACCTTCCTTGATGCAACAACCCTTCAAGATTTGGCCGACCGCGCCTTAAGCGGCGATGTCAATGTGATGTACTATATATAGAACGTGACTCCCTATCAGAAATTCCAGATCTGGAAAATTAGTTTATGCAAATAAACGAAAAAGTTCGGGGCCTAACCCGAACTTTTTTTGTGGAAAAAGATTCTTCACTCACTAACCTGGCGTCGATCCTAGGATTTATCGGCATGTCACCTATCACCTGTCACTGCCTGACGGAACAACTACTTTATATCATTAATGTCAAATGGCGTTTCTTGATAGACATAATAGTTAAGCCAGTTGGCAAAGAGCAAATTGGCGTGACCGCGCCACCGCACAACCGGCGTTTGCGTCGGATCGTCATTCGGGTAATAATTACAGGGAACCTGCATCGGCATCCCTTTCGCGATGTCGCGGTCGTACTCCCATTTCAGTGTCAACGGATCATATTCCGAATGACCGGTGACAAAGACATGGCGACCGTCTTTACTGGCGACGATGTAGATACCCGCTTCAGGCGACTCCGCTAAAATCTCCAACTCTGAAACTTTCTCAATATCCGCCCGGCGCACTTCGGTATGGCGGGAATGCGGCGCCAGAAAACAGTCGTCAAAGCCACGCAACAACTTCACATATTGTTTATTGAGAAAATGGTTGAAAACCCCGAACACTTTTTTATCCAGCGCGTATTTAGGGATTCCATAGTGATGATATAAACCGGCTTGCGACGCCCAGCAAATGTGCATGGTTGAAAAGACGTTATGTTTTGACCAGTCCATGATCTCCGTCAATTCCTGCCAATAATTGACCTCTTCGAACTCCAGCTGTTCGACCGGCGCTCCGGTAATGATCATTCCGTCAAATTTTCGGTCGCGCACTTCCCGAAATGTCTTATAAAAAGTGGCCAGATGTTCAGCGGAGGTATTCTTAGATTCGTGACTCTCGGGGTGTAACAAGACAATCTCCAATTGCAGCGAAGAGTTGCCGACCAATCGCAGCAATTGGGTTTCCGTGACAATTTTGGTCGGCATCAGGTTTAATATGGCAATCCGTAACGGACGAATATCCTGGTGGAACGCACGTTCTTCGCTCATAATAAAAATATTCTCTTGGGTTAGCGTTTCCGCGGCGGGTAGATTGTTGGGGATCTTAATCGGCATTTTCATAACCTCCAAATGTAATTTTAATAATTTAAAACAAAAACTCTTCCGAAAGGAAGAGTTGATTTTGTTTGCACTCATTCCTCTCATCTCTCAGGGTTTCCCCTGTAGGAATTAGCACCGCCGCGAAAATTCGCCGGTTGCCGAGGGATCATCGGGCCTTTCCCTTCCCCTCTCTTGATAAGAGCTGATTAATATTCTATTATTAACTAAACACGCATTGAATATGAGCAAAAATGCATCGGTTGATATTGATTTATATTATAAAAAAAGACGTGTATTTCGTCAAGTAAATAAACTCCTTCAATCCCTTGTTTTTACAGATATTTAAAAATAGATTTTCTAACCAAATCGCTTTTTCAAGTCTGAATTGCTCCATGGCGGATATAATGATAACGCTGAGACGCTCTCGCTGCTTATCCAACACGTGAAGACTACCAAGAAAGATTTATCCAATGTAACCAAATTTTCTCTTGACACTAACCCGGCGCTATAATATAGTATTGATAAACATTTTCTATTAAACAAATAGGAATTACATATTTTCAATCACCTTATCCAGAGAGGTTGAGGGACTGGCCCAATGAAACCTCGGCAACCAACAGTATCAACTGTCTTTGGTGCCAACTCCAGCGAACCGATTTGATTCGGAAGATAAGGGGTGTTTTGATACCCCTTTAAGGGGTTTTTTCATTTCAACCATAAATTATTAAAAATAAAATTAAGGAGGATTTATCAATGGCAGACCAATACCAGTTAGAAACCCTGGCAGTCCACGCCGGTCAAGAGCCGGATCCGGTGACTGGTTCGCGGGCGGTTCCAATCCATCAAACCTCGTCCTATCAATTCAAAGATACGGACCATGCCGCAAATCTCTTCGGTCTGAAAGAATTTGGCAATATTTACACCCGCTTAATGAATCCGACCACCGATGTGTTTGAGAAACGGGTCGCCGCTCTCGACGGCGGTGTCGGCGCTTTGGCGGTAGCCTCCGGCCAATCGGCAATCACATTAGCGCTTTTAAACATCGTGCAAGCCGGAGATGAAATCGTTTCCGGTGACAATCTGTACGGCGGGACTTATAATTTATTCCATTATACTTTTGCCAGACTGGGTATTACCGTTAAATTTGTTGATTCGTCCGATCCGAGCAATTTTGAAAAGGCAATTACCAGTAAGACCAAAGCGATCTACGGCGAGTCGATCGGTAACCCGAAACTGGACGTGTTGGATTTTGCCAGTGTTGCCGAAATTGCGCACCGGCATGGCGTCCCGTTCATTGTTGACAATACTTCCACCCCTTATTTGATTCGCCCCATTGAACACGGTGTTGATATCGTCGTTTATTCGGCGACCAAATTTATTGGCGGTCATGGAACTTCCATTGGCGGCGTGATCGTTGATTCCGGAAAATTCGATTGGACCAACGGAAAATTCCCGCTGATCGCTGAGCCGGATCCGAGTTACCACGGGATCAATTTTGTAGAGGCCTTAAAACCGTTGGGGAATATCGCGTATATTATTAAGGCGCGGGTAACCTTATTGCGCGACTTAGGTCCCGCCGTTTCCCCGTTTAACTCCTTCTTGTTCCTGCAAGGTTTGGAAACGCTGCATTTACGGATGCCGCGCCACAGTGAAAACGCGTTGAAGGTAGCACAGTACTTACAAAACCATCCAAAGGTATCCTGGGTCAACTACCCCGGACTTCCCGATAGCCCCCAATACCCCAAAACCCAAAAGTATCTCCCGAACGGTGCCGGCGCAATCATCGGTTTTGGTGTTAAAGGCGGTAAAGAAGCTGGGATTAAGTTTATCAATAGCGTGAAATTGCTCTCACATCTTGCCAACATTGGGGATGCCAAATCCTTGGTCATCCACCCGGCTTCGACCACTCACCAACAACTGTCCGAAGCCGAACAGCTGGCAACCGGCGTCACCCCGGATTTCATCCGGTTATCAGTCGGTATTGAAAATGTCAATGACATCATCGCCGATATTGAACAGGCGTTAAATCAAGCCTAATCGCTCAATTGTTTACTGATAAAAATACGAAAAACACAAAGGGCTCTCCCTTTGTGTTTTTCTATGAATAATTTTTTTTTGACAGTGAAAGTTCGGAAATAGTATAATTTGATTGACTTAAATAAAAAAGTGAACTACCGATGGAGAAAATTGCCTACCGGCCTTTGATACCCTTTGGGATAACCTATACCGTAAGTTTGGCGTTATCATGTTCAAGGAAACAGCAATCACGAAATTGGTGGGTCGCTACAGGAGGACATTTGCATGTCTGAATCGACATTACATCGTTTTAGCCGTCTGGAGTTGCTGGTTGGCGCGGATGGCCTAACGAGTTTAAATTCGGAACGGGTTGCCGTAATCGGTCTTGGCGGCGTCGGATCGTATACTGTGGAAGCGCTAGCCCGCGCCGGAGTGGGCTGGTTGATTCTGGTTGATTATGATGAGATCTGTTTAACCAATACTAACCGGCAATTGCATGCCATTCAAGGAAATTATGGCCGTTCAAAAGTGGACGTGATGGCGGAACGGGTGAAAGCAATCAATCCCGACGCCGTTGTGGTTACTTGGAAAGAGTTTGTCACTCCGGACAATCTGGATACGATTCTCCACGGGCGAATCTCGTATGTGGTCGACGCCATCGATACCGTGTCGTCTAAGGTTGGCTTGATCAGCTATTGCCAGGAACGGGGAATCCCGATCATCTCGGCGATGGGTACCGGCAATAAGTTTGACCCGACGGCTCTAACCATCTGCGATATCAGTAAAACTCATACCTGCCCGCTGGCCAAAGCAGTCCGGAAGAGTTTACGGGAACGAGGGATCACCGAGGGAGTCAAGGTCGTTTATTCGACCGAACAACCGGTAGAGCCACAGCAAGACGTCCCGACTTGCCATGGTGGCTGCATCTGCCCCCACAAAGACGAGCAAGTTTATAATTGCACCAAAAAACGGCAGATTCCGGGGAGCACCTCGTATCTGCCGCCAATTGCCGGTTTGATGATGGCAGGCGCCGTAATTCAAGATTTATTGCCTAAAATTCAAGACACCGAGCCGGTCTAAGCGACCGCTCGGTGTTTTTTAAGTTTAAATTCCGGTTGGCAACCAGACCTTAACTTCCGTTCCCTTGCCCAGCTCACTTTCGGCCGTAACTTTTCCTTCATGGGCTTCGACAATCGCTTTGACGATCGCCAGCCCGATCCCGGAACCCCCGGATAAACGGTTACGGGACTTATCGGCACGGTAAAACCGTTCAAAAATAAACGGTAGATCTTCCGGGGCAATCCCGATTCCGGTATCGCGAATCCGGATTGCCACTCCGTTTTGCTCCGTTACGATCCCCAGCCTGACGCTCCCGCCCGGAGTCGTGTATTTGAGCCCATTCGCCAGCAAATTGACAATCACTTGACTGAGCTTATCGCGGTCGGCCCGGATCAGCACCGGTTGCGCTTCATACTGCAATTGAACTTTTTTTGCCTGAAACTGGCCTTCAAAATTCAAAACGACGCGTTTCAACAGCTCGCTCAGATCAAACTCGACCCGGTCCAACTGCATGGCTTCCCCATCGAATTGGGCCAGTTTATAGAGTTCCCGAACCATGCGGTTGATCCTCAGAATCTCCTCATGACAGCTTTCCAGCCGGCTTTGGCTGGCGGGCCAAATTCCGTCGATCATTGCTTCCAAATGACTTTGGACCGTTGCCAGCGGCGTGCGCAATTCATGGGCCACGTCAGCCGTGAGCCGTTTCCGGAGCAACTCCTGTTTTTGGAGCGACGCGGCCAGTTCATTGATGGAAGTTGTTAACTGATGTACCTCTTTGATATCGGTTTTCTCTTCCACGCGCCCGTCATAATGCCCTTCGGCGATCCGTCCCGTAGTCTGAATCACCTTCGCCAGGGGCGTACTTAGGCTACGCGCCATCGCGATCCCAAGCGCCAAGGAAATCAGCAGGGTAAAAACAGTAATCCCAAGCAGAATCCGGTTTAAGGTGTTGATAAAAGCCAAATCGGTGTCGCTATAGAAATACGGTCCGTAATACCCCAGTTCTACCCGGCCGATGACTTGATTGGCCAAGGTGGCGGGGTAACGGGTTACAGTATAACCGCCGTTCCAGTTGGCATAACGGCTCGCCATATTGCGCGCCATATGCGAGAGCATCTGCTGGCAAAGGCCATGATTATGCAAGGTGGCATCCCAGATAACTTTGCCCGCGGCATCGGTCAGTTTAACAATGATCCCTTGTTCAAGGGCGTTGATTCCGATTTGTTCCACTGTGCTTTGTTTCCATTGACCTTCGCCCAGATATTGTTGGCTGATTAAGGTGACGGTCTGACGGTTGCGTTCCTCTTGCCGTTCTTTAACATACTCGCGAAACTGGCGTTCCAAAAGAAAATTAGCGGCCAGACTCACCAGCGATACTACGCTGATCGCGACTAAAATATAAGACAATGAGAGTTTTGCTCGTAAACTGATCAACTACTCACCCCCGAAACGATAGCCAACCCCGTGAACCGTCAGCACATATTGGGGACTTTTCGGATCGGACTCGATCTTTTGGCGCACGTTTTTTACATGCGTGTCTATGGTTCGATCGAATCCTTCGTAATCGCCGCCGAGAGCCATCAACACCAGTTCTTCCCGGGTGAAGGTTTTGCGGGGGTATTTGATTAAGGTCATTAAGATTTTGTATTCGTTGGGGGTCAAGTTAACTGCCTGGCCACCCTTGCGGATTTCCCGTTTTAAGCTGTCAACTTCCAGATCGCCGTCCCGGAATGACAAAAGACTCGCCAGCGGAACACTTTCGCCGGCGGTCCGGCGCAGCACCGCCTCAACGCGAGCCAGCAACTGCCTTGGACTGAACGGTTTGGTTACATAATCATCGGCGCCAAGCTGCAGTCCTTGAATGATCTCTTCTTCCGCTACTTTCGCGGTGAGCATCACAATGGGCACTCTTGAGATCTTGCGAATCCGCGAACAAATCGCTTCACCGGTCATATCCGGCAACATCAGATCCAGGATAACCAAAGCCGGATAATGCTTCTCGAAAAGCTCCAACGCCGTTTGGCCGTCATATGCCTCCAACACCTGGTAACCGGAGTTCTCCAGATAGGATTTGATTACTTCGACGATTTTTGGTTCATCATCGACGACCAAAATCGGTTTGGGATCACCCATTGTCTCACCTCATTCTACTTCGGAAAACAACCCCCTTAACCAAGGGGGCTGCCGCACCGGTTTATTTCACAATGTCGTAACCCTGATCTTCGATGGTTTCACAAATCGCATCCACCGTTACCGCGGTCGGGTTGTAGTTAACCGTTACCTGTTTGGCCGCCAGATCCACATCAACGCTGGCCACTCCGTTTAATTCGCCGACCGCCTTTTTAATACTCATCACACAATGTTGGCAGGACATTCCCTCAACCTGTAAGCTAGCCACTTCGTTCGGCATCATATTCTCCTTCTTTCAGTTCATTTTTTATTTTCAAACCACCCAAATCAAAACAGTAAATTAATGTCCCATGACTCGAAACCGTTTCAAACTGAGTGAGTTCGTTACAACCGATACAGAGCTAAACGCCATGGCCGCCCCGGCGATTACCGGATTGAGCAGCCCCATGGCCGCAATGGGAATACCGATGATATTGTAAATAAAGGCCCAAAACAAATTTTGTTTAATCTTGGTCATGGTCTTGCGCGACAGCTGGATCGCAGTGGGGATCGCACGGAGGTCGCCCCGCATCAACGTAATATCGGCTGCTTCCATCGCCACATCGGTTCCGGTGCCGATCGCCATCCCAATATCGGCGGTCGCTAGCGCCGGCGCGTCGTTGATTCCATCGCCGACCATCGCTACCAATTGGCCTTGTTGCTTCAATTTTTCAACTTCTTGCGCTTTATGTTCCGGCAACACTTCCGCCAATACATGATCAATTCCCACTTGATTGGCAATGGCTTGAGCGGTGCGGCGATTGTCGCCGGTCATCATATAGACATTGATTCCCATGCTTTTTAAGGCGGCGACCGCTTCCCGCGAGCTTTCCTTAATCACATCGGCCACGGCAATTAAAGCGGTGAATTGTTGGTCGACGGCCATCCCCATCACGGTTTTCCCTTCGTTTTCCACCCGGGCCCATTCGGCTTCAATCTCGGGTTTGATCCCAACCGCTTGTTCCGTCATTAGTTTACGCGTTCCGATGAAGATGGTCTGATTGTTAATCTGACTCATGACTCCCTGGCCGGGAATGGCGGTAAACTGTTCCGGGTCGGCTATCGCGCCGAGTTGGGTCCGGGCCGTCTCGTAGATTGCCACACCCAGCGGATGTTCAGATTTCTTTTCAGTCTGGGCCGCCAGTCGTAATAAATTGGTTTCCGCCAATTCACTAAAACCAATGATATCGGTTAACTCGGGAGTTCCCTTGGTGATGGTTCCGGTCTTATCAAGCACAACCGTTGTCAACCGGTACGCCTTCTCCAGATGTTCGCCGCTTTTAATCAAGATACCGTTTTCAGCGCCTTTGCCGGTCCCAACCATAATCGCGGTCGGAGTCGCCAAACCCAAGGCGCAGGGACAAGCGATCACCAAAACGGCGACGGCACTAATGATCCCATTAGTTAAATTATAATCGCCAAACGTCCAAACCAGGAAGGTCACCGCCGCGATTGCCAATACCACCGGGACAAACACTCCCGCCACTTGGTCGGCGATCTTTTGGATCGGTGCTTTGGACCCTTGCGCATCCTCGACTAACTGAATAATTTGGGCTAATACTGTATCTTTACCTACTTTGGTAGCTTCAAACCGGAAGGAACCATACTTATTGATGGTGGCGCCAATCACCACATCTCCCGGTTTCTTCTCCACCGGAATGCTCTCGCCGGTAAGCATCGATTCATCCACCGCCGAATTACCGTCGATCAATTTGCCGTCGACCGGAATCTTTTCACCGGGACGTACCACAATCATCTCGCCGACCGTCACTTCTTCAATGGGGATATCCACTTCATTTCCGTTCCGGACCACCCGGGCTGTTTTGGCCCGCAACCCCATCAATTTTTTAATGGCTTCGGAAGTTTTTCCTTTAGCGACAGCTTCAAAATATTTCCCTAATAAAATCAGGGTAATAATGGTGGCACCGGCTTCGAAGTAAAGATCCTTCATCATCATGCCCGGTACCGCTTTCTGAAAGAAAGCGTTATAAAGACTGTAAAAATAAGCCGCCGAAGTTCCCATGGCCACTAACACATCCATATTGGGACTCTTGGCCCGAAGCGCATAGAAGGCATTCCGGTAAAAACGGGCGCCAATCCAAAACTGAACCGGAGTTGCTAAGACAATCTGCAACCGCCAATCATGTAAAAATTGGACATCGATTTTTAGCAAAGCCAAAACCATGGCCAAAATTAACGGCGAACTCAGCACAATCGCAGTGATCAAATCGCGCCGTAATTGACGAATCTCGCGTTCCCGTTCGGCTTTTTCCCGATCCCGGTTGACCTCTGCCGTCTGTTCCGCGCCATACCCCAATTTTACAATCGTTTCAATCAAATCGGCGACACCCAGTCGGGTCCGATCATATTCCACAGTAGCCCGTTCGGTAGCCAGATTCACCGTAGCGCGCTGCACGCCTTCAAGCTTGTTCAATCTGCGCTCAATCTTGGCGGAACAGGCTGCGCAACTCATTCCGCTGATTTTCAAATCAGTCCTTCCGACTGTGGCAGGCTGTTCGGCAATGACCCCATAACCAAGGTGTTCAATTACCGCTTGAAATTGTTCCCGGTTAGCCTGGCTGTTGTCAAATTCTACCGTGGCTTTTTCAAGCGCCAAATTGACATTGGCGGTTTTGACGCCCGGCAGCTTCGCCAACTTCTTCTCGATCTTCAAGGCGCATGCGGCACAGGACATCCCGGTTATTTTAATCGTTTCCTTGGAATCCATCGTAAACGCTCCTTTGTACATCCTCGCTGTCGTCAATTACAGCGAGTCTTGTTACCATTATTTCAGCTTTCGTCCTTATTGTAAACATTCATTGTGAAGATATTATGAAGAATGGATCGGTAAATCTCAGCAGATTTGTGCTTATTGAAGCGTTAAATGTGCCTTCGGTCGCGCGCTGATGACTTTCTTACCCCGTATTATAAGTATAAAGCGGGGTGATCAATTTGAAACGGGCGTTAGTATTATCAGGCGGTGGTTGCAAAGGGGCCTTTGAGATCGGGGCCTTGCGCTATCTAATCTCCCAGCAGCGACTGGATTTTGACTTATTCTGCGGGACCAGCGTTGGGGCGATTAATGCCGCCTTTCTTTCGCAAGCCGCCGATTCGGCCGATTTGGAAAAACGGGTTAACACTTTGGCGGCACAGTGGATGTCGATTAAGGGCTGGCGAGAGATTTATCGTCCGAATCATTTCGGAGTGCTTAGCGTCTTATTTGGAATTTCGTTATTTAAGCCGCTTGGATTGGAACGTTTGGTGCATTCGCTAATTACCCCGCAGAGTTTAACCACTGGAAAGACCCTTCTAATTCCAGCGGTTGCTTTGGAGGACGGCGAGTTATATTTTGCGGACAGCCGAAAAGAAGCCGACCGGTTTGTGATGTCCCGTTTTGTTCTGGCGAGCGCCAGCATACCGCTTTATTTCCCCCCGGTATTGATCCGCGGCAAACATTGGGTTGACGGCGGTTTACGGGATTTAACCCCGCTCAGCGCCATCCTGAAAGAAGAACCGCGCGAGGTTTATATCATCACGACCTATCCGGTATCGGAAAACCTGGAACCAATCTTTGCCCCGTTTGACCGCTTTAACAACTCATTTGCGGTAACCAAACGGATCTTGGATATCTTAACCGCCGAAATCGGCAGCAATGACTTGAAGCAGATTCATAAAACAAATCAGAATTTCCCGCCGCGATTTCGCTTGGGCAATACCCGAACTATCCTCATTGCTCCCGAGCAACCTTTATCCAAAGGCAGTATGAGTTTCGCACCCAAATTAATCCGCGATTATTATCAATTAGGGCAAACCGCCGCCGCAACCCCGAAGGTGTTTTCGGGGCCGGGATAATTCTTTATTCCCAAAGGCTTGTCCAGCAACGGGGATGGTTACATCCCCAACAGTGACTTGATTACCTGTTCAAATGGCGCCTTTCCGACCTCTTCCATAACCTTGTCCAGTTCGGTTGGACGTTTTAGTGAACCTGACAGCACAATCTGAACAATCTGATCTTTACTGACTAAAATTGAATCAACATTCAATGCGCCGGTAACCAACGCCGATATCACTAAGATATCGGCTGGTTCGATTTTAAAACAGGAATTGGCTGCACCGTCATTCGGATTACCATGGGAGTCTGTATTTTTCTTGCAATGGGACTGCGAAGATTTTTCTTTCCGTTCATAGCCGATTAAGGCCATGACTTTCTTGATAATCTCCTCCAGTTCATCCGTTGAAAACACCAGCCTCACTCCTTGTTACTATCCTGGAATAACTACGATATTTTCGCCGACTGCCGGGACACCCACACCGGTGACCATAATGATGAACAATGCTGTGACAATGATTAAAAAAATATCATGCGCAACGTCTTCCCGCATTACCATTGATTTCACATCCCCGACTTAGCTTACTTTTAGCCTGACACTCACGCCATACCTCAATTCAATCCGCTACTCGGTGGTTTTAATTTCACAATCATTCCAAATTTTGCGAACCGCCGCCGCCAGCGCAACCTGGCGAAAAGCCGCAAAAGGAAGGTCAACAACCAATGCCGGAATAACTGTGAGTCGTCGTCGGATAATCCCTTGATTGCGAATGATCAATTCCGTGACGGCATCCGTCGCCGCGTTATCAATCTCCACAATTACTCGACGCATGCCGGCATTACTTTGCAGTCCCCGCAAGTTTGGAGCCAGCTTGCTCTCCCAATCGTTCGACATCATATCAATTCGCCTTCATTCACTCGTTTTTCGTTGAAATTGTATCGCTATATTTTATTACGACTGCGCGAACCTGGTCATGGGTAAACTGTAAATTGTTATTTTCTCCCGGTCGAATAATTTGCGCCAAAAGCATCATCGCCTTTTTTAGGATGAAAGAATAAACTAGCATCGCATCAATTTTAAATAACAGGAGGGTTTTTCGTTGACCAACGAAGAGATTAACCGCTTTACCGATAAAATTTTAGCGAAAGTCAATGTACCGGGTGTTGATCGCAACTTTATCCATCGTTGTCTAGAAGGAATTGCTATGCTTAAAGACGATGAAGTGGAAAATAAAATTCGTCAGTTTATGATTTTTTTATAAGGAACGCGGTATTGACTCATCACGTTAACAGTGAGCTTTTTCCGTTGTTAAAAATACCCTTAAAACCTAATCCGCCATTAAACCAACAAAAAAATAATAAGGCGATGAACAACCACCATAACAGCAAGACCGGCGCCGAACAGTCGTTACCGCCATGACATTCAAGCATATTTAACACCTCCAAAAGCATAAAAAATAAAGCCCGGGAATTCCCGGGCTTTCGATTCATTTATGCAAATATGCCCCCACCGTTGACAAGAAAAAGCACAAATAAGAAGATCAGAATCCAAATCCACCAGTTTCCCCCGCCAAATAAACCTTCCAGTTTGGCTTCGGCCATCAGTAACACCTCCTGTATCAATCCGAGCTTTTAGTTTGTTGCTCTACCTCATTCTATGTGGTTTTTTCCCAAAATGAATTATTCCAAAAGACTGAATTCGCTGATGATCAAGTTTGCTTCAAGCCACATTCGACTTCCGCGAAGCATGTAACCTCTCCAGCTCACAAGCGCTAAAACGCGGTTATTTTCCCATGTTCCCTAAGATCGACATGATTGTCTTTATCAAAATCTCACTCCCGCTTTGGGGGGTTTCCGAGGAACGTTGCGCGAGCAGATTCATAATTGTGTTAACCAAGACTTGGCTCGCAAACTTGCTAACTCCCTTCCCTTGAAAGATCCGTTTCCGGACTGGGCCAAAAATTTTCTCTAAATCCAACGCGCCGGAGCCTTGGAGATACGACCCCAAGCCAAGATTGCGAGAGCGTTTAGCTAAGACGTATTTGATCTGGTCCGGTTTGAGATAAGGCCATTTTTGCAAAATTAACGCCACTGCGCCCGCGACCAACGGAGTCGCCATGGAAGAGCCGGAATAGGTGACATACCCCTCGTCTAAATCCAATGATGTGATGTTGCTTCCCGGCGCCACCAGATCCGGTTTGATTCTCGGCTGTTGACCCCCTTTGAGCGTTGGATCGGGTTCTAATAATATGGTGTCCCGGTCGACATTTCCCACTGTGATAATACTCGGATTGATCGCTGGGGAAACCGTTATTCCGGAAACATTATAGTTATTGCCACTGGCCGCGCAGACAACGACTCCCCGATGCCAAGCCTCGGTGGTTACACGGCATAACGGGTCCCAACGGGAATTGATTTGAGCGGGACCTCCTAATGAGAGGTTGATGATCCGGATATTTAAAACTTTCAGATTCTGAAGACACCATTCGATCCCGGCCATGACATCAGAAACCCAACCTTTACCATTCTGGTCCAAGACTTTCACTCCGACCAGTCGGGCTTCGGGTGCCACTCCCCGATATTTACCCTCCGAGGCATGACCGTTTCCGGCAATGATTCCCGCCACATGCGTTCCATGACCATGGTCATCGTATGGCGAGCTTTTTTGATTGATTAAATCATTCCAAGCTAAGATGCGATTGGGTTCACTCAAATCTTCATGGGGACTGATTCCCGTATCTAATACTGCGACCACCACGCCGTCGCCCTTGTATCCATGTTCCTGGGCAATCTCCACTCCGATTTCACGGGCTGTAACATCCATCATTGCTTGCACCTGGGTATCTTGCCAGATAAAACGGACCCGGCTTGAAGTTGCAAGCGTTTCAAAAGCGCCGACCGGTAAGTCCACGACCAACGCCGGAACCACGGTTAACTCGCGATGGATTGTCCCTTGGTTGGCTTCAATAACGCGCTGGAGTTCAACGGTGGAACCTTTTGTCATTTCAATAATGAGCCGTTGCCGCTCTGCTTCATTCATATACGGTTTTCTAAGCTCGGGAGAGAGTTTCTCCGTCCACTCATTCTGAATCGGCAATCCTATCACCTCCTACGGTGTACTTCAAATCGATGCAATATTGGTCTATGACAACCGCATGTATATTGCGAAAATGATATTATTTCAAGCGAACTTCTTCATTTTTGAAAAGGGCGTTTTTTTATTCTTTGTTCTGTTTGTCATTAATTATTATATTCTTTCAAGGGCGATTGTTACTGGAATAAAAGCACTATCTACAGGCGTATAGAAGAACCCAGTGCAAAGGCACTGGGTTCGAAGATGGTCTAATTTATTGACAGTGCTGGTTTAAGTATACCTTACCAAGCTCCAAAGAAACTAAACCCAACAACCAATAATACCAGAATCAAAAAGAGCAAGAAGGCAATACCAATACCCCAACCGCCGCCGCCAATACCGTCAAACATCGCTTTGAGATCTGCCATACATGTTCACTCCTTTCGAGAGAGTCATTAAAGCGCAACGCTCTAACTATCTCTTCTTTACTACCCATTATATGTATCAGTCTCCACCAGGTAATTAGGCAAATGAAACAGATTGGAGAGCTGATACGTTAAGATGACTTAACCTTTGAGTCTAAAATCCAAAGGCCATCGGGAATAAGAGCAATAACGCCAATCGCGATAACTGGATTTTTGAAGTCGCTTGGTTGCTTTGGTTCTTTTCCGTAAAAGACGCTGCCACATCCAATGCGCCAGCCCCTTGCATCACTGCATCGATATTTAAACTTCTGGCACCCTGCACCATTGCCCGTTTCACTTCAGCGGGACGCATTTTGGAGTTCTTTTGTTGATACAAAAGAGCGGTGCCCGTAGCAAAGGGGGTTGCCATCGAAGTACCCGTTAAAGCGCGATAACCCATCGGAACCCGTAATGAATTGATGCTAGTCCCCGGGGCCAGCAGATCCGGTTTGATTAAATTGTCAATGGTCGGCCCGCGGCTTGAGGACTCCGCTAATCGATCGTCCTCCACCGCTAAGGTTCGACGGGTATCCAGATTGCCAACTGTGATAATACTCGGAGTAATCCCCGGAGAACTGATGCTGCGCTCATTCGGGCCGTTGTTACCGGCAGCGGCGCACACAACAATTCCGCGGTTCCAGACCGCGTTAACGGCCCGGCAAAGCGGATCCGCGTTGGATGATTCTTGGGCTTCGGACCCGAGGGACAGATTGATCGCTTTGATATTATATTCCGTTTGGTGATCCACACACCACTCTAATGCGGTAATAATATCGGAAGTGTTGCCGCTGCCCTCTTGATCCAGCGCTTTTACCCCGACCAAATTGGCTTCCGGCGCCACCCCTTGATAATACCCATTGGAGGAAATACCGTTTCCGGCAATGATTCCTGCGACATGGGTACCATGTCCATTATCATCATATGGCGCGCTCCGTTGGTTGACCAGATCCAACCAACCGACAATCCGGTTATCCGGACTCGTCAAATCGTTATGCGGATGGATTCCGGTGTCAATGACCGCCGCGGTCATCCCTTTCCCCTTAAAACCTGATTCAAACGCTTTGGTACCGCCAATAATCGGCACCGACAGGTCTAGCAAGACTTGGACGCGACGGTCCTGCCAAACCCTGCGGACATGATTAGAGATGGTCATCGCTTGAATTGCTTCATACGGCAATTCAACAACCAATCCGCGAATCAGCTTTAACTCCTTATGTACTGTACCACTGTTATCCTGGATATAGTTTGTGATACGATTCAACCCGGGTTGGTTAAATTCCACAATAACGCGGTGAACTTGATCCGGGTTTTGACTGATTTCAGCCGTTTTTAATGCGGATGAGAGTTTATGCAATAATAATTGAGGCAAATATCTCACCTCCTATCCATTGGTAAGATATTATATTGCCTAATGTTAGCGTTGTTTCTGGAAGGAAAGCATCTTTTCAACCGCTCAAAGCATAAGCGTAGACAAATAAAGCAATTTGCCTAATTGCGTTAATGGGTCCTAATGAGTTATGCGATTTTCTCAAATAATAAGGCCCGGAAATCCCGGGCCGCTTCGTTTGGAATCGATTTTAAGCCTGTTTTAAATGATGAAAGCAAATCCCACGAGCAATAATATCAGAATCAAAAATAGTAAAAAAGCAAGTCCGATACCAGTGCCTAAAAATCCAAATCCCAAAACTAACAAGATTAAGATCAGGAATAATAAGAAGGCGATACCAATCCCGGTGCCGATTCCTCCACCAAATGACGGAGTGACGTTTTTCGGGGCTACCTCAGTTTCGCTCGGTTTCGAAACAGTTTTCGGATAACTTCCCATCGTTAGCACCTCCTTTTACCACGTAACGCGTTCCAATCCATAAGTTGAAATAAATTCAACACTTCCTTTCCAGCCACGTTTCAAGGATGGAAAAAACAAAATCCAATTATTTATTTCAACTTATATAGATAGAAAGCCCGGAGTTATCCGGGCTCATTTACTTAAAAGACACCCCAGAAGCTAAATCCAACAACTAATAATACGAGGATCAGGAACAGTAAGAAGGCAATACCCCAGCCTGTGCCAAAGCCACCACATTGTTGAGCTTCAACCATAATTTTTTCCCTCCTGATTTACCAGTAATTTTAGCTTTTGATATATCTTATGAAAAAACCATTCAGCGGAAATTAGGCAAATGTTATATTTTCATGATACCCGTTCTTTATTAACCATTGCAAAGCTTGGGTGGCAACTGTGAACTTGTTATGTTAAAAAACACCCCAGAAGCTAAAGCCGACTACCAACAGGACTAAGATGAGGAAAAGCAAAAAGGCAATGCCCCAACCACTACCAGCGCCACCACCACATAAACCATCTACCATAGTGATTCCCTCCTTATTTTCACAAGCTTTGGTCCGCTTGTTAATTTATTATATGTGCAAAGACCCTGTTGGAAATTGGGCAAATGTTACGATTTTTTATTGCGATAAACTGAGTCAAAACCATTCAAATCCAGATAGATTAGACATCAGTGAGTACAGGATTAGCTGCCTTTCCAAATAGTTTATTCTATTTGCCTAAAATACAACAATCGCCAATTGAGGCAGGGTCCTGATTGCCCAAGCCACATATTATAAAACAAGATCCCTTATTTCATGAAGACAAGGAGCTAATGACTTTGGATGAATCCATCGCCACAATCGTCCGTAAATATATCGGCATACCGTATCGCCACGGTGGACGCGACTTAAAAGGATTAGACTGTTTGGGCTTGGCTTACTGCTTTTATCAAGATTTGGGCACTGAAATCCCTGATGGCGACGGGTCTCCATACTCCCCCCAATGGGTTTACGAAGATCCCGAACGTTATCTGCGAGGTATCCAAAAAGTTGGTCGTGAGGTTTCGATTACGGCGATCCAACCGTTGGATTTTGTCTATTTTAAAATCGGCCGTTATATTTCCCATTGCGGAGTCATGGTCGACTCACAATACTTCATCCATGTCCTCCAGGGTACCCGGGTTCACTTAACTTTGCTAAATTGGGCATGGCGCCGACGGTTGGTAGGCATCCGCCGAGTCATCTGATAATGGAAGGAACGCAATGCTTTGAGCCTTTAAGCAGTATAATCCTTATGACTTTAGTGCCGTTCCGATTAGCATTTTGGACGAATATTATAAGATAAGCTAAGGCCAAAGGAGGAAGTACTTTGGACAACGATAAGATTGAACTACTCCAACGAGTTTCGATGATGGTAGCGCCACGAATTGATCGCAATATTCTCAAAACTTGTTTACTCTTTTTGACACTGGTATCTGAACGTGAAGTTAGTGAAGATCTGATGAAAGTATTACAACGGTTTTAAACCGGGTCGCTCCGAGTCAAATTTTGAGGACTTAAATTTGCAGGTTATCATTTTACCGATTACCAATGTTGCCGCCAAACGATTTTTATCCGATTGCAATGAAACACCTCTCAGATATTGAGGAGGTGTTTCATCATTTATCATGTCATTAATTCCAATTTAAAGTTATCATACAGCTACGATCAGCCGCTTCCCTGGCAGCTAACGCCACCCGCAAAGTACTGATGATCTCCGGAACGGTAATCATAGGGGTGTCATATTGGCGAACAGCCTTTGTCTGGGCTAAAAAATCGTCATATAGCCCGGTTGCCGGAAGTTTTAACGGAACTAATTCCGGGGGACGACGGTGGGTGCATAAAATTACTTTACCGCCCCGGTCGGTGATGTCGCCCCCGGTAAAAACCTCAAGCGTGCCTTGGGTGCCGGTTATGAAATAACGGCAATCACCGTGGGTTGGAAAGGCTTCGGGCGCCAACCATTCCACTTTGATGAAACCGACAGCGCCATTATCGGCTTTAAAGAAAATTTGACCATTATCTTCAAACTCGGGAAACTCCGGACAAATGGTATTGGAATGAGCTGCGGTAACCAGCACCGGTTTGGCCCCGGTTACCCATTGAAAGACATCAATATCATGAACCGCCAGGTCAACCAAAATCCCACCATAGGTATCCCGTTGAAACATCCAATCCGGCCGGGTTGCTTTTTTAAATTTATGCGGCCGAAACGCGGTAAAGTTAACGATCTCTCCAACCGTTCCAGCTTCGATCAATTGTTTCAGGGTATAGACCGGTGGATTGTACCGTTCGCTAAAAAGCGCGGTAAAGGTCGCTTTGGTCGAGCGCAATCCTGCTTCGAGCGCTTGCAGTTGACCTTCTGTGGCCACCGGCGGTTTGTCCGCCAAAACATGAATTCCCCGTTGCAGACATTGAATGATTGTATCGGCCCGGCGACCAATCATGTCAAAACAGGCGACCCCATCGGGCTTTGTTTGCTCCAAAAGCGCTTCTAAGGTCGGAAACACCGGCATGGGATATTGTTTTTCAAACACTGTTGCAAATTCGCTGTGAGTGTTCCATACCCCGACCCATTCAACCTCCCGGATGGTACTTAGCGACTGTAACAAGTCAAGTAAGTGAAAGTGTTGCGCGCCGGCAATCGCTAAACGCATAAGATCCCTCTTTTCTTAAAAACTAACTATTCATTTTGTTTATCGACAACTTTTGCAATTTCTTAAGAATAAATAACCGGAAATTGAGTCGCGATTTTATTCCGGGTTCTTGCGTCGGCGGAATATTTGGATCTAAAATCCCATGTTCCCTTTTTTTGCTGCATTATTATAAATATTCCATAAAATTCAATGCAATATATAATCGTTTCATGATATGTACCAAATTACTTCCTTGCCGAACCGCATCATTTACCCCCATTGCGAGGTTGCCGAGACTTCGAGCAAGCTCACTTATGGAAGCGCAGCTAAAATCGTGTAAAGTCCATCACCAAATAAATACATTCATAAAAATTGAGAGCTTTAAAGTGAGATTTTAACCCGATCTCCGAAGTGAATCATCAAATTATCCAAGATATTGCCCC
>JAEYPR010000012.1 GCA_023410535.1 Bacillota bacterium | reverse complement strand
AAAGATTGGACTCGCTCGGTCCCTAATTGGAAGTCGATTATCGCTAACCTTTCCATCCTTTTCGAGGACCGTTTATCCAAATATCTTTTTTAAGTTTTGGAGTTTACACAAAAATATTGACACTGTCTCGAAAATTTGTGTAAGCCGCCAACCTTGACCCATCCAAAACGGTTCTCGCGGAGGGAACCGCGCGCCGCTGTGATTCCGGATTGAATCACAGTTGAACACCCTGTGACGGAGATGGTTACAGGGATTCTTTGGCTGGTGAAAATATCATCCATATTACAGCAAGTTGACTTTTGCCAATTTGCCCGCCATTTTTTGCGAGCCCAGAATCCAAAGTAAGTCGTTTTCCTGGATGCGCATATTGGGATTGGGAAACATAATGGGATAAAGCTCCCTTTCCAACCCGAGCAAGATTCCGCCCCAGTCACGTTTGATTTTTGAATCTTTGATATTGACGCCTGCCAGTTTGGAGCCTTTTTCAACGGTTACGGCATAGCAAAGCAGTTGATCGGCTTCGGCGTATTGTTCTTGGTGCTTAATAAAATCGCGCAGCGTCAGCAAGTCCTCGGCTGCTTTTTTGGTCAAATTATTTCTGATAATATCCAGATTATCCAACTCGCTGATTCGGCCGGCAATGAAAATAACGTCTCCCAACAGGAACTTTTCAGTTCTTTCAGGGACATTAATATGCTTACGGTTGCGAATAATCTTGATTATTTTTAGACCGGAACGCTTGGTTCCCAATAATTGGGCCAGAAGTTTATTCAAAGCAGGGGACTCATGATCGAAATCGATTCTGCTCACATAGATCCGTTCATCCAGCCAGCTGTGGTCGATCCCTGATTCTTTTCTTTCCTGTAATTTCCTTTCATTAAAATTAGCGAGGAACCGCGCTTCAATTTTTAGGTAAGGGGCGATCAACCAATCGGAACGGATAATAAAAAAGACCAGCGCTACCGCAGCCAGTAAAATATAAAACCTGGGGAAAGCGTACATGATACGAATCGGCAGCACGACGAGGGAAATGCTGACGGCAAGCCGAAAGCCGTTCAATACGATCAAAGGTAAGCGGTTGGTTCTGCTTTTAAACCAAAGCGGAATAAAGAACTCGTTCCTTGGAAATAGGCACTGTCTCAGGAACGGAGCCATGGCAAGAAGCGTGATGAATGATGTGAGGAAGGTAGCGAGTGGCGCTTTCAGATGCGTGGCGAGGAAAGGCCTTAAAAACGAAGTTCCGCCGAAAATAATACCGAGGATGATGATGACATAAAGCGTCAAACGGGAGAAATACTTTTTGATAAAAGCGCTCCAATCACTATCCTGCTCTGTTGCGGATTGGTCTTCCGAGGTATAACGGTTCAGATAATTGGAGAGCTTTTGCGGAAGACGCAGATTTAAAAGAGCATAAGCCCTTTCCGCTGAACGAATTACAAATGGCGTGGTAAAGGTGGTAATAACGGAAACCGAAACCACAATTGGGTAGATATAATCGCTGATCACCCCTAAGGATATGCCTAAAGACGCAATGATAAACGAAAATTCGCCAATTTGAGCCAGGGAAAACCCGCATAATATAGCTGTTTTTAAAGACTGTCCGGAAAATAGCACACCCAGAGTGGAAAAGATGGCTTTGCCGATAATAACGGTGATCGTAATCACGACAATCGGACCCGCAAATTGCCAAATGAGGGCCGGATTGACCATCATGCCCACGGAGATGAAGAAGACGGCCCCAAAAAGGTCTTTGATGGGCTTATTGATATGCTCAATCTTTTCCGCATGGATGGTACCGGCCAATAAGGAGCCTGCTAAAAAAGCGCCCAAAGCGGTAGAAAACCCTAGATAATTAGCCAGCAGCACCATTCCTAGGCAAATTCCCAAAGATACAATTAAAAGGGTCTCGTCATTCATCAGTTTTTCCGCTTTTTTGAGGAAGGTCGGTAACAAATAGATGCCCAGCAGGAGCCAGAACGCTAAGTAAAAGACCATTTTGAGCAGGCTGCCGGCCAATTCGCCGCCGGAGATCCCCTGGCTAACGGCAACTGTCGACAGCACCACCATCATAAAGATGCCGGCGATATCTTCAATGATCAGTGCGCCAAAGACAAGTTCCGTATATTTCGCTCCTTTTAGCTTTAAGTCATCAAAAGCTTTGATAATAATCGTGGTTGAGGACATGGAAAGCATCCCGCCGAGGAAAATGCTGTTCATTGCGGTCCATCCCATCAATCGGCCACAGCCAAAACCTACCAGAAGCATGAAGACCAATTCCGTGATCGCGGTGATGATTGCCGTACTGCCGACGGAGGCCAGTTTATGCAGATTAAACTCCAACCCCAGCGAAAACATTAAGACAATGATACCGATTTCGCTCCAGGTTTTGATGCTTGCCATATCGGTTACGTCGGGGAAAAGGGTAAAATAAGGGCTGACGAAAAAGCCGGCAATGATATAACCTAAAACCAGCGGTTGCCGGAGCTTTTTAAACAAGAGCGTCATAGCCCCTGCGACCAAAAGCATTAAAGCCAAATCGGTGATCAGCGCCGGTATATGCATACGGACACTCCATTCCTTCCTATTTACTACTGCTAAAAACAAATAATTGCCACTATAGTCTTTGCAATCGTTTTAGGGATAATAAGTCGGATTGGATGGCGCAGGAACTGTCGAAATTGATAATCAACAAAAAAAGAGGGAATTGACCGGCTGCGTTTAAGAAATTCTTTGCAATAAGCTGATAAGCTAAAGAAAGGGCGGCTGCCTTGTAACTACAAGACAGTCGCCCTTTTTTTGACATCAGTTCGGCATTGTTTGCGGTCGGGTCGCGATGATCATAATTCTCACGTCGCGCTCGAATAATAATTCAAGCCAAACCGCCAGAACCGGTAGGCCAGCCATACCAGAACAGCCGTGACCGCCGGGACGCCATAGAGCGCCCACCCGTATTGATCGGGCCGCAATAGGTACGCCGCGGGATAAAAACCGCCAAAAGCGTACGGCAGGATATAAGTCAATAAGACGCGTAAAAACGGCGTATAGATCTCCAGCGGATAACGGGCGAAGTCGACCAGCCAACCCACGGGGTAAATAACCGAACGCATTTCCAGCACCCAAAAACCCGGTGTCGCCACCAGCAACAGGATGGAAAACTGGATCAACATGCTACAACCAATGGCGACGATGAGGTAAATCACTTTGCCGCCGGACCAGTCGATCCCCAAGCGCGGCGCCGCATAACAGATGACGGCGATCCCGGAGCAGACTCCGCCCAACCCGAAAAACTCCTGGGAAAAACCGATCATCTGAAATAAAGTTCCGACCGGCTTGACGAGCATCCCATCCATCGTACCCCGGCGAATATTCCCGTGCAATGAGTAGGGCGCGTTAAAGAAAATAACGGTCAGCCCACGGCCGATCGAGGCGATACTGAACAAAAAGATCATCTGATAAAACGTCCAACCCGCCAGTTGCGGCGTCCGGCTTAAGGTAGCGCCCAAAAAGATTAGAGAACTGCCGAAGATCATTATCCCGGAGAGAATCGAGATCCAGGTGTCCATCGGATACTCGGCTAAAGTCTTGGTATAGATTCGCGCATATTGTAAGTACAGGCCGACCAGGTAAAAAAATTGCCGGATCGGGCCGCGGTTTGGTGCTTGCATCGTCTCAACCTCCAAAGATGGTAACACGGCGGGAAGCCACCCACCAGAGACACTGGCTGACCGCCAGGATCGCCGTTGCCCAGAGCAGCTGTTCCCCAATACTGAAAACAATCGCCATGCCGTGAATTTTCCCGGTATAAATCGATAACGGAATATAGGCCATCCCTTTAAAGGGCAGGTGATTTACGATCACCCGCAACCACTCCGGAAAAAATTCAAACGGGATTAACATTCCTGAGGCGATCTCCACTAAAGCCCGTTTCGCCATTTGGGTGCCAAAAGTATTGGTGGTCCAAAACGCCAAAACCATCACGATGGAATTCAAAGCAAAGGCAATGATAAACGCGATAATCAGACTGACCAGGAACCCCAAGCCCACCGTCAAGCTGGCCGGAGCCTTTACCTCAAACAGCAACATTCCCAACGCCAAAAGCGGGAGATTGACCCAGAGCAGTTCGACGAGGAAAAATCCGATCGCCTCCAGAAACCGGCGCATCATAAATCCCACCGGTTTGATCAACTCCAGCGCAATGTCGCCTTCCCGGATTTGATACGTCATCCGGTATACCGGCGTCCGTTCCGCCGGTGAAAACCGCGCAAAATTGATCGCCTGTCCGGCCATGGTATACGTGATCAACTGGGCCCAAGGCATGACCGGATGGGGCGTGTAAGCGTAAATCGCCCGCCACAAAAGATAATATAACCCGGCAAACATCGCCGCGGCAAAAAGGCTCATTGCGAAGTCGAAGCGAAACTGCAGCCGTTCCCGGATGGAAACTCGCATGATGCCCCAATATTTAATCAATTTTTCGATCATGGTTCACGCTCCCGCCGGATGATGATGAAGTTCGGCTGCGTCGATCTCATCCTGGTAAATCCGGCGGATAATCGACTCGATCTCTTCCTCTTGCATCAGCAGGTCTTGCGGATTGGCCTTGGCGAGGAGTTGACGAAGCAGCTCCGAAGTATCGGTTTGGCGTTGGTCGTAGAATAACCGGACGGTCCGTTCCTCCCGCTCAACGACTACGCCGGTCCGGCCTTGGAACTCTTGCCATAACTGCGCCGCACTACGGGTATCCGCCATCATCAGATTGATCCGTCGCGCCGTACCGAACCGCTCCCGGATATATTGCAAACTGCCGTCGTACACTTTCCGCCCTTTATCAATAATAATCACTCGGGGGCAAAGCCGTTCGATATCGCCCAAATCGTGGGTGGTCAGTAAAACGGTAACTCCCTTTTCGCGGTTGATCGCTTCAATGAAGGTCCGGATCCGTTCCTTGGCGACCACGTCCAAGCCGATGGTCGGTTCGTCGAGAAACAAAATTTCCGGTTCGTGCAATAATGCCGCCAAAATCTCACAGCGCATCCGCTGCCCCAGCGACAGCGTACGAACCGGCCGGTCAATGAAACCGCCGATCTCCAAAACCTCACTGTATTGCTTGAGATTTTCCAAATAACGCGCCCGCGGAATGCTGTACATATATTGCAACAACTCAAAGGTGTCCCGGGCCGGCAAGTCGGTTACCAATTGCGTCCGTTGACCAAAGATGACGCCGATCTGATAACTGTTTAGCTGCCGTTCCCGGTATGGCACCAAACCGCCCACCGTAATCTGTCCGGCGGTCGGCACCAAGATGCCGGTCAACATTTTAATGGTGGTTGATTTTCCCGCTCCGTTCGGTCCCAGATAGGCGACATTTTCTCCTTTTTCCACTTGAAAACTAATCGCGTCGACCGCAACAACTTCCCGTTTCTCAGGTCGGATCAGATTCTTTAACGTCGCAAACCGCCCGCTTCCGCGTACGTTGGTCGTGAACACCTTACGGATGTTGGTTGTTTCAATGAAAGCCATGGGAATCCTCCACGTGCAAAATATGACCAAAGATTACCACCGTAGGGACATGATGTCAAGTAACTTGTAATGTAAATGGAAGTAACTAAGCTTGCCGAGTCGTTCGGATGCCGGCACCCGCAAAGTGTCTGCATGGCAAAAGAATTGCCAGAATTATTGATTTAACAAAAAGAGGGAATCGGCCGGCGACGTTTAATATTTCTAGGAAAGCAACGCAGCTATTTTTGGGGAATTTGTCGAAAGGGTGGGGATCCTAATTGAAGAAACTTTGGCTAATCGCCCTAGTCATTACCAGCCTGGTCTTTTTTTCCGGCTGTGCCGATATTCGCACGCATTTGACCGTTAACGCCAACGGCAGCGCCGACCTGGAACAACGGGTCGCTTTGCCGCAATCGATCGCCGGAATGATGAACGGCTTGGGCAGGCTGGAAGAACAATTTAAAGAGCAAGGTTACGACGTTAAAGTATTTGATGAAGGTCAAACGGTCGGCGTGGTAGCCACCAAACATTTTAAAGAGGTCGCCGACGTCTTAAAAGAAAAGTCCGTCAATAACATCAAGCTATTCAGGCGCGGCGCCGGTCATCGCCCCAGTTTACGAATGAAACGGGACTTTTTCACCACCCAATACCAATTTGACGGCGTGGCCGACTTAACCGGCATGAAAAGCGCCGGCGCCGATGCCGACGCCGCGTTGGCCAATTCGATCATGGGAAGCATGAAGTTCAAGTTTGTCTTAACATTGCCGGTGAAACCGGACAAACATAACGCCGTCACTGTCTCGCCCGACGGCAAAACCTTGGAATGGCAGTTGATCCCGGGCCGGACCAATCCGGTCCAAGTTTCCGCCCATCAGGTTAACCGAATCAATATTAGCTTGATGCTCTTGTTGATCGCAGTACTCGTCGGCATGGTCTTCTGGTTTTTCCATAAGCCCAAAGCGGTTAAGCAACTCGAAGCAACGGTTGTCGAACCTTTCGATGCCGGATTTGGAACGTAAGTTGGGATTTTCCATAAAAAACTAGTGATAGACCTATTGATTTAAATGCCGGTTTATAATATAATACTTTATGCGTTCAGTTCGTGGCGGTGTAGCTCAGTTGGTACGAGCATGCGGTTCATACCCGCAGTGTCACTGGTTCGATCCCAGTCACCGCCACCAAATACGATTTTTGAAAACTTTCTTCCGAAAGTTTTTTAAATAAAAGTTTTCAAAATATCGGTAACTTTTAAAGTAGACCCTAAGAAGTTGGATTAACATCCTGGACCATTAGCTCAGTTGGTAGAGCAGCTGACTCTTAATCAGCGGGCCGTAGGTTCGAGTCCTACATGGTCCACCAAGTAAATTCAAGCCTTTCGGCAGATTGCCGGAAGGCTTTTTGCTACGTTAATAAAAACCGTGCTGTTTGGAGAAAATTGCCGTAGACGTTTTACATTATGCGCAAATCTAGGTGATGTCCAATATTGAATCGAAAGGGAATCGTGGAGATTGGAGTGGCTGTAAATGTTTCCAAAGATCCCGGTTGAGTTCTATTATCCGGCTTTAGCTTTTCTGCTCCTTTTGCTGGTGGTGCTCTTTATCCCTAAAGCGGAAATCAAGCAGCTTTTTTGGATCAGCTTCCTCTGGGGGTATGTCGGAAGTAAGGCGTTTGCCTTTATCATCGGCCAAGCGTTGAATCTATATAAGTGGAAACATGCCATGCCCTTTGAGTTCTTGGGGGCGCCGCATTGGTTGGTTCTAGGATGGGGGTTGGCCTTGATGCTTTATTTTTACTTTCTCCCCGAGTCAAATGATTGGTACGTTTTTCCCACCTATTTATTAATCTTCGCCATGGCCAGCACTGCCCTGGATAAAATTTTTCATAACGCGGGTCTTTTGGAGTATATCCACTGGAATCCCTTATGCCGGTTTATTCTTTCGCTCCTGTGGTTCTACGGCGCAGCCCGTCATTATGTCTATCTCAAAGCCAAAGGGGCTAAAACCAGTATCTGATTATTCCCGGACTTTTGATTAAATAGCGCGTTGGTTTACGCCTTACAGAGTCCGGTATTTGAATGATAAGCCTTCCGGTCGATTGCCGGAGGGCTTTTTTGCTGCGGTGCAAAGCGGCTCCTGTTATAATAGAGTAAGGAGTAAAACGACCGGGAGCGATTGCCATGACGACCATCCAAAAGTTGCGTTATATTATTGAAATTGTCAACAGCGGCTCAATTAACGAGGCCGCCAAACGTTTATTTATCACCCAACCCAGTTTGTCCGGCGCGGTGCGGGAGTTGGAGGCGGAGATCGGTTTTGAGATCTTCTTGCGCACCAATAAGGGCGTGGTGTTGTCGGCGGGCGGCGCGGAATTCCTGGGATATGCGCGGCAAATCGTCGAGCAGGTCGATCTGATGGAACAACGCTATCTCAACGCCAAACCGGCGCGCCAACACTTCGCCATTTCAACGCAGCATTACGCCTTTGTGGTCAACGCCTTCGTCAATCTGGTGCGGCAGTTTGGAACCGACGAATACGAATTCACCTTCCGGGATACCCGCACCTATGAGATATTGGAAGACGTGCGCAATCTCCGCAGCGAAATCGGCGTGTTGTATGTCAATGAATTTAATGCCAAAGTGTTGGGTCAGATCATCCGGCAAAACGGCTTGGAGTTTCACTCGCTGTTTGTAGCCAAGCCGCATATCTTTGTCAGTGCGGCCAACCCGCTGGCGCAGCAGGACGATGTGACCATCGGCGATTTGGAGGATTATCCGTGCCTATCGTTTGAACAGGGCGAATATAACTCGTTTTATTATGCGGAAGAGATATTAAGCACCTTGCCGCATCGCAAAAGCATCCATGTTTCCGACCGGGCAACCATTTTTAACTTGATGATCGGCCTGAACGGTTATACCATTTCCACCGGCGTCATCAGCGCCGATCTGAATGGCGATGGCATCGTCGCCGTTCCGTTGCGGGTAGAGGAGACCATTACCGTCGGCTGGATCGCCCATAAAAAGGTTACTCTTTCGAAACTGGCCGAGTTGTTCGTGCAGGAACTGCAAAAGGCCGTAAAGGATGTGCCGCAAGTCAATATAGGTTAAACCTATATCCAACCGTTGCGAATCTGAATTATGCTATACCGGTGATTCATGATATGATTCAGCTATTAAAACGTCGTTCATCCCGACTCCGCTGGCGCCAGCGCATTCCGGAAGACGGGCGGGGTGGAACGGCGGCGGCTTGCAGCCGGCAGATAGGAGGAATCATCGCATGAGTGTTTTATTGACCAATGCCCGGAACCGGGAGACCGTTCCGTTTCGTTACGAGATTGTCGGCAGTTTTCTGCGCCCGGCGGCGCTGAAAGACGCCAGAGCCCAATTTGCGGCGGGTGCGATCACCCAGGCGGAACTCACGGCGGTCGAGGACCGGGAGATTATCGAGCTGGTCGCCAAACAGAAGCAGGTGGGCTTGAAAGCGGTTACCGACGGCGAGTTTCGCCGCAGTTATTGGCATCTCGACTTTTTCTGGGGATTTGACGGCGTCGATCATGTCACGCTGGAACACGGCTATTTTTTCCACGGCGAAGAGACCCGGCCCGATTCGGCGCGGTTGGCGGGCAAGATTCGTTTTTCCGGTCATCCGTTTTTAGCCCATTATCAGTTCTTGCGCGATATTGCCGGGGATGACGTGGTGGTTCGGCAGACGCTGCCGGCACCGGCCCAGTTTTACGCGGAGTTGGTGCGTGGTGAAAACGAAAAGGAAATCGCCCGATATTATCCCGACCGGGAGGAACTGTACCGGGATATTTCGGCCGCCTATCACCAGGCGATTCTGGCCTTCTATCAATTGGGCTGCCGCAATCTTCAGCTTGACGATTGCACCTGGGGCATGCTCTGCGATCAAAAATTCTGGTCGACTATGGCGGGGAAAGGTTATGACGCCAAGGCCCTGCAAGAGCTGTATCTGCGTTTGAATAACGACGCCTTAGCCGGTCTGCCCGCCGATTTGACGGTCACCACCCATGTCTGCCGGGGCAACTACCATTCCACCTGGGCAACCTCGGGCGGATACGAGCCGGTGGCGGAGACGCTTCTGGCCCGGGCCAATGTGAGCGCTTTTTATCTGGAGTTTGATACCGAGCGGGCCGGCGGCTTTGAACCCCTGCGTCACGTGCCGGAGAATAAACCGGTGGTATTGGGGTTGTTTTCTTCAAAAACCGGGGCGCTTGAGGAAAAGTCGGTCATTTTGAACCGGATCAAGGAAGCTACGCAATACCTTTCGCTCGACCGGATCTGCTTAAGTCCCCAATGCGGTTTTGCCTCGACTGAGGAGGGCAACATTCTGACCGAAGCGGCGCAATGGGATAAATTGCGTTTCATAAAAGAGATTGCGGCTGAGATCTGGAATTGACGGGATCTTTTTCGGTAACGATTTGGAAGAGTAATCGGATCAATTACTCTTCCAACGCTTGTTGCAGGTCGGCGAGCAAATCCTCGCTGTCTTCAATTCCCACCGATAAACGGAGCGTATCGTCAAAAACTCCGGCTTGATTTTGGGCTTGTTCCGCCAGGCCGTAATGGGTTGAGGTAGCCGGATGGACGATCAATGACTTGGCGTCGCCGACATTGACCATATAGTCAAAGATCCGCACTTTCTCCAATACCCGGCGCGCTGCGGCTAAACCGTCTTTGAGCCGGATGGTCAAGATGGCGCCGGCGCCTTTGGGGAAATACTTCCGGGCCAGCGGATAGTAACGACTCGTGGGCAACGAAGGGTAGGAGACATCAAACACCGCCGGGTGCTCATTCAGGAAAGCAGCCACCTTCAAGGCGTTATCGGCATGGCGTTGCATCCGCAACGAAAGGGTCTCAATTCCCTGAATCAGATAAAAGGCGCTTTGCGGGCTGAGATGGGAACCGAAATCGGTTAAATAATTCATGCGTAACCGGCGGGTAAACGCGGTTCGGCGGAGGCTGTCATGGTCGATATTGGCTTGATGCTCATGGTAAAACGCGTCGAAAGCCGGAAATTTGCCGTTAAACCAATCAAAGCCGCCGCGCTCGACCACCACGCCGCTGATGATGGTGCCATGCCCGCTTAGATATTTGGTGGCGGAATGGCAGACAATATCCGCTCCAAACTCAAAAGGCCGCAATAAGTAAGGTGTCGCAAACGTATTATCGACAATCAGCGGGATGCCGTTTTCGTGCGCCAGCTCGGCCACAGCTTCGATATCAATGATATTCATGCCGGGATTGCCCAAGGACTCAATATATAAGCCTTTGGTTTTGGGGGTGATCGCTTTCCGGTACGAACTCAACGACTCCGGGTCATCCACCCAGTTGGTGGTGATCCCGTATTGCGGCAAAACTTTTTGAAGCAGTTTGGTGCTGCCGCCATATAAGGTCTTTACGGCGGCCAGTTCGTCCCCGGCTTGGGCCAGGTTTAAAAACGTATTGGAGATGGCGCTCATTCCCGAACTTAACGAAAGCGCGGCGGCACCGCCTTCCAACGCGGCAATGCGCCGCTCAAGCACGTCATTGGTGGGATTGCTGAAACGAACGTAGGAATGGCCCTCTTCTTCATATGAAAAAAGCCGGCCGCACCGTTCGAAATCACCCAGTTCAAAAGCAGCGGTTTGATATATTGGGACCGCTTTGGAGCGAAAATGCTGTTGCGGATTATAGCCGGCGTGAAGTTGTTTCGTGGTAAAACCCAGCCGGTTATCGTTGAAAGCTTCGTAACTCAATCAGATCAACCCTTTTTTCCTTGAAGTTTTTGATTTGTCGCCTTCTCCAGCAGCGACAGCAATTGATTTGCCACAATGGCGAGCAAAGAGGCCAGGATCGTTCCCCACCACAACTTAGCGTTATTATGGGTACGCAGACCGTCGAATAAAATCGCTCCCAAACCGCCGGCATTAATCGTGGCGGCAATCGTGGCAATGCCGATGGTCGAAACGGCGGCGATCCGGATTCCGGCAATAATCACCGGACTGGCCAGGGGAAACCGGACCTGCCAAAAGGATTGCCAAGCCGACATGCCCATGCCGGCGGCGGCCTCGACAATGGCCGGATTGACCCCTTCAAACCCCGCGATAATATTTCGTACTAAAATAAACTGATTATAAACCACCAGGACCAAAATAGCGGTTTTGGCGCCGAGTCCGGAAAAGGGGATCAACAGGGCGAACAAGGCCATACTGGGAATGGAATAGATCACCCCGAAAATACTGACGGTAACTTGGGAGGCCAGCCGGGACCGCATGATGAAACCGGCGATCAAAATCGCCAGGAGGATCGAGAGCATCATGGTAACGCCCACGATCCCCAAATGTTCCAGTAAGGCCGTTGCCAGTTTCCCGGGATAGCGGAACAAAAAGTCCAACATCAACCACGGCCTCCATTTTCCAAATCCCAGGCCAGACGTTGTTCGGCAACGGAATTCACCAATCGGGTTACAAATTCGTTGGCCGGATTGGCCCGGATTTCAGGTGGGGCGGCGAACTGTTGGACCCGGCCTTGGTCCATAATCAAGACCCGGTTCCCTAGTTTGAACGCTTCGCTGATGTCGTGGGTGACAAACAAAATGGTTTTACGAAACTTCGTTTGGATCCGCAGCAGCTCGTTTTGGAGATTGATCCGGGTAATGGCGTCAATCGCGCCAAACGGCTCATCCATTAACAGTAGCTCGGGATCGGCCGCCAGAGCCCGGGCGAGGCCGACCCGTTGTTGTTGTCCGCCGGAAAGCTGCGCGGGATAACGCGATTTGAACTCGCTTGGCTCTAATTCCACCAAGGCTAACAGCTCGGAAACCCGCGCGTCGATTTGCGGTTTGCTCCAGCCCAGTATTTTGGGAACCGTGGCGATGTTGTCGGCGATGGTCAGGTGGGGAAACAGACCGACTTGCTGAATGACATACCCGATTCTGCGGCGCAATTGCACCGGGTCTAATTGGGTAATCGGTTCGCCAAAAAAGAGAATTTGGCCGCTATCCGGTTCATATAAACGATTGACCATTTTCAGCAAAGTCGTTTTTCCGCACCCGGAAGTACCTAAGATCGTAACAATCTCGCCTTCGTCGACCGATAAACTCACTTCCGAAACCGCGGCATAATTTGCCTTCGGAAACCGTTTGTTAATGGATTGAAATTCAACCGCAACGCCCATGGTCAAGTTCCTTTCTGGATGATATCGATAGCGCCCGCCGGACAGCTTTCACGGCAAAGCCCGCAGCCCCGGCAATGTTCCGGGTCGTAACGTATGCCTTGGTCAGTAGGTCGGAAGGCCCCGAAAGGGCAACGGTCGACACAACGTCCGCACCCGACGCAGTAATTTTGATGGAAGACGGCGATTGAGCGCGAAACCGGCCAGACCCGCCTGCTTTGTCTGGCGCGTTGCGCCCGGAAGAGATAGCAGCAATCACTGCAACAATTACAGATTCCGCCCGGATTGATCGTATGAACCAATCCGGCTTGATCGGCGCCTTCCAATACGGCCCGCCCCTGTTCTTTGGTTAATGGTTTGGACCATCCCCGGTGGGAAAAGGTATTGACGCCCTTCCGGAATGAAATGCAAACAGCGGTCGGTAAAGCGCAGTTGCCGGCTAACGTCCGGCAGTCGCAGCGATTTAACCAGATCGGATCATTCGTTGAATCGAGATAGGCGATAGCCTCGGCCAAGGGAACCACCTGATCGCCGCTTGGAACGGATGAATCGGACGAAAGCTTTGCCAAATACGCGTCAAAGTACCATTGATCCAGCGCAATTTGGGTTTGACGCGGCAGCGCCAGATACGAATCGGGTTCGGAGATTGCAAAAATGTCGAGACGGGTGTAAAAACTGCCGATCGCAAACTGGGTTTGCGTTTCATCAACAGATTGAATCACGCCCCGCCGATAGGCGTTATGCAACAACGGATCGACCTGGTCGATCGTCCAGACAGCGCCGGTTGCGACTTCCAATGCTTGGCGAGCTTCGGCGGGCGTAAAGGTCTCAAACGCCAAAGACTCGATCAGCAAAATTTCCTGGGGGTCGACCATCCGGTCGATCACCGGGATTGCCGCCTCTGGCACTTGAAAGCGTTTGTTAAACCGGGTCGAAGCCATTAGAATCCCCGCTTTGCAGGTTATTAGCGATTAGTTAAGTTTCGCTTTAATCGAAGCGTAATACGCTTTGGCGACATCGGTGTATTCCCGTTTCTTCACGTCGATTTCGGCATTGAGCTTGATAATTTTTTCGTTATCAATCGTTGCGGTAACTTTATTGAGGAGCGCGGCCAGTTTCGGATTTTGGTCCAAAACGGCTTTCCGGATCACCGGAGCGATGTTATAAGGCGGCCAAACGTGTTTGTCGTCAACTAAGACCAGGAAACGTTGATCGACCAAATTGCCTTCCGTGGTATAAGCGACCGCCAAGTCGGCTTTGCCGTTGGCGAGCACGTCATATTTGAGGGAGTTGTCAAAGACCGCCTTGGATTTGAAGTTGAATTTGCCGTAGACTTTTTCCAACGCCGGCAGCCCATCCTCACGGATGTCAAATTCGCCTTGAGAAGCGAAACGAATTTGAGCGGCGTTTTTTTGAAGGTCGGAGAGGGTTTTGATGCCCAGTTTTTCGGCCACGCTCCGGTTGATGACTAAACCCTGGCTGTCGTTGGCCGCCGCGTAATTTAACCAGACGATGTTAAATTTCTTCAAATACTCGGATTTCACAATGGAATAGACCTTTTGCGGGTCAGTGACTAACTCGTGTTTTAAGATCGCCAGCAGTCCGGTCCCGGTATATTCCGGGTAAAGATCAATTTCTTTGCTGACGATGGCCGAGTGTACCACCGAACTGGCAATATTCAGTTTTCGTTCAACCTTATACCCGTTATTTTCCAACGCGACGGCGTAAATTTCCCCTAAAACCAGCGATTCGGTGAAATTCTTGGAACCAACCCGGATGGGAGCGCTTGGCGCGGCAAAACTCAACGTATTGGCGATTAAGGTCACCAAAAGGAACAAAACTGCGATCAAACCGGTAATTTTTTTTCCATTCATAATAACTCCTCCTCCAATTGATTTTATTCGATGCGTTGATAACGCGTAACGCATTGGTGAATCAGGTAAAAAGCTAAATCGGCCAGCAACGAGAGGAGCGCGACCGCCGCTCCGCCAATGATCAGCAAATCCATCCGGTAGAGCCCCAGACCGGTAAAGATCACTTCTCCCAGACCGCCGCCGCCGATGTAGGCCGCCAGGGTGGCGCTAGCGATCACCTCGATCGTCGCGGTGCGAATTCCGGTTAAAATCAGTGGAACCGCCAGCGGAAATTCCACTGCAAAGAAGCGTTCCGGCTTCCCCATGCCCATGCCGGTGGCGGTCTCCAAAATGGCTTCCGGAATCGTTTGAAAACTTAAAATGGTATTGATTAAAATAGGAGGAACGGCCAGGATTGTTAAGGCGACCGTCGCCGGTAGCACGCCGGTGCCCAGGAAGGGAATACAAATAAACAATATTGCCAGGCTGGGGATGATCCGTAACAAACTGAACAACTCGGTGAACAGCCATTGGACCCGCTGCCGACGGGAACAAGCAATCCCTAACGGTACCGCGATTAAAACCGCAATTGCAACGGCTAATACGCTGATTTGCAAATGGGCCAATATTTTTTGGCAGAATTCAACGCCATGCGTAGCTAAGTAATCTTGCAATGCGTTTGACACTGTGTCAGCTCCTTATATCCCGACCCCGAGCAATAAAACCTACTATGTTGATATGCTTTGTAGTATTTATGATATGAAGTATAACTTAGAAAAATAAGGAAGTCAATATTCAATGTATATTTTTTACGTTGGTTTCATGATATTTAAAAAATGGCGGGACATTGTCAGCGGCCATCCCGATTGGGGATCGTCGATCGCGGCGGTATGTTTCTTGCAAAAGCAACAGATCGGGTTGGTACACCGGATTGTCGCAACCGCTCGGAATGGCAAATTACATATTTGAACTTCAATTTAGGCAAAATAATCCTGTAAGCAGTAAACTTAGCAAGGATATATGATGCTGAAACGTTGGCGCGAAACAAAAACCCAAAATGACGAGCCCGCTCCCCAAGCCGCCCAGGTTGAATTGAAAGAAAACCCCTCAAAATCATTGATTGTCAATCCGGCCGCCCGCGACAACCGGCACCTGTTGCGCGGACCGAAACTGCGTTTCGTCGAAGACGCCCCGTTCAACCTGGAGTTAATCAAATATTTGGTACCCACCGGCCACTTGGTCGCCGAGACGTATCGGGTGGGCAGTTCGGCCGCCAAACAAGTTGTCCTGGTCTACCTTGACCACGTGGCGAATTTGGAAATTGTCAAAGAGGTCAGGCAACGGGTCAGGGCGATTCGCACGCCAAGTTTGTTTGACGCAAGCTATATCCAGCGCAATATCGAGGATTGCGGCTGGAGTCCCTTCCCTCAAGTCGAGGTCACCAACCGGCTTGACAACGTGCAGTCGGCGTTATGGCAGGGGCGAGTGGCGATTCTCCTGGACGGGAGTCCCGACGTCCTGGTTGCCCCCTGTACCTTCTTTGAACTAATGGACACCCCGGATGACGCCTACTCCCGTTGGCCTTTTGCTACCAGCTTTTTTAAAATAGCCCGTTATATCATGCTGTTGTTTGCCTTATGTTTGCCGGGATTTTATATTGCCTTGTTCTCTTATAACCCGCAACTGGTCCCGACCCGGTTGTTGCTTTTAAGTATCAATGCCCGGGAGTGGACGCCGTTTCCCATTTATTTCGAAGCGTTTATGATGATGGGGATCACGGAGGCAATCCGGATGATGATGATCCGGATGCCGACCCAATTGGGTTCGACGATCGCGTTGTTTTCGGGAATCGCATTGATTATGGCCGGGTTGCACTCCCATTTGGTGGGCGCTTTGGTGGTGATCGTAACTACCCTGACGGTCATCTCTTCATTTGCCATTCCCGATTATGATTTACGGTCGGCGATCCGGATCTTTCAGTTTTTTACCATGATTATGTCGAGTTTTTTCGGACTATTCGGGTTCGCCTCAGCGTTTTTTATCATCTGCATTCATTTGGTCAATCTAAAATCGTTTGCTATTCCGTATCTGGCTCCGCTGGCACCGTTGGAACCCAGTGGCTGGGGACACACCATCCTCCGGCAAAATACCAAAGAGATGCCGATGGACGAGACATTTAAGCCCCAAGGAAAGAGGTTGGACGATGAAAACCCTCGTTGAGGTTGAGCCGAAGGCGGAGGAACAATTTGATCCCTGGACGCTCACGCTGGTTTTAACCATCACTATTATTGAGTATGAGGTTTTCACCTTTTCCAAAAACACGGTGGCGGCCGCTAAACAAGATGCCTGGCTTGGGGTGATCCTCGGCGCGTTAATCGGTATGGGTTTCGTGTATTTGAACATTAAATTGGCGACGCGTTTTACCGGCAAAAGCTATTTCGAGTATTTGCGGATCGTTTGGGGAAAGCTGATCGGAACCGGGTTTTCCGTTGGATATCTCGGTTTTTTCATGCTGTTTTTAACGGCTTTATTTCATGAGACCATGTCGGCCAACCGGCTGTTGTTTCTTCCGAAAACCCCGAGTTTGATACCGCTGTTGATCTTTGCCGTCTCTTTGACCTGGTTGATTGCGAACGGCATCACGCCGATCGTGCGTTTTTTCCAACTCATGGCGCCTTTTCTGCTGTTGCCTCTGGTGATGTTGGCGGTTTTATTCGTTCGGTCCATCGAATTGAATAATTTCCTGCCGGTTTTTGGTGGAGGGATTGTACCCATATTTAAGGGGGCGTTTTATTTTCTCGGGGCGTATCAAGGGCCGGAGGTGCTGTTGTTTATTGCGCCATTTATTACGCAGATTGGGAAAGGAACCAAGCCGGCGTTGCTGGGGTATGCGATTCCCGCTGTATTTGGCTGGTTTAATACGGTGGCGGCGATCGGAATTTTGGGGGTTGATGCGATAAAAGAATCGATCCTACCCGGCATCGATGTGGTCGGCCTGATTCAACTGCCGGGATTTCCGGTGGAACGGTTTGGTTTATTATTGACAATGCCGTGGTTAATCGGAATTTACACAACGATGGCGATCTATCTTTATCTGCTTTGTCACGGAGTGACGGATATCTGCCACTGGCGGCAGCGCAAAATAACAACCTATAGTCTGACGTTCCTGGCGATGTTGAGCGGTTATTTTGTGCCGAATCAATCCTGGCATGACCAACTTCGCAATGTCATCACGTGGCTGACTCCGGTATTTGTCTACGCCCTGCCGGCGTTGACGCTGGTGGTGGCCATCATCCGCAAAAAGGGAAGTGTCAGCTGATGAGAACGGGACCGGCGTTGCTCGTCGCGCTTTGCTCCCTGGTGTTGCTGGCGGGTTGTTGGGATGTCCGCGACGTCAACAACATGGCTTTTGCCGTAACGATGGGAATTGATTTGCCCAATGATCCCCGGACCGCCAAATACAAAGTAACTTTGGAGTTCCCGAAACCGACGGCGCATCATCCGACGCCCCAAAGTCTGGTCGCCAGTGGCGACGGGAACAGCGTCGCGCAAGCGATTGAACAGATTCAAGCCGGAATCAGCCGGACCATCTCCTTTAGTCACCTGCGGGTTTTAATTGTAGGCGAAGCTATTGCCAGGCGCGAAAGCTTTAACGATATCTCCAATTTTCTGATGAAAGAACCGGAAGTGGCGTTGCGACTGCGGTTATTATTTACCAAAGGGTATGAAGCTCAAAAGTTGTTTTTTGTTCGGCCCCGATACAGTGGCATGCTTGCCACCGAGTTAGTCGCCATGTTTGATACCCAGGAGCAATTTGCGTTGGTTCGCACCAACCATTTTTTCCGGTTTTGGAGTAACCTAAAACGCAATCATGGAGTAGCCATGGCGCAACGGCTCCTACTTGCCGATAGCGACAAAACCATGATTAGCGAAGGCGCGGCGATTTATAAGAACTGGAAACTAGACAGCTGGCTTAGCGGTGTGGAAACGGAGGGGGCTAACTGGCTGCTGGAGCAGAACCAAGTGATCATCGTCGCCAAGGAAGGCCCTAACAGTTATACCTACCGGGTGACCAAGTTGAAAACCACCATCACGCCGCACCTCAAGGCAGGCAAGATCAGTTTCGCGGTAAAGGTCGCAATTAACGGCATGGTTATTGAAGAAGCCGGAAAAGCGGTTGATCTTTCGCGGGATGGCAATCTGAAACATCTTGGCAAATTATTCAGTCGCCTGATTCAACGCCAGATTAAGGCGGCGGTTCATAAATCCCAACAAGAGCTGCGCAGCGACTATCTGGGATTCGGGGAGGTTTTCAAGCAGAATCGGCCCCGGGATTTTGAACGATATGACTGGGAACGGGTCTATCCGTCCGTTCCGATTGATGTGGAGGTTACTGCCAACGTCAGCTCGTCGGGGTTGCAGACGTAAGGAGGGGGTAATAAGCAAAAAAGTAGCCATAGTATCATTTTTGGAAGTGTTTGATAAGATTCCGCAATCGGAAAATAAAATTTCGGAACCGGAATGTAAGATCCGGGAAGCTATCTTCAAAATTGAGGGACCGGATTTCTAGATTCAGGACCCGGAATTCAAAATCTAAGCACCGGAATTCATATTCCAACGACCTTAATTCAAGATCCAGGAAATAAAATTGCAAATTGGGTCACAAAAATAATAAATTAGCGAGTAAAACTTAAAATATTACTCAATAGATTGATATAATCCGCAGTAAATTAAAAACTAACGCTTTTTATACCTTGTCGGCTTTCCCCGGCAGTTTATCAATGAGCCAAGCCGTTAGCGCGCCATAGATCAGATAACTGGTAAAAATGATGAAAAGGGTCATCGGATCTTCGCGCATCGGTTCGGGATAGTGTAATCCCTTTGCCAGCAACCCGAAGTGAAGAAAGAAGATGGCTAACCCGATCACCGCTCCTTTGACCAGATACTTTTCGGCTTTAACCATCTTCAACATAAAGGCGATGACAACGCCCCAAAGGCTCCCGATCCCCAGATGCAGCAGTAGGGCGAACGACCCCTGCCATAAATCATGGTTAAAATGCATCACCGCTTGCCCGGCAATGAATAACCAGCAGTGTTTGGCAATTTTCAGCCATTCGAAGACCTCCACGAACAGGCAAATGACCACGGCGCTGATTGCCCCGGCGATCGAACCGCGGCTGAACTCGTTTTTGGTTTCAAACTTCATTCAAATTTACTCTTTATCTTATTTTTGGTCACAAAACCAGTCACTTGATTTTCCCGATTAATTTAACCAAAACGGTCGAATAATAAACAGAGCGCGAAACGCTTGCCGAAGACGCCCCAAAGCGACGGAATGGAGTTTGCAGCGGATTAACTAGTTGGATATTGGGCAGTCTGATTCAATAAAAAACCTCCGCTATTGTCATGATAGCGGAGGTCGCATTAGCGTAAACCCTATTCCAAACAATCGCGGCAAACTCCGCGGATGGTAATTTGGTACTCCAGGATCCGGTGCCCGGCCAAGCTCTGTTGTTCGGGAAACGCATCGGGAATATCAATGTCGAACAAACGGCCGCAATGAACACATTGGAAATGACCGTGAGGAATCAGGTTGGCTTCGTAGCGGACCTGATCTTCGGCAGTGGCCAACGCCGCCAAAAGGCCTTTTTCCTGCAAAAGTTTGAGGGTATTATAGACTGTGGTCTTGGAGAAAGTCGGCATCCGTTCTTTCAATTCGGCATAGATCATTTCGGCAGTGGGATGAACGCGGTGTTCAAAAAGATAACCCATGATCTCCAGCCGCTGATAAGTCGGTTTTATCTCTTTATCCAGCAGCAATTTACTGATCGCTTGCTCGGTATGCCGTTCCATCGCTATGCTCCGTTCTGTGTCGTGACGACAGTCTTACGTTTTAAACTTATCTTACACCAAGTGGTCCCCAGTGTACAGCGCTTACCAATTTTCACCCAACACTTCAAAGTGAGCTTGCGGATGAGCGCAAGCCGGGCAACCTCCCGGGGCTTCCGGGCCTTCGTGGATGTAGCCGCAGTTCCGACAGCGCCAAACAGTGGGTTGATCTTTTTTAAATACTTTGCCAAATTCGACATTTTCCTTTAAAGCCAGATAACGTTTTTCGTGTTGTTTCTCAGCGACGGCAATGGCTTCAAAGACTTTGGCGATCATTTCGAACCCTTCTTCCCGGGCGACCTTGGCAAAATCGGGGTACATTGTCGACCATTCGTAATTTTCCCCTGCGGCGCTCGCGCCCAAATTGGCGGCGGTATCGCTAACGACGCCGGCCGGAAAAGCGGCGGAAATCTCCAGTTCGCCACCTTCCAAGAGATTGAAGAGGCGTTTGGCATGCTCTTTTTCTTGATTGGCGGTTTCCTCAAAGATATCGGCGATTTGGACGAAACCATCTTTCCGGGCTTTGCTGGCGAAGTAGGTATAACGATTGCGGGCTTGGGATTCGCCGGCGAAAGCGGTTAAGATATTTTTTTCAGTACGGGTTCCTTTTAGACTCATTTTTTCATCCTCCAAATTTGTATTAATTACATATTTGATATTAGTGCAAATTAGATCATTTGTAAAGACTGTTTTTGAAAAATTTTTTTATGAGGGGATTCAACTGGAGTTCCAAAAAAACGTTTAATTTTTTTACCGACTCTGGCAGGATTAGGGAGCGTAAAGTAGAAAACCTTAATTTAACAGGTGTTTTATCGGAAAAAAGTATCTGAATTGTAATTTAGCGACAGAGGTGGGATAACAATGAAAAACCGGATGGCGATGGTCAAATCGGCCGGATTGGCCGAATTAGTCGAGGTGGAGGTGGCGAATCCCGGGGCGACGCAAGTTGTGATCGCGATTAAGGCGAGTAGCATTTGCGGTAGCGACCTTCATATTTACAAGGGGAAACATCCGTCGGCGGCTTTGCCGGTCAGCGCCGGACATGAGCTTGCCGGTGAGGTGATTGAAGTCGGGGCCGAGGTGGCGACGGTAAAAGTTGGCGACCGGGTGACAGTGGAACCGGTGGTGGCGTGTGGGAAATGTCCTCCTTGTCAAATGGGGCTTTACGGGTACTGTGATCATTTGAGTTACCATTACCGGAAAGGTCAAGGCGCCTTGGCCGAGTATTTCGTGGTCGATCAACGGTATGTTTATAAATTGCCCGATCATTTATCGTACGAAGCCGGGGCGTTGGTTGAGCCGTTGGCAGTGGCCGTCCACGCGGTGAAACGGGCCAAGATAACCTTAGGTGACGAAGTCGTCATTATTGGGGCGGGACCCATCGGCATCCTGGTCGCGGCGGTCTGTAAGGCGGCGGGCGCTAAAGAAATCATCATCTCCGATATTGCCGATTCTCGCTTGCAGCTGGCTGCAGCGATGGGTGCGACCCGGACCGTCAATTCGCTGAATGAGTCGGTTCTGGAAGTGGTTAAGGCAATGACGGGCGGCCGGGGAATTCCGAAAGCGTTCGAGTGCGTCGGCCGGGAAGAGACCTTTGTCCAGGCCATTTCCGCGTTACGTAAAGGCGGATTGGCCACGATGTTGGGAATCTTTGAGCAACCGACCATTCAGATCCCGGCGTCATTGTTCATTTCGCAAGAGATCACGGTCCAAGGCTCGCAAGGGTATTGCTGGGATTTTGAGACCGCCATCGGCTTAACTGCCGCGATTGATCTCAGTAAGCTGATCTCGCATGTCTTGCCGTTGCACGAGATTGACCAAGCGTTTAAAGCGGCGTTAACCCCCAGTGAGAAAGCGGTCAAGGTGATCTTGAAGCCATAATCCCGATTTGAGTGAAAAAGGGAGTGTCGTTAATTACCGCAGCGGTCGTTTGGCGATACTCCCTTTTTTAGGTTAGTCCGGTCGTCCGGAACGGCTTGGCAGGGGCCGAAGCCCGGCAGTAGTATTTGATCATTCTTTCAATCAGCTCGCTCGGGAGCGGTTGCTGCAAAATGCAACCGTCCTTCCCGTAGCGAGCTGATTTTTTTTTTGTAACAATTTATTGATATTCAGCCAGGACTGGCGATGGAGAGTGCAAACTTTCACCAAATGCGAATGAGATTCAAAAAATGCGTATATCAATCACGCCGCTAATCAACCCGCAAAAGCTGGTAAAAGCCGTAATGGATATGGGCGCGACCACGCTCGTCTATAATGTCGGGGGAATCTACGCGTGGTACCCGACCCAAGTACCTTTCCATACGGTCAACCCCTATCTCCCCAACGATATTGATCTGCTTAAAGAGGTCATATCAGAGTGTCACCGGCATCAAATCCAGTTGATTGCGCGAACCGCAAATTATCGGTGAAAAACGCGTGCGTACGACATCGTCAATACGGCTTTAAAAGCGATGCGGGAGCTGAATTATTCCTTCTCGTCCTTTAACCGGAAGTACCCCGAGATCTTGAATAAGGATAGCCTGAAGTCGACCGGCGATATTATCGGGATTGTCAATATGTTAAACGATGAGATTGTCAATCTAATCATCTGATTTGAATCTGCAGGAGATCGCGGCAAAGTGTGGCTACTTACATATTTCGACCTTTATGAGACAGTTTAAATGGAAAGAAAATATGACACTGGCGAATTTTCGGGCCCGTTTTCGAAGTTAATTTCCGGGCTTTTTTGTGTCCGGTTTCTAATCAAGGCCAAAAGCATAACCCAATATAGTCCGGAGTCCGAATCACCTCAACCGGCATACTATATTCCAAAATCCCTTGGTGTTGATTTTAGGAATTATAGAACGGTAGGTGTTATCGATGAATCAGCAATGCCCTGTCGGTTTACTTTCGTACGTAATTCAACGCGGCGATACGTTTTACAAATTGGCGCAGCAATATGATATTTCGGTCGAAGCCATCATGCAATACAATCCCGGCGTCGATCCGAACAACCTTCAGATCGGCCAAGTCATTTGCTTGCCCGGAGTGGTTCAGGTGATTCCGGTTCCATGCGGTTACGGTTTGCCCTATGTTGAGCCGGGTTATTTTGTCGCGCCGGGAGTTGGTGAAGCGGCGTTCGATGAAGCCCTTCCTGCCCCCGGTAACGAACAGCAGGCTCCTACGGGCCCTCCGCCTAGCTTCACTCCGGCGGAGCCGGCGTTGCGCGCGGTTGATCCGGGCGCGATCCGTTTCTGCCGGTTTCGTTTTACATACCTTTGGTTACGCAATGGCGATGCATTCTGGGCGTTTCTTACGTTTGTCGGCCGTAACTCCGTCGCGGGTTGGCGTTTTCGGCGCGGTCGTTGGAGCTATTTCGGAGTGGATCTCCGAGAGATCCGGTCGTTTACTTGTAGTTAAGAATCGGATTGACATTTGGATGTCACCTCAAAAGCGAGCGTTACTCCGCTGCTTTGGGATTCCGATAAAAAACCTCCACCGATACCTGGGGAGGTTTTTTGTTGCCATCGGCTTGCCGAACTTTACGTAGAATCGAAGACAAATGAAATTAAACGAAGCGAAATGAAGTTAAAAGAAAGTGTTTGACAACAAACGAAAGCAAAAGTAAAATAAAGGTAAGCAGTTATTCGATCGAGTATCAGGCAATAATTGCAAACGAACCAAACCGACTGGGGGAAGAACAGCATGAATGATAATTCCGGTAACAACGTCACGAAAAAAGCGATTCGCCTGGACGACGGGAGGCAGTTGATTTACTATAACTTTTCGCAAACCAAGCAAGGGCCGTCTTCAACAGCCATCAAGCCCATCAAAACCAAACCGGAGGAGAAATAATAATGTCTGAACTGCGTTGGCACCCGTTTTTGGAAGAATGGGTCATCACCGCCACCCACCGTCAAGACCGGACCTTTCTGCCGCCCAAAGATTATTGTCCGCTCTGCCCGACCCAACCCGGCGGTTTTCCAACTGAAGTCCCCAGTTCCGAATATGATATCGTTGTTTTTGAAAATAAATTTCCTTCGTTACAGCCGCATCCGCCCGAGCCGGCCGTCGCTGCGACCGCAGTTTCGCCGGTGGCGCCGGCGCAAGGTGTCTGTGAAGTGGTTTTATACTCGTCCGATCATCACGGCTCGCTGGCAACCATGCCGCTGCAGCGAGTCCGCAATGTGATCACCGTTTGGCAGGACCGCTATCAAGAATTGGGCGCCAGGGAAGAGATTCGATCAGTATTAATCTTTGAAAATAAAGGGGAAGCCGTTGGCGTCACCCTTAATCATCCCCACGGCCAGATTTATGCCTTTCCGTTTATTCCGCCCAAAATTGAAAAAGAACTGGCCGCCTCGCGCCGTCATTATGAAAAAAATCACGAGTGCCTTTTCTGCGCCACGCTCCGTGAAGAACGGCAAGACGGTCGGAGAATCGTTTTGGAGGGGGAGCGCTTTATCGCCTTTATTCCGTTTTTTGCACGGTATCCTTATGAGGTGTACCTGGCTCCCAAACGGCATCTGGCATCGTTGGCGGAGTTTACCGCCGCTGACCGTGACGATTTGGCGGCGGTCCTCAAAGGCTTGCTGTTGAAGTACGATGCCTTATTTGGCATCGCTTTCCCCTATATCATGGTCATCCATCAGGCGCCCACCGATGGCGGCGCTTATCCTGATTATCACTTTCATTTTGAGTTTTATCCGCCATTGCGGACCGCTACCAAACTAAAATATCTGGCCGGTTGCGAGTCGGGGGCCGGTAACTTTATCAATGATGCGTTGGCCGAGGAAAAAGCGGCTGAGCTTCGTAGCGTCGGACCGCAGTCCATTGCCGAAGTTTTGGCGACGGCCGCCGGTGAAAGCGAGGAACAATAGCGAATGACGACGATGAAACCGATTCAAGCGATTTTTGCGGAAAAGTTCGGCCCGGCCGGTCGGATCGTCACGGCGGTGGCGCCGGGTCGCGTCAATTTGCTGGGCGAACATACTGATTACAACGAAGGATATGTCCTGCCGATGGCGATTGAGTTTCAAATGCAAATGGCGGGCCGGCTGCGCGCCGATGCGACCGTCAACGTCTATTCGGTCGATTTCCAACAAACGGCCGCGTTTTCAGTGGCCGAGCCGCTACTGCGCGACGCGGAGCATCCCTGGAGCAATTACATTCGCGGGGTCTTATGGGCTTTCCAAGACGCCGGTTATGCGATCCCCGGTTTGGACCTGGCTTTTGGGGGCGATCTCCCCCAAGGGGCGGGCTTGAGTTCCTCGGCGGCCTTGGAGATCAGTTTGGCGGTATTGCTGCAAAACTTAGCCGGTTGGTCCCTCGAACCGGCGCAAGTGGCGCTGCTCTGCCAGCGGGCTGAAAATGAGTTTGTGGGAATGAAATGCGGCGTGATGGACCAGTTTGCTTCAATCATGAGTCAAACGGGCCATGCGCTCTTCCTCGACTGCCGGACATTGGCGTTTGAACATATCCCGTTGGAAGTCGGCGATTATCGCATTTTAATCTGCCACAGCGGCGTGAAACACGAATTGGTGGCGTCCGAGTACAATCTGCGCCGGGCCAGTTGCAATGCAGGTGTTGCGGTGCTGCAACGTTACTTTCCCGAGGTGAAGGCGTTGCGCGATGTAACCTTGGAAATGTTGGAGACATACCATTTGGAACTCGATCCAACGGTTTTCCGGCGCTGTTTCCATATCGTCACTGAAAACCGGCGGGTGTTGGAAGGCATTCAAACGCTGCGCCGCGGTGATCTGGACCGTTTCGGGCAACTGATGAATCAATCTCACGATTCCCAACGGGATTATTACGAGGTCAGCTGTGCGGAAGTGGATCTGCTGGTCGATTTGGCCCGGCAGGTTCCCGGCGTCTTGGGAGCGCGGATTACCGGCGGCGGTTTTGGCGGTTGTACCGTCAATTTGATTCATCAAGACGCCATTGAGCGTTTCCGTCAAACTGTCGTAAATGGGTACCACCAAAAGACCGGAATCGAGCCGCGGCTTTTTGTCTGCGCGCCGGGACCCGGGGCGCGAATCATCGAATAGTTACGCGCATTCTCCACTCACCCTTCCCATATTCCCTGGAGACCTGAACGCAACATTCCTCTCTACATTGGCGTGGCGAGAGGAATGATTGCCCAGGTTCTAGGTAGTTGTCCACGCTAGTTACCCGTCGCCGCTTGCGCAAGCGAATTATGAAAATGGGGCTAAGTGGAGCGACATAGACATCGGAGGATTTTCTAAGTGGTAGCAAATGGCATTGGGATGAGTTATAATATGTTTAAAAATGAAGGCTGTTTCGCGAGCGTCCGTTTGCAGCAGCCTTTTTTGTTTAAAATCGCAACCTGAAAGCGGGGATCGAGTTTGCTGCCTTCGTCGTTGGTGAACCTATGGAACTGTTGCAACCCGGGCCGTTGGCAACCGCGGATCAAAGCGGCCTATGACAACCTGCAGATCAAGCAGAAGCTCTTCCTGCTGCAATCGTTGATTGTTTTCATCTTTGGAACGGTTTGTTTAACCGGAATTCAGATCGCGTTAAGCCTATACGACGGTTTGCTTTATAATGAAGCGGCGAAAGTTTTGAACCTTTCGACGGTGAATATCGAAAATGAGCTTAAACAGGTGGAGAGCGTCTCATATTCGCTGCTTTCCCATCCCGATATCCAACAATACTTAAAAAAACTTCAGGCTCCGATTGCCGCGCCGGAACGGGCGCAGATCGGCAGTAAGCTGACGGAACTTTTATGGGTCTATGTCTTTGAAAAAAATATCGATTCGGTGAATCTCCTGGACGGCCAGGGCAATCAATATTCGGGCGGCGCGGCGATTCGCCGGGAGTTACTGGGACCGATTATTGCCCAAGCGGCGAGCAGGCAAGGCTCGATGGCCTTAATCGAACCGCTCCAAAATGACCGGGCGTTGATCTGCACCCGGCAGATCCGGGAGATTCGCGATTTGAGTCTGAAACCGCTGGGGACGTTGATTATCCGGGTAAATATGGCAGCGTTGGTGCGGCAATCTACCGCAGGAGAAGTCAACCGTTCCGGAGAATTGTTAATCCGTTCCGGAGACAAGGAGATTTACGCGTCCGACCCCTTGGTGCGGCAATTGGGGGAACGGCTGAAATTTCACGGCAGCAGCGGTTACCGGATGGAACGGATCGCCGGACGCAGTTTCTTTGTGGCGCATACTTTTTCCCGGAATAACGGCTGGGAATATGTTAATATCCTGCCGTACGATATGATCTTTCAACCGGTGATTATGATGCGGACCATTATTGTGGTAATCCTCGGGTTGCTGTTGGTCGGGGTTATTTTTGTCAGCCTGCAGACGGCCCGCAGTTTGACCAAACCGATCGAAAACCTTTCGAAACAGATGAAACGGGTGGAGACCGGCGATTTCACCATTGACGCCCACAGCTTGCCGGAGATCGGCCGGAGCGACGAGATCGGCGATTTGCAACGGGATTTTGCCATTATGATTCAGAAGATCAACACATTGATTCAAGAGGATTACACCAAGCAGATTGTGATCAAGGATACGCAGTTCCGGGCGTTGCAAACCCAGATCAATCCGCATTTTCTATACAACACGATGGAATCGATCAACTGGTTGGCCAAACTGCACGGGGAGAAAGAGATCTCCCAGATGGTGGAGGCATTGGGGAGTTTGCTCCGCAACGCCATTAGCAACCAGCAACCGGTGATCCCGCTGGGACAGGAGCTGGCGTTGCTCCAAAGTTATCTCTATATCCAACAGGTGCGTTTCGGGGAACGGCTGCAGTTTGCACTGGAGGTTGACCCGCAATGGCGGGATCTGGCCATTCCCAAATTGACGTTGCAACCGATTGTGGAAAACTCGATCCGTTACGGTTTGGAGACGATCACCGGAGTCTGCGAAATCCGCTTGAAAGCCGAAGTTGGGACGGAGTGGCTGGAATTGAGCGTCAGCGACAATGGACCGGGAATCGATCCGGCCCTTAAAGAACAACTATTGCAGGGAGCGATCAAATCGGGCGGCAACGGCATCGGTTTGCAAAATATCGACCAACGGCTGCGGTTAAGCTTTGGCGATGCCTTCGGTGTCGTCTTGGAGAGCCAACCGGGTTCCGGAACGACGGTCCGGATCCGCATTCCCCGCCAGGAGCTTGCAAATGTATAAGGTATTGATCGTCGATGACGAATGGATCATCCGGGATGGGATCACCCGGCTCATTCCCTGGGAGGAACAGGGTTTTCACGTCGCCGGAGTCGCCGAGAACGGTTTGGCGGCTTGGGAGCTGATCGTCGCGGATCCGCCGGAGATTATCATTACTGATGTTAAAATGCCGGGGTTGAACGGTTTAGAACTCATCGCCAAGGTGCATGCGGTCCATCCGGAGATCCGCTTCGTGGTATTATCCGGGTTCAATGAATTTGAACTGGCGAAAGAGGCGATGCGCTACGGCGTCAAACACTATCTGCTGAAACCGTGCAATGAAAACCGGATCATGGAAGTCATGGCGGAACTGAAAGCGGAGTTGAACGGGGTCGCGGCGCGCGAAGCCGCGATCCGCCAAAAACAGGAGCAGTTGCTGCACGTGTTGCCGCTGGTCAAGGAACAGTTCGTCCGGGAGTTTGTGGCCTACCGGCACTATACCGGGGATGAATATGATTATTACTGCAGTTTGCTTGGGATTGAGGATGCCACGTTTCGGATGATCCTGTTTGAACCGACCGGCGCTTATACCGCGTCGGAATTATTTGGGCTCAGCGCGATGGTTGACGTTTTTTTTGGCGCGGAACTGTTTTTAGGAACCACGATTAAAGATCACGGATTGGTTTTGGTGGGGTCGGTCGGAACAGAAGCGTTGCTCCAACAGTTGCAGCCGCTCCAGACCGATTTTGCTGCCGCTTACGGCATGGAAGTGAATGTGGCCTATAGCGACCCGTTTCAATTCGATCAGGCGCCCTTGGTTTATCAGCAATTGAGCGAGTGTCTGAAGCATGCGTTGTACTTAGCCGAAGGAAGTATGATTACCCCGGGGGATCTGCACGGCGGGGACGAGAAAGTCGCTCACCGGGAACTATTGTTTGATTACGATTCCTTAACGGCGGCGGTTAAAAGCGGTGCCGCCGAATCGGTCCAAAAGGAACTGAACCGCTTCTTTCAACAGTTGCGCCAATTTAAGCTGGGTTTAAATCTCTGGAAAACCTATACCACCGAGCTTTTCATGGTATTGATCCGCCAGTGCCGCCCGGAAGCCTTAAGCGCTTATCTGGATAAACTCCTGGACCTGCAGAAGTTAGCGACTGCTGAGGAGTTGCAACAGTTCGTCTGTCATGCCGGTCTGGAGATTACCGGCGCTAACCATGAGATCATCCGCAATAAATATCATAAGATTATCGAACGGGTGTTAAGTTATGTCCGTGATAATTTCGGCAATGAAGACCTTTCTTTGAAATGGCTCGCCAGTCAGGTGGTTTACATGAATGAAGGGTATCTTAGCAAGTTGTTTTTAAAAGAGACCGGGGAGAAGTTCTCCCATTACCTGCTCCGGCTCCGGATGGAACAGGCTAAGGAATTGATTGAGCGAAACGGCGCCGAACGGATCTATGAGATCGCCCAGACGGTCGGACTCGGCAACAATCCCCAGTACTTTAGCCAGCTTTTCAAGAAGTATACCGGCTGTTCCCCGTCGGAGTATAAAAAAGGCGGCTGAGTGGCGTAACATATTTCTGTTGCTGGAAAGGATTTACTGAAACGTTTTTTTGAACAAAAAAGACGTTTTTTTTGATTAACAAATTCGTCATAAAATCTTAACATGGAGATGTGATAGTGACCATCATGATTCAACCAAAATAGAAAGGGAGATAGCGGATGAAAAAGAGTTTGTTCGTCGTCCTTGCCGGTCTTGTGGTCTTCTCAATTGTGGGAAGCGCATTGGCGGCACCCAAGGTCACCCTGCGGCTGGGGTGGTGGGGCAATCCGACCCGTGATGCCCGCACGTTGAAAGTGGTCCAAATGTATATGGCCAAAAATCCCAATGTCACGATTGAAACCGAGACTACCGGTTGGGGCGGTTACTGGGACAAGTTGGCGACCCAAGCGGCAGCCAACAACTTACCTGACATTATCCAACAAGATTATTCCTATATCACCCAATATGCCGAAAAAGGGTTATTATTGGATCTGGGTCCATATGTCAAATCAAAAAAGATTAATCTGTCCGGAGTTGCCGATACCTACACCTCGGGTGGCAAAGTTAACAATTTGTTATACGGCGTCAGCCTGGGTACCAATGCCTGGGGTATTGTGTATGATCCGGCGATATTAAAAAAGGCCGGCGTTGCTCCTCCGAAACCGAATTGGACGTGGGCGGACTTTGAAAAGATCGCCATTCAGATCTACAAGAAGACCGGCGTGCAGACCATGCCGCTCTCCACGATTGATCCCCGGGTGCAATTTGAGAACATGATCCGCCAAACCGGCAAACCGTTCTTCGCTCCGGACGGAAATTCGCTTGGATTCACCGATGATAAAACCTTAATTGAATTTTACGAAGTGCAACTCCGTCTCTTAAAAGCCGGCGCGCTGATCAAACCGGATACGGCGTTTGTCACCACCACTCCGCAAGAAGCACCCTTTGCTAAAGGTCAGTCCTGGTTGGAATTCGTTTGGAGCAACCAAGTCGTGTCGCAACAAGCCGCTGCCAATCGCCCGGTTGGAATCGCGCTTTGCCCGAAAATTGCCAAAGCGGAACGGCCCGGAACGTATCTGAAACCTTCCATGTTCTTTTCGGTAGCGAAATCTTCCGCCAACAAAGAAGAAGCGATTAAATTCGTCAACTACTTCTTAACGGATATTGAAGCCAACAAAGTACTCTTAGCCGAACGGGGTATTCCGATCATTCCGAAAGTGCGGGATGCGCTAAAAACAATGGTTGACCCGGTGAATAAACAAGTCTTCGATTACATTGCGTTAGTCGGCAATAAAAACGCCAGCGCGATTGATCCGGCCGATCCTCCGGGAGCCGGCGAAGTCTTGAAACTATTCCGTACCATCGATCAGGAAGTTTTATACGGTTCAACTTCCCCCAAAGACGGCGCTGCCAAGTTGATCAAACAAGCCAACGAGATTTTAGCCAAGAACAAATAAGTGAATTAAGCTTTTCAGTTCAGCCAGCCATTCGGGCAGGGACATTCGGACCGGTTCCGGGTGGCTGGTTTATATTTTACATTGACGGAGGCAACAGTGGAACAGTTGGAAAAAAGGGTGCATCCATCGAAGCGATTGGGAATCAAAGGCTGGAGCCTGTCGGACAATATGGCCGGATATTTGTTTATCGCCCCGTTTTTGTTGGGATTCTTAGCTTTCACGGTCAGTCCCATTCTGACCTCGGTTTACTTGTCGTTTACCAAGTATGACCTGTTATCGCCGCCGGTCTTGAAGGGGCTGAGTAACTTTATTGCGATGTTTCAGGATGAAAACTTCTGGAAGTCGTTGACCGTAACCTTCCATTACGCGTTTATCTCCGTACCGCTCCGGTTGGGATTCGCGCTTTTCGTCGCGATGCTCTTTCACCGCCGGGCGAAGTTGGTTGGAGTCTACCGGACGGTTTATTACCTGCCTTCGATTATGGGCGGCAGCATTGCCGTTGCGGTGATGTGGCGCCGGCTGTTCATGGCCGATGGCGCTGTCAACGCCGCGTTGGCGTTTCTGGGGATTAAGTCCGACATCTCCTGGATCGGCAACCCGAAGACGGCGATTTGGACGCTGATTGTATTGGCGGCTTGGCAGTTTGGGTCATCGATGTTGATCTTTCTGGCCGGGCTGAAACAGATTCCCGCAAGTTATTATGAGGCCGCCGATATTGACGGGGCCAACGGTTGGCAAAAGTTCATCAAGATTACCATTCCACATTTAACGCCGGTCATTTTTTTCAATCTAATCATGCAGTTAATCAACGGTTTTACCGTTTTCACGCAAGCGTTTGTTATCTCCGGCGGTACCGGGGACCCAATGAACAGTACGTTAGTTTATGCCCTGTATCTCTATCGCCAGGCGTTCGAATTTTATAATATGGGTTACGGATGTGCTATGGCATGGGTGCTCGTGCTGATTATCGCCTTTTTTACGGCGTTGATCTTCAAATCCTCGAGCAGTTGGGTCTACTACGAGACAAAGGAGGATTGACCTTGAATATTCGACTGAACCGGTGGCTAAATGCCAGTCTTTATCATATATTTATCGTCTTGTTCGGGGTTTTAATGGTTTATCCGTTGTTTTGGATGGTTTTTAGCTCGTTTAAAGCCAATACCGAAATCTTCGGGACCGTATCGCTGTGGCCCAAAGTGTTTCATTTTGACAACTATGTCCGGGGTTGGCAGGGAGTCGGCGGCGTCCCCTTTGACGCTTTCTTTAAGAATTCCTTTTTCTATGTAACGCTTTCCACCATTGGAACGGTCCTGTCATCGGCGATTGTCGCCTACGGCTTCGCGCGGATCAAATTTATCGGCCGGGGCTTTTGGTTTATCTGTATGTTGCTGACGATGATGTTGCCGTACCAAGTGGTGATGATCCCGCAGTTTATTTTGTTCTCGAAGATGCATTGGACCGGCACGTATTTGCCGTTGATTATTCCAATGTTCTGCAGTCAGCCGTTTTTTGTCTTTTTGATGATGCAGTTTATCCGGGGATTGCCGATCGAATTGGATGAATCGGCTAAAATCGACGGTTGCAACCGTTTCCAGATCTTTTATAAGATTATCTTGCCGTTAACCTCGCCGGCCTTGATTACCTCGACAATCTTCCAGTTTTACTGGCGGTGGGATGATTTTCTCGGACCGTTGCTGTACCTGAATAAGCCGCGGATGTACACTGTCTCGTTGGCGCTCAGGATGTTTGCCGATCCAAGTACCGCGACGGACTGGGCCGCGATGTTCGCCATGGGCACTTTATCGCTGTTGCCGATCTTTATTATCTTTATCATGTTCCAACGTTATCTGGTGGAAGGGATCAGCACCACCGGACTGAAAGGATGATTTGGTTTGAAGCGAGATCCGGAGCAAAAAGCGGCGGCTACTGGGCCAAAACCGATTGTGCAATATCAAGACGAATCGATTATTGCCCTAATCGACCGGGTCGTCCGGCGAACGATGCAGATCGATTTCACTTGGGATTGGCCGTGCGGCGTCGCGTTTTATGGTATCTGCAAAGCTTGGGAAGTCACAGGCAAACAGGAATACATTGATTTTTTGGTTCAGTGGGTTGACGAATATTTAAGCGTCGGGTTGCCGCCTTTGACGGTCAATGCCGTCGCGATGGGACATACCCTGCTTTCCCTGTACGAGGCGACCGGGGATGATAAGTACCTCAAGCTTGCCGTGGATAAGGCGGAGTACTTGCGCGACCAGGCGGTGCGCTTCGGCCAAGGGGTGTTTCAGCATACGGTTTCGGCCAATAATGATTTTCCGGAACAAGCTTGGGCCGATACGCTGTTTATGGCGGCGTATTTCCTGTTGCGGATGGGCATCAAGTTGAACAAACCCGAATGGGTGGATGACGCCTTGAATCAGTATTATTGGCATGAGGAGTTCCTGCAGGACCATACCACCAACCTATATTATCATGGGTGGGACAACATCAGTCAAAATCATATGTCGGGAATGTTTTGGGCGCGCGGCAACGCTTGGGCCGCCTTAACCATGGCCGAAGCGTTGAAGCTGATCAATTACTTATATCCGATGTTCATGCGGATCGACGGTTCCCTCCGCGACCAACTGAGCGCCCTGGTCCGGCTGCAAGACGAAACGGGGCTTTGGCACACGGTCCTGACCGACAATTCGTCCTATCTGGAAACGTCGGCTTCGGCCGGGATTGCGGCCGCGTTGGTAATTAAGGGTCATCCGTTGCATAAAAAACAGATCCAAAAAGCCCTGCAAGGGCTGAGCGCCCAGATCGACGCCGCCGGAACGGTCGGCAATGTTTCGGCCGGAACAGCGGTAATGAACGACCTGGAGGGTTATAAAGCTGTTCCCCGGAAGCGGGTTCAGGGTTGGGGACAAGGGCTGACCCTGGCCTTTTTGGCGGCGCTTTTGCAATACCGCCCCTAACCAGCTAGTCCGTTTCGACCGGTTCGAAATTTTTCCGGTAATCGGTTAGGGTCCGGCCGGAATAGGCTTTAAATAAGCGGCAAAAATAGTCGTTATCTTTGTAACCTAAGATCGAACGAATCTCGTAGTTTTTATATTTTCCCGAACGGAGCAGGCTTTTGGCTTGCTCCATTTTAATTTTGGTCACATAGTCGTTAAAACTTTCGCCGGTTTTAGCCTTAAACAGTTTACCCAGATAATCCGGGTTGAAATTCAACTGTTTGGCGGTAGCCTCCAAGGTCGTCCGGCCATTGGGATGTCGAAAGACCAATTCGCAGATTTGACGGATAATGGTTTCCGGGTGATTGAGATGGAGCCGGGTTTCAAACGTGGCGATCGCCGCTAAGTCCGATTTAAATTGGGCGCGCAAAACTGCCGGATCGTTGCAGAACCGGTAATTGACGGCTTTAAGTTGAAACCCTTGCCGGTTCTCCAACCACGGGTATTTGGCGGTAATCTCGGCTATCAGTTTTTTGATCAGATTCTCCAAGATAATCCCGATTTTATAGGGTTCATCGCGATAAAAGCGACCGAGCTGCTCGAAGATATCGGTGGCAAACCGCAACCCCTCAGTCAAGTTGGACTTCAGTAAAAAACTCAAGAAAACTTCATCCTGCTCCGAACAGACGACTCGGTAGTTGTCGTCGAAGAGCTTCAGCAGATCATTTTGGAGTTGGCGGGTTGCGGACTTTTGCTCCAATTGGTTTTGGAGCCGGTCCAAGATTGCGGCGAGCTTCTGACGGTCAAGCGGTTTCACCAAATAATCGAAGGCGCCGAGGATGATACCCTGCCGGGCGTATTCAAAATCGCTATAGGCGCTGATCAAAATCACTTCAAGCTCCGGATCGCGCTGTTTGAGCTGTTGCAGTAATTGCAGACCGTTGAGACCGGGCATCAGGATATCGGTAAAAACCGCGTCAAAGCTATGAGATGATAACAACTTAAGCGCTGTTTGACCATCTTCGGCTTGATAACGGATCGCAAAGTTATTATTGGCATTATGAATCAATTTTGCCAGTAACTCGCGTTGAAATTGGTCATCTTCGACAATCAGCAGTTGAAAACCCAAGCCATTCACCTTGTTCATCGGGATTGTTTTTGGACGGATTGCTCTTATCATTGATTATACCTGATAATTCCCGGGAAAACGAAGCATTTTGTCTGGTAAAATATTAGATGCTTGCCGTTTGCCTTCGTTGAACCTCCGGCCCGTTTTCATTACTTGATATGACATCCATTTGCGGATATAATAGGAATACCAATTTTCAATGATGAGGTTAGATTGATGAGTGTCAGAGTCGCCACGTTTAAAAAATTACATCCGACCGAAAGTTACGCCGGTTCGGTAATGGAGATACAGGATTGGGCCTCCGGTCTGGCGGATTTGCGGATTGAATTTGGCGCCCAACGTTCGTTCCGTTTGGATCCCCGCTGTACTCAACGGCCGAAGCTGGAAGGGATCGTAATCGCCAACGCTTGGATTGACCTGAAATTAAAGCCGGCGTTGTACCTGTATCCCTTTCCCAGCCTTAAATATTCCGATCAATTAAAGCACGAGTTTCTCCAAACCGTCCTGGCCGAGGTGAAAACTTGGCTGGAACGGCACTTGGAAACCCGGGGCGATGCGTTGATCGGGTATGAGACCATCGTCATCGAGTTGAAAGGGAACCAGTTCAAACTCCACCGGCTCCGTTATTTATAGCGGAAAGAGATGCAGATCCACAAATCCGGCAGTCTCATTTTTTACAAAAATGAGACTGCCGAGCGACTGAGCAAGCTGACTTATCCACAAATCCAGCTTGCGGAACGACCGAGCAAGCTGACTTATCCACAAATCCAGCTTGCCGAGCGACTGAGCAAGCTGACTTATTCACAAATCCAGCTTGCTGAGCGACTGAGCAAGCTGACTTATTCACAAATCCAGCTTGCTGAGCGACTGAGCGAGCTTACTTATCCACAAATCCAGCTTGCTGAGCGACTGAGCGAGCTTACTTATCCACAAATCCAGCTTGCGGAACGACCGAGCAAGCTTACTTATCCACAAATCCATTGCCAGCCGGAATACGACGTGCTCGTTCATCTTCATTAAATCTTCACAATCCATTGGTATACTCAGAAGAACTTAAATAGAGGGCTCGATGGGCCCGGCAGACTTCGAAGCACAACCCAGCCCGAAAAGGGCTTGAGACCGGTTTTCAACTTAGCCCTGACCTTTAGGCCCGGGTGGACAGAAGCGCCTTCGGCATATTTTCTCAGTAGAAAAAGTAAAAGAGGTGGATCGATGAAATTGAAGATTGAAACGCCCCGAATCAAATCGAAATTGCTCCAATTTTCCGGGTTGGTATTGGGTATTTTGGCAGTGGTCGTGTTTTTGACCAACGGAGTTAGCTATGGCCAGGAAAAAGGGAATGATTTACGGATTTTAAAGAGCGAAGTTACATCAACCGCGAAGTTTTATCCTTATAATGCCGACGGGACCAAGCTGGAGGTGATTGCGGTCAAAGCCTCCGACGGCAGCATTCGGACTGCGTTCAACACCTGTCAGGTTTGTTTTGATTCCGGCCGGGGTTTCTACACCCAACAAGGGGACACGCTGATCTGTAACAACTGTGGCAACCGCTTCAAAATTGACCAACTGGAAAAGGTGCGCTTCGGTTGCAATCCGATTCCGATCATGAAAGAAAATAAAACCGATGACGGCAAATATATTACGATCGCCAAAGAATTTTTGGTAAAAAACAAATCGTATTTTGCGCGGTGGAAAAAGAATTGATCGCTTGTAACACGGATAGCCGTTTTTGATTACCGTATCGCCTGCGATGGAATTGTTTATTTGGGAAAAACCGTCCTAGATTATTGCTGGGACGGTTTTTTTAATTCTACGTAAAAAAGGCGTAAATAGTAAATATATCTTTTTGGCAATAGCTTCTATGAATGTGTCAATGCCAGCCTGACGGTGGTAGATTAATCACCTATCATTTTTTCTCATAGGTGTCATGAAAATCAGATATTTCATTAATATACATTATACAGGTAAAATATTAAGTGGACTAAATTGATTTTATTTCCGTGTAAAATATTGGGGTAAAATCAAATAGTGAGTTATTTTCGAAGAGAATTCGAAAATGAGGGATGATTTAAAAATATCAAAGGGAGTTGAAAAAATGATTGGAAAAAGATTGATTGGAATGTTGCTGGCAAGTGCCCTGGTAATTGTCGTTTGTGCTGGTTGGGCACCGCAGAATGTTCAGCTTAGGTTCTGTTGGTGGGGCAATGACCAGCGTACACAAGCCACTCTGAAAGTCATTGATATGTATATGAAAAAGAATCCCAATGTAAAAATTGAAGCCGAATACAATGGAAAGTCAGATGCGGCAAAAATTGCAACCCAACTGGCAAGCGGTACGATTGCGGACATTGTCCAATTAAATCCGCCTTGGATGACCGATATGACCAAAGATCCAAATGTGTTTGTGGATTTTAACAAAAAGAAGAATTTAATCAATTTATCCGGATTTGACCAGAAGTTTTTAAAAAGCTACGGGGTCTATAACGGGAAACTGGTAGGATTGCCAACGGGTATTAATGCGAGTGCGGCGTTGATTAATCAGACCGTTGCCAAAGAATTCAATATTCCGACCACCCTCAATACCAAGTGGACCTGGAATGATTTATACACGATTGGCAAGACCGTCAATAAAAAAGATAGCGGCAAATATTTTCTGAACGCAGACAGCCGGACGATCGGCACCTTTATTTTAAGACCGTATATTAAACAAAAAACCGGTCAGCAAATTATTAAAGATGATTATACCCTTGGGTTTTCAAGACAAAATCTGCTGGATGCCCTGACTTATATCGACAAGCTTTATAAAGACAAGGTATTGCAACCGGCCGGCGAAGCGAATGTATTTTTGGATGTAGCAAGCACCAACCCGAAGTGGATCAATGGTAATTTACTGGCCCAATTTATATGGACTTCGCAATTTGATGGGGCTAGCAAAGATGTCAAAGGCGAAATGGTTCCGTTCATTATTCCAATCGATCCCCATGCGAAAGACACCGGCGTGTTGGTCCAACCGGCCCAATTGCTCGCAGTATCCGCGAAGAGTAAAAATGTTAACGAAGCAGTGAAATTTGCAAATTACTTTCTCAATGATATTGAAGCTGGAAAGGTTCTGAAAGACACGCGTTCGATTCCTGCGGTTAGCAGTGTGCGGGAGGCATGCAGCAAAGCCGGCGTCTTGGATAAGAAAGTCGTTGACGGCGTAAATTATGGTCTTGCCCATGTTGGAAAAAGCGACAATGGACCGTCTTCCAACATCGAGATTGAAAAGATTTTTACCGACGCGATTGAAGCGATTGGATTTAACTCGCCGGTCAACCAAGTTACCGACCAAACAATGAAACGCTTAAATGATCAATTAAAGCTGTTAAAATAAGATTTGATTCATTAGCAAATAGCAACCCTCTCTCTTTGGTGCTCTCCCCATATGGGGAGAGCACCACCTATAAAATTTGGTTTAATTGGGAAATTGGGACGATGGATACGCTATCGCTGCGGGATCAGCTCCTCAAATCATCAATACGTACTGTGAGGCATGTTATGAATAATGTAACTGTTCCCAAAATGAACTTTAATCAATTCATAAAAGAATATAAAGGGTTATTTTATATTTCGCCTTGGATCGTTGGATTTCTTGTCTTTCAATTATATCCGTTTGTGGCGTCGTTTTTTTATTCTTTCACCAATTACAATGTAATGAGTAACACCAAATGGATCGGGTTCGACAATTATATCCGGTTGTTTACTGCAGATCCGGAATTTATCAAGTCGATCTTGGTAACAGGGTTATATGCGTTACTCTCCGTTCCCAGTAAGTTAATCTTCTCCTTACTGGTTGCTTTGTTATTGAATATAAAAATTAAAGGAGTAAATTTCTTTCGGACGCTCTATTATCTCCCGTCAATCTTAGGCGGCAGCATCGCGATTTCCGCTTTGTGGAAGATCATGTTTATGAAAGAGGGAACGATCAATCAATTACTGCAGGTCTTCGGCATCGGCGCAATTGACTGGCTGGGCGATCCTAACCTGGCATTGTTTACGATCAGTATTTTGCAGGTGTGGCAGTTTGGTTCTTCCATGGTCCTCTTTTTAGCCGCATTAAAACAAATACCCATCGAGTTATATGAAGCCGCTAAAATGGACGGCGCTTCGCGGATATTGGTCTTTTTCAAAATAACGCTGCCAATGCTGACCCCGATTCTATTCTTCAATTTAATTATGCAATCGATCAACGCGCTCCAAAATTTCACTTCCGCATTTGTGGTGACAAACGGCGGACCAATGAAATCAACGTATTTAATTGGTTTGAAGCTTTATATTGAAGCGTTTACCAATTTTCGGATGGGTTATGCCAGCGCGATTTCGTGGGTATTGTTTTTGATCATTCTTACACTGACCTATCTCGTTTTCAAAACGTCGTCGAAATGGGTATTTTACGATGATGGGGGAAATGCCAATGAGTAACGATGTAAAAATTATCTCAAAAGCCTTAACATATTGCTTGTTATCAATATTTGGATTGATGATGATTTATCCGTTTTTTTGGATGATCTTCGCGACATTTAAAACGAATTCCGAAATCTTTGGGTCGACCCAGCTCCTACCCGCAAGCTATTCCTTTGCAGCATACCTAAAAGGTTGGATGGGAGCGGGGCAATACACTTACGCCACATTCTTTCTAAACACATTCTGGATGGTTGTTCCCACGGTTTTATTTACGGTATTATCCTGTTCGGTGGTGGCATACGGTTTTGCCAGGTTTACGTTTCCTTTGAAGAACTTTTGGTTTTCATTGATGATTTCGACCTTGATGTTGCCCAATGCGGTTATTATCATTCCGCGTTATCTGCTATTTAACAAACTTGGGTGGTTGGACACGTATTTACCGTTCATAGTGCCGGCGCTGTTTGCCTGTTATCCCTTTTTTATCTTTATGTTGATTCAATTCTTGCGCGGAATTCCGAGAGATTTGGATGAGGCGGCCAGTATCGACGGCTGCGGTTCGACAGCCATATTTTTTAAGATTTTGCTGCCGCTCATGAAACCGGCGGTTTTTTCGGCAGGGTTATTCCAATTTATGTGGACATGGAATGACTTTTTTGATTCCTTAATCTATATCAACAGTGTTAAAAAGTATCCACTTTCATTGGGATTGCGAATTTCACTGGACTCGGCGTCAGCGGTCGCTTGGAACCAAGTGATGGCGATGGCATTAGTTTCGATTCTGCCATTAATTGTTATATTCTTCTTTTCGCAACGCTACTTTATTGAAGGTATCGCTACCAGCGGTATGAAAGGATAAAATATCTCTTGAAGGAGTAATAGTCATGGATAAAGGAAAAAAGTCCATCGATATCCGGCCTTATCTCGAGATGAACGTCGGTCAGAAACTCCAGAATTTTCGGACGGTACCCGTCAGTCTGGGTAAAAACCAAGATAAAGCATTTCTTAGCGTATACAGTGCCAACTATGACATTGACGCAAGTTACGAGATGTTTTGTTATCCCACGGATACGTTTAAAATGATGGTATATACCGAGAAAGGTGAAGTTTTATGGAAGCGTGATCTCGGGGCGGGAGTATGTCCGGGAACGGCGTTCAGCACGTTTTTTGCTTTTGATCTTGATCAGGATGGCGTGGATGAAATCTGGTTTGTTAATAACTTAGATACCATTCATCCATTTAACTACAACGAATTTGTACTGGAACGGGTCGATACGTTAACCGGCGCAACCACCGGCCAGTGGCCGTGGCCGAAAACCGATATCAACCAGTATTTCGGGGAGTTTTTCCGTTGTCATATCTTTGGCGGTTACGCCAAAGGAGAACCGGTGTTAATCACGGTCCAGGGGACGTATGGTTTGATGCAGTTTCAAGCCTGGAAACCGGATATGACTTTGCGCTGGGAAAAGACGATTGACAAAGACGAGCCTGGAGCGCGAGGCGGTCATAACTATCCGGTCTTTGACATTAACAATGATGGCGTTGACGAATTTCTCTGGGGTGAACGGTGCATCGAGTTTGATACGGGTAAAGAAGTTTTTTGCGCGGACCGTGATACGTGGCATGGTCATTCAGATATGATTCAACCAATTCCTGATGCGGAAAGTGGACGCTGGATGTTTTGGGTTATCCGTGAAAGTTTTGAAGAGTTGGCGCCCAGAATCATTTTATATAATCATCAAGGGGAACACATCTGGAGCGCATTAGAGTATGGACATATCCACAAGGGGTGGGTTGGTCGGATCGGCGCGCAGGGTGAATTGATCGCCACGGCGGTTCGAATCGAAAAGCAGACTAAAACCTTGGAAGGACGCTATTATTCCGGGATTACCGAGTTCGCTTTTGAAGCTTTGACCGGAAAACCGGTTAAATTGCCTTACAGTATTGCGGACACTGCGCCGGTCGATGTTAACGGGGATGGTCTACATGAGATTATCTCAGGGATGATCGGCGGTGATGCGCAAATCATCGATCGCAACGGTAAGCTTATTAAAGAAATTGGCGGCCGGATTGCCATGTGTTCGAAAATTGTCAACCATCCGGGTGAACAGTTGCTGACGTATTATCCGGATGGAACTGTCAAGATATGGATGGATGCGAATGCCGAGGACAGTCCGCAGGCATTAAAACGCTATGCGAATCCGTTTTATGATGCCAATCGGCGTTTTCCAACGAAAGAAAGCATTATGTGCATTTTGGGCGGAATTTAATCAGGTTTTGACACAGCGCTGTTTGACATTTCCAAAGGCTTTTGTTAAGATAAAAATGTTGGAATAATTGATTGACGGTTGGGTGGAAAGCTGTTGGGGCTCGCTTACAAGCAAGGAAATTGTATGATTACCTTAATCGACCCGACTATATGAAGTGATTCAGGATGTTAGGGTGGGAAGCTCTCGGTCGAGCTGAACACCCTTTTGTTATAATTTCTTCAATGGGAATTGTGATCGAAAAGGTTGGGAGGGTTTGTTATGGCAGGAGCTGAGATTCCGGCTTTACTTTGCGCCCCGTTTGCGTTGCTACTATTGTTTATCGCCGTCTTTCCGTTGATGGCGCCGCATTTTTGGGAGCATAACCGCAACAAGGCGATCATTGCGGCGGCAATGGCGCTGCCGGTCCTGGTTTATTTTGGAGCCAACCGGGAAATGGCAGCCGTCGCCGAGACGATGGCCGAGTATATCTCCTTTATCGTATTGATCGGGTCCTTGTTTGTCATTACCGGTGGCATCCTATTTACCGGAGATTTAAAGGCCACCCCCTTGGTGAATACCGGTTTTCTTTGCCTCGGCGCGATTTTGGCGAACTTCATCGGAACCACCGGCGCCAGTATGCTGCTGATCCGGCCGCTGCTGAAGACCAACAGTGAACGGGTTTTTATCAAGCATATCCCGGTTTTTTTCATTTTTTTAGTCTCCAATATTGGCGGTTTACTGACGCCACTTGGCGATCCGCCATTGTTCCTGGGGTATCTGCGCGGAGTCCCTTTTGGTTGGAACTTAAGTTTATGGCCGGAATGGCTTTTTGCGGTGGGGGTGGTCCTTGCGGTCTTTTATATCTGGGACATCCACGCATACAAACGGGAAGACTTGCGGCACCGGCAGCGTGATGCGATGGAAATTCAACCGTTGAAGGTTGTTGGAAATATAAATATTATCTTTTTGTTGGCAGTGATCGGGTTGATCTTCTTCCAAGTGCCGGCTCCTTATCGGGAAATTGGTATGGTTGTAGCTTCGGCTTTGTCATTGCTCTTAACGAAGCGGGAATTGCGCCAAGCGAATAAATTCACTTGGGGACCCATCGCCGAGGTGGCGATCTTGTTTGTCGGAATCTTTATCACCATGAAACCGTTGATGATGTTGCTCCACGCCAACGGCGCCAAACTGGGAATCGTCAGCACCTGGCAGTATTTTTGGATTACCGGCGGATTGAGCTCTTTCCTGGATAACGCGCCGACTTATGTGACCACCTTCTCCTTGGCGGAGAGCGTTACTAAAGCGCTGGGCGCAGCCGGTCATACCGTAATCGCCGGCGTGCGCAACGACTTGTTGGCCGCGATCAGTTGCGGCGCGGTTTTTATGGGCGCCAACACGTATATCGGGAACGGTCCGAACTTTATGGTCAAGTCGATTGCCGAAGAACAGGGCGTCAAGGTACCGCACTTTTTCGGTTACATGTTGTACTCGGGCTGCATTTTGATTCCGATCTTTTTATTGATGACCTTGATCTTTTTTCGGTAAACAATCCGAGCTAAATGGCGCAGATTTGACGAAGCGCACCGTTAAGTTTAAGTCCATGGTTTGCCGTCCGCTCGCGGGCGGCTTTTGCATTGGGCGGGTTACGACGGGCATTCATTTAAGGAGGGTTTTGTTTTCAAATCGTTCGAACCGACGCCTAAGCCGTTGACATTGACGAGGGATGAATCTATAATTCATTTCATTGCCAGTCGCCTCTAGAACCGCTGTCAAGCATCGAAGGCATTCTTAGATAGGGAGTATTGTTACGTCGATGAATAATTCCAATTTGGCTTTTCTTTTCCAGAGTAAACCGTTTGCGCGGTTTATCATGGCGCGGGTCAGCGCCACTTTTGCTTTTCAAATGTTGTCGGTGGCGGTAGGGTGGCAAGCGTACGCCCTTACCAAAAGCGCCTTTTTCCTTGGTTTGGTGGGCTTGGTACAATTCTTGCCGATGTTTTTGCTAACCTTGATCGTCGGTCACGTGGCCGATCATTATAACCGCCGCAATGTGGTCAGGATTTGCCAAATCGTTGAAGGTTGCGCGGCGATCGCCTTGGCTATCGGTAGTTGGAACGGTTGGATTGATCGCGTAAGCATCTTAGTGATCGTCTTTTTGATCGGCGCGGCGCGGGCCTTCGAGGTGCCGACCCAAAAAGCGCTGGTGCCGGGATTGGTCAGTACGGCGGAGTTCCCGCGCGCTTTGGCGGTGGAAGCCTCGTCGACTCAGACGGCGGTGATCATCGGCCCGGCGTTGGGCGGTTTTTTATATGCCGCTAGCCCGATTACGGTTTATACAGTGGCGGCGGTCTTGTTTTTAAGTGCCAGCACTTTCTTGACATTAGTCAAGGTAACCCAGGTATTGCCCAAACGGGAGCCGGTCAGTTTGGGCTCGGTCTTTGCCGGGATTTCTTTCATTTGGAGTCGCCCCGCGATCTTGGGAGCGATCTCAATGGACCTTTTCGCGGTGTTGCTCGGCGGGGCTACCGCATTGCTGCCGATTTACGCCCGGGAAATCTTGCAGACCGGACCGTGGGGTTTGGGTCTGCTCCGTTCCGCGCCTGCCATCGGCGCTTTGACAACCTCGTTTTTCCTCGCCCAGCACCCGATCAGACACCGGGTTGGCCGGACCATGTTTGGGGCCGTGGCCGTTTTTGGGATGGCCACGATTGTCTTTGCACTTTCGAAATCCTTTGTCCTGTCCTTAGCGGCCTTGGTCCTGCTGGGAGCATCGGATATAATCAGCGTGGTGATCCGCAATTCCCTGGTCCAAATGCATACTCCCGATGAGATGCGAGGCCGGGTCAGCGCGGTGAACTCCATGTTCATCGGCACCTCTAATCAACTCGGCGAGTTCGAATCGGGAATGACCGCCGCTTGGCTTGGGGTGGTCCCGGCCGTGCTGATCGGGGGTTTTGGAACATTGACCGTGGTATTGCTTTGGATCCGTTTTTTTCCCGATTTGTTTAATGCCGACACCTTGGAAAAACGCGCCTGATTTGCAATACACTTGGAGGAGCATGATGCAAGAATTTGACTATCAAACCCACGGGGTTTGTTCGAGCCGAATCCATTTTGGCATCGATCAGGGAATTTTGGTTCGGGTCCGTTTTGAGGATGGCTGTGAAGGAAATCTGGAGGGTTTATGCCAACTGGCCACGGGCCGGCCGGTCGCGGAGGTAATCGAGCTATTGAAGGGAATCCGCTGTGGCGACAAGAAAACCTCTTGTCCGGACCAATTGGCCAAAGCATTGGCGGCCGCCGCTCAGTAGCTTGAATCGGACCTAATGATATGATGTGACGAGCGGCGAAATTGCTTGTCTTTTCTCTGAAATATTATTTGTAACAGAAAGGGAGTGCCGTAAGCTACTTGGTAGTTTTGCGACACTCCCTTTGTTGTTGTATTCGTGAAATCATGGGTGCGGCTATCCACTGGTTTGCTGGCTGGAGCCCGCGGTTAAACGATAATGTTCGTTCAATAACTTATCGATGCGGGTGGCAACCGCTAAGATTTCACCATCGGTGGTCCCGCGGGCATCCCATAAATTCCCCAATTGTTCTTTTAGATCGGCTAATTTTTGGATTGTCGCCTGACTTGGCATCGTAATACCACTCCTTTTTTCAGACCGTTTTTCATTATAATATAAATGGAACCCAATTTGTGTAAAAGGATGGTAAAATGTTGAATGAAATCAAAAATTAGAGATCGTTCTCGGCGAAATTCTGATTAATCTTAATGAATTCAGCCTCGCAGGCTAAAAAAGCTTCGACCATTACCGGATCGAAATGATTGCCGCTGTCTTTGATGATGATTGATTTGGCGACATCGTGGGTGAAGGCAGTCTTATATACCCGTTTACTGCTGAGCGCGTCGTAAACATCGGCCAATGCGACAATCCGCGCGCAGAGCGGGATCTCTTCCCCCTTTAAGCCTTGGGGATAACCGGTCCCGTCATATTTTTCATGGTGGGAAAGGGCGATTGACGCGCTCATTTTCAGATACTCAACTTTGAGATTGCGTTTGAGCACTTCGTTTAGCGCGTTGAAACCGATGGTGGTATGGGTTTTCATTACCGCAAACTCTTCGTCATTCAATAGGCCCGGTTTTAAAAGAATGTTGTCCGGGATGCCGATTTTGCCGATATCATGCAGCGGACTGGTGAGAAAGATATTGTCAATGAAAAGGTTGTCAATCTCTTGGGGGAAACGGTTTATTTCCATCAATGTCTTGGATAATAGGCGCGAATAATGACGAATCCGTTCCAAATGGTTACCGGTTTCGGGATCGCGGGACTCGACCAGTTTGGAGATGGCAAAGATGGCGATATCCCGCGATTGAAAGTCGATAATCCGGCGGGCTGATTGGATTCTGACCGCCAACTCGTCTTTGATGTAGGGTTTGCTGATAAAGTCATCGGCCCCGGCGTCCATGCTTTCGACCAGATCATGGGTTTCGCTTTTGGAAGTGACCATGACGATATAAGTATAAAGACTCCCTTCCGAGAGGCGGATCTTTTTGCAAAGCTCCAATCCGTCCAGTTCCGGCATGACCCAGTCGGTGATCACGATGCGGGGACGTTCACTTTTCCATAATTCCCAGCCTTCGGCGCCGTTATTGGCAACGACCGTTTCATAACCCAGGTGCTGGATAAGCAGTTCGAGCCGTTTTTGGCTGACGATTTCATCTTCGACGATTAATATCTTCATTTTACAACTCCCCCCTTTGTGAACTGTAACAGTTCAAAGGCATAACACTATCTATATTCGGTTGAATCCCTGGTTGAGCTTAGGTTTTTTCGGATAGCCCTTTTATCTTACCATTTGCTGGCTAGGAAGGAACGCCGCGGCGATCAGGTCAACGTCAAGCGGGACGCTGAACTTTACGCCAATAAGCGTTTTTTAGTTTTGCGGGGGCGGAATTTGAAATTGGTAATTTTCCGAGTAAGCTGCCAATCGTTCCAGCTCGTCTTGTAACTTCTGTAGTGTAGCTGTAGCGCCGGGCAGATCAAGGGATTTCGCTTGGCGTTCGAGCGCTTGGGCGATTTTCCCCAAGTCATTGGCACGGAGATTTAAAGCGCCGCCTTTGATCGAGTGCGCTTCGCGGCGGACCGTTTCAAAATCGGTTTTAGCCAGGGATTCATTGATTTGGCCACATTGTTTGCGGCAATTGCCGATGAACAATTTGATTAACTGTTCCAAAAGCGCATGATCGTTTTCAAACTCATGAAGCGCCAATGGCATATCGATCGGTTCGGATGACTTTGCCGACTCAAGCGGGCTTGATGGTGAAGGGCGCTCTTCCCTGACGCTCGCGGGGATGGACAATGGGGGAGGAGTATCCCGGTTTTTCAGCCAGAAGACCACTTTACGTTGGAAAAACTCCTTTCGGAATGGCTTGGTGATCACATCGTTCATGCCCGCATCAAGACAAAGTTGGACATCGGATGCGAAAGCGTTGGCCGTCATTCCCAGGATCGGGACGGTTTGGCCGTTCGGTTGTTGACGGATTAGCCGGGTGGCTTCAAACCCATCCATCTCCGGCATTTGAATATCCATTAAAATTAGATCGGCATTCAGATTTTGATATAGGTCAACCGCAACTTTGCCGTTATCGGCAATGACCACGTTGCACCCCAAACGGTCCAGGTGCGCCATGGCGACTTCCTGATTGGTCGGATAATCCTCCACCAGCAAGACGGTCGATCCGGTCAAAAGCGGTAACGGTTCGATCGCAGCCGCGCTGGCCGCCTCCCGGTGACGGGGCCCGCTTCCCGGTGTGACGGGGGTTAGCGGTAACGAAAACCAAAAGGTGCTTCCTTGGCCAACCTTACTTTGGACGCCAATCGTGCCACCCATTAAATGGACCAATTCCTTGGAGATCGCCGTACCCAGTCCGGTTCCGCCAAATTTACGAGTGGTCGAATCTTCGGCTTGAACGAAGGCGTCAAAGATCAACGACTGTTTTTCGGGAGGAATCCCTATCCCGGTGTCGCAGATCTGAAAAAGCAGCGTGGAGCTTATTTCATTTTGTTCCAACAGATGAACGCCGACAGTGATTTTGCCCTGGAAGGTGAATTTAATCGCGTTGCCGATCAGGTTGATCAGCACTTGGCGTAAGCGTAACGGATCACCTTGTAAAAGAGGATGGATCGCATGATCGATGGTGCATTCATATTCCAGCCCTTTATTGCGGGAATGCACGGCATAGGTCGAGGTGATCGACTCCATTAACTGATAGAGATCAAACGGCTCATGATTAATCCGTAACTTGCCGGCTTCAATCGTTGAAATATCCAACGTATGGTTGATGAGTTCCATTAATTTTTCGGATTCTTCAATGATCAATTGGATGTAGTGTTGGCGTTGGCTTTGATTTTTGGCCGTATTGAGAACCTCGGCAAAACCAATGATGCAGTTTAGCGGGGTCCGGATTTCGTGGCTCATATTAGCCAGAAAGCGGCTTTTGGCTTGATTGGCTTTGTTCGCTTCGGTAATGGCCGCTTGCAACTGTTCGTTGACTTGCCGGAAATCGGCGTTCCGTTCCTCTAATTCCGTATTTTTTGCCGCCAGGGCTTTCAAGAGTTCTTCCCGGTCCCGTTCGGCATTGATCCGGGCCTGGGACATGAGGACACTATGAAGCGCGGAACTGAAATTGGTCCGCAACATTTCATAGACAACCCCTTCAAGCGGACCCATTTCAAAGACAACCAATCCCAATTGATCCCCTTTATAAAAACAGGATTGGACCAACAGGGCATAACGGCGTTCGGCCGGTAGAATTCCGTCCGGTAAAAGCTTATAACAGGGATAGGGCGAACGTTGCCCATCGGATAGCGGGAGTCGCCGATTGTCATCCATAGCGAAGATTAACTCGGCCATCGATGGCTCCGTTGCGCCGAGATCTTGATAGAGCGCTAAATAACATCCGGGGATACCGAGTTTCGGCAGATCGTGTTCGATCACTTCAATCAGCTCGTCATAGGTCAATGAAGTATTGAAAGCTCCGCCCACTTGAACCAGCGCCGGAGCGGAATAACCGGGAATTGCCGGACGGTACTCCAGTGTTTTACAGATCAGAGTGCGGGCTTGATGAGCGAGATTCTCAGCTTGATTCAGTTTGTCGGGCGGAAGATGCGGCCATAATCCGATTCGCAATGCGGAGATCAGGTTTTGGGCGTAAACAATATCTTGGGGCGTATGAATCGAATCAAGATATTCCGAGACGGTTTTTAACAGCCCTTTCCCAGTGCCGGCGGCGGTCAAGTCGAGGATGAATTGCTTCAATAAGCTATCCAACAGCTCCCCGTGATCCTGGTTTGCGATCTTGTTGATCATGGGTTTCATCTTGGCGATTAGCGCGGGACGATTCCGCTCAATCGCGCTAACCCATTGTTCCTCCGCCGGAGCGGCAAGGGACTGGACGGCGGTGGCCGGTGGGATTCCGGCTTTGCGGATGATTCCTTCATAACAACCGCAGGATTGACGAACGATTGTTTTAACGGGCATCATAATTCTGGCGGGAATCTCTTGCCCGAGGACCAATTGTAGAAGGGAAGTTACCGCTTGATAACCATGTCGCTCGAAGTCGAGTTCCAAAGTTGTCAACGGCGGAACCGAAGTCACGCTTTCACTGCGATTGTTATAACCGACTACGGCAATATCATGCGGCACATGGATTCCCAAAGCGCGCATCCGTTCGATCGCCGCGGCGGAAAGCGTGTCGCTCACGGTGACAATGGCCTCAATATCAATTCCTGGCTTTAAACCACGATCTTCAAATAACTCGGCGGTCCCCCGCAAGCCTTCTTGATAACTGATTTCCTGCGTCAAAAAGATCAGTTCCGGACGGAACTCGATTCCGTATTCCTGCAATATTTGGCGATACGCCTCGTAACGCAAATCGGACCCAAAATGTCCGGGAACACGCCCGATGAAAGCGATTTTCCGTAGGCCGTGGTCGGCGATGAGATGAACCATCAATTCCCGAATCCCCTCGTTGTCATCGGGCAAGATGGCGGGAATTCCCGGCAAGGGCATCGCGATGCTGACGATTGGAAGCGGACGAAAGCGGCGATGCAGTTCTTCTACCGCCTGCATCGTCATATAATGCCGCAATGAAGTGACCCAGGAGATAATGCCGTCCACGCTATGGGAGTTTAGCAACTTGATCACGGTAATCTCGGCCTGATTGACCTCGCGGTCGAACAGGGTGGAACCACCGATGAAATTAATCAAATTGAGATCGTAATCTTTGGCGGCTGCGGTGATACCGCGCAGGAGGTCCAGTCCGATTCCGTCGTAACCGTGTTGCGCGATATAACCGACGGTCAAGCGTTTGCCTGATTTCATGATCTACCTCGGAGACTGAATTTTGATTGCAAATTTCGTTACGAAAAGTATCGAATCGGTTTAATATTATTTTCGGCATGTAAAAATAATTAATGAGAGATCTTTTTGCCGGGAAACCACCGGCCTGTAAGACGCTAAATGTCAATCGGGGAATAACCGAACGGTTCAGCCGGTTTCAGTTGCAAATCCCTCGTTTTAACCTGCGGATACCCTCCTGAATTTGGGATTCGTTTAGATGTCCGTAACCCAATACCAACTTATGGCGATGCCAGCCTTTGCGGGCCGCGTAGTTCTCCACCGGATACACCACAACCCCCGCTTCCCGGCAGCGTTCAGTTAAGTCGGGGTCAAAGGCGATTCCTTCAAACTCGGCGATTAAGTGGAGTCCGGTCGAAGCGCCGCTTACGCGGGCCTGTTCCGGAAACAACGCTCGCAACATCCTGATTAAACAATCGCGCCGTTGCCGGTAGAGTTTTTTCATGCGAAAGACATGCCGTTCGACATAACCGTTGAGGAGCAGTTCCGCCAGCACTAACTGGTTAATGGAGTGACAATGGATATCGGTGATCTTTTTTAGTTGTTGCAACTGTCCGACCAGCTCCTGCGGTAGCACCATATAACCCAAACGTAACGATGGGAAGAGCGTTTTACTGAAGGTTCCCAGATAAATTACCCGCTCCGGGTCGAGACCTTGAACGGCGCTGAGCGGCGGACCGTCGTAGCGAAACTCGCTATCGTAATCGTCTTCGATGATCCACGACTTACTGTTGCGGGCATGGCGGATCAGTTCGATCCGGCGGTTGATCGGCAGGATCGAGCCTAAGGGGAATTGATGCGACGGTGTGATGACAATCAACGAAGGTCCGGGAAATTCGGTTAATGCCTCCACCATCAGACCGTTTTGATCCACCGGAACGGGAATGGTGGGCACCAGGGGGTCGGCAAAGATCCGGGCAATATCTTGATTGGCGGGATCCTCCAATATAACCCGGGCGACCCGGGATACCAATGTTTTTGCGACCAGCGCCAGGCCTTGAACCGAACCGGAGGTGATCAGGATTTGTTCCGGTTGGCAAATGACGCCGCGATTTCTGCGCAACATGCCACAGATCAGCGCCCGCAGTTGGAGTTGGCCTGCCGGTGCGCTGTACCCTAAAGCGGCGGCTGAAGCGTTTTGCCAAACGACCCGATTGGCTTGGATCCATGGTTGCGACTGGAGTTGGTCGATGGCAGGGATCCCGGAACGGAAATCAATCTGCCCGGAAGGCGGCGGGATATTATCCGGAACGATTATTGCCGCAGGGGATGCCGGCGGGGCCGCGGTTTCCAATGAAGCATTCTCCGCGACATAGGTCCCGGAGCCATGTTGTCCGGTAATGAAGCCTTCGGCCATTAAGAGTTCATAGGCGGTCAAAACGGTATTGCGCGCTACTTGAAGTTCGGCAGCCAGTTCGCGACTGGCCGGAAGACGGAATCCCGCGGCCAGCGTTCCGTTTAATATTTGAGAGCGAAGCTGGAGGTAAATCTGGCGTGACAAAGGCGTTTCCGTTTTTGGGCCGATCTGAAGTAGGACCATTGGGGTTCCTCCTAAATGAAGTGGTACCATTAAAGAATATAATAAGTGGAACTTTGGCAAACCACTCTTTCATGATACGCTATTTACAATCAAGCCACAAGTCAGGAGAAGCATAATGAAGGCGTTTGTCTTATTTGGTCACCCGGCGCCGGATAGCTTTAACCGGGCAATTGCCGACCAAGTGGCGTCGGTACTTGCGGAACAGGGTTATCAAGTCGACTTTCATGATTTATATCAGGAAGCCTTTGATCCGGTCGCCACTGCGGCAGAGCTGCCCCGGGGAGCGGAAGTTCCGGAAGCTATCGCCCGCCATTGCCGGGAATTGTCCGAAGCTGACGGGATTGTAATCATTCATCCGAATTGGTGGGGGCAACCGCCGGCGATCCTTAAGGGTTGGATCGACCGGGTGATCCGGCCGGGTGTTGCCTACGAATTTCAGCCGGGCGACCAAGGTGAAGGAGTGCCGGTAGGGTTATTGAAAGCCCGGGCGGCATTGGTCTTCAATACTTCTAATACCACAGCCGAACGGGAAGAACAGGTTTTCGGAGATCCGCTGGAGCTGCTATGGAAGAACTGCATTTTTAATCTCTGTGGGATCCACCGGGTTGAACGGCGGATGTTCAGGGTGATGGTGACCAGCGGCCTTGAACAACGTCAAGGGTGGTTAAGAGAAGTCCGCCAATTGGTGCGCGAATATTTTCCGAAAGAAGGCGTGTCCGATGATTCGCAAGTGTGAGACAGGGGATTTCGAAACGATTTATGAAATTATCAACGATGCCGCTCAGGCGTATCGGGGCGTGATTCCACCGGACCAATGGCACCAACCGTATATGGGGCGCCCGGAGTTGGCGGCTGAAATAGTTGCGGGAGTCGAGTTTTGGGGTCATGAATCCAACGGGGAGTTAGTAGGAGTTATGGGGATCCAGCGCAAAGGAGGAGTCGATCTGATCCGTCACGCCTATGTCCGGACCATCTGCCGTAATCAAGGAATCGGCGGGCAATTGCTCCGGTTTCTGCAGCGCCAAACAGCGCAACCCATTTTGATTGGAACGTGGCAAGCCGCGGCTTGGGCGGTCCGTTTTTATGAAAAATACGGTTTCCGGCTGGTGGATCCGGAGGTAAAGGATCGGCTCTTACGTCGTTATTGGTCGGTGGCGGCGCGTCAGATTGCCACCTCGGTCGTCTTGGCCGATGAGCGTTGGTTTCACAGTAACTTACCGGAAGGGGACTAAAGAATAGGCGAAACACATAAGGATACCATGATCGACATCGCAACTCCAAGCGGAATCAGGCTTGGAGTTTTTAAGCGTATAAATCAAATTTGGATAAAAGGAATAAATCTGCCGAAAGTATCATTGATCTTTACCAAAAAATTAGTTTTAAAAAATGTGTGGTTTTTTAAAAAAACCAGTTAAGAATTGGGAAAAAAATTCGATATAATATTATATATAACATATAACGATAATCCTATGAAAGAGACCTGATTGCAGAGTTAGTCCGTGTTACAATAAAAATGGTCAAATTCTCAAGGAATCGGTTTGGTTTGTTATCGGCAGTCGTTTGGTTTGGAGTGATAGCGGAGGTATTTTTGGGCATTACTAAAAGAAAGCATGAAAAGGGGTTATTCATAACATGGAAGTGAACTATATTAACCCGTTTATTGAGGCCAGTCAGAACATCATCGGACAGGTAGCCGGGTTTCAAGTAACGCTGGGTAAGGTTATAATAAAACAGTCGCCTTATACCGCCGAAAATTTGGTGGTTTTGATCGGGTTGACGGGAAGAATTCGTGGCACAGCGGTCTTTGCCTACCGACCGGAGGTCGCTTGTCGGGTTGCTTCGGCAATGATGGGCGGGATGCCGGTGACGCAATTGGATGAGTTGTCAAAGAGCGCGATCTCCGAATTGAGCAACATGATCTTGGGTCATGCCGCCACGATCTTTTCCGATCGTGACATTAAGATCGACATTTCCCCGCCAACGCTTTTGGTTGGCGATAATCTGCAATTCAGCAACGATAACGCGAAGATCGTTTCCATTCCGCTAATTTTTGACAACGGAGACTCCATTCATCTGGATGTCTCTTTTGCGGAAGGTTAAATAACAAAGTATGCTAAATATAAGGCAAAAGGTTCGTAATTTCAAAGAAGCTCGAAACTCGGGCTTTTTTTGTTGTTTAGAAAAAATGTTAGATAGATTTTACAAAGCGTTCATTTTATACCCAACCTGGGTTTTCCAGATTACCACTCCGATGTTCGGGGTTATGTTCATTGACAGATTGGGCAAAGGTTCGTATCATTGAAATGGAGACTTTTGCAATTCTTCCTTCGCTTATAAAAATAATTATCTCATCCATGAGGGGGTAAGATCATGTTGCATCTATTGACTCAAGGGGGTTGGGTAGTCATTCCCCTGGCTGTGTGCTCGATCTTGGCTACGATCATTGTCTTGGAACGGATCTTTTTTTACCTACGTTATAAAGCATTGGATGAACAAGAAATGAATCTGCTGCGAATTTACTTACATCAAGGCAAACTGGAGGACGCCCGGAAAATGGCGGTTGAGTCCCAGTCGGCGCTGGGCCAGGTGATTGAGTCGGGGTTGCGGCAACGGGAGACCGATCTGCAATTGGTCGAACTAGTGATGCAGTCTGCCGGTGAGCTTCAAACCAAACGTTTGCAACGGGGTTTGAGTTTATTGGACACCATTGTCACAGCCAGTCCGCTGTTGGGACTGTTGGGAACTGTGACCGGAATTATCAAGGCTTTTTCCGCCATTGCCATCGGCGGGGCGTCGCAAACGACCCAATTGAGCGCCGGTATCGCCGAGGCGCTTTATAATACGGCGTTTGGATTGGCGATTGCGATTCCGGCGTTGTTTTTCGTGAATATCTTCTACGGGATCGCCGAAAAGAAAGCCGGCGATCTGAGTGCCAAAGCCCAAGAAATATTGACCATCCTGCAAAAAGGCTGAGGTGGATAAAATGGCAATCAAGTTAGCGATCAAACGGCGCCGGCCCCGGATCGAACTGGTACCAATGATTGACGTGATGTTTTTCATGTTGGTCTTCTTTATGCTGTTTGCCACCTTTAAAAGCGCTCAGACCGGAGTGGCGGTGGAACTCCCCAAAACGTTGCATGTTGGCAAAGCGCAACAAAACACGGTGGTTATCAGTATTAATCAGGGATCGCAATTGTTTTACGGTAAAGATGCGGTTGCGGTCGGTCAGTTAAAAGAGCGGATCCGGCGTGAGTTAAAAAACGATCCGGAAACCCAAGTGGTGATCCGGCCCGACGCCACGGTAGCATACGCGAAAGTGGTTCAAGTGATGGATGTTTTGGCCAGCGTGGGAGTGAAAAAACCGGTGCTGGGGGTGGATCGAAAACAGATCCCCAACGCCAACCATTCCGAAACGGTGGAATAACGGGATGGGAGGAGGACGGATAACCGATGACTGGGAGCGAACGGAATAATTATCTCTTGGCAATCATGTTTTCCGCGATATTCCATATTGGGTTAATGCTGATCGCTCCGGGCCAGTTTTTTTCGGCTCAAACCATCGATCCCAATCTGGATACGATTGTGGTAGGAACCATGGAATTAGCCGGCGATTCGGGCACGGTGCTGAATGCGGGAGGCGGTGGTTCGTCGGAAGCATTGGGAACCAACCCCATACCTGCCAAAACCGATAAGTCGACCCAGCCTGCGATGAAAAATGGTCCCAACCCTGGCAAGGAAGGTACGGCTCCGGCCAAATCCGGCAGCGTAAACCCGCAACCGCAGGATAAAACCGGCGCTCCGGGAGAACTCGCCACCGGGGACAAAGGCAAAGCGCCCGTCGTTCCTCCGGGAAATAATCAAGGTGTCACCGGCGGACGACTTGGAACGGGTGACGGGAGCGGCAACGGCACTGGTAACGGTAATGGCAACGGTTCCGGAGGCGGTTCGGGACAACCCGGTAAAGCGGTTGGGTTAGGTACCGGTGAACAGCTGGTGGCGATCCCCTCGAAGCCAATTTACCCCAAAAACGCCTTAAATGAAGGAATTGAAGGCGACGTTGTCGTAAGACTGCTGGTTAAACCCGACGGGACCTTAGAAAGTATCGACTTTGTCAAACACGCAAGCGATGCCCGGTTGGATCAGGCAGTCATCAACCGGATCAAACGGGATTGGAAGCTGAAACAATGGCCGGTTGCCTATATGCTGGAGTTGGGTTTCACCTTCCGGTTGGACAGCGGTGTGAATGTGAATTATTTTCACGCGGAGACGCGACCGTAAGGAGGTTTCGCAATGCGGATACGGCGCCAAATGATTTTAATCCTAGCGTTCGTCGGGATATTGGCGGCAACGGCCGGGGTAAGTGCCGAACCGGCGGGGTTGCTCTCAATCGAAAATAAATATATCAAAGTTTTCCTCAATAATACGCCGGAAGAAACGGGACGGTTCGCGGTAGATGTCACCGGCGGCGATCAGGAGCGCGCCGATGATGACAACAAGCCGTTGATCTATGGCCGGCCCAAACCTTGGACGTCATTTACCACTATTCAGATCAACGGCGTTAATTATGTTTTTGGCAAAGCCACGACCAAGCGGGCGGGAGTGGGCCTGCCGGGTGGCGAGATTGTCGAACCGCCCCGGATCACCGAAGCGGGATTGACCATGAAGTGTCGCTACGGACAGGTGGCGGTGGAACAGATTGTCAATATCACCCGCAGTACCAGCACGGGTGCTTTAGATACCGCCCGGATTCGCTATCTGGTTACCAACGAAGGAACCGAAACGGTTCAAATCGGTTTGCGCGAGTTGCTCGACACGATGGTTGGCGATAATGACGGCGCGCCGTTCCGCGTCGGGAACCAGGAGATCACCACTGACCGCCGTTTCACTAAAGAACAATGTCCTGATTTCTGGCAGGCCTTTGACTCCCTGGTCAAACCGGCGGTCATCGCCCAAGGCACCTTGCGCGGCGGGGACGTGACCACCCCGGACCAAGTGGTCTTCACCAATTGGGGCCGGGCGGCTGATCACCCATGGGAGATTCCCTTGACCGAAGGGGCTGATTTTACGCGCGACGGCGAAGATGAGTTGGACAGCGCTTTGGTTATGACTTGGTATCCCCGGGCGGTTAAACCGGGCGAACGGTTCGAAGTGGTGGCCGATTATGGTTTGGGCGGCGTGACTTTCTCCCCGGGCAACACTTACTTAGGGATCACCGCACCGTCGGAAGTTCGTTACAGTCTGGATAATCCCCGCACGTACCTGGTGATTATGTATTTGGAACACCGGGGTGAGGCGAAAGCCCAAAATGTGAAGATTCATCTCAATCTCCCGGCCGGTTTGGTCAGTGCCGCCGGAGCGACCGAGATTACCATTCCGGAATTGATTCCGGGCGTTTTGAAGCAATTTGCCTGGGAGATCAAGCCGGACGGCCAATTCAGCGGGGAAACCGAGTTCACCATTGATGTCACCGGCGAACAGCTGGAGTCCAATCAGGTGACGCGGAAGGTCCGGATTATCGGGCCGCCGAGGTTGGAAGGAAAATTAATCATCCCCAGTCTGACAATTAAAGATGAGCAATGGCAGCCCAATCCGTTGCCGGTCCAAGTGGAATTGAAAAACAGCGGGGAGACCCCGGCCAGCGGCGTCAAGGCAGTTTTAGTCAATGACGACGGGTTCCGGCTGGCGCCCGGGGAACGGGCTGAGAAATACTTAGGCAACTTGGATGCCACTGAAAGCTTAACCGTCAGTTGGCAGTTGATACCGACCGGCAATGCCACGTCGGGTCAGCTCAAAGCGGAGATCACCGGCAACGGCTTGAAACCGCAGTTGCTTGCCGCTGACGCTGTGATTCCGGTCCTGCCGGTGCAATTGCGGCTGACCGGGGCAGAAAAGCTGGTCCCGGGTCAGGTTTATATGGTTGATGTCGTGGCTTATAATTTGAAAGACGTTACCAAGTTTAAACTGAATCTAAGCTATGACCCGAAACAGCTCCGATTGATCAACGTCTCCCGGGGTACCTTCCTGGTGGAAGGGGACGTTTTGGCGTCCTGGTCACCGGGGATCATTGATTATCAAGCGGGAACCGTTACCGGAGTCAACGGGGTTAGGGAACAGCCTTTCGCCGGTCCCGAAACCACCTTGGCGCGGTTCAATTTCATTGTCATCAGCCAAGCAGCCGGATCAGGTCAGGTTGGGGCGGGTGAGTGTTCGATCTATCACAGCAGTGGGCAACCGGTGCCCGCTAAGTTAAGTTCAGTTCAATATCAGGTTGGGGAGGAATCGCAATAATGACAAAACGGTTTCAGGTAAATCTGGGATTATTACTGTTACTGGCAATGATTTTTATGATGGCGCAGGGAGTGTTGGCGGAGAGCAATCCGTCCGACGTGCCGCCATCGCATTGGGCGTACAAAGCAGTCAAACTATTGGTGGACAAGGGGTATTTACAGCTTTATCAAGATCAAACCTTTCAAGGGGATAAACCGGTCGACCGCTATACCTTGGCGATTGTTGTCTCAAAAGTTTTAAACGAGATTGCAGGCGGTCAGGTGTTGACCAACAAAGACGATATGGACCTGTTGAAGCGGTTGTTTAATGAGTTTCAAGCGGAGCTGGTTTCCGGTAATTCTAAAAATAATCTGATCATGCGCAAGCTGGACCAAGTAACCAAAGACAATCAGATTATCAAAGAAGATCTTACCAACACCATGGCCAATCTGCAAAAGCTCAACGCCGACCAGTTGGAGTATCAAAAACAAGCTCGCTTGGAAGCGCAACAGATGCTGGCGGAGGTTGACCGTTTAAAAGCGCGGGTTCAAGCCTTAGAAGAAGAGAATCAACGGCTCCGGGCCGATATCGACCAGCTCCGGAATGATGCCGAGCAGACCAAGAAACGGCAAGGCGCTTGGTTGGTTGTGGCGATTGTCCTGGGATTGTTGGGAGCGGCGAATTAAATACTTAAGGTTGTAATGAAAAAGCCACTCCGGATTGACGGAGCGGCTTTTTTCTTATCCGGGAGCGGTTTGTTGAAATAGGTTCAGTCTGGCACTGAACTGTTGCAACAAGTATTCGCCGCCCAACCGGAAGAGATAACAATAGAAAAAGGCGGCGACAGTCAACAGCGCAAATTGCACGATTTGCGGGCCGGGCGTGAATATCCCCCAGACGTTGATCTGGAGTAAAAATTGGATAATCCCGAGGTTTAAGGAGATGACTCCTCCGCTGACTAAGGCGACGACCCGCGCATCGTCGCTATACAGCGGTCCGACGCCCAATGCCACTCCCAATGGACCGTGCACAAAGATAAAATAGTAGCTGGATTGCGGGTGAAACCACAAGATCACTAAACCGGCTATCCAATAAGCGATCGGACCGAAGACCGGCAAAAGCCGGGTAATAAAATAAATCGGCAAGGCGCTGAAGGCGAGTAGCAATACGAAGCCCGTCGGCATTGTCGCCGTCAGAAAATGCAGCACCACGGTTAATCCGGTTAAAATGAGCAAAATGATGGCCAGTCGTTTGTAAGTCATCCCATCGCCCCCTGTCCTTGGTAAATAAATATTAGGGCGATGCGAGAATCAGAACTAAAGAATCGGTTTTCGGGGAAACTAGATCAATCGACGGGCCGTCGCTTGATGATCAAGGCATCTCTGCCGGGCATAAGGAGAGGTTTTAAATGCAACTGCAATTAAACACGGATCAGTACCGGACCTTGTTGGAATTGGTTTTTATGGGAAATTGGATCGCGAATGTGATGGAGTCGGATGAAGCCATCCGCAACTATGACGCGTTGGAAGCGCTCTTGTTTGAGCAGGCTGCCCGGTTTGGTCTGGCTGATCTGGCAGAGGAGCAGCACCATCCCAGCGAACAATTTTTAGATCGGATTTTGCCCGTGATCGACCGCTATAACGAACTTAATTTCTGGGAACATCTGGTGGAGTTGATGGCCCAACGGGACTTGCTCCAAAAACACGGCGAAGCGGCTTGGGAGGGTCTGAGCAACGAAGAGCGCTTCGCCCAAGTCGAAAAGTTAAAAGAACAGTATTTTGCGGTGTTGGAGAAGAGCGGTTTAAAAGCGTTACAACTGGAAGGTGCTGAAAAGTCGTAATGGGGGCAACGGAGCGTTCGCTCCAGCGTATGGAGGCAGCATGGAACTGACAGAAAAATTTGACCGGGCGCTGGTTTACGCCGCGGCGCTCCACCGGCATCAGCGCCGGAAGGGGAGCGGGATCCCCTACCTCTCGCACTTGATGGCGGTGGCGGCCTTGGTCTTGGAGCATCAGGGTTCCGAGACGGAGGCGATTGCCGCGTTGCTTCACGATGCCGTGGAAGATCAGGGCGGCGAACCGCGACTGCTGGAGATCCGGGCGCGTTTCGGGGATGCCGTGGCGGAGATTGTCGCCGGTTGCACTGATTCCTGGTCCACTCCCAAATTGGCTTGGGAAGACCGCAAACAAAATTACCTGCGGCGGTTACCCGGCGCAACGACCGGGACGTTATTGGTTTCCGCCGCCGACAAGTTGCATAACGCCCGGACGATCCTGGCCGATTACCGGGAATTCGGCGCAGCCGTATGGTCACGATTCAGTCACGGTAAACAGGGGATACTTTGGTATTATCGGGCGTTGGTCACAGCCTACCGTGCGGCCGGCGCGCCGTCCCGTCTGGTGAATGAGTTGGACCGGGCGATGACGGAGTTGGAGCAGTTGGCTGGAGAATAACTTGCGCTATCGGATTTGATGCAAAGTCGGTGAATTTTAAATTTAAATGCCATAATTTTGCACTTCGGTCGATGGATATAATATTTTGGTGGGGAAATTTTAAATTTTGATGGGCGAATTTTGCATTCAAGTACCAAGAAATTGAATTAATGTGCCAAGATTTTATATTTATGGTCGTGGATATTGAATTTCGCCTCCGGAATTTCATTTCTTGGTTCCAGGATATTGAATTCCAGTTGCGGAATATTGTTTCTAGTCGCTTTAATTCTTTTTTCAGGCGATAAGTTTAATTTTAATAGTTGATTTATTGATTTTTTAACCAAATTATCTAAGTTTCCTAGTTTTTTAAAATAAATTTTTTCCAACCTTTGAAAATACGAAGGCTGACCGGTCAAGGTCAGCCTTTGTTGCGCAATCAGACCAATCCCAACAGTCGGGCTGCTTGCGCTGTGATTAAGCAGACCAGGAAAGCCGTTGCGGTCGGAATCAAGGCGGCCAGCCAAGTCCATTTGGCGCTTTGCGTCTCCTGGCGGATGGTCAGCAAGGTGGTGGCGCAGGGGAAATGCAACAAAGAGAACAGGATTAGATTGAAAGCGGTTAACCAAGTCCAGCCATGACTGACGAATAAATTTTGCACTGCCGTGATACTTTCAAAATCGACCATTGTTCCTTGCGACAGGTAAATCATGATCAAAATCGGCAGGACGATCTCATTGGCCGGCAAGCCGAGGATGAATGCCAATAGGATGTAGCCGTCCAAACCGATGGCGTGCCCGACGCCTTGCAACCAACCGGCGAAATACGTAATGATGCTTACTCCGCCGAGCTGAACATTGGCCAAAATCCAAATCAACGCACCTGCCGGGGCCGCCACGGTGACCGCCCGGAGCAACACGAAGAGGGTCCGGTCGAGGACCGAACGGATGAGCAAGGTTCCGAGTTTGGGAAGCCGGTAAGGGGGGAGTTCCAACGTGAAAGTTGACGGGACTCCTTTGAGTAAGGTTTTGGACAATAACCAGGAGACGCCCAAGGTTGTGAAAACGCCGAATAAGACCACCAATGCCACCAGCAAAGTGATGGTGCCGCTGTTATAGCCATGCAGCAGTAGCGTTCCTAAGATCGCGGCGGTGGTGATCAACGTCGGAAAACGTCCGTTACATGGGACGAAATTATTGGTCAGAATAGCGATTAACCGTTCCCGCGGCGACTCAATGATCCGGCAGGCGACAATCCCGGCGGCGTTGCAACCAAACCCCATGCACATGGTAAGGATCTGTTTGCCGTGCGCGCCGGCTTTTTTAAAGAGATGATCAAGATTAAAAGCGATCCGCGGCAGATAACCCAAGTCTTCCAGAAAGGTAAAGAGCGGAAAAAAGATTGCCATGGGCGGCAGCATCACCGAGACGACCCAAGCCAGACAGCGGTATAGTCCCAAAACCAGGACGCCGTGCAGCCAATCCGGCATTCCGATCCAGTGACTGAACGCCGTCAAATGATCTTGAAAACCGAACAGCAAGTTGCCCAGTAACTCCGACGGCACGTTGGCCCCGACGACGGTCAACCAAAATACCAGGCTTAACAAAGCAAACATAATGGGATAACCGAAGCAACGCGAAGTGACAATGTTATCGATCTTCCGGTCCCAAGCGTCATGTTTGGCGGGAGTGACCACGGTGTTGCGGGAGATTGATTCCGATTCCTGATAAATTGCCTGCACCACTTGGTCGCGGAGCGGCTCTTGGAAACTCGCCCGGACCGCCGCAACGGTGGTCAGCAGTTGTTGGAGATGATTTTCACCGGACATGGCTGACTCCTCCCGTTGGCACCGGCTGGAGTTGGTCAGGCAACTCCGCGGGTTGGTTCAAATATTGGATGATCTGATCGACAATGGCCGGATCGCCGTCAAGTAAACGTAACGCCAGCCATCTGGAGTTCAACTGCGGTTGATAACCCGTTTCAATCACAGTTTGAATCGCGGTGATCGCCTGTTCCACCGCTTCCGGATAGGCGATTGGGTGCGCCGAGAGTCGTTTTTGACCAAAAGCCAATTGGTGGACGGCCTCCATCAACTCCCGCAATCCGACTCGCTCGCGCGCGGCGGTGGGAATTACCGGGATGCCAAGCTCCCGCTCCAACTGCCGCACGTCGATCTGAATCCTCTTTCGTTCGGCTTCGTCAATGAGATTCAGGCAGAGAACGACCCGATCAGTCATTTCCATCACCTGTAACGCCAGATTCAAATTGCGTTCCAGGCAGGTGGCATCCGCAACCACAATGGTCGCCGCGGGCCGCCCGAAACAGATGAAATCGCGGGCAACCTTTTCGTCGGCCGAGTTGGCCAGGAGCGAGTAGGTTCCCGGCAAATCCACCAGCATGATCTGTTTTTGGTTGAATTGATAACGGCCTTTGGCTAAGAGGACCGTTTTGCCGGGCCAATTCCCGGTATGTTGTTTCAAACCGGTCAACGCGTTAAAGACGGTGCTTTTGCCAGTGTTGGGATTGCCGGCTAAGGCAACGACGGCGTCAAGATCGTGGCATTGCGTCAATTCCGCCAACAAGGAAAACATCCCCGTCGACTGGGTGGTTAACCCCATGAAAGTCCCTCCTAAATCTCTGAATCAATGATACACCCGGGTATGATTTCAGCCCCGGGTGTCCTATCCTGGCTAAAAACGAACGGTAATCTGGCGACTCTCCTCGGAACGCAAGGCGATTACGGCCCCTCGGATTTTATAAGCAACTGGGTCGCCAGCCGGGCTCTTGCGGATCGACTCGACCCGGGCTGAGGGAACTAATCCCAAATCCAGCAACCGGTTACGGATCAAACCATCGGTATTTATCGCAACCACCACCGCCGATCGCCCCGGCGGCAAGTGACTTAGTTGAAATTCAGCAACGCTCATAGCGATGCTCCTTTCTCGCAAAATGACGATACCTGGAAAATAAGCTGAATACGCATCTGTCCGCCAGACCTGAAGGTCTGGGCTAAGTTGAAAACCGGTCTCAAGCCCTTACGGACTGGGTTGCGCTTCGAAGGCTTGCCGAGCCCTGGAGGGGCTTTCGAATGGTTTTGATAACCTTAGCCCTGTCGTTTACGGCTGGGCGGAAATTGGCACTTAGCAACCTCGAAATAAATCATGGTCTATCAAAAGATTTGCTTACGGCTAATGCGTTAATTCAATATATGGGTTCGGCATGTTGAAGGTTCCGGCGACGGGCATCAAAAAGCAAACGATACCGCGACCGTGCGAAAATAAATTGACTGAAGTTGCTCCCGAAAGCAGGCATTTCCAGGTTTATGTCGTATTGTCACATGGGGAGGGATGGACGTTGCAGTTTCAAAAACAACCGGTCCTTGAATTTTTAAACCATTATCAAATGGGCCATCAAACCATTGATATCGAAGAGTGTTGCCAAGGCTTTCTAGCGGAGATGCGACTCGGGCTGAACGGCCAATCCAGCCTGGCAATGCTTCCTACATATATTGAGGCTGAAGGCCAGTTACCCCCAGCGGAACGGGTAATCGTCATCGATGCCGGCGGAACCAATCTGCGGGTGGCGACGATCTACTTTGATCATCAAGGCGAAGCGGTAATCGAAAACTTCAGCAAATACCCAATGCCCGGTAGCCGGGCCGAGGTCGGCAAGGCGGAGTTCTTCAACACTATTGCCGGTTACGTCAAGGAGATCGCCGATTGCTGTACGAAGATTGGATTTTGTTTTTCTTATCCCATGGACATGCTGCCGAACCGCGACGGCAAACTGATTCGTTTCAGTAAACAGATCCAAGCGCCCGAGGTCGTCGGTGAACTGATCGGCGCCAACCTGCAAACGGCGTTGGAAGCGGCCGGCTGCAAGACGCCCCACCAAATTGTATTGCTTAACGATACGGTCGCGGCGTTATTGGCCGGAAAAACCGGATTGCACGAGCGGAGTTTCGACAGTTATGTCGGTTTTATCTTTGGAACCGGAATTAATGCTTGTTATATCGAACAAAATGTCAATATCGGCAAATGTAGTTCCCTTAACCCCCAAAAAGCCCAGATCATCAATACCGAGGTCGGCGGTTATCTTCAAGCCCCCGCCGGACAGCTGGATCGGGTTTTTGACCAAACCACGGTGGATCCGGGCAAATTCACCTATGAAAAGATGGTTTCGGGACGGTATCTTGGCGGGGTTTGTTATCAGACCATGCTCCAAGCGGTGCGGGATGGATTGTTCACCCCCGCGGTGGCCGTCCGGCTGCAAGCGTTTTCCGATCTCAGCGCGGTCGATGTGAACCACTTTTTAGTCAATCCCGGCTCCGCCCAACACCCGCTTGGCGCGGCACTGAGCGCCGGAACGGACGGGGACCGCTCGCGCTTATACCTGATCCTCGATAATCTGGTGGAACGAGCCGCCAAACTGGCCGCCGCCAATCTGGGAGCAATGGTGCTCCAATCCGATAAAGGGACGGCGCCCGATCATCCGGTCTGCATTAGCGCCGACGGCACTACGTTTTATCAATTGCGCGGATTGCGGTTCCGGACCGAACATTACCTGTACGAATTCCTCACCGAACAACAAGGGCGTTATTTCGAAATTGTCAATATTGACAACGCGCCGTTGATCGGCGCGGCGATCGCCGGATTGATCAACGGGTAGTATTTATTCGCGTGTATAGGCCATTCGTCAAAGGGTAACCTAAACTTTGGTGATGAAATGACCAAAGATCGCATCCTCCTCGGCGGACTCGCCGGTATGGTGGGCAACATACCCAAAGAGCTGATGGCCTGGATTATGTATTGGTTTGGGTGGATCCGTTACACTTTTGATCATTTTTGCGCCGGGATCTTTGTTCCGCCTGCCGCGGTGTACGATCCGGTTGCGATCGTTTTAGGGCTCATCAACGATTTTGTTTTTTCAGGCATTTATGGAGTCCTGTTTTATCTAATTTTCAAAAAGACCGGAGTCGGACGCTGGTTCCTCAAAAGTTTGGTGATGGGTTTCGGGTTATTTACGATCTGCTTCGGGATTCTCCGCCCCTTGCTCGCGCCGAAACTGGTCGTCGTCGAACCGCTGGTTAATCTCCTATACCTTGCGCCCAATGTGATGTATTCGGTTGTCACCTGTTGGTTTATTCAAAAGTTCGGCGATGTTGCCAAGGATTCGTTTAATCGTAAATAAAAAAGCCTGCTCCGTTACAAACGAAGCAGGCTTTTTTATTTTTATCGCGTTACTTGGTATACCGTTTCAAGGCGACGCAGGCATTGGTCGAACCAAATCCGAAGGAGTTGCTGATGCCGACTTCGATCGGGGCTTGGCGGGCTTCGTTGGCCACATAATCGAGATCGCACTCGGGGTCGGGATTTTCTAAATTGATCGTGGGCGGGACGATCTGATGGTGAAGCGCCAGAGCGGTGAAAGCAGCTTCCACTCCCCCCGCGGCGCCAAGCATATGTCCGGTCATGGACTTGGTGGAACTGACCAGAACTTTGGCGGCATGCTCGCCAAAGAGTTTTTTGATCGCCTTGGTCTCCATGGCGTCGTTAACCGGGGTCGAAGTGCCGTGGGCGTTGATATAGTCGACGTCGGTCACTGCCAGGCCGGCGGATTGGATCGCCAACTCCATACAACGCGCCGCGCCGGAACCGTCCGGAAGCGGGGAAGTGATATGATAGGCGTCGCTGTTCATGCCAAAACCGATCACTTCGGCATAGATCTTCGCGCCGCGGGCCAAAGCATGTTCCAACTCTTCCAACACGAGAATACCGGCTCCTTCGCCCATCACAAAACCGTCACGGTCTGCGTCAAAGGGGCGGCTGGCTTTTTCCGGGGCGTCATTGCGACTGGAAAGGGCGGTCAGGTTGACGAATCCGGCCACTGCCACCGGGGTAATGGTCGCTTCCGCGCCGCCGCTGATGATCGCGTCCGCTTCGCCGCGTTTAATGATATGATAGGCTTCGCCAATCGCATGGGTGCCGGTGGCGCAAGCGGATACCGGTGAGAAGTTGGGTCCCGCCGCTCCGGTCCGGATGGAGATTTGGCCAGGAGCCAGGTTAATGACGCAGCCTGGGATGAAGAACGGAGAGACGCGGTCCGGCCCTTTTTGGTCGCAGACCAAAACATAATTGCCCAATGTATCCAAGCCGCCCATTCCCGAACCGACGACGACACCGACCCGGTCGGCGTTTTCCGGCGTGATCTGCAGGCCGGAGTCGGCGACCGCTTCATCGGCGGCCGCGATGGCGAACTGAATGAAACGGTCCATCTTTTTAATCTCTTTTTTCTCAATAAACTTCGTTGGGTCGAAATTCTTGACCTCTCCGGCAAAATTGGTCTTATAACCGGTGGCGTCAAATAGAGTGATCGGGCTGATCCCGGATTTGCCCGCCACGGCGTTCTCCCAATTCTCCGCGGTGGTGAGACCCAATGGCGATATCATTCCGATTCCAGTGATTACGACGCGTTTATTCAAGGATGATCACCTACTTTATAATATTTGTTTTCCAATGACTGACATTACTTTGCGAAATGTCTTAATTTCTTCCGGACTCAGTGCGTCGCGGAGCTTTTGGTCCAACTCTTCGACCAGGGACTTAATGGTCTCCCGGGCGTGGACTCCTTCCGCTGTCAACGAAACTAAAATTCCGCGCCGGTCTTTCGGATCCCGCTCCCGGATGATCAATCCTTTTTTCTCAAGGCGATCAAGCAACCCGGTCATACTGGAGTTCTCCAGGTCTAACTCCTGGGAAAGGTGTTTCGGGTTCTCGCCGCTCCCCGGAGTAATCTCCAACAACAGCAGAGCTTTGGGAACGGTCAAGTCGAACTTGGCCAGCCGCTGATTGTAATAGCGGGACAATTTCTGCCAAGTGTTCTTGATCACCAAACAGAATAAGGGAGAATTAATACTGTCCATTCGGGCGAATCCCCCTCGATTTAATTCGTATACATATAGTTTGTATACGAATTAAATATACCATGTCTTCATAACCCCGTCAATCGCCATCAGGGATACCTAATCGTGGCAAGGATTCACCAACCGTTTTTGTTCTCATCATATTCTAACCAATGATGGGAAAAGGTAATAAGGAATTGATCCATTATCAACTGCGAAATAATCGGGGTGGGAAAATGAAATTGGCGGAATTCGGCGATCTGCTGCCGGTTCCCGAGGAATACCGAATGATGGAGATTCGGGATTTGACCAATGACTCGCGGGAGGTCAAGCCGGGAGCGCTTTTTTTCGCGGTTCCCGGCTATAAAACCGATGGGTTGAAGTATTTGTCTGACGCGATTGCCAAAGGAGCGGTCGCGGCGGTGATTGAGGGACCGGGTCCGTCCGAATCAACCATCCCGTTATTGCAAGTGGCTGATGTGCGAGCGATTGAAGGACCCGTAGCGGCCCGCTTTTTCGGCAATCCCTCCCGTAAGTTGCGAATGATCGGTGTTACCGGTACCAACGGCAAGACCACGGTGACCCATTTGATTCAGCATATCCTAACTGCGGCGGAGCTTCCGACCGGTTTGATCGGCACCGTTCGCGTCCAGCATGGTTCCAAAATTTATCCCGCCGAGCGGACTACTCCGGATGCCATCGATCTGCAGCGGTTGTTGGCGGAGATGGTCGCCGGGGGAATGAAAGCCGTGGTGATGGAGGTATCCTCCCATGCTTTAGCCTTGCACCGGGTGAACGGGACCGAATACGACGTGGCAGTGTTGACCAATATCACCCACGATCATTTTGATTTTCATCAGGATTCCCACAGTTATTTGAAGGCCAAGAGTTTGCTCTTCCGCAACCTCGGGCAGGAGGGAAAAGCGCAAAAATACGCGATCCTCAACCGCGAAGATTCAAATTCGGAACAGTTCGCCCAAATCTGCACCGTTCCTGTTTATTATTACGGAATGAACCATCCTGCGCAGGTCCGTTTGGCCGATGTCGTGCGTAAGGGCTCCCGGTCCCAGTTGACCGTGGAGTTGTTTGGCGAAAAATGCCGTTTCCCGACCGCGTTGCCGGGACAGTTCAATCAATATAACATCATGGCCGCCATTAGTGTGGCTTATCTAGAAGGAGTTCCGCTGGCGACGATCGCATCCGCCGTTCCCAAATTCCCCGGAGTGCCCGGGCGTTATCAGGAAATAAGCTGCGGCCAGCCGTTTCGGGTGATGGTGGACTTTGCCCATAATCCGGCGGCGCTTGAAAATATCTTGCAGATGGCGAAGGAACAAAGCGGCGGGCGGCGGATCATCGTCTTCGGCTGCGAGGGCGAAAAAGATCGTCTCAAACGCCCGTTGATGGGAAAGATTGCGGCGGAAAACGCCGAAGTGCCGATTTTGACGGCGGACAATCTCTATCATGAGGAGATCCACCAGATCTTTGCCGATGTTTTACGGGATCTTCCCGAGTCGGAACGTCAGGCGATCATTGTTGAGCCGGACCGCCGCGCCGCGATTCGCAAAGCGGTGGAGCTGGCCCGGCCGGGCGATTTTCTGATTGTAGCCGGAAAAGGCCATGAACAGTATTTGGTACGGGGCTCGGCGCAAGAGCCGTTTAACGATGTGGAAGTGCTCCAGGAGATTTTGGCCGATCAGGCGGAGACTGCTCCGCAGCACCCGGTGTAAATCCGGCGCGCCGGCGGCGGCGTTCGACGTTGCAATTCAGATGGCGTTGAGGTGGGTTAATTTGGCAGAGTGGCTATTCCTTGGCGAACAGTCAGTGGATGGGTTAACTTTTCAACTAGGAAGAGCGTTGGGCGACGGGCGAATCTACCGCTGGGAACCGTTGCCCGGCAAAACACAGGTGGACGAGATCGGCCGGCTACGGTTGGCGTTGGGAGAGCGTAACCAGGCGATTGCAGCTCCGATGGAGTCGGGAATTCTACCCGTCCGCGGTTTGGAGGTAATTGCCAACCGTTACTGGTTGGGATGGGAAACGCGCAATGGCGGCCCGTGGTTACAGCCTGAACCGCGGCCCGGAACGGTGGCTTGGCCGCGACTGGAGGCATTATTGCCGTTGATCCGCGGGTATGGGGCCTATCATCGGGCGGGTTTGGTCGTGGGTTGTCCCGATTGGCGGCGGATTGGGCTGGGTCCGGAAGGTTTGTTTATGCCTGATCCTTATTTCAAGAGGTTTTTAGCGGTAGCCCAATGGGAGTTTCCGCCGGGATTGGCTGCCTGTCGTCCCCCGGAGGAATTCGGAGCGGCAAACCAGAGTCAGGCGGGGGATTGTTTTTATTTGGGAGTGATTATCTATCAATATTTAACGGGGCGATTGCCGTTTCGATTGGTTAAGGGTTGGCCGACCCAGGCGATTTTGCAAGGGGAACGGATTCCGTTGGGTTTGTTCCAACCGGGGTTGGACCCGGAGGTCGCGGCAGTGGTGAAGGCACTGTTGGATCCGGAGGGTACCAAACGGCCGAGTGCTTCGGAAGTAGAACGCTGTTGGGAGCAGGTGTTGGCCGGGGCAAAGACGGTTCAGGCTGTTGATTGGGAACGGGAGCGTCGCACGGAGTTGCGGGAGTACCGGCGGCAGTGTCGCTGGCGGCTGGTGAAGCAATGGGCGCCTTGGGTGGCGGTGGTCTTAGTGTTGCAGGCGGGGCTGGTATGGTGGCTGACGGCGCGACCGCGCGGGGGGATGACCCCGGAGCGGTCGCTGGAGCGATTTTATACGGCAGTGGGAGGTTTGGTCCGGGAAGACGCGGGGGTGGAACCGGCGTTGGAACGGGACTTTGTGAAGGCGCGGCAGGAGCGGGCGGAGTTAATCCGGGAGGTGTTGGAACGGCCGTTGGCAGAGGTGCGGCGGGTCCGGGTAGTAAGGAAGGAAGGGCAACGGGTTGTGGCGGAGGTGGTCTTGGGATGGTGGGAGCGGTCCGGGACGGGAATGAGGCTACGGGAAACGGAGGAGCAGGTTGTCTTGACCCGGGATGGAAGGAGTTGGCGGGTTGTGACAAGGCGGGTAGTGAAGTAGGCGATGGTGGGAGAGTCCGATTTTGCGTTTGATGCAGGAAACTCATGGAAAGAGTCAAATTTGTTATCGAAGATAATGATTTGATTTTTTCGAGGTGTTTCATGAACCATCCTGGTTTGGCGGAATTTCATCCGGTAGTGGCTCGTTGGTTTACGGAAACCTATGGGGAGCCAACGCCGCCGCAGGTTAGAGGGTGGCCGTTGATCGGGGCGGGCAAGAATGTTTTGATTTTGGCGCCGACGGGATCGGGTAAAACGATGGCGGCGTTTTTGAAATGCCTGGATTGGCTGTACCGGTCGGAAAACGACGCGACAAAGACGGGGGCCGGAGTCCGGGTTTTATATATTTCGCCGCTTAAAGCGCTAAATAATGATATTCATCGTAATCTGGAGCTGCCATTGGCGGGGATTGCGGCGACGGGGCGGGCGTTGGGTTACGCGTTACCCGAGTTGCGGGCGGCGGTACGGACAGGCGACACGCCGGGCCGGGAACGGCAGCAAATGATACGGAAGCCGCCGCAAATTTTGATTACCACGCCGGAGTCGCTGTTTCTGATGCTCTCCTCTAAAGCACGGCAGATTTTGAAGACGGTCCGGTTTGTGATTGTCGACGAGATTCACACCTTATTCCCCACCAAACGCGGGGCGCATTTGGGGTTGACGTTGGAACGGTTGCAACATTGGGTCGGAACGGAACGGCCGTTGCAACGGATCGGGCTTTCGGCGACGATGCGACCGTTAGACCAGGTCGCGGCCTATCTGGTGGGATATGAGTGGTCGGTTGAGTCCGGCAACTTGCAACCCCGCCCGGTGGAAATTGTCGACACCGGACAACGCAAGACTTTGGATTTGCAAATCATGCTCCCTGTGCCCGATCTCCGGGAACTACCGGACAAATCGATCTGGCCGCCAATTTATAATCAATTGTTGCAATTGATCCGATCGCACCGGACCACTATAATCTTTGTCAATAACCGGCGCGCCGCCGAGCGAATCACCGCCAACCTCAACCAACTGGCCGAACGGGAGATTGCCCGGACGCATCACGGCAGCGTTTCCAAAGAAGTCCGGCTCGATGTGGAAGCGCTGCTGAAGCAGGGTGAGATCGCCTGTATCGTGGCGACTGCTTCGTTGGAGTTGGGAATCGATGTCGGCCATATCGATCTGGTGGTGCAAGTGGAGTCGCCCAAAGAAGTGGCGCGGGGGTTGCAACGGGTTGGCCGGGCCGGGCATATTGTGGGGATGCCCAGTAAAGGACGGGTGATTCCCAAGACCCGGATGGATCTGCTGGAAAGCGCCGCGATTGTCCGGGAGATGCGGGCGGGTCGGGTGGAACCGGCCCGGGCGATCCGGAATTGTCTGGACGTGTTAGCCCAACAGCTGGTGGCAATGACTGCGGTAGGGGAGTTGCCGGTGGCGACCGCCTACCGGTTGGTACGCCGGGCGTACAACTTTCAGGACCTTACGGTTGCGAGTTTTGAGAATGTGCTGGCGATGCTGGCCGGCACCTTTCAGACCACCGAGTACGTGGAGCTGCGGCCCCGATTGTACTGGGACCGGGCTGCCGGGTTGCTGAAACCCGATTCCTACGGACGGCGGTTGGTCTATTCGAGCGGCGGGACCATTCCCGACCGGGGTTATTACGGGGTTTACCTCCAAGATTCCAATGTCCGTCTGGGCGAGTTGGACGAGGAGTTTGTTTACGAGCGGCGTTTACATGAACGTTTTGTGCTGGGAACTTCAGTCTGGCGCATCGAGGAGTTGCGGCAGGACCGGGTTTTGGTTAGCCAGTCAAAAAAGGGCGGCGAAGCGATCATTCCGTTTTGGAAGGCGGATCTGGGCGGACGTTCGTATGAACTTGGCAAACGGATCGGCGCGTTTTTGGGGGAGTTGGAAGCCCGCTTGGATTCACCGGGACTCCAGCAATGGGTGGCGACGGAATGCGCCCTGGAACCGGACGCCGCCCGGAATCTCGTTCAATTTCTGCGCGATCAGCAACGGGCGGTTAACTTTCTTCCCACCGACCGGCGGATCGTGGTCGAGGAGTTTCCCGATGAGACCGGGGAATGGCGGATCTTCATCCATTCGCCGTTTGGCGCCAAGTTGCACAACGTCTTGGGATTGCTGATCAAGGATGATTGGGAGAACCGGCTGCAATTGACGACGGAGTTTGTCCCTTCCGACAACGGGATCATGTTTCAAGTGGCGGGATTGACCACGCCGCCGGAGGTTGCTTGGGAGCGGTTGCCCTTGGAGGACCTGGAGGGGAAAGTGGCCCGGCTCGTCTCCGGCAGCGCGGTGTTTGGGATCAACTTCCGGCAGGCGGCGCAGCTTTCGCTGGTTATGCCGCGGACCGGTTTTGGCCGGAAACGGACGCCGTTTTGGTTGAGCCGCCTAAAAGCGGGCAACCTTTTGCAGGTGGTGGCGAAATATCCCGATTTTCCCTTAGTTGTCGAGGCGTACCGGGCGGTTTTGCAGGATTATTTCGAATTGCCGGCGGTCCGGGAGTTGCTCGCGGCGATCCGTCAAGGAACAGTCACGATCCAACGGCAACGGCTTCAGGTTCCGTCGCCGTTTGCCGCCGGTCATTTGCTGAGTTTTGTCGCTAATTTTATGTATCAGGGGGAAACGCCGCAGGGAGAATTGAAACTGCGCCTGTTCGGATTGGGCCGGGAGACGCTCAAGTCGTTGGTCGGCGCGACCGGTCTCCGGGAGTTGTTGGATCCGGCGCTGGTGGCGGCGGTGGCGGCTCAAGCCGGTGGCAAAGGCTTGTACGGCCCGGAGCTTACCACGGCTATGATCGTGAACTGGTTGGAACGGGTTGGCGACATCACCCTGGCCGAACTGCAAACGTTGGCTCCGGAGCAATATCCGGCGGTGGCGGAAGGGCTCAATCGGTTGTTAGATCAGGGGAAAGTGGTAAAACTGCCGTTGCAGGGCCGGGAGTTATGGCTGCTCCGGAGCGAGTTGCCGTTTTATCGGCAGGCTGTGCCGGAGTTGACAGTTTCACTCCCGCACGAGGAACCTCCGACCGGCTTGTTAGGACCGGAGGCGGCGCAACGCCGGTTAATCCAACGCTATGTCCGCACTCACGGGCCGTTCCAAGCTCAAGCCATTGTTGACCGGTACGGTTTGGCGGAGGCGACGGTGCTGGCGGAGTTGGCGGCGCTGTCAGCCCAGGGACTGGTCGAAGCCGGCGCGTTTATCCCGGGAGGCAGCGGCGAGGAATGGTGCGACAGCGGATTGCTGCAGGAAATGCACCGGCGCAGTTTAGCCCGGGCGCGCCGCGAAGTCGAGCCCGGCACGCCGGAACAGTATAGTCTCTTTTTGGCGCGCTGGCAAGGAGTGGTTGGCGAACGGACCGGACTGGACGGGTTGGCTGAAACGTTGCAACAACTTGCCGGATTGTGGCTGCCGGCAGCCCGCTGGGAAGGGAGTGTCCTGCCGGGCCGGGTCCGGAATTATCAACCGTTTTTGTTGGATCAATTGATCACCAGCGGCCAATTTCGCTGGCGGGTCAAGGGGGCCGAGGGGAATCTCCGGCTTTGTTTTGAAGCGGTTCAAACCGCCGGGACTGAAAACGCTCCGGAAACGGCCGCGGCGGCAACTCCGGCACTATCGGACCAATTAACGCCCAATGCCCGGAAAGTTTATCAATGTTTGGAGCAGAGCGGCGCTTTATCCTTGCCGCAACTTTGGCAACAGGCCAAACTTGCTTCGGTTACCGCGTTGGAGGCGTTGGAAGAACTGGTCCGGGCCGGATTGGTCACCAATGATACTTTCGGGCCGGTCCGTCATTTGCTTGCCAAACGGCCGCAGGACCGGGTGGGGGTGAAGGGGATTTTACCCCCGACGTTACTGGCGCGTTTGGGACGTTGGTCGGTAGTGCCGCCGCTGCGGGAAAGTTCCTTGGAGGATCAGCTCAGGCAATTATTGGCCCGTTATGGCATCCTCTGCCGGGAGCTGTTGACGGGGGAGGCGAGCAACTGGGGTTCGATTTACCCGCAACTGGATCTGTGGGAGCAGACCGGCAAGTTAAAAAGGGGTTATTTCGTCGCCGGTTTGAGCGGGATTCAGTATGCCGAAACCGGCGCGGTGGAGCGGTTGCGCCAGCCGTTTCCCGAAGCGGACCCGCCAATTTGGGCGTTGCATTGGGACGACCCGGCCAATCCGTTGCCGTATTTCGCGGACTGGCCGGAGACCGCCGGGACGAAACTGGCTGGCGATTATTTGGTATTCAAGGGTGGCCGGCCGGTGCTGCTGGCCGCCGGGAAAAAACTCAAATTGACCACCCTGACCGAGCTCGCCCCGGCCGAATTGCGAACCGGGCTGGAGCAATTGGTCCGACTCTGGTGTCAGGCCAATCCCGACCGCAAGATCGCGGTGAGCCATTATAACGGAGTGGCGGTACAGGACAGTGATATCGTCCGGTGGTTGGCGGAGTTGGGGTTTGAAAACGGGTACCGGGAGATGACCTTGTGGCCGTCAAGGCGGTAGGTTTGGGGGTTCGTTGTCAGTTGAAAAACGGTAAAAGCGTTAATTTGTTCCAAAAGTTTAAGGCGATCCGGATTAAATTTGGTTAATCCAATGATTAAAAGAAGATTAAGGCTGGATTAACTGGTGCTCCAAATACAAGCCGGCCAAGGAGAACAAAAATTATTCCGACCGTCCGTCACCCGGTTGGGTAGCTTGACGTCACGAACGATGCGGCAGGAAGTTGCTGAAAAATGCCCAATATTATAAGCGACCGGCCAATCGAAATTTGACAGAAATCAGGTGACGATGATGAAAATCTCCAATAACTCGCTGTTAAGCAATATCACCGAGATTTGGTCCTGCGGCGAATGTCTGTTCCGGGTCCAAACCCGCCAGGGGAAAGTATTCCGGGTGACTGTGGCTCAAAACGTTTACAGCGGCGACTCCTTTAAGTTCAGGGCCTTCTTCGAGGAGCAAGTGTTCCAGTTGGGACACCAACTCTGGGGCGCGGTGGCGATTACGGCTCCGGGGGCGGACTCGGTCCGGGAGTGTCTTAGCAACGCCTTGGAAACCATCAACGGGATTCAGGAGAATCTGCGCGAGACCAGTGCCTAAGGGCAAGGGTCTTTTTTCTTGTGCAGGGTTCTTTTTTTCCCTCCAATTTCCCCCTCCAAAGCACCCCGTTTGTTCCATCCGGAACCGGAAAACGCGATTCCGGTCCTTCGCTGTCGAATCTTCCTCCTCAAATTACCGATCGAACACCCAACATTGACCATTCCACTTCCGGAATCCTCAATCCCGGCGGTTGAATGTCGAATCCTACTAGCCGAATGTCGAATCCAACCACCGGAAAAAGCCGCTCGGGAACCCCGGAGCAGTTGCCGGGGAGTCACTACGCTTATCAACCGGAACAACCGTCAGCGGCGACGACCAATTTCCGGCCAAAGGCTTCCTCAAAAGCTTTATGATGATTTTTAAGCCCCCACAGTTCCAGTTGGCAATCACCGTTGGTTTCTAAGGCCAGGGTGACGACAGACGGCTGACTTGGTTGAAAATAAGCCCGCGCCACCATGTTGTTGTGGCTGCGATCCAGGGTCTCGGCGATCCGCAGCAAGGTGCTCAACACCACGACCCGCTTCTGGTCGGTCTTGGCCAAATTGTTGAATTGGGGATGTTTCTTGCGCGGCAGCGTTTTACGGTGAAAAAAGGCGGTGGCGGCGATAACCCCGATCTCCGCTTGGTTGAAACCTAATAAGTCGGCGTTGCTGATCAGATAATACGAATGGGCCTGATGGTTGTTGTAGGAGAGAAAAGCGCCGCAGTCGTGGAGCAGGGAGGCATACTCCAGCAACTCCCGCTCGGCGGGACCCAACGAGTGCAGGCCGATTTGGGCGGCGCTGTCGTAGAGTTCCAGCGTTAAGTCGGTGACCCGGTTGGCGTGAAACTCATCGAAAGCGCAAGCCCGGCCCAATTGCAGGACGCTTTGCTCGCGTAAGGAAACGTTGTCGTTACGGCGCGCCAGATAATCCAGCAGCAGGCCGTCGCGTAAACTGCGTTCGCTCACTGCCAGATTGGGAATGGACAGTTCCTGCATTAACGTATCGAGAATTGCCGCGCCGCCGATGATGATATCGGCCCGCTCCGGATTGATGCCGTCCACTTTACGCCGTTCCTCCAGGGATAACGAGCAGAGCATCTGGATCACTTGTTGCAGTTGCTCGTGAGTGATGATGTCGTCCTTTTGCAGGCGGCGTTTGAAGAAATAGCGGCAACAGATCTCAGCCAGGTTTTCGATGGTGCCGGAGCTGCCGAAGGCCCGCGCCGCCGGATATTGACCCAGCCGTTGCAGGCTACGGATGGCCGAGTTGCGGACATGGCGTTGCATCTGATGGTAGAGGGCGGGGGGCACCGGTCCGTTGTGATTCGTCAAAAAGTTGGTGGTCAGCCGGATCGCTCCCAGCTTGAGTGAGTCCAGATAGTCATATTGCTCCTGATCGCCGACGATCACCTCGGTGCTGCCGCCGCCGATGTCGATAAAAAACGCTTTCTGTTTGCCGATATTGATCCCGCTGGTTATTCCCAAATAGATCAGGCGAGCTTCCTCGCGGCCGGAGATAACTTGAACTTCAAGCCCGGCTTCGCTGCGGAGCCGTTCCAAAAATTCGGCTTGGTTGGCGGCTTCGCGCGTGGCCGAAGTGGCCACCGCGTATAGCGGGTCCGCCCCGTAAGAGCGGGCCAGTTCGGTAAATTTCCGGCAGACCAGGACCGCGCGGTCCATCGCTTCCGGTTGCAACTGCTGCTGGCGGGCGAATTCGCCTTCGCCCAAGCGGACGGTCTCTTTCTGTTGGGTGATGACCCGGTAAGAATGGTAGGGGAGGTCGCGGACCAGCAATAACCGGATGGAGTTGGTCCCAATATCGATAAAGCCGACGATTTGTTCGGCTGTAGGTTTCAGCGTACGTTCCATTCCAGTACCAACTTTCGTTTGAATGTTTTCTCAAATAGAATTCCTTTTTGATCCAATTTTTCCTGCTCATTTTGAAGCGGGGCGGTGGCGTCGCATTGCAGCCGCACCGTTTCGGTCGGGTCCAAACGACAAGTCAAACCTTGAACCACTTGCTGTTGCGAGGCGTCCAGACAGTCGGCGATCCGCAGCAGCGACGCTAGAACGGTCACCAATTGCTGCCGCTCCGGGCGTAACGAGTCAAAAAAGTCGTGGCGTTTGTTGGGTTCGGTGCGCCGGTGGTAACGGGCGGTTAACCCGATGATGGCCCGTTCTTCCCACTCCAACGGCAGGAATGCGGTGTGCAAGATAATATGCAGGGACGTTTTGTGATGGGATTGCGACCCGGTGACCCACCCAATATCATGCAATAATCCGGCATATTGCAACCAGCGGCGCGCCGGTCCCTCCAAGCGGTGCAACGGTTGCAACTGGTCAAATAATTGCAGCGCCAGTTGGGTGACGCAATGGGAATGCAAAATCAACTGGGGGCGTTTTTGCAAAAAGTTATCCAGCAAAGCGTAGACCCGGTCCTGGACGAGCGGAGCGTCGTTTGAGACGGCTTCCGTCGCGGGCGGGTTGAATGTTTTTAACGCCTGCAGCAGGCTGGGGCCGACCTGGCGATCCCCGGGCGTCGGGATATACGGCCAAAAGATGGCCGGTAACTGCCGGAATGCGGCCGCGGCCCGTTGCTGCCAGGAACGGTTGTTAAGTTTGACCCGGAAATATTGGACCGGACAAGGAGTGGACCCCAGGTCCAATATTCCGTAGACGACACTGTCTGGCGTGGCTTTGGCGACCGCCAGGTCAACCAATTGCTGCCGTTCCCGCTGGCGCGGCAACGGACTTTGGCCGAAGTTGCCGACGATCAGGTCGGTCTGGGACGGGATCTCCAGATCGGACAGTCGGTTTCCGGTCAGGACGAGCTTTTTACATAAGCGTTGTCGTTGCGAGCGGGGGATTGACCGCAAATAACGACGGTTTTCGATGGTCAACGAGTCCACAAGCCAATGCCAATAAAGCCACTGATCGGGCTGCTTGAAATGGCGTAATTTGACCGAACTCTGGCAACTGCGCAAGACTTGCAGATCGGATTCGGTCAGTAAGCTCAGCACTTTTTCGCGGCGTAAAATGTCGAGCACTTCATTGGGGAATAAACACCCTGCCAGGACCGGTCCAAAATTCCAGATCGCTTTGACATGATGGCGACGGGCTTTCTCCACCAACATCGCCAGCAGTTCGGGGTCGGCATGAAAGTCGGTTAACAGAGCGATCCTCATGAGCCGATTCCTGACTCGACAAACGTTGCGTTGCAGGTCGGTTCCGTTGGCTTCCCTGGCAGGGGGAAAGGCGGAACTTGAAACCAGTCGTGCTCGACCAACCATTGTTGGGAATTGATTACCGGATCAGTGCCGCTCGGGGTGATTCGTTCATAACAACCGTTGGCTAAAAGCCGCCGCGCTTGTTGGTTGTCTTGCAAGTGGATCCGGAGGAGCGTTTGCACGGCCGCTTGGAGGACCGGATCCTCGATGGGGAAGAGAAGCTCCACCCGCCGGTCCAGGTTGCGGGGCATCAAGTCGGCGCTTCCCAGCAATATTTCGGGGGCGCCGCCGTTGCCAAAACAATAGATCCGGGCGTGCTCCAGAAACCGTCCGACGATGGAAGTGACCCGGATGTTTTCGCTGATTCCCGGAATCCCGGGCCGGAGGCAGCAGATGCTGCGCACCTGCAGTTCGACCCGGACCCCGGCTTGGGAGGCCCGGTAAAGCGCTTTGATGCATTCGGGATCGACCAGACCGTTCATTTTAAACGCCAGATAACCGCCACCCTCCTGACGGTGCCAGGCGATCTCCCGTTCGATCCGGCGGATGATCTGGTCGCGTAACGCCAACGGGGCTAAAATCAGTTTGTGGTATTCAGGCTGGCGCGCATAGCCGGTCAGGGCGTTGAAAAGATTGGAGGCGTCGGCGCCGAACAGCGGGTTACAGGTGAAGAAACTGAGATCGGAGTATATTTTGCTGGTGACGGGGTTATAGTTGCCGGTGCCGAGATGGACGTAGCGCCGGATCCCATCGGCTTCGCGCCGGACGACCAGGCACATTTTGGCATGGGTCTTCAAACCGACCAGACCGTAGACCACATGAACCCCGGCTTGTTCCAGCGCCTGCGCCCAGTTGATATTGTTCTCCTCGTCGAAACGGGCTTTCAACTCGACCAGCACCGCCACTTGCTTGCCGTTCTCGCGTGCTTGTAACAGGGCGTCGATAATCGGGGAGTTGGGGCCGACCCGGTATAAAGTTTGCTTAATGGCCAGGACTTGCGGGTCGGAAGCGGCCTCCCGCACCAATTCGACCACGGGCTGAAAACTGTCATAGGGATGATATAACAAAAGGTCCCGCTCTCTAATTAACGGGAAAATACTCGCCGGCCGCTGCAGAAATTTCGGTGTGCGTTGGAGCAGGGGCGGGTCTTTCAACTCGGCCCGATCCAGTTTGGTCAACTCCATCAAGCTGGATAAACCCAATGGACAACGGAAAGTGTAGAGCTGTTCCGGGCGGAGATCCAAATTTTTCAGGAGCAACTGCCGGATCCGTTGGGGCATGCCATGATGAATCTCCAGCCGGATGGCGGATCCAAACTGTCGTAAGCCGACGCTTTCCTGAATGGTCACCAACAGATCCGAAGCCTCGTCCTCCTCAATGGTCAGGTCGGCGTCGCGGGTGATCCGAAAGGGATAAACCGCGTCAAGGCGCATCCCTGGAAAAAGCAGATCGGCGTTGGCGGCAATCACTTCCTCCAGCCAAACTAACTCGCAACCCGCTGTTTCCGGTGAGGGTAGCGGTAACAAACGGGGAAAAGTATCGGGTACTTTCAGCCGGGCAAACCGTTCCTCGCCGCTTGCGGGATCGCTGACCACCAACGCCAGGTTGAGACTGAGATTGGAGATGTGGGGGAACGGATGCCCCGGATCGAACGCCAACGGCGTCAGCGCCGGAAAGATCTCTTTGGCGAAATAGTCGCGGACTTGACGGCGTTGCGCGGTGTTGAGCCGTTCGAAATGGTAAAGCCGGATGCCCTTGGACCACAGCGCCGGCTGCAATTCTTTGGCCCATAGCGCGGCGGAACGCTCCAGAACCGGCAACAATTCTTCGTTTAAGCCGTTTATCTGCTCCAAAGGGCTTAACCCGTCTTGGGATAAGTTGCCGGTCCCGGCTTGAAGCTGTCTGTAAAGACCGGCAATGCGAATCATGAAAAATTCATCAAGATTGTTGGCGAAGATCGCCAAGAATTTCACCCGCTCCAACAGCGGACGGCGGTGGTCAAAAGCTTCTTCGAGAACCCGGAGGTTAAACCGGAGCCAACTCAGCTCCCGGTTGATAAAGAGGTTGGCCGGGCCGTTGTCTTTATTGCCGACGGGTTTGTGACCGATGAGGGCGCTGATCTTCGGGAACTTCATCCGGAAATCTCCTTGTTTTAAATATTCCAGTTTGAAGCCGGTCTTTAGAAATTCGAAAAACCCATGAATGGGTTTTCGAAAGACGCAACTGTTCATCTGGCTCGCGTTGTGAATTGGGAAAATAATCATTACAAAAGCGGGTATAACAATTTAGATGGAAATTTTAATGCGGTTGGCCAGCTTTTCGTCGAGCAGTTCCCGGATTCCCTCGGTCACTTCCAGATAAATCTTGTCCTTCCGCTCCCGCAACCGTTGATAAGCTTTCAGAATGTCCAAAGTGAGAATAATCCGGGTACTGCTGCAGTTTAATTCGCCCCGGAGATGGCTGCCGATTCGTTCAAACCCCAGGATTTTGGTGTGAAAATGCAACGGCGAATTCGGATCGGTCTCAAACACATCGGTAATGAAATGGGTATAGCCCCGTTCGACCACTTCTTTGATGGCGGCGCGCATCAGTTTTAGGACGACGCGGATATTCTTCCGGAATTCCGGCGCGATCATGAAACGGCCGATATCGGCTACTTTGCAATCTTTGGCCATTTGTTCCAAGTCGACATCGGGGTCCAAGGTCACTTCCAGTTCGGGCGGGAACTCCAATGACGGGTCATAGGCGAGCCGGATCACCCCGGCCGGCGTTTGATTAACTAGGGCCAAAAACCAGGAATATTTGGTGGATTGACCGATATCGGTCGGGATTTCGTTTTCCGGCAGCCGGATCCATTGTTTTTCTTGAAAATAAACGCGTTCAATCACTTGCAACGCTTGGGAACGGGTGGCGGCGTCGGTCACTTTGACGGTGGTGATTTCGGAAAAAGCCATGGATGAATCCCCCTTTATTTGATGATTAATAATGAAAGGATGTATTGAAAATCACTCCTCCGCGCCTGGCGGTTCGGGGAAGGGATAGGATTTTCCGGAGAGTTCGGCCAAAGAGACCATAATTTGATGAGTAATGACGGCGCTACGGTGAATGGTCTGGCGGCGCTGGTCCGTTGCGGGACCGGATGATTGGGAATCTGAAGCCGGGGCGGTGAAACGCAACGGTTCGCCAATTCGCAAGATTAGCGGTCCCCAATGGGGAATGCCCTTATTAATCCGCTGGGGAAAATCAATGCCGATCGGGATCACCGGCGCGCCGGACGCCAGAACGATCTGACCGATGCCTTTCCGGGCGCGTTGGAGTTGCAAAGGATCCCGGTTGCGGGTGCCCTCGGGATACACCCCGATGCTTTGGCCGTTTTGCAACCGGTTCAAACATTGGGCAATGATGGATTGCCGGGGTTGCCGGTCCCGTTCCCGGTTCCACCAGGGAATGGTTGACGGCTTGTTATAGACCAAAACCGGATCCATTTGTCGAAACAACCAACCGACCAGCGGAATCCGGCTGAACATCCAATCGATCACAAAGCTGATCGGCCGCCCGTCGCGGCGGGAAAGCAGGAAGCAGGCGACCAATAATGTTTCATACGAACAGTTGTGATTAAACACAAAAATGGCCGGTTCCGGCAGACGTTCCAAACGCTGCTCGTGTTCGACGGTGATCCAATGCCCGAAGCCGAGCAGGAGTGCTTGCAAAACCCGCCGTTGCAACGGGAGTAACCGGGGTAACAGCGGATTGACCGCAGTTTGTTGGACCTTAGTGATTTCAGCCATGGTTTACTCCTGTACGGAGTCCCCTTGTAACCAGGCGACTCCCTTCAGCACCCACTATATAATTGAATATTTATTACCGCTTCAATAGCGGATTAAAACCAAATTAAATTGGGATGAAGCGAAAGCGCTTATGCCAAGCTTAATCTGTCCTTAACCCCAGTTGCATTTCACCTTAAATCAGCGCTGCTATATTGAGTTTAAGCAAAAGTCAGATCCGTGAAACTAAGGCCGAACCTCCCCTGAAGCCAAAGGGACCGCCGTCAGGCTCAGGCCTTCCAAGACAAGTGATTCGAATTGTCGTTCGGCCATCTCCAATTCGGCATCTTTGCAAGCTAACAGGCGGGGGTGGCTGGACAACGGACGACGGTGGATTCATCCACACAGTAAAGGAGGCCCGCGATGATTTGCCCCAATTGTCAACGGCGAACATTACGAATCCATGAGTATTGCCAACATTGCGGCGCGGTTTTGCGCCCGACCAAAAATAACCCGGGGCAGAAGTTTCTGCAAACGACTTGAAACAAGTCTTTTTTTTTACCATCAATGACAGAGAGTTAGAGTTAGAAATGGGATTTTCGGGTGGGTTTAAGGAGGAGTTGAACCAATGAATATGTTGCAACGGATTGTCCGGCCGGTTGTCCAAGTTTATCTTAATTTAAAGATGATCTGGAAGATGGCGATCGGTTTTGGTCTGGTTTTGCTGGCGGTATTGGCGATCGCTTGGGTCAGTCAGCAGAACCTGCATAAGATCAGTAAAGCGCTGGACACGGTGATTGATCAGGAATTGGAGCCGATGGCCTACATCCATGACATTCGTTCGTATATCTCCGAATTGGAGGTGGCAACCAGAGACGCCTTGTTGCAACACGATGCGGTTGCCTTACGTTACATCCACAATGAATTTTTGCGCAACACCGTGACGCGGACGGTGGACTATTCCTTTGAGCGTTTGAGCGGACAGGCCACCGGACCGGAACAACGGAAACGGATTGCGGAGATTCAGGGGTATTGGAAGGATTATGCGCAGCTTTATCACAATTTGACCACCGACTTCGATCGTTTTCAGGACGCGGCGTTAATGCAGGAGATCACCAAAAAACGGTTTTTCCTGATCGGCGGGATCGACCGGATGATCGAGACCGACTACCGGCAACGGGCGGTATTGGCTAAGGCGGAAGCCCGAGTCACCTATGAGAAGCAACAGTTTGCAACCTTAGTGGTGATTATCGGTACCGTCGTATTGACGATCGGCATCAGCCTGTTGACCGCGTTTTGTATCATCCGGCCGTTACATTCCATCGCGGCGGGCGCCCGCAAGATTGCCGGCGGCGACCTGGAGGTAGTGGTGCCGGAAGCTCGGAATGACGAATTTGGCGAAGTGGGTCACTGCTTTAATACGATGGCGTCGGAACTCCGGTCATTGGTCGAAGAGATTAAGCAGGCCGCGGAAAAGGTGAATGAAAACAGCCGCTTATTGCTCCATGGAACTCATGACGCGTCCACGGTCACTCAGCAGCTGGTCGAAACCCTGTCGCAGGTGGCGGTGGGCGCCGAACAACAACAATTGCGGGTGGCGTCCATTCATGAAGTGGTGCGGATGGTCAGCGACTTTTCCGACTTCATCAACCAGACGGTTCATACCATTGACGACTTATCGGAGAACACCGTCGCCAAAGCCCTGCATGGCGAATCGGTGGCCGGCACGGTGGTTGAGAAGATGCACCGGATTGAACAGTTCATGTCCGTCTCCGACGAGATGATGGTGCAACTGCAAACCTTATCTCAAGAGATCGGCAAAACTGCGGCGACGGTTCGGGATGTCGCCGATCAAACCAATCTGTTGGCGCTCAACGCCACCATCGAAGCGGCCCGGGCCGGCGAACACGGGCGGGGCTTCGGGGTAGTCGCGGAGTCCATCGGTCAACTGGCGCTGCAGACCAAAACCGCCTCCAATGAAGTTCAGAAACTGGTCAGTCGGATCCAAAACGTCTTCGGTAAATTGTCGGGGATGATCGAAACCGAAAATCAAGTGATTCTCGACGGGGAACGGGCCGTCTCGGGCTTAGGCGTTGTCTTTGACGCCATCATCGCGGCAGCGCGTCAGGTCAATCAGGAGTTGGGCACGGTGACCCAATTTACGGTCCGGTTAACCGAGGAACACTCGCAGGTCTTAAAAGCGGTGGAGCAGATCACCCGGATCGCCACCGAACATCAAGCCGGCACCGAAAGCGCCTCCAGTGCGGTGGTGGAACATCATAGCTGCACGCAGGAGATGATCGCCGCCAGTCAGATCCTGGCCCATTGGGGCGACAATCTACGGCAAGCGGTGGCTAAATTCGCCTGATCGCAATTGCACAGCGCAACGAAGTATGGAATGCGTTCGCCGGCAATGAAGTCCCGGAAAAATTAAATCAAGCGAATGTGGATAAATTAACGCTATCAAGTCGGTCTCAAATATTTGGTGCGACACCATGTCTTAATCTATTCTTAATATTGAGTTTAATCAGGCTTAATTCCCTTTTTGTACGATAAGCATGAAAAGGGGTGTAATTTCTTGAAACAAAAATTACTGGCAACCATTGGAGTTTTGGTCTTAGCTACCCTCGCTATCGCCGGTTGCGGCACGTCCGACCGGATGAACATCGTCGGCTCCACTTCGGTGCAACCGATCGCGGAAATGTTAGCGGAAGAATATCAGAAAAACAACCCCGGAGTTTCGATTAATGTGCAAGGCGGCGGTTCCAGTGCCGGAATCAAAGCGGTCACTGACGGTACGGCGGAGCTTGGCACCAGTTCCCGGTTGTTGAAGCCCGGCGAACAAAAAAGCGACCTAAAGGTGGTCGAGATTGCTATTGACGGTATCGCGATCATTACTCATCCGGGAAATCCGGTTCAAAATTTGACCTTGGAGCAATTGCAAGCGATCTACAGCGGCAAGATGACAAACTGGTCTCAAGTGGGCGGTCCGAGCAAAGACATCGTTATCATCAACCGGGAAGAAGGTTCGGGAACCCGTGGCGCCTTCACGGAACTGGTGATGGGAGCGGAAAAAAGTTCTCCCAAGACCTTGGTCCAAGGTTCGACCGGCGCAGTGCGCCAGGCGGTTTCCGGCAATCCCGACGCCATCGGTTATATATCCCTCGACGCGGTAAACGCTTCGATCAAAACGTTGCAAATCAACGGCGTCGCTTGTAACCACGATACCGTTCAGACTAAAAAATATCCGATCATCCGTCCGTTTCTCTTTATTTATCCTCAAAAGGCGGCGGAACCAATCGAAAAGTTTGTCCAATATGTTTTGGAAGAGGGCCAGCGGATTGTGGCCCAACAAGGGCTCGTCCCGGTAAAATAGGCCTACCGTATAAGGCCTATTTTTTTGGAGGAAAACATGGAAGCATACGAATGGGTTAAAAAGAAAGAACAGATTATTACCGGTACCTTATTCACCATCGCCTGCGTGGCTGTGGCCAGCGTCTTATTGATTATCCTGTTTGTCTTTAAGGAAGGATGGCCGGTATTGGCAAAGTTTGGCCCTTGGGCATTGGCGGCGGGGAAAGATTGGCAACCGACCGGCGGCGGTTACGGCATGTTGCCGTTGTTAGTCGGTTCCTGTTTTGTAACGCTGGCGGCGTTGGTTTTGGGAGTGCCGCTGGGGATCGGTTGCGCGGTGTTTATGGCCGAGATCGCTCCGGAAAAGGTTTCGCGGTTTGTCCGTCCGGCCGTCAATCTGCTGGCGGGGATTCCGTCGGTAGTGTACGGCTTCTTTGGCTTGGTGATTTTGGTTCCCGCCATGCGCGCGCTCTTCGGCGGGGTGGGATTTAGCCTCTTGTCCGGCGGAGTGATTTTGGCGGTAATGATCTTGCCGACCATCATCAGCGTCTCCGAAGACGCGCTTCGGGCGGTCCCCCGCGACTATAAGGAAGCCTCCCTGGCATTGGGGGCGACCTATTGGCAGACTATTTATAAAGTGCTGGTCCCGGCCGCCAAGTCGGGAATTATGGCTTCGGTCATCTTGGGAATGGGACGGGCGTTAGGCGAGACCATGGCCGTGATCATGGTGACCGGGAATACCCCCTTGGTCGCCAAATCGATCCTGGATCCCGGTCCGACCTTGACCGGAACCATCGGCCAGGAATGGTCCTACGCCTCGGGTGAACACGCTCAGGCATTGTTCACGGTGGGAATATTCTTATTTGTCCTGATCATCCTGATCAACTCGACAGCGTTGATCATCTCCAGAAAGAAGGTTGGAACCTGATGCGCGCTAGTGTTAAGTTATCCCAATATGGGGCGTTTACCCTGTTGTGGTCCACGGCGGTGGTGGTGATCGGTTGCTTATTATTGATTATTGGTTTTATTCTTAAAGAAGGATTGCCCTCGGTCAGTTGGGAGTTTTTAACCGGTTATCCCCGAGCGATGGGCCGGGAGGGCGGAATCTTCCCAACCATTATCGGGTCGATTTATTTAACCTTTATCGCGTTGGTGATCGCCGTGCCGGTCGGTGTCGGTTCGGCAATCTATCTGACGGAATACACCAAGGAAAATTGGGCCACCCGGGTGATCCGGTTTGCGACGGAAACTTTAGCGGGGGTGCCTTCGATCATCTTTGGCTTGTTCGGGTTCGCCTTTTTAGTGACCTTTCTGCACTTTGGGTTCTCGATTCTCTCGGGCGGCATCACCTTGGCCATTATGTTGCTGCCGACCATCATCCGGACCTCCGAAGAAGCCATTAAGGCGGTGCCTCGCGCGTACCGCGAAGGTAGCTTGGCGTTGGGGGCAACTAAATGGGTGACCACCATTAAAGTCGTCGTTCCGGCGGCGTTGCCGGGTATCGTGACCGGAATTGTCCTAAGTATCGGTCGGGCGATCGGGGAAACCGCAGCCGTCTGGTTGACGGTGGGCGGCGCTTTACGCTTGCCGATTTCGGTGATGGACCCGGCCCGCCCGATGACCCTGCATTTATATACCTTGGCCGCCGAAGGGCTGTCGTTACCCCGCGCTTATGCAACGGCCAGCGTGCTGATTATCACTATTTGGCTGATTAACACCGTCGCCAGTCTGTTAATGAGCCGGTTCGCCTTGCGGCTGAAGGCCTAGTAGTTGCCCGTGGCAGCGCGGGTGAGCGAAGTTTAGGAGGATATACCATCATGGATATGAAAATTACGGCTGAAAAGTTTAACCTATTTTACGGTGATTTCCAGGCGTTAAAAGAGATTAACATGGAGATTCCCGACCGGAACGTTACCGCGTTGATCGGTCCCTCCGGTTGTGGTAAAAGTACTTTTCTCCGCTCGTTAAACCGGATGAACGACCTGATCGAAAATATCCGGATCGAGGGCCGGGTCACCTTGGACGGAGAAGAGATTTACCAACCCAAAGTCGACGTGGTGATGCTGCGTAAACGGGTTGGCATGGTTTTTCAACGACCCAATCCCTTCCCAATGTCGATCTACGACAATATCGCCTATGGGCCGCGAGTGCACGGCCTAAAAGACAAGCAGGCCTTAAACGAGGTCGTTGAAAAGAGTCTGACGGGGTCGGCTTTATGGGATGAAGTGAAAGACCGTTTGCATACTCCGGCGTTGCGGCTCTCCGGGGGGCAGCAGCAACGGCTGTGCATCGCCCGGCTGTTGGCGGTCGAACCGGAAGTGTTGCTGATGGATGAACCGGCCTCGGCGCTGGACCCCATCTCCACCGGGAAGATTGAAGACTTAATTATGGAATTAAAAAAGGCTTATACGATTGTGATTGTAACCCACAACATGCAACAAGCGGCCCGAATCTCCGACCACCTCGGCTTTTTCCTGTTGGGACGGTTGGTGGAATACGGTCCGACCGAATCGGTGATGACCAATCCCCAACAGAAAGAGACCGAAGATTATCTGACCGGACGGTTCGGCTGATATTCGGCTGATATTCGGATGATGAAAGTAACTGGTATCATTGAAAGTTTTTTTGTATACTAAATAAGAGAATTACCAATTACCACAATCCCTTTAATAAGCGATTCGCATTTTGCGCTAAATTTGGGAAGGAACTCATCAAAATAAACCAGGAAATGCCTGATAAAATAGGGGTGATACGATGACTCGGGAAGGTTTTGACAAAGCGCTCAGTGAATTGCAACAAGAGATGCTGCGGATGGGAAGTATGGTTGAAGAAGCGATCCACCTTTCGGTGGAGGCCTTATCCAAACTCGATGTGGATTTGGCGCAACGGATCATCGATGGGGATGACTTAATCGATGAACTGTCGCAGAAGATTGAGGATGATTGTATCCGGCTGATCGCGTTACAACAGCCGCTGGCCCGGGATTTGCGCGTGGTGACCACGGTGTTGAAGACCGTCTCGGATCTGGAACGGATTGCCGACCACGCCACCAATATCGCTGAAATTACCCAGCGGATCTCCGGCGAAAAACTGATCAAACCGTTGGTGGATATTCCGAAGATGGCCCACCTGGCGGAGGGGATGGTCCGCGACAGTCTGAAAGCGTTTGTCGATCGCGATGTCGAGGCAGCCAAACGCACTTGTCTGCGCGATGACGAAGTCGATCAGGTGTATGAGAACGTCTTCAACGAGTTGACCGGGTTTATCCTGGAAGGCGGCGAATCGCACCGGATTGTCCAGACGCTTAATCTGTTGTTTGCCGCCCGTTATCTGGAACGGGTCGCCGACCATGCCACCAATATCGGCGAGCGGGTAATTTATTTGGTGACCGGGCATAACGAACGCTACTGAAATGACGAGGTGATACAGATGCCCAAACGAATTTTGATCATTGACGATGAACCGATGATTGTGGAATCGGTCAGTTATAGTTTAAAGCAAGAAGGGTACGAGGTGATCTCCGCCGGCGACGGCGTCAGCGGGATGCAGTTGGCGGAGGATGAAGCGGTCGATCTGATCTTGCTCGATCTGATGCTGCCGGGAATGAACGGCTTAGAGGTCTGCCGGTCGTTGCGACACCACTCCAATGTCCCGATCATCATGTTGACCGCCAAAGAGGGCGAGATCGACCGGGTCTTAGGGCTCGAACTCGGCGCTGACGATTATGTGACCAAACCTTTCAGCATGCGGGAGTTGGTCGCCCGGATCAAGACGGTATTAAAGCGGACCGCCGTCGTCCCGGCCGGTAACGAAGCGCCGCCTCAATTATTGGCCAGTCACGAGCTGCAGATCGACTTGCTTGGTCATGAGGTGACCGTCAAGGGCCAGGTCGTCAATTTATCGAGCAAAGAATACGAGCTGTTGCGGATCTTAGCCAGCCATCCCGGCCAGGTGTTGACCAGGGAACAGTTGCTCAACCTGGTCTGGGGCAACGACTTCTACGGGGATGACCGCACCGTGGACGTGCATATCCGCTGGTTGCGGGAGAAGATCGAGGAAGATCCCGGAAATCCGCAGTATATTTTGACGGTTCGCGGGGTCGGTTACAAGTTTAAGAAATAAGTCGTCCACGCAAGCTACCGTTCGCGCAAGCGAATTAAGAGAATCGGTTAGGTGGAGCGGCATAGGCCCGTTTTGTTTTTTAAATATTTAATCAAGGAGGGCCCGGCATGAAATTTCGCACCCGGCTCTTTCTTTTTTATGTTATCGGCATCGGACTGATGCTGCTGATTTTGGCCAGTTACTTCACTAACTTTGAGGAGGGCCGGATCCGGCAGACCTTGCACCAGCAACTGTTGACCCAAGCCAAGTTGATCAGCGGCCGCTTTGAGTCCATTCAGCAATTGCAAGACCTGTCTAAATTGGAACAAGTAACGTCTCAGGCGGCCCAAGCGGCCGAGAGTCGCGTGACCATTATCGACCGCTCCGGGAAAGTACTGGAAGATTCGGCGGAGAATCCGTACCGGATGGAGAACCATGCCGGCCGTCCGGAAGTGAAAGAGGCGCTTGAAGGCCGTCCCGGCACGACCACTCGTTACAGTCATACTTTGGGAACCAATATGATTTATACCGCCGTTCCGATCATGATTGACAAGCGGATTGCCGGGGTGGTCCGGGTGGCGCAGGGCCAGAGCCGGTTGGACCAAATGCTGTTCCGCTTGCGGGTGTTGATCGGCGGCGGAATTACGATCACAGCGCTATTGGCGTTTGTGATCGGTTTGGCCGTGATGCGCCAGATCAGCCAGCCGATCTTGGAGTTGGAACGCCTGGCGACCGGGATTGCCAAAGGGGACTTGACCGGACGGGTCCGTTTCTTTGGCCGGGATGAATTGGCCGATCTGGGGCTGGCGTTCAATAGTATGGCCCAGCAACTGTCCGATTCCTTTTCGCTGATTGAGGAGGAGAAGCGGAAGCTGGAAGTGATTTTAGAGAACTTGGCCGACGGGATTCTGGTGATTGACCAGAAACTCCGGGTGGTGTTGGCCAATCCGGCCGCTCAAGGAATGCTGCAGTTGGATCCGAAGAACATTATCGGACGGCCGGTGATGGAGGCGGTGTTCAACCATCATTTGCTCGACCTGATTCAAGACGTGAACCGCTACAAGGAACCGCAAGAGAGCGAACTGGCGTTGCATTTTCCCAGCAACCGTTTGCTCCAGATCTTTTTGGCGCCGTTAAAAGACACTCCGGGCCGGGTGGTCGGAACCATCGTCGTCCTACACGACTTGACCCAGATCCGTCGTTTGGAACGGGTGCGCCAGGACTTTGTCGCCAATGTCTCCCATGAGTTGCGGACTCCGATCACTTCGGTCAAGGCGATGGCGGAAACGTTGTTGAACGGCGGTTGGAAAGAATCGGAGATGTTGCTCCGCTACTTGCGTGCCATCGATCAGGAATGCGACCGCTTGAGCAATCTGATTAACGATCTGTTGGCCTTGGCGCGGCTGGACTCTAAGGCGGAAGTGGCCAAAGAGCCGTTTGATATCGTTGACCTCTTCCACGAGGTCGAAGAGCGTTTTGAACCGCTGGCAGGTTCGACGCCACATTTTGAGTTGAATTTGCCCCAGGCTGAATTGCCATGGGTATTCGGTAACCGGAATCAGATCAAGCAGGTGTTGATCAATCTCTTGGATAACGCTTTTAAATATACTCCGGCTGAAGGTCAGGTGCGCCTATCGGCCTGGCGGGAAGGGGAGTTGCTCCGGGTGGCGGTGGCCGACACCGGGGTGGGCATCCCCACCCAGGATTTGGACCGGATCTTCGAACGGTTTTACCGGGTGGATAAGGCCCGTTCCCGGGAGATGGGCGGGACCGGTTTGGGACTGTCCATTGTCAAACACATCGTCGAATCCCACGACGGTACAGTGAAGGTGGAGAGCTCGTTGAATCAGGGATCGGTCTTTAGCTTTACGATCCCGGTGAGTGAATCCTATTTGACGTGAAGGAGCTGAACTAGGCGCAGTGGTGAACCGTCAGTTACAATATTGTAAGCTTATTCCCGGTATTTCCTTAAATTTACCGCATGGGAAACCCCGCTGGAACGGTGTATAATGAAATGGACCAAACGGGATGCATCGTCATGCCGCTTTGGTTTAATATTTGCCACAAGCGGGGTTACCATGAAACTACTGCGCCAAGCGGCGATCATCTTCGGCATCTGTTTCGCCGGGGAATGGCTGCATCAGCTCTTTAAACTGCCGATTCCCGGCAATGTGATCGGAATGTTGCTGCTTTTGATCGGACTCTGCAGCGGCTTCATCAAACTGGCGATGATTGAGGAATTCAGTAATTTTCTCCTGGACCATCTGGCGTTCTTTTTCATTCCGGCGGGCGTCGGCGTGTTGACCTGTTTAGGCGTACTGCGCGGCAAATGGTTGGCTTTTGTGACGATTTGTATCATCACCACCGCCCTGATCACAGTGGTTACCGGCCACAGCGTTCAATGGATGAAACGGGGAGGCAAACGATGACGGGATTGATTGAATCGCCGTTGTTCGGGATTTTACTGTCGTTATTGGCGTTTGAGATAGGAATGCTCATCTACCGTAAAACCAAGTGGCCGCTGTTAAACGGCTATCTGGTCAGTGTGATCTTGGTGATTGCGGTCTTGATCGGGTTTCGGATCGACCTGCACTCTTTCAATCGCGGCGGACAGATCATCAACTTTTTTCTGGGGCCGGCCACGGTGGTCCTGGCGGTTCCGTTATACCGGCAGATTAAGCTGCTGAAAGCAAATATCGTACCAATTTTGGTTGGAATCACCGCCGGCAGCCTGACTGGAATAGTCAGTATTATTGGCTTGGCGAAACTCTTTGGTCTCAGTCAGGTCTTGAGCGTCTCGCTGATTCCCAAATCGGTCACCACCCCGATTGGGCTGGAGATCTCCAAAGAGATCGGCGGCATTCCCGCCATTACCGTGGCCGCCATCATCATCACCGGTATCGTCGGCGCGGTGATTGGCCCGACCGTCTGCCGGGCCTGCCGGATCCACGATCAGGTGGCGGTCGGCGCGGCGATCGGCACCTCGGCCCACGCCATCGGCACCACCAAAGCCTTGGAACTGGGCGAGATCGAAGGAGCGGTCAGCGGCCTGACCATCGGAATCGCCGGGTTGATTACGGTGTTTTTGGCGCCGCTGTTGGTGAGGTTGATGTAGTGTCACTTCCAAGGATAAATCCTGCCTGACTTTCCCGCCAGGCTCGGCTAAGCTCCGAAGTATGAATTCAGCCCGGATGGGTTGAGAAAATTATTTAGATTTCAGCCCAGGAGTTCACTCCTGGGCGTTGTTTATTGCCTGTACAATCAACCGTTTAAACACCCTTCCCAACCGCTTGATCCCCTCCACAATCCGTTCCTCCGGCATGTTCGAAAAGTTCAGCCGGAGCGTGTTCTCCATCCCCCCGTTGGGATAAAAGGCGCCGCCGGGGACGAACGCCACTTGATGCGCCAAACTTTCGACCAAAGCCTCTCGGGCGTTGATATAAGCCGGAAGCACGACCCAGATGAAAAGGCCGCCTTGGGGACGGGTGTATTGAATCTCCGGCGGGAACTCGGCGGCGAGGGCTTGCAGCATCACATCGCGCCGTTTTTGATAAAGCGCTTTGATCCGGACGATGCTTGCGTCAAAATCGTGGGTCTCGATGTATTTGGCGATTTTGCGTTGGCTCAACGTCGAAGTATGTAAGTCGGCGCTCTGTTTGACCAAAATAATCTTTTCCAGAATGGCTTCGGGCGCGGCGACCCAACCCACCCGCAATCCGGGACAGAAGGTTTTCGAGAAGGTGCCCAGGCAGATGACTTGATCGTTGCGGTCCCACGACTGGACCGACGGCAGGGTTGCGCCTTCGAAGCGCAGTTCTCCGTAGGGATTGTCTTCCACCACCGCGATATCGTAACGGCTCACCACCTCCATAAACCGGCGGCGGCGTTCGGCCGACCAGGAGACACCGGAGGGATTTTGAAAGTCGGGAACGATGTAGATCAGTTTGGCATTGGGCTGTTCGGCCAGCAACCGGTCCAACGCCTCCGGAATCATGCCGCGCTCATCGGTGGGAACCTCGACGAAACGGGGCATAAAGACCCGGAAGGCGTTAATCGCCGCCAGGTAAGTGGGTTTCTCGCAGAGCACCACGTCGCCTTCATTCAAAAAGACTTTGCCGGCGAGGTCCAAGCCTTGTTGCGAACCGCTGGTAATTAAAATGTTATCCGGACCGAAACCGGTCTGAAAGATCCGTTGCATCCGTCCGGCGATGATCTCCCGTAACGGCCGGAAACCTTCGGTAGTACCGTATTGTAACGCCTGTTGCCCGGCTTCGGCCAGCACCGCGACGGCGACCTCGGCCATCTCCCGGACCGGGAAAACCTCCGGGGCGGGTAACCCGCCGGCAAAGGAGATGATCTCCGGGTTTTCGGTTACTTTTAAGATCTCCCGCACCTCCGAGGCTTTGATAAACTCCATCCGTTTGGCAAACTGCAACATCCGCATCATCCTCCACTATATTTCATTGGCCGTTCCGTCATAAGATCGGCCGGATCTCAACATCCCTTTCCGTTGTTTGGGTATGGCTACGATCAGGGCCGAGCAGCTCTTTGGCGGCTTGCATCAACGTTTTAACCCCCGGCTCAATCTGTTCCGGCGCCGGTGAGGCAAAGCTGAGCCGGAAATCGGTCTCGCCGCCGCCCACCGGGTAAAAGATCGAACCCGGGACAATGATGATCCCGCGCGCTTCGGCCATAGCCGCCAACGCGGCGGCGTCAAACTTCTGAGGCAGCCGGCACCAGAAATAGAGTCCGCCCTCGGGCGCTCGCCATTCGATTGCTTTCAAGCAATGCCGGTTGAAAGCCTCGGTCATCCGGCTCAGGCTAGCAAGATTGTCTTGCCGGACGGCCTGCACTTGCCGGTGATAGACCCCGCGCCGCAGCAGGTCGTCCATGATCCATTGCCCCAGGGTGTTGGTATGCAGGTCGGCCAGTTGTTTCGCTAAGCCGAATTGACGGAGCAACGGCCGGGAAGCGGCCACCCAGCCGACCCGCAACCCCGGAAACATCACTTTGGAAAAAGAGCTTAAATAAATCACATAACCGTGTTGGTCCAACGCTTTCAGCGGTGGGATTGGGGTTCCCTCATAACGCAACTCGGCATAGGCGTCGTCCTCGACGATGGGGATTTGATAATGATACGCCAAGTCCAGCAGCTGCAGCCGGCGGTCGATGGACAGCACCGTGCCGGATGGGTTTTGGAAGGTCGGGACCGTATAGATAAATTTCGGTTTATAACGTTTCAAGAGCGGTTCCAGCAGGTCGATCCGCATGCCGTGGTGGTCGATAGGGATCCCGATCACCCGGGCGCCGGCGCTCTGAAAGATTTGCAACGCGGCGAAGAAGGTTGGTTCCTCGACCAAAACGATGTCGCCCGGGTCGATCAGAATCCGGGCGGCGAGGTCGATGCCCTGCTGCGAACCGGCCAGGACCATCACTTCGTCGGGGGTGGCGGCGATGCCGCGCCCCTCCAGTAAGGCGCCGAGGCTCTCCCGCAGCGGCAGGTGGCCTTCGGTGGCGCTGTATTGGAGGGTGGCGCTGCCGTGATCGCGCAAAATCCGCTGCTGGGTTTCGGCCAATTCACCGAGAGGTTCGGCCGTGGCGCAGGAAAAGCCGGCGGCGAAGGAGATCACCTGCTGCCGGTTGGCGCTACGCAGAATGTTACTGACCAATGGTTGCTGCATCCGGGTGGCGGATGCGCTGAGCAACTGCCGCCAGGGCAACGGATTGACATTGGACGGGTCCATTCGGCCGGTCGTTGCCGGAGTTGCTTCCGTTTGCTTGACCACGGTTCCCTGCCCGATGTGCGCGTCGATTAAACCGTCGGCGCGCAAGTCACGATAGGCGGTTAAGATCGTGGTCCGGTTGACGCCCAACCGGTCGGCCAACTTTCGCTCCGGCGGCAGCCGGAAACCGGGCGGCAGGTGACCGGATACGATTTGCTCCCGAAGCTGGTTGCGGATCTGTTTGTAAATTGGTTGGGTGCTGTTGCGGTCGATAAAAATCTCCATGGCGCTCTCCTAAAACACTATATTGTAAAATGGTATCAACCAATTTCATTATAACACCCCCCAAAAAACAATAAACAACCAATTGGCTTGGGAGAGGAGCCAACCAATTTTTATAATTGCGGAATGGTTGGTTTTTGATAGCAGACGGATGGCTGCTTGATTGTTAAATTGTAATGGCAATATCATAATATTACAAATTTATTGATTATTGTTTTTACATATAAAATATGGTAGAGTTTTAAGTAATATCCAGCTATATTCTTCCAAACGCTGCTTTGATTCTGAAACCGCGGAAGGAAAATATATGAAATAATAATTTATGAGAAATATTTAGGAACATCGAATCTGGGAGGCCGTAAATATGAAATTGAATCTGAAGACGACATTTTGGATATTACTCACTTTGTTGTTGATTTGTAATGTTTTTGCCTTGTCTTCCACATCGCTACGGGTTCAAATGTATAATGGGAATACCGCCCCCGAAATTAATACGATCTTTCCCTGGTTTAAAATCACCAATATAAGCGAAAATCCCATTGACCTTGCAACAGTAAAGATTCGTTATTTTTATACGATTGATGGCGAGAAACCTCAAAACTTCTGGTGCGATTGGTCGACGATCGGTTCGCAAAATGTGACCGGTACATTTACTAAACTTGCTTCCCCATTTACCGGCGCCGACTACTACTTTGAACTTGGATTCAAATCCTCCGCCGGGATGATCCGGCCGGGTCAAGTTGTTGAAGTTCATAATCGTTTCGCCAAAACGGATTGGTCCAATTATCGCCAGAATAACGACTATTCTTTTAACCCGACTGCCAAGACGTATGCGGATAGCAATAAGATAACCGTGGTGATTGGCGATGGCGGCAGCGCCCCGAAGACAACCTCGGATTACACCAATGACGGTAAATGGGTGAAAGGGCCGGTTGCCATTCATTTGACAGTCAGTGGCGCAACTGGCGCTACCACTTATTATCGGATCAACGACGGCACCATCGTGACCGGCAATGTGATTCAGCTAAGTCAAGACGGTGTCTATACGATCAGCTTCTGGTCGGTGGATCAGACCGGGATTGCCGAAACGCCACAGAGACTTAAAGTATTGATCGATCAGACCGGACCGGCGCTGACGGCATCCCAGAGTCCGGCCAAGAATGCTTATGGTTGGAACAACACCAATGTGACCGTCACCTTTAATGCTGGCGATCTTTTGTCCGGTGTCAAAACCGTATCCCCGCCCGTGGTGGTGGAAGAAGTCGGATTAGAACGGACAGTTCGCGGTGTCGCCATGGATCAAGTAGGCAATGAAAGTTCCTTGGCTTATATCGTAAATATTGATAAAACTGCTCCAGAGATCACTCATCTGCAACCCCAATCCGTGACGAACAATGCCCAGCCGACCATCACCGCCAATATCGCGGATGATTTATCCGGTCTTGATCCGGCCGCGGTGGTTTTAAAGGTGGACAACGGAGTGATTGCCGGCAATCAATTGGTTCTTAACGATTGGAATATCAGTTATACCCCCGCAATTAAATTAGCCGACGGTAACCATACTGTGACATTATCGGTAAAAGACAAGGCGGGTAACGGGCCGGTAGTTGCTCAAACCACCTTCACGGTTGATGCTAATTTGCCACCCCTGCCTCCGGATCCGGCGACCGTGGCTCCGCCTCTCGACAATACGCAAACTACTGATCTGGGTTCGGCGACGAAGTTTCTTTATGCCGGGGACAATCCGATCCAAACCGGAGTAGCGCCGGATACGATTGAACCGCGCCGGGCGGCCGTATTGCGCGGCAAGGTCTTGGATATTGCTGGGAATCCCTTGCCCGGAGTTACGGTCCGAATTTTAGAGCATCCGGAGTATGGGCAAACCGTAAGTCGACTGGACGGAATGTTTGATCTCGCCGTCAACGGCGGCGGGGCGATGACGTTAAAGTATGACCGGAACGGCTATTTGAGCGCGCAACGCCAACTGAACGTACCGTGGCAGAATTATACGTTGGCCCCGGATGTTGTTTTGATCAAACAGGATCCGCAAGTGACAGCGGTGGGTTTGAACCAAAGCTCGGTACAGGTTGCCCGAAGCAGCGTTGTCACGGATAAAGACGGGTCCCGCCGGGCGACGATTATTTTCCCCAGTGGAACACAAGTTGCCGGTTACAGTGGCGATACGTTACATATCCGCGCTACCGAGTATACGGTTGGCGAAAACGGACCCAAAGCAATGCCGGCGGAGTTGCCGGCGACGACCGCTTATACCTATTGTGTCGAAGTTCAGGCTGACGAACAAGAACATACCCAATTCAATCAACCGGTTTTTTACTATTTGGAAAACTTCTTGAACTTTCCGGTCGGTTGTATTGTCCCCGTCGGTTATTATGATAAGGCGCAGGCCCGCTGGCTTCCGACGGATAACGGCTGCGTAATCAAGATTGTCAATGTCACTGACGGCCAAGCGGAGGTCGCGGTTGACAATAGCGGCCAAGTCGCCGGCACCGAAGCTCTTGCCGAAATGCGCTTCACTGACGAAGAGTTGCAGCAGTTGGCTGCGTTGTACGCCCCTGGTCAGAGCTTGTGGCGGGTGCCGATGCGTCATTTCTCGATCTATGATTGCAACTATGGCGTATCCGCTCCTAATGGCGCGACCGATCCGAATCAACCAAATCCGCAAGGTGAAAGTGATTGCGACGATCCCAACACCGGTTGCGGCTCAATCATTGACATCGAAAATCAGAAATTGGGAGAAGCAATTGGAATAACCGGCACTCCCTATAGTCTCTATTACTCGAGTGATCGAGTTCAGGGACGTGCGGCGGCAAATACTCTTCAAGTATCGTTAAGTAGTCAAAGCGTACCGACTGTTTTGAAAAAAATCATATTGGATATTTGTGTCGCTGGACAGTCAATTTCGAAAGAATTTCCTGCCGCTCCAGGACAAAAATATGTACTCGAATGGGATGGCAAAGATGCCTATGGCCGCAAACTTCAAGGAAAACAAGCGGTAACAACAAGTATCAGATATGTCTATGATGGTTATTATAATTTACCTCCCAGTATGTCTGAAAGTTTTGGCTATCCTAGCGGAGTTAGAGTTCCTGGGGACATTATGGCGAGAAATGAAGTTGTTTTATCTCAAAGTAGTACTACTACAATTTCCGGTCCGGGGTTCTTTGATGCAAAAGAACAAGGGTTGGGTGGTTGGAGTTTAAATGTTCATCATAGTTATGATCCTCAATCCAGAACGCTCTATCTTGGGAATGGCGAAAAACGCAATGCGGATGATGTTAATGTAGCAGTTATCCCCTTTGCCGGTACCGGTGAACGTTGGAACGAAGACAACGGTGATGGCAGACCGGCGACTCAAGCGTCGGTCTATCCGAAAGGGTTAACTTTCGGACCGGACGGAACTTTGTATTTAATTGATGGATACCAATTACGCCGTATCGATAAGAATGGAATCATTACAACCATCGCCGGCTCAAGAGGATGGGATGGGTATAGCGGGGATGGCGGACCTGTGAGTGAAGCGAGGTTTTCCAGACCGACCGGTATTGCCATTGACCGTTTTGGACAGATATATGTATCGGATTATGGTTATCTGCGCCGAATTTCCGGAGATAGCATTGATCTTTTTTTGACTTTTGAAGAGATGTTTGGATGGAATCACACACTGGCGATGGATAACCATACGATTTATAACAGCGGTTCGGGACAAGTCATCTATCGGCATAAGTTCAGCCAAACCGGAGAATTTCAAGTTGTTGCCGGTATGATGTGGGAGGGAGGCTATGCTGGCGATGGCGGGCCTGCTTCTGAAGGAATTTTTTCAACAATAGCTGGCATAACGATCGGTCCAAATGGCGATCTGTATGTTGCGGATTATTTTAATAATTGCATTCGCCGGGTTACGGCATCCGGGTTGATTTTCACAGTAGCCGGAATCGGTGAGGAAGATGGGGGTTATGACGGGGACGGCGGTCCGGCAACCCAAGCGCATTTAGCGAATCCCACCAGTATCGTTTTTGGTTCAGATGGAAGTATGTATATTGATGACGCCGGCAATGGAAAAATCCGTCGAGTAAGTCCCGATGGAACGATCTCAACCTACGCCGATTTCAATAATTATGATCATTACCAGACCGGATGCGCAGTATCGGATTTTAGTCAACTTGCGATGAGTCCGAATGGGGATCTCTATTTAGCGTTAGGACAAGCAGATCGTATCTTAAAAATCACCAAACCGCTGCCCGGATTTGATGGAAATGACCTCGCCATTCCTTCCGAGGACGGAACGGAACTTTACAAATTTAACCCGAACGGCAAACACCTGGCTACCTATGATACATTGACCGGTTTGGTCAAATATTCATTCAACTATGATCAGAGCGGTTATTTGATCAGTGTCGTTGATGCCGATGGCAATCTGACGACCATCGAGCGATACGGGGCCAACCCGTCCGCGATTGTCGGACCTTATGGGCAACGCACCATCCTCAGTGTAAATAACGACGGATATATTGACAACATTACCAATCCGGCTAATGAAACTATTCGACTGACGTACTTCAATGGTGGTTTATTGGCCAGTTTGACGGATCCCAAAGGCGGAATACATCAATTTGACTATGACAATTTGGGTCTCTTAACCAAAGATCAGGATCCGGTCGGCGGTTACACGGCACTGGAACGGGTGGAACTTAGCAATGGTTATCAGATAATCAAAAAGGTCGCCGCCGATACCAATAAGGAGAATCTTACGACCTATACAGTGGAGAATTTATCCAATGGCGACACCCGGCGGACGACGATCGGCTGCTGCGGCGGGAAAATTGAAAATTACATCAAGGCGGACGGTAGCACGAAGGTTACCACTGCCGATGGCACAGTCACTGAAACAACCCAAGCCGCTGATCCACGATTTGGGATGGTTGCCCCTTATCCAAGTATGATCACGGTTACCACGCCCAGCGGTTTGACCAATACCGTAACGGTCAATAAAACGGCGGTATTGTCTGACCCGAGCAATCAATTAAGCTTAGTTAGCTTGCATACGGAAACAACAGTGAATGAGAAAACCCAGGTGGTAGAGTATGACGCGGCGACAAGACAACTGGTAAGTACTAGTCCGATGGGGCGCAAGATGGTCTCGACGCTTGACGAAAAGGGTCGGGTAATGAAGGTTGTGACACCGGGATTCGCCCCAGTTACCTTCGAATATGATGACCGTGGCCGTCTGTTCCGGATTACGGAGGGCACGGGTAACGCCGCCCGGATCAGTGCAATCTATTTCAAGAGTAACGGTTATATCGATTATGTGGCGGACCCCCTGAATCGAAAGACGTATTTCGAATACGATCCGGTCGGCCGGGTCACCAAACAAACCTTACCCAACGGGAAAGTAATCGCGTTCAGCTACGATGCCAATGGGAATGTAACCAACTTAACTCCGCCGGACAAGGGAGCGCATGGCTTCACGTATACGGCAGTCGACTTGGCAGATGCCTATAATCCGCCCATGATTGATAGCGGAGCCACCACGACCCAATACGATTACAACTTGGCGAAACAGTCGAAATTGGTGACTCGCCCGGATGGGAAAACGATCGGTTTCGAGTATAACACCCAAGGGAAGTTGATCGGGATTCAGCTGCCCGAAGGGGAACTGACTTATGCTTATGACGCGAATACCGGGCAGTTACGGAATATTATCGCCCCGGATAACGGAACGCTGGCTAATGCTTACGATGGAGCCCTACCAACTGCGGTCACTTGGGATGGTTTGGTCAAAGGTAAGATTGGAGTCACCTATAACAGCGAATTTCTGGTGGACAGTCAAAGCGTGAATGATGCCAATAAAGTCAGTTATCAGTATAACAATGATGGACAACTCACCAATGCCGGAGATCTGACGATCAACTATGACGAAACCACCGGCGTGTTTACCGAAAGCACGATTGGTAGCATTAAGGATGTAGTGGTCAGCCGGACGGAGTTTGGCGAAGTCAAGGATTACAAAGTTACCAAAGGTGGGACGAACCTGTTTGAAACCCAATATACTTATGATGCTTTAGGGCGGATTCAGCGCAAAATTGAGATTGCCGACGGTTTGAATCAAACTTATGAATATCGTTACGACGAAATCGGGCAGTTAACCGATGTTACGAAAGACGGTGTAAAGGTCGGCCATTACGAGTACGATAGTAATGGGAATCGGACGAGCTACAGCGGAGTCAATGGGAGTGTTGCGCTGACAAGTTACGACGCTCAAGACCGGTTAATCCAGTACGGCGGGAACACTTATCAATATTCGGCCAATGGGGAATTACAGAGCAAAACCAATAGTAACGGGACGACACGGTATGATTATGATGTCCTGGGCAATCTGAAGGCTGTCATGTTGGCGGATGGCACCAGATTGGAGTATACCGTCGATGGCGCCGGACGGCGGGTCGGCAAGAAGGTTAACGGGGTTTTCGTGCAAGGATTCTTGTATCAGGATGATTTGAAGCCCGTTGTTGAACTGGATGGCAGTAATAATGTTGTGACGCGGTTTGTCTATGGGACAAGCACCATAGTTCCGGATTACATGATTAAGGGTGGCGTTACGTATCGGATTGTAGCGGATCACCTGGGTAGTCCGAGATTGGTTGTGAATGTAGCGACTGGACAGGTTGTGCAGAGGATTGATTATGATGAGTTTGGGAATGTGTTGCAAGATACCAATCCTGGGTTCCAGCCATTTGGGTTTGCGGGAGGAATTTGGGATCCGCAGACGAAATTGGTACGGTATGGGGCGAGGGATTATGATGCCGAAGTTGGAA
>JAEYPR010000006.1 GCA_023410535.1 Bacillota bacterium | reverse complement strand
CTTTTTATGGGCGCATTAACAGTCAGGGTGAACGACGCGCTGCCCGGAGCATACGCACCCGGAACCATAGCCGCATTTGCCATAATAGTTGTGGTTCCTACACCGACAATCGCCACTGCGCCGGTTGTGGGATGCACGGTGGCAACACCCGTATTGCTGCTTGAATAGGTTACTGCACCTGTGCCAACGCTGTGGGTGAGCGCGTTTGTGAATGCAGGATCTCCTACTGTCTTTGTGACTGTGTTTTCCGCAAAGAAGAGCGTTTGCGCGTTGACAGGCACGGCCGTGGTCGTAATCGCCGCGCTTGCCACAGCGGTTCCCGCATTGTATCCCGCCTTTGCCGCTGTCCGCGCCCAGACGTAATAGGTTGTGCTTGGCGAAAGGCTGATAAAGGTCAGCCCCGCTTGCCAACCGCTGTCTGGTGCGGTCGAGCTGTTTGTGCTGATGGCGTATTCAATGGTCTGTCCGCCGGGGTTCGTGCTTGCCGCTGCCGCATTAACGGTTATTTGGTTGTGCAAAGCAGAGGCAACGGTTGCGGCGGTCGTGATGGCCGCGCCCGTAGCGTTCGCCCATTGTGCCGTCAAGCCTGTGATCGTATTGGGAACAGTTGCACCCACAGCGTAGGTTGTTGTACTGCTTGTATCCTTCCAGCCATCAAACGTCTTGCCGGTAGGCGCGGTCAGCCCCTCGCCGCTGGGCGCTTTGAAACTATCTCCCGCACAGATGATGTTGATATTAGCACCGTCGCCCTTTAGGCCGCCGCCGTTTAGGTTCAGTGTCACCGCTTTCAGTCCGTCAGCGCCCAGTGCGGCAGGGTTCAGCACTACAAGAGTGGGGCGGAAACCACGCTCCTCAAGAGAAGCATGAATGGCGCCACACTGTGCGGCGATTGATCCTCCACGCACAGTGCGGTGCGTAGGATAAAGATAGTTGTCCTGCCCCCAAGAAGCTATAGGGGTCCAATTTTTTATCCAGCCTGTTACATTATTGGTAGAACCCGATTTAACCAAAATCTGATCCCATTCGTTTGTATCTGGAATAGCTATAGAGCTTGACTGACTGCTCCCTGCGCTCAAGGAGCGCAGTTTGTAGTTTGTATCAAAAGGTTTGCCGAAAATAAGATGCTTTGAGTTTAAATTGTTCCAACTGGTGTTGAGACCGACATTATAATCCCCCACAAACAGGCTTCGGTCGGATTTGTTCTCGTTTGCGTATTCCTCGGTTGTCACCATTGCGCTTGTCAAGCTATAGGCGTTCACCGTGCCTGCATAGGTAAAGGGCACATAGTGCAGGGTTGTGTCAGGCAGGGCAGCATTCACCGTGCCGATGTTGCCCATTTCGCCCGACAGGTCAAAATAGTAGGTGCCTCCGGGGGTGAGGTTGAATTGCTCAGAGACACCCGCCGCAGGCTCAAACTTTAAGTATTTGTATGTTGCGAGATTCACCGAATCGTAAGGCGCCGGACCGCTCCCGCTGTAATTGATGCTTGCCATACCCTGCACACCGCTCAACGTCGGTGCAGATTGCATTGCTCTACTGCCGCCTTGAATAATAGCAGTTGTACCACGTTGAATAGTAGTATTTGGATGGTAAATCGCAATATTGCTGACGGCGCTTATTGTGCCGCCCGATATGTTCAATTGGCTGGCAGCATTAGTGCTATAAACCGCATTTCCGTCACTACCTGCTGCGCTCAACGTCCCACCGTAGATATTTAAGCTACTACTGCTGTAATCCCAAACCGCAACACCTCCATCCCCCGTCGCACTCACCGCGCCGCCGCGAATATTTAAGGTTGCGTTTTGGGTGTAAATTGCAGCGCCGCCGGGAGAATTACTATTCCTCACCGTGCCGTCCAATAGTTCCACACTGCCACCAACCGCAGCAATCGTCCCCTGACTGCTTGTGCTACTTGTCACCGTACCGCCGCCCTTGCTGTCGGTAATGGTCAGCGTACCTGTACCTTGATGTGTGATAGCGGCAGCAGAACCGCCGTCAAGCGTTTTGCCGTTTAAGTCAATGGTGATGTTGTAGCTACAAGTGCTGGGAATAGTGATTGTCCCAGTGCCGCTATAACTATCGGAAAGCTTCAAATTCAAATCGCCTGTCGCACCGTCTATGGCTGATTGGAGAGCCGTACGGTCGGCAATCAAAATCACAGGCGGTGTGGCGGCAGGCTCCACCTTGATGTATTTGTAGCTGGCAAGGCTCGACGCATTATACGTACCCGCACCATCTCCGTTTTTGTTGGCGCCCGCGGTAACGGTGCATCCCGTATAGCCCGAGGTCGTCAAGCTTCCGTCCAGCGCTTTCGTATCACTTTTGACAGTCACCGTGCCGCCTGTGACGGTTAGCGCACCGGCTATGCCTACCAAAGAGCCATTTGCCGTTAGCCGGCCGTCGGAGACTGTGACGGGGCCTTCTGCTGCGTTTGTGTGCAATCCTGTTTTCCCGCTTGCAGTTACCTCGCCATTGTTAATCGCGAAACCGTTGGTTGCTATCATTCCATAGGAATTAGGCGCAGATGTGTCCGCTGACGCTTCTACTCCTTCATTGGAAATCGTTATATCGCCATTGGAGGCTATGGCCATGGAGGTCTGGGTTGCTGCTACGCCGGCAGCCGTAACCCTTCCGCCTTCAATTGCGATACTTCCTGTACTGTATATGCCGACGCTAAATTTTCCTGTGCCGCCGCTGACATACAGACTGCCGCTACCGGAAAGGTTCAGCGAGCCACCGGTATAGATACCGATGCTGGCGCTACCGCTCTGGCTTTTGCCTATGACGGTGTTGCTTCCCACCATCTCAATCTTCAGAGCAGTTTCGGCATAAATGCCGTAATAGGCGGTTGTAGCGCTGTCAATCCATGTCCCATTATGCGCTGCGTTGATGGTCGCATTGTCAAGAGTAAGTGTGCTTGTGTCAGGGTCATAGGTGATGGTTGCGCCCTCATAATTCGCTGCGTCTAGCACATCGTCCTTATTGGCGTCGGTCACCTGCACGCCGCCCACCCATATGCCGTAGGTTGTGGCAGACATGGGAGTAACCAACCCGCGCGCCGCTGCAAGTGGCGGCATTTCACCCACAGTCACAACAATCTCCGGCAGCGGGGCGCTTACCGTGTAGCTCTCAATCTCCGGCGTAAAGACATATTCGCCCTCGGTATTCATGTCATAGCCGGGCGAAACCCACCTCACCGGAATATCTACGGTGGTTTCTTCCCATTGAGGTTCTGTTGACGTTGTGGGGGTTGCCGTTTGCGGGCTGCCGGAATCCTGCACAGGATTTTCATCGGCAGGCACGGCTGTCCGCACTGTGGCGGTCAGTGTTTCGGGCAATTCTAAATCCTCGCCGGATTTGCCCGGTGATACCGTTTTTTCTGTTTCTGTCAGCGGTGCAAAGCTGATAATTTCTCCGCTCCCGCCAATGGTCGTATGTATTTCTTCCGCCATTGCCGAAACCGGCAGCATGGACACTATCATGCACAGCGCAAGAAACATACTTAATAGTCGTTTGTTCATATGGTCTGTTCCTCCTTGATTTGTAAATTTGTGTTTCCTTGTTCCAAAAGTTTCTGTAGCCTATCGGCTTCTTCCTCAGTGGCGGGGCGAATATGGGGCTTCTCGCAGGAGGGGCATTCCGCTACCGCTCCTGCCCGACAGAATAAAAAGCCGCAGTCCTCGCAGGCGTAAGTCATGTCATGCCCCCCTTTCCGCATAGACACAGCGATTTTCTTCAAATCCCAAGGAGCTGCTTTTTCTTTGCCTCAAACTCCTGCTGGGAAATCACGCCGTCCTCCATGAGCACCTTGTATTTTTTGATTTCTTCGATGGCATCGGCAGGCGGGGCAATGTTGGTATGTAACGCCCCCATTCCCATCATACCGGGGCCAATAGACTGCTCGGCTGCGCCGGGGAAGGCCACCGTCCTAAGTGCCGCCGCCAACTTTTCAATTTCTTCTATGCTTTGCTGATAGGAGCGGAGGTAGTTGTTCACATCCGGGAGGGTGTTGTTAAACCGAGGGCCGTCCATATCACATTTGAGCACCGTCCAGTAGGGGTGGTCAAAATGCAGCTCCATGTGAAACGCCTGAAAGGGTTCGGGAATATCAAAATACGGCACCGAAGCGGAGTTGTTTACCTTGCCGTCGTCCAACCGGTCAAGGGTTCGTGCCATCCGCTTACTCGCCGCAAACTGTGCGATTTGCGGTGCCATCGCCATAGCCCGCTCGGTTACGGTGCTGGCGTAGCGGCGGATACCCGCTGCCGATCCCTCAAACAGAGGGGTGTTGTCCTCCTTGATAGTAAAGGATTTTAGCTGTTTGCCTTCAAACACGGTCTTGTCCGGCTGTTTGCTCATGCAAAACCACTTGTTCTGGTAATCAAAGATGATTTTGGTGTCCCAAAGGCCGAAGTCTATCTGTTCCGAAATCACAAACTGATCTTTTAGCAGCTTGTTTTGATCGTAAAACATCAAATATTCCTTGAAGTCCTGCATGGTCAAATTCAGTTCTTTCTCGGTCTGTATATCAAGTTTGCCGTGACAGGTATCACAAATATATTCACCCTCGATTTTCGTTGGCAGAAACCATGAAATCTTGCCGCCGCAGATGGGGCAAGGGGGTTTTTTAGAAAATAAGCCCATATGTATTTCCTCCGTATATGTAGTAAGTGATTATCTCGTTCCGCCGCCCGAACCGCCGCCGATGGAGCCGCCGCCCCCGCCAAGGGAAGCAAATCCGCCGCCTCCGCCGCTTCGCTTTTCCTGTATGCGCCGTTCCTCGGCTTTCTTCATATTGGTGTAAAGTAGGTAGTGGTAGGAATAGGCGGTTGCCATGCTCCCACTGTAATCGGTCAGCTCGGCAGAAA
>JAEYPR010000001.1 GCA_023410535.1 Bacillota bacterium | reverse complement strand
TGATTCCATACTCTTCGATGAGTTTCCGAAGTGTGCTTTTTTCTCTCTTGGCCATTTTCTTTTCCTCCATGTCTTGTCTTATTTTACATGGCTATGGAGGTTTACACAATTGTTTCTGCACTTTCTCACTTATCCACAAATCCAGCTTGCGGAACGACTCCGCCAGCTTACTTATCCACAAATCCAGCTTGCTGAGCGACTCCGCAAGCTTACTTATCCACATATCCAGCTTGCTGAACGACTCCGCAAGCTTACTTATCCACATATCCAGCTTGCTGAACGACTCCGCCAGCTTACTTATTCACATATCCAGCTTGCTGAACGACTCCGCAAGCTTACTTATCCACATATCCAGCTCGCTGAAGACTTCGCCAAGCTTACTTATCCACTACCAAGCCCATAACGGGTGCGCCTTCGGGCGCTCATGCCGAGCGCACCAATTAAAAAGCCGTCTCAAGGGAGACGGCTTAATGGGTTGAAGCGTTGAACCAATATTTTATAATGTGACGCCCGATTTAAAAATCGCAATATCGCGATAACCGTTGATCTCGTTTTTGGTCAATTCGTTTTTACTCGCGATCGCGACCAGATGATCAAAAAACTCGACCGTAAGTTGATCCATCGTCTTGCCTTCCAATAATTGACCCGCATTAAAGTCGATCCAATTCGGTTTGCGCGTTGCCAGGGTCGAATTGGTGGAAACTTTCACCGTCGGCACCATGGCGCCCATCGGATTGCCCCGTCCGGTAGTGAACAAAATAATATGGGCCCCCGCGGCAGTCAAGGCAGTACAGGAGACAATATCGTTGCCGGGGCCTTCCAATAAGTTCAGGCCATGTACTTTGGATTGCTCGCCGTAACGGAGCACATCGGTGACGGTGCTGGTACCGCCCTTTTGGGTACATCCCAGCGACTTGTCTTCCAAAGTAGTGATCCCGCCGTCTTTGTTGCCTGGAGAAGGATTCTCGTAGACTTCCTGACCGTTCCGGATGAAATAGTCTTTGAAATCATTGACTAGAGCGACAACTTTTTCGAAGGTCGCTTGGTCCTTCGCCCGGTTCATCAAAATCGGTTCGGCGCCGAACATCTCCGGAACCTCGGTTAAAATTGCCGTTCCGCCAAAAGAGATTAACCGGTCCGCCACTGAACCGACCAAAGGATTGCCGGTAATTCCGGAAAACCCGTCGGAACCGCCGCATTTGAGACCGATCTTCAGTTCGGAAACCGGCACCGGCTCCTGTTTGAAAATGCCGGCATGAGCGATCAATTCGCCGAGCAATTCCAAGCCGACCTCAAATTCATCTTCCACTTCCTGCAGAACCAGCGATTTAACCCGTTGCGGATCAACCGGACCCAAAATCTTGTGGAAATCGGCCATCTGATTGTTCTCACAACCCAAGCCGACCAATAAAACACCGGCCGCATTCGGATGCCGCGTTAGCCCGGCCAATAGTTTCTGAGTATTTAATAAATCCTCGCCCAATTGGGAACAGCCATACGGATGTTCCAGGGTATAGATGCCGTCAATCACGCCGGCTTCCAGTTCGGCTTGGAATTTTTCCTCCGCCAGACGGGTCAAGCGTTGGCTTTGTTTGTTAATGCAACCGACCGTGTTAATGATCCAGATTTCGTTGCGGATACCGAATTGACCGTCGGCCCGGCGGTAACCCATAAAAGTTGGAACCGTTGCGGGAACCTCAACCGGTTTAATCGAAGGTTGGTAGGAATATTCCAATTTCCCTTTCAGACTGGTTGCGGCATTGTGACTGTGAACCCACTGCCCGGCTTGAATATTTTTGGTGGCATGACCAATTGCAAATCCGTACTTGAGGATCGATTGATTCGCCGGGATGTCTTTGAGCGCAACTTTGTGTCCAACCGGAACTTTTTCGGTGACAGCGACCTGGAGGTCGTTGACGGAAACGGTCTCCCCTGCGGAAAGTTCGACTAAGGCAACGGCCACATTGTCCGCGCCGTTGATTTGCAGTACTTTATGAATGGTACTCACCATCTTTCGAAGTAATAGCTAAGTTGAAATAAATAATTGAAAAAATCTTTCCCACCCTTAAAGCGCGGATGGGAAAGGAAAATTATTGAATTTATTTCATCTTATACGTCAAGGAATATATGTCGCGATACTCGTCTAAATATTTAGTGCGACATAGCGTCGCTGCAAATTTTAGTGCAAGAAGCCTAATTTTTGCAAATGCTTCCCGATATGACTCTCTAATTTAAGATAATAAAGATTCTCATTCGCGGTCAAGCACTGATAAATGCGATCTCTAAATACATACTTGCCATTCGCGTCCTTGGCCTGGAGAATTAAGCCATAGGTAATATGGATCACCTGACGGGCATCATTTTGGTCCATGAGCGCCCGCAAACCGTCATCGGACAGACTATCCAAACCCGGGATCCGCGCCGGATCGGCTGAAATATGATAATACTTTTTCGCCTCACTCAACTGGGTCAAGGCAAATGCGTGCATTTCCCGGTAAAGCGCCGGATCGGCTTCAATAATCACCCGGACCGCTTCCAACCAGTTGGTACCGGCAGTTTTCACATGAACCCGTTCTTTGGTCTCGCGGCCAATGATCGGGAACACGGTAAACTTGTCACTACCGGAGTGGATACTGAGTTTATACCCAAAATGAACCGCAATGGCTTCGTGTTCCTTAAACTCTTTTTCAAACTGCGTTAAGTTTCCGACATAATCGATCCCCTTTTGGAACTCGCCGCAGAAGCGCGGAGCCAAGCTGTTAACCTTCACCCCGGCTTGAATCAACTGCTCCGCAACATAAAAGTGGGAAGCGGGATCAGTCGGTGTCTGGGTTTCGTCAATCGACACTTCAAAATCGACGTTGTTGGCTACCGGTTTAATCAACTCATTAAAGATAGCGATGGCAAAGTCGATTGCTTTTTGATAAATCGCCGCATTCAGCTTTAAAGTGTCCGGAGTATAGGCAACCGCCAATGAACCGGCTTTAAATTGGGTTCCCAAAAATTTTGCTTCAAGCGCTTGACGCTCGCCAGCATCTAAACTTTGATAAATGGATTCGATTTTGGCCGTATCGGTTGGCGCGATGTTATTGATATGTTCCGAACAGTCCAAGGTGATCATGGTGAAACCGTTCTCCAAAGCCATTCGGACTTCCGCCGCGGTTTTCAAATGATCGCCGTCGGCTCCGAAGCCTCCTTGATAATCCTCTTGGAACACTGCCCAAACCGCATCCGCCAGCACCTGACCATAATCCCGTCCGGTCAGATTTAACTCCCGGATGGATTGCTGCGCCAAGATGGGCCGGACTTTTAAATTTTTGACCAAACGCAGATGACCCGCGGAAGCCAGACCCAACCGGTCGCCTAAGCCCAACGTGGTATCATATTTGGCGAGGGAAATCGGATTGGTAAAGGGAAAATATTTGCGTAGAACTTTACTGTTGGCCACTGATAAGTCACATTCTTTCACCGCGACCCCGTCAACTTGTTGTTCCGTACCGTTCATTTCACGGTAGACCGGGGACTGATTGCCGATGACCCATAGCTTTTTGCCCTGCTCTAATCGGGCAATACACAAAGTTGAACCATCATGCTGATGAATTGAGTCAATATAAATGACTGCTAATCCCGGATCTTGCTGGACTGCCGCACCTAAGTCGGCTGGAGTTTTTTGTTCCTTTGTTAATTGCACGAACGCTTTCAACACTTCCATAAATGGTCCTCCCTTTTCGCTTTGGGTTATATCATCAACCTCGTTCTACCCAAATGCGTTAAAAACTCAGAGCAAGATTCAGGAACACTTTTCTAAGCTAAGGCTCATTCCGGTATTCAAGATCTCACGCAAGTAGGTAGCCACTTCTGAGGCTAACGTCGGAAGTTCTTTCATTTCAGCCGCCCAGAAACGGTTCAAAACATTTTCAACCAACGTTTCCAAGGTGATTTCGGCCTTTTCGTAGCTCGCCCAGTTATCACGGAAGAACTCTAAAATGACTTGATCATCGCGGAGCAAATACTCCTGACCGTCACGATGTCCTACCAATTTGTCGCCGCGGATCTCCGTGCCATGATACAAAGCGATCAATGAAGCTAAGGAGAATGTCAAGCGTTTGGGGAGTACTTTACGGCGTTCAAAATATTTCTTTAACGAAGGCAGCACCCGCGCTTCAAACTTTGAAGTTGAATTGAGAGAAATATCTGCCCATTTATGATCGATAAACGGATTATTGAAACGCTCTAAAACATCCTTGGCGAATTGCTCCAATTCGTTGGCGTCCAGGTCAAGCGTAGGGATAATCTCTTCGAAAACAACGTCCCGGATAAATTTCCCAACTTGATTATCTTCAACGGCATCTTTGACCAGATCGAGATTGGACAAATAGGCGACCGCCACCGCTGAAGTATGAGCGCCGTTGAGGATTCTAACCTTCCGGGTCCGGTATGGGGTCATATCGTTAACCCATTTCACATTCAACCCGGCTTGAGCCAGCGGGAGTTTTTCGCCATGTTTGGCATCGCCCTCGATGACCCAAAGGTGGAAAAGTTCCGCTGTATTAAGATTTTGATCTTTATAGCCTAATTCCTGCTCGATTTGATCAATTTCTTTAAACGGATAACCGGTAACGATCCGGTCCACCAAAGTATTCAGAAAATAGTTGGAGTTTTGCAGCCATTGGCTGAATTCGGCCGGAATCTGCCATTCGGAAGCTAACTGTAAGACGACTTTCTTAAGCTTATCGCCGTTTCGATCAATCAATTCACATGGCATGACGACCAAACCTTTCGCGGCGTCACCTTTGAAGTGAGTAAAGCGGCGGTATAAATAAGCAGTGAGTTTGCCGGGATAGGATGTCGGGGGCGCGTCGGTCAGTTTATCATTGGGATCATACGCAATACCCGCTTCGGTGGTGTTGGAGACAACATATTCGATCTCCGGGTTTTCAGCGCATTGCAACACTTCTTCCCATTGGGTATAGGGATCGAGGCCGCGGCTGATTGAGGCGAGGATTTCCCGTTGGTCGGTAACTTTACCGTCAATAGTGCCGCGCAGCATCATGGTATATAAACCGTCTTGCTCATTGAGATTGGCGACGCGGCCCATTGGTAACGGTTGAACAACAACCACACGGCCATTAAAAAGCGCCTTTTTATTCATCTGCTGGACCATCCAGTCCACAAAACCTCGTAAGAAGTTGCCTTCACCAAATTGGATGATTTTCTCCGGATAATCGAAGATCGCTTTGGAAAATGGGGCCAACTCGGTACCGAGCAGGTTTTTCTCCAGGTAATCCCGGTTAAGATTTGGTAATGTTTGATTGCTCATAATGTAAGAACCTCCTTGAAGTTATAAAATAAATTTTCGTAACGAAAACTTTTAATCACCGTCGTGAACGAATGTCCAGCATTGTCTCGTCCAAATGGAGCCGCATCGCTGTTTTGGCCTGAGCCGTATTACGATTTTTGATACTTTTATAGATGTTTTGGTGCGCTTTTAACACTTTTTGCGGATTGCCAGGGATATTGACAATTTCAAAATAGGCTTTGGCAATCGAGTCATTAATAATTGGGACAATCCGGTCAATAATCGGGTTTTGAGTGGCAATGGCAACCGCCCGGTGAAATTCTTGATCTTCCTGGGCATGAGATTCGTGCTTCCGGATCAACTCCGCCAACCGTTCAACGGATTCCTCAATTCGTTGCAAATTATTGGGGGTGGCTCTTTCAGCCGCTAAAAATGCAACGCCGGGTTCGATCAATAACCGGGCTTCGAACAACGAAACGAGTAAATCCTGATCATGAAGGAAATTGACGCCTAACGGGTCGTTGACCAACCCCGGCTGGCGACCGACAAAGGTTCCCTTCCCCCGGACAACTTCTAAAATATTGTTGGATGCCAGAATCTTAATGGCTTCGCGAATTGTCGAACGGCTGACGCCCATCATTTTGGCCAAATCCAATTCATTCGGCAATTGCGCCCCTGGCTCAAACTCCCGGCTCATAATGAGATCTTGTAACTTTTGAGCAATCTCAGCGGAGAGGATGGTTTTTGTAATTGGTGTAATGTCCATCAACAACCTCCGAGGAATTTTTCGTTGTTCGTTGTCCGTTGTCTGACAACGTTCTTAAACTTAGTTTAGCTCCTTTTTTTTAACTTTGCAAGAGGTCCACCGGCACGAAATCCAACCGTGTAATTACGGTGTAACCCTTTCCATTACTGGATTCAGCGCCATTCAGAAACTAAATTGTAACTCGGTAAACATTTTGTGAAAATTTACACGAGTCCAAATAAGTAATTACGATAAGTTGGTCGCGATCCTCGTCCCCATTATTTCGTATGCCAGATATAAAAGAAAAAATCCCAGGTTTCCCTGGGATTTTTATTGCAATTGACCTTACAGTTTTAATTGGCTTGCAACCGTTTTTGGTAGCGTGCTAAAGCATTTTCATTAATTTTGATCGCTTTTTCAATTCCTAACTTTTTGAGTTGAGCGACATATTCGTCAAACTTCTCAAGCGGCTCGGTACCCATGATGAATTTCAGGATCATCTCGTCGCGATAGATATTGACTTCATTCATGACCTTGGCCATTTCACCGCTTTCAGCCGGTGAAGGGCTGATCGGCGGCAACCGATGTTTGACTTGGTCGGTTTTCTTCCAAACGTCGATGGCAGTCTTTTGTTGCGGCAGTCCGGCGTATTGTTCCAAGTAGCGTTTATCCTGGACGAACGGCCCGTTATAATGACCCCGCATATAACTACCCATCGCCTGATTGATGGTTAAACCTTTGGGGTTTTTCATCAGCAGATCGGTATATTTCGGGTAGTTGTTCACCATGTTATAGCTGACGCCCGGAATACCGAAGTTAAAGAGCATATGACCTTCATCACCGTAACCGTAGTCAAGGAAACGGGCTGCCAGTTCCGGATTTTTGCATTTGGTGGTAATTGCGGCGTTACCGTTCCGGGAATATTTATTTTCCAATTGTCCGAACATGGCCCGCTGACCCTTTTTCAAAGTCGGATACGGCGCGGCAACTAAATCATACTTCGGATCTTTGGCTTGCATTGCTTCAAGATATTTACCGATTCCGTTTCCGGTATTGGAGATGCAAGCGCCTGCCATACCGCTGGTCATTTTGCCATCGAGAATTTTCTGATCAATCGTCGGTAAGTTGGTATCGACCAACCCTTCGGCATACCATTTTCTAAAAGTAGTCAGGAAGTTTTTGAATTCCGGTTGAATTGGGCCGTATTTAATCTTGCCGTTATTGACATAGAAGCCCATGGTCGCACCAAACGCGCCAACAAACGCATTGTGGGTATCCCATAAATCATAACGGAAGGTTAGCGGCGCGCGCACTTTCTTCTTGTCCTTGAACGCTTTCAGTACAGTATACCATTCGTCGATGGTGGTCGGTGTTTGCAGACCCAATTCATCCAACCAGTCTTTACGAATGAATGGTCCGGTGAAAACCAGCAGATACTCGTCGCCGCGAACGTTCGGATAAACGAAGTATTTCCCGGAGTCGGTTCTGACCATTTTATTGAGTTCTTTATCGCGAAGCACTTTCTTCAAATTGGGCGAGTATTTGTCGATCAGGGAGTTTAATTGGACAATAAACCCGTCCTCGATGGCTTTTTCCGGACCACCGGGGTAGGTGAGCCAACCTTGCCATTCGATAATATCCGGCAGTTCTCCGGAGGCTAACATTAAGTTAAATTTCTCAGTTTCCTGTCCCATCGCCGGGTGAAGAAAACGAACTTTGATGCCGGTCCGCTTCATAATCTCTTGATACAAGGGAGTTTCGCCTAAATTTTTAACCGTAGCTGACGGCGATACATTCAGCGGCACCCAGTAAGTGAGGGTTACATCGGTTTTGATTGGATAGATGTCTTTCGCTGATACGGTGACACAAGTCAGAACCAACAGCAGCATTAGGATGACAATTTTTGCCTTTCTCATCATTCAACCTCCATATTATTTTTTTAAGACGTGTTAGATCACAAAACTCGCGGAAAATCAACTAAAACAATGTGTCTCAAGTTGTTAACTCAATTATAACAATCCGTTAACCCCTAGTATTTGGCCGGGTTTATGAGTTTTTTGTCTATTATTTAGGTCTGGGCAAAACCATAACAAGGGTTGGCGTACTGCGATATTCCGCCGCACTTCGAGGTCGCGCGGTTCAGGCAATTTACGCCACAGATTCAAATAGTCGGCCCGGTTAAACGCCCCACCGGCGAACAATAAGCCCGGAATCCGTACCGGCCATCCTTCGAAGTGCTCTACATCGTTACCAAATTGCCATTGGGTCTTATTGACCAGATAGGGATAGAGAAACTCGAAACCCTTTTCGATGCCGCGCCCGTCGCTCAGACGATACCGCCATAAATCATCCGTAGCGGTGGACAAAACCTGGCAAAGCATTGCGAAACAGTCCAAATTGAAAATCGAGTAACTGTATGGTTTGGTCCGTTCCAGTTCTTGCGGGAAACTGCCGTCCAAGGCCATCTGTTTCGACAACAGTCCGGTTTTGTACATTGTCCGGCAAAACTCTACCAAAACTTGGCGCCCGGTAAATTGCGCGAATACCGCCACCTGGACAAACCAGGCCACCGCGTGATTGTTGGCGGCATTCATCTCTTCAAGTCCATAAGGATGTGTGGTCATCCACTTTAAATAGTCGGCAAACCAACCTTGCATCCTGGAGTGGAAATCACTGTCAAAATACTCCGATGTTTGTAATACCCGAAGCGCCATGGGAACCTCAATCAGATGCAACGTGTCGATGATTCCGATTCCCCGGCCGGAGGCGACACCGGGGATGGCTTGGGCGTATAGCAGATGCGGGTTCATCCGGGTCGCGTCATCCAAAAAAAATTCACGAAGCCAACGGAAAGCCGGTTTGGCAAAAATTTCGTTCCCGGTCAGATAAAACGCTGCCGCGAGGGTCGCAACCCCAGTTCGCATTTTGCGCATGATCTTGCGGTGGCAATGAAAATTGGCGGGATTACTCTCCCCATCCCGGCGCACAAACGGAAGTTGGTCCGGCGTATGGGGATTGGGCCACCAATAATCGCCGTTGGAGTAATAATCATGCGGCCCGCCCGGACTCTGTTCGGCAATCACATCGGTGATATGAACCGGTTTGACCGCCAGATATCGCTGCGCTTCCTTTAATATCCGCTCCCGTTGTTCGACAATAATCAGTTCGCTTGGATTGAATACCATCAACGCCACTCCGTTTCCGTCTGACTCATCAGGATCCCGCTTCGCTATTTTCCATTATAAACTGGGCATTGCTTAAATTATTTGGCCGATCTTTTATTCCATTTGTCTGAAATTGAGATAAAGCATAAAAAAAGAAGGGTTTTTAACCCTTCCCTTCGCTGTCTGATTTTACCGTGTGAAGCTTAGCTTGATTCTTGAAGGCTTCATTGAAAAAGACGCCTTTGCGGATCCCTTCCTTCTCCCGTTCCCGCCATTGACCGGGAGTCAACCCTTGGATTTTATGAAACAACCGGGTGAAGTGATGAATGGTTTTAAACCCGGTGATCATGGCAATCTCTTTCAAATCGTAGTCAGAATAGACGATTAATTCTTTCGCCTTCTCAATCCGGTAGTGATAGAGATAATGCATCACCGTGTTCTTGATGTTATTTTTGAACATTTGACAGACATAGCTTTGATTGTAACCTAAAGCGGCGGCGATTGATTTGAGGGTTAACTCCTCTTGATAATGCTTTTTGATATAATCGATCACCTGCTGGCAAAACGGATTGACGTCTGTGGTCGGAACCGGTTGGTTTTGCACCAAATTAAGTTCAACAAGCTTATTGGCGTGAACCCGTAGTATTTCCAGTAACAGCTGTTGCAGATAGAGATCACTGAAGTCTTTATAAAAAATTCGTTTTTGTAATCCCTCTTCGCGGATTTTCCGGAAGAAACTCAACATGTCAAGGTCCGGCAGGAGCATCTCCGCATCCAATTGGGCTAATTGGGTTTGTAATTGGAGATCATTGACAATAAATTTGACATCATAGGTTTTTAGTTTTTTATCGGGAATCTTCTTCATGTGGTGAATCAAGAACGGACTCAAAAAAAACAGTTTCCCGGCGGAAGCCTCGCGGATTTGGTTCCCGACCCGAAAATGGCCGATCCCGTCAATGACATAGATCATTTGATAGTAATCATGGTCGTGCGGTTCCTGCCATCCGGTATGATAGTCGTAGCGCGCCACCCATAAAACTTCCACCAATTTTTCTGCCATAAAACCGCCTCCAGCCGGACTGGTCCTTGAATCAATTCTTTCTTTTTATTTATCGACGAATTCCCCGAAAAATCCAAGAGCATAATTTTCGACTCAATGATGCCGAATCTCCCAACGGATGGTCAACGGTTGGTCGAACCGTTGCGCCCCGGTCCGCCAAGTCACCCGGGTACGTAAGACGCCATGGGGCGTCTGATAGCGCTCGTCCGCTTCATTAATGGCTTCAACCGCGCATTCCGCGAAGCCGGAAACAGTGATCGACTCAATCGCGCCGTTTTGAAAGCGGACATTGTTTTCACCCGTTACTACCGGTTCGGTTGAAAAGGTGGCAAACTCCATAACCAGCTCCACCAGATCCAGCGGTTCGGTTGGGGTATAACAATCATTGCGGATGATGACTCCGGGGCGGAAAACATATTCGGTGACTACCTGTACCCGGGCGTCGGGCTCCGGACCACCTAAGGTCAGCCGGCAAAGTTGCTCTTGGCGGTAGGTAATCCGGTAGTCCGGGCCATCGGAATGAGCTTCGATATCTTTCATGTATGCCAGCGGCATCAGTTGCGAACCGTCGCTAAAAGTGAATCTGGGCAGCAACTGCGGGTTGCTTTCATGGGGCGATCCGGCCAACATCCCGACGGCGTGAGGGATTGGGTAATACGGAGTGTAGCGGTATTGGGATACTCCCCCGTTGACCAACGGTAAACTAATTACCTGCTTTCCGTCGCGAACGATGGCCAGCGCCCGGTCATAAGTCCCGGACGCAAAACGTACAAAATAATGGAACGGCAGTTTCGCCAAAGCCGCTTCGAAATCCGCCATCGGAACCTTATCGGCGAAGCCGGCGCGGTTCCAAATATCGCAAGTATGGATATGTTGGTAGCTTAAGCTAAGATTTTCACCGAGAATCCGGTGTTTTCCCATATACGGGTCGGGCTTGCGCCCTTTCTCCCACATATTGACCGACTTCATCTCGGAGTCCAACCAAAACTCGGTAAATTTAGCGGTAATCCGGGTGCAGAACGCATAAGCCACTTCCTGCTCCTCCGGCGTCAAGACACCCAAATACGCGGCAATCGACAGCACTTCCAACGTTGAGGTATCGCCGTAGGTGCCGATGGTCCGACCGTAATTGAAGCCATGGCCCGATTCGTTGGCCAGCATCAGATGAATGTCGCAGGATTTGCGCAACAATTGTTTCAAACGTTCTGGCACCGCCATTCCGGTATCGATCAGCCGCTGACAGATCTCGGCCGGCAACAGGACGCTATAACGATCGAAACGGCCTTCGCCGTCGGTTTCATCGGCAAAACCGTATTCACCGGAGTATTCGTCGATATGGGCCAATACCTTATCATACAACCGTTGGGCCGAACTTTCCGCTTCCCAGCCCAGCAACATCCGCAACCGGGCCACCCCCAAGGCGCAACCGTAATAATTGGTCGGCAGGTTGATTAAGGTCAGATCGGCTTCGCGGACGATCGTCCGCCAATCCAAAACCTGTTTTAAAATTGCCAGCTTATCGGGGCGGACAACTTCATCCAAAAGTCCGTGACGCTGTAAACGCACGAGCGCCGTGAGGTAATAGTAGATCCCCCAGGTCTTCATCGGGTAATGGGCTGTAAAATCGATAATCTCCCGGAAACCGGCGATCTTCTGTTCAAAGCGGGGGTCATTGGCGGCCGTGTCGATGATCAGATAACTGAACGCGTTGACCACCTTGCCCGGGACGAAATAATCCGCCGAATGAAAGGCGCTAACGCCGTCGATGATCACCTCGTCCTTTTCGCGCAGGACTTTTTGAAACAAATATTCCAGATGCGGATAGATCCGGTTCCGGATCAGTTGATTTAAGGTTACGGACATGGTTTGCACCTTCTCTATGATAATTATTCGGGCAGTTGGTAGGCGACCGGCCATTGCCCTTCCGGCGCGATTTTACCGAAGAGCACGCCGGCGGTGGCTTCGATATTCGCCGGTGAAGTGGCGAAAGTGAGCACAATCGTCCCCGCCCCTTCGGGAATACTCAACGCCGGATAGGGCGTGTTGGTGACGATCACAAACCGTTTGCGGGGGTGTTGCGCCAGCAATTCACTGATAAATTCATTGTTGGCGAGCGAGCCCCGGATATAGAAATTGGTGAGCACGACCGTGTCAAACTGCTGAATGCTCCGGGTGATATTTTGTTTGTCTTCGGCGTCATATTGATAAGCAGTCTCCAGATAGGCGGCATGGGGGTTGTGCCGTAAGCAATGCTTAAACAAGACACCGGGATGCCAATGCATGTCATTGGGGGTTTTATTGATCTGTTCGACGACCAGAACCCGTTCGGCGGTGGCCAACGGCAGTAGTTGCTGACGGTCCCGGGCGACCAGGACCGATTTTCTGGCAACCAACTTCGTCAGATTCACCACTTGGGGATCGGCAATCACCTCGGCCGGTTTTTCCGGCCAATGGTTGCCCTGGTGGAACAGGCCGAACTCGTATTTTAAACTTAGGACGCGGTAAACTTTCTGATCCAATTCGGCTTCGCTAATCCGGCCGCTGACGACAAACTGTTTAATGGTTTCGACCGTCTCGCCGACCAATTGATTCTCGGCTTTCATCAACACCAGGTCGGCGCCGGCGGCCAAGGACATGGCGCAGGCATTGGCCACTCCGTAACGGACCGCGATGCCGCCCATGGTCATGCTGTCGGTGGTGATCACGCCGTCAAAGCCCAGCTCTTCGCGGAGCAATCCGGTCAGGACTTTCTTGGAGACCGTGGCGACGTCGTCGGGGTCGATCGCCGGGAAGATGCTATGGGCGATCATAATCGACGGCAACAAATCTTGGGCAATCAATTCTTTGTAAGGAACCAACTCCCGGTTGAGCAACGTTTCTTTGGCGACATCGATCACCGGCATCTCAAAGTGCGCGTCAAGCGCCGAATCGCCCCGTCCCGGGAAGTGTTTGCCGGTGGCGATCAATCCGCCTTCTTTAAACCCGCGGCACGATTGAACGGCGTACTCCACCACATCTTCAACCCGGTCGGAGTAAGCCCGGGTATATACTTCGGGATTGGCCGGATTAACGTTGATATCAAGCACCGGCGAATGGATCCAGTTGAATCCCACCGCCCGGCTTTGGCGGGAGACAGCTTTCGCCACTTCGTAGGCGAGCTTGCTATCGCCGGTCGCCCGTAAACCCATCGGTTTGGGAAACAGGTTGACGCCGCCGAAATTGTAATCGGCGCTGGTACCGCCTTCCTGGTCATACGAGAAATGCAACGGAATTCCCAAGGGCCGGCTTAGGGCCAGCTGTTGCAACTCATCCAACAAGACCTGGTAATTTTCGGGGGTGGCGTACGGCGGGTGAACTCCTTTTTTGTAACCTTTGGCATCGACGACGTCAACGACGCTTTTGCCGGTTTTGGGATCGACATAACTTCCGAACAATCGGGCATGAGGGGTCAAACGCAAACCGCCGCAATGATACTTGACGATATCCTCATAAATATGCGGCCGCGCCATTGTTCCGGCAAAACCTAAGGTTAGCAATGCACCGACCTTCTGGTCGAGGGTCATTTGCGCAATAAGGTCGCGAATGTAACGGTTGGCAGGTTTCATATTTTTACAGCTCCTTTGGTGCAATCTTTCGTTTTGATTGGCATTTTCTAAACCAATTATAGCTTGAACCCTCGCATAATGATTTAGTTCGTTTTGTAAAGCTTTTATCTAAAATTTAGTTTTCCGGGAAATCGAACCTGAGGCAACTCACCCCCGATATTCCTAGTGCTAATCAATCCATAACGAAAACCCCCTCTCGGCCACGGCAAAAAGGGGGCGTGATGTTTTTTCTACACTACGAAATTTGGTACAGGATAATCGGCGTCAGCTGATGGATGCTCCTTTACTCCCAGGCCAATCGTTCAATATAATCCAAAAATTTATTGATACTGGCGTCAATCAGCAGATCCCGGTTGGTGATCGGCTGTTTCAGATAAAGATTGTCCAGCTTGCGCACTCTGCTTAAGGCCACGTAGATCTGGCCCGAGTCAAAAGCGCCCCGGCCGGTGTCAAGATAGACATTGTTCAGGGTCAGGCTTTGGCTTTTATGAATGGTCAACGCCCAACCAAGTTTGATCGGGAACTGGCGAAACGTCCCGACCGCCACCTTCTCGAATGTCCCGTCGGCAAAACGGTATTGCACCTTTTCCCAGGTCTCTTTGGCGACGATGCAATCCGCTCCGGCGATTTCGATGGTCAGGTTATGGTCGTTCATTTTTTTGATTACGCCGGTGGTGCCGTTGACCCACGCCTTGCCGGGATCGTTTTTGACAAAAATCACTTTCGCCCCGACTTTTAACGGTAGGATGGGCAGGGTTGGAAAGTCCTCGCGGGCGAACTTGCCCTCGACGTCGGCATGGTAAAGCCGTTTAAAGGACGGCAGGGCATCCAGTTTGCTGCTATTATAAAGATTGGCCGCTTCATTGGTGCAGGTCAAGACGGTGATATCCTCCAACTGATTCAGACTCCCCTCGGCGCAGACGCGACCGTTTAAGGTTTGGAGCAGTTCCGGGGTGAGACGGCAGTTGCGCACCTGCTCCAAAAGGTTGATGAACGCCGGGTCGGCTTGCCGGAAGATCTCAAAAAACTTGATGTAGCGAAAATTTTGGTTGACGATCGCCGAACGAATCGAAAACGCGTTAAAAAAGTAGCGGTTCGCATAACGTCCGCCGGTAAACTCACGCCGTTCCGCCGCTTGTACCACCGGCGGCAACTGGTAGAGATCGCCGATCAGCACCACCCGCACTCCGCCAAACGGCGCTTCCGAACCACGGTTAATCTGCAACGAATAATTGACCGCATCCATCAGGTCGGCCCGGACCATCGAGATCTCGTCAATGACCAGTGTATCCAATCCTTGAAAGATCTCCGGCAAGCGGCTTTTCTTAATCCGGTCCAAGGCCTGCAGCCCGTGTTCCAAGTTGAAGAAGGAATGAATGGTTTGTCCCCCGATATTCAAGGCGGCGATCCCGGTCGGCGAGAGAAAGGCGGTGTTGCCTTTGAGCTTGGTCAGCTCTTTTTTGGTAAAAGTGGATTTGCCGGTTCCGGCTTTGCCGGAGATGAAAGTGATCGGGGTGCCGCTTTGAATACAGTTGAGAGCGGCTTGAAAGGACGGCAGCGCGATATATGGTTCGTCGGGTTGGTTGAGCATTTAATTTTTCCTTATTGGGGTTAGTATTCAATGGAATAATACGTTGTGTTGTATTTTTATTATGCAATATTTCGGAGGAGGTAACAAGAGGGAAGTCCAGTCGGCTTAGCAGATGGTCAATACACTATCAGTCTAGGCTTGTTCTCAATATGTTTGCCTGTTATAATTAATCCAAAGAGGTTTACAGATATTTGAAAACCCGGAGGTTTTAATCGATGAAACCGGATGAAATTGCAAAAGAAATTAATAAATTAGAATTATCTGAACAATTATTATTAGTGGAAAAAATATGGGATAGCATCGCCCGAAACAATGCTGTCTTGCCCTTACCAGAATGGCAAAAAACGGAACTGGATAAACGGTATCACCAATATCAAAATAAAGACTTGCAACTCCATGATTGGGAAGGTGTGCATCAGGAATTGAGAGAAAAATAAAGATGCACCTTCTATATACTGATCACGCGAAGGATGATATGGAGCTCGCTTTTTCATGGTATGAAAAACAAAGAAAAGGACTTGGTCATGAATTTCTGAATTGTATTGAGATATGTTTAAATAATATTCTCAGTTTCCCTGAAATGTATGAAACCTGTTATTCCCGTTTTCGAAGATGCGTAGTTCCAAAATTTCCATTCTCAATTTTTTACACGATCGAAACTTACCAAATTGTAGTTCATGCTGTTTTTAATAATCGCCAGGATCCCCAAAAAAGACCATAATAATTGGTCACTTCAATTACGGTCCATTCGTAAAAAGACCCCCCTCTATATAACCGTAAAGAAGGGGGACTTTTCATAATCGTTATCGCTTAAAAATCACTCTAACAACCTTTCGTCAACGTCTCCCAAATCCCCATGATATATTGCGCTCCCAACGCCCGGTCATACAAACCGTAGCCCGGTTTCCCGGTCTCGCCCCAGATCATCCGACCGTGGTCGGGACGGATATAGCCGTCAAAGCCGTTTTGATAGGCGGCTTTTAAGATCGCGACCATATCCAGGGAGCCGTAGGGGCTATAGTGGGCGCTCTCCTCAAACCCGCCCTCAACGTGCTTGACATTGCGGACGTGCATGAAATGGATCCGGCTCATAGCGGCAAATTTGCCGACGATTTCAGGAATATTGTTGTTGGGATTGGCGCCTAAGGAGCCGGTACAAAGCGCGAGGCCGTTCACCGGACTGTCGACGATTTTTACCAACCGTTCCAGACTGGCTGCGCCGGTAATGATCCGCGGCAAACCAAAAACCGGCCATGGCGGATCATCCGGGTGAATCGCCATTTTGACGCCGGATTTTTCGGCAATTGGCACGATCGCTTCCAAAAAGTATTGGAGGTTCTCCCAGAGCCGTTCGCCGGTGACATTTTCGTATTGCGCAAAGATCTTGGTCAGGGTCTCTTTGGTATAGCTTGCGTCCCAACCGGGCAACGCCAACTCGCCGGTCAAGGGATTCATCTTTTGCAACTGTTCGCCGTAATACACCAACGCCGTTGAACCGTCGGCCAACTCTTTGTCCAGTTGGGTCCGGGTCCAGTCAAAGACCGGCATGAAATTGTAACAGATACAGCGAATCCCGGCGGCGGCCAGCCGTCGGATATTGGTGATATAATTTTCAATGTAATGATCCCGGTCGGCCGTTCCCAGCTTGATACTCTCATGGACCGGTACGCTTTCGACCACTTCAAATTGGAGCCCGGCTGATTCAATCGGTTGTTTCAGCGCCGCGATACTCTCGTTGCTCCAAACTTCCCCCGCCGGTACGTCGTAGACAGCCGAAACGATATTGCTCATTCCCGGGATCTGCCGGATATACTCCAGCTTCACCGAATCTTCCGCGCCATACCACCTGAAGGATAGCTTCATCGTTCATCACCCCATGTCGTTTTGTTGTTGCAGCATATCCTCACAGTTTAAATGATTTTATGCCATAAAATTATAAATTAAATATCGTCAGGTTCGCAACAAACTTTATAAGAATTTGTTATTTTTTATAACAAAGTTACATTCATTTTATGACAATCTGCTTCTAGGTTATTGTTTAGGAAACACCGCTGTTAACGGAAGGTTAAATACACCCCAATTGAAAAAGCGCCGTCACCTTCCCAGCAACGACGCTTTCCGACACGCGCTTCCCCTTCAATTCATGGGGCAATCCGTAGGGTATGAATCTCAAATGCGCCAAAACGCAGTGAGATTGTTCCCGCGCCAACTTCTAACGCGGATTGGTCGCAGTCTTCCTCCGTCAAACTGACCAGTTCAACGTGGCGGAAGGGGCAATGGATCGCAATGGCGGCGACGTTTGCGCGACCCGCGCTCTCATATAGCCGCATAATGATCCGTGAATCCGCTTCGGCCAATTTCACCGTTTCCACAATGATATCGGCCGGCTCGACCGTGATAAACGAATATTGCGGTGGTAACGCGCCCGCGCCGTTCGGGGTGACCGGCGTTACTGTCAAGGGAATGTTCAACTCATATCCGGCTTGAACAACCTTCCCCTCAACCAAGCCGCCCGGATGCGGATAACAAGCATAGGTAAACTCGTGCCGCCCCCGGTCCGCGGTGGGATCGGGATAATTGGGGCTTCGTAACAGATTGAGATCTAAAATGTCGTTAAACACGCGATGTCCGTATTTGCAGTCATTGAGTAACGCCACGCCGTATCCCGTATCGGAAAGGTCGATCCATTTGTGGGCGCAAACTTCATATTTCGCCATCTCCCAAGTGGTGTTGGGGTGAGTCGGGCGTTTGATATAGCCGAACTGAATCTCGCAGGTCGCTTCGGGACTCACCACCGCCACCGGAAACGATGTCCGGAGCATTTTTTGACGTTCCTGCCAGTCGACCGTGGTGTGAAAGTCGACCCGGCGACTGCCTTGGACCAAAACCACTTCCTGCTCCAACAGCGAATTTCCCCATGTAAACGTCTGTTTGATACTGGCTTTGGGTCCGTCGACCATAGCAACGGTCTGACGTAAACGCATCCATTCCGGCGGCCGGTCCGCATACCCGATCGGAATATCCCAGGCGTCCCCGGCATCTTCATAAACGACCAGGCGATTGCCGATGCCGCTGAGCGCTTGCCGTTGCCATTCTTTATCGAAGATCTCGACCAGCACCCCCTCGCTCAAGTTCAAACGCAGTTGATCGTTTTCCAGCCATTGTTCTCCCGCAACCGGCGCGACCGGCAGCGCGGTGGGAAACGTCAAATCGATGACAGCGTAACCCATCGCGGGAACTTTGACCCGATACCAACGATCATCAATTTTAAGCCATTCCGCCCGCTCCCAACCGGTCGTGTTCCACACAACCACCGGGCGGAGCGCTGTCCCGGTCTGAATCATTCCGGCGACCTTTTCAATCGCTTCCGTACACAACAGGCCAATTTGCCGCAGCAATATTTCGTAACGGGCGGTCGATTCCTGATGGACCCTCTGGATCGCCGAACCGGCCATCATGTCGTGAAATTGATAAAGCAACACCTCGTGCCAGATGGTCGTCAACGCGGCGGCCGGATACGGGGCGCCGCGCCACCACGCCGCCAAAGTCGCAAAAAATTCCAAATCGCGCAAGGCGATTTCGATCTTCCGGTTAAACCGTTTAATCCGGGCTTGGGTTGTATAAGTCCCTTGATGCCGTTCCAAATAAAGCTCCCCTTGCCAGCTGCGGTAGTTATCAGCGTGCCGCGCTAGTTTCCGGAAAAATTCGGTGGCCGGCTCTTGACGGACCGGCGCTAAACCGGCGGAACTCTTTTCCCGTTGCAACATCTCCAGATGCGCTTCGCCCGGACCGCCGCCGCCGTCCCCGATTCCAAACACCACCAAGCCGTGTTCCGCATTGCCTTTATCCAGATAATTGGCTTCCGCCTGCTGGATGGCGCGGGGCGCCGCCGAACTGTTGTAGGTCCCTTCGGGAGGCATGTGCGCCAGGACGCAGCTGCCGTCAATTCCTTGCCAAATAAAAGTGTGATGCGGAAATCGGTCAAACAGGTTCCAGGAAAGCTTAATCGTACAAAAATAATCAAGACCCGCTTTCTTCATCATTTGCGGCAACGCTCCGTTAAAACCAAAGCTATCCGGTAGCCATAATAAATTGATGTCTTGATCAAATTCTTGTTTGAAAAACCGTTTACCGTACAAAATTTGCCGCACCAAGGCTTCACCGCCGGGAAGGTTGGTATCGGCTTCCACCCACATGGCGCCCAACGTCTCCCATCGGCCTTCCCGGACCCAGGGTTTGATCCGCTCGAATAACAACGGATAGAACTGTTTGATCCATTGATACAACTGCGGCTGGCTTGCGCCAAACACGTAGTCGGAATCGCGCTGCAACATCATCAAGGCGGTGGCGAAAGTCCGGGCGCCTTTCCGGACCGTCTCCCGGAGCGGCCATAACCAAGCCAGATCAATGTGGGAATGACCCAAGGCGCTGAGGAACAAGGATGGCGTGGCGCTTCGCTTCGCAATTTCCGCGGCTACGGCGTTCCGCGCGCCGGACACTTCCGCCGGGGTTAAGCGGTCAATGATCAGGGCCGCCCGGTATAAACTGAATAAAATGCTGTCCCGGCGGGCGTTTTCCTCCGGCAGCACCGTCATGAGTTCAAATAAAAATTCCAGATCATAATAGAGGGCTTTGACGGAGTCATCACAAATGGCAATGGCCGCTTCCTGCATGATTCCCTGATCGGTGTATCTGCCAAACAAATCGTTGGTGCTGGCGTCGGCCCAAAGATTGACGGTCTCGTTGCCTTTCGCCCGGGCGGTCAGGTCAACGACCCGTTTATCGGGAGCTCCCAAGCTCCGGTCAAAATGGGAGTGCACATTGGTCAAACCCTGGATGGGAGTGCCGGTTTGATCAACCAGACAGGCTTCGCCGCCAAGGTCGATCAATAAAACCACCTTTTTCTCGGCCGCCGCGGGAGGAACCTCCCCCGCGAAATGAAACCAGGCGCAATCCCAAGGTTTGCCCCATTGATCGCCGACTTGGAGAACCTTCTTGACGCCAGTCATCCGGAATTCATACGGGACCGGCTCGGCAGTAACCCAAGCAGTCAACGTCAATTGCCCAACGACGGTATAAATCTTGGCTTTCGTTTTGGCAATCGCCTGCTTGATCGCAGTGCGCATCTGCGCTTTCGCGTAAGGCATGAGTTCCCCCTTTCGCTTTGATTTCAATGTCCGCTGCAACGGAAATCTTGCCACCAATGCAAGGCGAAACCCCGTTGCAAATTGAGCCATAAGGCATACCACTGAAGCGCGCGGTAATTTTTACAGCCAAACGGCCGGTTTTTCGGACACATCGTCTGATTCAATTCATTGACCTCTTCCCAGGATTTCCCGAGATAACGGAGATAATAAGCGCCGCTGAACTCGCCGGTGCGATCGCAACCGGCAACGCAATGAATGTAAAATACCACCGGCAAATTGCGATTGCCCGTGAAGTGACCGGGCGGACTTTCCAACCACTCCCGTAAGGTCTCGATCCGGAGCGGCAAACGATCATTGAGCCAATTATCAAGGTTCCGCGCCAAAAACTCCCGTTTGCCCGCCAATGCCGGATCGTTGACGTGGAGCCCGGTACCGTTGAGCCCCCAAACCTGAATCCGGCCCAATCCCGGCTTTGCCCGGAAAAAACTCTGTTCCGTCCAGATCCTTGGCGCATCGGCCGGCGATTCAATGTTTAAAAGATTGACGTCGAATAGATAAAAAGCATCCGGAACTTTGACGCCGGCCCGTTTTCCCGCTTGAATTATCGCGCGCTTTAAGCCGTCATAATTAAAGACCGTGGGATTACCGTACTGCGGCAGACCCCCCCGGAACAGGAGATTCTGACCAACCGTATCGATATAATGAACATTGCGGACTTCCGGTACCACCGGCTGCAACAGTTTAACCTGACCGTTAACGATCACCATCAGGCAAGCGACGAGTGCCAAGGCGATATATAGATAAAGCCTGGAACCTTTTAGGGTTGAAATAGGTGATTGACTTCCGGCAGAACCGGGCGCGTTTTTGGGTCTGCGCTTGAATGGCCATTCCCTGATTGTCACGTTGACGATGCCTCCTTTCGTTTCCCATTCGGTAATAAAATAATTTATGATCAATAAGTCGTGCGACATATATATATTGATCTTACGTGGAAATATTCGCGGAGCACTTGCGCAAATGGCGAAACCTTCTTACCGATTCGGCAAACCCTTTCCTGGCATTCCACGCCTGTCAAACATTCCGTAAATATCAAAAGCGCGCCGTCACATTCCAGCAACAGCGCGCTTTTGATATTCACTGAAAACACCCCCCTCGTTGCGTCATCGCAGCGAGGGGGGTGTTTCCCATCCAATATCCGGAGCGCCAAAGAGTTGGTAGCCTTAGCCCATACCCCAAATCATTGTCAAAAGTTCAAAAAATCGGCCAAATCAGCAACAAAACCCGCGCAATAATACTTTACAACCCCGCAAAAATATTTATCACCCTGACATAAATATTTTTTGACCTGACAAAAACATTTATTCATCTTGCAATAATATTTTTTGCCTTGACATTTCTATTGATCACCCTGACAAAAACAATTTGCAACCGTAATAAAATATTAAACACCCTTGCTTAAATATTTATCCGGGTAAAATAATATTTTCGATTGTGTTTTTTAAACTTAAACCGCTTTTATTTCAATTCCGCCAAAGACGACATTGGCAATGATCCGGATCCGTTTCGAACCGGTCTGATCGCCGTGTTCCATCCGCAGGTCGCTGATGACCCCACCCGAGGAACGATCGAAAAATTCGACTCCGCCAAAGATGCAACTACCGGCCAGCGCCACCGGGGTTCCTTTGGGGATTAGCACTTCGACCTTGCCCAAGACGGCATTGAGATCGATCACGTTGTCGCCATCAGCCAATTCGCGGGCAGTGAGATCCACTGTCAACGCGCCCAGCACCGCTTCATAATGATTCCCGGCGGTCGCTTGAAAATCGTCGCGAACCGCGCGACAACCCCGGGAGTTAAATTGGACCTCGCACTCGACCGGACGCCGCGGATGCCACAATACCCGGATTCCCACCAAGATCAGCACCACTGGCCAGAGCAGTTTCCAAACCAATTCCCGTTGAAAGACCCACCACTCAAGATTCAAACCTAACAACGCCACGCCGATCCCAATCAAAACCAACGCCCCGAACCAAGCCCCGGACTTCCGGGTGAATAAGGCGTTTAAGCCGATGACGATCAAGATAGCCGGCCAATAATCACGGATCATCAGATCCACCGAAAACTCCCGATATCCCAGATTTTGCAGTAAAAACAGTCCGCCCAGGACAATGATGATCAGTCCTGCCAATAATCTTCCGCGCGACATGAACCTACCTCCCGGATTGATTTATTCCTGCGCCGTCAATACCAGCGCTTTCCCGCCAACCAAGTCGGCGAAATCCGTTCCGTCTTCCAGTTTCCCCACAATCGAACCGTAATGCATGGGAATGACGATCCGGGCGCCGAGCTCCGCGACAGCCGCCGCGGCTTCCGCTACTGTCATCGTATAGGTCCCGCCCACCGGCAGCAACGCGATATCGGGCCGCAACCCCGCCATCTCCGGAATTTGGTCGGTATCGCCGGCGTGATAGATGGTTACGCCGTCAACCGTTATCAAATAGCCCAACCAGCCTTGCGCTTGGGGATGGAACTTTTTGGCGGGGTTGTACGCCGGCAACCCTTTGACGGTAAAGGAACCGACCTGGACCGTCAACCCCCGGTCGCTGCCTTCCGCCATGCCAACCGGCTTGACGATCACAGTCTTCGCCTTGCTCAGCTCGTCAACGACCTCTTCGTTAAAATGATCAGAATGCGGGTGGGTGACCAAGATCAAGTCAGCCGGTTGCGGCTGGGCCGGCAGCCGTTGCGGATCGATATAGGCGATCTCGCCATTTTCCGCCGTAATTCGAAACTCCGCCTGTCCATACCAGGTCAAACGGTTCTTGATAAAAGATATTAATTGTTCATCGTTTAAATCCATCTGCGACGCTCCTGCTGTTAACCGATTGCTATTTCTATCGTGACTATTTCACGAATTGGCCAAATTTTCCTGCTGACCCGGGCGGACATTTCGATAAATTCATCCCGATTTAACGTTGCCAAAACATTAAAAATGTAGTATTTCCTGCATAGAAAAAAGCTTCGAAAGCCAACGGCGATCCTTTGTCCTTTAAAAGGAAAGCCCTGGTGCTTCGTCGCCTATCCAATCTTTTATAGAGTTCGAAGCCTTGTGGTTACCCTTTTAAAGGGAAAGGGATCGCACTTTGACCTAATTTTCACAGGAGTGTACGATAAAAGCGCTAAACACCCCAACCCACAAAAAAACCGTCTGACGACGGTTTCAATCAATTGCGGTCAAACGTTTCTCTTCATTGCAGATGATCGTTTTCTCCTGCCCCTGGATCTGGGTCCGGAGTTGAATCGGATGCCCCCAGACCTCCACCAGATACTTTAAGGTTTCTCCGGCGTAGCCGAGGTCAAGTTCCCGTCCGTCATTACAATGCTGCAAAATCAACGACCGGTCTTTCGGAGCAACCTCCAGCACCCGGATGACTGGAATCGCTCCCAAACCCACCGTGGCGCTGAGGGTCTTGCGGATCTCCTCCCAGCCGTCCTCGTCGGGAACCTCGGTAATTACCGCCTGTTCCCGTTCGAACAGATACTCAAACAGATGCAATTCGGCGCAGAGTTCGCGTGTCAGGTAACGTCGCAGCAATGAACGGTCATTTTCAATGGCGCGGACTTCAAACAATTTCGCTGTTCCAAAACGCCGTTCAACGTCGGAAAGGATAACAAAACCCAAATGGTACGGATTCAGATCCCCTGGGTGAGGCCGGATCACTTGGTGATGGCGTTTTAGGAACTCGATCTGCAAATCGGGGGTTAATTGCAACTCCTGCAGAATGCGGTAATGCCAGAAACTCGCCCAGCCTTCATTGAGAATCTTCGTCTCGACCTGCGGTAAAAAGTAGGCGGTCTCGCTCCGGACAATGCTCAAAATATCCCGTTCCCACTCGTCCAAATGCGCATACTCTTGCAAAAACCACAGCAGGTCTTCTTCCGGTTGCAACGGAATCCGGTTTAAATCCGGCTCGGGCAACTGCGGATCCCGCCCCGCCGCTTTGGCTGCTTGAACGCTGCGGTGATAATCGTCCCGCAATTTTTGTTTCTCTTCCGCCACAGTCAAACGGCGGATGGGGTTGTCGACGTCCCGATAGGTTTGATAACGGATCGCGTGGGCCAAATTGAGAATCTTCTCGACCCGTTCATACCCGATGCTGGGATCCTGGATATATCCCCGGATCCGCTGCGCGTGATTCTTAAAGGTTAGCAAGGTAAGCTCCGGATGGGTGTGTTGAAACATCCGGTTATGCTTGAAAAAATCATTATGACCATAGACATGGGCAATGGTAAGGATCTGTAACAACAGATTGTTGTCGCGCATCAAATAAGCTAAACACGGGTCGGAGTTAATCACCATTTCATAGGGCAAACCGGTCAAATTGTAACGGTACAGGGTATGGAGACGGTCGAAGGATTTCCCGAAACTCCAATGCGGGTAATGACTCGGCATGCCAACGTAGGCTTCATAACCCAACATCTCTTCATACGAACAGATCTCAAACTCCTGCGGAAAATAATCCAATCCCAATTTAGCAGCGCAAGTTTCGATCCGCTCGTTCCAAGATTCCAATTCCGCGAGGCTGAATTCACTCATGAGGTTCCTCCCTGGACAATAAATGCCGCAAAGCCGGCCAAATATCCTCCCGCGACCCAATTGACACTAAAGCAAAATTCGGCTCCTTGATCTCATCGCGGAATAACTGCCGAATCGTATGGCTATTGGTCAGGATTTCGCCATAACCAAACAAGTTGCAGGCTTGACAGAGTTTTTTGGCAAGTTCAACGGCCTTTTGATTATCCTCATCCCAGTTGTCGCCGTCGCTGCAGTGAAACGCGTAAATGTTCCAGTTGACGCTAGGATAACGTTCGTTGATGATCTGGAGGGTTTTTTCATACCCGCTGCTGATAAAGGTCCCGCCCGACTCACCCTTATGGAAAAACTCCGTCTCGTTAACCTCTACCGCTTCGGTGGTATGCGCCACAAAAACGATCTCCACATTGGCATATTTCAAACGAATGAATTGATATAACAGAAAATAGAAACTGCGGGCCAAATACTTCTTGGTCTGATCCATCGAACCGGAGGTGTCCATAATACAGATCACCACCGCGTTGGACTCCGGTTTGCGTTCCTCCCGCACCCGGCGGAAACGCAAGTCCTCTTCCCGAAAGGGAAACCGCTTTCCGATTTCAGCCTCGGGCACGGGTTGCTCCGGTCCCGCCGGATCGCCAGGTTCAACCCGTTTCACGCCTTGATAGCGTTTGAGCTTTTCAATCACCGCTCGTTTTTTGGCCAAACGCGGCGGAGCGCCTTTGCGTTGATAACCTAAAAAACGGTGTTTCACGACAGTCTCGATCTGGGATAACTTTTTCCGTTCCATAAAGGGCAGGTTTAAGTCGTCAAATAAGTAATTAATCAGTTCTTCCAAAGTGATCTCGGTCTCATAGACATCGTCCCCTGCTTCACGGCCGGGACCCTGGTCGCCCTGGCCATCGTGGGGCTGGCCTTTGCCGATAATATCGCCCCGGTCTTCCTCGCCAGTGCCGGTCCCAACCCCGGAGCCGTTTTTGCCGTAAATAAACTGATATTCACGCAAGCCCCGAATGGGAATTTTGATCTTCTTTTGACCGCTTTGACCGATAATGCTCTCTTCGGCGATGATCTTGCCGATATTTTTTTTGATCGATTCCTCCACCAGTTGCCGGTGGCGCCGCCGGTCTTCAGCGGAGCGCCCGGCATCCCCGGTCGACTCACGGAAGATCGCCATGGCTCGCCCTCCTGTTAATCCTTCCAAAGATTGTTGGCGGCGTATTTGAGAATCACGTTGCAACAATGGTCGCAGTAACCGTTCCGTTTCATCTCGGCCACCATCGAGCTGTATTTCTCATTTTGGTCTTTATCGCGAACTTTTGCTTGGGTAATCACCCGCGACAGTTCGCGGACCGAAGCGGTCAACTTCTTCTCGATCGCCGCTTTTAACGGTTCATAGCTGTTATAGTCCAATTTCCCGCCGTTTCGCAACACGAAAAACATATACGCCGTGACATCCTGACGGAACCCTTTGGCGGCGGTCCCAGTGATCCCAATCTGTTCCTCAATCGACTGCAGGAAACGTTCGTCGGGTTCGAGTTCTTCACCGGTATTGCGGTCTTTCAGTTTGGTGCGGTTGGCGTAAGCCTCCGCGTGATCCAGATAATTATTGAAGAGATCCTGCGCCTGCTCCTGGTAACCATGGATAAAGGCTTTGGTCACCTCAATCTCCAAAATCTTGTGATATTCCTTCTTCAAAACATCTTGAATAAACGCCAGATACCGTTTGCGCTCATCCTCTGGAATCGACATTTCTTTGACTGATTTCAGCAACATATCCAGGATGGCCAGCGGATTGATACAATTGCTTTCCGATTCCGCCAAGGCGATATCCAACGTCTTCATGATGAAGCGGGTTGAAATTCCGGTCATGCCTTCCCGGTTGGTCGCTTCTTCATGAAGCTCGGCGATGTCCACCCGTTTGACATTGCCATGTTCCAAGATCTCATCGCCATTATAGATCTTCAGTTTGGTCAACGGATCGACTTTGGCCGATGCCGTCAACCGGGTCAGGATGGCGAACATCGACGCAATCTCAATGGTGTGCGGAGCGATGTGGGCATTAAAATTGCTGGTCTTGAGGAGTTTTTGATAGATTTTGATCTCCTCGTTCAATTCCAGACAATAAGGAACCTCGACCTTGACAATCCGGTCCAAAATCGCTTCGTTGGTGTGGTCCGATTTAAATTTATTCCACTCCGCCTCGTTCGAATGGGCTAAGATCACCCCGTCAAAATAGATCATCGACCCTTTGCCAGGCGAAGGAATCGATTTTTCCTGGGTGGCGGTGATCATGGTGTGTAAATATTCGATCTCATTTTTAAATACCTCGATAAACTCGACAATCCCACGATTTCCCACATTGAAAGCGCCATTCAGCGAGAGGACCCGGGGATCGTCTTCCGGATAAAGGTCCATCTTGGAGATATCGACCGAACCGATCAACACCGAGGTGTCCTGGTTGTTGGGATCCACCGGGGCCACCACCCCGACTCCTTTCCGGGAACGGATCGAAAATTCGGCTGTCTCAATGGGCATCTTTTCGTATTCGCCATTCAGTTCATTTTTCAAACGATAGCGGCAGATCGGGCAAAGATCGCCCTCAATATGAACTTGGAGCAGTTTTTCAAACTCCGCGCGCAGGTGTTTCGGCACCAAATGCAACGGCTCCTCGCGCATCGGGCAACCCTTGATTGCATAAATGGGATTGGCCGCTTCCAAGGCCCGCTTTAAATGCTCCATGATCGACGATTTCCCGGCCCCGACCGGGCCGACCAAATAAAGCACCTGTCGGGACTCTTCCCCTTGCATCGCCGCCGCATGGAAATAACGGACGATCTTCATCATGGTTTGATCGATTCCATAAAAGTTATCCGCGAAAAAGGGATACTTTTTAATGATTTCGTTCCCATAGATCCGTCGTAAACGGGGATTTTCTTCCGTCTTTAATACTTCAACCCCAACCTTGATAATCAGATCATAAATCCGCTGATGGGCCAGTTGGACGATCTCCGGGTTCGCTTTGACGATCTCAAGATATTCAAGAAAAGTACCTTCAAAGTGTTGGTGTTTGCGCTCTGAGCGATCCTTCTGAATCAACTCGGAAATCTCATGTGATCCCATTGTTTCCCCCTCCAAACTGTCACTCCTTACAATATATGTGGAACCCCCGTGACAAAAGTCATTAAATCGATTGACATAAACGAAATAATCGTTCCGGCTCGTTTTAGGTTCAAAGCATACTAAGAGCAGTTTATTCAGATGCGGAATCAGACGTAACCAGAGCGGGGGCATAAAAAAATAGGCCTATCGGCCTATGATTATGACAAACTTGCTTGAAATATATCAAAGAAAGCGCTTATTTTTCAAAGTCCTTATACAACAAACTGGGCTGAATTCCGGAATTATTTTGATATTTGCCACTATTGTAGCAGTCATAATCACCTTCGATGGCATGATAATAAATTTGGCAAATCTCCACTCCCGCGTAGATCCGGATCGGTTGAATACAAAAGATCTCCAAGGTCCAAAAACCTTGAAAACCCACATCACCGAAGCCGGCGGTGACATGAATGAACAACCCTAACCGGCCGATGGAAGAGCGTCCTTCCAACATCGGCACATACCCTTTGGTGGCGGTGTATTCCAACGTCCGGCCCAAATACAACCGGCCGGTCTCCAAAACCAGGCCTTCCGGCGGAATCACCAGACTCCGGGTGGGATTGGGATATTTCATATCCAAGGTCGGGTTTTCATACACCAACAGTTCTTCATGGAGCCGCAAGTTGTAACTATTCGGATTTAACTGTTGCTCCGCAAATGGTTTAATAACAATCTCTTGCCCCAATTTATTTTTGATCTCCCGCCCGGATAAAATCATGAAAATTCCCTCCAAACAATTGCTGTTCGAATAAACTAACCCTGTAAACCGCCTTGGGTCTTGCGAACAATGAGCTTGTTTAAAATACCCCTGCCCCCAAACCAGCAGACCGCCAATAACACAACCCACCGGTACCAGTCCTGCCGTTCTCGTATTTTGATCCGTTCAGCGGGTTTCAGGCCGGCATAAGTGATTTCCTCCAAACAAGTGCGCCGGTCAACCTGGGCTGCCGTCCGGCTGACCAAAAACTCCAACAATTGTTCGGTCTCGGCGTTATTGGCATCCTGGCCATAACCCATCGATTGCCACCGTTTGCCGTCTTTAAAGGTTAAAATAATACTCAACTGCTTAGTCAGGCGGTCGTCCAACCCTTTAACATGAGTAGCCAGACGCAGCGACTTAATGTCGGCGTATCGATATTGGGTTGCACGCAAACTAAAGTATTGATTGATGATCATCCGGTCGTTGGTAAAGACCGTATACCAATTCAGCCCGAAAAATAAAAATACTCCCACCAACACCCCGGTGATGCTGAATGCCGTATAACAAAATCTTCTGGCGGTCTCGTTACTAAAACCCGCCTTTTGGTTTAACGCTTCGGTAAAAGCGCTATAGTCCTGTTTCAGACAACACCGCAGCCAGATGTCCACCCCAATGGCGGCGGTGACAATTCCGAAGAAAACGGCCGGTAACAACCAAAACCAAGCGTCCGGCGCAATGATAAACCTTGGCGCCGGAAAACTTGCGATAACCTGTTGCGCGGCAAATTGAAACAATCCTTCCCAAACCAACGTAAAGCTGAGTGTAAAGAGTCCGAGCAGTAGTCTGGAGAACCACTCCCAATGTCGAAAAAATTCAATGGCGTTTGGGAGTTCCAGCGGTCTTTCATTGGCGTCCGGGGTTTTCCGTTCCGGACTCCGCTTGACGTAAAACAAAGCCCCGCTGATAAAGAGCCAAACCAGACCAAACGCAAATAACTGCCCCATTAGCATTCAATCACGATCCTTATGAAAAAGGATTAACGTTGCAACCATTGCAACAGCGCTGTTAAGTCGTTTTCAGACCGCTGTAAGTGAAAACCGTTCATCCCCAAATTTTGGGCGGCCGCGACATGCTCAAATTTATCGTCGATATAGATCGCATTCTCCGGTACGACTTCCATTTGTTTCAATGCGTATTGAAAGATCTTGGCGTCGGGTTTAGAGACGCCGATTTTAGCCGATAAAAAAATCCCTTTAAAGTACTTACGAAGGTCCAAAAGATCAAATACCCAATCCAAACTGGGTAAAGCATTGGAGATCACCGCCAACTCATATTGGGAGACGAGTTGCTCCAGCACCGCCGGAACTTCGGGAAAGATCTCGCAGTGCCGGGCATAATGGGTCAGATGGAACAATTCCTGATCCAAATCCCAATCGCGGGGATTGATGGTACAGGCAATGCTCCCGTAATAACGGTGCCAATAAGTGTCTTCTTCGTCCCAAGTACTAATCCAGCGGTTGTTGCGCCGGTATTCCTGATAAAACTCCTCCGCTTTCGCAAAACCTCCGGCAATCTGAGCTTCGCTATAGCCTCGGGCCCGTAAAATCTGTCCAATCCGTTCCATGCGTTTCCGTTTCGTCTCAAACAAAACGCCCCCCGCATCGAAAAAAATGGTTTTGATGTTGCTGCTGTCTGCCTCAGCCATCGTATCCTCCAAGCTGTTTTATGATCGGTACCCCATTGCATTGATTGATTACGTAATTTTATCTTATAAAAGGAATACACCAACGCTCCTTTTTTTCCTTCTGTAATTAATAAGAAACAAACGTATTAACCTCTTTTTAAAAAAGGTCAAAAATTAACGAAAAAACCGTTCGCCTTTGGATAAATTCGATCGAAAATAAAAAAAGCCGTTATTTTGGAAGCACCAAAAAACAGCTGATAATTTAATTCCATTATTTTTAATATTGAAGGCGTTTTGCCACCGGCATTCTCCGCCCGACCCCAAAGGCTTTGGAAGTCACTTTCAAACCCGGAGCGGCCTGACGCCGCTTGTATTCATTGCGGTCCACCGTCTTGATCACCCACAAAACTGTCTCGGCCGCGAATCCTTGCGCGATAATTTGTTCGGCGGAATGTCCCTCTTCAATATACGCCTGGAGAATTGCGTCCAAAACCGGATATGGCGGCAACGTATCCTGGTCTTTCTGGTCCGGTCGCAGCTCGGCCGAAGGCGCTTTGTCGATGATCGCCCGGGGGATCAGTTCGCCCTGCCGGTTAACATACTCCGACAATTGATAAACCAGTGTCTTCGGCACATCGGAGATAACGCTCAGTCCGCCGCTCATATCGCCGTAAAGAGTGCAATAACCGACCGCCAACTCGCTTTTATTGCCGGTGGAAAGCGCCAAATATCCGTATTTATTTGAAAAAGCCATTAAAATATTGCCGCGGATCCGCGCTTGAATGTTTTCCTCGGTGACGTCAGCCGGCCTCCCGGTGAAATGCTCTTCCAGGGTATGCAAATATTCCTGATAGATATTGCTGATTCCAATCTCTTTGTATTCAATCCCCAAGTTTGCGGCCAACGCCTTGGAATCGTTCACACTACCGCCCGACGAATACGGCGACGGCATGGTAATTCCCAACACATTTTCCCGTCCCAACGCCGCCACCGCGAGGCAAGCGGTTAAAGCGGAGTCAATCCCGCCGGAAAGGCCGATCACCGCGCATTTAAACCCGCACTTTGCCAGGTAATCGCGAACTCCCAACACCAACGCCTCATAGATCGCGGCCACTTTAACCAACGGTTGATACGGCTCGAAACTGCCCGTCGCTTTAGTATCGACTGTCACCGTCTGTTCGGTGAAAAACTCCCCGCTGATTACCACACGACCGTCCCGGTCAAAAAACATGCTGCCGCCGTCAAAGATCAATTCGTCGTTGCCCCCTACTTGATTGACAAAGATAAACGGCAACTTCAATTTCCGGGCGTGATTTTGCACAACTTGAAAACGAAGTTCGTCTTTGCCCATATGAAATGGCGAAGCGGAAATATTAATCAGTAACGTCGCGCCTTGTTTAGCCAGCTCCTGAATGGGGTCAAATTGATAAATCAAAGGTTGCGGCCAAAAATCAGGGTCATTCCACACGTCTTCGCAGATGGAGATCCCCAACGTCTCGCCTTTAAACTCAATCACCCGCAGTTGTTCGGCCGGGTCAAAATGACGCGCTTCATCAAACACATCATAGGTTGGCAATAACGATTTATCCTGACGAAAAAGCACTTTCCCCTGATAAAGCAAGACGGCGGCATTGGCGAGCCCTTTACCGGTCGTACTGTTATTGCGCAGCGGAACTCCTACCAACAACCCGGTCTCCGGAAATTGCGCCGTAAATTCCGTCAGCGCGGTCACGGCTCTTTCGGCTTCGTCAAGAAACCATTCCTTTTCCAACAGATCCTTGGGCGGGTAACCCACCAAAGCAAGTTCGGGAAAGACAATCAGGTCGGTTGTCCCGGCCAGTTGTTGATATATCGTGCGGATCCGGTTGCCATTGCCCTGGATATCCCCGACCACCGGATTGATCTGCCCTATGGTGACCTTCATCGAAACCTCCTGAAACCCTATGCGTAAACTCAGTATTAATTTTCAATTATACCATGGGTTGAGTGGAAAACAATACCGCCAACGCGAAAACAAGGAATTTAACATAGCCGCCATGGAAAAAGCCACCGTCCGCGACGATGGCCTTGATCTAATGATAAATTGCTCATTAATGAAAAATGAGATCGGTCTTACGACCACAATTTCGACAAGTTTCATCGACATTGACTTTGGTTTGATAGCCTGACCGTTCCACCCAGACCGCTCCGCATGCCGGGCATAACGTATCATTCGTTCCGCCCAGGTTCCCGAGATAAACATATGGCAAGTGCGCTTTGGCGATCCGGTAGGCTTCTGCCATGGTTTCCAGTGGCGTTGGGTCAACCGTCATTTGATAATTTGGAAAATACCTTGATAGATGAAGCGGGATTTTCGGATCAAGTTGCGCGATCCACTGGGCCATTGCGTCAATTTGCCGCGGGGCGTCGTTTTCACCCGGTATCACCAGGGTCGTCAGTTCGACCGGAATTTGTTGGACCGCCAACCGGATATTCGCCAATACCGGGTCCAGTTTGCCGGAACACATCGTACGGTAGTACTCGTCGCTAAATCCTTTCAAATCGATGTTGGCCGCATCGGTCCATTGCAATAACTCTTGCCACGGTTCGGGCTGCAAAAACCCATTGGTTACCAAAACGTTCTTTAAACCCGCTTCGTGAATGAGCGGCATGACCGTCGTCAGAAACTCGAACCAAACCCCGGGTTCGGAGTAAGTATACGCCAAGCCGATACTGCCGTGAACCTGATGAGCACGGACGGCCAGATCCCGCAATTCTTCCGGGCGCAACGGCTCGGTCGGAGCGTTTTCACGGGATATATGCCAATTTTGACAGAAACGGCAAGCCAGGTTACACCCGATGGTCCCCACTGACAGAATGGTGTGACCGGGATAATAATGATAAAGCGGTTTCTTTTCGATTGGATCCAACGCCATGCTGGCGACCTGACCGTAATTGGTCGCCAACAATTTACCGTCACGATGTTGACGCACTTTGCAGAATCCCGCTTTTCCACTGGCAATACTACATTCGTGCGGGCAAAGCGAACAACGAACCGTCCGGTCCGGTTGGATTGAATAATAACGGGCTGCTTGCACGATCTTCCCTGCCGTTCACCCCAAAATAAGTTAGAAAACCTAGTGGTAACGGATAACCTCAAACCGTTCCAAACCTACCGGATCGTCCGGGCTGATCCCGGCTTTTCGCTTGGCAATCACAACTTGCTCCGCCACCGTCTCGACTCCCTCGATATTCGGCAGCAACAGCCCTCGGCGAATCCCGGAAGTGACAATCACACCGTACCGGAACGGATCGAGCTGGTCGACACCTTCAATCGGTTCGGCCGGTTTTAAGATATCGACGCTATATACTAAATCCCCCAGTTCGTGTTCTGCAATGGGTTCAAACCGGTGGTCGCTGGTTGCCGCAGCGATGGCATTTTGCTTTATTTCCTCGGCCAGCGTCCGTTGGGTAGGCTCAATTGTTCCAATACACCCCCGGAGTTGACCGTGTTGTTTGATGGAAACAAATGTCCCGGCCCGCTGACCCACGAACTCCTCCAGCTCCGCCGGCTCCGGCAAGGTCTGATGTTTGGTGACGGCTTCAACAACCAGCCGGGCGTAACTCACCAACGGGCTTTCGGCGACCCGACGCTTCGTGATGGCATTGGCACGTTGATCGTACAATTTTGGAACCAAACTTTCTTTCGCCGCACCGGGATGAAACACCGCCACTCCGTAGCCAACCCCGAATGGTCCTTGGTAACTCAACACCCGTACCGTAAAACCCTGACGGTCCAATGTCCCCAATAACATAATCAAACTCCGGAACCCGCACTCGGCGGCTTTTTCCAACAGCAATGGATCAAACTGAAAAAACTCCATAATTGCTTGATCTTTGAGGAGTTGTATAAACCGCTGATCAAATTCGGCCCCACGTGAATCATAAGTCGCCGGAGCGTTTTGCGTAAGGCAATGGGACAGGTCGCCGCTGGCAATCACCGCCACCTTTCGTCCCAACTCCGTCACCGTTTCCTCAATGATTGCGCCAAAGTGATACAACTCTTCAAGCGGTAAGTAGCTTAACGGGATTACAATCAGACGAACTTGCTCCGCCCCATTCACTTGCAAAAAGGAAAGCGGCACCAACACCCCATGGTCGAGGCCGGTTTGCGGTCGTCGCGGCGCGGCATTTCGTTGCTCCAACAGGTAAACCGGCAGACCCGCCTGGTTAGCCCGTTCGGTGATCCGCTCCGCCAACTGGAGGTCATTCTGCCACTTCCAGCTTTGCTCCAGCCCGAATTGGCGCAAATCCCCCGTCAACTCCGGGTCGGCGTAAATAATGATTGCATCCGAATAAACCGTGCCGTGCGGCGTGAAGACAATGATCGTCTCTGGCGGATCATCGGCCAGTTCGCGAGCGACGGTCTCCATCGCGGCAATCGTTTCCCCGATCACCGCCCGATCTTCCTCTTTGCCGATTCCCGGAACCATCATTGGGGGATGGGGTGTCAATGCGCCATAATAAATCAACGAACTCACGTCCTGTCAAAGTGATAAACCAGTTTGAAACGGCAAAACGCTTTGGTATTCTCAAGATTTCCAAACGGATATAACGCCAAGTCAACTTCCCATGGATCAAATTTTCGCTTCAAAGTGAAACTTCCGCCCCATTCCAGTAAATCGGTCTTATTTGGAGAACGAAAGTCGATCTTGCGGATAAAGAGATCGGTCGAATAGGAATAGGTTTTTTCCGTTCGTTGATACTCCCAGCCCAGCATCAACGTTTGACGGCTGTTGAGATCATCTTCGGTCGGATTTAGAAAATCGTCCTCCGGCGTGATCAGTTCATTGCCATCCAAGGGGTAATATTGCAGATTCGCATAACCAAACTTAAATTGGTTGCTCGCCCGCTCAGAAATTGGGTTTTTCCATCCAAGCTCGATTGTTTGTTTGTCCCGATAGGTTTGAAAGGCTTTTTCCCAATAGTACTCACGGTAACTCCAACCAAGAACCTGTTTTTGGGGCAGTTTGAAGTTGCCGAAAACACGGTAACTATTCTTCCAGTAGGAATTTTTCAGATTCGGATCATCGGGGTAGTCGCCGCTCGCTTCTTGATAGGTTACTCCAAGATCAACCCATTTCCGAATCTCCCAATGAAGATAGTCTTCCAAGCGCCAATGTGTGGCGGTATAAGCCGGTTTGAATTGATAATCACGGAAAGTCCGGCTCAGTTCGCCCCGGTATTGAAAAGGTTTCATGGTATATTTCACAGCCAAGCTTTGAGAATCCATTTGATAACGCCAGTCGTTACGGTCGGCCGAAATCCCTTCGCGTTCCCCTCTAGAACAAGACAGATTAATTTTTAGATTACGCCAAGGTTCCCAAACATAAGCGATTCCTTCTGTCGTAAGCCGGTAATGTTCGCTCCATTGATAGGAATAACGCAAAGAAAGGTTCTTATCCCATTTCGGGACACCAAAACCAAATTCCATGGACGAATAGCGAGAAGCGAGAGTTGGAAGATCAAAGCGGCCTTTCAAATCATAGTTAAAATCCTGAAGACTGCCATCGCCTTGAATTTGAAACCGATTTTTCTGTTCGGACTCGCGCCACTCCAAATCATAACTAACTCGTTCCATACGGAAAGTAGCAGATACGGGCTGATAGATAAGTAAAATAAATAACATCGAAAAAAATCGGAATCGTTTCATTGAAAACCCTCCGGCGTTTTCTGAAACCATTCGTCATATTCCAATATTTTCCTCTATAAATTTAGAAATTTCTTGCTCGAAGCAAAGGCTATTAAACCGGCTTCTTAATCAAGCTCTTCTGGATCATCGTCATCAAACTCCTGATCTTGATTTAGTAAATCGGTCATAAAGTCCCAAACCTCATTGGCAGTGTCGATCAAATCCTCAGCATTAATCGCTTCGGGATTGGCGGTACTAAGATATTCCAGTTCCGCTTCGATCGAAACAAAGTCCGGTTCAAGATCAAGGCATAATTCGATCTGTTCCCGTAATCCCACCGGGGGACGTTTTTCCTTGAGGATAAGATACGCCTGGAGTAGTTTGCCAACCCCTTGATTAACCAATTGGCAACTTCGACTGAGGTCCTTCGTCACTTCTTTCTCCGCTTGCGCTAATAATTGGTCCGCTTCATCGATTAACATTTCCAATGTTGCTGAAATCGTAATCATCTCCATTATCCGTTTCGCTGGTTAACTTTCGCAATGGTAATATTCGGGATTCTTATTAATTTCCCTACTTATTTCTTCAATGTCTTGCATGCCTCCGGAACGATCTTCTACAATTATTTACCGGTTAGATTATGGATATCCTTAAAAGTTATTCTTCATTAAATTCGATTGGATTTTAAAATGACTCGGGTCATTTTCTGACCCTTGGAGGATTTTTTATTTCCGAGACGAATTATATTAGAGTTTGCCATCTTTTAATGGAAAGGAGAGTTTTACCTTGGAAGAAAAGTGGCTTAAATTTTACGAAGAGGGTGTTGCTTACCACTTGGATTATCCCAAACTCACCCTGCCCCAAATTTTAAGTAATACTGCGAACCAATATCCTGAACATACATCAATGGTCTATTCCGCCAAACAGTGGACATACCGCGAGCTTGAAACGATGGTCAATCAAATGGCCAATCTCCTCATTACGTTAGGAATCACCGCCGGAGATCGGGTAGGTATCCAATTACCAAATTCACCCCAGTTTATCATTGTTTATTATGGTATCTTAACTGCTGGAGCGGTTGCGGTTCCGATTAATCCCCAGTTTTGCGGCGATGATCTGACTTTAATCATCAACGACAGCGGTATGAAAGCTTCTATCACTTCAGTTGAAATCTCGGCTTTCTATAAGAACATCATCAATAAAAACCTCAAAGTAATTGTCACTGATATTAAAACGCCATTTGGACCGGAACAAAGCTATTCCGTTCCCGATCGCCCTCTTCAACTGGAACAATTACTTTTTGCCCAATCGGAACAAAAACCGGCGTCGAAAATCACCTATGCTTCCATCGCGACGCTGCAGTATACCGGCGGAACCACCGGACGATCCAAAGGGGCGGTGCTAACCCATTACAATTTAGTGGCGAATGCCCGCCAATTCCGCGAACTATTTACCAATGTCTATGAAGACGGCGCGGGTCGATTTATCTGTGTGATCCCCCTGTTTCATATCTATGGTTTGACAACCAGCATGAACGGTGCGGTTTATAGCGGATCGGCCATGCTGCTGCTCCCAAAATTTGATCTAAACGACCTAATGCAATTGGTGGATCACTATAAAGCCAATTTGTTTATGGGGGTACCTGCGATGTATGGCGCAATGACCATGCGGGACACTCAGAATTATGACTTGCGTTCTATCAAAGCTTGCGTCAGTGGGTCGGCTCCGTTGCCATTGGCGGTTCAGGAAAAGTTTCAAGAGATCACCGGCGGCCGGCTGGTGGAAGGATACGGACTCTCCGAAGCCTCGCCGGTGGTGGCGGTGAATCCCATTTACGGTTTATCGAAGAACGGCAGCATCGGAATTCCGGTACCGGATACTCAAGTCAAAATTATTGATCCGCAGACCGGACGGGAAATTACCGAACCGGATTTGGTTGGCGAACTTGTAGTCAAAGGTCCCCAAGTGATGCAAGGGTATTGGAATCGTCCTGATGAAACCGCTTTAGTGCTCAAAGACGGCTGGTTGCATACCGGCGATCTGGTCAAACGGGATGAGGATGGTTATCTCTATATCGCTGACCGTTTGAAGGATATGATCATTATGGGTGGTGAAAAAATCTACCCGCGGGAGATCGAAGATTTACTTTACTCGCATCCGGCGATTCGTGAAGCTGCAGTCATCGGCGTTCCCCATCCCTTGCGCGGCGAAGTGCCCGAAGCCTATGTCGCTTTAAAAGCCGGCGCCGACAGCAGCGAAAAAGAGTTACGCCAATTCTGCGCGAAACATCTGGCGAAGTTTAAAGTACCAAGCAAAATCAACATCGTCGACGAATTACCGCGCAGTTCGGTTGGGAAAGTGTTGCGCCGCTTGTTAAAAGAGAACGTCCGATAAATTCAGTCAAAGAAAGACTTGTCAATCCGGCAGGTCTTTTTTATTTGTCTTACGCAACTGGGTTTTGTACTATATGTTAAGACAATATTAAGATGGTACTTCCACTCAACCAGGGCATTCGGTGCTATACTTAGATTGGAGTTGTATTAGAAAATTTCCTGAATTTCTTATTTATAATCGCCATAATTCGGGCATTGCACAAATGTCTCTACGATTAAAAACAGCGAAAGATTGGTCAAGGATGCTTAAATTATTTCAAACAGACAAGAACCTCCGGAAGGAGATTGTCCGATTAACTCTACCAGTCATGGCGGAGCAGTCGTTCATTACTTTAATGGGCGTGATCAACTCCATCATGGCCGGCCATATCGGCAAAGAAGCCGCGGCGGCCATCGGGATGATTGACAGCCTCAATGTAATGTTCATTGCGGCTTTTTCTTCATTGGCGGTCGGGGGGACGATTATTGTCGCCCACTATACCGGCGCCAATGATCCCCGCAATGCCGGCGAAACCTCAAAACAAGCCCTATATTCCGGTCTGATCTTATCAGCGCTGATTGCGGTGCTGGTTGGCGTCTTCCGCCATCCCCTGTTGCAACTGTTGTTTGGCGCCGCTGATCCGGAGGTGTTTGGGAATGCCCTCGATTACCTGGAAATTACCTTATACAGTTATCCGTTAATCGCATTAACCTCGGTGGCCTGCGGAGTGCTGCGCGGGGCCGGCGACACTCGCACTCCGGCCAAAGTCGTCATTTTGATGAATATTATCAATATCATCTTCAGCTACTTATTGATCTTTGGTTTTACCCCCTTTCATTTCAACGGTTTTGGCGTGGCAGGCGCGGCATGGGGCATCGCGATCGCTCGTTTTACCGGAGGACTGGTCCTGATCTACGTCCTTTTCCGGGGCTCGGGGAATTTACGGATCCGGCGAATCTTCTATTTCCGGCCCGATTGGATTAAGCTACAAGCCATTTTGAATATTGGCGTTCCTTCCAGCGTCGAATCATTGTTGTTTAGCAGCGGGAAGTTAATCACCCAAACCTTTATCGTCCCTTTGGGCACCGTGGCGATCGTGGCCAACTATGTTGCAAACTCGCTTCATACCATGATGATCATTCCGGGACAAGCGTTGAGTATCGCCGCTACGACCCTTGTCGGTCAAAACATGGGACGGGGCGAGTGTAACGACGCCCGCTGCTCTTTGGATTATCTCGCCAAAATTACTTCAGTTGGCTTAGCAGTGCTCAATATCGCCTTTATTCCGATCTTTCCATTTTTGGCCTCCCTTTACTCGACCAATCAGGAGATCATCACTTTGGCCGCTTTGTTAATGCGGATCACTGCTTGCTTCCTGGTGTTCTGGAGCTTCTCGTTTTTACTCCCGGCCGGTCTCAAAGGAGCGGGCGATGTACGCTATACTTTAGCGGTCTCCGGCATTAGCATGTGGATCTTCCGGATCTCCCTGGGATACATCTTCTGCGTCCAGCTTCAATGGGGCGTCATCGGCATCTGGATGGGCATGTATTTCGACTGGTTGATCCGGAGCGCGGCCTTCTATTTACGCTTCAAAGGGCCGGAATGGCAGAAAAAAGTAGTCATCAAAGCAACGCCAAAGACTGCTTAGTGACTTTCAACCAAATAAACGGCAGCAACTGCAAAAACCCAAGGCAATCGGCCTTGGGTTTTGTACTTCGTTCGCTTATTTCTTTAATAACGAAACACCAATCGTTCCCGCCCCGGCTCATAGTCGGCAACAACTTGACAGCCATCCCGGACTTCGCCTTGGAGAATCAACCGGCCCAGCGGCGTTTCCACCTCTTTTTGAATCGCCCGTTTCAATGGCCGCGCTCCGTAAACCGGATCATAACCCGCCCGCACTAAATAAGCTTTGGCGGCATCGGTTAACTCCAATCCGATATGACGGTCGGACAGCCGCTCTTTTAAATAGCGCAAATGAATCGTGACGATCTCCTTGAGATGTTCTTCATGTAAGGAATGGAACACAATGGTCTCATCCACCCGGTTGAGAAACTCGGGCCGGAAGTGATTGCGCATCTCCTCCAGGACCGTTTGTTTCATCCGCTCGTAACCGGCCCCGGCAAAAGCGCCTTTGTAGTCTAGGATCCGGTCGCTGCCAACGTTGGAAGTCATAATGACGATGGTGTTTTTAAAATCAACGGTCCGGCCTTGCCCGTCGGTCAACCGGCCGTCGTCCAACAATTGCAGGAGAACATTAAAGACATCATAATGAGCCTTTTCAATCTCGTCAAATAAGACGACTGCGTATGGCCGGCGCCGGACCGCCTCGGTCAACTGGCCGCCCTCTTCATAACCGACATATCCCGGCGGAGCGCCAATCAAGCGGGCGACAGTGTGTTTCTCCTGATATTCGGACATGTCAATCCGGATCATGGTGTTGGCGTCATCGAACAAAAACTGGGCCAAAGCTCTTGCCAATTCGGTCTTGCCTACCCCGGTCGGTCCCAGGAAAATGAAAGAGCCGATGGGGCGGTTGGGGTCTTTCAAACCGGAACGGGCGCGGATAATTGCCTCGGCGACAGCGGTGACCGCCTCTGCCTGTCCGACCACCCGTTGGTGCAACTCCGCTTCGAGCTGCAGCAATTTTTGAACTTCGCCTTGGACGATCTTGGCGACGGGAATACCGGTCCAGCGGCTGACCACCTGGGCGATATCCTCCTCATCCACTTCTTCTTTGATCATCCGGGAACGTTCCGGCTCCATGGCCAGACGTTCTTCCTCGGCGGCCAATTGTTTCTCCAAACCGGCCAGTTTTCCGTACTTCAATTCTGCGGCCTGATTCAGATCGTATTGCAGTTCCGCCTGTTCAACGGCAGCTTTGGTCGCTTCGATCGCTTCCCGCAGTTGACGCAGCCGTTGGACATCCGCTTTTTCATGATCCCAGCGGGCTTTGAGGGCGTCGGCATCGCTTTTCAGGTCGGCCAACTCCTTTTCCAGCCGTTCCAGGCGTTCTTTCGAGGCAAGGTCGGTCTCTTTTTTTAGGGCTTCCCGTTCAATCTCCAATTGCATGACCCGGCGGAGTTGCTCGTCCAGCACGGTGGGCATGGAGTCGATCTCGGTCCGCAACTTGGCGGCCGCTTCGTCGATCAGATCAATCGCTTTGTCCGGCAAGAAACGGTCCGAAATATAACGGTTGGATAACAGGGCCGCCGAAACCAGCGCCGCGTCTTTGATCCGGACCCCGTGATGGACTTCATAGCGTTCTTTCAACCCCCGTAAAATGGAGACGGTATCCTCGACCGTCGGCTGATCGACCAAAACCGTCTGAAACCGCCGTTCCAATGCGGCATCCTTCTCAATATGCTTCCGGTACTCGTCCAGGGTTGTCGCGCCGATGCAATGAAGTTCGCCCCGGGCTAACATCGGTTTAAGCAGGTTCCCGGCATCCATCGCCCCCTCGGCCTTGCCGGCGCCGACGACCGTATGCAACTCGTCAATGAATAGAATGATCTGTCCTTCCGAATCTTGCACCTCTTTCAAAACCGCCTTTAGCCGTTCCTCAAATTCACCGCGGTATTTGGCGCCGGCAATCAAAGCACCCATATCCAGTGAGATCACGCGTTTCTTTTTTAATCCGTCGGGGACGTCGCCGCGGATAATCCGTTGCGCCAGCCCTTCCACGATGGCGGTTTTGCCGACGCCCGGTTCTCCGATAAGCACCGGGTTGTTTTTGGTCCGGCGCGACAACACTTGAATCACTCGCCGGATCTCATCATCCCGGCCGATAACCGGATCAAGTTTGGCTTTGGCCGCCAACTGGGTCAGGTCACGTCCGTAACGTTCCAACGCTTCATAGGTGGCTTCGGGATTTTGAGAGGTCACCCGTTGGCTGCCGCGAACCGTTTTGACAATCTCTTGCAACCGTTCCCGGTCAAGCTGAAACTCTTTCAGGATCCGTCCGGCAGTCCCGCCGTCTTCGGTCATGGCTAAGAGTAAATGTTCGGTCGAGATAAATTGATCTTGCCATTGCTTGGCTTCACTCTCCGCATCCATCAATAAGCGGTTCAGACGGCCGGTAATATAAACATGTTCGGCATTACTGGCCTGTCCGCTGACAGTGACCCGCGGCAACCGTTCGACGGTCTGGCGGACGCGACGGGTGAACGTTTCCAGATTGATGTCGGCTTTATTCACAAGCGACGGAACCAAGCCATCGGGCTGTTCCAACAACGCCAGTAAAAGATGTTCGACATCCACTTGCTGGTGGCTCAGGCGTACGGCGGTATTTTGCGCTTCGCCAATTGCTGATTGGACCTTTTCGGTCATCCGGTTAATATCCATTTTTGATTCCTCCATTGCTGTCTGTCACGCTTAACTAACCCGGGGGTTAAAAGCAGATTCTTTCGCCAATTTATCAAATAACTCCCGTTCCCGGTCGGTTGGCCGGGTGGGTACGACGATGCGGATCTTCACATATTGATCGCCGCGACCGTTCAGACGGTTCAACCCTTGCCCACGCAGCCGCATGCGTTGTCCGGTTTGAGTTCCGGGTGGAATTGTCATCGCCACTTTGCCAGCGACGGTCGGCACTTGAACTTCCGCGCCCAGAACGGCTTCCCAGGGCGTGACTGCCAATTCGATTTGGAGATCGTCCCGCCCGATGATTGAAAAGACCGGGTCGGATACCACTTTTACCTTTAAGAAAAGATCGCCGGCAGTTTTAACTCCCGTTCCAGCGCCACCCATACCAGCCAGCCGGATGGTCGTCCCGGACCGGACGCCCAGCGGAACATGCACATCAATCCGGTGCGGTTTTTTGTCCAAGCCGGTATAAGTAAAGGAGTGCCTGCCGCCGTGATGGATTTGCTGTAACGTTAAGGGTAACTCCGCTTCAAAGTTTTGCCCTTTCACCGGATATCCACTATAACGGGACGCGTTTTGAGCCCCTCCGCCACCACCAAAAAAGGTTTTGAAGAACTCGCTGAAATCAAAGGTTTGGCCGCCAAAACCGAAGGAGTTGCCGGTCGTGGCAGTGTAGCTTCCATAACCGCTCCAGCCGGGGGGCGGCGTAAAATCGGAACCGTTTTGCCAATTCGGTCCCAATTGATCGTAGCGTTGCCGTTTGTCGGGATCGGAAAGGACGGTATAGGCCTCATTGATCTCTTTAAACTTCGCCTCGGCCGTTTGGTCTCCGGGGTTGACATCGGGATGATATTGCCGGGCCAAACGACGGAAGGCTTTTTTGATTGTTTCCGGTTCAGCGGAACGGGGTACTTCCAAAACTTCATAATAATCACGATACTTCATCGATCTCGCACCTTTCTAATCCAACCCGGGATTGCCCGGTCCAAAAATTGCCGACGATCCAAAATGCTCTCCCGATGCGATATCTTCTAATTTATGTTAACGAACACATTTTTAGGAGAGTTCCATTTTCCCTTTACAATCTGGTTAAAGTATGTTGGAAATGCGTCAAAAATTTATTGCAACGTAGATAGGACTACAATTTTTAACCGAAGATGCCGAAAAAAGCTTTATAGCATGAACTGAATTTTCGACAGTTACAACGAAGGAAGGACACCCACCATGAAACTTCTCTATTATCCCGACGATCGACCGCCATTGCCGCAGACACTCGTCTATTCCCTGCAATTCCTGGCTTTTAATCTGGTGAACGTTGTTGTTGTTCCGTTATTAATCGGTACGGCCTTGGGCCTTGATCATTACGGCATTGCTACGCTGGCCCAACGGACGATCTTCTTTACCTCGTTGGTCACGGTTATTCAAGCCCTCTTCGGCCACAGGTATCCCATCTTGGAAGGACCGGCCGGGACCTGGTGGGGTATTTTTATCATCTTGGCCACCATGGCGCCGGAGATGGGCAAACCGTTACCGGTTTTACGGTCCGATTTGGAACTCGGGTTGATCGCCGCCGGGGCGATCTTAATCTTGTTTGGGATCTCCGGGTTAGTCCAAAAAGCGTTACGCTTGTTTACGCCGGTGGTGACCGGCACGGTGATGGTCCTGTTAACCATTCAATTAGCCGGTTCGTTAGTCCGTGGCGCTTTGGGGGTTACCACCGCTCACCCAGCCATTGACCCGGCGGCCGCTGTCGCTTCCGTCGTCTCCATCGGCACGGTAATCGCAATCAATCTGAAATGTCGCGGTTTCGTAAAGAGCATCGCCGTGTTTATTGGAATTGTTTTCGGATGGATCGTGGCCCGGTTGCTCGGGATGGCGCCCGGAGTGGCTTGGGTTGCAATGCCGCTGATCCAATTGCCGGAGCTATTTGCCTGGGGTAAACCCACCTTTGACCCGGGAGTGCTGCTGGTCTCGATCATCTCCGGCGTTTTGATCCTCTCCAATCTGGTCGCCGCTTTTATTGCGATGGAGCGAACCATTGAGCGACCCATTCCGCCGCAGGCATTGAAGCGCGGCATTATCGCCACCGGTTTTTCCGATATAATTATCGGTCTGGGCGCCACCGTCGGCGTGGTGCCGTTTGCCGCCAGTTCCGGTTTGATCAGTATTACCGGAGTGGCGGCCCGCTTGCCGTTTATCGTGGCTTCGGTAGTTATGTTGTTGATGGGTTTATTCCCGCCGGTGAGTTTGTTCTTCTGCTCAATCCCGGTTCCGGTGGGATATTCCGTTTTAATGGCGGCATTTTGTCAGATGATCGGTTTTGGACTCAAAGATTATGCCCAACTCAAACTGGAGAGCCGCGAGATCTTTATCATCGGGCTGTCATTGATGGTCGGCGCGGGAATCATGAATTTGCCCGGAGCCGCTTTTGCCAGTGTGCCGGTATTATTACGCTACATCTTGGGCAACGGCTTTATCAGCGGGATGTTGATCTGTATTCTTTTGGAACATGTTTTGCTGCGTAAACCGTCTTCCCAAACCACCGCCTCGGGTTAATACCCCAGGCTATGAAACCGCAGAACTTAACCAGCCACGGGTTTCAACCTGTGGCTGAGCTTTTTGGGGGGTGGGATATGAAAATGAAGGTTGTCGCTTATTCCGTAGCAACAACCTCGATCCTTCAGAATTTATTGTTTAACCCTCCAACCGGATAAGATCGTTAACAACGATTGTTTGAACCGGTTGATCGCCGCCGGAATACCCGATCAAATACACCGTGTAAAACTGGCCGACTCCCAAGCGGATATCGGGAACCCGGAAGACAATCTGCCGGGAACCGGCAATCCGGATTTTGAAACCGCAGCGTCCGGGATGGAGCGAAGCATACCGCGTCGCCTCGTGCGGTTCGACTTTCCGGAAAAGAACGCGCCCATCATTTAATACGAAGTCAGTCACCAACGCCGTTGGGGAAAGATGGACGAACCGCACCATGGAGCGGCGCCGGTTGCGTTGTTCCGGCGCGTCAATCAACGGTTTCAACTGGACTGCCCCGACGCTGCCGACCAATGCGGTGGTTATAGCGGTATGGGCCGGAATCATCAAAAAGACGTTGGCAATGGGATCAACCGTTGTTCCGGCGGCAAACACCGTGATTTGATACTTCCCATGCTGTAAGGCCAGATACGCTGTGATTCCGCCATAATTCACATCACGGGCAATCAAGCTGTTATTGGCGTAAATATCCACGGCCGGTCCGCCGGGAATGGCATGAAAAAAACGAAGATACGAATCGAATGGGTTTTGAGCCATTACTTCACCACCTTCGGTAATCTGCTAACATAATATATTCCTTTCGCCCAAAATCTGGTGCACAATTTTTGGGGCGGCCGCCGATTGACATTCCTTTCCGATTGAGTTTGCAACGAATATCCTCTACAATTGATTTGATGTACCATATCCACTAAACCACAAACAAGCTGGAGGATTGAATGAAACTGTTTGCAATCACCGGACTGTTAATCGGCGCTGTTTGCCTGACCGGATTCTCTGCTTTTACGGTATTTGCCACTGAGCCGGCGGCAGTCCCACCCGTTGTCGTTGTCAATCAAAGCTTTACCGCTCCCAACGCGGTGCTCGCCTATCTTGACACTCACCGTCAAGCGTTGCGTCCTGCCGATTATGACAGGCTTATTTTGCAACTCCTCGATTTGCAAGCCAAACTCCAACCCCAATATGAAGCGGAATTGTTTTCCGATGCCGTCAATCCCAAGATTAACCAGTATCCGCCGCAAGTTGTCTTGGAAAATCAAAATATCAAAGAGGCCAACATCCGCGAGTTGGTTCAAAAAATTTGCCAAGACGGCTTTAAACTATCCTGGGCGGAAGGAATGATCTATATTGAAAGCGACTATCCCCTCCTGAACACCCGGTATGGGAAGTTGGTATCGAAGCGGCTGGCCGGTTATTTGCAGATCATGGCCGATGAAACCACCCGTCATTTCGCCGCGGATGCGAGTCTGACAATCCCCGTCAACACCGTAAGCGACCGGATCGTCAGGATTGAAACGTTCCTCAACGCCAACCCCGACTTCGCGAAAAATCCCCAACTGCGTCAATTAATGAAGAATTACCTCTCCGCTTATCTGCTGGGTTTGAACAATTCACCGGCATTCGACTATCAGACACTACGGTTGAACGATTCCTTCCGATCCAGCTACCAACGGACAATCAAACAGTATCCCCGGACAAAACTCGGGACGTTGGTGGGAGATTATCTCAAACTGCTCGAACAGAACAATTATCGCCGGACCCAAGCGATATTGGACTATGTTACAAAAAACACTCAATAAATATAGCAAAACCGGCGGTTGAAGTCTCACCGCCGGTTTTTTTATCATCCAAACCTTTAAATAAATTTCCCAACAATATGCAAAAAAGGCGCCTGTTGCTGATGAGACGTCGCCGCTCCGGCCCCAACGGTAGACCGGACAATGCCCTGTTTTCAGAAGTTGCCGTAAACATAGGGAATATCAATAATCTGCTCTTGGGCCAGCAAATATAAGCAGATACTCAAGCTGATCAGAAAGATGATCAGCTTTTTACCGCTGATAATATGGGGCAATCCGCTGTTCAATCTTCCAGGCTCCAAAAGCCGAATGATGTTGCGCATCGTTAAAAACCCCCTTTTGAAACGCTAAGTCCGTTCCATCGATATATTTGACGTTGGTCGCGTGCAAAAGCCGTTTAATATCGGCAAGCGCTTTCGCGTATCCGGCGATCACTTCCGGCGAATTCCGCCGGGCCAAAATTCCGTTGTAAGGTCCGATAAAAACCACCAGATCAATCGCACTGTCCCTGGCCAGGCCAATGAAGGCTTGTAATGCCTCAAACTGAAAGGTACTGGGACTGACCGGAGGAATTCCGTCATAGCGATTCCGGACGGCATAGTCATGGGTGACGTTTTTTTCAAGATCGAGCCCGTCCTGCCACATCGCGATCTCATTGGCGCCGGGATTGCGATAACTCCGGCTTTTCTGGGTCATCGGCCGTTGCCAGAAACTTTTCAAATCATACGAGTAAAAACTCTTCCAAACTTTGATGACGGCGGCGAGCCGGTCAGTCCAGCGCAACGCTGCCGGCTGATGATTGAGGTATGGTGCGATAAACGGTGTCAATCCAGACTGCGCGGCTTTCTCCCGAATACTTTGAACCAGTTCCGGGCTGTTATAACGGTCGTAATAGCGGACGGCGAAACCGTTCAGATCATACCGCCAATAGGTTGGATTGAGATAATACAATACCCGTAACCCTTTGAACGCTTCCGGGTTGGCGAGAATCGTCGGAAACCACATGTAGGAACAACGTCCCGCTCCGCCCAAAACCGAAAAGTACGGCGCGACATCGCGATCCCGGTTCAACAACGCCCAATAGTTTTGTCCGCTTAAATGCGCGGCGGTCTCCGAAGTTCCAAGCACCAACACCCCTTGGTGACGTTTGATCGTCGCCAGGAAACGCGGGAAATTACGCTGATTGTCCCGGATAAATACCCCTTCGATCGTTGGCGCCTGCGGCAAGGGCAACCACTGAATGAAGACCGGGGCCAGCAGCGCAGTAAGCAACGCCCAGCCGATAATGGCGCCGCAACGGGCTTGATCAGCCAGCTTCATCGGTATCACGCTCCTTCACCCGCCGCACGGCGGGGACCGCCACCGCCAGCTCGGTCCAGTCGCTGAAATAGCCTTCTTGGGGATGGGTGTAGCGGATCCGCACGCCGTAAACTCCGGGAGTCAGTGGCGGCTTCGCGCCGGAGCGGTTGACGGGGCCGGTAATCCGGGCGCTCCGGAAACGACCCGGCCGCTGGTATTGAAATTTTTGCCAAGCCCCGCTCCCCGGCGGACGGACTTCAATATCCACCGTAAACTTCCGCGCCGGCGGCCGGTAATTGAGTTGAATCCCCCAGCCATCCCGGTCGCGGCGCGCCACCGCTTCCAGATCGTCGGCGGTTAAATTGGACTTGGTCGTGTAATCGGGCATGGTGACAGGTATCACCACCCAATTCGCGGCAACGGCCGGTTGGCGCGCGGGTTGATATCTGATTCTGACCTCATAATTTCCCGGCGGTAAGCTCTGATAAGATTCGTTTCCATCGTCGGAGTTGATCCCGTAGACATTGACGTAACCTTTTTCGATGGTCCGATCGCTGGTATACGAGATCCACCGTTTGGCGGGTTTGGAACGAAATTCGATATCGAGCCGGTCGTCTGGATGGAGCGGCCGATAGTTCAGTCTAATCCCCCAGGTGTAATAACTGCCGTAGAAATAATACGGTTCGACGCTGATCGCGAGCTTCGAAAGGATTTGCAGCGAACGGATCTGGGGCAACGAGTAATTAAAAAACAGCCAACCGGCAGAGACGTAAACAAAGGTGAGGGCGACCGCCGCCCAGGCAATCAGCGGTTTGCTAAACTTGCCCTGCCGTTGCTTGGCCCATTGACACCAGGGCGAAGCCTGCCAGAGTTTGTGGACGGATAGACCGATCCCGTGCCAAAGGCCCCAGATGGCAAAGTTCACCGTGTTGCCATGCCAGAGACCGCAAATGAAAAACGTCACCAGATAACCGGCGATACTGCCGGCCAGCCGTGGAACCCGCGGCGCATATTTGGAAATACCGCGGACCAATGGCAAAAAGATATCTTCCCGTAAGATCGAGGATAAGCTGATATGCCAACGCCGCCAAAAGTCGCCCAGGTTTTGGGCGAGATACGGAGCGGCGAAATTCTCCGGCACCCGGAACCCCAGCAGCATGGCCACGCCGATCGCCAGGTCGCTATAACCGGAAAAGTCAAAATACAAATAAAAAGAATACGCAATTAAGCTAATCATGACATTGATATAAAAGATCTCGCTCAAATGGACCTGGCCAAAATCCTTGGCGTAAGTGACGACGAGCGGAACCAGCAAAAACTTTTTCACCACCCCGAGGAAAATCCGGAAAAACGCCGCTTTGGCAAGCACCCGGTCGCGCCGGCCAGCCGGATGGCACAACCACGCCGCGAAATTTTGATAACGATCGATCGGCCCCGCGAGAAACGTAGGAAAAAAGAACAGATAATTCAGAAAGGTCAGCGGATTGAGGTGAAATAAGCGGCCCCGGTAGGCGTCAACCAGGCAATGGACTAATTTAAAGAAGATATAGGAAACGCCGATGGTCTGAATTAGATCCGGTTTAAAGCCCGGTCGGGCCCAAAGCAGTTTTCCAACCAACAATTGCGCCCACTCGTATTTGAGAATGATAAATAACGCCGTCAAAATCATCAGCGCCGCTGTCAAACCAATCCGGCGGACTCCCCCGTCCGGTTGCGCTTGGGTCTGGGGCCGGGTTTGGAGCCAGCGGCAAATCCCGTAGCAAATCAGGGCGAGCGCCATCAGTGTGGACAAAGTTTTGGCAGTGAGTAACAATGTAAGAACCAACAGGTTGGCACAACCCAGGAGGATTTGCTTCGATAGAACTCCCGGCAGCGTTTGGCGTTGCAGCCATGCAAGGAAAACGATTCCCAGATATACCGCAGTGATTCCCAACGAATCAAAGAGCAATTGACTCATCCCTTAGCGTATTTAGCGAATTGCAACCGTGCGCGGAACCTTCGCTCGTATGACGATATCCTATGCCGAGCCGGACGGTTTGGTCATGAAGGAGTTCGCATTTCGCTAAATTTTTGTTATTTATGGAGCATTCGGGTTATTTCTGCAGAATCCTGCATTTCCCGTCATACGCCGGAATGAAGATCAAAGTCCGGCGTTTCAACGCTTTATTATCAAAAATTTCTGCTGCTAAAGCCGATTATTTTATATAATTTTAACATGTTATGTTATCCTGTCCGGAAATCATTGGCGAGCCAATCAGTTTTTCAAAGAAAAAGGGAGTGTGTTTGGCGATTCGCCAAATTTACTTTCAAAACCCACAAAAGTTCTAAAATACTTCGATAAATTATAATGTAACGTTGCAAAATATTTTTGCAAGGTCACAAAATACAATTGCCAGGTTGCAAATGAATATTGCAAGGTCAAAAAATATTTTTGCGGGGTTGCAAAGAACAATTGCGAGATTACAAAATATAATTGGCGGGTTGCAAATTAAAATTGTCAAAGTAAAAAATGTTTTTGCAAGGTTACAAATTGTTTTTGTCAAGATAATTAATAATATTGCCCGGTAATAATGAAAATTATCGCGAGTAAAAACACAAATGACCGTTTGTAAAACAAAAACCGGCCTGTTTATTAAAAAGTCAAGGTTTTTTCAACAAAAATGGAGTCATGTGATCATCATGACTCCATTCATCGGTTGTTATTGCGCGCGAACGCTATCCGTTGAACATGCCCCATAATACTTTCCCGGCAACCCCCAGCGACATTGTTACAAAAAGCGGTTTGACCAACTTCACCCCATTTTGCAACGCCATTTTGGTCCCCAGTTGCGCCCCGGCGATCATCGCCAAAGCCACCGGAATCCCGTAATGATAATTGATCCGTCCTTGCCAGGCAAACAAAAGCAACGCCGTTACGTTGCTGATAAAATTCAACACCCGGGCGTTCCCGCCGGCGTTGATAAAATCAAACCCGTAGATCCCAATCAAACCGAAGATCAAAAAAGAACCGGTGCCCGGCCCGAAGAAACCGTCATAAAAACCGATTCCCAGGGCCAAAACCATACCCAAGCCAATCTTGCCCCGGGTTAAACCGCTGAAACGGTCCGTCAGGCCAACCTTCTTTGAGAAGAGACTGTAAAGGCCAACCGCAATGATCATCACCAATACCAGCGCTTGCAGGAACCGAGGATCCAAATGTAAAACCGCTTTAACGCCCAGCGCCGCGCCCACCAACGTCAGCGGGACAAGATAACGCATCAACGCCCCGTTGACCTTTGCCGAGCGGGCGTACTTGATGGAACTGGTCAATGACGCGGCGGTCGAAGCGAACTTATTGGTCCCTAACGCAAAATGCGGCGGAACCCCCGCCAATAAAAAAGCCGGCAAACTGATCAGCCCGCCTCCTCCGGCAATCGAATCGACAAACGCCGCGATGAAGCCGGCCACACACAAACCAATGATCACCAACAACACGATCACACCTATTCATCCTGGATTGGCAGTATTGACGGTCGAAATAAAACTCAATCTTCTCCCATGACGAGAATTGCAACACTACTGAAATAAGCAAGGTGGTAATTTGCATTCTCGGAACTGTCTATCCTGATGAATTCGCTTCGCAAGCGGAAGGTTCCTGCTTAAACGTCATTTACTTTCCCGTTAACTTCGGAAGCCGCGTTATTTTTTGCGGATAAGGCCGCTGTCAACAGTGTAAAGGCAACTTCGGGAAATTCCTTGACCAACAGACCTAGCGTCGGAATCAAGTAGTGCCGGTCAATCACCAGCTCGGCCCGGGCCGGTTTCAGGATGTCGGGAGCGGCCGGTTCGGCCAACGCGCCGGCTACAATGCGCCGGCTTTGGGGTTGATGGGCTAAAATTCCGCCGGTGCCGATTACCTTCGCCACGTTGGTCAGATCCTTGCCGGTTTGTACCCAAATCGGCCCCGCCGGAGTGAAGTTTTGTTCCAAATGCCCCACGTGCCGTTCGACCGCGCCCTTGACCGCCAAAAAACCCAACGTTAGCTCCAGCGTCACCTCAGCCGGCTGCTCCGGCAAAAAATCCGTTGCGGCGCAACGCCGCTCGATTCCCGCCGCCACAACGTCGACCGGCAGTTGCGCCAACCCGGCGATCTGCTCGAGCGCAAAGACGTCCGCCAACGCCCCGGCGCTGTAACGCATCCCCAAGTCCCCTTCGACGGTGCGTTTGACCCGGGGTTCGGGCAAACCGCGCAAGCTGACATTGGCCCGGGTCGGCAAGCCCGCCGCCACCGAATGGACATCGGTGGTGGCGCCGCCGACATCCACCAGCAGCAACTCGCCCCACCCGGCGTTGCCGCCGGCGCCGTCGGCCAAGCAGACCGCCGCGTCCAAAACCGCCGCCGGCGTCGGCATTATAATCCCGTCAATAAATTGTTCGACGCGATCCAGTCCTTTGGCGTGAATGATCCGTTCCAAAAAGATCTCCCGGATCCGGCGCTGTACCGGCACGGTGTTCAACTCGCCTAGCCGTGGCAAGACATTGGGCGCTTGATAACAAACTTTTCCGGACGCCGCAAGCTTGGCGGCAGCTTGCGGCGTCGCGCTCCGGTTTCCGGCGATGATGATCGGGGCGGCCAGCTCGCTTTGGGCCAGCAATCCCGAATTGTGAAGCAAGATCTGTTGATTGCCGCCGTCGGTACCCCCGGCCAATAAGATCAGATCCGGTTGGAAGTCGGCCATCTCCAGACAATCGGCCGCCGTCAGCTCAAAACCGTAGGCTTTCAGCACCCGCCCGCCGGCGCCAAGCGCCGCTTGTTTCGCGGCCGCTACGGTTAACTCGGGCACCAATCCCACGGCGATGATCTTCAGTCCTCCGGCAGCGCTGCTGGCGGCCAGGCGTTTCTCATAACGCACCGGTCCAATTGCTTTTTCCAGCCGGGCCAAAGCTTCCTGAAATCCGGCGCTTAAGCCGTCCGCGACGGTGGTGTTGGCGCTGGCTGTTCCCAACACCCGCGGCCGGTCCAAGTCGACCGCGGTCAACTTGGTATAAGTACTCCCAAAATCTATTAACAAGTACGGATTCATCGCTCACTCCCGCATTGGCTTGGGCAACACCGGCAAGACGCTAGGGGCGATCTCCCTTAAAATAATCGTTCAGATCTTTTAAATTAAACGGTTCGGCTTTGCCGACCAATCCCACTAATAAATACTTCGCCGCGATGGGATCGTAGAAAATCTCTTTGACCACTTGAAAATGTTCAATCTCCGAGGTTTTGCGCAGATGAATCCGGGGGCCGGTGCAGAATAACCGGGTCCCGCCGATGCAGATATGTTCGTCGTCCACGGTGTGAATGGGAATCGCTTGGGCGATAAATTCCCGGACCCGCCTTTCCAACCATTCCAGATCCAGCTCCGGTTTGGTTGCAAACTCAAGCACGAAACCATGTTTGACATCGGCGTGAATCAACGGTTCTTTGACCTGCAACTCATTATGCAGAATCAACCCCACCAGATCCTCGGCGGTATGGGCCATCCTGCGGTATGCCAGCGAACGAAAGACGATGGTGGCGATATCTTCGGGCAACGGGCCGAAGATATTGGGCCGGGTGACGATCACCTCTTCGCCGATGCCGATCAGGATCTCCGCGTTCAGCTTCAAAAACGGATACAGCAGTTCAAAATGTTCGATAACTACCCGGCGTTCCGCCTGGATTGCCGCAGCCACCGCGTCGGCCAGCCGCTGCAATGGAGTGAACGCCATCTCAAACCGCATATCCAGATGGTAGGTGTGGGCCGTAAACCGCCCCGTTTCGGCTTGGTCCAAAACCGGCAAGGGGCGGATATTCATTCCGGAATCGTCGTTGGTCAATTCAAGACCGGGAAAAAGCCCCTTGATCAACAGCGACTTGCCGGCGCCGGCGTCACCGATCACCCCGATCAGACGGTCCAGCGAATTTAGATGCCGTTGGGCGAGATGATGGCCGAGCGTGATCAGACGGCTTTTCCCGCGGGGCGCAAAATACACCGCGTACATTAACAATTCCTGGATTAAGGCTCCCGGCATTAGTCCGCACCCGTCAGGGCAAGCTCCAACCCCAATAGCGGCGCATGTTGCTGGGCGCCGTAAACATCGGTGTCGCCAAGCGATCCCGAGGGAACCGGCCGCCGGAGATTAATCTTAATCGCTTTGGCCGGGATAAATTCGATCACTCCCAGCACATCCGTTTCGGCAATTCCATAGGTCTTGGCGATCAACCCTTGATTGATCAATCCTTGCGCGCAGACTTGCCGAAAGACCGCGTCCTCACGAAAGATAATATCCAACGTTAACTCATACGGTCCGGAATTTTTGCTCCGGATCACCTCGGCCAACTCGACCAGGGGTATTCCCATCTTCGGCAGCTCCTTTCCGACTGCTTCATGCCGGTTCTCCGCTTACAGTTCAATCCGTTGCATGGGGAAAAACCGGCACGGGTCATCCGTCTCCACCAAATGATACAGACTGAAGGCATAAACCTCTCCCGCCTTGAAATCCGAGGGGGAATAGGGAAACGCCAAATTGCCGGCGGTGGCGATCCGGCCGGCGTAACCATAGTGCAACATAGTCGAACGGGCAAAACCGCAAATGGTATTGGCGATCTCTTGGGTCGTCCCGACGGCTTCGATGACGATGCCCAACTCGTGCCCTTCCGGGAACGGTTGTGGTTCCCAAAGGCCCATTACGCCGTTTTTACCGTAAACGGTGAAGTTTAAATGATACGACCATGACTCATGCTGAAAATTATCGGCTACGCGCTCTTTCACCGCGGCGATGATCGGGTCGATCTGCCGGATCATGATCGGATCGCGCACTCCGGCGATGGCGATGGTCCGGAACCCGAGACGCCGCGCCCCTTCCAACTTGATCCGGTACGGTTCGGACTGGCTAAACCGGCTCCCGCTCACCCGGACTTGCGCCGCGGTTACCTGCTCGAACTGTGTTTGCCGCAGATCCAGCATCCCGCCCGGACCGGGCAGCAGATACGGATTGGATTTTTCATATAAAGTGTGAGCGGCCACGGACAACGTGGTACAGCGACGGTTGGAATTTAACGGTTCAACGGTGAAATGATCCGGGTAGATGGTCCCGAACAGACAGTCACTGCCGCTGCCCGGCGTGGCGGCAATCGCCGCGCACTCCAAAATCTTCCCGAGATGAATCGCCAGACCGGGATCAAATCCTTCCCGAACCGGCAATGCGGCAAAAACTGCCGGATCATAACAGCGTCCGGCCAAGATCACATCCGCGTTCGAATCCAAAGCCCGGAGAATCGGGTCCATCCCCATCTGCCCGACCACCCGGGTGGACTCGACGATATCCGCTTCCGTCAAATCCGGAGCTGGCGCCAGGGGGGTTATCTTTCCCTCCCGCCATAACGCGAGGAGCGATTCTTTCGCGATTTCGGCCTGAATTACCGCAACCGTAAAATGCAGTTGAAGCTCAGCGGCCAACTCACGGAGTATCCCCAAGTCCCGCTCCAGATGACAGTTGGCGCCGCTCCCCCCGGCGCTGCCGATGATCACCCGGCTCCGTCGCGGCAACGCCGCTTGGAGGATCAACTGTAAATCCCGTTTGACGGCGCGCCGTTCGGTAAAGCAAACCCCGGCTCCGAGATAATACGGGCCGGGATCGGTTGATCCGGCGTCGACCGCAATCACGTGGGGATTGCGGCGCAAGCCCGCTTCAAACGAACTGACCGGAAAACCATAACCTAAAATCGCCGTGGGCGATAAGATCCGTAGCTCTGTCATCGTTCCGCCCCATTCCCTTTGCAACTTCACTTGATCATATGCCGTGATCCCTCAGGTTTATCCCACGATTGCCAGATTACGGCACCTGCGAACTAATTACCGCTTTGTTTTAACGCCAGGATCCGGTTCATCTCGTTGGAGACAATCATATAACCTTCGTCCATTCCCATCCCCGGTTTGGCGAGCATCTGATCGGGCCGGGTCGCTAACGCCACGTGGACGCAGACCTGGGCCGAACGGTCGGTCTCATTGCAGGTGCCGCCCAGATACGCCCCGATCCCCGCTTGTTTACAGACCAAAACTGCCGCCGCCGCGTTATTGATCCCTCCCAAATCGGGGGTTTTGATCTGAAGCATATGGCCGGCGCGGTGTTGAGCAAAAAGCTCGATATCCTCCAGCGTATTGCACCATTCGTCAGCGACGATCTCCAAAGCGATCCCCCGGTTGTCAACGGCGCCGCGCAGGTCGGCCAAAGCTTCCAACTGCCGCAACCGGTCGCCCATATCGACCGGACCCTCGATCCGCAAACGCAACGGCGCGGCTGCCGCAGCCAATTGCGCCAAATAGTCGAGGATTCGTTCGGGATCGTGATCAAAAGCCAAGCCAATGGTGCCATAGACGTCTATATGCAGGACCGGCTGGTAGTCGGACCGGCGCCGCAGCTGTTCCACCCGTTTTTTCAACCATCCGACGTATTCGAGGAGCAGTTCGCCGTTATGGCCCAATTTGGTCCCGATATTATTGATTAGACCGTGCGGCAGGATATCCGCCTCTTTGAGGATCATTTTATCGGCATTGGTGTACCGGTCGTCACCGCTTTGGGTAAAAATGGGAATGGGCCGGGTGGATACGGTGGTCTGATATTCCTGGGCGATGATATCGGCCATCAACTGCCGGCGCGACTTGGCGACGGCGTCCAACAACGCCTGGGTTACACCATAACGGATCGCGGTATGCAGCGGTTTCCCGGTCTTCGGGTCGATCACCCGTTCCACGGCTTCCGCCAGTGTCCGGAAATCCGCCAGCGTTACCCCCTCAAGCGCTGGACGCAGCAGCGATTCAATCACCGGAATGAATTCCCGCGCCAAAAAAACCGGGTCACGCCCGCCGGCGCCCGAATATTGGACCGCCGCGCAGTCGCCGAACGCGACCTGCCCGTCGTCCAGGATCAGCATGACGGAGACGGCTTCGCCGGCCTGCCGGATACTGGTGAACCCCGGCAAGACCGGTTGACCTTGATAGGCAAATCCGTCCGGCACCGCGTCCCGTTTGATCGCCACTTGATCATCGAAATAAAATCCGGTCCGCCCCGGCGCGCAAACCAGTTTGGTAATTTTCATCCCGCCGACTCCTTATTTTTAACGTGGCCTGCCAACCAACATCCCTTTACTGATGGCGTAGATATCATCAACCACCATCTGAAAACCGACCGGCCGTTCTTCAGCCGCCGCCCGTGCGGCGACGCGTTGCCGGTGAAAATCCCGGATCGCGGCGTCAAACGGCAGGTTGCCGAAGTCCAAAAACCGGACCGCGCCGTTTTGATCCCGGACTGGCATGACTTTGCCAAGGTTGCAGCGGCTGGGCGCAAACGGTACGTCAAGCACTCCGGCGGCAAAGGCCCGGACTGCGCCGATTGCCCAATCGCCCTCGCCCAAATCGTAAATCTTCTCCAAAATCGCGCGGGTTTCGGCCTCGGTAATCGCCAACTCTTCCACCAGTTCTTGCGACTCCGGAAACCGCTGGTCACGCACCATATTTAAAACCTGCCGGGTCGCCTTCAGCCCGTCGGCATTGGCCTCTTTGGTCGGAACCCCAAACGCTTCATGGGGACTCTTCACAATCACTTTGGTGGCCCCGGCAAACGCAGCCGCCAAGGCGCCCAACGCGATGACCGCAAAGGCCTTGGCCTCTTCGGGCGGGAACCCGCCCATCCATTGGTGAAACACGGTGTGAATCCGCAAGCCCGAATAGCCAAACCGCTCCAGATATTCGGCGGTCAGCTTCGCCAAGACCCGTAACGCCGCCACATCCTGGACCAGATTGCCGCATTGGCCGTATCCCACCGACAAATTGCGCACCCCTTGCTCCGCTGCCAGCAACGCTTCGACAATGGCGATCGAGTGCGAAATCGACGGCGGGACCAGGGTGCCGGTCAACGGTCCAAAGGGCTCGCGGTCAATGGCGATTCCCTGCTCCTCATACCAACCGACCAGCCGATCGACGTATTGCCAATAACCAATGGTGGTCTCCAGAGGAATCGCTTTGGCGTATGGAATATTGTAGGAGATTCCCCCACCTTCAAACGCGGTAAAACCGGCCGCCAACGAAATCTCCGCCAATAACCGGGCGTCGGGCGTACCGTGCCGCACTTGGATGGGCAGATTAACCGCTTCAACGACTTTGCGGGTTTCCGGGACGCCGTAATTGACAATGGGAAATCCGTTCAGCATCGAACGTCCGGCGTTGCGGCTGGCGACAATGCCTTCCTGCGCTTCCTGATACCGGTTCTGGCGGGTATAACTGTCGACCGTGGTGGGCAATAAATCGGCTTCACCCGTGGTTTCCAGGTAGCGCAACAAAGCGATCTGTTCTTCGACTAACGCCACCCCCGCCCGGGGTTGGATTAAAATTCGCCCGTCCGCTTGCGCTTGCGCCAGCCGATTGGTAAAACGTTTGGCCGCCGGAATCGCCCGTTGATACGCAAGCGCAACATCCAAATCAACCTCGGCGCCGGTCGGCCACTGCGCCAACACGGTCTGCCGCAACGCTTTAAAATCGCCTTCACTGAGACCCACGTTCCGCAATTCGGTCATGCTTCACCCTCCCGCCCTTTGAAAAATTCAGCGGTTATGTGCAGGTCCTGCCGTAAATCGGCGATCGCTACTTCCGGTAAGGTTCCGGGTGGATAAACCCGGTCGAACCCCATCTGCTTAAAAGTCTGTTCCACGGTTTCAAAGGCGGCTTTGCCCACGACCAGATTTCCGCCGACATATATAAGGATGTTGCCGATTCCGGCCTCAAGACATTTCTCGCGGAGGCCACGGCAGTCCAACTCGGCATGGCCGTATAGCGACGAGATGATAATCACCTCCGCCGCGGTTTCAATCGCGGCATGGATAAACTCGTTTTGCGAGACCATCACGCCCAGGTTGACGACTTCAAACCCGGCTTCGGCAAAAGCCCGCTCCAAAATCTTATTGCCGACAGCGTGAACATCCATGCCGATTACACCCATGACTAACGTCGGTTTTTTCATCATTCGCCTCGTTTGGCCGGACCGCCCATCACCCGTTCAATCACCCGGCGGACCAGATTGACGGAGCCGTGATCGAGCCGGTGGATATACGAGATGACCTCGCGATCGCCGGCAATGGCTTTCACCTCGGCGTACCGCTCGGAGAAGGTCAGTATAATGGCGTGGGACTCAACAAAAGCTTGTAAGGCTTCGGGGTCGCGGGTGGTCGTATAGTCCAGTTTCAGATTGAAGATCCCCACTTTGGCCAAAGCCCGGTGGACGACAGCCGGAAAACGGTCGCTCAAACAGACCATGCCAAGCGGACCTTGGCCCGCCAAACGGACCAGGGTGATTAAGATCTCCGTCTGGGGTTGAGCGCAGACCGATACCACTTCATGAGGCAAACCCAAGGCTTTGACCATCATTTGCACATCGTGGCGGTGGGTGGTGGTGGTGACGATCAGATCGGCTTCCCGGACCAAGGCGGCATTGGCCATTTCCAGATTTAAAAAGTGGTCGAGTAACAAGGGAACAATCTCCACCCGGACCAACTCGCGAAACTCGCGGCTGAAATTGTGCAACTGCTCTTCATTGCAGTCAATAAACAGCACCCGGACCTTTTGAAACGACTCTTCTTTCTCGCGGATATGGACCGTGACCAACGCCCGTAGTTGCTCAAGGGTAAACCCCAGATCCAAACAGTCTTCGATCACCCGGTCAATCAAACGCAACGCTTTTTCTTTCCGGTTCAGTTCGACCGGACACGGCTGGCTCGTTTCCGTTTTAATCACCGTCCGTTCAAAATGGATCGCATTCATTCCTGGTATGATCATATGGCAATTAAGGGTCGGTTGACTCGCATTTGCGTTTTTTCTTCGATCAGGAAAGGGAAAATTGGCCAAAAAAAAACCACTAACGTGGTTATTATGCGATGAACTATCCAAATCTATGAAAGAGGAACCGTCGCCGGTTTCAGTCCGACTCAACCTAGATATTTTCGGAGCAACCGTTTTAATTCGTACCGCATCAAAATAGTCTGATCAACGGGACTGATTCCTGCCGCATCCTCCGCCGGACCATTCCAGAACTCCATCGTAATAACGCCATTCCAACGCAACTCCGCCAATCGTTGGATGATCGCGTCGTAATCAATTTCCCCGTATTCATAGGGGCACTTGGGCCAATTGATCGCCGCTTGACGCGCGTGCATGTGACCGGCATAAGCCAACAGTTCGAGAGTTTCATTTTGACAAAAACCGTTCACCTGATAATGTAAAAAATCAACGGTAAACCGCAACTCCGGCACGCGCTTAACCATTGCCAAGGCGCGTTGCGGGGAATCCAGCAACGAATGGCGATTGGGTTCAACATGAAACGCCACGCCGTGATCACGGGCAACCGTCGTCATCATTTGCAGTGTTGTTGCCGCATGTTCAAACGAACGGTTATAGCCGATTTCCGGCTGAAAGGAGCCGGCGGCCCCCATAATGCTCGCGAAACCGGCTTGCCGGGCAAAACGGCAGATGACGGCAAAGTTGCTCACCATTCGTTCCCGCAAACCGAGATCGGGTTGGCTGGGATTTACCCCTTTTCCCTCAACCAATACCTCGCCCATAAAATATTCCGCGAGTTTAAGTTGAAATTTCTCCGAAAGCTCCCGGGTCAAAACGGCGTTCTTTTCCGGACTCGCCAACACGTCGGCTTGTCGGATCGTGCCAACCGCATCAACATCGATGTATTCAAACCCTAATTTCATGATAAAATCGAAAATCGCTTCCGGTGTTCCGGAACCGTAATTCCGGGAATGGCAACCAAGCCCGATCATTTTTTTCACCTCTTGGCAAATTAATTACAGTTTATCCAGTTTGATCTGGCTTCCGTTTTGCTGAACAGAACAGTGAAGCGCATCCAAAATTTTCATCACCGTCAAGGCGCGGCGGCCATCGCTGATCGGCGAAGGTTTCCCGGCACGGATACACTCGAAGAAATGCCGGTACATGGCGGCGTGATTCCGGCCGTATGGAATTAACGGTTTCGACTCGACCACGACCCCGTCGCTGTTTTGCTGATAAAACCGAAGGCATTCGTCGGATTTTTCCTTATAACATTTGTGAACGTCGTATTTGATCGAGCCCTGATCGCCGTAAATATTCATTTGATAAACCATCGGGGTGACTGCGGAGCGCAGCACCTTATACATAAAACTGCTGCCGTTGTCGAATTGGATTAAGGCCAGCAAAGAATCCTCCACTTCCCGGGGGTCGCGCTGTTGCCGGCTGAGATTTTCGTATTTGTAATATCCGATCGCGGTAACCGTTACCGGTTTGGGATCGCCTAAGAACCATAACGCCCATTCCACGCCGTGGGAGGCATTTTCCAAGATAACGCCGTCTTCGCCCATGGTTTGCCGTTGGCGATCTCCCGTTGCCCGGGTGGCGACCCGTTCAATACTTATCGAATAGACTTCACCCAGCGCTTTGCTGGCGATTAGTTGCTTCATCACCTGCATTTGGCCTTGGAGTAAGCCGTTGGAGCCGGCAACAAGGACTAGCTCAGACTCGGCCGCGACCTGCATAATCGCCTTCATTTCCGCCTCATTTTGAGTTACCGGTTTTTCCAAATAAACATGTTTCCCCGCTTGCAATGCCGCAATCGCGATTTCGGCATGGGTAAACGTCGGGGTGCAGATCGCAACGGTATTGATCGTATCGGAAGCCAGCAGATCACGGTAATCTGTGAAATACGACGGAATCTCATAGTTCCGGGCTACCGCCTCTGCCACACCCGGTTTCGAGTCGGCCACTGCCACAATTGCCACTTCCGGATCGGCTAGAGAGTGGACTGACGGGATATGGCGCTGAATTGTAACTTGACCGCTTCCGATAATGCCGAGCTTGATTTGGGAGACCGGTTTCATCGATTGTTCCTCCTTGACGTTATTCTTATGGATTGCCTGGATATTTCCATTTTAGACTTCTGACAATTTTTGCGCGACCCTTTTGAAAATGAAGATTATCCCATCCTGTAGAACAAAATTGCCATCCAGTGGGATAAAAAGCAACATCCGGTTCCAAACCAATCCCTTCCAAATCGCCTCAAAATAAAAAGAACCCGTATCACAGGTTCTTCGATTTTATAATCAGAATCTTCATTGCCGTTCAATCTTCATGATTCCGCGCTCTCAAGCATCGGCTGAATCCGCTGCGTGAGGTCTCCAATCTGTTGCTGACTGATCTGGAGCGCTTCCGTATTCTCCTTGGAAGTATTCCGGTCTTCCACAATAATCAGCTTCACATCCCGGGAAACGGCCGTCGCATGCCAAACGCCCTTGCCAATACAATAAACCTTCCCCTTGGCCAACGGTTCGCAGACCATTGCGGTTCCCGCTTGGTTCGCCGAATCATCGTACAGCAGCACGCATTTCCCTTCAAGCAAGATAAAAACCTCGTCGCTTAACAAATGGCGTTTGAATGGACCCAGGTTCTGAAGATCGTTTAACGGTTGGTAATTTTTGATCGCAACCGCCCATTCCTTACTTTCGAATACATGTTTAAAACCGGGATCATTGTATTCGGCAATGGTAATTGTGCCAGACGCCGCTGGATTCGTCATCGTAATATTCCTCCGCAAATTAGCATTTGTCCCGGGCCGTCCCCGTATCAGACCAAGCCGCGCTTGGCGAGTCCGTCCCATAGTTCAGATTTTGTCCGCGGTTGACGCGCCACGCCGCTGTCAATCGCCGCTTGCGCCACGGCCAACGCCACCGCCGGCACCACCCGCCGGTCAAACGGCCCGGGGATGACATAGTCCGGCGTCAACTCCGCCGCCGGGATTAACGCGGCAATCGCTTCGGCAGCCGCTATTTTCATCGTTTCATTGACTGCACTCGCCCGGACATCCAAAGCGCCGCGGAAAATCCCGGGGAAACCCAGTAGATTATTGACTTGATTGGGATAATCGGAACGTCCGGTACCGACGATCGCCGCGCCGCCCGCCAACGCCTCTTCCGGCATGATTTCCGGAGTCGGATTGGCCAACGCGAAAACGATCGCCCGGGGCGCCATACTGCGGACCATCTCTTCTGTCACCACCCGGGGCGCCGAGACACCGATAAAAACATCGGCGCCGGGTAAAATCTGGGCCAAAGTTCCTTGAACTCCCGCCGGATTGGTCATCCGAGCGATCGCTTCATGATAATCATTGTTGGACTTTCTACCCGGATAGAGCACACCCTCAATATCGCAGAGCTTAATTCGCTCGGCGCCGATTCCGGCCGCAATCAACAATTTGGCTACGGAAATGCCGGCCGCGCCCGCGCCGTTAATGACCACTTTTATCTGATCCAGCCGCTTATCGACCACTTTTAACGCATTGAGGATTCCCGCCAGACAAACCACGGCCGTGCCATGCTGATCATCGTGAAAGACCGGGATATCCAAAAGCTCGTTCAGTTTCTCCTCGATCATAAAGCAACGCGGCCCGGAGATGTCTTCCAAATGAATGCCGCCAAACGTCGGTTCCAACCACCGCACGGCTTGAATGATCTCCTCGACCGCTTGGGTGGCGATGCAAAGCGGGAAAGCATCGACATCGGCAAAATGTTTATATAAAATCGCTTTTCCTTCCATTACCGGCATGGCCGCGGTCGGTCCAATATCGCCCAATCCTAAGACAGCGGTTCCATCGGACAATAACGCGACCAAATTGCCGCGATTGGTGTATTCAAAACTTAACTCGGAATTCTGAGCGATTTCCTTACATGGTTCCGCAACTCCGGGCGAATACGCCAAACTCAAATCCTGGGCGTTCTCCAGCTTGACCTTGCTTACCACGGCAAGCTTACCCCGGTTTTCCTGATGTAAATTCAAAGCATCTTCGCGTAATCCCATCTTTTCCTCCCTGATCGCGAAATTTAAAACAGCAGCTCTTCGGAAAATCCCAATGTTAACGAGAGACTCAAAGCGTTTTTGGTAACAATCGGAATCAACTCGTCGATCCGGGCCGGACTCATCCGGTTGACCGGACCGGAAATACTCATCGAGGCGATGATCCGACCCAAGTGGTTGCGAACCGGCGCCGCGATACACCTGGCTCCCAACTCGCATTCCTCATTATCAAACGCATAACCCTGTTTCCTGACCAATTCAAGCTCATCCAGGAATGTCTGAATCGTATCGATCGAATACGAAGTCAACTTCGACATCCCTTTCCGTTTCAAAATACCGATAATATCCGGCTGCGCCATCTCGGACAATAAAATTTTTCCGGCGCCGGTGGTATGGACGGGAGCCCGCTTGCCGATCAGTGAGAACACCCTGACCGATGCTTGACTTTCCGCCTTTTCGACATAGACGACTTCATCACCGTCGAGCACAACCAGATTGGCAGTTTCGCCGGTGGTCTGCATTAATTCATGTAAATACATCTGGCCTATTTTTCGTAAATCCAGCTTTTCCAGGATTATGTTGGAAAACCGTAGAATTTTCAATCCCAAGCGATAATAACCGTTTTGCGGGTTTTGCTCCACGTATCCCAATTGAATCAAACTAGCAAGAATCCGATGAATTGTACTATGCGGAATCGCCAAAACCTTGCTCAATGTGGCCAATGAAGCTTCGCCCTGATTATTGGCGATCGCCTCCCAAATTGCAAAACAACGATTGAGGACTTGGACTGAATGATTCCGGTTTTGTTCTTTATCGTTCTGCATATTTTTCACGATTCATAATTCTCCTAAGTTGCTGTTCGCTCATTTCAAATCCACCAGATAAATATGTTGATTGCCGCTGCGGTCGGACTCAAAGAGAATTCGGCGCCCATTCCAGCCAAACGTGGGATGGCAATGCCGCGTCGAAGTGTACCAGGAAGTTTGATGCGAGCAAAGGATCTTGAGCGTCGGCTGATCGGTGCTGATGTCGATCAGCGCCACATCATCGGCGGTATCGCCGACCAAAAGCGTATTGTCGTTATTGGCGTGATAATGATTGCAGTAATACGGCATGTCGATTTTACGGATCAATGCGCCGTTTTTATCCGCCAATCCAATGTATGCCCTGACATCGCTATCGGCCGTTTCAACCGTTGCTTGGGTTTTGCTGGAAGTGATCGTCCCGTCGTGTCCCGCGCCCCGGTTATCAAAGAAGATCAAGCCGTCCCGCGTCCAAAATTCATGTCCGACGCAGTCATCCGCTGCTTGGCGAAAACACGGTTCGGCGCTCCGCGCCACCAGATCGAACAGCCAAATTCGCTGTTGCACCAAATTCCACGGTCCTTCATGACAGAACATCGCCAATGTGCTGTCATCCGGCGCAAACTGAAAGTGTCCCAAGTAGTGAGTGTCCTCATACAGGTCGATCGCTTTGGAGCCGTCAAGATAAACCAGGGTGATGTAGGCTTTTTTCACCGAAAACATTGTTGACTTAAATCCCTTATAGTTCGGACCCCGCTCAAAATCGGGCCGCATTTCGTTGCGGACGACCCCAAAATACTTTTTGTCAGGGCTGATAAAAGGGGCTCTCATATTAAAATTGGACTTTTCCTCATAGAGGACTTCCGTTGCCCCGGTGCGGGTATTGACCTTCTTGATCTGTTTCCCAGCTGTATAAACAATTAGCTCGCTGTCAGGTGTTTTGGTCGCCCGATGGTTGACTCCGCCTTCCTCAGCGGTGATTTGAACCATCCGGCCCGTCTCCAAATCCATTTTGAACACATTGAATATTCCCGCTTGCGGCGCGGCCCGATCCGACAAGAAATAAATCTCCTTGTCATTCAGGGAAAAGGAATTATCAGTAAAGTAAAAATGATAATTGTTCGCCGTGGTGGTCAGTTGACAGACTTCCTGACCGGTCTTTTCATCCCGATAATAATGTTTTTCCGAAGCGAATTCTTGCCCAATCATCGCTGAAACCTCCTGATCTTTAGTGAGATTGGGCATCCGCGGATGCCCAATCTCACTTCGTGGGACTGATTATTTCTTCTGATTGGCCCGATAACTTTTTTCCGACTTTTCCAAAGCGGTGGCGAGCTCATCCAGGAATTGCTTGGCGGTTTTATTGCCGGCCATTACTGCTTGAAAACCGGGCTCAAATACCTGGAGGCGGATGTTCTTATAATCCGGCAGATATTCAGGTTGGCTGACAGCGATCGTTCCTTTGACAGCGAAGGCTTTTCCCAAGGTGCTGATGTGCTGGGCTTGTTCGGCCCAGTCTTCGGTTAATAAATCGACATAGGTTGGGATTTGTCCGATTTTTTGATTCCAGAGACGTTGCGGATCCTTCCCGCTTAAATAACTGACCAATAACCAGGCTTCTTTCGGATGTTTGGTGTTCTTAAAAATAGCATTGCCGTTGGGCGCGTCAGCCAAAAAGGTTCGTTTGCCGCCGGCAGGCAGGGGCAAGGGCGCCGCCGCGTATTGTCCATCTTTAAATGACCGGTTATGTTCGCCGTATGAACCAAGATTATGTAAGATCATATTGGCGACACCGCTGTCAAACGCGGCGACCATCTCTTTGTAACCGTTGGTGATATCGCTTTGCGGTGTGTATTTATCATACATTCCAGTGAATTTTTCGACAAAGCTTACCGCCGCGGGGTTGTTGATCAGCGATTTGCCTTTTTTATCAAAAAATGAGGTCATTCCGGAATAGGCGACGATTCCCGCCAGCACAACCGTATCCGAACCGGCGCCGCCCCGGATACTGAAACCATACTGATTGTTCTTTTTGTCGGTCGTTTTTTTGACTGCGTCAAAAAACTCGTCCCAGGTTTTCGGAACGCTCAGCCCGGCCGCTTTAAACCGGTCGGTCCGGTACCATAAACAATAAGCGTTCGCCGTGTTGGGAATGACATAGAGTTTATTGTCGGGAGCGCCATGACGGATCTGTCCGATATACGCCTCACCGATCTTATTTTTTTCATTCCACTTGTTGAAATACGAATCCAAGGGCAACAAGGCCTTTTGCGCTACCAAAACCGAGATCCAGCTTCCGGGTACGATCGCCACATCCGGAGTCGCATCGGCGGCGACGGCTAAATTATATTTCTGCGCCGCGGAACCGGAAGGGATTCCGACGTACTTCACCGTGATATTGGGGTTTTGGCTCTCAAATTTTTTCAACAATTCCTGTAGATAAGGCGTACGATCCGGACCGGGGTTTTGATCCCAATAGGTGAGTTCTACTTTTTTTTCGGCTGCTCCCACCATTGAAACCGTCATCACTACCACTAAACTCAAAATCATGATTGCTAAACATACTCGCTTAACCATTTTCAATCCTCCCTTTTTTATTTTTATACCGTCCCGAATCACTCCGGTACGGTATAAAGTACCAAGTCATCCTTTGACCGCTCCAGCCGACAAGTTTTGGACCAGATATTTTTGAACATAACTAAAGAGGATAAATGACGGAATGATGGCGATGATGCCCCCCGCTGCCAAAGTTCCGTAGTTGATGTTAAACTCGCCCAACATGTAGCTCAATCCCACCGGGATCGTGAAACGTTCGGGGTCGTTGATCAGCATAATCGCAAATAAGAACTCCTTCCAGGAGGAGACAAACGCGAAAAAGCCGGCGGCGACAATTCCCGGCAGTAAAATCGGGAAAAGAATGTGAAAGATCGCTTTCATCCGGCTGCAACCGTCAATCATCGCCGCCTCTTCCAACTGTGGCGATACGTTGGAGAAGAAACCCATCATCAAGATCGAGTTAAATGACACCTCAAACGTCGAATCATTGATGATCAGGCATAAGGGGCTATTCAACAAATGCAGTTGTTTATATATCATAAACAACGGAATCAATAACATTTGGCCCCCGAAAAACTGGGTTGACAATAACACCAAAATGGCGATTTTCTTCCCTTTAAAATTGAACCGGCTCAACGCATAACCCGATAACAACGTAAAGACAACGACGATGATCATCACCGAGGTGCTGACCAATAAACTGTTAAAGAAATATCGGGAGAAATTCATGTTCTGCCACATATTGACGAAATTATCAAATGTGATCGGACTGGGCCAATACTGAACCGGCAATTTGACAATATTGCCTTCCTGTTTCAATGAGGTATTCAGCACCCAATAAAACGGCGTTAGCGTAAAGATGAGCAACACCGCCAACGGCAGATAGATACCGAACAGGTTGATCATTTTCGTTTTGAAATCCGTTTTTCTCATTTCGAATCACCTCCGAGGCCGCCCAATTTAAGGTAGCTGATGGCAAAAACGGTTAGGATCCCGAAGGCGATCACCGAAAGCGCGGAGCCATAGCCAAAATTATTTAGGTTAATCGCCTGCTCCGCCATGTACATGCTCAAGGTGGTCGTGGAATTCACCGGACCGCCCGCGGTTAGGTTGTAGATAATATCGACCGACTTGAACTCCCATACCGCACGCAACAGCGTGGTAACGATGATGGTTTCCTTCAAATACGCCAGCGTGATATGGACAAACGAAACAATACGCCCGCCGCCGTCCATGGCGCAGGACTCATACAACTCGCCCGGGATCAGTTGCAACGCTGAAAGTAATGAAATGGCGAAGAAGGGAATCCCCCGCCACAATTCGGAGATCATTACCGAAAACAAGGCGGTGTTTTTGTTGGAGACCCAGGCGAGTTTATGAGAGATCAAGCCCGTTTTGAGCAGTAAATCGTTGAGCAAACCGAAATGTTCATTGAAAATCATCGACCACATGATGGCCACGATGACCCCGGAGATCGCCCACGGGGTGAACATCAATCCTCTAATTAGACTTCTGCCACGGAATTGGTGATTTAACACCAAGGCCGTCACCAGTCCGAAGATCAGTTGCAAAACGACCTGGCCGAACACCCAAACTCCGGAGACCGTTAACGAACGGTAAAAGAGCGGATCTTTAGTGAAAATCTTGATATAGTTGTCAAAACCGACAAATCCGTTCAGATATGGCATGGTAGGGTTGAAGTTTTGAAAACTAAAATAAAAGACACTACAGAACGGGTATAACAAAAATCCGATGATAAGTACGAATACCGGACCTAAGAACAGGTATGGTGTGGCTTTCTCACGTAGATAACCCCAATCCTGCACTGCCTTCGATCCCGGTTGCGCCATTTTCTTGTGAAGCATTGTATCCCTCCTATACGGTTCCATAGCGATCGCATCGCTGTCAGACAAATTCTTTGTGGTGTCGGGCTGTTGCCCTTACCCCGGGAGCAATCCGGCGCAAGCGCATCAAAAACGCGCAAGTAACCTCCGTTGCGGGTTACTCTTTTTGGCGGGAGCGCCAATCATTAATTTTTAACTTTTCAAATACCGCTAACCGATGCAAGCTGCTCCCAAATTACGATAAGTGTCTTGAGTTCGTTGCTCTTGGCGTGGTCTTGCTAAACTGCTGCAACTTTCAACCGGTCTGCCTCCTTAATAATTGATTAATAAAAATTAACATTTATTTGATGATAGCACTTTCATTCTGTAAAAATAACATTTTTTGAAAAAAGTTCACTGTATGAAATGAATATTCCACATTATGGACAAATCGCGTTTTAATTCATAATTTAAGTTGTTTGCGGACAAACAAAAAAGCCTCAACTTTTTTCAAAGTTGAGGCTTAAAGTTTTATTTTCGGCTTCTTTTACCGCTTCCGTAGCCAAGCCGAGAACCATCCGACTACGAAAACCCCCACTCCCAGCAAGACCAGCGGTAGGGCAAAGATGATTAATCCGATCAGCACCAGTCCCACAAGGAGCTTTAAAAAAAATCCGTTTTTGTTCCAATTCACTTGGTGGACAAAGACCCTTTGACCCGGTTGTTCCCCTTGATACTCATAGCGGCCATCACCCGGACGGTTGTCCTCCAGGGTTATTCCCTGAAAGTTTTCCCGTTCTTCCGGCGTCAAAACCTGGATCTTTTCCGGTTCCGCACCGCAACTCGGGCATACGCCACCATCGGATTGATACTCTAAACCGCAATGTTTACATCTCATGTAAGCCCCTCTTATTCTTGCTGGTTCTTTCAAAGGTTTACCAACTCAGCGGAATTAATGATTCCATTATTGCCGATTTTGGTTGTTCTTAAAAATTTAAACGTCCTTTGACAGCATTAGTTCCAAAATGTGATTTTGGGGCTTTTTTACCAAATTGTTCATTACGGTAATTAGGCAATTTTCTGGTTATCGCATCTACGCTTTGGGTAACTCCCGCACCTTTTGCAAATACTCGGTTACCCGCCGGTCATCCTCCAACGGATATTCATAACCCAACTGTTCCGCCAGTTCCGGGCCGATCTCCCTAACGAGCTTACCCGTCGCCAACAATGCTTCCCAAATTTCAGCCGGATCAACCCCGGAATAGGTCTTAAGATAAGCCTCCCAAATCGCCTTGGGTAAAACTCTTTTTAACCATTTGCCGAACTTACCTACATTAACCTGCCATGGGCATGGGTGATGCAACCCCGCATACCAGGATAGTACGGCGATGATGTCTGGCCGGATCACCGTATCCATCATACTTTTCACATACGGCAGCTCCTCGCGCCATAGTCCTTTGGCGACATTCGTCGCGCACCACCAGATGTTATTGAGCGTAGCTTCAAATTCTTCCTTGGTGGGTTTGGCGGTAACGTAAGACCGTTCACTGGGCGGTTCCACCTCCCCAAGGAGATGATCCTTATCCAGCAATACTTTGGTCAAACTGTCTTCAAGCCAATAATGAAGGAAGTTGACGCCGGCAAATGACAGGTCGATCCGGACGCCATCGGCGAACAGCATCAAAAAAATCTGTCCTTGCGTATCGTTCATAGGGATAACATTTTGTTGCATGATGATCAATTCGCCAAAGTTGCGGATCCACTCTCGGTTTTCCAAAAAAAGCAACGGATCCGTGACTCCAAAGATTACATCGTAATCACAGAAAATATCTTTGACCACCTTGGGGTTGACCCGGGAACCGTTCAGGATCACACACCGGATCGCCGGATTGCTTTGAGCGTAATCCAGAATTTGCTTGAGGACTTGGGTTTCGTTGCGCATCGTCCGTTCTACACTGTCCCTTCCGCCAACTCCGCGATCCGGGCGTTGACGTTTCCGCGATATAACCCGCCGTGATAACTGATGACATTTTCGATATCGTATTGCGCCAATTTCCGCAGCGATGCCGCCGCCTGCTCAATATCCTGCGTGTAGTTGGGAATCGCCCCAATCAATTGCTGATCAATGACATTTAATGCGTCCCCGGTAACCAACGTTTTACTGTCGTGGAGGTAGAGGCAGATATGTCCCGGCGTATGGCCGGGGGTATGGATCACCGTAATACCGCCGCCCCAATGCAGGAATTCGCCGTCGGACACCGTCCGGGTTACCTTGGCTTTGGGAAGGTTGGCGGCAACATGCTGCATCCGTTGGCGTTGTTCTTCCGGCAAGGTCGCCAAACGTTCGGCGCTAAACTTGATCAACCGTTGGTCCCCTTGAATATACGGTTTTTCGTTTTCGTGCGCCAAAACTTCCGGGGGCTCCGGCAACGCCTCCACCAGTGCCGGCAAACTGCCGATATGGTCAATATCCTGATGGGTAATGAGTACTTGATTTAACCGTGCGAATTCCAAACCGAGCCCGGTGATGGTCGCTTGAAATAAAGGCAACTGCCCCGGGAAGCCGGTATCCACTAAGAGCATTGTCTGGTCGTCCCAGAGCAACGTGGGGTAAATGACACTGGGATTGCCCAGCACATTGGCAGAAATCTCCAGCATCGCAAGTTGATTGGTAATTTTCATTGCGTTCAAAGCCGTTGGCTTTGAGTCACCTCCTTTAATACAACAAAATAATAAACTTACCAAGTCCGATCCAATATCATTCCATCTCATTCCAAATTTCGTGGTTTTATTATATACCTTTTGAATTAAAAAGAAATAGACAATTAAATATAATCCTGATTAACGATTAAAGAGAATGAATCGCCAGCATGATTACTCAACAAAAAAACAACTCCGGCAGTTTTGCACCGAAGTTGTTTTCGTTAATTCACCCCAAGATCATCACCCGTCTAGCTACCGCTACTCAGGTTTCCGTTTGTTATAACCCCGCTCCCCATATGGTTGAAGCTTCTCCAGCCACAACTCTTCCAATGTTTTCAGGTCCTCACTGTAATCATAGAGCAAATCATCATTTTCTTTCAATTGGTCGAGAATTTCAATGGTGAAATTCTCCATGCCCAACTCTTTCATTTCCTGAGTCAGCTGGGTATTTCCCGCCCAACCCCCACCGTATTTGGTGACCATTTCAAACAAATTGAAGCGGCTGTCGAGATTGAGCGCGCTCCCGATATACACCTTTCCATTGGCAAGATTGCGAATCTGATAAACCCCCATATTTTTGGGTCGGTTTTTATACGCTGCTTTTAATTCCGCACGGCGGTCCATTGTTCGTCTTCCTTTCCGCGATCCGGCCGCAAAATAATCGAAGCAATTGCGACCGGGTTGTTCGCCTCGTTATTAAGCATGATTTTGAAGATACGCTGCTTTCCGTTGTTCAATCTCCCGTTGGCCTTCCGCTAAAACCGCGGTCAACACGACCTGTTCAATCCCGGGTTCAAAAGCCAGTTCCCGCGGACCGTCGGAGTTAACCCGGTAACTGGAACCATCCGAAGCGCGATCAAGAAACGACTCGTCGACCAAACGCCGGCGCAACGTCACATGATCCCAAACTCTGAAGCAGTCAGCGCCATTCCGCCAGCTTTTGATAATTTCATTAACGGCTTGCTCCGAATATACTTGCCCGGCCGCAAAGCCGTTGGCGATGCTTTTTAACAAAATCAACTGATCCCGGCGTTTGGTCGGGAATTCTTCCAAACCGCTGCGTAAGCAGAGATCTCTCAATCGCCGTTGATAAGTTTCACACGTAATCAGCGAAGTTTCCATCGATTTACTTCCTTCCGCTTGATGTTTATTAACTCCTTACTACTCTTGCTTTACCCAATATAAACTGCCGTCGGGGCAGCGATCCATAAATCCGTATTCGATCAGATAACGGCGTAAAGTGACATAGTCGTCGAACGCCGCCTTTAAAATCTCGTTGACCTCTTTCTCGGCGTAGCGCCGGGTCGGTTCAAACCGTTGCACCAACTGCTTTAAGATGGCGATTTTCCTTTTTTCTTTTTTGGGAAAACTACGTAACGGACCGTCGACGCCGGCTTGAAAATAATTTTTCAAAATCGACTCGTTTTCCGCTTCAGTAATGTCGTACCGTTCGTCCACCATCCGGGCGCCGGGCGGAATCGCAATCAACTGCCCGGTTTTGGACGAATGTTCTTCCAGCAGTTCCATGATGGCCAAAAAAACCTTGGCTTGTTTGGCCTTCTCCCGGAACGAAAAACGTTGGTTGCGAATGGTCGAGGTGTTGCCGTTCTCCATTTTGGCGGCAATCTCTTTATCGCCCATATTCCGGTAAAAGCAGGTCAAAATCTCCTTCTGGTGGTCGGTCAGTCCCGTCACCTTCTTATCCAGGTCCACGAGAAACTGGAAAGTCGAACCGTGTAACTCGGCGATATGGGTTTTGACCGCTTTCTCCGCATCCAAAAACCAGGCGCCCAACGGATAGATCCGGCCTTGCGTGAACCGTTCCCCGCAAAGGATACAAACATATTCTTCAGTCCCGGCGTCGTAAATATAACCTTGTTTCAGCTCCGCCAGACTGGCTTCCCAAAACATATTCGCAGTTTTCATTTTAAACATACCTCATTCATGTCTATCAATTACATAGTCATTATAGTTATTTGTTTGAAAAATGTCAACTGGTTTTATTCGTATCTAATTCGAGTACCCATGATCTTCGCTAAAAAAAGAAAAAGGCCGTTGCAAAATGAACCAAAGTTCAGTTTGGCAATAGCCCCTTACGGAACGATCCCATTTATCCACAGGAATCGTTTATTTATTAACCGAAACAAGCAGGGATTGAAAGTTATCCACAACCCATAACCGTTTATCCACAGAAATAGATCGTTTACTCACAAAAATAGATCAGTTATTAACAAAATGAGAAGAGTTATTCACAAAATGAGCTCATTGAGTCACAGAAATAGATCAGTTATTAACAAAACGAGCTTGTTTTGTTAATAACGTAGCTGAGTTATTAACAAAAAGAGGTCATTCTGTTAATAACGTAACTGAGTTATTAACAAAATGTTCTTGTTGAGTGACTCAATGGGCTACGTTATCTACAAGAGTCCCATTAACCAAGGTAAGCCCCTTGGGTTTTCAGTGTCGCCTGGAGCGTTTCGATATCAACCTGCCGCAGTTCAATTTGGTCCTTACTGCACAGTGCGGCCGCCGTCCCGGCCGCTTGCCCGGTGGCGAAACAAGCCGGCATCACCCGGAAGGAACCATGCATCGCCCGGTCGGCCGAAAGCGGCCGTCCCGCGACGATCACATTGCGCAATCCTTGGGGCAGCAAGGCCCGGTAAGGAATAGCGTACGATTCGCCGTCCCGATACTTGCTGGAGACATATTCGTCCGGGGCGTTTTGGTAAACCACTGCTCCGGAGGAAGCCGCGTGAAGATCAATGGGATAGGCGTACCGGGCAATAGTATCCGAGAAATCGGAGCGTTGATAATAATCCTGCTGCGTCATCCGGTATTCGCCGACGATCCGCCGGGTCTCACGGATCCCGATCATCGGCCCGGAAGAAGCCAGGACCGCCGCTTCCAAACCCGGGACGTATTTACGCAAAAAAGCCAACAAGGCCGGGAGTTGTCGGCGCGCCTCCAGCTCGGCCCGGGTCAAATCCTCGGCCCGTAACGGATTGACTTCATAGACATGGCCAAAATTCACTCCAGCCATGCCGTGATTTTGAATGGCAAAACCGCAGACATGTTTCTCCGCAAAGGGGAACTCGCCGGCTTCCCGCGCCCGGGCCACCGCTTTGGCGAGATTGCCGTTTTCTCCGGTCGCCTGAACATAGTTCATAAAACGGTCCAGGTCGATATTGGCCAACCGGAAACAGAGCGTGGTTGCTTGAACTAAGCCCCGTTCATCGCCATACTCGCATTGACCGCCCGCCGCCATCACAATATCGGCGTCCCCGGTGCAGTCGATCACATAGTTGCAACCGATCTCACGGCGGCCGGACTTATCCTGCACGACCACGGCCTTGACGACACCGGCCGTGGCGACCACATCGGTGATCAGCGAGTGCAACAACACCTGGCAGCCGCTTTCCCAGACCAGTTGGTCCAAGACCGCCTTTAACACCTCCGGGTCGATCGGCACCCAGTCGTAGCGCCGCTTGAGCGCTTCCGGCTTATCCCGGAACGGCGTTTCAAAGTTTTGCGCCTGCTTCATCTTGTGCAGGACTTCAAGCCCGATCCCCCGGATTACCACATTTTTCCCGTCGGTATACGGGCAGAAGGTCGGAACTGAAGCCGCCGTGGCCATCCCGCCCAAAAAGCCATGCCGTTCGAGGAGTAAGACCCGCGCGCCATTCCGGGCGGCGCAAACTGCGGCGGCGACTCCCGACGGACCGCCGCCGGCAACGATCAGATCGTAGAAAGAGGAATTGTTCGTCATTGCTCATTCCGCCTTTATTTTCAGATTCAAAGCATACAGCTTATCATTGTTTCACTCCGATTCCGCCTGTAAAAACCGGAGCAACGTTCGGAGTTTGCGCTCGATCGAACCGGGAATGACCTCATGCCCGAAATAGCGCCAGACCATCAGATCCTTGGCGCAGCGCAAGTGATTGTAGACCGCGCTCACCGTTGAAGGCGGGGTGGTCTGGTCGATCAACCCCATCGTCATCAAGGTGAAACACCGGACTTGCGGCGCATGGTTGATCAGATCAAAGTAACTGAGGGTGCGCCGCGCCGCCGTCTCATACTCCGGAGCGGAGTTACGCCGGAAGTATTCATTCAGCTCATAATAGGGGCCGCCGGGTGCGATATCAATCGCCCGTTCGAAGTTGGCCAAAAACGGAAAGTCCACCACCGCCACCCGCGGAATATCCGAAAGCGCGGCTCCCGCCAGCGCCAATCCCCCGCCCTGACTCCCGCCCATTACCCCGATGCGGTTGGGATCAACCGCTTTGATGGTTGCCAGGACCTGCAGCGCCCGGACCGCATCCATATAGACGGCCCGGTAGTAATATGCGGCGGGATCGGCAATTCCTTGGGTCAGCCATCCCACCGGATGTCCGGCGGGCGACCCAACATTGTCTTCACTATGGCCCTGCTGGCCGCGGACCAACACTTGGAGACAGGCATACCCATGTAAGGCCAGGTTGACCGTATCGTGAATCTTGCCGTCAAAAGCCCAATTATAGCCATGGAACAGCACCAAGCCCGGATGAGGTCCCGGACCGTCCGGCAACACCAGCCAAGCTTCGATGGTCGCGCCACGATAGCTCCGGTAGCGAAGGTTATAGACTTTGACGCCCCGCACCGGGTAATCATAAAGCTCCATCCAGTATTCGGGCGGAGTCTGAGCCAGTTCGGCCAAGGTCCGGTTCCAAAAAACCGCGAAGTCCGCTTGTTTCGTCAACTCCGGTTGATACGTTCTTAGCCGTTCCAGCGGCCAATCGTATGGCTGCGGCATCATCGCCCACCTCTATTTCGGTTGGTTGCAAAGTTTGAGCAAGTCGTTCAGATCGGCCGTCGCCAAACACTCCACCGTATCGGCGGCGCCGTAATAGATTTTAACCTCGCCGGATTCCTCCAGAATCATCCCGCCCGGGAAGATCACGTCGTTACGGAAGCCATCCCGTTCATAAGGCGCTTCCGGAGCAAGCAACGGTTCTTTGGACATTCCGATCACTTTGGACGGATTGTTCAGATCCAACAGCATGATCCCAGCCGAATAGCGTTTCAGCCAGCGATCCTCCCAACCGTTTTTGCCGCGGGTCGGGTCCAGGTCGACCGCGTGGAACAATGTCAGCCAGCCTTTTTCGGTCTTGATCGGCGGCGCGGCCGGCCCGGTTTTATCATTAGCGAACGGGACATCCTCCACCGCCAAGACCAGTTGGGAGTTGCCCCAATATTTCAAGTCGGGCGAGTCGGAAATCCAGGTATCGAAACGATCGCGGCCACCCCGGCTATAGACGGGGAACGGCCGTTCCAACCGGACGTAGTGACCGTTGATCCGTTCCGGGAACAAGACCATGTTCCGGTTGTCGGGAACGGACAAGCTGAGAATTTCGAACGTTTCAAAGTCTTCGGTAACGGCGATTCCGCCCCGCAACCCGTGACGGGTATCCACTGCGAAACAAACGTAACATTTTCCTTCAATAACCGTCAAACGTGGGTCGTAGGCCCGGAGGATCTCCGCGCTTTTCAAGTCAAAACAGGGCTTGCTGTTGACATTCCACTTGATGCCGTCGTCACTGTAAGCCAGACCGAGATTGGTGCCTTGAAAGTTGTTCCCGCCCGAATAGCCGTAATCGTTCCGGAATAACATGACATATTTGCCTTGGTATTTGGCGACTCCGGCATTGAAGACCAGGTTCGAGGCAAACGGGAGCTCCCGGGCAGACAGAATCGGATTATTGGGACACCGGCGAATGACCGGACTGGATTGAAGTTTTGCGGACATTGGTCGTCCTTCCTTTCGTCATGGTTAATTGGGTCAGGAGAGCAGATCAACCCTTTACCGCCCCGCTCATCAGGCCGGTAATGAAGTATTTATTCAAGATCAAGTAAACGGTCAACATCGGCACGATGGCGATGGTGGTGGCCGCCAGCATCAGGTTCCATGACGATGCGGAGTCGCCGGTGTTCATTAGATTGATCACTCCGACGATCAGCGGCGATTTATTGGGATTGGTCAGCGTAAAGACCAACGGTAGCAAATAGTCGTTCCAAGCCGCCCGGAATGAGAGCAGGCCGATGGTGGCGATCAACGGCTTCAGCAACGGGAAAATGATCCGCCAATAGATCCCGATGAATCCGCAGCCGTCGATCTTCGCCGCTTCGTCAATCTCTTTGGGGATCGTCGCCAAATACCCTTTGGCCACAAAGACCAGGGAAACGTTGATCCCAAGCACCCGGACGACGATTACCCCCCACAACGAAGTGTGCAAGCCAAACAACTTTGCCACCTGCAGTTGCGGGAATAAGCTGGAGGTCCCCAGCGAAATAAACATCGTTGAAAGCAGCAATCCGAACAGAAACTTTTTCCCGACAAAAACCCCGCGATCAAAGACGTACGCCAAGGTGGTTGCCGTGATAATCGAGCCGAGTACAATGAAAAAGGACATGTAAATACTATTCCAGGTATATAACTTGAAATTGGCCAGGTTCCAAGCTTTCGCGTAGTTTTCCGTCAGAAAACGCGCCGGAAAGATATTCGCCCCCGAGGTCAGAATCTCCGCATTGGTCTTGAATGAAGCCAGGATAATATAGAGGATCGGAAAGATGCTGATCACAAAGACTATGGATAACAAGATGAAGATCAACGGTTTGATCAGATTTTGAGCCGCAGTCTTAACCATGGTTTCACTTCCTTAATAGATATTGCTCATCTTTTTGGAGAATTTCAGGTAACTCACGGTGATGACGCCGACAATGATCGCCGTGACTGTCGCCAGCGACGAAGCGTAACCATATTGGATCAGACCGCCGGACATCGCATCGGTTGGGAAGAAGTATTTATAGATATAGGTCATCACCACTTCGGTTTGGCCGCCCGGTTGCCCGTTGGTCAAAACCAGCACCAGATCGGACATTTTCAGTCCTTCCACCATCGCCAGCATCAGGATGATCTGCAAAATCGGCAGCAACATCGGCAGGGTGACCTTAAAAAACTGCTGAACTTGATTGGCGCCGTCAATATCGGCGCACTCATACAACTCTTTCGGAATGCTTTGCAACCCCATCAGGAAGAAGACCATATTGATACCGAAGTGACTCCAAACCGAAGCCAGGACCACCACTGTCATGGCCAGCCATTTGTTCCCGAACCAACCGATGTTGGCGCCGATCATTCCCGACTTTACCAACAGGGTGTTAATAATGCCGTTGTAGGAGCCGAACAGGATCGAAAAGATCAGGCCGACGATGGCGGTACTGACGATGGTCGGCATGAAGAAGAAGGTCCGGAAGAAGGTATTCACTTTCGAATTGGAATTGAGCAACACCGCCAGCAGCAAAGCCAGCGGGATTTCCAGCGCCATTTTCCCCACGGTGATGATGACCGTGTTCAACAGCGACCACCAGTAGTTGAGGTCCCGGCTGAATAGGCGGATAAAATTCTCTCCCCCAATAAACAACGCGGTCGAAAAACCGTCGTAATCGAAGAATGACCACCGTACCACGTAAATAATGGGGTAAATCGTAAATAGCAGGAAACCGAGTACCATCGGGGCAATCATGATATAGGCGGGGATCGTATCATCCCGGGTCAGAACTCGTTTAAGCTTATGAAAGATTCCGGTTGGCGCGTTGGCGTCACCCGCTCCGACTGCTGGCTTCATCTGAAAAACACTCCTTGTTCATTACGCAAATTGACAAAGGTTTGGTTGGAAAGCAGGTCCCAAATATTTAGTGCGACATATATACTTTAAAACATTTCGAGGGCCATTTTACTAAGGAACCCTGCCGGAAGAATTCTTCAGACAGGGTTTCGTTTTGCTAAACAAACTGTAAATTACCGCTTAGCGCTTCTTATACTTTAGGTTGGCCTTATTGGTGTACTCGGAAATATCCAAGCCGTCTTTGACGGCGCGGTCCAGCGCTCCATTGTAGCGTTTGTCCAGATCGGCAACGGCTTGTTCCGGGGTGACCAAACCCAAGATGACTTTGGCGATGACCACTTCGGCCGTCTCCCCTTCAAGCTTCAGGTAGGCTTTGGGGCTCATCGGATACGAATAGGTTGAACTTAAGTCGGCAAAGTCGGCGAAATTTTTAACCGTCGGCTGGTTGGTCACTTTCTTGAGCAGTTCCCGTTTGTACGGGATTTGTTTTCCGGCTTCGTAAAGTTTGATAATGGTATCATCGCTGGTGAACAACTTCAAAACCTCAAAGGCTTTCGCCGGATGTTCCTTGGATTTGGATCCTAAGAGCACCGAAAAGGTTTGGTACGCATAATCCCGGTAACGGTCTTGCGGGTCGGCGACCGGACGGCAGACACCCCAATCCATCTTGGCGGGGAATTGTTCTTTCCAAACCGCCGGATCCCAACTGGCGGACAGCTTAAAGCCAATGTTGCCTTCGGCGAACTGGGCCCGCGCTTGATCGTTGTTAAGGCTCTCCACGCCCGGAAACCAACTGCCGTCAGCGCGCATATCCGCCCAGAGCTGCAGCAACGGTTTTAAGGAACGGAAATCGAAACGTCCGGTCTTTTGGTTGAACTCGGAATGTCCGACAGAAGAAGCAAAATGCCATAAACCGTTGGCGCTGACATAACCGGTGCTCTTTAACCCTTCAATAAAACCGAATTCCTTGCCGCCGCCGTTTTTTGTAATGACTTTGGCCATTTCGCGGAGTTCTTTCCAAGTCTCCGGCGGTTTGGCAAAACCGTTCTTCTTTAACAACGCTTTGTTATAAGCGACGCCGAGGGTACTGACACCGACCGGCACCGAATAGGTTTTGTCCTTAAACACGTTATAACCCGGTTGCAAAAAGGTGTGATACTTCTTTAAAAAGCTTCGGCCGCCCGGCATCTCCTCGATCGGCAACACCCAGCCGGCTTTAATAAACTGACCGACGCTGCCTTGTTGCAATTTGAAAAGGTGGGGCGCCTCATTTGCGGCGGCGGCGATGTTTAACACGTTATTGTAATCACCGCCGTAGACCCGGTACTCAATGAAAATGCCCTTGGTTTTACCGATTCCGTTGTTGAAATCGGCGATCATCTTCTCGTCTTCGCTTTTGGTGGAGGCATTATTGGTCCAAACCCGAATGGTATCCACTTTGGTATCTTTCGGTTTGGCTTGAATCTTGCCATAACCGGCTGACAGCCCCACCAACAACGCCAGACTGACACCGAAAGCTCCGATCCTAATCAACTGTTTCTTCACTACGTTTCCCCCTTGTTCTTTGACATGAAAACAAGTTTTTACCGGTCTCTGAGATGATTATAGATTTTTGGGAGGGAAAACAAAATGGAATTATCTATTGCAAAATCGTAAATTTCTATTGGATTCTTCATCAAAATTTAACCATGGGTCCGGTATTTCTGCGGATGGACGCCGGTATGTTTTTTAAAAACCTTACTGAAGTAGGAAGCGTCCTGAAAGCCGACCATATCGGCAACATCGAGAATCTTGGCGTCGGTTGTCCGTAACAAATCTTTCGCAACTTCGATCCGCTTTTTGGTCAGATAATCGGTCAACGTCTCCCCGGTCTCCCGCTTAAAGATCAAACTCAGATAATTGGGGGACAAATAAACCGTATCGGCGATTTTATTGACGCTGAGATCCTCCATATACTCCCGGTCGATCAGGCGTTTGATCTCGGTAATGATTTTGCTGTTCTTCTGGGTGTATTTCGTTGCGAAATGTCTGGCGATGGTCGCCAGCAAGGTGTCGATCCGCTGTTGCAGCTCAAAAATGCTCTCGGCGCGGTCAATCGTATCCAAGATCGCCGGGCGGCGACCGGCGATCCCGCCGCTGTCTTCGCCGATCTCATACATAGCTTTGGAGAGCGTAAAAACCAGTTCGGCGCAGATGCGCTGGACATACTCCACGGTATAGCGCTGTTCCAGCTTGAACTCGGCGAACAGCTTCGCCACCGCAGCTTGAGTCGCGCCGACATTTCCCGCTTTCACCAGGCTCACCAACTGGTTCTCCGCTTCATAAAAATCGGGATAAACCATCTCCGCCGCTTCGGGCCGGATGTCCGAAATGTTGATGATGGAGCCTTTTCCGGTGTAAAACTTGAAATGCAACGCATTGAGCGCTTCTTTATAAGCGGAATTGATCTTCTGCAGATTAGCGACAGTCCGGCCAATCCCGATCGAAACCGAAAGTTGCAAATACGTTTGCAACGATTGGGCGATTTCCGTATATAAGTCGCTTTCAGAAGGATATCCTTCCGGTAATGGATTCAATAAAACGACATATTCATTATCACCCATCAGCGCGCAGGCGCCGCGGCAATGGTGACGGAGCACTTCCTCGACCACACTGGTGACGGAGAAACTCAGCAGTTGTTTATCGGCTTCATGGTAGTTCTCGATGGCCTTGGCATAGTCATCAAGTTGTAAAACGGCCACTGCCACCGGTGCTTGGGCCGATACCGGCTCCTTGAAATAGACCAGTTTGTCCCCGATTTCCGTTTCATTTTTATAAGTTCCCAAGATCAGGTTGCGCAGGAATTTTTCACGGGCCGCGCCGAAATTCTCGTTCAATTGATCTTTCAGGTTCTGCACTTTTGCGGCGAGACTCTTTTCGTTGTTGATCTTCTGGACCACTTTGGTTACTACCGCGACCAGTTCCGCTACTTCCAGCGGTTTCAGGATATAACCCTCGGCATTGATATTCAGGGCCGACTTGGCATAACTAAAGTCCTTGACGCCGCTGAAAAGAATCACCTTCAGCGCTTCCCCCTGCTCTTTCAGATAGGCGGCGACCTCCAACCCGTCAAAAAACGGCATCCGGATATCGGTGAACAAAATATCCGGATGATGCTCCAAGCATAAATCAATCGCCGCTTGCCCGTCGGCGGCCACGGCGACGATTTCGATTCCACACTGTTGCCAGTCGATAATGTTGCATAATCCGTCTCTGACGATCGATTCGTCGTCGGCTAAAACCATTTTGAGCATGGCGTTCTCCTTATTCCGTGCTGTTAAAGCTGCGGTTTTCCCGAAACGGGATGGTAATCACCGCGGTCACGCCCCCGGCGGCGTTCAGCGCAAAAGTCATACCGTAGGTTGCGCCAAAGAAATGTTTGATCCGCTCGTTGACGTTACGAATGCCGAAAGCGGTTTCGGGGTCGGCCTCATCGGTCAAGATCCGGTTCAGCTCCTCAATATCGGCGCCGGCGCCGTTGTCGGCAATAACAATCTCGATCCGGTCGGCGACTTTCCGCCCGGTGATGGTGATCAAACCTTCCCCTTTCCGTTTTTCGATCCCATGCAAGATCGCGTTCTCCACAATCGGTTGAAGAATCAGTTTGATCGTCTTGCATTTGAGAATCTCCGGGGCAAACTCCACCCTGAAATCGAGTTTCTCCTGAAAACGGATCCGTTGGATCATCAAGTAGCTTTCAATCTGCTTTTTCTCTTCTTCCAAGCGAATCTCCGTCTTGCCCCGGTTTAAACTGTACCGAAAGAAGTTGGAGAGGCTCTTCACCATGATACTGATATCTTCGGCTTGATATTTAATGGCCAACCAGTTGATCGAGTCCAAGGTGTTATATAAGAAATGGGGATTGATCTGCGCCTGTAATGCTTTTAGTTCATATTCGCGCGCTTTGACCTCGGCTTGCTTTTTGTTCAGTTCACTGATGTACAATTGGTCGATCAGTTCCTTGATCTCGCGCATCATCGTTTTGTACTGGTTAATCAGGAAAGCGAATTCATCGTTGCGTTTGTAAGAAAGGTTAATATCGAAATTACCGCCTTTCACACCGGACATCGATTGGACCAATTTCCGGATCGGATTGGCGATATCATTCACAAACAACACGGCGATCAGACAGGCAAGCACGCAAGCGATCCCAATCACCAGCAAGACCAATTGATTGAAAGAGATCAATTCACCGTTGAGTTCATTAACCGGCGCGGTGGCGACGATCTTCCAGCCGATCTGGTTGATTTGCTTGACTGAGACCAAGGTGGCAACGCCGTGAATCTTCTCAATCCATGACGTGTAGGAACCACCGCCGCGATACTTCTTGCGGAAGCGTTGATCGACCACCGGCTTGGCGGCAGCGAAGTTTTTGGTGCTTAAAATGACGTTATCGTTGGCGTCAATGATAAAAGCCGTACCGTTGGGGGCGGTTTTGACGCTTTCGAGGATATCGTTGAAATAATTGGTCTCGATGTCGATGGTCAACAACGCGCTGTATTGGACGCCCGAGGGTTTAATCGCATACAGTTTCCGGGCGACTTTGATGCTTTCGATCGTGTTGACCAGCGTATTTAACTTATTAAAACCTACCACCAAAAAAAGGCCGCTGGAAAACTCCTGATACCATTTTTCATTCTGAATCTCGCTGATGTCAAAGACTTTGTCCGAAAAACGGTACCCTTTATATTCGGCGCGGTCCAACATGTAAATCTTGGGAAACAGTGTCGTCCGGGTGAAATTAGAGAGGTTGGAGAGGTAATATCCTTCTAAAATACCGTTCAAGGTGGAGATTTCATCGATGATCATCACGGTATTTTGGGGCTTATCCTTGGCCAGCACCTCCATTAATTGGGCATTAAAGGAGATGAGGATCGCCACGTCGTCGGCGGTCTCAAACTTCTGAATGATGCTGGTCTCGGCAGTCGTCAAATTTTTTTCAATCAGTTGGTCGGTTTTACTGGTGATGATACTGGAGGATTTGAGATAAATCGTAATCGAGATCACTGCAGTCGGAATCAACACCGCCAGAATGAAATAAACGATCAAGCGGTTGCGGATGCTCATCTTGAACAAAAAATTATGAAAAAAGGTCTTTTTGATCGTTTGAAACGGCATCGCAACTCCTCACAATTCGGTAACGACGGTGGCAACCCGACGGATCGGCCTGTCCTATGTATCGGGAGGTTTGCCTTTCAACTAAAGCGCTACCTTTTGACAGTAGTGCCAATTCAATTCAACAAGGTGACGCCGCCAACCGCGCCAGCACCCGACGGACTTCCGTTTCAATTGCCGCTAGCGCCGCTTGGGTCCGGGCCTCGAAACGCAAAACCAACACCGGCTGGGTGTTGGAAGCCCGAACCAATCCCCAACCCTCGGGGAAGCTGATTCGCGCTCCATCGATGGCAATCACCGGATACTTGGACTCAAACTCCCGAATCAACTGGGCCACGATGGTAAACTTGCGGTCGTCAGGGCATTCAAAACGGATCTCCGGTGTGGCAACGGTCGGCGGAAACGCCTCGACCAGCTCCGCCAAGGACTGTTCCGAACGGGATAAAAGCTCCAATAACCGCGCTCCGGCGTAGATTGCGTCGTCATAACCGTAATAGCGGTCGGCGAAAAACAGATGACCGCTCATCTCCCCGGCCAACAGCGCCCCTTCCGCTTTCATTTTGGCTTTGATCAAGGAATGGCCGACTTTCCACATGATCGGCGTCCCGCCAAACTTGGTGATGCTGTCGAATAGACTTTGCGAGCATTTCACTTCGCCAATGATCTTACCGCCCGGGTGTTCTTTGAGCAGTTCCTTGGCGAAGAGGATCAACAACTGGTCGCCCCAGAGGATCCGGCCCCGGCCGTCAACCACCCCGATCCGGTCGGCGTCCCCGTCGAAGGCGATGCCCAAATCGGCTCCGGTCTGCCGGACGGCGGCGATTAACGCCTCCAAATTCTCCGGCATGGTCGGATCGGGGTGATGATTGGGGAAATTGCCGTCGGGTTCCGAAAACAATTCGACAATTTCCCAGCCCAGACTTTGATACAATTCAACGGCGGCTATGTTCCCGGTTCCGTTACCGGCGTCAACCACTGCCTTGACCCGGCGCGGACCGGGCTGAGTAATCGTGGCCAGATATTTTTGATATTCACTGATCAACGGATGAATCGTATACTGCCCGTGACCATTCCGGTAATCTTTCGCCGCCATGATCCGGCGGATCGCTTGGATCTCCTCGCCGTAGATGGTTGTTTTACCGAGGCTGATCTTCAAACCGTTTTCATTGGGTGGGTTATGGCTACCGGTGATCATGATCCCGCCGCCGACCGGCAAATGGAACAACGAGAAATAGACCAACGGGGTTGGACCCATTCCGATATCGATCACATTGATTCCCGATTCCAGCAAGCCTTCGGCAAGAGCGGTCTTGAGCCTTGGCGAACTTAAGCGGCAATCGTAACCCAGACTGACCGTGGCCACTTGATGACGGTCAAAGTAAACGGCTAACGCGTTACCGAGCTCCTTCAGGAAAGATTCCGTCAACTCGCTGTCGGCGACGCCCCGAATGTCATTTTGACGAAAGACATGCAACATGGGACCTCCACCTGATATCAATAATGTCGTTCTATGATTATTATAAAGGATCGGTTCCTGTTGCCAATGGAATTATCTATCCGGCAATCCAAAATTTCTATGCAATCGCCAAACGACTTTGTTGTTTCGCTTATATATCATTGATCAATAAAATTATCAAAATGGACGGTTCACCGATTTTTTATCCTACAAAAATATTTTACGGGGTTGCAAAAATAATTTGCAACCCCGCTTTTTTATTTATTACGCTTGCACAAATATTTCTCGACCTTGCTTTTGTGTTTTTCGAACCTGCAATTATATTTTTTCACCTTACAATAGTATTTATCGACCTTACAATAATACTTTTCCATCTTGCAATAATATTTATTGACCTTGCGTAGATATTTACGACTGCAATAGGAATAATTGACCTTATTATCATTTTTTAAAGCTTGTTTTAACATTGATCAGGATTCGGCTTTTTATCGCCAACCATTTTCAAGAACGATTCACACTGCATTACCGCATTCGCTGAACCAACCCCAACGCCAGCCGCGCAAAACCCTCGTCATTGGGGTGCAACCGTCCGTCGCCGAAGTACTCCGGCAGTTGCGGCACCAACTCCCAACCACGGACGATTTGGATCTGCGGAAACCCGGCCGCGACGTGGGCGATCAGCGCGATCACTCCACTCAGGGTGCCGGCGGGACGTTTTTCTTGATGGTCCTGCCGCCAGATCGGGGTGATTAATTTCACTGGGACATTGGGGAAAATTCCGGTCAGGCGTTGCAAATACGCGCGACAGTTCCGTTCAATCGCATCCATGGGAAATTGGTGGCCCCAGTCGTTGGTCCCATAGGCGACCGTGATCAGGTCGGGACGGTAATCAAGGGTTTCATCCAGGCTGTCAGGGTGAAAATGATACCCGCCGACCGCTTGGTTGAGCAGGTTCAGCTCCAGGAACCGCGCCAGCAGCACCGGGTAAATCGCGGCAGGGTGCCGGGCATCCATCCCTTGGGTGATTGAATCGCCGAGACAAAGCAGGTTTTGTTGATGCCGGGGCGCTGCCGCCACCATCGCGCCCGCGGGCAGTTCCACTGCGGATAGCAATAGCTCCACCGTATGCGGCAAGTAGAGCGTGACGTGTTTGCGCCCGTTTCCCAACTCAAACTGGACCTGCTGGATACCTGGAATCTCAACTGAACCGCCGGCCGTGCCCACCATGATTCCGTCGATTAACAGATCAAAGTTCAGCCAGTTACGGCAGGCCTTGCCGACCTGATAGCTGATGACAACTTCAGTGGCGTCGGTGACAAAGTCCAGACAGCTCCCGCTAGGACAGCAACTGCGGAGCCGTAAGGCCTCATCCTGCGCATAGACCGCCAACTGGGCTTCGCTGAAACGGCAAACCGCCACGCCCTCCGCCTGCTTCCGGAGCGTCAGGCAGTTATGGAAGATAAATGATTGATCAATGATATTCACGATGGAATCACCTTTTTCACCGAAAATTGTTTTGGGTAGCAAAAAACGGTTGAGCCTATCTCAACCGTTTTGAATCGAATCCCTTATTTATCGGTCCGCTTTGACTTTGACAACCACTTTTTTGATGGTAGCGTTGACGCCGTAACTACACCCCGGACGATGCACTTCTTTCGGGAAAAACACGGCGTATTGGCCCGCGCCGACCACCAGGTCCATCTCGCCCGTCGGGTCTTTAAAGAAGATATTGTCCTTCTCGGCCAGTTTATCTTCGACTACCTGATTGGCGTCGTTATGTAGGGCGAAACCCATCACCTCGGTGCCGGAGACCATAAACTGAATATCAATGTATTTATGGTGCGCTTCCGCCCGTTTCTCAGCCTTGGGAACGGTTTGATTCTCCTGAACCAAGGCAAAGATGTCGGTCCCGTCAATCTCGTATTTGCCTACCGCCAACGCGGCCAGGTCGTTGTTTTTTAAAAACTCCATGCCCTTTAACAAAGCGGGGGTTAAAACCGCCCGGTCTTGCGCCAGGTTTTCAAGGCTACTAAAGATCATTGGTAATATCCTCCTTCAATTGATGCGTAGATTTAACGACAGGCCGCCCTCGGCCGGTCTTATTGCACGAATCAGTCCCTCAGGTTTTGCCCGTAATAATTCATTAAGCAGCCGGCCAGGATAATCTCCCGGTCTTCGGGGGCGAGATTGGGCAACCATAACCGAAAAGGTAGTTTTCCCTCGTCATTGATCAAATACGCCTGGACTTCGCTCACCCCGGACTCCACCGCCTCTTTGATCAAGGGGATGTAAATCAGGTCGCCCACGGCAAAATCGAGGAGATCCTCTTCCGGGATGATAAACGGCAACATTCCCCAGTTAATTAAGTTGCTCCGGTACCGTTTGGTGGCGTATTCAATGGCAATGTTGGCGCAACCGCCAAGCACCCTTTGGCAGGAAGCGGCTTGTTCGCGGGCGGAACCGTCGCCCGGTTTCCGGGCAAAAATCACCGTGCCCAACCCGGTGTCTTGAATGGTTTCATGAACCTTTTCCGGCGTCGACTCCTCTTCGTCGAACAACGGCAGGAAAACGCGGCCCAACTCCGTGGAACACGGTTCGTTCGGTGTGCCTTCGGCAAGTAACCGTTGCCGTTCCACTTCCAGGCTTTGAAAATCCTTGGCCCGTCCCACATAACCGGGGTCTTTCCGGCCCAAGGTAAATTCGGCCAGTTTCAACGGATTGGAACGGTACGACGAGGTCTCGCCCGATGGGATCAACTCGTCGGTGGTGGTCACCGGATCGTGAATCACCGCCGCGACCTGGAGCAATAAATTCTCAGGCAACGGGATCAATTTCGGCCAATCGGTGATATTCGGCCCAAACTTCAACGCTTGCCCGGGCTGGGGTTTGCCAAAACCGTTATAGACCCGGTTGTCGTATACTTGGCGATCGAAGTGGTAAGTCACATTGGCGACCGGAATATTCACCTCGGCGGCGGACGTCAGCACCCCGCCGTGTAACGCGGTGGCCGCGATCGACCGGGCGTCCAGCAACGCCACCGAAGCAATTTGAGCGTTGGCCGGTTTCGAACCTTCGCGATTCGGGAAGTTACGGGTGGTATGACGGGCGCTGATTCCCCCGTTGGCGGGAACGTCGCCGGCGCCAAAACAAGGACCGCAAAAAGCGCTGCGCAAGGTGGCGCCGGCAGTCAACAATTTTTCGACCGCGCCGTTTTTGATGATGGCGAGGTTCACCGGTTGACTGGCCGGATAGACACTCAAGCTAAACTCGCCGGTTCCGATATTCCCCTGTTCGAGGATGGCCGCGGCTTCCATGATATTCTCAAACAAACCGCCGGCGCACCCGGCGATGACCCCTTGGTCAAAGCGGAGCCGGCCCTGCTGTACTTTATGGGTCAGGTTGAACTCCATCTTGGGATTGTCCAGCTGCTTACGGCCTTCCGCCTCCACCGCCTGGAGAATCTCCAACGCGTTTTGGTTCAACTCCCGAATCGAATACACATTGCTGGGGTGGAACGGCAAGGCGATCATCGGCTCAATTGCGCTTAAATCGACCTTGATTAAACCGTCATAATAGCTGACCTCTGCCGGCTCCAGCTTTTGATAGGCTTCCGGGCGGTCGTGGATGGCGAAATACTCCGCCACTTTCGCATCGGTACACCAGATCGAGCTTAAACAAGTGGTTTCGGTGGTCATCACATCGATGCCGTTCCGGAAGTCCACCGACAGGCCGTTAATTCCCGGCCCGACAAACTCCATGACTTTATTTTTGACAAAACCGTTGGCAAAAACCGCTTTGATAATAGCTAAGGCCACGTCCTGCGGACCGACCCCCGCCGCCGGAGCGCCGCTGAGATAAACCGCCACCACTTCCGGATAGGCGATATCATAGGTCCGTTCCAACAGTTGCTTGGCAATCTCCGGTCCGCCTTCGCCGACGGCCATCGTCCCCAACGCGCCATACCGGGTATGACTGTCGGAGCCCAGGATCATCCGGCCGCAACCGGCCATCATCTCCCGCATATATTGATGGATCACCGCTTGGTGCGCCGGGACGAAAATCCCGCCGTACCGCTCCGCGGCCGATAATCCGAAAACATGGTCGTCTTCATTGATGGTCCCGCCCACCGCGCAAAGGGAATTATGACAGTTGGTCAGCACGTACGGGACTGGAAACTGTTTCAAACCGCTGGCCCGGGCCGTCTGAACGATCCCGACATAAGTAATATCGTGAGAAGCAAGGGCGTCAAAACGAATCTTCAGTTGCGCTTCGTTTCCGGACCGATTATGTTGCAAAAGAATCTTACTGGCAATCGTTCCTGACTTCGCCTGCGCCAGCTGCTCCGCGGTAACGGAAACTCCGTCGCGACTCAGTTGGCGGTTGATGTCATCAGCTGTTAGATTATGATCAACCTCAACAAGGTGTTTCCCGCGAACCAGGTAAACTCCTTGTCCGACCAATTCAACCATACCAATCCCTCACTTATGTTTAGTCTTTCTTCATTAAATCACGACTATATGGCAGTGTCAAGCAAGCGCTGGAGATTCATCAGATTGTAACATAAAAATACAGTATTCTTGATGATTTTGCAGCGGAAAGTCCCAACCCAAGCCGGACTGGCATATCTTACCTGAAACTAAACCTGAAACAATTTCGTATAACAATACATAAACCTGAAACGGAGGTTGCAATGAACAAACAGACCAAACGAAACGCTGCAATCCTCATCATACTCACACTCACAATCACATCCATCATTTATGCGAAAACAGTTTTCAATTCCGACGCATCAACCTCTTCCGTTCAGGTCCTCCGCGAACTGCCAACCGCTATCGAGCCGCATAATCCGGTTCCCGAGGTTCGCCAATGGACCGAAGGGAACCGCAGTTACCTCTATTTCAACTGGGGGATGCAACCCAACAGCGGTTACCGTTTGGAACTGGTTGGACTGGTCGGCAAGCAATTGCGCGTCCGGGCGGTCACGCCGTCCGCCAATGAATTTTCGGCCCAAGTGATCAGTTATCCTTACTTGCTCCTGTCCTTGCCGGTTGGCAAATACACCTATCAGGTGGTCAACGGAGCGAACCAGGTGATCGAGGATCCATTTAAGCCACCGTATCAACCGTTACGGTTGAAAGTTTATCTCCCGTCCGCCACCGGGCCGGTCGAGCGGACCGTGCTCCGCGATCCCAATCTCAACACGACGGGAAAAACCATGGTTCAGTTGAGTCTCAACGCGTTATTGAGCCAACCCGAATTCCTGGAATTCGCGGAGGATGTTTGGATCGAATCGATTGAACATGATGCCCCGGCGAAAAAATGGCTGATTGGCGTTAGTCCCGGTTATAATCAGGTTGAAGCGGCTGAACGGCCTCACTTTACCGCAGCCATCGCCCGGACCGTGCTTGCCGCAGCGGGCACTCCCTGGGAAAAGGTTGAATTTCAAGTCGTCGCCCCCAGCCGGCAGTGAAACCCGGAATAAATCTGTTGTAAATATTAAAACCGTGCGCTGTTTGAGCGCACGGTTTTTTGATCAATGAATCACCCGGAACCGTTTCTTCCGGTTTTGACGTTTTCGTTCTTCCATCCACCGTTGCGGGTCAAACTTCCGCCCGCCGCCCCGGTAGCCGCCACCGCGCCGGAAGAGATATACCAGCGGAATTCCCACCAATGCGCCCAAACCCAACAACCAATGGTACTGGTAATAACTGAAGAAAATCAGCGCCGCGGTGATCCAAGCCAGCCAACGCGCCTGAATCGGGATAATCCCCCAAAACAACAACTCCTGGCGGGGATTGAGTTCGGCCCACGCCCACGTGAGACCGATGGTGAGCAACCATAAACCGGAGATCGCCGGGGCAACCGCTCCGGCCAGCCACCGCTCCACGCCAATCATCACCAATCCGGTCACAGCGGTATTGGCGATCAAAAACGCGAGGTACCTGAAACCACCCCAACTCCGTTCCAAAGTTCCCCCGATCATCCATAACCAAAGTACGGCGAAGATTAAGCCGAGTAAATCGCGGTTCACTAACGGATAGGTAACGATCGACCATAAAAACAACGGAAAAGTCGCTACCGACAAAGCCAGCAGATGATTGACCACCGGAACGATCAGACCGAGAACGAAAAAGATCCCCGCCAATAATAACAGTCCTTTGGTGATCGGCATCCATTCCTGGAAAAGAAAACGGCGCAGACGTTGATAATACGGATTCACGGTTTATTGCCTCCTTGTCGCTGCTTGGCGGCCGCCGCCGCTTGCAGTTCGTTCAAAATCAGGGCGCAGACGGCGGGGTTGCCGGTTACGACCGAGATCGGGGTATGGTCCTCGAGATAGACGATCTTGCCGCCCGCCTCTGCTAAAATCAATCCGGCCGCCGCGATATCCCACGGTTTGATTTTTAACTCCCAATACCCGTCAAGTCTTCCCGCCGCCACGTTGCAGAGGTCAAACGCCGCGCTGCCGCTGCGCCGGATCCCGCTAATTTTCGGAACCAGCCAGTGAAAATAATCCAGGTTATTCTCGGGGCTGGTGGCTTTATCGTACGGAAAACCGGTGGCGAGCATCGCCCCGGCCAAACTATCCGTGGTGGAGACGGTTAAGCGGTTGGAGTTCAAAAAGGCCCCTTTCCCCTTAATCGCCCGGTACAACTGGTTTAACGCCGGGAAATAAACGACGCCCAAAACCGACTCTCCGTGATGCTGCAGCGCGATGGATATCGCAAAAATCGGGTAGCCGTGAGCGTAATTGGTAGTGCCGTCAATCGGGTCGATCACCCAACGGTATTCGGATTGACGATCCACCTCGCCCCCTTCCTCCCCTAAAACGGCATGTTCGGGATAGGTTGCGGCAATTTTGTTAACTAACAGGACTTCCGAACGTTTATCAATCTCCGTCACCAGATCATAACTGGACGACTTATATTCGATCGACAAATCCCGCCGGCCGTGGTACTCCAATTGCAGGGCTCCCACTTCCCGCGCCCATGATTTTACCTGCTCCAACGCCTGTTCCAAGTTTACCACTGCTGCCCATGCTCCCATCGTTTATGCCTTATCAAACTATCTGACTGTAATTATACCATCCCGGTTCAATTTGTCGCACTAAATATTTGGATCCTCCCGTCCCGGGTCGCTCCGGTCAAACCGTTTGCCAACGCCGGTATGCCGTGGGAAAAAACGCAAATAATAGTATCCGTAAATTGCATACTGGTAACGGACTACGGGAGGTGTTCTTTTTTTGCACGGGACTTGGTCGCTCGCTAGAATTATTTTATTAGCCGTTGGATTGGCGCAATTCCTGGTATTTGTGCAAGTCACGCTGTATCATTACCGCCAAAATTTCCGGGTTTGGCCGATGTGGATTCCGGTCTTTGGGACTTCGGTGATCGGGTTAACCGCTTTAATCGCGGCACTCAGCAACTGGAAACCCCTGGCCACTTTAGCCGCTCTGACATTTGGGATCGGAACGGCCGCCGGAATCATTGGTTTTTATTATCACTACGTCGGGGTCGGCCATCGGGTTGGCGGGTATCAGCTGCAGAACTTTTTGGTCGGGCCGCCAATCATCTTGCCGTTACTGATTAGCGCTCTCAGTTTCTTGGGCTTACTGGCAATCTATTGGAGGTAAGGATGACGGAAAGACAAACATTGTATCCTGATTACGACGTCATGACCCAAACCGATTTCTGGGACCCGCACACCCGGGCGATTGTTGAGCAACGTTTCGGTCCCTTTGCCGCTCCGAAAGCCTTTGCTCCTCATCAGGAGGCCATCTTGCGCGCCGTCGCCCGGCAGCTTGTCGACGACTACCGCGAAGAACTGATTGATTATATCATCCATCAGATCGACCAACAGCTGCAGTCATTCAGCGGTGAAAATCAACGCCAACCGGGAGTCCCCCCGGCGCGGGAATTAATTGTTTGGGGCTTAGCGGCACTTGAAAATTGCGCACTAAAGCGGCATCAACAAAAGTTTCTCCAATTATCGCCCGAAGCGCAACGGGCGCTTTTGGCCGACTTGCAAACGGGAAGCGCCGACCCGATCCCCGAATGGCATGAAGTCCCCCAAAAAGATCTCTTTAAAAAACTAGTCAATACGGTGATTCCGGCTTATTATGCCCATCCCGCCGTCTGGTCGGAAATCGGCTACGGCGGGCCGGCTTATCCCCGCGGTTATGTCCGGGTCGAGCTTGGTTTGACCGATCCCTGGGAGGCCAAAAAATGATCAGCAACCGGCAACAGGTAACTCATCATTGCGACCATTACCAGGAGCAGCGTTTCTCCGATCTTAACCACCGCAAATATCAAACCGATGCCGAAGTCTGCATCATTGGCGCCGGAGCGGCCGGCGGGGTATTGGCGCACCGGCTGAGTCAGGCGGGCATGAAAGTGGTAGTGATTGAAGCCGGACCGTTTTGGGACCCCCAAACCGATTTCGCCAGCGACGAGCTGGCGATGGAAACCTTAGCTTGGCAAGACACCCGGCTGACAACCGGCAATGATCCGTTGGAGTTCGGCCATAACAATTCCGGCCGCGGCGTCGGCGGCGGCACTGTTCATTTTACCGGCGTTTTTCTCCGTTTCCATGCCAGCGATTTTAAGACCAAAACCCGCGACGGCGTCGGGGTCGATTGGCCCGTTGACTACCCGGATCTTGCCCCGTATTATGACCAGGTCGAAAAGGAGATCGCGGTTTCCGGGCCTAAGCATTTTCCCTGGGGCGAATTCCCCGGTCCGTATCCTTTTCCGGTCCGCGACCCGTTAAGCGCCAACGCGCAACTTTTCCGGAAAGGCTGCGCCAAGTTGGGAATACGCAGTGAAGTCGCTCCCCTGGCAATTCTGTCCGCTCCGTTCGACGGTCGTCCCCCTTGCATTAATCGGGGATTTTGCAACCAGGGTTGCTTACCGAACGCCAAATTCAGCACCCTGATTCACCACATTCCGAAAGCGATCGCTATGGGCGCCGAAGTCCTGAGCGATTGTCTGGTGACGCAGCTGGACAGCGATCCGACCGGAAAGATTACCGGGGTAACCTTCGTCCATGATCGCCAAGAATTTTATCAAAAAGCGGAAGTGTTTATCATCGCCGGGTTCGTTGTCGAAACGCCCCGGTTGTTGCTTAACTCCGCCAATCCGCGCTTCCCGGACGGCTTGGCAAACTCCAGCGGTTTGGTAGGCCGTTACATCATGCCCCATAGCGGTCATGATATCTTCGCCAAATTCGACCAGCCGGTCCGACTGTATAAAGGAACACCGGTCCTTGCCACCAGTCAAGATTTTTATGAAACCGATCCGGAACGGAATTTTGCGCGCGGTTATACTCTCCATGCGCATGGTACCCGTCCGGTAGCCATGGCCAAAGGATTGGCGGTTCGCGCCGGGATTTGGGGCAAAGCGCTCCATGATATCATGCGCGAATACAATTATTACGCCCAAGTCACAATGGTCGGAGAGGTTTTACCGCAGGCCGACAACCGGGTGCAATTAAGTACGGAAAAAGATGAATACGGTCTTCCCAGACCCTTGGTCACTTTTAGTTATAGCGAGAATGACAAGCGATTGATTGCGCATGGGGTGCAAACAGCGGAGCAAATTTTAGAAGCGGCCGGTGGAAAAGCGGCGTTTGTCATACCGGATTCGGCCCACTTGATGGGCGGCTGCCGAATGGGGAATGACCCGCGCGACTCGGTGGTCGACGTCAATTGCCGTAGTCACGACCATCCCAATCTCTATATCAGCGGCGCCAGCGTCTTTGTCACTTCCGGCGGCGGAAATCCCACCGCGACCGTGATGGCGTTGGCCGCCCGCACCGCCGATCAGATCATCGCCGAAGCGAAACAAGGCGGTTCAAAGATAGGACTTGATGAAACAACCCCGCGCATTGAGTACGTTTAGGGTCCGTTGGTTCATTATGTCCTCCGCACAATTCACCGGATTTCCGGCTAACGCGACCGCTTGGAGATTGACAATCCGGGTGAGTGCGGAAATATCGGCAATTTCATTCCGGGCTAAATTCAATTCCTGCAAGTCGGGCAATTGCGCCAGCGGTTGAATATCGCTGATCCGGTTTTTGGACAGGTTGATCTCGCGCAGATAAAAAAGGTCGCCCAAGACGGCGATATCCTCGATCCGGTTATTGCTGAGACCTAAGACCTGCAGTTTTGGTAAACCCCGCAAGGGTTTGAGATCGACGATTTGGTTATTTTCCAGCCATAATTTTTCTAAGTTGGTCAACTTGGCCAACGGAGCGAGATCACCAATCCGGTTATTCGAAAGCGTGAGCACTCGCAAGTTACGCAGTTCGGCCAGGGGCCGGAGATCCGTCAACTGATTCCCCATCAGATGCAACTCTTCGATCTGGCGTAAGCCGCTGACAAAGTCTAACGAACGCAGTTGATTGTATGACAATACCAGATCGCGTAGGTTTTCCATCCCCGATAAATCCGGAACTGCGGCAATTTGGTTCCAACCCAACAGGAGTTGCCGTAGACTTGAAATTTCGAGCAATGGGTCGATCGTCGTAATCGCATTGAAGGATAGATTGAGGAGTTGCAGTTGGTGCAAGGGGCTGCAGGGTTGCAGATCGGAGAGCTGGTTCCCCATTAAAACCAGTTCCACCAGTCCGGTTAGGTTTTGAATTCCGGCACTGGACCGGATCCCCCGTTTGGACGCTTTGAGCGCGGTAATCGCTTGCAATTCATCAAAACGCAACTTGCCGCTGGGTTTTTGAATTGTAAAACGGACGGCCAGCTCCAATGCCGGATCCGCGAAACGAACCACCGACCGGTTGTTGATTCCCGTCGCTAGTTGTTGCCCCCGGGCAAAAAAATCCGACGGCAAAAGTGGCATCTTCCGGGTCTCCTGGGGAACCAGTTCCATCATCACTCTGTTGACTGACGTTTGATCTTTTGGCATGTTTGCTATCACCGTCAATACCCATAAACTACACGCTAACCAGCGGATTTTCTAAAAGAACGCTCAGGTCGTTGGGTTAATCTTGGATTTCCGGCGCCAAGCTTTGGCGATCTCCCGGTGCAGGAAATTGACCATCTCTTGAATCAAATCCAAGCCGCGTTCCGCGGCCTCCTCCACCTGCTTTTTCAGTTGAAAAACGGAAGACCCTTTCAGTTCGGCCAGGTCAATTTGGATATTTTGTAAGCGCTCCTTCAGTTGGCGGATCCGTTTGAAAACCCTTTGAAGTTGGGCTTCCAAATCGTCATGATCGGACGTATCCGTTATTGAGCCGGTATCCATCAGCTCTTGCAGGCGGATCTCATCGCCCGCGGCATAGGCTTGATTGGCATCCGCCATCAATTTTTCCAAGCGCGAGCGTTCCGCGTCGTCCGTTGCTAAGTCGGGATGAAACCGTTTGGCAAACTCCCGATAGAGTTTTTTCAAACTGTCGGTTGGCTTGAACTTCGGTTCGTCCTCATTTTGGGTTGCTTCGTTCGCTTGTTTGGATTGGTCGGCTTGCTCCCGGGCGGCCCGGGCGCGCTGTTGCGCTTTTTGATTGGTTGGCGATTGCTCGGCCCGTAACTCGGCGAGTTCCGCTTCGATCTGATCCAATTCTGCGTAAAGCGGCCCGACCGCCTTGAGATAACGGGTTTGAAAAGCAAAAAGCTCCGTTCGGAAAGTTAACAGTTCCAGTTCACGCTGGGCCAGTTCGGCATCGAGCGCCGCCAGTTCGCTGTTGCGGCGTTGCAATTCGGCTTCTATGGGATTTAAAGTACGCACCAATCCAGTCGTCATCGTCAGTTCCTTATTGTGACAGGTTATCAATCGATATCCGCACCGAATATTCGAGACCTTCCTCAGTTGCGAGCGTTTCGGCAACTTGCTTTCCATCCGCACCGCAAGGACGGGAATGATCACTCAACTGTTTACTGCAACTTAAATACATAGATTCCAGGGTATTCCTGACAATTATTTCGCTGTTAACCCAGAAAGTCCCTTTATTATCCGTTGAAAAAATCAGGCGCTTCCGCGCGAAAGAGCGCCGCCAATCTGGCATATTGTTACTTACTCCCCAGTAAAACGCCTGCATTTTAAGATGAATTTCCGTCCATATTGAGATTGATAGCGACGTTTCAGCCGAATAAAAAAATGGATAGGTAATGATGCAAGCTTGGATCGGCAATTTAACCAACTACGTTACGCATTTCTCCGATAACCCCTGGTTACTTTTGGGAATTCTGTTTGCGGTTGCTGCGTTAAATCTCTTTCTTCCGCCGGTCCCATTAGAATCCATCACCGTGCTCCTCGGTTATCTCTCCGGTCTCGGTCACGGGTCGCTCTGGATCTTGATCGCGGCAACGACCGGCGGCATGACCGCCAGCAGTCTGCTGTTATATTACCTAACGCGCCGTTTTGGCGAGGCGATCGTTTTTAAGACGCCGTTGAAAAAATTGATCAGTCAGGCAACATATCAACGATCGATTGCTTGGTTTGAAAAATATGGGATTTGCGCACTTTTTATTGGGAAGTTGATCCCGGGGATGTCGTTTTGCTCCGTGTTATGCTCCGGTCTGCTCCATTTGTCGCCGCTCCGTTCCGGAAGCGCATTTTTCGGAAGCAATCTGCTGTTTTTTGGGAGCTTAGCTCTGCTGGGAAGGTTTTTCGGCGAAGAGTGGGAAAACATCATTGGTTTGTGGAAACATTTCAGCGCCTGGGGTAAACTGTTGGTCATCATTAGCGGCGGCATTGTCATCGGGTATTTGATTTTCCGGCGTTTCCAACGTAAACTGCCGGATGTTTAAACCATATTCGACAAGAATATGGTTTAAACGAAATGTTGGCAAATAGCCAGCTATATTGATTCATAAGTTGCAATAACCTTGTTATTTGTTTATTGCTGGAATACCCGGCAGCCGCCCGTAATTCTCTGGTTGAAACTCCCCGAACGGCACAATCACTTTGGTCTGTTCAATCTCAATTACTCGCGCCATTAAGCCAATAATGCAGCGGGTTACTTCCGCTTTTTTCGCGGCCGGAAACTGCCCGATATACTTCACTTCGACGACGGCGGCATGTTCTTGACGTTCACCGGCGCGGTAAATTCCATTCGCCGCGAGAAAAGTGACCATCAAGCCGGTTTCGTCTTTATCAAGAATCTGATGCATCAATAAACCGAAGCCGGCTTTTAACTCCTCCTGTTCGGCAATGGACAATTCCTTGCTGGTAACAACATTAATCCAGGGCATTTCATTTCCTCCCGCTTGTAAATCCCATTATCAAAACTGAATTATCAATATCTTATTACAACGTATTATATCATGCCTTATATTGGTAATCAAAGAAAACCTAATCTAGGGGGAAACACATAAAAGAGGATTTTGGCAAATTGACCAAGAAATACATTATTCTTAGTTTTTTATCGTTTTGAAAAAGAAAATATGTCGCAACCTGATCGATATCGATTAATTTCATGATACGGGGGATGAAAAATGATTCAAATTGTCACTGATACAACCTGTTCAATGACCATGGAACAATACCAGCAGCACCGGATCACTCCCATTCCACTATACATTCGTAACGATGATCAAACCCGGCGGGAGCTTTTTGAGATCTCCTATGAAGACTTTTATAAAGAACAGCGGGCCGGGATCCATTTTTCGACGTCGCAGCCGGATCCGAACTCATTTATCGAAGTGTTCCGGAAAGCGATCGAAGCGGGCGATGAAGTGATCTGTATCCTGTTGTCCAGTAAGATTTCGGGTACAATCAACTCGGCAACCCTGGCGCAACAGATGGTGGATTCCGATAAGATCTCGATCATTGATTCCGGCGAAAGCGGATTCGGCCAAGCGGCGCAAGCCCTAAAAGCCCGGGAAATGGCTGACGCCGGAGCGGACCGGGCGACGATTGTGGAGGCTTTATTGGAACAACGGCGCCGATCCAAAGTTTATTTTGTGGTTGAATCCTTGCGTTATCTCTATGAAGGAGGACGCTTAAGCGGCGCGCAAGCATTGATTGGTTCGTTAATTCAAATTAAACCGATCATCTGGTTTGATCCCCACGGCACTATGACGGCCTTGGAGAAGATTCGAACCCTGAAGGCCGCCAAAACCCGCACCCTCGATTTGATCCGCGAACAAGCCGATCGCTTTGGAGTGGAACGCGTTGCGCTACATTATGGCGATAATTTAGAAGAAGCGACTGCTTTCGCCCGGGAAATGGAAGCGATTGTTAAAATTCCAGTCCCGTTGGTCAAACTTTCGCCGGTGGTTGGATCGCATACCGGTCCCGACATTTTAGGACCCGGCATTATCACTTTGAAATAGCCAATCTTGGCGTAGCCTGCTCTGTAAGTGCAGTAACAATCGCATCCTCCCTCCAATATGCTATAGTGCAAAAAAGAGGTGGGAGTGGTTTGATTGAAACTTTTTAACCAGTGGGAGCAGGCGTTATTTTTAAAAATACTTGCAGAACATTATCAGGATCTGCTACGCTTTTTTGATCATGTGACCTATCTTGATATCGGGTACCGTATTATCGCCAATCAAGTCCAACCGGAGTTAGCGGTGCGGATTCACGTCCGCCGGAAATTGCCATTGGCGCAACTGCTTCCAGCGCAGATCTTGCCTGATCAAATTGCCGGTTTCACAGTCGATGTTCTGCAAAGCAACCCGGTTCCCCACGAAGCTGCGGCGGAACGGGACCGTCATTTTGACCCGGTTCCCGGCGGCGTGGCGATCGCCAATCAAAAGTTGAGCGGGGTGGGAACATTAGGCACGGTGGTTTTTGACAACCGGACGCACCAACCTATGGGTCTTTCCGCCCATCACGTACTCGTCGGCGCGGTTGGCCAAAGCGGCGATCCGGTGACCCAACCCGCCAGCAAGGAATCGCAAGAAACTGTCGGTCAAGTCGCCCGCTGGGACAAGGAACTGGATTGCGCCGTATTCGAATTCAACCATTCCCGACACATATCGCGGACCATTCTCGGCTTGGCTCACTCTCCGACCACGATTAAGGAACCGCTAGTCGGGATGTCCGTGACCAAATCGGGCCGGACGACCGGCGTGACCTACGGTATTGTTGATGGAGTCAATCCTGACGGATTTACGATTATTCCCGATCCAAACCATCCGGCGCCAAACACCGAAATCAGCTCCCCGGGTGATTCCGGCGCGCTTTGGATCGAAGTGACGACCGGAGCCGCCCTTGGTTTGCATGTTGCCGGCGAACAAGATCCCGACCCTGCTGCCGAACGGGCTTGGGCCAAACGGATCAGCAAAGTAATGTCCGCCCTTGATGTTGGTTTGGAGTAACTACCCTTAATGAGGTTATTATGGACGGTTTTTTTGAAGCAGTTTATCAGTTTGTCGAACAAATTCCCGCCGGAAAGGTCGCTTCGTACGGTCAGATTGCCAAAGTGATCGGGCATCCCCGCTCCGCCCGCGTGGTCGGATGGGCCATGCGCGCCGCCCCGCCCGGCCTGCCTTGGCACCGCGTGGTGACGCAAAACGGTTCACTCGCCCCCGGTTGTGCGGTGGAACAGCAGTTTCGTCTACTCAGCGAAGGTATTTCCTTTACTCTTGACGGTCGGGTTGATATGAAGAAACATCAATGGTAAAAGTCCGTTTAAAACAATGAAGAGGCTGTTGCAAATGAACTGAAAAGTTCGATTCGTAGCAGCCCCTTTTTATCTTTCCTACTTCTGTCAGGATTTTCGGCAATGGTTTTGGATCACCTGAATTACCGCTTTAACGGCATCACCCAGTTGCGACCGGCTCATCGCCTGACGGTATTGCTCGTGATTTTGCTTTAACTGTTTGATTCCTTCGAAAAACGCGGTCTCGGTCAATTCTTCTTCCGGAATCACTTGGCTAAACCCCTGTTTGGCGAATGACTGCGCGTTTAAGATTTGGTCGCCGCGGCTGGACTGTTTGGACAATGGGATTAACAGATGCGGTTTTTTAAGCGCCAACAATTCAAACAACGTGGTGGCGCCGGCCCGCGAGACAACCAGATCCGCCATAGCAAATAGATGAGGCAACTCCTCATTGACATATTCAAACTGGTGATACCCTGGCAACCCTTGCAAGGAAGAATCGGCGTTCCCCTTGCCACAGATATGACAGATTTGGTATTCCTGCAGCAGCGCAGTGAGCGTCTGCCGGATAATCGTGTTTAACACTCCCGAGCCCTGACTGCCACCGATGACAACGATCACCGCTTTTTGTTGCGAAAAACCGCATAGCTGAAGACCCTGATTTTTATCTCCTGCAAACAGGCTGTCCCGAACCGGGATCCCGGTTAAGTTCTTTAAACCTTTCAAAGATTTGGCGGTCTCCGGAAACGTATAACAGATGGTATCGGCAAACGGCATGGATAACCGGTTGGCCAATCCCGGGGTTAAATCCGACTCGTGAATGACTACCGGAATACGCTGCAGCCAAGCCGCCCAAACCACCGGGCAGGAGACAAACCCGCCCTTGCTGAAAACAACGGCCGGCCGGAGTTTGCGAATTAAAGCCAACGACTCAAAAAAACCATGCGTGATTTGCACGGTATCGGTTAAATTTTTAAGATCCAAATAACGGCGGAGTTTTCCCGCGTGAATCGGATAATAAGGGATTCCTTCCCGTTCAATCAGTTGTCTTTCCATTCCGTTGGCGGTTCCGATATAAGCAATCTCGAATCCCAGCAACTTTAGATGCGGAATGAGCGCAATATTTGGCGTCACATGCCCGGCAGTCCCACCGCCGGTAAGAACAATTTTCATCGATGCCTCCACATAAAAAAGGGTTCTTGTTCGATATAAGTTGCAAGAAATCCAACTTATGAGTCAATCATTTATAGGATAACAAAGATCACAAAATCTGCAAGACCTTTTTAATTCGTCGAATCACGCAAGCGCTTCTTCCCTTAAATTAAGGCTCCCAAGTGGCCTTCTTTTATATTCAATGTCAGAGCCGAACAATTTGTGCTTCAATCTGATCCCCATTAAGATCGATCCAAGCCAATGTGACCGGCAACTGAAAGCGGCGCGGCCCCGCGCTGCCGGGATTGAGATAAAGAACACCGCCGGCTTGAGAAATCTTGGGCTGGTGCGAATGACCGCTAATTACAATCTGGAAACCGGCTGCCTCCGGATTCAGATCAAGTTGGTTCAAGTCATGTAAAATATAAAATGAGCTATTTTCGACCGTGACCACTTGAGTTTGGGGCAAACTATCCGCCCAAACTTCCCGGTCGCAATTTCCGCGCACAGCGGTAACCGGCGCTATCGTCGCTAACGTTTCAATGACGGTCGTGGCTCCGATATCACCGGCGTGAATAATCCGGGCGGATCCTTTTAAGGCCGTAAACGCTTCCGGTCTCAGTAAACCGTGAGTATCGGAGATGACCCCGATTCGAATCGGTTTCATTGATGCTCGTCCCAGTCCTTTGCATAATCAGTTCATTGATTCTACCATATCATGTCCGGTGTAACTCGTCCATAACCGTTTGACGATTGGCGCGATGATTTTCCTGTAAAAACGTTTGATAGGGATATCCGGCGATCATCTGCCCCAATGCTGCCTCGTCGTTGGCTTTGACCCCCTCGCACAGTTCCCGAATATACTGCTGCGACGCTTGGCATCGCTTCAACATCTCAGCGGGGTTTTGAGTCGCGCCGCCGTGGCCGGGAATGAGCAACCTGATCGATCCTTGTTCCACCAGGACTTCCGCCTTGTGAAGCGTCTGTTGATATTGAACACTATCTTCCAAAAACGGAAACTCAATATCTGAAAGATAGTCCCCCGCCAGCAGGATTCCGAACGGTTCGACAACGGTAAAAATGCCGTCCCGGGTATGACCCGGCGCTTGATAAAAAGTCAGTACCGTCCCGCCCGTTTGCAACGTTTGACCGTCCGTCGCAACTTCAACATCTAAAACCGGGTAAGCAACGGGGTATTGACGATCGATATAGTACGTCTCGTCAAACTCACGAATCTGCGCCAAGATTTTTTCCCGATCGGGTCGCCCTGGCAATGCGGCGCTCCCAATCAAGGTTGCGCCAGGAAAAGCGCCAAACCCCACGATATGATCGTAATCGCCATGGGTGAATAAGACAAACAAGGGTTTGGCCGGCCGGGAAGCGACCCATTGCCGAATCTCCTCAATCTCTTGCGGTAGCCAAGTCGGGTCAACGACTAATATCAAGTCGGGAGTTTCAACCACCGTGGCATTGGTCTGAAAGATCGCGCTTTGAAAAACCGTACAATTCCGGTCACGATAGTGAATCATCGTCAAAAATTCCCCCTTTGCTCACGTAACCTAATTCTGCGTCACGGGGTCATACCCTTTCGTTCCAAAAAAATAACCCTTCAGCAACTGAAGGGTTTGATGATTGGTGTACTATTTTCTCCCCTCGTACGGAACGCCGTCCGCCGCCGGGGCAACCGACTTACCGACCACGCCGAGAATCAAAATGATGGTACAGAGATACGGAAACATGTGTAGAAATTGGGTTGGCACATTCATTCCCAACAATTGAAACTGCCCTTCCAACGCCTCGGCAAAACCAAACAGCAGACAAGCCCAGAAAGCGCCGACCGGATGCCATTTGCCGGAGATCATGGCGGCCAAGGCAATAAAACCCCGTCCCGCTGTCATATTCTCTTTAAATAAATCCATCGACCCGAGCGATAGGAAAACGCCGCCCAAGCCGCCGAGCATGCCGCTGGCGATGACCGCAAAATAACGAACCTTGCGGACGCTGATACCGACGGTGGCGGCGGCTTCCGGATTCTCGCCGACGGAACGGATGCGCAGTCCAGTGACGGTCCGATATAAGAAAAAAGTCGCCAATCCCACCAAAGCCAAGGCCAGATACACTAAGGGGTTCAATTTGCCGATTGCGTCACCCAAAAACGGAATATCCTTTAAAAATGGGATCTGCCAATCGGGGACCTTGGCGACCGAAGCTGACTGTCCGGCGGTGTGAAAGATCTTTAACAATAACATATTGGTGGCCGCGACGGCCAATAAGTTGATCGCAACGCCGCTGACCACTTGATTGGCGCGGAGCTCGATGGACAAGAAGGCATGAATGGCGGCGATCATCCCGCCCACCAGTACCCCGAGGATAATTCCGGCCACCGGATTTTGGGTCAGATAGGAGCCGTACATTCCAAAAAACGCCCCAAATAACATGATTCCTTCCAACCCGACGTTGGTCACGCCGGCCCGTTCGGAAAAAACGCCACCTAACGCAGTAAAGATCAACGGAGTGGCAGCCCGGAGTGTCGAGGCAATGACGAAAGCGCTGATGCCCAAGGTCATATTCCAATCCATCGCTCACACCTCCTTGCGGACCGGCGTCGGAAGCGGCGGTTGTTCCGCCCGCAACGCCCGTTGCGTACGTAGTTTTTTGATCAGGTAATCGGCTGAGACAAAAAAGATAATCACAGCCTGCATCATGCCGATTAAGTGTTTGGAGATTCCGGCGACGCTTTGCATTTCCAAGGCGCCGCTGTTCATCGCCCCGAACAACAAAGCGCCAAACAGAATTCCCGCCGGGTGATTATTGCCGAGCAAAGCCACGGCAATTCCGTCAAAACCATACCCGGTAAACCCAAACAAATCGTTGAAACGGTATTGGATGCCTTGAATCTGCAACGCGCCGGCCAGACCCGCCAAAGCCCCGCTGACGGCCATAGCCAGGATCAAGTTGTTGGTCACGTTAATTCCGGCATAACGGGCCGCTTCACTGTTTAGGCCAACCGCCCGGATTTCAAAACCCCATTTAGTCTTCCACAAGAACAAATAGACCAAAACCAAACAAAGCAACGCGACAAAAATGCCGAGATGAGCCCGGGATGGCGGCAAAAACCGCATCAACTTTGCGGAATCCTGGATCATCCGGGTAACCGGTCGAACTCCCGGCGGCTCTAATAAAACGTAATTGACTAAATAGCCGGTGAAATGCAGGGCAATATAGTTCATCATGATCGTGCTGATCACTTCGTGGGCGCCAAAGCGGGCTTTAAGAAATCCGGGAATCGCTCCCCAAATGGCTCCGGCGAGCATGCCGGTGAGCATCGTGAATGGGATATGCAGCCATGCGGGCAAACCGACAAAAGCCGAACCGCTCCAGGCCGCCGCGATCATCCCGACAATATATTGACCTTCGGCGCCGATATTAAACAATCCGCAACGGAACGCCACCGCGATACTTAAACCGGTCAGCAACAGCGGCGAAACGTAAACCAGGGTTTCACCAAACTTGGCCCAACTGCCGAAAGCGCCAAACAATAAGTGTTGATAGGCAACAAACGGATTCACGCCGAACCAGCCAATAATGAAACAACCGCCGATCATCGCCGCCAATAAGGCAATCAACGGGAAAAGCAGTTTGGAACCATATTCATTCACCAAAGCTCCAGTTTTGGTCAGAGCATTCATCCGTTACTCACCTCCCCGGCAAGATCGGATCGTAAACCGCCGGTCATCATCAAACCTAATTTTTCCTCCGACGCTTCTTCGCGTGACATTTCCCCGACGATTTCCCCTTCATAAATGACCGCGATCCGGTCGGCCAACGCCAATATTTCGTCAAGTTCCAGCGAGAATAATAAAATCGCTTTTCCTTTATCCCGCTCCCGGACGATCTGTTGGTGGACAAACTCGATCGCTCCGACGTCCAAACCGCGGGTCGGCTGGGCTACCACCAGCAATTGCGGATTCCGCTCAATTTCGCGGGCGATGACCACCTTTTGTTGATTTCCTCCCGAAAGTGCCGCAGCCGCCACCTTCGGTCCGGGAGTCCGAATATCGTAGGTTTTGATCAGCTTAAGGGCGTTTTCATGAGAGCCGGTTTCGTCAATAAAGCCCCACCGTAAATTTTCCGGGTTGCGGTAGGTCTCCAAGATCAAGTTCTCCTGAATCGAAAAGTCCAGGACCAATCCCCGTTTCTGACGATCTTCGGGGATATGGCCGACGCCTTGTTCCATTACTTGGCGCGGGGTCCGGTTAGTAACAATTTGGCCGCTTACAACCGCTTGCCCACCGGTAGCCTGCCGTAAACCGGTTAAAACCTCAATCAATTCGCTTTGACCGTTGCCGTCCACACCGGCGACGGCCAAAATTTCACCGGCCCGCACTTGAAAATTGATCCCTTTTAATGCCGGGATCTTGCGGTTATCAAGCGCCTGCAAATCCTCCACCCGCAAGATCGTCTCTCCGATCCGGGCGGGTTGCTTCGCCACTTCCAACAAGACTTTCCGCCCAACCATCATTTCGGCCAACGCTTCCATATTGGTCTTGGCGTTATCCACGGTGTCGATGACTTCGCCCCGGCGGATAATAGTGATCCGGTCGGCGAATTTCATGACTTCCTTCAGTTTATGTGTGATAAAAACCACCGATTTTCCGGAATCCACCAACTTACGAAGGATTTTGCCCAGATCTTCAGCTTCTTGTGGTGTCAAAACCGAGGTCGGTTCGTCTAAAACCAGGATTTCAGCCTCGCGGTATAGCGCTTTTAAGATCTCAACCCGCTGTTGTAAACCGACCGAAATATCCTCCACTTTCGCTTCGAGGTCGATCTTCAAACCGAGCTCTTCGCATAACCCAGTGATCTTGTGAACCGCCGCTTTCCGATCAATCTGGCCTAGGTTCGCTTTGGGTTCTGCGCCTAGGATGATATTCTCTAAAACTGTAAAAGGCGGAATCAACATGAAATGTTGGTGAACCATTCCGATACCGAAATCAATGGCTTGCAGCGGTGAATTAATCTCGACTTGCCGGCCTTTCAGCCAAATCTCACCCGAATCCGGTTTGTACAAGCCGTACAAAATCTTCATCAAGGTTGTTTTCCCCGCACCGTTCTCGCCGAGTAGGGCATGGACTTCACCGCGCCGGATCCGCAGGTTAATTTGACGATTGGCTCTCACTCCGGGGAAACTTTTGGAGATGGACCGCATCTCTAAAACCGTTTGCGTTTGACCTTCCATCGCGTCGCCTCACTCCTTCCCTTAGGCTTTAAAAAAGTGCCGGTGGTTAACCGGCACTTAAGTCGCACGATTGATTATGAATTTAATTATTTTACTTCTTTCGGGTCGGTCGGAACTTTCTGTTTCCCGGCGGCAATCAATTTTTTGTACTTTTCAACCGCGGCCAAGGCTTTGGCGGAAGCGGTCTTTTTGGCGCTGTCGCAAACGCCGACGCCGTTATCGGACAGACCGTATTCGACGATACCGGCTTTGAACTTATTGTTCATCGCATCCGAAGACGCTTTGAAGACACCGATGTCAACCCGTTTGATCATGCAAGCCAAGACACGGTCCTTGCCGTTGACAACGCCTTCCGAATGTTGACATTTGTCAACGCCGATCGCCCAGTAGCCATTGCCTTTTTCTTTGGCGGCGGCGATCACGCCGAGTCCGGTACCACCGGCAGCATGATAAACAACATCGGCGCCGATCGCAAACTGCGAAGCAGCCAACTCTTTACCTTTGGTAGGGTTGTCAAACGCGCCGGCGTATTGGGAGAAGATTTGAATTTTCGGGTCAACCGCTTTGGCACCGGCCCGGTAGCCCGCCTCAAACTTCTTGATCAACGGAAATTCCATGCCCCCAACAAAACCGATTTTATGGGATTTGGAATCGGTCGCGGCAATTACGCCAACCAAGAAAGAACCTTCTTGCTCTTTGAAGAGAACTGATTGGACATTTGGATTTTTCACTTCGGAATCGACAATACCAAATTTTTGATTGGGATAAGCTTTCGAGACTTCGGTCAGCGCATCGCCCATCAGGAAGCCGATCGCCCAGATCATATCATACTTTTGATCCGCTAAACTTTTTAAGTTCGGCACATAGTCTTCCATTTTCGAAGACTCGACCACTTTAATCTCAACGTTATTGCCATATTGTTTCTTTAACATTTTCAAACCGTCGTGGGCGGCATCGTTAAACGACTTATCGCCCAAACCGCCGATGTCGGTGACCATCGCCACCTTAAACGTTTTACCCGCGGCCATACCGGTTAACGAAAGGCTTAAAATAAGTACGATGGAAAAACAGACAAGCAAAATCCGGTTCTTTTGCATAAAGAAACCCCCTTAATATAATCTTAACAGGTAAATGGTTCGCGTTGGCATTCAAATCTCCTCTTACCAAATTTATTATTTTTTTGTAAGTGAAATAACTGTAAACCATTGCTATTATTCAATAGACTTTTTTAAATTCTAAAAATCAAAACAAATAATCGGTGGATAGAAAATTGGAGCGCCGCTCGCGGACAATCCGGTTGATAATCTCTTTATTGATCTCATTGCCTTTGGCCGCGACCAGGGTTCGGATGGAGAATACCCGCAAGGCATCGGAGATGGACAACGTCCCTTCGGCCGAGTCTTTCCGGCCGGTAAAGGGGAAACAGTCCGGGCCCCGTTGGCATTGGCTGTTGATATTGACCCGGCAGACCTGGTTGACCAAGGGGTCGAGCAGTTGCGCGATTAACTCCGGGTCTTTGCCGAACAGACTAACCTGTTGACCATAGTTTGACTCTTCAATATAACGGATGGGAGCGTCCAGATCCTCAAACGGGACCACCGGGATGACCGGGCCAAACTGTTCTTCGTGAAAAACGCGCATGGATTGGTTCACCGGATAAAGGACGGCTGGGAAAAACAGCGTTTTGAAACTGGCGCCGCCATCGGGATTGACCACTTGCGCCCCCAATTGCCGCGCATCTTCAACCAAGGCGTCGAGATACTCCACTTTCCCCGGTTCCGGCAACGGGGTGATACTTACGCCCGGTTCCCAAGGCAACCCGACTTTCAAGCGGGCTACCGCCGCAGTCAGTTTGACGAGGAAGCTCGCGGCAATCGATTGATGAACAAAGATAATCTTCAACGCCGTGCAACGTTGACCATTATAGGACAAGCAACCCAGGCGGCATTCCTCGACGGCCAAATCCAAATCGGCGTCAGGCATGATAATGGCAGGATTTTTGGCGTCCAAGCCTAAAACGGAGCGCAACCGGTGCGGTTGGGGATGTTGCTTTTTGATGGTGTCCGCGATCTTGCTCGTGCCAATGAACGCCAGCACATTAATTTTGCCGGATCCCATCAAGGGTTCTATAATATTGGCGCCGCGGCCATAAACGAAATTCACCACTCCCGGCGGAAAACAATCGCGAAAAAGCGCCAACAACGGTTGGTATAACAAGGTTCCCAATTTCGGCGGTTTACAGATAACGGGATTGCCCATGATCACCGCCGGGATCAGCGTGGTAAAAGTCTCGTTTAACGGATAATTAAACGGGCCCATGCATAGAACGACCCCTAACGGTGCCCGCCGGATCTGGCTGATGATTCCCTGTTCGACGACGAACCGAGACGAAGTGTTATCCAGTCCTTTCAACGCCTCGACGGTGCCTTGGATGTATTCGATGGTCCGGTCGAATTCCTTTTCCGATTCGGCAAGACTTTTGCCGATCTCCCACATCAATAGCCGGACAATCTCCACTTTTTTAGCCTGCATCCGCCAGGCGAACTCCTCAACTCGTTTAATCCGTTCCGCAACTGACGCGGTTGGCCAAGCTCCTTTGCCGTTGGCATAGGCCTTGACCGCCGCGTCTAAAATCTCCAGTACTTTCTCCTCGGATAACAACGGATAACTACCGAGATATTTAGGTTGCAGGTCTGTGTCGTCCTTCACCAAAATGGCCGAATACACCGCTTGTTGCGGTCCGTCCCACTGACACAGTTCACCATCGGCCAAATACTCGCTCTGTTCGACCGGTTCGGTCACCCGATATTCCACCGGGATCTGCGTTTCGTCAGGATATAAGTTTTGCAGTTGTTCGCCAATACTCATGTCGCCAACCTCCGCTCTTTTAAATTTATTGCCTTGCCCGATCGTGACAGGCAAAGGAAACGCTTGAAAATCGTTCATATTCTGAAAATGCGGCTTAATATAATGAAGCAAAACTGTTTACAAAGGAGTGATTCCGCTGAATAATTTTTCAGCCGAAGCCTTGTATGAACACCGCTTTTGGTTGCAAGTCTTGGGCGATCACGCCCGATTCATCACAACCTCGCTCGCGCCAACGGTCGAACGGTCACTGATCCAACAGGCCCAATATTTTATTGTGATCTTTGATCAGCTTTTAAAAGAGACCCGCCAAGCCGAACCGACAGGGAATCTCGAGTCGTTAACCCGACAGGCGTTCGAACAAGCGCAAGCGATTCGCTGTTTTAAACTGGAACTGCTGAAAGACCATATCACAACAGGACTCCAATCATCCTTAAGCTCCACTTTTTTCAATCATATGGTCAATGAGGTTGAAGAATACTTGCGTATTCTTGGTTTCCTGCTTTCCAACCAGCAACCGCCGTCGCTCAACCCGCTCCATTATCATTTACTCTGGCTGAAAGATGCCGAGGGTCATGCCGCCGCATTGGCCAGCCGGTTCGATGAGGTGGAACGGGATTGGATTGATCGCAGCGAAGCCTACCGGATCGTCTTTAATAACTATTATAACAAATCCGTGGAACTAACGGGGTACCAACGAACCGGACTTTGCGAATTTGCGGCGCTCACCCGTTTTAATATTACGGTCACGACTAAAATGACCGATTTTCAAAATTTGTTACGTCTTATTGAAGAGCAGGTCCGTTCGGAAGAGGTTTTGAGTGTGCTGACTCCCTTAATCCCGGATCACATGGATCGGGAGGAATGTTATTACCTGACCAAATTGGCGCAGGCTTCCGGGCTCAAGCCGCCACTTTGCGATCCCACCCGTCCGCGGGTTGAATCATAAAAGCGAAAAACGGCCGAACTTCAAAGAAAGTAAGGCCGTTTCATTTTCGATTGTCATGACAAGTCAATCTCACCCACAAAAACTTCGGCTGCCGGTCCGGTCATGTAGACTTGTTGATCAGGAGCCCATTCGATCAACAGATCGCCCAACGTCAGATGGACGGTGGTCTTGCTGCCGATCCGGCCGTTGAGTACCCCCGCTACTACCGCCGCGCAAGAACCGGTGCCGCAGGCTAAAGTGCTGCCCGCCCCCCGCTCCCAGGTACGAACTTTCAGCTCATGATCATTAATCACTTGGACCCAATTGACATTGGTGCGCTTGGGGAAACTGGGGTGTCTCTCCAGACGTGGCCCGAGCGTATGCAGATCAACTTGGTCAATGTCTTCCGTAAAGATAATGGTGTGTGGCACTCCCATCAACAGGCTGGTCACGTTAAAGGTGAGGTCGTCCATTGCCAAGGGTTCGTCAATTACCCGTCCCGCCGGACCAACCATCGGAATCTGGCTCCGTTCCAGTCCCGGTTGGCCCATATTGACTTTGACCGACCCCACTTTGCCGCCGGATCGGTTCAACTCCGGCCGCATGATGCCGGCCAGGGTCTCGATGGGGAAACTACCTTGAGACACAATTCCTTGTTCGTAGACGTATTTGGCAAAGCAACGAATGCCATTGCCGCACATTCCCGCTTCGCTGCCGTCGGCATTATAGAAACGCATCCGGACCGCCGCCGTGGTGGAAGTTGCCGCTACGATCATGCCGTCGGCGCCGACTCCGAGGCGCCGGTCGCATAACAAACGGGCTAAATCCGCGTAATCTCGGTCCGGATCTTCGTCCATTCCGCTAAAGACGATAAAATCATTGCCAAGGCCGTGCATTTTTGAGAATTTCATCGGATCACCTGTCTCTTGTTTATTTAATGCGAACGATTTCGAGTCATGGTCGAAGCCGTAGTTTGGCAATTTCGGCCCCGATCACCGCCAGCCCCTGTTCGATCTCCCTTCGGTTCACCCGCGATACGCTTAAACGCAAGGTCTGCGCTCCGGAACCGTCGGTGTAAAAAATATCGCCCGGGGTGAACAATACCCCTTGTTGGTAGGTTTGGGCCAACAACTGACGCGCCACAACTCCCTCCAACTCGAGGAAGAGGTACAAGCCGCCATCGCCCCAGAGTCGCCGGTGCGGGATTTGTTCCTTCACCAAGCGAACGGCCAATTCATATTTGTCCTTATACAACTTTTTGGCGCGTTTCAGGTAGGTCTGAAACTTCCCGTGCTGCAAATACTCGTATAACACCGCTTGATCCAACAGGGACGGGTAGATGTTCCGGTATAATTTGATACTCTCCAGGTAACGGATGAATTGCGCATCGGCAATGACCCAACCGGTCCGGATACCGGGAAAGAGAATCTTCGAAAAGCTACCCAGCGAGATCACGAAATTACCCGTTCCCGCCAGGGCCATTAATGAACTGCCATGGGAACCGGAGTAACGCAGTTCTTCATTAAAACCTTCTTCAAGCAACGGCACTTGATATTTTTCAAATAATTCAAGTACTTTTAACCGTTTGTCGGGACTCATCACCAAACCGGTGGGATTATGATAGGAAGGCATCACAAAACCGAATTTCGGTTGGCCTTGCCGTAATGCCGCTTCCAATTCGACCGGGTCGATACCGTCCTCGGACATGGTGATCCCGCGAATCGCCAATCCGGCAAGATTCATAACGCTTAATGCCATATTATGCGTTGGGTTTTCGCAAACGACGACGTCGCCGGGTTGAGTTAACGCCGCCATCACCAAATTGAAACTTTCCGTGAAGCCGTTGGTGATCAAGATATCTTTCCCTTGAAAAACGACGCCTTTGGTTTCCAAGTAGTGTTTGAGATAATCGATCAACGGCCGGTAGCCTTTGGGATCGCCGTAATTGAGAAGCTTTTCGCCTTCCAGGGAGATGCGGTTGAGAAAAGCCCGTTTGACCTCCTCCACCTCAAAGATGCTCTCATCCGGGGCGAGGCTATTAAAAGAGATCATCCCCTTGCGCCAGGGAAATTGTTTCCCGATGTGGCTTTGTTCTAGGGCGGACCGGCCATATTGACTGATCCGTCCTTCCCACTCCAAGGCCGGTTTCGTCAGGTTTCCCTCGGCAACGGCGTTCACAAACGCTCCTTGTCCCTGGATGTTTTCGATCAGATCAGCGCTTTGCAACTCATCGTAAGCCATGATCACCGTATTCCGGCTCACCTTTAGGATTTGGCTCAACTCGCGGGTCGAAGGCAGACGCACCCCTTTATAAAGCGCTCCGCTCCGGATGAGCTCCCGAATATGATCACTGATCTGCCGGTAGGCTGGCCGACCGACCGTGATTTTAAGATCACCGAACAAATTAATCACCTGCGTCGCAATGGAATTTTGACGCCCAAAGAATTGAAGCGTCTTTTCGGCAATTCTTCAGTTGCAAATCGTTCTGAATAAGGAAATAGGCCACAGTCAAGCCGTTCAAAGTATTTCGTGCGACCTATCGATTTCAATGGTAATTCTATTCTTTCACATTTGGCAGTATTGTAAAAGAACCATTCTGTCCAATTTTGGCTGATATGGTGGTAAGATCAAATCATCAGCTTGACCGGTTGACGCAGCTCAATCTCGGATTCGGTTAACCGGCAATCATAGGCGAGCACCTGAACCCCGCGTTCCCAGACAGCGCGTAAATGCTCCCGAAATTCCGGTTGGGTCCGGTCGTTCGGAGTAAACGCGGTAGCGTCTTCCCGTTGGATTAAAAAGATCACGGCAGTTGCAACCCGTTCGCTTTGCAGCCTGCCTAGCTCGTCAAGATGTTTCAACCCCCGTTCGGTCGGAGCGTCGGGAAACATCGCCACACCGGCTTCGACCAAGGTGACCGACTTCACTTCGATGAAACATTCAGCGTCATCGGAACGCAAATAAAAATCAAACCGACTTTTCCCTATGGTGTATTCACGCCGAAGCGAAGGATAGTTTGCAAAGCCGGGGATCTTCCCTTGCCGCAAAGCCTCTTCCACGATGGCGTTCGGCAAGGTAGCGTCAATACAGACCAAAGTGCCGACGTCATTCCGGATCAACAATAAACGGCCACAGGTACGCTTATCACCCTGATCCTGAAAGGGTTGAAACCAGATTTCCCGTCCCGGTACAATCAGTTCTTTCAACCGTCCCGAATTCGCAAGATGAAGAGATATGATACGACCGGTGCTGTCTTTTGCCTGGACGACAAACCGGTTTAACCGTTTCAGCACAGCCGCTTTTTGGAGTGATGCAAATCTCATGCTGCCATCCTTTTGTTTTTAACCAAGACATTTCTGAGCAAGTAGGTTAATTCCTGCCAAACCCGAAAAAAGAATTTTCCGGCAAATCCGTTTCGCCTTCACATTGAAAAATCGGACCCTTTGAACGGTCCGATTTAAACACCTCTGTCAAACGGTAGATTTAGTTGAGCGTGGTTGGCTGACCGGCAATGGCGGGGCATTATTGATCGCTTGCAAACCTTGATCCAACAAATTGACCCGCTGGCTTAATTCGGGGAGCTTGAAATGGGCTGCCGCCCCAGCCGCTTCATCAACATGCCCGCCCGCCGATCCTATCCCTCCGCAATCACCCGTAACAAGTCATCCCGGGTGATCATCCCGTGGAATATCCCGGCTGCATCGGTCACCGGCAACCGTTTTAACCCTTTTTCAGTCATCAACTGCAGGGCCGTTTCGACCAAATCTTCCTCTTGAACGGCAATAACCTGTTTGTTCATGAGGTCGGCGACGGTTTTGGCGCCCATCCGCTGAATTGATTCTGGAAACTGGCAACCTTTGGTCAGCAAGGCGCGCGGGCTAATGCTTTCCTGATCCGAATCTCCGATCGGGCAACTCAAAACGGGCAGCAGATCATAGTCGGAGATGATCCCGACCAAACGGTTTTGTTGATCGACCACCGCAACCCGCTGCATCTCCCGGCGGTCCATCATCGCAATGACCTCGCCTAATGAAGTTTCCGGACTTACCGCGTCATTTTCCCGCTGATGAATCGCACGGACCAGCTTTTGATTGCCCAGGGAGATTTGTTGTTTTTGCAACGTCTGCCACCGGTCGGCCTGTTTGTTCATGATCCGGAAGATATCGATCCGGGCGATCACTCCGGATAAACGCCCCTGGTCATTGACGACCGGGAGACGTTTCAGATTATAACGCAACATCAGTTCCACCGTTTCGGCGATGGTCTGACTCTCACGCACGGTAATCACCGGGTAACTCATAATCTCCCCCGCGGTATACAAAGGCAACTTATCCAGATACGCCTCGACTTTTTTCGGTTCCAACCGGGCGAGCAGTCCCAAACGTAGGGGCAGATACGGGTGGTTGGAGAGGTTTTCTTGGGTGATCATCCCGACCGGATGGCCGGAATTGTCGACCACCGGCACACTTTTCAATGATTTGCTCAGCATCTTGCGGATAACATCTTCGACGGGCATTGTCTGACCGACGCTCTCCGCTTTGGCGGTCATAACGTCTTTAACCAATATCTGATCGGGGATTAAGTGTTCCGAGACTTTATACTGATAGACCGTTAACTTCTCGACGGCGATGATGCCATCGACAACCATTCCGGCAATGGTCGGCAACACTGCCTGCGCCCAACGGGCCGGGAGGATGACTTCGATTTGGATCGGTAAATTTAAATTATATTTCAAAAGCGAATGCATGGCGATCTCGCCGTCTTCGTAATAGCCCGCCATCCCTTTGGTGACAATACAACGCACCGGGATCTTCAAACTTTTCAGGTATTCCACCATCGCCTGTCCAACCGGCTTGCCCTGCCATTTGGCATTCTCATTGGTAAAAACCTTAATTAACCGATAACGCTGCATCGTTACACCCCATTCCGACTTCGCTCCTCAGGGCGAGTCTGTATTATCCTTATGAGGTCGATCCGGCAACTATTACACCATAAAACGGGACAAGACGCCACGCCTTGTTCCGCCGACCACCAAACATGCGCTTACCTCCACAATAACCACCATGACCCCAGTCCGATCTGGGCGAAAATGATCAACGGCAAACCAACCATAAATTGCGGATGTTTGGTTTTGTGCCGGAATAACAGACAGCCGCCGTATGTACCGAAACTCCCGCCCAGGACCGCAATGATAAAGAAAGCTTTTTCCGGAATCCGCCAGCGGTGGCGACGGGCTTTGGATTTATCCAATGCGACCAGGAAGAAACCTAGTCCGTTCAGGCCGAGAAAGATGAAGATGGGGATATTAATTAAATATTGCATTGAAAATTGCGCCCTCTTTTGTTTCGACTGGAATTATTTCATTAATTAAATTAGTGATCTTTTGGTAATTTCCTGCCGTTAATTTTGGAGTTATGATCTCACCCCGGTTCCGCTCCGCCGTTGCCCGTTCAAGATGCCTCCCAGCGGCGCGGGAGACGGGGTGAGGTCGCAATCGGCATCTCTCGGTGGTTACATTTTTTAAGTAATTTCAACCCTTTTTTGCTTTATCCATCATTTTCGGGAGGGATATTTTATCCGAACGCGAAAAAATAAAAATTTGAAACGGGTTCGATTCAAATCGAATCCATAATGAAATGATTGAGGTAGTGCCCATGCTGATGATCGGAATTACCGGCGGAACCGGTTCCGGCAAATCAACTGTCGCCAAGTCCTTGGAGCTGGAGTTGGGTTCAGCCAATGTCGCGCTGATCTCTCAGGATTCTTATTACGCCGATAACGGGCATCTCCCGTTTGCGGTGCGCGCGCAACAAAATTACGACCACCCCGCGGCGTTTGAAAATAATTTATTGGTGGCGCACTTGCGGAAACTGCGACAGGGAGAGGCGGTCCAAGTCCCGGTCTATGATTTTGCGCAACACGCCCGGACCACTCAAACCATTGCCCTCCGGCCTTGTCCGGTTATCGTGGTCGAAGGAATTCTGCTCTTGGCCGATCCCGAATTACGGGAGATCTTCGATATCAAAGCTTATGTCGACACCGACGCCGATACGCGGGTGCTGCGCCGTATTATGCGGGATATCAACGAGCGCGGCCGTTCGCTGGAGTCCGTTTGCGAGCAGTATTTGACCACTGTCAAACCGATGCACGAAGCCTTTATCGAGCCGACCAAACGTTATGCCGATATCATCATTCCCGCAGGCGGCCACAATACCGTCGCCTTAAGTTTGCTCGTTTCCAGGGTTGAACGGTATCTGCATGAACTGGAGGATATTTGCGGTTAATCTTTCCAAGATAAGTCCAAAAGCATGGATCAAACTTCACCCCCGCCGACTATTATAAAGACGAGGGGTGATCCGGATGGTTTTAGAATTCCCGCAGGACCGGACCGATTGGTTTTGGGTCCGCCTGGTTAACCAGTTGAGCAGTTTTTTCCGAAGTTTATGGCGGCGCAAAGGCCCTAACTATTTTCCCGAGATCAGGCTCCAGGATGCCGGCAGCGAATGGGTCATCGAAGGAAACTTCCTCGGTTGGAGTGAACCGGAAATCGAAGTGAAAGTGTTGGCAAACCGCGTCACGATTCGCGGCGCCCGTTATGAAACCGCCACGCGGCAACAGCGAGGCTGGTTTGGTTGGCGCCGGCAAATGCGAAGTTTTGAACGGCATTTCATTTTGAAGGAAAAAGTCCAACCCGAATCGTTTCACCAAACCATGCAAGAAAACGGCCTTTTCACTTTAACTCTTCCCAAAACGCCCGAGGCGTTAAACGAATCATAGGCGGCTACCGCCGCCTATTTCATTTCACTATTACTAAAACGAATGCAAAAAGGAGCGCACCAACATGACAATCAATCAGGCAGTCAAAGAAACCATCGTTCCCACCGGAAAAATCGGCCTGTGGTGGCTAGGTCAATCCGGATATGTTCTCAAAAATTCGACTCAAAAAGTGCTGGCCATCGACCCGTACGTTACGGATACCATTTCCAAGGGGTACAAGCCTTATATTCATGAACGTTTGGTGGCGCCGGTGCTCAATCCCGACAGCGCTCACGGGGTGGACCACGTGTTGTTGAGCCATGACCACCAGGACCACCTCGACCCCAACTCGGTGGTGATTCTGGCGAATCAGTCTCCCACCCGTTTTTACGGTTCGGAAATCGTCTGTAACCGTTTAACCGAAGAATTGGACATCCCCCAGACAATGGTCCAAGCTTTACCCGTAAACACAACGGTCGAACTCGATCAGTACTGGGTGACCCCGGTCAAGGCCGTGCATGGCGGCGGAGCGGTCGGTTTCGTGATCCAAACCGAAGGGATCACTCTCTACTTCTCCGGCGACACCCAGTTATTCTACGGCATGCGGGAGATCGGGAGCCGCTTCACCGTTGACTACGCTTTCTTATGCTTCAACGGCCAACAAGGCAATATGGATATCGCCGGCGCCATTCATGCCGCCGAACTGGTTAAGGCCAAGACCGTGATCCCCAATCATTACGGAATGTACGCCGACAACACCGGCGATCCGGAGAAATTCGCTTATTTGCTGGGGCAACATTCGCCGGAGCGGCAGTGTCGGATTTTAGAACCGGGACAGTTGGAATGGTTTACGGCGTAAAACATTGTCTGGACCACTCGGCACCGATTTTCGGAAATGCATCAAAAAAGCTGTTGCCAAGAGAACGAAACGTTCCTTTGGCAACAGCTTTTTTGATTTCGTTGGAAATTACGGCATTATTTTATTTCCACTTTTTCCACAAATTTAGCGTAGGCTTGGTTGCCGTTGACGCGAATCACGACATAACGCCGGTTGTCGGCGGTGATCAACTCGTCTCCGACCTGGACCGGGGCCGACGAGATATTCATCAGATTCTTGCCGGTCTTTTCGTCAAAGATCTGATAATAACTGTAGACCTGCCCCTGCTTCACTTGGGGATGGGGTGAAGGTTGATTTTTAGGTTTGAGATAATAAACAGCGATCAGGAGCACTAAGCCAAAAGCCACTAAAATAAAGGCGAAACGGATGGTTTTGAAGACGATAGTCTCCACCTCCGGTTAGATTATTTCATCGATAGCTTCCCCATCTTCCAATTTATTATCGCTATTTTTCGACTATAAGTTCGCCGCCACCCCTTGCCCCCGCTCTACCCGGCGGTTAATACGAAGGTACGCAATATAAACGACGCCTAACGCCAAAACGCCCGCGCTACCGCAGACCGCTAAGGCGTAGCCGCTACCGATTCTTTCCGCTAAAGTTCCCGCGATTAAACTCCCAATCGGAGTTACGCCGCCAAAAACCAGCGCATAGACGCCCATTACCCGGCCGCGCATCCCGTCTTCCGTATTCAACTGGATTAACGTATTGGTGGAGGCGGTGAAACTAATCATCGAAAAGCCGACCCCAAAAAGGGTTACTGCCGATAACCAAAAAATCCGCAGACAACCCAAAGCGATCACCAGCAAACACATTCCCAGCGCTCCCGTTAACAAGACACGAAGTTTCGGACCGGAACGGCTCTTCGCCGCCAAAGTCAGCGCGCCAAGCAATGAACCGCACCCCATCGCCGACATCAAAATCCCAAAACCCCTGGCATCCTGGCCCAGAATGTCCTTGGCGACCAACGGCACAAACACATTAAAATTAATTACGAAGATACTGACCATGGCCAATAATAAAAGCGGCAAATAGATAATCGGCCGTGCGAAAATATACCGCAGCCCCTCGCCAGTATTCCGCAAGACTTCCCGGACGGAGTTCGACTTGGCGGTACCGGTGGCCGAGGCTTCAACCGGAAGCCGGATTAAGCATAAACCGATCAGCACCGCCACAAAACTTAAGCCATTCAAATAAAAACAGATAGCGATCCCGATCAAGCTAATCAAAAATCCCGCGATCGCCGGGCCGATGATCCGGGCGATATTGAAGATGGTCGAGTTTAAGGCGATCGCGTTCATGAGATCCTCTTTACCGACCAGCTCCGCAAAAAAGGCTTGCCGGGTCGGCATATCCAAACTATTCACCAAGCCCAGCAATCCGGCCAAAACTAAGATATGCCAGTATTGAACCACTTTAAAATAAGTCAGACTGGCTAATACCAACGCCAACATCATCAAACAGCTCTGGCAGGCAATGATCACCTTGCGTTTGGGCAGTTTATCGGCGATCGCTCCGGAGAACAATGCAAATAACATCATCGGAAAAAATTGAATCGCCGCAACCAACCCTAATGCTTCCTTGGAATTGGTCAATTCCATCACCAACCACGATTGACCGATCGTCTGCATCCAGGTCCCGATTAACGATACGCACTGTCCAAACCAGAAGAGCCGGAAATTCCGGTGTCGCAAAGCTGAAAAAGCATTTTCAAATTGCCCAACCATCCGTGTGTGCATGTGGCTCCAACCTTCCTCATTATAAGCGGATAAAGATCTTCCGGCGATACATGACATACAAAACCAGCCATTCCAATGTTAAAACCGCCGTTGCGACGGCTAACGGTTGCCAAGCCCCTAAAAAGCCGAACTGAGCGCCCCCCACCAGCCATTTAGCGGTGGCAAAAAACGGAAAGGTATCCGCCGTGATATAAATAAAGATCGAATTCATCCCGATCACCGTAAACGGAAACGCCCATTGACGCCAATGTTTAATATCGATCAACCAGTAAAAAAGGGCCATTAAAATGAGGCTTAAACCGCCGGTCAATAAAACGTAGGAGCTGGTCCAGATCTTTTTAATAATCGGAAAGTCCAGACTCCAGAGCAGTCCCGCCCCGATCAACACCAGTCCAATCAAGACCAGATAGCTCGCCTTTCGTCCCTTGCCGAGCGGCCGACCCCGCCATTCCCCTTGCAATTGGAGCCAATATCCGGTGAAGGTTCCCAATAAACAGGTGGCAATGGCGGCGAAAGTACTGATTAGACCTTCCGGATCCCAGGTTTGATAATAAAGCCGTCCCGGCAAATACTGCCGATCGATGTAATTCGCCAGATTACCCTCGGGGGTCCACACTCCCGCCCCGAATCCGGGTACCGGCACCCACCGTAGGACCAGCCAATATCCGACCAACAATCCCACAAAGACCCCCACCTGCACCCGCGGTTTGGTGAAAAGAACCAACAAGGCGGAGATACAATAACAGATCGCAATCCGGGACAACACTCCGGTCCACCGTAGGTTGTAAAACCACCCCCGGAGAATAAAACCGGAATTGCTCACATAGACGCCAAGCAGATACAATAACACCGTCCGTACGACAATGCGCCGGAGCAGTTTCCCAATATCATGGCCTTGGTCGCGGCGTTTTTTGACCGAAAATGCCAAAGCGACTCCGACCAAAAACAGAAACAGTGGAAAGATCAGATCGTTAAAGGTAAATCCGATCCAAGCGGCATGGTCCAATTGGGACGCGACCATCCGGGCGCCTGGAAAATTCAATCCACTCAGCGCGTCGGCGATTCCCTCCGCCCCAATGATCCAAAGCATATTAAAACCGCGTAACGCATCAAGCGAGTGCAAGCGTTTTCCCCGCTCCGGCGCTGATGGTTGATTACTCATCTCAATGCCTCGTCACAACAGATTATCATTAACTTTTACATTATATCACTTATACTGCGAAATGAGCGGTCTTTCTTAGGATCGGGTCAATCGTTGACCGGTATTAGCGTAAAGTATATTGATTAATCCCGAAATGATCGGATTTTGGTTAACAGTATTACCCGGTTTGGGTTATTCCATGATTGAATTTTCGGTGGGGGCTATTTTTGCAGCCATGCACTAAAAATTGCCGGTTATTTATTTCAATTTCGATATAGCTGAAATAAATTAAAGTAAAGAAAATAGGTTGGATCAAAATCGTCCAAAATATCTCGTTCGACATAGCTATTTGATAATTTTGGGTTGATTCAAGACGGTTTATTTTGATAAGATGAACTCGATAGAGTGTAATCGCTGTTCTCACCATATTCATGTTGGGAATCGCTGAAATGGACAGGTGATAATAATGAGATTCGGAGCACGAGTTCATGATTTCGGGAAAGGGACCGTAGAAGAGTTGGCGCCCCAAATCGCCGCCAAAGGGTTCTCCAGCGTCCAACTGGCGTTGGCCAAAGCAATAACCAATATCGATTCCGGGCTGGGCCGTTTGAACCCGGGAATGGCCTACCATATCGGTTCGGTCTTCAGTCGACACCAACTTCAAGTTGCCGTGTTGGGATGTTATATCAACATGGTCCATCCTGATCCGGTGGAACGGCGCAAGTTGATCGAACGTTTTAAAGAACATATCCGCTATGCGCGGGACTTCGGAACCAGTATCGTCGGGACGGAGACCGGATCGCTCAATGCCGATTACTCTTTCCACCCCGGCAATGACTGCGAAGAAGCTTTCCAATCCCTGCTGCCGGTGGTCGCGGAACTGGTGGCCGAAGCGGAACAATTCGGCGTTTTCGTCTGTATCGAAGGGGTCGCCTCGCATACCGTGACGACCAACACCAAGATGAAACGGGTCTTGGATACTATTCAGTCCAACAACCTGCAAGTCATTTTCGATCCGGTCAACCTGATCACCGCCGCAAACTATCAGGAGCAAGACCGAGTCATCAATGAAGCCTTTGAGTGGTTTGGCGATAAGATCGTTACCATCCATGCCAAAGATTTTGTAATCGAAAACGGCAAGAAAAAGATTGTCCCGGTCGGTCAAGGTTGGTTAAATTACGAACTTTTCCTCAAAACCATCAAAACTCGGAAACCTTATATAAATATCATGCTTGAAGACGCCAAACCGGAGACAGCGGCAGCCAGCATGCAATTTCTGAACGAACTTGATCAAACGATTAATTAAAAAATAAAACCCTCGCAACGCCGGGGTTTCGTATCAAAGGAGCGATAATTATGATCGTAGCCCAAGATGGCAGTGGCGATTTCCAGACCGTCCAAGCGGCAATCGACGCGGTTCCGGCGGATCATGCCGAACGGATGGTCATTCAGATTAAAAACGGGCTTTACCGTGAGAAACTACGGATTGAAAAACCCCTGATCACCCTGGTCGGTGAAAGCGCGGCCGGGACTGTGCTAACCTATGACGACGCCGCCAAAAAGTTGCTCCCCAACGGCGAAACGATGAACACCTTCAACTCCTATACCGCCTATATCGGCGGCCCGGATTTTCGCGCTGAAAACATCACCTTTGAAAACGCCGCCGGTGACGGCCGGAAGGTAGGCCAAGCGCTGGCTTTGTACGCCGACGCCGATCGGGCAGTCTTTCGGAACTGCCGCTTTTTAGGATGTCAGGACACCATCTTCAACGGGCCCTTGCCCAAATACCCCACTCCCAAAGGGTTAAATCTAATCCATCCCACGCTCGGTTTGGCTGAAACAGAATATCCCGGCACGCTCCGGCAGTACTTTGAGGATTGTTATATCGAAGGCGACATCGATTTCATCTTCGGCTCGGCCACCGTTGTCTTTAACCGTTGCGAGATCTTTGTCAACGACCGGAAGGAGCCGGTGAACGGTTATATCACCGCCGGTTCCCAATCCACCTGGCTGCCTTACGGCCACGTCTTCCTCGACTGCCGTCTGACCAGCCGCGCGGCGGCGCACAGCGTCTATTTGGGCCGGCCTTGGCGCGACCACGCCAAAGCCGCTTTTATCAACTGCTGGATGGGCGAACATATTCACCCCGCCGGCTGGCATAACTGGGATCAACCCCACCGCGAACAGACCGTCAGTTATCTGGAATATCGCAGTCACGGTCCGGGCGCCAACGACGCCGCCCGGGTTTCCTGGTCCAGAATTCTCACTGAAACCGAAGCCAAGGCCTATACCGTAGCCAATGTTTTGGCCGGAAGCGACGGGTGGAATCCCGCTAAATAATAAACCGCCTACTTAAAAATACGCTGAATGCGCTTCTGTCCACCCAGACCTGAAGGTCAGGGCTACGTTGAAAACCGCTCTCAAGCCCTTCCGGGCTGGGTGGTGCTTCGAAGCTTTGCCGAGCCCTGGAGGGGCTTTTGAATGATTTGGTATACCTCTAGCCCTGTCGTTCACGGCTGGGCGGAGATTGGCACCCCCATTTTCATCCTTTCTTGAGCAATAGCTAGCGTGGGACCTACTTTCGATCAATTTCAGCCGGATGGTTTCATGCTCACGTTCATCGCAAATCGCTCTCTTTAAAGATGAAAAAACTCAACGGGGCTCCGTTGAGTTTTTTCATGTAATTCGATCATGAAATTTATATATTTTGCAAAATATTCGGTTCCAAAACGAGTGCCTACGAATTCAACCCCGAATCCGACTCGAAGCAAGCAGCGCCGCACGTATCCAATCCGCACTGTTGCGAAACTTCGCAGACTGGGAGATATTGCGCGGCAATTTGGCGCGCTTGATACAGCTGCAACGGCGTTGGCGGCGCAAACGCGGCGTTCCGGTGCGGCACAAAGGGAATCAGATTCAGTTGAGCCACACCTAGAAAAGCGGCTGTTTTCGCAATAGCTTCGATATGGTTCTCATTTACTTCCGGAATGAGGACCGTACTGACCCGGACCGTCACGCCGCTGGCAATCAACTCGCGAATCCCGGCGATCTGCGAGGAAAGCAACATCCGGGCGGCGTGTTCGCCGGTAACGTACTGGCCTTGATAATATAAGTATGAACAAAGTTGTTTCAAGATAGGATGGTGCACCGCGTTCATGGTCACATTGACCGTTCGGACGCCGGCTGCCGCCAGCCGCGCGGCATAATCGTACAACAGTAATCCATTGGTACTTAAGCACTTCAGTAGTTGCGGGAAACATTGATGAACCTCTTCCAGAAGTTCAAGGGTGCTATCGGCTGCCAACGGTTCGCCGGGTCCGGCGATTCCGACCACCGCTAACTGAGGGTTGTCTTTGAGCGCTTGCGCGATTATTTGGACCGCCCGCTCCGGACTGGTCGTATGGTGCTGTTGATGACGATTGGCACCCACCGCGCAATAACGACAATGAATATTACAACTGGAACCGATCGGGAGATGAATCTTGCCAAATTGATAATGAGCCTCTTTCGAAAAACAAGGGTGATTGGCCACAAGCTCCGGCGAAGCACCTGAAAACTGCCGTTCCACCGTAACACATTCCTTTCAAACCTACCGCAAAAAGCTATAAATCCGCAATTTCGATAAAATTAGGTATAATATTTTATGCTATAACTCGCCGTGATATTTGTCAATAGCTTCTCCCCTCGTACAGGCCTAAATCGGCTTGGAGGATCTCCTCCAATTTTCAACTCGTAAAATTGGCGTCTTTCTGCTGTTCAATTCGGGATTTGGCCCTGATCTCCACGACGGTTTTCGGGCGTGTTTGCCGCCCCCGTTTCTTTGAAAATCGCTATCGGTGAAAACCCTGATAATTAAAGAGTTTCCCCTAATTGGAGCGTCAAAGCCGGAGAAACTTTTTTTATTTTCAATGAATATTACAGTAGAAATATTGACATTTTACGATTTTTATAATAATAATTGATTTGGTTTCATTATTTAGAATTCCAATCCTTCGGTCCCATCCGAAATACTAACACGGCGGAGGGTAATCAATGACGGAAGCCCTGATTCACCTAATTAATGTTTCGAAAGATTACAACGGTAGTGAAGCGATTAAAAATGTCACGTTGTATATCAAACGAAATGAATTCCTCACCATGCTGGGACCCAGCGGATGTGGTAAAACAACCACCTTACGGATTATCGGTGGTTTTGAACATCCGTCACATGGCCAAATCCTTTTTGAAGGAACCGATATCGACTCGACTCCGCCCTACAAACGGAAAATTAACACGGTATTTCAAAAATACGCGTTATTTCCCCATATGAACGTCTACGAGAATATCGCCTTCGGTTTGAAGATTAAAAAGTTGGACAAGAAGATCATCGACCAAAAAGTGGGGATGATCCTCGAATTAGTGTCCTTATCCGGTTATGAAAAACGCTCGGTCAACTCCTTGAGCGGCGGTCAACAACAACGGATCGCCATTGCCCGCGCTTTAATCAACGAACCGGAAGTATTGCTTTTGGACGAGCCGCTCGGCGCGTTGGATTTGCAACTCCGGAAAGAAATGCAACTTGAATTAAAAGCCATGCAGAAGCGTTTAGGGATTACCTTCTTATATATTACCCACGACCAGGAAGAAGCGTTGACCATGTCGGACACCATCGCCGTCATGAATAAAGGCCGGTTGCAACAGATCGGCACCCCCGAAATGGTCTACAATGAGCCGGTCAATTCGTTTGTCGCCGGCTTTATCGGGGAAAGCAACATTGTCGATGGGGTTATGCTTGAAGATTATCAGGTGATGCTGGCCGGAAAAAATCTTCGTTGCAGCGATAAAGGGTTCGCCCGCAACGAAGCGGTCCATGGAGTGATCCGTCCTGAAGACTTGAAGATTGTCGACATGTCCGAGGGTTTCTTTCAAGGGACGGTCCGTTCGGTAACCTTTAAAGGCGTCCATTATGAAATGATCGTCGAAGCGCATGGCATTCACTGGATGATTCACAGCACCCGTATGTATCAGTCCGGCGCCCAAGTTGGGTTAGTGGTTGACCCGTATGACATCCACATCATGAAAAAGGTGACGGATTGATGAAAAAGAACTGGGTGGCCTATCCGTATATTTTCTGGATGGTGGTTTTCACCGTGGTTCCCCTTTCTTTACTGCTTTTTTTCAGCTTGACGGTAAAGAACGGGGCCAACACCGCCTTTGCGTGGGATAACTTTAGCCGTTTTTTTGAACCGATCTATCTCAAAGTCCTGCTGCGCTCGTTGTGGTTGGCCGGAGTCAGCACGGCGCTTTGCCTGCTGATTGGTTACCCGACCGCTTATATTCTGGCCGGACGGGATTTGAATCACAAAAACACACTGGTATTGCTGATGGTCTTGCCGATGTGGATGAATTTTCTACTGCGGACTTACGCTTGGTTGACTTTGCTGGAACGCAAAGGCCTGATCAACACCTTGCTGGTCCATATCGGTTTGCAACCGTTGAATCTGCTTTACAATGATTTCGCCGTAACCTTGGGTATGGTCTATAACTTCCTGCCGTTTATGGTCTTGCCGATCTATTCGGTCTTGAGTAAGATCGATAAGAGCTTTATCGAAGCGGCCGAAGATCTCGGGGCCGACCCAATCCATACCTTCCGTAAGGTGATCTTTCCAATGAGTCTGCCCGGAGTGGTCTCCGGGATTACCATGGTCTTTATGCCTGCCGTAACCACTTTTGTGATCTCCCGGCTCTTGGGCGGCGGCCAATATACGCTGATCGGCAATTTGATTGAACAACAATTCCTGACCGTCGGCGATTGGAACTTCGGATCAGCGATCTCGGTCGTAATGATGGCCATTATCCTCGTCGGGATGGGCTTCACCTCCCAATATGAAAAAGAGCAGGAAGGCGGCGGTCTATGGTGAAGCTTTTTCTAAAACGCGGTTACCTCTTTTTAATCTTTGCCTTTCTCTACGCCCCCATTATCGTGCTGGCGCTTTATTCGTTCAACAATTCCCATTCGCGCGGCGTTTGGGACGGTTTTACCCTGAAGTGGTATATTCAGATGTTTCAAGACCGTCAGATCTTGACATCCCTTTATTACTCGTTAGTGATCGGTAGCATCGCGTCGGTCGTGGCGACGGTGATCGGCACCATGGCGGCATTTGGCATTAACAATATGAGAACCTTTGCCCAAGCGACCGTGATGAACATCACCTATTTGCCGGTACTCAATCCGGACATCGTGACCGGGATCGCCTTTATGTTGTTGTTTATCTTTCTTCATATGCAACTGGGTTTCTGGACGCTGCTCCTCTCTCATATCACCTTTAATATCCCGTATGTGATCCTGTCGGTGTTGCCCAGGATCAAACAGCTGGATAAAAGTATGTACGAAGCGGCGTTGGATTTGGGGGCCACCCCCAACCTTGCCTTTCGGAAGGTTGTCTTGCCGGAGATTATGCCGGGCGTCTTGACCGGATTGTTATTATCATTCACGCTTTCCTTGGATGACTTTGTCGTCAGTTTCTTTACCACCGGTTCGGGAGTTTCCAACCTCTCCATCACGATTTACTCCATGGCCCGCCGGGGGATCAATCCGAAGATCAATGCTCTTTCCACCTTAATGTTTATCAGTGTTTTAACACTGTTAATCATCGTAAATATCATGATGGCCAGGCAAAAGGCCGTCAAATCAAAGGAGGCGTAGACAAAAATTGAAAAAAACGTTGGGAATCTTACTGATCGGAATCTTGATCCTCTCCACGTTACTTGTCGGAGGCTGCGGCCCGGCCAAACGGGAACTGAACGTTTACAACTGGGGCGATTATATCGACGAATCAGTCCTCAAAAGCTTTGAATCCAAATATCAGATCAAAGTAAATTACGACACCTTCACTACCAATGAAGACATGTACGTGAAGCTGAAATCCGGCGGAAGCCATTATGATGTGGTGGTCCCATCCGATTATATGATCAAACGGATGATCGACGAAAACATGTTGGTTACACCGGATTTTGCCAATATTCCGAATTATAAATATATCGGTTCCGAATTTAAAAACCTCGGGTATGATCCGAAAAACGAATATTCGATTCCCTACATGTGGGGCACGGTCGGGGTCCTGTATAACAAAAAGATGGTCAGCGGCAAGCCCGACAGTTGGAACATTCTTTGGGATAAAAAATACCGCAAGCAGATCCTGATGCTGGACAGCCAACGCGACAGTATCGGAATCGCCCTTAAAATGCTGGGCTTCTCCCTGAATACCAAAAATCCCGCTGAGCTTGAAAAAGCCAAACTGGCTTTGATCGACCAAAAACCGTTGGTTCTGGCTTACGTGGTCGATGAAGTGAAAGACAAGATGATCTCCGGCGAAGCCGCGATGGCGGTGGTCTGGTCCGGAGACGCGGTCTATTGCATGCGTGAAAACAAAGACCTGGACTACTTCATTCCGAAGGAAGGCTCCAATCTCTGGTTCGACGGCATGGTGATTCCCAAAGATTCACAACATAAAAAAGACGCCGAATTGTTCTTAAATTACATGTGCGAAACCGAGATCGCTTATAAAAACGCCGATTATATCGGTTATGCCACCCCGCATTCAGAAGTCGTGAAGAAACTTCCGAAAGAGATTACCCAGAACCATTCGCTTTATCCGAAAGCGGACGATCTCAAAAAATCCGAAGTCTTCGTGGATCTCGGCTCCCAAATCAAAGATTTTGACCGGGTTTGGACCGAAGTCAAATCAAAGTAATTCAATGATTAAACACGAACATGGCCGGTGTCGTTTGACATCCGGCCATTATTTTAACCGTTATTTTTTTCCCGGACTCTGCGAGACCCGTTGTCCCAACCAACTTCCAATCCAGGAATTGAGCAACGACGCCAAACAGCTGTTGCATTCGGCGTAATCACTGCTGCATTACAACAACTTCCCTTTTTTGATCCGTATCTCCACGTTGAGATTGGGGACTAAAAACCGGTCTGGATTTTGAACCCTGATCTCAACCGGGAGAATGGTTTCGCCGTTTTTCACCACGGCCATCGCTCCGATCTTTCCGACTGTACCTCGGTAGTGACGCTTGGCGTCTGCCAGCGGGGTTATCGTGACTGCGGCGCCCACTTGAACATCTTTAATCAACCGTTCAGCAATCGGGGCTTCGACCACCAAACTATGTAAATCCAAGACGCTCAACAGTTGCTTTTGATCATCATCTTGAACCTGATCGCCGTTTCGATAATTGATCTCCGCCACCACGCCCTCGTCCACCGTCGTCACTAGATAGTTTTGGCTAATGCCACACTGCCGCAACTTATCCCGTTTACTATTGACTTCCAACTCCAGTTTGGCGATGCGTTCCCGGATTGCGATCTGACTGGAAACCCCTTGTCGTTTTGCCGTCAGATCCAATTCAATATCGGTAACGGTTTTTTGATTGGAACGGTTGGTCTGCTCGTATTGGTCCAATTCCAGTTTGGAGATGGCTCCTTTTTGGTAAAGAATTTGCTTGTTATTTAACTCGGTTTGGGATTGGCGCGACGTTGCCCGGGCGTCGGTGAGCCGGTTCTCCAACTGCTTGATAGTGAATCCTTCATTTTGCAGCTCACAACGGGCCTGAACCAACTCTTGCTCTTTCGCCTTGATCTGAGCTTGATACTCGCTCAGGTTTAACGCGGCCAACCGTTCACCGACTGTTACCCGTTGCCCTTCTTGAACCAGGATCTTTTCAATCCGAACCGGAAAACCCAGCATTACATTTTGAATGTTGTTGGCTTTGACCCGGCCGATTACCGAGACATTCTGTAGCTCCGCTAACGTAAACCAAGCGATTGCAACGATTATTCCTAACCATATAACCAAAACGGGCCAACGCTTTTTCATCGTAAAAGTAACTCCCCTTCTCGTAGAATCAATAGCCGGTTAATGTTTGATACTCCATCTTGATAGACGACCATTACGATCCGGCGCTCTCATAACGGTATAACCCAATCTTCCAAACCCGTAACGTGACGATCAGGAATAAGATCGCAATGAATGGAGCGGTAAATTGCAACAGCGGGTGAAAAAGAAAGTCACCGGACTTATCTAAAAAATATTGCGCCGGGTAAAAATTAACGAATGCGTAAGGGACAATAAAGGTCAACAAAAATTGAATTCCGCTGTCATAAATCTTAATAGGATAATCCAGGAAATTCTTCAGCCCAAAAAATGTGAGATTAAAGACTCCTCTTGCTTGCTTTAACCAAAAATTGCATGCCCCAACCAAAACCATCAAACAAAATTGAATTAAAGATCCGCTGATTATTGTTAGGATAAACCAGACCATTTTGGGAATAGTCCACAAAATCGGTAAATGCTGAAAACAAACAGCGAAAACAATTCCGCCTAAGATCACATTGCCAATGTTTTGATGGGCGATATTCCGGAAACAAAGATGAATTAGCGGGTTCAATGGATAAATCAACATACTGTCGAAAGTTCCTTTGCGTACTGCATAATTCAACTCACGCATCGGTTCCCAAAACACAAATCCGGCAATTCCATAAGAGAGCATATTCAAATTATAAAGAAATATCAATTCATAATAGTTCCAACCGCCTACCGTCTGAAAGCGCTGCGCGATTACCCAAATCACCGCAAACGAAGAACCGAAGATCGCAAATTGAACCACAATGTCGATCAATAATGCCGCCCGATATTCGCAGATACTTTTGATATAAACGATGACAAAACGAAGATAAAGTTTGAACAGATGCATTTCAACCTCCCTGGATTACCAGTTTTCGGATTGCTTTCTTCCACATCAAGCGTTCAATTAAAAAAAAGGCGGCAATCCAAAGTAATTGGTTGATTATTTGCCAGCGAACCTCCAGCGGCGGGATTTTGCCTAAATAGATCGCCAACGGTGTGTAATAGATTAAACGAAACGGGAGTAACATTGCCAAATCGGCCAATGCTTTCGGAAAAAACCAAAGCGGCACAAATGATCCCGAAAAAAGCCGAAACGACACCCGCAGCAGATTAAAAAACTGTTTGACCCGGTTCCACCAAAACCCGGTCAAACCGCAAATATAACAGATATAGGAGTTAATGATAATTCCGTTGAATGTGGCAATTGAAAACATCACGCCATTCTCCATTGTCGGAAGTTGAATCCCAAAACAAAGGATGCCAAAGGTTAGCATCGGTACCAACTCAATGAACAGCGTCGATCCCATTCCTCCAACAACCTGCGACAACAACATAATTCGCAGATCCACTGGTTTGATCAAATCATTGGCAATCTCCCCGCTGCGGATTTTATCTTCAATAATCCATAGTAAATCATAACCAATAAACAACGAGATTGCGGTGCTGAGGATCGTATACGTTACCATCTGTTGAAAGCTGACAATTCCCGTTTCCGGTTTTCCCAGTAATAACGCCCGCCAGATTGAAATCTGAATTAACAAACCGATGATATTTCCAATCAGCATAAAGAATGTGTTCGTACGATAAACCAATTCCGACTGAAATGTATTTTTAATGAACTCCCAATACAAACGCATGCGAATTTACCTTTCATCGAAAGTCGCGGCAGCGGTCGGTTGACCAAGATACATCCGGCGGATCACTTCTTCAATCTCGGTCTCGCGCACGGTAAAATCTTTGACCTCATACCGTTCCATCAGCCATTTCAAAACCATACTCGACTTCACTTCAGCCCGGTTATAACGTAGCTCCACCTTTTGACCGTTAAATTTCACCAGGGTTACTCCCATTTGTTGCAAGACGTCCCATTCGTATTCCGACCGTTCGCCTTGCAGTTCGGCGGTGAGGGTTTCCGCTGAACCATATACCTGTTTGAGTTCTTCAAGACAACCATTATACATGATCCGTCCTTTATCAATCACCATCACCCGCGAGCAAAGTTTCTCAATATCCGACATATCATGCGTGGTTAAAATCACCGTGGTCTGATGCTGTTTGTTGATCTCCTCAATAAACTCGCGGATCTTCTTCTTCACGACCACATCCAAACCAATGGTGGGTTCATCGAGGTACAGAATCTCCGGATTATGCAACAATGCGGCCGCCAAATCCGACCGCATTCGTTGGCCCAAACTAAGTTGGCGAACCGGCGTGTTGGCAAACTCGGCAATCCCCAAGATGTCATAACATAAATCAAGGTTCGCTTTGAATCGAGCCTCCGGCACGCGATACATATGGCGGAGTAATTTAAACGTCTCCAATACCGGGATATCCCACCATAATTGAGTGCGTTGTCCAAAGACCACTCCGATCCGTTGGGCGTTATCAATCCGGTTCTCATACGGCACTAGCCCCGCCACCTCTACCTTGCCCGAGGATGGCACCAATATCCCGACCATCATCTTGATTGAGGTTGACTTTCCGGCGCCGTTAGGACCGATGTAACCAACGACCTCCCCTTTGTCAATTTCAAAGGAGATATCATCGACTGCGGTCTTGGATTCGTATTCATTACTGAAAAACGTCCGCATGCCGCCCCAGAACCCGGAATGGCGCTTTTGACGTTTGAAGGTTTTGGTAAGATGAGTAACTTTGATAATGGACACGATGCTTCAGACTCCATTCCAATATAAAATTTAAAGGGAAACCACCTACGTAGTTTCCCCTTCTCGAGTGCCGCGAAGGGATTTTCATAAAATGCTGGTGAATATTCCCTCTATTTTACCAATAATGTTTTGACTTTGCAACTACAATTTGGAATTATTTACTCTTATTTCATTCCATTTCCCCAGCTTCGGCGTAACTTTGATTCCAGCGCATATAAACGCTATGTTCCTGAAATCCCAACGAAGCCCAGAACTTTCGCCCCGTTTCATTCCTGGTCAAAACCTCGATATCAATCGTCGTTATTTGGAGAATCTCCAGCAACCGAAAAGAAAGCAACCCGTCCGTACCCATGACGCCTATGTTTGCGAGCGATAAAAAACTGGCGTAAATACAGCGGATCTTTGGTCAAATTAACCAGCGCGTAACCGACCGGTTCCCGGCCATCTTCAAACAAGTAGGCCCGATAACCGGTCTGTAGAAACCCTTGCATCCGCTCTTTCAACTCCGGCACTCCCATGAGGTTATCATGTCGCTCATCTTCGATCAACTGTTTATTCCAGATAGCCAATAAATCAAGATCTGTCGGTTCTACCAACCGCAATGTTATCATCGACACCGCCGTCTATATTTGTCAATTTAAGAATAATTTTAATAAGCAGCCATGATTTACCTGCAGCAATCACAAAAAAACCCATCCTCCGTTAGTTTTACGAAAGATAGGCTGAACTTAACGACAAATCGCTTTTATTACTGATGCAACGCCGCCAACTCCGGTATATAACGGCCGACATCCTCGGGGCGATGGGCGTCGGAGGCGGTGAGCAACGATACGCCAGCCGCTTGAAGGTGCGCTAAAAATTGACGGTTCAACCCCAATTCGGCATGTCCGTAGTTGAGATGCAACCCGGCGCTGTTTTCAACTTTCAGATCATACGCTTTGACGATTTTGGCAACATCATGATAGGTATCATTCAGATCAAAACCCGGTTCATGGTTGAAACACTTGATCGAGTCGGGATGGGCCAAGTGATTGAATAATCGCGTTTGGATCAATTGCTTAATCAAATCGAAATAACGTTGATACACCCGATCAATATCCCGGTTGCGCCATGTTTCTTTCGTTTGGGGATGATCAAACCCCCAACCGTCGATCCAATGAACCGCACCGGTTAAAAAGTCCCAATCAAAGTCACTGGTGAGTTTCTTAATCAACGTTTCTTCCTGCGGAAAGTAACAGACCTCCAGTCCGAAATCAACCCGGATCGGTAAGTCTTGTTGGCGAACCGCGCGCACCAGATCCGTATATTCGCCCAAGCGTCGCTGCAGTTTGCGATGGAGCCATTCCTGTTGATATTGATTAACCGCGGGGTCTTGCGACCGAATCCAGCGATAGAGCGGCGCAAACTCCTGAAAGCGGTGCGAATGCTCCAATAGGTAGATTTGGTCAAGGCCAGCGTGTTGCGCTTGCCGAATAAACTGCCACACCCAGTCGAGGGTGTACGGGCCGCGCTCCAGATGGACATGAGCGTCAAGCATTGGTTTTTAACCTTTCAACACTTGTTGTTTTACCGCTTCCCAACGCAACGCGTCGGCGATCGCCTGTTCAATCGGGAGCTTGGCCTCCCACCGCAGCAACGCTTTCGCTCGATCGGCGTTGGCGTAGGAACCGGCCACATCGCCGGGACGCGGCGGCGCCTCGACCTTTGGGATCGCGCATCCGAAAACCGTTTCAAACGCTTGCACAAACTCTTTGACGGTGACGCCACGGCCGGAACCTAAATTGATGACCCTATATCCAAGGACGGGAGCATTGGAATCGGAAGCGCTTTGATCAAAAACCGCGTCGAAATATTCCACCGCATGGACATGGGCTTGGGCCAAATCCCAGACATGTAAATAATCGCGGATTCCCGAGCCGTCGCGCGTCGGCCAGTTGACACCGGTGATTTGGAAGACCGCTTCCTCGCCCCGGGCCACCCTGACCAATTTCCCGAGCAAGTGCGAGGGCTGGGCGACGCTCAGTCCTGACCGGAGCTTGGGATCGGCGCCGACCGGATTGAAGTAACGCAAGGCGATGCCGCGCAATCCGTAGGCGGCGCATAAATCCTTCAAAACCATCTCCATCATATATTTGGTCCGCGCGTACGGACTGCGCGGATTGAGCGGCGCCTGTTCGGTCACCATAAAGCCGGGGACATCGTCATAGACCGACGCCGATGAGCTAAAAACAATATTGCGGCAGCCGACTTCGTGAAGGTTTTTAAAAAGCTGCAGCGACTTGGCGACATTGTTCTGATAATAATCATACGGCTGGGCGACCGATTCCGGAACCTGAATCAACGCCGCAAAATGAATCGTCACCGCAATCTCGGGATGTTCGTGAAAGATCCGTTCCACCAGAACCCGGTCGGCGATATCGCCTTGGTAAACAATCCGTCCCGTGGTGAATTCCCGCCGTCCGGTAATGAACGAATCGAAAATAATCGGAGTATGGCCTTGTTCCTCCAACGCGGCGCAAGTAGTGCTGCCGATATAACCGGCGCCGCCCGTAACTAAGATCTTCATTGGAAACCTCCATGAACTTGTGTCGCGTTATTTCCAACAGAAGGAGAATTCCTTCCCTTTCAGTTTGGTGTTGGCGATCATTTTGATGATCCCGCCGATTAAGCCCGGGGTATTATGCAACTTCAGCTCCGTTAACTGGTCGATCTGAATTTTTCCCGCCAACTCGTCCGGATCGACCGCTACCCGGATGTCCATGGCAGCCTCCCCCTCGTAATTGATCCTGAGACAAGTCCCTTTGATTCCGAACCGCGCCCGCATCCGCCCGGGCTCGTCCAATAACGACAACTCGCGCAGGTCGGTTAAGGTAACCCCTCCTTGCTCGTTATCGCCCGATAACGGCAGATTTTTGGACAGGGCGATGTTTAAGAAATCACCCAGCCGGTTTTGAGTCAATACTTCACTGAATGCTGGGGTCTGTCCATACCAAAATTCCTTTCCGGACAGGCTTTTATCTAAAATCATCCGCGCGCCTTCACTAACTAGACCGGCTGTCCCATCCAGCCGCAACCCGCTAATACGCACCAGTTTGACTCCTAACTTTTGTTCGGGGGCGGCTAACAAGCCGGTCCCGACAAACTCGACCTCTCCGGTGGGACTGAAGCTGATAAACCCTTTTTGATATTGGCCGGAAAACGAACAACCCAAAATAAACTGGGACTGCTCCCAATCCATGGTGAAACGGTTGAGTTTGGTAATAGTGATCTTAAACCCGTCGCCCTTGACGTCGTACGGGATGAGTTTGGTGTTAACCGTCTGCTGGAGCAACAAAGCGGCGCTCGTCCAGTCGAACGGGATGTAGTGCGATTCAAACGCCCGGCTTGGCGCTGAAAATACCATCAATCCCACCAGGGCGAACCCTAATAAACGCCCGCGACGGGATAGTTTTCGCAAATTTGCCATATGTAGTTCTCCTTGTCCGTTTATGACATATGACGTTTTTGGGTGTTGTTGAGTTCCAAGTTACAGATTCCTAAGCTTCCGCCCTTAGTTAACTTCCACATTGGGAGGCGAACCCCTGCTCGAATGGGGATGTTTTTTCGAACCGGTTCCATTCATTCGGTTTGACCTCTTTTGCACCGATCGCAACGGAACTATTGTGCTTTCAATATTATTAAGTATTTGCTAGAATATAGGATAGTATCGCAGGTAAAATCACAAGCGATAAATTTCCTTTTCGACGAGGTATTTATGAAAACGCTACGGGTGCTGGCACCAATTATTAACATCCTTCCAGAAAGTATTATTCGATATATTAGCAGTAAAACAGCTGAATATCTTCTTAATAAATATGCAAAATTAGCGGTGATGGGAAACGAAATTCTGTCCGAGCGGATCGGCAAACCAACCATATTTATTGCAAATCATTTAAGCAATATGGATGGCATTGTTCTCAATAAGGTACTTAAGAAAAACAACATCACCTTCATGGCTGGTATCAAGCTAAACGAAAATCCCCTGACATCGATATTTCTAAAAACAGTTAAGCAAATTCCCATCAACCCAAATTCGGCGGATCGAAATGCAATCAAAAACGCGCTCGCCGTATTGAATATGGGAGAGTCCATCCTGATCTTCCCCGAGGGGACCCGCAGCCGGTCCGGCGCCATGATCAAGGGTAAAAAGGGGTTTCTACTATTAGCAAGACTCTCAAAAGCTGATATTGTTCCCATCGCCCTTGAGGGAACAGAGCGCTTGCTGCCGGTCCACCAAAACGACATGGGTGAGGAAACTCCGCAACATGCAACCGTGAGTGTTAACGTAGGACAGCCTTTTCAACTGGAGAAAAAAAATCATCACCATGATGATTGGGATGAAGAAAGTGTAGCTACCGCAATGCGGAAAATTGCCCAAATGCTAAAATCCGAATATCAGGGTGTGTATAAAATAGACTAATCGATCGCCTAACCCCCTGTCTGAACCGGGATTTAAAGGATTATAAGGATTCAATGGATTAAAAACTTGATTTATTGCTGATTCATTCCTTCGCATCCAAAACTCGCTCCCAAATCCTTTTAATCCGCCGAATCCGTGAAATCCTGGTCCAGACGCTCCAACGCCCCATCCGCCCGTTCTTTACCCCAACCCAACCCAACTTATCCACAGCCAATCTTATTACCCCCATCCAAGGATCCCGTTTATCCACAGAAATAGATCACTTATTCACAAAACGATCTAAGTTATTCACAAAACGAGCTCATTTACTAACAAAAATAGATCAGTTATCCACAAAACAAGCTCATTGAGTCACAGAAATAGATCAGTTATTCACAAAACGAGCTGAGTTATTAACAAAACGATCTACGTTATTCACAAAATGAGATCATTGAGTAACAAAATGAGATCAGTTATCCACAAAATGAGCTCCGCGAGCCTCCCAAGGGGCAATTGCCCACCCGAAAATTGAAAGTGCAGAAACAATTGTGTAAACCTCCATAGCCATGTAAAATAAGACAAGACATGGAGGAA
>JAEYPR010000030.1 GCA_023410535.1 Bacillota bacterium | reverse complement strand
TTCATCGTACCGGCAATCCTAATTCAACCGCGTTGCAAAACCGGAATTACTTTGAAAGTTTGAACCACCCGCCGTATGCCGGGAAGATTTATGCCTCCGCCCATTATATCGTGGACGCCGGAAATATTATCCGCTGCATTCCCGAGCAGGAACGGGCGCATCATTGCCGGGGGGCAAACTTCAACAGCATCGGCATCGAGACTTGCGAACCGCTCCAGCCGGACTGTTACCGGAACCTGATGGAGCTGGTCGTTGACATCTGCCGGCGCTATCATTTTGAGCCAACCCCCGGCTTTATCCAGCCCCATTCCAAATACGAACCGGTCAATCGGGCCTATGACCCGTTTAATTGGGCCGCGTATCAACAGGGCCGGGTCAACCCGGCCCGGGATCTTTTCGACCCCGTTGGTTTCTACCGGGATCTGCAACGCTTGCGCAACGGAGTAATATGATGAGTGCTTTCCGTAAGTATCATCTTGGAGTCTGGGTCGGAAGTATGCTGGTGGTGATGGGAATTGGCGGAATGTTGATCTTCCGTTTCTTAGCGCCGCAACAGAGTTCCTCAAAGCCCGAAGCGTCGCAATCGCAACAGCGGTTGCCGATTCAGATGGAACATGATGTCCAGCTTCGCGGGGAAGTTCCTTGGCCGGCGACGCAGAAGTCAGTCATTAAAGAATCGCTCCAGCTCCAGGTGCCGCTGAACGGGGTCGCTAATTTTCGGTTGCGCGACAGTAAAACCGGGGAATTATTGGGAACGGCCCATCCGTTGGTCGCCGGAACGGCTGACGTCCAAATAACCGAGAGTGGAGTGGCTGTTGGTCTGGAGCTGCAAGAAAGTGCCGATCTGACTGTGACTGTTCCCGAGTATCAATGGTCGTGCAGTATCGGTTGGGACGGTGCGGAGTTGAATTGGCGGCGCAGTTTAACCCGGCATACCTTTTTGGAGTTGGGCGTGGAACGTCAATTCCGGGAAGATTACCGGGCGAAAGTTCGGTTGGGAGTCCGGTTTTAAGCGTCGTAAGGCGGTTGGTGAATGACCTCTTTGATCTGATCGAGCGTCACGACTTCCCGGGTGGATTGGGTGCCGCTGATCTCAATGGTAAACTTGGGATTCGTTTGGTCCTGCCGGACGGCGACGATCGTGCCTTCGGTTCCGTCAAGTAAGCGGACGGTCTGAGCGATTCCGATCTGGATATCGGGCATGCAGATGACTCCTTTTTTCGAGTACTTTTTGTCGTTATTTTACCCAAACCTACCAAGAACCGACGCATTGGGCCAACATCTAGACAGGAACTAATTCCCAGTTAAGATGCTCAAAAATCTTGCCGATGAATCAATGTATGCTTTGCGAAGCACAAAATAAGTGGGGCGGCGGAGGTAGACAGCATTGAACGACCCAATCCCAAAGACGATGTTGGATGCGGAATTGGCATTGAAGATTGGACAGATGAAGGTGTTTATGAAAAAGATCGCGGATATCGACGATAAAGCGCGTGAGGAGATTTTAATCGCAATTGAGCATTTATATCATGCGCGCAAAATACTTAATTTAGACAACGTTCATTAAAGCTTCGCAAACAAATCCCTCGCCGTTCGCGGCGGGGGATTTGCTGTATTTCCGGGGAAGTTTGAGAACGTGATTGAATAATGGCCCATATAATAAATTTGATTGCCAAACGGTGCTTGGAATCATCGGGACTTTTGGCAATTCGTCGTTTCGCAGAGACGTTATCTCAATAATTTTTTTCAGAAGCGCCCTCCCGACCGGGAGGGCATTTTTTAATGCCCGCGAGAGAGTAATAAAAAAAGTCCGTTTTTATGCGGACCTTCAACTTTTGAATGGAGCTGGTGATGGGAATTGAACCCGCAACCTGCGGTTTACGATACCGCTGCTCTACCATTGAGCTACACCAGCATGTGAGATATGAAATTTTGCTCTATTATTTTATCACAGACTTGAGTGAAAAATCAACCATGTACATTCCGGGAAATTCGGATGACAGTTTTATAAAAAAACTTCCGGCACACCGGAAGTTGGCTGACTTTTGGAGCGGGCGACGGGATTCGAACCCGCGGTCCTCGGCTTGGGAAGCCGATGCTCTACCACTGAGCCACACCCGCAACGTAGATATATTATAACCAAAATAATTTGAAAAATCAAGCGTAAAGCGGAGGAAAGTTATGTCATCATTTTGAACTGTTTGGGCAGCCAAAGCCCTTTATTTCCCAGATTAAAATTTGGGTTGCGAGCGAAAAATGCTTCGGTTAAAAAAGGATTTTGGGGGATCAGGTCGAACTAATTATGCGGAATCACATATTTCTTGCAAAAGAAAATATGATCAATAGGAGGTGCCCCCTATGAGCTACAAAATCAGTGATGAATGCATTGCTTGTGGCGCTTGCCAACCCGAATGCCCGGTCGAGGCAATCAGCGAAGGCGATATCTACACAATTGATGCCGCCAAGTGTATCGACTGTGGCGCATGTGCCGGCGTTTGCCCGGTTTCTGCTCCGAAAGCTGAATAAGAACGAGAGAAGAACCCCCTTGCTGTCATGGCAAGGGGGTTCTTTTTTGCAAGGGATTTACAGAACCATTGGCGCCGCCAGATCATCCAGGGCCTCGTTGATCGCCTTTTCTTCGATATATTCGGTGATTAGCCGGGTCATCACGGCGGTCATGGAGTTCCGTTCATAAAAGGTGATATGGCGGAACTTTTCGTAAAGCTCCGGATCGATCCGGATGTGCAGGTCTTTTTTACGTAGCTTCTCTTCCATGGGTTTAGTATGTTCCAAACGGTGAAAATTATACCGTTCCGGAGCAGCGGGATTATTGCAAAATTGATCCCACGATCTGGTTGATCAGGCGGCCATCGGCCCGGCCTTTCAGCTTGGGCATCAAGGCGGCCATCACTTTGCCCATCTCTTTTTTGGAGGCGGCCCCGACTGCGGCGACGGTCTCTTCCACGATCTGCCGGACTTCGGCTTCGGACAATTGGGCGGGCAAGTATTCATGGAGTACTTGGAGTTCGGCTTTAAGGCCGTCGACGATATCAGCGCGGCCAGCCTTCTCGTACTCCGGAATGGCGTCATTGCGTTGCTTGGCTTCTTTGGCCAAAACCTCGATCACTTCTTCGTCGGAAAGTTCATGGCCCCGAGCGATCTTGGCATTCATGACCGCCGCCTTGGCCATCCGCACCACCGATAACCGGACCGCATCCTTCGCTTTCATCGCAGTCTTCAAATCTTCCTGTAACTTCTCGCGTAAATTCATGGTTCATCCCCTCGAATCAGATCTCCGCTATAGCTTTTCGGGTTGCCGTTGCGGTCGTTTGTTTATTGTCTTTCGCGGTTTGCCAGACAATTCCTGCCGTGTTTATGGAATATTCTTGGCGGATCATTTTGGTGCATCGGTGGAGATAAAAATGATATAAAAAGGGCGGATCCTGGTATATCCGCCCGTGACGGGATTAAAAACCCGCCTCTCAAAGCAGCATTAGAATAAATGCTGCCGCTACACTATAACGCAAAGACATGGTCGCCGATGCGGTTAATAATCTTCCGGGTCCAGACATAGGAATGCGCTCCAACTTTGGCGGGATTGAAAAAGAAAATCGCACCGCCCGACGGATCCCAACCGCTAAGGGCGGCTTGGGCCGCTTTGCGGGTCGAATCCGTTGGCGATTGGTTAACGCTTCCGTTGGAAACCGACTCAAACGCATGAGGTTGGTAGACCACGCCAGCCATCGTGTTGGGGAATTGGGAATTTTGAATGCGGTTTAAGATCACTGCTCCTACGGCAACCTGTCCGGTGTATGGTTCGGCTTCGGCTTCCGCCCGAATCACCCGCGCTAAAAGCTCAAGGTCACCCGATTGCCGGGTCGGTTGGGCTTGCGTCTGAAAGATAATGAATGCCAACCCGCAGCCCAATAATAAAATCAGACCGAGATACCTTTGCTGCTTACTTTCCATCCCTAACGCTCCTTTGAAGAATATCGCTTTCGAAAAACTGCAACGCACGTATCGCAATTTACAGTTTTCTGAATATATTTCTTCTCCGGAAACAGGTCAGTTTATACATCAGCTTCCTGAATGATCGACCGGCCCAGGCTATGAAGCAGTTTATGGATGGAGTTGTGGGTCGGCAAGATGATGTATTGGAAACGCAGATTGAAACTGGGGATCAAAAATTCAAAATGAATGATTAAATGATCATAATTACGCACTTTGGCCGAGTAGGTCAGGGTGCGGTTCGGATCGCGCAACCGGGTGGGCGGACTGAACCACCAGTTCAGATCGGCTTGATCGGCCATCACTCGCCAAAACGAGTTGGAGATGATGTTGACCAGCTCGGCGAGGACCGAAAGTTCCAGCGGGTTCAACGGCTGATGAGACCGGCGTTTTGTGCCGAGCATCTTTTCAACTAGGCTAAATGCTTCTTGTTCTTTAAAGAAGGTGAAGATTTCGCCGGAGATATCGCCGCTGAAACGCATCTGAAAACCCAGGGCGTTACGGTGCTGCTGCCGGATCCGTTCCAATAATACCGATACCGGGATAAACGCCAGATAATTCAAGTGAATGTCGGCTGCGGTGCCCAAAAAATCCCGGAGCGATCCGACCGAACCGACGGCGCCGGCTTGGGCAATATCGAACAGTTGCTTGACTTGATGGGATGGTAAGTCAAGTGGTTCGGGAACGGCATCGAGGTCGTGCTCAATGGCGATGTATGGCATCTGCTTATGCTCCTTCCAATACCGCCGGTGCTTTCAGGGAAGAATTCGGGGACGAGGTCTGGAATCCTCTATCGAAAAACCACGGAATATGACAAAAATTAGAATAATATCCATAAAGTGCAGCCCAATTGGGATTAAATTTTTCTTTTGAAATGTGAATAGAAAATCGGTACCGGGTTATGATATTATCAAGGATTTGTAGTAGCCGAGGCGCAGATTGATAATGGCTCTGTCCTACGGACCGAAAGGGTCATTATCAGTCGAGCAACTGATCGTTATGGGTTCCGTGGCTTCCTTGGGGTTCATAACGGTCTGAGCCAGATTGTTATCGGTGGGCCAACTTGCTACGGCGGTTGCTGAGATCGTCGTGGTAGGGAAACTTATCGGTGGCAGTCAAGCCCAAGATTGTCAGTGGAGCGAAAGGGTGTGCTTGCAGTCGCAAGATTGCAGGTAGATCTCCAAGTTTCGCGGGCAGTCGGTCAAAGGTCATTGTAGTACGTGTAATGGGTGTTTGCAGCCGAAAGGTTGCAGGTATCCACGGAACGTGGTGCAGTGGCCGGAGATAAGGTTACTACAAGTTCTTATTTTATCTGCCGAATCCATCGCGTGATGGGATTCCCTCGTACGAATGACAAGGGGTACGTCCGTTGCTTAACTAAAAAATAAAAAAGAAACCTCCCGCCAATGGGAGGTTTTTCGCTGTAAATATACGGCTTCAGTTGTACTGAACTACATTTAGGCTAATTCCTCCTGAAACTGGATCCGGCAGAGTTTGGTGTAGAGTCCGCCTTGGGCCAACAGTTCCTCATGTTTACCGCATTCGGCGATGCCGTGGTCGCTAAGGACCAGGATTTGATCGGCACGGCGGATGGTGGAAAGACGGTGAGCGATGATGATGGTAGTCCGGTCGCGAATCAGGTCCTCCAATGCCGCTTGGATCTGGGATTCGGTCTCAGAGTCCACCGCCGAGGTGGCTTCGTCGAGGATCAGGATCGGCGCTTGCCGCAGCAAGGCCCGGGCAATGGCTAAGCGTTGCTTTTGGCCGCCCGACAGCTTGACGCCGCGTTCGCCGATACGGGTTTGATAGCCGTCGGGAAACTGTATGATGAAATCATGGGCCCGGGCATGACGGGCCGCCTCGATTACCGCCGTCTCGCTGGCAGCCGGCGCGCCGTACTGGATGTTCTCGGCGATCGTTCCGTTAAAGAGGAAGACATCCTGCAGCACCAGACTGATCTGACGGCGCAGCGACTCCAGCTTGACGTTGCGGAGATCGTGATCGTCCACTAAAACCCGGCCGGACGTCGGATCGTAAAAGCGTGGGATCAGGCTGGCGATGGTGGTTTTGCCAACTCCGGTTGGTCCGACCAAAGCCAAGGTTTCACCGGGACGGACCGTGAAATTGATCCCCTCCAGAACCGGTTCGCCCGGATTGTAACAGAAGGAAACATTTTCAAAACAGATCGCGCCGGCGGCTTTGGGCAGGGTGACGGCATGGGGACTGTCTTGAATATCGGGTTCGGTGTCCAGCACCTCAAAGACCCGGTCCGCTCCGGCCAACGAGGTCTGGATCGCTTCGACGATATTCCCCGCTTGGGTGATCGGCTGGTAAAACATTGATAAATATAGCAGGAACGCCACAATATCCTCGGAGGTCAACCGGTGCTCTAAAATCACCATCCGGGCGCCCAGCCACAGCACGATCACCGAGCCGATCGCCCCGCAGAACTCGATCAAAGGATGGTAAAAAGCAGTCTTCTTTAACGCCTCCAACATACCGACCGTATAATCCCAGGCTGATTGGTGAATCTTTTTACTCTCGCGGGCTTCCTGGGTGAAGACTTGCACCTCTTTGATGCCGGTCAGATTCTCCTGGACTACCGCGTTCAAATCGCCCAGCCGGGCTTGAGCGCGGCGGATGGCCGGTCGGATGACGGTGCTGAAACGGAAGACCAAAAAAACCAAAGCCGGAATAGGCAGCAACGCTAAGAAAGCCAGCCGGGCGTTTTGCCAAAAGAGCACCAGCGCTACTCCCACAAAGAGCAGTATATTGGCGAAAGCGTCGGGAATGGCGTGGGCGGCCAAGTTTTCCAAATTGGCGTTATCGTTAATGGTCCGGGATAGCAACTGCCCGACTTGTTTGTCCTGGAAAAAGCGGAGCGACAGCTTTTGCAGATGATCATAAGTGACTACCCGCATATGGGCTACCAGTCGCCAGCCACCGACGTGGCTATAGTAACGGGCCGCAAATTGCGCGGCGGTCCGCAGTAGAAACAACCCCAGCATGACCAGGCCCCACCATGAGATTTCGTCCAAAACCCGGACGTCGGCGTCCGTCCGTAAACTATGAAGAATTTGTTTGACAATTAACGGCGTATAAAGGTTAATGGCGGTAATCGCCAGCAATGCGAGGGTGGTGATTAAAAAATAGATCCAATAGCGGCGGGCTTCGATCCACAAGCGCGGTAAAGTTTTCATAACAACCTTCCTTTCATCTCCTATAGTTCGAAACCCGTACCGGTAAAACCTCTCGTCCGGAGATTAAAAGTTCCTAAACGGACCTATTTGCCGTGCTGGCGAAAGGGGTTAGGCAAGGGTGTTGCCGGTTCACGCAGCCAACCGGAAACTGAAGATACTGGCGGAATTGAAAGGAGTAGGGCGGATGGAGCGCTTTAGCGGTCCGGATCCAAGTTTTCCTGAGGAAACAGCTTACTTCTTATTAATCAACACTAACCCGACGATACACAAAGCTACCCCTAACACCTTCACCAACGCAAATCCCTCTTTATAAAAAAGAATCCCAATTGGAATCAGCATCAAGGCCAAAAAGATGTTGGCGACCAGCGATCCCAGGCTGATATTCCAGCCGGCCCGGTAAGCCATAATATACCCGAACTCCAAGCCCAGGATGGATAAGCCCAAGGCGAAGCTGGTCCAGTTGATCTTTTTAAAGGTGGCGAAAAAGCCGTCTCCGGCTTTGGAGCAATATAACGCAATCACAGTCAACAGCGCCGCGGTCAGATAGGTCACCAACAGCGAGGCGAAGGGGTTGACCTTGGCCGGAGTCGACTTTTGGCAGATGTTGTACATCACATTGGAAGCCACAATTAGAACGATTGAAAATACATACATAAACATAGTGTAACCTCATATCGTAAAAAATTTTACGACACTTCAAGTTCAACTTTGGCTACCAACGTTCCTGCTTTTCGGCTGGTTAATTTTTCTTGAACCGGAAACGGAGCGAAACCGGCGGTCAATTCCACCGGTTTCACCGTATTCGCACGTGTAAGATTACTCCTCCGCCGCCACTACCCGGACCGGGAACGACTCCAGTCCGGCCACGGCGATGGGAAAGGCCGTTACTTGCACTCGGGAACAGGTTAACCGATCAAAGCCGGTTAAATTTTCGATCAAAGGAATGCCCCGTTCGAATAGGGCGTGGTGATTAACATGATCTTCGTTGCCGGGAAGCTCGACTCCGGTCGCGTCAACTCCCATCAGTTTCATTCCCGATCGGGCCAGCCACTGAATGGCGGCGGTAGAAAAATAGGGGGCTTGGCCGTATTCGGCAGTGCCGTAATGGCGGGCAAAACCCAGATTGCAAAAGACAATGTCCCCGGTTTGAATTCCGCCGGCTTGGGCGGCTGCGGCTTCAACCTGTTCGACGGTGATGGCGGTTCGGGCCGGCAACCCGCGCAGATCCAGGATAAGCGCGGTTCCACAGAAGATCTCCAACGGGAGCGTGGCTAAATCGCGGCCATCCTTTAGGATGTGATAGGGCGCTTCAATATGGGTGCCAATGTGGCTGACCATGTTGATATTATGCATAATATACCATTGGTTGGCTAACCGCACCACGTTGGGGTTGACTTCATCGGCGCCGATCAGCTCCAGGCTGAATTTGCGGCCGGCGTTGTCCGGCTTGAGAATGTGAGACATATCAATCAGTTTCGGCATGGGAGTCGCCTCGTTTCATCGTTTCTGAATTTAATACGATTTACCGGTTGATTTTCCTCCGTCAGAAAGGCGGTTTTCATAGGACATTGGTTATATTAAACTCAGTTTATGGTGGGATTAAATTCCAATGATTTTGGAGAATAAATCTTTAGGGACTGCGCATGCTATCATCAAGGATTTGTAGTAGCCGAGGCGCAGATTGATAATGGCTCCGTCCTACGGACCAAGGGTCATTATCAGTCGAGCAACTGATTGTTATGGGTTCCGGCGCTTTGGGATTCATAACAGTCTGAGCAAAGATTGTTACGGGTCGGCCAACTTATTACGGCGGTTGCTGAGATCGTCGTGGTAGGGAAACCGATGCGTAGCAGTCGAGCCTAAGATTGTTCGTGGAGCGAACGGGTGTGCTTGCAGTCGCAAGATTGCAGGTAGATTCTTAAGTTTCCCGGGCAGTCGATCAAAGGTTATTGCAGTACGTAATTCGGGTGTTTGTAGCCGAAAGGTTGCAGGTATCCGAACAGGCGTGGTGCAGTGGCCAGAGATAAGGTTATTACAAGTCCTTCTTATTTTTGCGTTGTGAAAAGCGGCAAATCGCTTCGTCACTCAATCGCTCCGGTCCTCAACGTACGAAAAGTACGCCTGCGGTCCTCGCTCACTCGTTCCTTGCGCTTCTTACTTTTGACAACGCAAAGCCGGCCTAACCCCATTACCGATGTTGGATAAAGCTCTGGACATGCCCCTCGATATCGGGTAAGATTAATCACAATAAAGGGTGTTTGGGAGAGGGATACATGAAATTTACGAAGCAGCTGCGGCAGCGGATTGTGTTGGGGATTGGGATCGGGTTGATTCTGTTTGGGATTGCGGAGGCCTATTTTAAGTTTACGGTTGACCGGGCGGTAACCGACCGGGTCAGCTTTTGGTTGATGATTTTGGCGGTGGCGTTGTTATTTATGAAGGACAAACCGGAGCCGAAACCGGAGGAACCACCGGCCGAAGCGACGTTGCCGGAGCTGGAATCCGGGGACGGGCCGGAACAGAAATAACTTAATGTTTAAGCGGACGACAGGGGCGATTGAACCTCTGTTTTTTTATGCCCGTTTTTCGTCCGGTTCTGTTTGAAAAGATTTAGCATAGGCTAAACATATATGTCGCCATGAAAAATTGGGACGATCTTGATCGCAACGGATATACATACCTGTGGAAATCGAGGTGGCTTTGGTGTCAAAGGAGATTGTACTGACTGAAAGCATGGAAGATTATCTGGAGATGTTTTACCGGATTGTGATCAAACAGGGTTATATTCGGCCGGTTGACCTGTCGAACGCCATTAATGTCAAGCCGTCGTCGGTAACGCGCATGATCCAGAAACTTGACGAAGCCGGCTTTATCACCTATGAGAAGTACCGTAATATCGCTTTGACCGATAAAGGAATGGCTTACGGCCGGTTTTTGGTCTGGCGCGACCAGATGCTCAAGGATTTTTTAAACTTGTTCAAGGTGGATCATCGCGTCAATGAACAGGTGGAAGGGATTGAGCATTATATTATGCCAACGACGATGCGGGTGTTTCGGAACCTGATCCTCTATTTTTCGGCGGACCCGGCCCGGTTGGCGGAGCTTGAAGGGTTGAGCAGCCGATCGGATTATCCGGACGGAGAAGAACTGCAACTGCTTCGGGCTTGGCTCTTCCAGCATGACACCGAGGAAACGGCGGATTAGCGCTGCGGAATGAGTTCGGTTGCGGTTTTGGCAAAACGGAGGTCCGGCGTCGCGGCTTCCGTTTTCTGCTAGGATGATTGAAGCAGAGCGGGGAGCGGCCCCTGGATCAATACTGGATGTTGAGCCGGATCGAGCCAGCGGAGCAACTGGAGCAATTGGGGTTCGGCCAACGCGGTGCAGCCGAGGGTGGCGCGGCCGGGTCCTTCCCAGCCATGGAGAAAAATGGCGCTGCCGTTGCCGGGAATCCGGTCACGGGTGTTAAATCCAATGATGACCGCATAATCATAGCTATGATCGTCGCCGCGCAGCGGTTCGGCCGAAGACCAACGGCCGCGCGCCGGTCCGGTTTGCCAGGTGTTGTACCAAGGCGAAGCGCTGTCGTCAACCCACCAGTCGTTGCCGGTGGTCCAACGGTAGGGCAGCCGGGTTCCAGGATTGGCGTAACGGCCGAAAGCGCCTTGCAACGGGAAGCAGCCCAGCGGCGAACAGCCGTCGCCTTCACGTTTGGCGGCGTTAAAACCATGGCTGCCAATAACAGCCGGGAAGGGCGGAAAAACCGGTCGCCAGCGTTGGTGGCGATAGGCAAAGCTATATAACCGGGCCGCAGAGAGGGGTGAATCCTCAGGAGCGTTGGTGACCAGAATGACTTGGCCGGTACCGGGATCCGGCAGCCAGCGGGTGATGATTTCAAACGCCCAATCAGTTTGGAGCATGAAGATGTCAACTCCTTGGGATGGATGGCGGGCAGTGGGCTGCAAGCGTTGTGCGAGATAATCGTCCGGGTAGTCGCCCACCTCGGCATGCCGGGCAAGTAAAGGATGAAAGTGGTGGGGCCAATCTCCGCCCAGCCGTCAACGACAAGGCTAAGGTTATTAAAACCGTTCTGCCCCATCAAGGCTCGGCAAAAGCTCCGAAGTATCACCCGCCCGGAAGGGCTTGAGACCGGTTTTTAACTTAGCCCCGACCTTTGGGTCTGGGTGGACAGAAGCGCCTTCGGTATATTTTCTAGGTGGAAAAACGTTGTTTTTCACCGACGAAAACGGTGAGCCGTTTTTTACTATATGTAACCGGAGCGGTATTTGCAACGGTAAGCAGTGAAAGGAGTTATTGACGTGGCCATTGTCCAGACCGGTATTGCGTATTCCTATGGCCGGCTCCGGGAGGATCTGGATGCTTTGCGCGTTTGTTACCCTTGGCTGGAGACCGGGACGGCGGGGCAGAGCCTGTTCGGACGGGAGCTTTATTATTTGCGGTTGGGCGATGGTCCGCGTCGGGTATTTTATCACGGCGCCCATCATGCGATCGAGTGGATCACCAGTCCGCTGTTGATGAAGTTTGCCGAGAATTATCTGGCGGCGTTTGCCGGTTCCGGGTCGCTGCACGGATATCCGGCGCACGAAGTTTGGCGACGCAGCAGTATTTACTTGCTGCCGATGGTCAATCCGGACGGGGTGGATTTGGTGTTGGGCGAGTTTGGCTGCGCCGATCCGCGCTATCGGGCGGCGCGGGCGTTACAGCGCGGCGCCAAACCGTTGGAAAACGTCTGGAAAGCCAATGGTCGCGGCGTGGACCTGAATCTAAACTACCCGGCGGGTTGGGAATGGACGGTCCGGTTTATGGCCGAACAGCGGATTGACGGCCCCGCTCCGTCCGATTATGCCGGTCCGGCTCCGCTCTCGGAACCGGAGAGTCAAGCGGTGGCTCGGTTCACGGAAGCGCATGACTTCCAATTGGTTTTGGCCTTTCATTCCCAGGGCGAGGTGATTTATTGGCAATACGGGAAGCGGACGCCGGCCGACGCGCGGCCAATCGCCGAACAGATGGCCCGGGTTAGCGGCTATGTGTTGGAGGGAAATCCCGCCGATGCGGTTGGCGGCGGGTATAAGGATTGGTTCATCGAACGGTTCGGCCGGCCGGGCTTCACGGTGGAGGTGGGCTGGGGGGAGAACCCGTTGCCGATTAAGCAGTTTGCGAAGATTTACCGTGACTGTGAAGAGCTGTTGCTTGTGGCCGCGCTGGGGTAAGGGCTAGGAGTTAGAACGGATATAAGACGTGAGAGTGTACTGGGAGATTGCCGAATTGGGTGGTGCGCCGTGAAAAGCTGCGGATTGCGGCGTCACTCAGTCACTCCGGTACTCAGCGTACATCGAGTACGCTTCCGTTCCTCGTTCGGTCGTTCCTTGCATTCCTTGCTTTTGACGACGCGTAGGTGTTTCAGGGAGACCCCCCAATTCGGCAAGGTGCCTCCGGCGCGTTGGGGTGTGGCGCCGCAAACTTTTTACTAAAAATGTGACTTTCTTTGTATTCATAACAAAATAAACCCCCGCCTCCGGTCGACGACCGGGGACGAGGGTTTTGTTTATCCCGCCCAATCTTTTTGGTAGCGGGTGAGGATTTTTTTGATGCTGTCTGCGGAGAGGTGATACTCGAGGGTTAGTTCCGCGACGGAGTGACCGTTGCGGTGGCGCAGCCAGATCTCTTGATTGCGGCGGTGGAGCGTGGCGCGGGTACCGTTGCGTTCGCCCCAGCCGGCGCGGGTGGTTTCTTGTTTGGGAATATAGATCAATTCCCCTTGAATATATTGTTGAATCTCTTCCAAAAGCTCAGCCGGAAGGAGATCCTTGCCGTTTGTGTAAATCAACCATGAAAGCCCCCTCTGGTTTGGATTGGATCACTACTTTAAAATGTGCTTTCATTGGCCCACCTCCTCGAAAAGTTTTGATTGACCGGGGCAGCGACTTGCTGAACATGTTTAAAGCAGGGATAGGAAAATCCCATCCCTGTCGGGTGAACGTCTAAAATTTAGACGTTGCACCACCTATAAGCGATTTTCACACTGACCATCCCCTTTCGCGGCGTGATTCATCGTATACGACTAAGTTTATTATCGCCGATGCCCGGTCTCCCGGCAAGGGAAAAAATGACTATAATCATCTCGACGGGGGGGGGACGGGGTGAAAAGTTTGCAAAACCAGCGCTATCTACCAGGAAATTCCAGAAGACCGCCGAATTATACACCAAAGCCCAATTCGTCATTGGGTGCTTGTTCATATTATGGATCAGGAGGTGCTGTCATGAGTCAAGTTTGTCTCGTGCCGTATACAGTCAATGAAGTGAAGCAAGTCGCCACGGAGGTACCCGAAGGGGTCGCTTTGATGAACGCCCCGGCGGTCTGGGATGAGAGCCGGCGCGGTCAGGGCGTGGTGGTCGCGGTCCTGGACACCGGTTGTCAGACCGATCATCCTGACCTGAAGGACCGGGTCGTGGGCGGTCGCAATTTTACCGCCGATTATGACGGCGATCCCGAGCAATTTGAAGATAACAACGGTCACGGTACGCACGTCGCCGGGACGATTGCCGCGATTCAAAACCGGCAAGGAGTGGTCGGCATGGCTCCCGAGGCTTCGTTGCTTATCTTAAAGGTGTTGCAGGGCGATGGCGGCGGCTCCTACCAGGGGATCGTTGATGCCATCAATTATGCGATCCAGTGGCGCGGGCCGCAAGGGGAGGCAGTCCGGGTGATCTCGATGTCGCTGGGCGGACCGGAGGACAGTCCCGAACTGCACGACGCGATCAAGCGGGCGATCGTCGCCAATATCATTGTGGTCTGCGCCGCCGGAAACACCGGCAAAGAAGAAAAGCAGTATCCGGGCGGTTATCACGAGGTGGTGGGTGTCGGGGCGGTCGATTTGCAGAAGGTCCTGGCGAAGTTCAGTACCATGAACCAGGAGATTGACGTGGTGGCGCCGGGGGTGGAGATCCTCTCGACGTATCTGGGGGGCAAATATGCCAAACTTTCGGGGACTTCGATGGCTACGCCCCATGTCTCGGGAGCTTTGGCGCTGATCATCAACCAATGCGAGAAGGATTTCGGCCGGATGCTGACCGAGGACGAGATCTACGCTCAACTATGCAAACGCACCGTGACCCTCGGCTACAAAAAATTTAAAGAGGGCAACGGGTTTGTCGACTTGACCTTTGGCTATACGGTGGTCGCCGCGCCCTTGGCGGCTCCGGTGCGGCGAGAAACGACGGAAGTATTGTATTAACATCAGTTGGAGGGAGCTTTGTAACAAATAAGTTCCCATTTGTTCATGCTTGTTAAGAATCCCTTGATATGGTTGTAACATCGGCAGGCTATAATAAAGACATTCACTACTACCTCCCTTTTTGATATCCCCGGTTGGGGAATTTTTTTTGCCCGAAAACAGCTCGAACCCGATCCATGGAGTTTAGGTATTATTCCCCCCAACAGATGGCAGGCTATATTGGGGGTGGCGGAATGAATCTCTTTAAAAACAAAATCGCGGATATCTTTTTGCGGGGGATTAGCGTCGGTCTGATTGCCGGAACTGTCAAGGATATTCCGGATCTCTTCCTCGTATTGTTGTGGCGGGTTAAAAAGGTGGCTTTTTGGGAGTATGTCAGTCAGATCTGTTTACATATGAAACCAAATAACTTCATCGAACATTTAATCGCATTTTCGATTCAGGTCGTGTTCAGTTTAGGTTTGGGAATTATTTATTCCATGGTAATTGTCCCGAAAATATCGACCCGCCATTATCTGTTACGGGGCGTTTTATACGGGACTTCATGTTGGTTTATCCTCATCTCTTCGCTTGAATTCTACAAAATTACCCCGGTTTTGACCGACGATGTCGTCACCCCGGTGTTAACCTTGGTTTTTTCGGCGTTTTACGGTTTGCTGCTGGCGTATTTGGATAAAAATTGGGCGCCGGGGAATTCGTCGCTGGATCATTCGAAGCAACCCAAACGCGTAAAATAAACTCCCGCAACTCCGGCTAACCACCTCAATCCGCTATCTAGGAACCGGAAAACTTCCCCCAACAACCCGGGAGCGAAATTCCGGAACCGAAAAATAAAATTCGGGTACCCCGGAGCGCAATCCTACTTCCCAAATCTTCCCGCCAACCGCCAAAATGCCGCTCCCAACGACCGGAATGCGCTTCCGAACTATCGGAATTCTCCGCTCCGGCCGGTTTCATCGCGACCATCCGTCTTGCATCGCTTTGAACGTCCTTCCAGTAATCGCCACTACAATCAGATATCACTTTATGTTAGAATTCTTATGTTAACTTTACGTTGTTACAATATTGCATTCGTGACAGGAGGGCGAAGCGATGAAAATGGGAAAGTTCAATCGGCAGCAACTGTGGTTCGCGATGGCAGCCTTTCTGGCGACAATGGGAATTCTCTTTGGCGGACAAGCGCTCAACGCCAAGTTTCGGGTGGCCGATCCGTTAAAAAAGGATGTATTGGCCATTCACGGCGTAAAACATTTCCAATTTAGCGAAGAGAAGAACCAGGTAAAGGTGGAATTGCAACTGACGAAAGTGGCCAACCTCCAGCAAGTGTTGGAGCAGGTGAGCCAGAAAGTTCAGCAGTACCATGGTCTGCCCGTAACCCAGTACCGGATTGCGGATCAGCCGAACGTGCGGTTGCAAACAGCGCTGTATCAGCTGTCGTTTTATTTAGAGGAAGCGGAAACATCAGGGCATTACATCCAGCTCAAAAACCAACTGGACCACATGGGGAGCAAAATAAAAGCACGGGTCTTTTTAAGCCCGAAGTTCACCTATATTCAACTGGAAGACGGCGCCCATTATCTGTATCAAGCGGTGCCGCGTCCGGTGCGTTCAGTCGAGAAAGGGATCGGAGGTGACTCCGCAGGATGATGAAACATTGGGAAATTATCGCCGGGAGCGCATTGGGAATTGTGGTTTATCTCGTTTGGATCGGGATTGACCTTTCGCCGTTGCTGCTGATCGGCGGCGCGTTAGGTTTGTTGTATTTGTTTACCCAAGGCCGTTTCAAAAACCCGGAACTGTTGGGCGCGCAAAGCGTGAACCGGACCAATGCCGGGGTGGCCTTTGAAGACATCGGCGGCCAGGAGGTCGCCAAACGGGAGTTGCTCGAAGCGTTGGACTTCGTTTGTGACGAAGAGCGGACCAAAGCCTTGGGCATCCGGCCGTTGAAGGGGATCTTGCTGACCGGACCGCCGGGAACCGGGAAAACCTTGTTGGCCAAAGCGGCTTCCAGCTACACCAACTCGGCGTTTGTGGCGTCGAGCGGTTCAGAGTTTATTGAGATGTACGCCGGCGTCGGCGCGCAGCGGGTGCGGCAACTGTTCAGCAAAGCCCGTCAGATGGCGCTAAAAGCCGGCAAGAAAAGTGCCATCGTTTTTATTGACGAGATCGAGGTGATCGCCGGCAAACGGGGCAGCCACAGCTCGCACTTGGAGTACGACCAAACCTTGAATCAGCTCTTGGTGGAGATGGACGGCTTAAAGCCCAATGAAACGGTGAAGTTGCTATTGATTGCGGCGACCAACCGGGCGGACCTGCTGGACGCGGCTATTTTGCGGCCGGGCCGGTTTGACCGTCAGGTGAAGGTGGAACTGCCGGATAAGGAAGGCCGGATTCACATTTTGAAGATTCACGCCAAAGATAAGCCGTTGGCGCCGGAAGTCAACTTAGATGAGTTGGCCAAGGACACCTTCGGTTTCTCCGGCGCTCATTTGGAATCGTTGATGAACGAGGCGGCGATCCTGGCTTTCCGGAAAGAACGGGACCAGATCACCATGGATGACTTCCGGGAGGCGGTCGACAAAGTGATCATGGGTGAGAAGCTGGAACGCCGGCCCCAAGAGAGCGAATTGCGGCGGGTGGCGGTCCACGAGACCGGTCATGCGGCCATCAGCGAACTGGTCCGCCCGGAATCGGTGGCGACCTTGACCGTGATTCCGCGCGGCAAAGCCTTGGGCTTCATGCGTCAGACCCAAGTTGAGGAACAGTACCTCTACACCCGGGAATACCTCGAAGATCAGATTGCGATCTGTTTAGGCGGCGCCATTGCCGAAGAGATCATCTACGGCAACTGGAGCACCGGATCGTCCAACGACTTCGAGCAGGCGACCTCAATCGCCCGGCAGATGATTAAGACCGGTCTGACTCGGTTGGAGATCGTCCATGAGGAATTGGTCAGCAAAGACGCGATGCACACGGTGATGACCGAGATCCTGGACCAACAGAAGGAACGGGTCCGCGTCCTCTTAAAAAGCCACAAGAACATTCTGACCGATGTCATCGACGATCTGATGCGGCAAGAGAAGGTCAGCGGCGAATGGTTCCGCGAACAGTTGCAACAATGCGCCTGATTCCAGGCGCGTTCAAACGGCATCAATCAAAACAAAATTAAAAGGGAGCTTCGGCTCCCTTTTTGGTTTAATAGTTTTTGGCTTCATAGTGGGTAGTGGTAGTGGGTCTTGCTTAGTTTACCCGACATCAATCCCAAATCTAGGATGGATGGAGCACCCGATGCTCCGTGACTGGTTCAGCCGGCCTTTTTTTATCTATCGATATCGCATCCCGTCGTGGATTGCGACATCTGTTCTAATTAATGAATTATCCGGCTGTAATTGTATACCCCCCGGTATCAATGAAAACAGCTCACATCCTAACGAATGTTCAGCCTTGAATTTTTGCCCGGCATTCCCCCTTTATGTAATACAACAATACTTTTATTATAGCATAAATCCAACAAAGTGTTAGCATTATTCCATAATTTACGAAACATTTACGTTTGACCGAAAATAAAAAAAATTGATTCTCCTTACTCGGCAAACCAAACGATCATCTTCCGCGCGGCTTCGGACCAGCGTTGCAGAAGCGTGTCGCGGGAGTCGAACCGCAGCACGGTCCGGGCCTCTTTGACGACATTCCCCTGCGGCACTTTGATCAATTTCATACTGACGCGGAGGCGATTTTCCGCTTCGGACCCAATCGCTCCGGTAACCACCAGATCGGCCCCGGCCGACCGGCCCGCGTCCAGCGCCTTTTGCATGTTTCCCGGTTCGGTCAGAGCGGCTTGGGTCTTACTGAAGTCGACGACCAGATAACGGCCCTGGGTCGCGGCGGCCAATTCGCGCTGGAAGATGTGGGTGAAATCGCTTTCGATCCCCGGCAGCGTGGTTTGATTGGCAAAGCAAAGCACCGCCACCACCGGGGTCTGATCAGCCGCCCGGCCGGTAGCGAAGTTTACAATCAGCGCCGTGATGGCGAGGGTAATAATCAAGCAATACCTGAACAAATGATGGTGTAGTTGTTTCATTGCCGTTGGCTGGAGCGGAACCGGCCATCCTCCTTGGTCAGTGTGACTGACATTTAGACGAGACCGGAGGGGAGGATGTTCCGTTGGAAAATGGCTTTCAAAAATAACCAAACAATAAAAAAGCAACCGGATTGAACCCGGTTGCTTTACAATTCAGATATGAAGCGGTCACCCTTCCGTTGCCTCAGCCCCGCCGTCATCCTTCGGCTGCAGCCCCAAATCCAGCGCCAGCGCCGATTGACTGGGACTCCGGTCCTCCGGTTTGATATAACAACCAACGGCCGGAATGTTTTTGGTCCGGTAATAGTCGGGGTCGGCCAGCTTGGCCTGGGACAGCAGCTTGATCTCCGTCATGGTGCTGCCCTTTTTGCCTTTGAGGACTTGGACGCCTTGGGAATCCCGGGTGGTTTTGGGATTGATATTAACGGTGTCGAAGATCAACACTTTGCCGATGCTGGAGTAGGCCACCAACTCCAGATCTTCCTTGACAAACATCATATGAATCAACCGCGCCAGGTCGGAGTAGGCGTTGGCTAGCTTGCGGCGGTTGGTCTTCGTCGCGTAGCTCGCCAAATCGATCTTGGCGACCTTGCCGTTCTCGAAGGAGAACAGCAACTGCCCTTGGTAGTCGTCGGTCGCCACCAAGTAGATGATCTTTTCATCGGGTTCCAGACCGAGCAGATTGGTCAGATATTCGCCGAGACTGGAGGCTTTATGGTCCTCGATCTCGTAGATCTTCAACTTGTAAACGGTCTGTTTATTGGAGAAGAGCAGCAGGTCAGCCTTGTTGTGGGATTCCACTTCTTGGACGATGACGTCGTCTTCTTTCAGTTTATGCTCGGGATTGGCCCGCAGCGAGACCAGCGCCACCTTCTTCAGATAGTTCTGCTCGGTCAGGAAAAGCTTGAGGTTGAAGTCCTCAATCAAGTGCTCGCTGGTGATCTCCTCGACCTGTTCCTCGTGGATGATCTCGGTCTTGCGGGGGTGACCGAACTTTTTGGCCACATCCTGCAGTTGCTTGGCGATCACTTTTTTTAACTTGGTTTCGCTGTCGAGCAATTCTTTGAGACCGGCGATCTCTTTTTCGAGGTCGGCGATTTCACTGACCCGGTTTACGATATATTCCTTATTCAAGTTACGCAACTTGATTTCGGCCACATATTCCGCTTGAATTTCATCGATATTGAAGCCCGCCATCAAGTTGGGAACGACTTGGCTGTCTTCTTCAGTCTGGCGGACGATCCGGACCGCTTTGTCGATATCGAGCAGGATCTGTTTCAAACCGACCAACAAGTGGAGTTTGTCGGATTTCTTCTGAATATCGAAGCGAATCTGGCGCTTCAGGCAGTCGGTCCGGAACACCAGCCATTCCCCGAGAATCGCGGCGATGCCCATTACCCGGGGCCGTCCGTTGACCAGAATATTAAAGTTACAACTGAAACTATCCTGGAGCGGCGTGAGTTTAAAAAGCTTGTTCATCAACGGTTCCGGTTCGGTGCTCTTGCGGACGTCCAAGGTGATCTTCAACCCGTCGATGTCGGTTTCATCGCGGACATCGGTGACATCTTTGATCCGGCCGCTTTTGACCAGCTCAATCACGGAGTCAATGATCGCCTCGGTGGTGGTGGTGTAGGGAATCTCATAAATCTCGATGCAGTTATTGGCCTTGTCATAACGCCAACGGGCCCGGACTTTGACGCTGCCGCGGCCGGATTCATAGATGTCGCGGATTTCGCGTTCATTATAGATCAACTGGCCGCCGGAGGAAAAGTCCGGGGCTTGCAGCGTCTGCTTGATGTCATGGTTGGGATCGTTCATCAACCGGATGGTGGTCTCGCAGACCTCCTGCAGGTTAAAACTACAGATGTTGCTAGCCATGCCGACCGCGATTCCCTGGTTGGGATTGACCAAAATATTGGGGAAGGTGGTCGGGAGCAAGGTCGGCTCTTTCAAGGTGCCGTCATAGTTATCGACAAAATCAACCGTGTCCTTGTCCAAGTCGCGGAAGATCTCTTCGCAGACCTTGTCCAGTTTGGCCTCGGTGTACCGGGGCGCGGCGAACTTCATGTCGCGGGAGTACTGTTTGCCAAAGTTGCCCTTGGAGTCGATGAACGGATGGAGTAGCGCCGCGTTGCCCCGGGTCAGACGGACCATTGTTTCGTAGATGGCCATGTCGCCGTGGGGATTGAGCTTCATGGTCTGGCCGACGATGTTGGCCGATTTGGTCCGGCCGCCGTTGAGCAGTCCCATTTTATACATGGTGAAGAGCAGCTTGCGGTGGGACGGCTTGAAGCCGTCGATCTCCGGAATGGCCCGCGAGATGATAACGCTCATGGCGTAGGGCATGTAGTTTTGTTCCAGGGTATCGACAATGGGTTGTTCGACCGGATGGTTCTTGGGAGAGGTCATAAAAAAGCCTCCTGAGATTAGTGGTTATGTGCCGTGAAAAGCAGCGCATTGCTGCGTCAGTCGGTCGCTCCGGTCCTCAACGTACGAAGAGTACGCCTGCGGTCCTCGCTCGGTCCTTCCTTGCACTGCACTACTTTTGACGGCACAAGTACAGAGCAGGAACGGTTGATCAATTTAAGGTTCCACCCGGCGCCAGTTTTGGGTCGGGAGCGCCGGCCAGGCGGACGAGTGCTGTTGATTGAAACTAATATAAATTGACATTACTTAAGTTAAAGAATTTAGAGGAGAGATTCCAGCGATTCACCCCTCTCCGCTGATCCACCTACGGAATTACAGCGTCGGAGAGGGCCGGGGGTGAGGTCGGAATCGGCCCTCAGCTCACATCCACCATCTCCAAGAACCGGTATCCGTTCTCCTCGATGAAGCTTTTGCGGCCGGGGAGGTTGTCGCCGAGCAGGAGGTCGAAGACTTCCTGAGTGAGCTGAATATCGGAGGGCATCACTTTGATCAGGCGGCGGCTGGCCGGGTTCATGGTGGTCTGCCACATCATTTCGGGTTCGTTTTCGCCCAAGCCTTTGGAGCGTTGGATGGCGTATTTGCCGTTCAGTTTGGCGAGAATATCGGTTTTTTCCTTGTCGGAATAGGCGAAATAGGATTTATCCTTGACGGTGATCTCGTATAAGGGCGATTCGGCGATGTAGACCTTGCCGACCTGGATCAAGGTGGGGACCAGGGTGTAGAGCATAGTCAGGATTAAGGTCCGGATCTGGAAGCCGTCGACGTCGGCGTCGGTGCAGATAATGATCTTGTCCCAACGCAGGTTGCTGATATCGAAGGTGTTTAAGTCCTTGTTATGTTTGGATTTGATCTCGACGCCGCAGCCGAGCACTTTCAAAAGGTCGACGATGATGTCGTTCTTGAAGATGCTGTCATAGTCGGCTTTCAGGCAGTTAAGAATCTTGCCGCGGACCGGCATGATCGCCTGAAACTCGGCGTCGCGTCCCAGTTTACAGGCGCCCAAGGCCGAGTCGCCCTCCACGATATACAATTCGCGTTGGGAGAGATCTTTGGTGCGGCAGTCGACAAACTTTTTGACCCGGTTGGAAATGTCGATATTGCCGGTGAGTTTCTTTTTGATATTGATCCGGGTTTTCTCGGCCGTCTCGCGGCTACGTTTGTTGACCAGCACTTGCTCGAGGATCTTTTCGCTCTCCACCTTGTTTTCGATGAAGTAGATCTCTAGCTGTTCTTTGAGAAAATCAGTCAGCGCCTCTTGAATGAAGCGGTTGGTGATCGACTTTTTGGTTTGGTTTTCGTAACTGGTTTCGGTCGAGAAGGAGTTGGTGACCAGAATCAGGCTGTCCTGAATGTCGGCGAAGGTCACTTTAGCTTCGTCTTTGTTATATTTACCGCGGTTGCGGAGGCATTTGTCGATCTCGTAGACCAGCGCGGCCTTGACCGCCTTGTCGGGAGCGCCGCCGTACTCCAGGAAACTGGAGTTGTGGTAGTACTCCAGCAGATTGACTTCATTATTGAAGCAGAAGGCGATCTCCATTTTCAGCTTGTACTCGGGCTTGTCCTCGCGGTCGCGGCCTTTGGTCTGGGTGGCGTAAAACTGCACTTCGGTGAAGCCTTTCTCGCCGGAGTGCTCTTTAATATAGTCGACAATGCCGTTCTGGTAGCAATATTCAAAGGTTTCGCCGGAGAATTCGTCATGCAAAATAAAGGTCAAACCGGCGTTAACCACCGCTTGTTTGCGCAGGATGGTCTGGAAATATTCGAGTGGAATCTGGATGTCGGTGAAGACCTCAAGATCAGGCTTCCAGTGTTGAGTGGAGCCGGTATGCTCGTAGGCGGCCTTCTCTTTTTTCAGGCCCCCGATGTTTTCGCCTTTCTCAAAATGCAGCGCGAAACGGTAGCCGTCGCGGTAGACGACGACGTCCATGTATTCGGAGCTGTATTGGGTGGCGCAACTGCCGAGACCGTTTAAGCCCAAGCTGTACTCGTAGTTTTCGCCGCTGTTGTTTTTGTATTTGCCGCCGGCGTACAATTCGCAGAAGACAAGCTCCCAATTGTAGCGGTTTTCGTTCGGGTTGAAATCCAAAGGAATGCCGCGGCCCCGGTCGATCACGCTGATCGACCAATCGCTGTGGCGGATGATCTCGATCCGGTCGCCGAATCCTTCGCGCGCCTCGTCAATGGAGTTGGAGAGGATCTCAAAGACCGAATGCTGGCAACCTTCCAGGCCGTCGGAACCAAAAATGACCCCCGGGCGTTTCCGGACCCGGTCGGCGCCTTTCAACGACGATATGCTGGAATTATTATATTCGGCGGCTTTGGCTGGTTTGGCCATCCGTCGCACCTCGCTCTGATAAATTTTCCAAATCGATCTTATCTATTCTACAATACTTCTCACTTTAAACATAGACCAAACTTGTGTTCGGTGTCAAGAATTTTTGGAAATTGTATTTTTTTCCTGTCATTAACCTGGTTGTCGCCTGGTTTTAATCATCGCATGGTATGATAAAGGCGGATAAATAAAGCTTTGAGCCCAAAAATCGTAAATATTCGAAGGGCACCTGCCGATATCATCTAATGAAGCCAACGGCAGGAATATTCCGGCCAAATCGCGAATAAAAGGACCATGGGAGAATTTATGCCGGTTCCAAGATCTCAAAAGTCCTGTTTGATCCGTTCGGTGATTTCAATTTTGAAAATAAAAATATAAAACCACGGGGGTTCCCTAAACGATGAGTGAAACAAATCAACCGGAGAAAAAGAAGAGTTACTTAATTGATATGGACGGCGTGTTGGTCCAAGGCGACCGGCCGATTCCGGGCGCCAAGGAGTTTATCCAGCGGCTGATCGATGGGGGTCACAAATTTTTGGTTTTGACCAATAACTCCCGTTACACTCAGCAGGACCTGCAACACCGGTTGCAAACCATCGGCGTGCCGGTCAGCGCCGAACATTTCTTCAGCAGCGCCATGGCGACGGCGAAGTTCTTAAAAGCGCAAAAGCCGGAAGGATCGGCGTTCGTGTTGGGCGGCACCGGGTTATATCAAGCCTTAAACGAAGTCGGCTACAAACTCACCGATTACAATCCCGACTTCATGGTTTTGGGCGAAACCGATTCCTATTCGTACGACAAGATCATCCGGGCTTCGCAGTTGATTCAGCAAGGGATCCCCTTTATCGCCACCAATCCCGACCCGGCGGCTCCCGGCGAAGACTTCAACGTCCCCGCTTGCGGCGCGGTCGCGGCGTTGTTGGAGAAAGCCACCGGTTATTCCCCGTATTTCGTCGGCAAACCCAATCCGTTGGTGATGCGGCTGGCGCTGCGTTATTTGGATGAACACTCCGAAAACGCCGTGATGATCGGCGACCGGATGGAGACCGACGTCAAAGTGGGCCTGGAGTCCGGCCTCGAGACCATCCTGGTGTTAAGCGGCCTCACCACCCGCAAAGGCGTGCTGAAGTTCCCGTACCGCCCAAGCCGCATCGTGGAGTCAGTGGCGGAGATTACGCCGTAAGGAAAACGCAAAACGCTATTGATACATTGTAACCCTCGGAGAAAGGTCCGGGGGTTTTTTGTTGGCAGGACAACGTCATCGCCCAACAATTTATTCCTGGGCGATGTCACGGTCCGGAAATGCCCCCAAACCCTTGCCCACCGGCCGGGGCGGGGAATTCTGGAACCCCGGAGGAGCATTTCGGAACCCCGGAACCGGATCCCGGCACCCCGGAATAGAATTCCGGTACCGGAAAACCGTTCCCCGGTTCTTCGAAACCGGATCCGGGAACCCGAATTGACAATTCGGGAACCGTAATCCGCGATCCAAGCGCCCGGGAAGACGATTCCGGTACCGGAATGGGAGGTAGGAATGCCATGTTCAGCGTCGAATGACGGTCGGAAATTATTTTTTGGTCTTAATATCGACCCAGACCGCCAGCAACAGGATAAAACCTTTGGTGATAAACTGCCAGAAAGCTTCGGTATTCATCATCGACATGCCATTGTCCAGGCTAGCCATGACCAGGGCGCCCAAGATGGCGCCGGGAATGCTGCCGACGCCGCCCATCAGGCTGGTGCCGCCGATGACGCAGGAGGCGATGGCGTCGAGTTCAGCGCCTTGGCCGGCGGTGATGGTGGCGGCGTTCAACCGGGCGGTGGTCAGGATTCCGGCCACCGACGCGAGCAGGCCGGCCAGGACAAAGACCACCAGCGTCCGGCGACGGACATTGATCCCGGAAAGGCGGGCCGCTTCGGCGTTGCCGCCCATGGCGTAGACCTGCCGGCCGAACTTGGTGCTATTGGTGATAAAGGCAAAGATTAGGGTCAAAATCAACACCAGAATCACCGGGAAGGGAATCCCCTCGTATTGATACAGCCAAAAGACGCCGGCCACGATCAAGCCGCAATAAAAGAGGGTCAGGACTAACTCGAGCAGGAGCGGTTTGACTTCAAAGCCGTAACGGACTTTAGCGGCCCGGGCGTTAAATCTCCCGTAGATCAGGGCGACGATCGAGATGGCGGTCAGCGCGACTCCCGGAATCAGGTCCAGGTAGCCGCTGGAGATAATTTTAAAGCTGGGGAACATCGGCGCGACTGTTAGCCCTTTAAGCACGCCCAGCAAGATGCCGCGATAGGCCATGTAACCGGCCAAGGTGACAATGAACGCCGGCACCTTCTGGTAAGCGACCCAGTAACCGTGCCAGGCGCCGATCAGCGCGCCCAAACCCAACGCGACCGCAATCGCCCACGGCGTATCCCAATGGAACCAGACCTGCAACACGGCGGCGATTCCCCCGGTTAGCCCGAGGATGGCGCCGACCGACAAGTCGATATGGGTCGCCACGATCACCATCACCATCCCGATGGCCAGTACCGCCGTGATCGACATCTGGCGCGACAGGTTGGAGATGTTCCGCGGCGAGAGGAATTGGCCCTCGGTCAGGATTGAAAAGATGATCCAGATCGCCACCAGAGCAATGATCATGGTATAAGAACGAATATCGAATTTCAGGGACAAGCGTCGCCAGAGGCTTTGCTCCGGCGCGAACGGGGTTTCGCTGGTATGGATGTTCATTTAATTTCCTCCTGTCGCGGCCAACATAATCTTCTCCTGATCGGCCTCTTGGCATGAAAATTCGCCGCGAATCCGCCCTTCATGCATCACCAGAATCCGGTCGCTCATCCCGAGAATCTCAGGAAGCTCTGAAGAGACCATGATAATCGCAACGCCGTTGGATTTCAAGGAATTCATAATATTGTAGATCTCAAACTTAGCGCCGACGTCGATGCCGCGGGTCGGTTCGTCAAGGATCAGGATCTGGGGTTGGGTCAGCAGCCATTTGCCGAGGACCACCTTTTGCTGGTTGCCGCCGCTTAAGTTGTTGACCCGGGTCTCCAGCGTCGGCGTTTTGATCTTGAGAGCGGCCGCTTGCGCCTGACTCTGCTTGATCTCCTCGTTGAAGTTGATCACCTGATGGGTGCAGAGTTCTTCCAAACAGGCCAAGGTGAGATTTTTTTTCACATCTTGCTCCAGCACCAATCCCAAACGTTTCCGGTCTTCGGTGACCAAAGCCAAACCATGGGTGATGGCGTCCGCCGGCGACTGGATCGTGACCGGTTGCCCGTTGATGATCACCCGGCCGTGCTGACGCCCCGGGAATCCACCGAAGAGGCTGCTGACCAACTCGGTGCGGCCGGCGCCCATCAGGCCGGCAATGCCTAGAATCTCGCCGCGCCGGACGGTAAAGGTCGCGTCGTAGACGAGCTGCCGTTGGGGATTGTCGGGATCGAAGACTTGGAAGTCACTGACCTCCAGCACCACTTCCCCGCATTGGTGCTCGATCCGGGGAAAACGGTCCGAAAGTTCCCGGCCGACCATGGTGGCGATGATCTCGTTTTCGGAAGTGTGCGCCACCGGTTTGGTGACAATGGCTTCGCCGTCCCGGAGGATGGTGATGGTGTCGGCGATCTCGAAGATCTCCGCGATTTTATGCGATATGTAAATGCAGGTTACGCCGCTTGCGCGCAACCGACGCAGGATTCCCATCAGTGTTTCCACTTCGGTTTCGGTCAAGGCGGCGGTCGGTTCGTCGAGGATCAGGATCCGGGCTTGTTTGGAGAGGGCCTTGGCGATCTCCACCAGTTGCTGCTGGCCGACGCCGAGATTGGCGACTTTAGTCTCGGGTCCCAGTTTTAAACCGACTTCAGTGAGCCATTTGGCGGTTTCAAAGTAAAGCTTGGGCCAATCGATGACCCCGTGACGCTGCGGTTCGTTGCCGAGAAAAATGTTCTCGCCGATATTTAATTGTTTGATGACGGAGAGTTCCTGGTTGATGATGGCCACGCCGGCCGCTTCGGAGTCTTTAATGGTATGAAAGCACTGGGGAACTCCGTTGATCAGAATTTCCCCGCTATAGGTTCCGTGCGGGTAAACGCCGCTGAGAATCTTCATTAAGGTGGATTTGCCGGCGCCGTTCTCGCCGCAGAGGGCGTGAATCTCACCGGGCGTCACTTGGAAGCTGACGTTTTTGAGGGCTCGCACCCCTGGAAACTCTTTGGTGATCTGACGCATTTCCAAAACATACTGCTCCACCAGGGTTCCTCCTCTCTAGGGATTCCTTCTGAATATATACAAAAAGAGGGAGGTTGGCGGCTCCCTCTTCCCGCATTGCACCGAGCGCCGGTTATTTTTGGGCCGGCCAATTTTGCTTCGGAATGTTGCGATAGATAGCTTCGAGTTTGTGGAAGCCGTCTTTAACGATGACTTGATACATGTTGGCCTTGTCGACCGAGATCGGCTCCAACGCTTGGAACGGAACATTAATCTTGCCGTTGTTCACGGTTTTACCGGCTTGAACTTTCTTACCCTGGGCCAAGGTGACCGCGGCGCGCGCCGAAGCGGTGGCGATCACTTTGATCGGTTTGTAAACGGTCATGGCTTGGTTGCCTTCGACAATCCGTTGGCAGGCGGCCAAATCGGCGTCTTGGCCCGATACCGGAACTTTTCCGGCGAGTTTTTGTTCCATTAAGGCCTGGATCACGCCGCCCGCGGTGCCGTCATTGGCGGCGACCACTGCGTCCACTTTGTTGTTCAACTTAGTCAGGGCGTTTTCCATGTTGCTTTGGGCCACTTCCGGTTTCCAATCGTTAGTGAACTGGTCGTAAGCGATTTTAATCTTGCCGGATTTGACCAACGGGTCAAGCACTTTCATGGCGCCGGCTTTGAACATGTAGGCGTTATTGTCGGTCGGAGCGCCGCCGATGTAGACGTAGGTTCCGGTCGGTTTTAACTTTGTAATGTAAGTGGCTTGGAGGAAGCCGACTTTCTCATTGTCGAAAGAGATGTACAGGTCGAGGTTGCAGTTTTTGATCAGACGGTCATACGCAATGACCGGGACTTTGGATTTTTTGGCCGATTCCACGATGGTGGCGCAGGCTTCGGCATTGTGCGGGATCACGACGAGAACGTTGACGCCTTGGGAGAGCAGGTTCTCAGCTTGGGAGACCTGAAGGGCGTCATCGCTGTTGGCCGATTGGACCAACACTTCGGCGCCTAGTTTTTTGGCTTCGGCGATGAAGATATCCCGGTCTTTTTGCCAACGTTCCTCTTTGAGGGTGTCCATCGAGAGACCGATCTTAATTTTCGGGGCGGCAAAGGCGACGCTGGAAACGACGATCAGGCACAGTAAACCGAGTACAAATAGTTTTTTCACCACGACTCCTCCTCTATGGGTTTCGGATTTTGAGCCGGCGCGAGTTGCCGGCGCATGATTCTATCGTATCACGGGCGGGGGATTTCGTCCCTGGAGGGTGTTGTCATGGTCGGTCAAATATTTGTGATCGGTTGGATACAGATTTGTAACATTGGCGCCGGGTAGGATTTTTTTGCGGTCGAAGGTGTGCTAGTGGAGGGCGAGGGGGGGATGAGAGTTGATTGTTTGCGAAGGATGAGGAGTTGCCGGATTGGTGGTTGCGCCGCCAAAAGCCGATCGCCGATCGTATCGGGCGATGCTAAAGAAGGAAGCTAGGGTTCCAACGTCAGATTGTAGATAAAGTAAGAAGCTTCGGAGGACTGCGGAGCCCGTGTGAACGGGCTTTAGAATGGTTTTAAGACTTAGCCCGGTCGTTTACAGGGCGGACAAAATTGGATACGGCTTCGTCACCGGAATCGCCGCGGGGTCGGCAGGTTTAAGTAGATCTCGTCCTGGCGGTGGAAGCCGTCTTTGATCACCAGGTCCATGTTGTCCTTGTCAATGGGGAGGGGGGTGATGATTTCGGACGGGACAAAATGTTTGCCGTTAAACGTCGGGGCGTGGTTGGTTTTAAACGGTTTTCCGGTGGCGCAGGCGACGGCGAGGTCGGCGGCGCGGTAGGCCAGTTTGCGTATGGGCTTATAAACGGTCATCAGTTGGGTGCCTTCGACAATCCGTTGGCAGCCGGAGAGGTCGGCGTCATGCCCGGCGACGGCGATCCGGCCGGCCAAACGCCATTCGGAGAGAGCTTCGATGACGGCGCTGGCCAAGCTGTCGTTGGCGGCGATAACGGCATTGAATTTCTTGCCTTGGGTCAATAAGCTCTGCATATATTGGTAAGCAGTTTCGGGCTTCCAGTCGTCGGCCCAGGCTTCAAAGACGATCTTGATCCGGTTCTCGCGAATCGGGCTGGCGAGGACGTTTTTGTAACCTTGGTTGAACATATAGCAATTATTATCGGTCGGTGCGCCGTTGATAATCACATAGTTGCCGTCGGGGACGCGGTTGACCAGGTACTCGGCCATCAGTTCGCCGACTTTGACATTGTCGAACGAGATGTAAAGATCGAGACGGGCGTTGCGGACCAGCCGGTCATAGGAGATCACCTTCACGCCGGCGCGCCGGGCCAGTTCGGCGGCTGCCGCCGCTTGGTTCAGATCGTGCGGCACAATCACCAAGACGTCGATCTTGCGGCTGAGTAAATATTCGACTTGTTGGTACTGTTCCTGCTGGTCGTTGTTGGCGTTTTGGACGATCAGCTCCGCGCCGAGTTGCTTGGCGCGCATGGCAAAATCATCGCGGTCGCGCCGCCAGCGTTCCTCTTGGAGGGTCGCCATGGCCAAACCGATCCGGACGGGACGATACCCCTTCAGCCGTCCGCCGGTCACCGCTTGCCACCACGAACAACCACTGGTGAGGGCGAGGCAACAGGCCGCGAGCAAAAACAATTGGCACAGGCGTTTATTCATTGAAATTCAATGGCTCCTTCCGTCGGAGCAGATCGTCCCGGTATTCGGTGGGAGAGACGTGATAGTGCTTTCGGAAGATCCGCGAGAAATAGTTGGGGTCATTATAGCCAACCGCGAAACAACACTCTTTGATCGACAGTCCATCCGCCAATAAGTTGAGAGCTTTCTCCAAACGCAATTTGGTAATATATTCCGTAAAACTGACGCCCAACTCCTCCCGGAAGAGCCGGCTGAGATAAAAGGGGCTGACTGCGACCGCTTGCGCCAGGTCGTCCAAACTAAGATCTTCGCGGTAAAGCTGATCGATTTGTTGCTTGGCTTGCAAAATCACGGTGTTGATCTGATGTGCGCGGCCGGTTTTGATCGCTTCCGTCAATGAGAGAATCTGCCGGGAAACATGTTCCAGGACCGCCGCGACATCGCAGTATTCGCCGAAAGCCGGCAACAGTTGGACCGGATTGGGATAACCGACGCTGGTGCGGGTGTGCTCGCGGACCAACCGGTAAGCGGCGAGCAACAGCTCGAGCATTTCACAGAGAAATAAGTTGCGGTCGGTGACAGTGGCTCCGGTGTAGCGGACCGTCAACCGGTTGAGAAGCGTCTCGACCCGGTACAGATGGCCAAACCGGACGGCTTCGCTAATCTCCCGGGTCTGCTCCCGGAGTTCCGTCTCCCAGGTGGTGGCGGTCAGGTCCCGGTAGTTTTGGTAAAAGCAGACCGGCTGTCCGGTAGCGTAATTCAGCGCCAGGATTGCTTCCTGAAATGAACGGCCGAGGCTGCCGGGATGTTCGTAAATATTGCCGATGCCGATCCGGGCGCAGCGAAGACCGTAATTTTGTTGAAAATACTCCATGATCCGCACCGCATAGTTGGCCTCAAACTCCGCCGGAGTGAGATCGGTCCGGCTTAACGGCACGAAAACGGTGATCGGGTTGATCTTGACCGGACCGACCAAACAGGGGAAGAGATGGCGGATGCCTTCGGCCAATTCGATTAATTTGGCGCGCAAACGGTATTTCTGTTCCATGTCGTCGGCAGTGGAACGGGACTCGTCGTACAGGACGGCCATAAAGCAGCCGGCCTCGAATTCGATCCCCAATAACTCCTGATATTCGGCGAGGGCGACCCGGTCAATCCCGCTCTGCAACGCGTGGAGAAACTCATTCTCAATCAACGGCAGCAGTTTTTTGTACCGTTCGCGCAGGGTCAATTCCTCCTGACGCGCGGCGCGTTGCTGTTCCAGATAAGCCTGGACCCGGCGGACCGTCTCCAGGATCCGGGTTTTGTTGACCGGTTTCAAAAGGTAATCAAAGACTTCCAGCCGGATCGCGTCCTGGGCGTAACTGAAGTTGTCGTAGGCCGATAGGATCACCAAAACCGCCTGGGAGTTGAAACGGCGAATCTCCGCCAATGCTTCCAAGCCGTTGATCCCCGGCATCTTGATATCCATCATCACCAGATCGGGGCGGAACCGTTCCGCCAGTTCGATAGCTTCCCGTCCCGAGCGCGCCGTGGCCAGTTCCACCGAAGTCTTGGGCGTCAGGATTTTACAGACCGCCTCTAACATCAACTGTTCGTCATCGACCACTAAAACCCGGATCATCGTTTCACCTTCTTACAAAATCACTATTAAGCGATTGCGGGTTCATGATGTCAAACTTACCCACCCGGCTCGGGAGCGCGAGCAGTCAGGGCGCGACAATCGGCAAACGCAGCGTTACGGTGGTACCCGCGCCGGGGATGCTGGTGATCACCATCCGGCAATCCTCGCCAAAGGAGATCCGCAGCCGTTCCCGGACGTTGTGCAAGCCGAGCCCGGTGGTGTGTCCGGCAGCGGGAGCGGGTTGATGCCGGAGCCGCTCCAACGTCGCCGCGTCCATGCCGCGGCCGTTGTCGGCGACCTCAATCAGCGCTTCGTCAACTTCCTGCCAGGCCCGGACCGTAATCTGCCCGCCGCTTTCCAGATCCTCCACTCCGTGAATTAATGCGTTTTCGACAATCGGCTGTAAGGTAAGCAAGGGGATTTGCAATCCGGCCACCGCCGGATCGATGGTCACGGCAAACTGAAAACGGTCCGCGCCGTACCGGGTGCTCAAGATGAAGAAATACGTCTGCAGGTGCTGGGCTTCCGTGGCGATAGTAACCGGTTTATCCAAACGGCGCAGGTTGTAACGGAGCAGCGACGATACCTTGTCGACATAGTTCGCGGTGGCTTCGGCGCCTTCAATCACCGCCAGTTGGACTCCGGCGTTCAGCATGTTGAAGAGAAAATGGGGGTTGATCTGCGATTGCAAGGCGTGCAACTCCGCCTCGCGCACCGTATTTTTCATCGATAAGTTTTGCAGCTCTTGCTCTTGGAGTCGGATCTCCAGATCGGTTTGGCGTTTGATCTCTTTGATCAGGTGATCGAGGCTGGCGGCCATGGTATTGAAGGTCCCGGCCACCACGCCGACCTCGTCGTTGCTGGAGACATCCAGTGGCGGCAGGCTGAAGTTGCCCTTGGTGATGGTCTGGGCGGCGTGGGCCAGTTTGCCCAAGGGTTTGGTCAGCCGGTAACTGAGCCAGACCGTCATCATCACACTGAAGATCAAAGCCCCGGCGATCAAGAATAAGCCGATCTGTTGAATGTTGGCCAATTGGTTGGCGATGAGCAGGTATTGACGGCTGTTTTCCTCCAGTTGAGCGGTGATCAGTCGGTCGATGGCCCAGTTGATGTTGGTGCGGTAGCGTGAAACTTCCATGAAGGACTGGTGATAGCCGTAGCTGTCCCGGGCCCGTTTGGCTTGAACCGCTTTTTCGGCTTGGGCCAGGAAGGAGCGGGTCATATTGTGGATATTCTCCAGCAGCAAGGCGTTTTCGAGCGACGGCTTGATCACGCCCAGGTTGGCATACTCGCTGTCCACCGCCTGGCTGTAGCGGTAATAATCGCGCAACATGTTGAAGTTCCGGGAGATGAGGTATTTCTCAAGATAAATGGCGACATTGTCGACGTCGGACCGGAACTGTTTCAATTTTACATTATGGGTCAGCAGCACATTGACCCGTTTTAACAGAAACTGCTCGCTGTAATAGGAGATGAAACTGACCAGGGCGACGGTAGCCAGCATCAGTAGGAAAGCGACCAACAATTTGCTGCGGATGGTTTGAAAGCGGGCCGGCGTATGGTTCATGGCGTCAGATCGGCCGGGTGATGGTTGAAATTGTTGTAGACCGTATCGACATTTTGGGAAGTAACCAAGGTGAGCGGCATATGATACACCTCTTGTTTGGCCAGGCCTTGTTTCAAACGGAGCAAGGTGGTTACGCCTTGGGCCCCTAAAACGCTGGGATCGTCGGCCATCACGCCTTGGATCACCCCGCGCCGGATGTAATTGGCGATCTCCGGGGTCAGGCCGCAGCCGATGATGGTAATCCGGGAGACCTGGTTCAAGTCGACCACCAGTTTGGCGACGCCTAGCGTGTCGCTGGAGTCGGAACAGATGATCGCCCCGATCTCCGGGTGGTTTTTAATAATCGATTGGGTTTGTTCTTCGGCGCTGAGACTTTCGCCTTTCGAGTTCATCACCAGCCCGATGGCGATATTGGGCTGGGAACGGATCGCCGCCTGAAAGCCCGCCAAATATTGTTGCGAGCCGGCCGCGGAAAAGTTGGAGTTAACCAGTAACGCCGCGTCGATTGGCCGGTCGGCTACGGCTTGGCGCAACGCCTGCCCGGTCTGATATCCCAAATCGTAAGTGGAAATCCCCACAAACGAAATTTTGCTGTCGGTCTCCAAATGGCTGGCCAATGCGACGACCGGAATGCGCTTCGCCGTCGCTTCGTCGATCAGTTGGCGGAAGGTCGGGTCGTTGGGCGCGTCAATCAAAATCCCGTCGACACTGGAGAGAACCGCCATCTCCAGATAGCGCTCCAGTTCCTTGGGGTCGAGAAACTTCGGCCCGTAGCTTTCCAGCGCGATCTTGGCGCGGCGGCAGATCTCGCCGGAGCCTTCCAAAACCTGCCGCCAATACCCTTCCTCGGTGGTCTGGGCGATCAGCACGAAATGGTAACGGTAATCCTGATATTGCTGCGGATTGACCGTCTCCGCCGCCTCGCCTCCGAAAAACCCTACCGTCTGGGTGACCAGCATCAAAGCGGCAATGATCATCAATAACGATAAGATCGCCACAATCCAGTTCGTGCGCATGGGATCCGCTCTTTCATCCGTTTATTTAGAGAGGCGCTTACCCAGATTATTTAACAAAATTTTAAAAAATCCTTTTTATTCCTAAAATTCTGTTTTTATGAAATCGAACGGCGCAGAAAAACTTCCGCAACCCCGATCAAACCGGCCGGGGCGGAGTTTTCCGGTACCTCGGAGGAGCAAACAAGAACCCCGCAGGAGCATTCCGGAACCCCGGCGAAGGATTCCGGCACCGGAAAACAAGATTCAGGAACCGGAATTGCAAATTTGGGAACCGGGATTGCGGATTCGGCTACCGGAATGAGATAGCCGGGAACCCGGAAACTTGATTAGAGAAGCCCGGAGGAGCGCCAATGATCGAGATCGCTGAATGCGCAGCTGTCCGCGAAGAGTAAAACCGCTCATGGCATAAGGTGAAAACCGGAACAATCGCAAACGATAAACGAAAACCCCATCGTTGGACGACGGGGTTTTCGTTTTAAATTGGCCAGTGACAAACTTTAGCCCCGATACATCCGGTCAAAGATCTGACAGGCATTGACCACGGCCCCGCGCATCAGGTCTTCGGCCTTGGCGGTCTCGCGTTGCTCCAGGAAAGCGAACAGGGCGGCGGTGTCGAGCTCTCGGGCGGCTTGTTCGCAGGCGTCCCAGTAAAGAATGGAGCGGAGCACCCGGTCGATGCCTTGCGCTTCGTTGTCATACGCCCGGACTTGCATGTCATGGCCCTTCCAGCGATTGAAGCCGGACTCTTGAATCAGACCGGCGATGGCGATGTTCATGCCGTTGATCCGCGCGCCGTGATCGATGTCGTATTTGCCGGGGCCGCCGAGAATGATGCCGTCGTTATAGCCCTGGCTGTTGATATGCATATGGACCATGGCGTTGTTGTCCAGCTCTTCCACGGAGTCGTAAACATGGTCCAAGCCGATCATCTCGGAATGGCCGAACTCTTTGTTGACACCTTTTTTGGCCCGGGCGACGCCGAACTCCTCCTCCAGTTTGCGGAAGAACAGGATCGCCGAAGCGACGGTCGGCAGCAACATCGCCGGATGGCCTTCGTTGGGTTTGGGTTCGACCCCGATGTACATTTGGCCGCCTAATGACGCTTCATATTGACAGAGGTTGGCGACACTTTCCTTGAGATTTTGGTACATGCGGCGGACGGCGACCGAAGCCAGGTCGTAGCCGTAGGAGCCGTTCCAGAGCACGAAGGACGGTGCCAACTCCGGATCGGCGTGCCAGGCTTTTTTCATGGTTCCGTAGGCCAGGGCGACGGTCCTTTGGCCCAGTTCCGCGGCAGCTTTCCGTTCGTGAGGATCCAGGGAAGCAACGCCGCCGTAAGCGAAATGGCTGTGGGCGCCGGGGGTGATCATCGCCAGGCTCATCTTGGCGTCGCGTAACGCGTCGGCCATCGCCGCGGCGTTGGCTTCATTCACCTCGACATCGTAATGGACTTCATAACCCAACTCGATATGTTCCGGCAGTCGCGGCGCGATCTTGTTTTTGATCAGTTCGATTACGGCCACCGAATCCAGTTTGGACCATTCCCACGCCGGACGCATGTCGGCCGGGACGAAACCGCCCTTGCCGGGATTGAAGGTCCAGCGACAGACGCTGTGGTAAGATTTTGGAATTGACATGAAATTTGGCCTCCCTTACATTGATTTATTTTTAGTTACTTAAGTTTTTCAGCGAGCAACGCTTTCCACTGTTGATAGGCCGCTTGGTAAAATTGGGTTTGGGTCGGATCGGGTTCGACGGTTTGTAAGGATTGCAAGCCCTGGAACGCCGCTTGGCAGTTGCGGTAGATTCCGGCGCCCAACCCGGCGCCGCGCGCCGCGCCTTGCGCGCCGTCGGTATTGTAAAGTTCCACCCGGGCGCCGGTGACGGTGGCGAAGGTCTGGGCGAACAACGGGCTGAGAAACATATTGGCCCGCCCCGCCTTGACGGTCCGCACCGTCACGCCCATCTCCTGCATGATTTCGACGCCGTACTTGAGTGCGAAAACGATTCCTTCCTGCGCCGCCCGAAGCAGGTGCGCCCGCTGGTGAATGTTGAAGTTGAGCCCGTGGACCAATGCGCCGACCTCCCGGTTGGCCAAGGTCCGTTCAGCGCCGTTGCCGTAAGGCAACACCGTCAATCCGGCGGCGCCCGCCGGGGCTTGCGCGGCGATCGCGTTCATTTGATCGTAACTGATCCGGTCGGCGCCGAGCAGGTCGCGCAGCCAGCGGTTGAGAATGGCGGTCCCGTTCAGGCAGAGCAGGATGCCGTAGCGAGCGGCGTCAGGCCGGTGGTTGACGTGGACAAAGGAGTTTACCCGGGATTGGGGGTCAAAGTTCGGTTGGTCGCCCACGCCGTAAACTACGCCGCTGGTTCCGGCGGTGGCGGCGATCTCGCCCGGTTCCAACACGTTCAGCGCGAAGGCGTTGTTGGGTTGATCCCCGGCGCGGTAGGCGACGACGGTTCCGGGTTGTAAGCCAAGTTCTGCGGCGGACTGGGCTGTCAACTCGCCTTGGTTGGCGAAGACCGGCCGCACCTCCGGCAACAGGCCGGGATTCAATTGATAATGGTCCAGGACCATTTGGGCCGGGGTTTGCGTTTGGTAATCCCACCAGATTCCCTCGGAGAGACCCGAAGGGGTGGTGACGATCGCGCCGGTCAGCAACATAGCGATATATTCTCCGGGCAACATCGCTTTGTAGGTCTTGGCGTACACTTCCGGCTCATGTTCGCGGACCCAGCGCAATTTGGAGGCGGTGAAATTCCCTGGGGAGTTCAGCAGGTGGCGTAGGCAGTTATCGGTTCCCAAGGCCGCAAAGGCCGCTTCGCCAATGGCGACGGCCCGGCTGTCGCACCAAATGATCGCCGGGCGCAAGACTTGGTGGTTTTGGTCGACAAGCACCAGTCCGTGCATTTGGTAGGAGATGCCGATCGCCCGCACCTCCCGGAGCTTGACCCCGCCCCGCTCGCCTAGCGCCGCCGTAGCTAGTTTGACATGCTCCCACCAGGTGGCGGGGTCTTGTTCGGCCCACCCCGGTTGGGGGGCGGCGATCGACAGTTCCGTTCCCTGCGGCGAAGTGGCGGCCGCGACGACCGCGCCGGTGGCGGCGTCGAGCAACGAAGCTTTCACCGAGGAGCTCCCAATGTCGTAACCCAATAAATAGCCCATGCCTGATCACTCCTTACGAAATAGTGAATGGAAACCAACGCATAAACGCATCAACGAACCTTGGAATCCAGCCGCGGTCCGGTTAAGGTTCCGGTTCGGCAATCACCCGTTGTAACGCCAGTCCCGCTACACCCAACGCCGTCGCTTGAACGCCCAATGTCGAAAAGTCCACCGTCAAACCGCGAAAAGCGCGGTCTAAGGCGCGCCCTTTCACCTCCCGCAGCAGGCGATTGCGGATTAACGGCTGATGCTGGGCAAGTTTGCCGCCCAGAACGATCAATTCGGGGTTTAACGCGTTAGCGATGTTGGCCAAACCAATCCCTAGATAGCGGGCGGTCTCCTCCAGCGCTCCCAGCGCGACCGGGTCGCCCGCTGCGGCCAGTTGAAGCAGGGCGTCAAAATCGACGAGCGGCGTGCCGGTTTGTTCGCGGAACCGTTTCAAGGCGGCGTCGTCGGAAGCGTAAACCTCCCAACAGCCCCGGTTGCCGCAACGGCAGGGCAGGCCGTCGGGGACCACGGTCATATGGCCGAATTCACCGGAGTTGTTGGCAAAACCCCGGTAGAGCGCATTGTTCAGGACTAAACCGGTGCCGATGCCGCTGCCGATGGAGATGAAAGCGATATTGGAATGGACACGGCCTAAACCGTACGTTTTCTCGCCGAGCACGGCGGCGTTGGCCTCGTTTTCGATCACCAGCGGCAGTTCGAGGGCCAGCATCGCGGCGAGGTTGACCGAACGCCAACCGAGATTGGGAGCGAACTCAATCAGGGAACTCCCGGGATCGACGATTCCGGGTACGCCGATGCCGATCGCCCCCAGTTTGCCCGGGGGGATGTCCGCCTGGTCGACGCAATGGGCGATTTGTTCCTTCAACAGAGCGGCGACATACCATTCGTCGGTCTCGGTCAACAGGGTGGTCTTCGTATAAAGCGGATCGCCGGTGAAGTTCAGGATCACGCTGACTAAGCGGTCGACCTGGATATCGACTCCGATCACGTATCGGGCGTTGGGATTGAGGGTGAAGACCTCCGATTTGCGGCCCCCGGTCGATTTGGAGGTTCCGCACGGGACCAGTTTCTCCTCGTCGAGTAACTCGTTGATGAAGGTGGAAACCGTCGTCAAGCTGATTCCCAAGGTATCGGCAATGGCCTTTTTCGAGACCGGGCCGGCTTGTTTCACCACGGCGAAGATTTGGTGTTTATTGAGGGAACGCATGCGTTCCTGGTTAATCGCTTTGCGCAAAATGAGTTCATCCTTTGACTTTTAAATAAACTTTTAAAAAGTATTTAATTATATTCGCTGAGGTGCCGGGTATTCCTGCCGGGCTGGAAATTTTTCAAAATGAGTGAAAAAAGCGGGAGAAATTTTTCATGAAAAGTAAAGCTAAAATGGGATAAATCTATTTTATTTTTCGAGGGAAAAGATCGCGCCGGCTTTCAGAAGGAGTCGGCTAAAAGATAGCGAATAAAAAAATAGAACCGCCAAAACGGTTACTAAAATGGTAAAGGATAGGGGAAACATGGGTAAGCGAGTCAATCAGGTAAATGTGACCCTGGACCCGAAAGGGATTACCGACTTACCATATGAAGAAGTCCGGGCGATTTTACGCGGCGCGGATAACTTAATCATGCGCGGCGGCCGGGCGATGCTGGCCAAAGTCCTCAAGGGTTCCCGAGAGAAGAAACTGTTGGAGTTGGGGTTGGACCAAAGTCCGGTCTACGGTTTTTATCGCGCTTTGTCCATTGATGTCATCACAGCCAAAGTGGACTGGGCAATTATCAATGGTTACTTGAAGTTGGAATACGATTATCGTTTGCCGTTGTTGGCCTATACCGAACGGGGTTGGGCCATTGAGAAAGATACTTATACCGACGAACTGCTGGAGATCTTGGAGCGCGAGTCAAAAAGCGGCTTATTTGAACAGGTATATACCTTGAAAGATCGGGACCGTTCGATGATTCTGCTACTTTTGGCGAAGATCGAGGCCACCGGGGACCGGGGTTTTATTCCGGTGTTGGAGGCTTGGGCCAAAGCGGATTACAAAAAGGTTCAAAAAGCCATCCATGAAGTGATTGGCACGCTGTCGCGGGTCGGCGCTTACCGGATTGCGGAGGAGAGCCTGGCCTATCCCAACAACCTGGTCGATCTGACCGAATATCGTAGCCGCAAACAATTGCAGTCCAATCCGATTTGATCGTCACAAAAAACACCCGGCGGGTTCTCCTGCCGGGTGGTGGTTTTATTATGGACTTAACAGCAGATCCCTTGCTTTGGTTGATCGGTTGCGCTTTTAAACGACAAAAGTTGTCGTGGAGATAATTAAGAGAATTAAAACTAAAAAGATAAGAAAAGCGAGTTCCTCGCCTCTGAAAGCATTCCCTCTGCCGCACGGATCGGGTTTGCGGCATTTGCACTTGCACTTGCATTTTTCCTTGCATTTGCATTTCTTCTTCTTTTTGCATTCCTTTTCTTTCTTCCGGCAAGGGTCTTCATATTTTACGCAGTAGCAACCGCGATGACTCATAACATGCCCTCCTTCGTATCAAAAGACCGGTTGGTACCGGGGTCTTGATTCCCTTTGGTAATAAAATATTAAAAATCCCGGGCAAGGGGAACGAGGCGATTGGTATTTCATCGAAATCGGGACAGTAGTATAACCGAGGTCACGCTACATGTTGAACGGTCCAACACCCAAAACAGCGCGAATGGTCCCGGCAATTGACAAAAAAAGACCGGTCAAATCGACCGGTCTGGTTTTTTCTGATGGAGGTTCCGAAAGATCATCCTACATCGCTTTTTTCAATTTGAAGCCATAGTCGAACAGTTTGATGCTGTCGTCATAAATGGCATTGGATTTCAAGACGACGCTGATTAAAGTCACGCCGTTCTTTTGGGCGGAGGAGACGAGACAGCCGCCGGCGGTCAAGGTGTAACCGGTTTTGACCCCAATGGTATAAGGATAACGCCAGAGCAGTTTATTATGGTTGTACAAGACCAGCGGTTCATTGGGCTTCGGGCCGGGGACGGTCTTCATTTTGGTCCGGACGATCCGGGCAAACGTTGGATTGCGCATAGCATATTTGGTCAGGTAAGCCAGATCCCGGGCAGTTGAATAATGGTTGATCGCCGGGAGTCCGTTGGGGTTTTTATAATTCGTGTTGGTCAGCCCAAGCACGCGGGCCTTATTGGTCATCATCCGGGCGAACCGTTCCTCGCTCCCGGCGATGATGCTGGCAATGGCAATCGCGGCGTCATTGCCGGAGACGAGCATTAAGCCATAGAGCAAATCTTCCATGGTCAGTTGTTCGCCAGTGATGAGATTCATCGATGTTCCTTCGATGCCGACCGCTTCCCGGGGGATGCAGACGGTTTTGCGAAGGTTGCCGTTTTCAATTGCGAGAATCGCGGTCATGATTTTGGTAGTGCTGGCGGGAGCCATCGCGATTTCGGCGTTTTTAGCGTACATAATCTTTCCGGAAATGGCATCCAAGAGAACGGCGGCTTTGGCGGTAACGGCGGGCGGAGCGGGATCGGCCAATGTGTTCAGGGGCGAAAACGCCAGGATTACCAAGAGTAAAAGTAAGTAAGCAAATTTGGGTTTCACCGGGACAGTCTCCTTTGCAAAACATGATGGGAGTGTGCTTTGAGACAATGTTCAAAGCAACCTCGAATGGAGCCAAGATTACCATTTCTAATTATCGAACAAAATCCCCGGATTCTTAATTACAATTTAATAAATATCAAGCGCTGCTTCGAAAGGAATCTTGGCCGGGGACGACTCTTTAATAAACGTTTTGACTACCGTAATTGTTCAAAAAAAAGTTGGGCAAGTTCGGGAGCTGATTGCTCATGTCGTAAATAAACGTAACAATCAACCCCCTGGTTCCGCCAAAACCCGAATTGAGCGGCCCATTTGGCAATTTGCGCCGGGGAATAGGGGCCGTTGCGCAACCGGAGATAAGCGAGCCCGTTGTGCGGTTCCGGCCAGGTTTCCGGGAGCGCGAAACGATCATTGAAACACAGTGCCAGCCCGTGAGCGACACTCCATTCAAACAGGGGGGCGCCCCAGAGTTTGGGGTTACGCACCTCAATGATCGGCCGGAGGGTGGCGGCGTAGGGCGTCGCACGCAGGGCGGCCTCGAACGTTTCGAGTTGGGCCAGTTCGGCGTTGACCGGGAATTGAAACAAAACCGGACCCAATTTTGGCCCCAGCGGTAACAGCAACGTGGCGAACTTCTCCAGCAATTCCTGTTGGTTGGTGGTCCCGGCGGTAATGGTCCGGCGGGCTTTGACGCTGAATTTGAAGCCGTCCGGGACCGTTTCCCGCCAACGGTCGATCATGGCCGGGGTCGGTAAGCGGTAGAACGAATTGTTCAGTTCGACCGTTGGAAAGCGGGCCGCGTAAAAGGAGAGCATCGCGGCAGCCGGTAAGTCGGTCGGATAAAACGTCCCTAACCATTCCGGATAGGAAAATCCGGAGATTCCTAAATAAATGGTGGCCATGGGTTTAGTATGGGCAAAAGTTGCCGCGTTTAAAAGCGGATTTAGCCGAAATCGTTTGTCCGGGTTGGAACCCTTGACGGTGCCCGGGTAATATATTAATAAAGGACTGAAATGAACCTCTTGACAAACATTGAGGGGATGAAGCGAGGGAATGAAGTGACACCTGAATCAATCGCCGATTTATTAATTTACGGACTCCCGCTGGTAACGGCCGGGAGCGTTTATGCGCTGACCGCGGCGTCGCTTTTTTTGACCGTCCGTTACCGGAACAGCCGGCTGGCTCAAGCGTTGGTGATTCTAGACGAAGCGGTGATCAGCGTGGTGAAAGAGCTCAACCAGACTGTGGTGGATGATCTGAAAAAAGCCCGGGCCGACGGGAAGCTCACTCCTGATGAGGCCAAACAGATCAAGAGCAAGGCGGTGGAATTGGTACTGACCCGGCTGGGGTCGAAAGTTCCCCGGCTATTGCAAAAAAGGTTCGGCTCCTTGTTTAACCTGGTAGGCACCAAGGTTGAAGCGACTGTTTATGACTTGAAACGGCCGGTGTCGCTGGCTCAGCCGGGACAGGCGCCAGGGCGGCAACGGGTTCGAGCGGCCGGGTGAGGGCGGGGCGCTCGAACGATTCGTTCCGGCGTTCACAATGTTACGTTGCCTGCTTAGAAATTTTTTCCGAATCGTAAGATCGGATGGCGCACAATATTTTGTGTGATTCCTTGATTTGCAATCTATATCTTGTGTTTGGCGAATCGCTATCCCGGCGGAGCGCGCCGGGAAAAAGGGGATGCAGGCTTGCAGCCCGCTTTTTTTTTATGTTATACTCAGGGGAGTTAAATTTTCTTTAAAATTGCAAATTATATTTCTGAACGGTCGATAATGTTGTATGATGAATGGAACACAAATGGCATTTCCGCAGCTTAATGTGGAAAATGATAACATAAATACAAATTCGGCATGAAATGCAACTTTAGACTCGCAAAATTGGAACATTTGATAGAGGAGGGAGTCATTTGGAGGTAATCGCCAAGGATGTACTGGCACCAAGGATTGCAAGACTGGTGATTCAGGCGCCGCGGATCGCCGCGAAAGCGCAACCCGGTCATTTCGTAATGGTCCGGCTGCAAGACCGCGCGGAACGGATTCCGTTAACCATCGCTGACTTTGATCGCAATCAGGGAACCATCACGCTGATCATTCAGGAAGTGGGCAAGAGTTCCGCGATGATCGCCGCGATGGAGGCTGGAGACCGATTTGCCGATGTTTTGGGACCGCTGGGCACTCCGTATCCCATTGAAAAGATGGGCACCGTGGTGGGCGTGGCCGGGGGTTTGGGAGCGGCGCCGCTTTATCCGAAGGTCAAAGCGCTTTATGAAGCGGGGAATCATGTGATCACCATTTTGGGCGCGCAACGCAAAGAAATGCTCATTTTGACGGAAGAATTGCAAGCGGTCAGCCATGAGTTAATCATCACCACTGACGACGGCAGTTTCGGGGAGCACGGTTTGGTCACCGTGCCGTTACGCCGCGTCTTGGAAACGAAGCAAGTGGATGAAGTGATTGCTATTGGTCCGGTGCCGATGATGGACGCCTGTTGCAAAGTGACCCGGGAATTGAATGTCAAAACCGTGGTCAGTCTCAACGCCGTTATGGTTGACGGGACGGGGATGTGCGGCGGCTGCCGGGTGACGGTGGGCGGCGAAAGTAAGTTCTGCTGTGTCGACGGTCCGGCGTTTGACGGATTGCAAGTCGATTTTGCTGAGTTGCGTCAACGCCAACGCTATTATAATGCTCAGGAAAAAAACGTTTATCTGGCCTTTCAGGAAGGAAACGAAGGAATGGAGGGTTGTCGATGCCGCGCCAAGTAATGCCCAAACAAGACCCGGAACAACGCGGAAAAAACTTTAATGAAGTTGCCTTGGGGTTGACCATGGAACAGGCGCAGGCGGAGGCAAGCCGTTGTTTGAATTGCAAAAAACGGTTTTGCGTCGAAGGCTGTCCGGTCGAGGTGGGTATTCCCGACTTTATCGCCAAGATTAAAGCGGGCGATCTGGCGGGAGCCGCCGCGACGATTAAGGAGAAGAACAGTCTCCCCGCCATTTGCGGCCGGGTTTGCCCCCAGGAATCCCAATGTGAAAGTTTGTGTATTTTAGGGAAAAAGGGCGAGCCGGTTTCGATCGGCGCGTTGGAACGGTTCGTGGCCGATTACGAGGCCGGCCAACCGCCGCAAGCCATCCCGGCGATCGCTAAGAACGGTTGCAAAGCGGGAATCATCGGCGCCGGTCCGGCCGGTCTGACTGCGGCGGCCGACTTAGCCCTGCAAGGTTTTGAGGTCACCGTCTTTGAATCGTTGCATGAAGCGGGCGGCGTGTTGCAATACGGGATTCCCCAATTCCGGCTGCCCAAGGATATTGTCGGCCGAGAAGTGGAGTATATCAAACGGCTCGGCGTCCAGATCGAAACCAGCGTGCTGGTGGGCCAGACCGTAACTGTGCCGGAACTTTTCGAGCAGGGTTTTGACACCTTGTTTATCGGCACCGGCGCCGGCTTACCGTACTTTTTAAACATTCCCGGCGAGAACTTGAACGGCGTCTATTCGGCCAACGAGTTCCTGACCCGGGTCAATCTGATGAAAGCATATCGCTTCCCGGAATTCGACACGCCGGTCCGCGTGGGCGAGCGGGTGGCGGTGATCGGGGGCGGCAATGTGGCGATGGACGCGGCCCGGACTTCGTTACGGCTGGGCGCCAAGGAAGTATATATCGTCTACCGCCGTTCCCATGACGAGCTCCCGGCCCGCCATGAAGAGATCGAGAATGCCGAAGAGGAAGGGATCATCTTCCGGCTATTGCACAACCCGGTCCGGATCATCGGCAATGACCAGGGGGAAGTGGCGGCCCTCGAATGTATCAAGATGGAATTGGGTGAACCCGATGCCAGCGGCCGGCGGCGTCCGGTGGCGCTTCCCGATTCCAACTTCCAATTCCCGGTGGACAATGTGATCGTGGCGATCGGCCAAGGACCGAACCCGGTTCTGCTGCGGACTACCGAGGGGTTGGCCTTGAATAAGCACGGCTATATTCAAGCCGACCCGGAAACCTTGGAGACCAGTATTCCCGGCGTCTTCGCCGGCGGGGATATCGTGACCGGCGCGGCCACCGTCATCGCGGCCATGGGCGCCGGCAAAAAAGCAGCCCGGCAGATGACGGAGTACTGCCGGAAGAAGCGGGATTCCAAAGCGGGATGAGATTATTTTTTCATACGATCAAAACCGGACTGCCTGTCGGCTAGTCCGGTTTTTTTATCTCCGGAAAGTCCGCCCGTTCGTCAACGACCAGCGGAGTTTTTTAAAGGCATTCGAAAGTCCGTTTCCACGGGTCCGGTAGCTCTCCGCAACCGCCTTCGTAGCATTAGCGGAGCCCGGAGGGCTTTGGAACAATTTGATATACCTAGCCCGGTCGTTGACGGCTGGGCGGAGATTACGGATTGCCGATAGACAATCAAGATAAATATCAAAGTATTTCCCAGCCACTCCATGAAGGAAATAAAAGCCAGACGGCGAAATCAATGGAGAACCATGAAACATTCGCCGGTTCTTTGCGTTATCTGGAGAGAACCGTTTCAAGCTTGGGGAGGTTAGGGATTGTTATGAAAAAGACGATCTTTCGCGAAAATATCGAGTCATTCGCAATCGCGGTGTTATTCATCGTTTTTATTGAAGTTTTTGTCGCGCGTTCGTTTGTGGTCCAGGGCCCTTCGATGCAGCCGACTTTTTACACCGGAGAGCATCTGGTAGTGAACCGGATGGCTTACCGCTGGGCGGCGCCGCAGACCGGCGACGTGGTGGTGTTGATTCCGCCCCATGACCCGCACCGCTTATATATCAAACGGGTAATTGCCGGACCGGACCAAAGCGTGAAGGTGGAAAATTCCAAGGTGTACGTCGATGGGGTGATGGTACCGGAATCCTATATCAAAGAGAAGCAATTCGGAGACTATCCGTTGCATATTGTCCCGGAAGGCAGCGTCTTTGTGATGGGCGACAACCGCAACAACAGTTTGGACAGTCGCGAAGACCAAGTCGGATTTATTCCGGTCAAAAATATCATCGGCAAAGCGGCCTTTATCTTCTGGCCCTTCACCAAGATGAGCGTGGTCGCCAATCCGGTGATCGCCAAAATTCACCCGGAATACAGGGGGGAATAAACCCATGGAGTATCTTGAGCGAAGCGCCTGGAAACGGCGGGAGCATTTTGCGATGTTTCACGGCATGGACTCGCCTCATTTCAGCCTGACTGCGCCGGTGGACGTGACCGAAGTGTTGAACTGTTGCAAACGGTCGGGTCGTTCCTTCTATCACACGATGGTCTATCTGGCGGCGCGGACCGCCAATGCGGTCCCCGAGTTTCGCTACCGGATCCGCGGCGCGCAGGTGGTCGTTCACGATCAGGTCCATCCTTCGTTTACTTATCTCACCCGGGACGAAGTTTTCGGTTTTTGCAATGTCAATTATACGCCCGATCTGGACCGGTTTACCCAGGCGGTTGCCGCCGAACTGGAACGTTTGGGCGATGAGGTTAATTTAGGCGATGAACCGGGCCGGGACGACCTGCTCTTCATCACCTGCATTCCCTGGGTTGCCTTCACCCAGATTATGCATCCGCTGCACCGCCCGGCCGATTCGGTGCCTCGGTTGGCATGGGGGAAATATTCCCTCGAAAACGGCCGGTACCGGCTGCCGTTCTCCGTCCAGGCCCACCATGCCTTGCTCGACGGATTGCATGTGGGACGGTATTATCAGACGTTGCAAGGTTTGCTGGATGAGCCGGAGGGGTGGCTGAAAGGGTAAGCTCGTTCTACCGTTAAGTGGTACGATTATGACGAAATTTGCTTCATGATCCCCCCGCCCAAGGAGTTCACTCCTGGGCGGAGGGTTATCCCAAAACAATTCTTCAACCCGCATCCCCGCATCCCCACATCGCTCAGCCCAATGCCCAGTGCCCAATCCCTTCGCTAACGACCGGAATCGCTTATCCCGGAACCGGGCCGTCCAATTCCGGCGCCGGAAGGGTCAAAACAACCGCCCGGATGTCGAATATTGCTAGCGAAAATTGGTTTTCAGGCGCCGGAATGTCGAATTCTACTTGTTGAATTTCCCGCTCCGGTCCCGGGATGTCGAATCAGACCGCCGCGCCGGCGGATCGGGCCGCCAAAACAAAACGCAGGAGCTTTTAGCACTCCTGCGTTGTTGCTTAAAACTATTTCGCTATCAATCAATAACTAAAGAATACATGGTCGCCGATGGCGGCGGTCACCGTCTGGGAACGGACCCAGGCGTTGGTGGTCTTGGCGGGGTTGTAGAAACCATTGGCGCCGTTGCTCGGGTCCCAGCCGCCGATGGCCGATTCAACGGCGCGGATGGCGCTGGCCGAGGCTTGGGTGTTGATCCGGCCGTCCAAAACCGGGCTGTACTGATAACTCCCATTGTCGACCTGATAAATGATTCCCGGAATGGTCTTCGGATAACGCGGATCGCTCAAGCGGTTCAAAATGGTCGCGGCGACGGCGACTTGTCCGGAAAATGGTTCGCCGTCGGACTCGGCCGTGACCAAACGGGCCAGCAGATTCAGATCGCTCTGACTGATGCTGCCACTGCTACTGTTACCGCCGGAACCGGATGAGCCACTCGGAATCTTCAAGGACTGACCCAAATAAAGCGAGTCGCTCCAGAGGCTGTTGGCCTGACGCAAAGCGTCAACGGTGATGCCGTAACGTTGCGCGATCAGGTACAATGTATCGCCGCTTTTGACGGTATAAGTGGAACTGCCCGATCCGGTTGAACCGTTGGCGCTCAAGGGAATCTTTAAGGATTGCCCGATCCAAAGGCTGGTGCCGGAGAGACCGTTGGCGCTTTGCAACGCGGCAACGCTGATTCCGTACTTCTGGGCAATCAAGTAAAGCGTGTCGCCGTTTTGGACTTTATATGTCGTGGTGGTGGTTGACCCGCTTGTCCCGGAACCGCCCGATTGCGGAATGGTAATCTGTTGGCCAACCATCAAAGAATTGCCTGACAGGTTGTTGGCGCTTTTGATCGCATCGACCGATACCCCAAAGCGCTGGGAAAGAAGGTATAATGTGTCGCCGGAGCGAACTTTATACGCTGAAGACGTGGAACCGTTGGAACCCGAGCTCCCCGAACCCACATTGAGGGCTTGTCCCGGGTAAAGGGCTGTGGAACCAAGCCCGTTCGCTTGTTGGAGGGCAGTCGCGGTGGTTCCGTAACGCGCTGCGATGGTGTAGAGCGAATCGCCGGGTTGCACATAATACGTTTGTCCAAAAACGACTGATGAAGAAAGTGTAATCGATCCAATCACCAAAAATGAGACCAAACCTGCTTTCAACTGCACATTCTCAGCTCCCTTTTTGTCCGTTGTTTTCCACGGCGGGCAAAAAGTTGTGGCTGCAAACGTTGCTGGATATAGGCTCTGATTTGAACTGCATCTGTTAGTACGACCGTGGTGTTAGTTGCTACGTGTTACAATTTAAACTGTTCCTGTCAGGCGTTTCTAAGAATAGCAAATTCTTTACCGTATGACAGTTTCCTTGTGGGAACGACTGGTAGTGGCAGCGGAGTGTTGATCTGCAAGTTTTGGCTGATTTTGGAGAGGAGCGCTGAAGTTCAGGTCCTGTTGGTCAATAAAGATTCGGCAGCCGGTTGGCTAACCGGATGAAACGGAACAGGTCCGCCACTAGGCAGGGACGGAGCGACGTTGGCACCGCCTCCGGTTCGGTGGCGAGATGTTGAAAAAGCTGCTCCGAGTTGCGGATCAGTTGCGATAGGAAAAAAGCGAAATTTACAGTCCAATGATAATTTTCCCAGGGGTTGACCGGGAGCGTCGATTGGAGCATTTGCAAATGATTGGCCAAAGCTTCGAACTGGCGTTGATCCCTTTCCAACAGGTCTTTTAGGAGTTTTGAGCAATTGGAACCACTCAGCTCCCGTAATATGGTCAGCATGGCTTCGACCCATGACGCCGCAGCCTCATGCAGCGGACGGTCGGCAGTGTTCATGGCAATTCCCCCTGGACGACGGATTACTATATATGTCGCCCTAAATATTTGAGACGATCTTGACTGCGACATATTTTCCACAATTTATATAGCATATTCAGCCGGCCGGGATCCGGGCACGAAAGTTTGGCTGCCCCAAAAAATAGCTAAAGGCGCTTCAGCCCAAAAGTTTACTCTTGGGTGGTGTCAATTAACTCTCAATGGTTCCGTATTTTTTTCCGATGAAAAAAAGAGAATCGGATAAATCATTTGTTATATTTGGCCATTTTGGTTTGGCGCGGTACGGCTGGCAAGAGACCGGCCATGGTATCGCCCGTAACTTTGGAAAATAAAGAGGTTGACCCGATGAAAAAAAGAATTTTATTTGTGGATGATGAGCCGGTCGCCCTGGAGACGATCAAAACGCAGATCAAGGAGTGCTACCCCGAATTGGAAGCGGTGTACGCGACCAGCGGGGCCGTGGCTTTGGAACTTCTGGCCGAGTCGGCGTTTGAAGTAGTCGTGACCGATTTTCAGATGCCGGAGATTGACGGTTGCAAATTGTTGCAAACGATTATGCAGCAATGGCCGGAGACGATCCGGGTGATCACGGCGGACGCCGATGATAAAGCGCAGGTGATGCGGGTGACCAAATCGACCCACCGTTTTTTGGACAAACCGTTGGATGTCGCCGTTTTAAAGGGAATCATCGAACGGAGTCACCGGTTTCAGGATGTGTTGCGCAATAAAACATTGGTCAATTTAGCCACCGGGATCAGCAAATTGCCGAGTTTCCCCCCGTTGTACCTGCAAATTTTGAAGGAATTGCAATCGTCCGATTGTTCATTGAAACGGGTTGGGGAAATGGTGGCCGAGGATGTCGCGCTCACTGCCAAAGTGCTGCAGGTAGTCAACTCCGCCTATTTCGGACTGGCGCGGCGCGTGGTCACCCCGCAGCAGGCGGTCAACCTGATTGGGCTGGACACGTTACGGGCGTTAGTGGTCTATACCTACGCCTTCGCCAACTTTAAAGTCGATCCGCGTTTGCTGGAGGTTTTCTCGGTGAAACGCTTGTCCCAACATAGCTTGCTCGTTGGCAAACTGGCTCAGGCGCTCTCCCGTGAAGAGGTGATGGACAAAAGCCTGGAGGAGGAGGCGTTGATCGCCGGGATCCTGCATGATATCGGGAAATTGGTCCTGATCCAATCGCCGGACCAATATTTGGAGGCGGCCAATTACAGCCAGATCCAGCATTGCGATATTTACCAAGCCGAATATGAGATCTTCGGCGCTTCCCACGCCGAAGTGGGAGCCTATCTGCTTGGCCTCTGGGGCATCCCCGAGCCGGTGGTGTTGGCGGTCGCCTTCCACCATAATCCCGCGAAACTGTTGGACAGCGGCTTCACCGCCCTGACCACCGTGCACGTGGCCAACGCCTTCGTGGGCGGCGGGACCGGCAGTTTCAACGAAATTCCCGGCTTGGACGTTCATTACCTGTTGCAAATCGAGAAACAGGACCAAGTTCAGAAATGGCTGGGGGTCTATCGCAAAGTCCTGGCGGAGCAGGCGGAGCTGTATTGAATCATCGGTTTGCCAAAAACCGGATCCCTAAAATAGCGGTTGAAACAAAGCATCCCCTCGCCTGTAAGCTACCATGCAGGCGAGGGGATTTGTATTCTCCCCCAAGCGTTTTCGGCAACGCCGGGGGTACTTCCTTGGTTACCTTTTTCGGAACAATCGTTCAAACCATTTGAAGAAGGGGAATTGCCTCGGGCAGATGTCGCAAACTTCCGTCGGTTGCTCGCCCAGCCGGAATTCCCGTTCCGCCAGTTCTTTGCAGTCCGGCGAGGGCAGGCGGCCGGAGCGTTGGCAGACCAGCAACCGGACGACCCGGTGTTTATCGCAGTAGTCCTCGGGCTCGGTTCCGGTCAGAAAATACTCGGCTTGCTGCGGGCAATAGGCGGTCGCCCGTTGGCCGGTGTCGCGACAGAGGGTGACTCGGGTCACCTCGTCGGGGATCACAAAGTCGCGGACCGGGGTTCCGGCCAGGGCTTTCGCCATAAAATTGGCCCAGATCGGAGCGGCCACCCGATTGGCGGCGCCCGGCAGCGGCTTTTCATTGTGGTCGCAACCAACGTAGACGCAGGTCAGCAAATCGGGCGTATAGCCTACAAACCAGGCGTCGCGGTTTTGCTCGGTGGTGCCGGTCTTGCCGGCGGCGGGCCGGTCGATCAGAGACTGAATATTGGCGGCCGTTCCGCCGTCCCGCAATACGCCGGTCATCGCTTGGGTGACCAGATAAGCGACGCCCGGATTGAGGATCGGTTTGAACTGGGTCGGCGCCTGATACAAGACCCGCCCGGTCCGGTCAATGATCCGCTGAATGGTTGTCGGCGCGACCTTATAGCCGCCGTTAGCCAAGGGCAGATAGGTCCCGGTCAGCTCCAACGGGGTAATTTCGCCGGAGCCCAAAGCCAGGGAGAGTTGTTTGGGCAAGTCCGAAGCGATTCCCAAGGTCTTGGCAAATTGCAACGTCGGCGCGATGCCCAGTTTGTGCAAGAGTTTGACCGCCACCACATTGCTGGAAGAGGCCAGGGCTTCGCGGAGCGTCAGCAGACCGGTGGCTTTGGGGTTATCGTCGTCGGTCGGAAAATAACTTTGGGCGCCGGTCTGATAAACCTCCGGCGTCCGGTCGATCTTCGTCGCCAAGGTGTAGCCTTTACTTAAGGCTTCGGCATAAAGAATCGGTTTAAAGGCCGAACCCGGTTGGCGGCGCGCTTGCGTCACCCGGTTAAACTGCGACTTGGTGATGTCGGTCCCGCCGACCAGCGCGCGAATGGCTCCGTTGCCGGGGTCGACCGCGGTTAAGCCGCCTTGGGGCTGGGTGAGGCCGCTCCGGTCCTGGAGCAACCGGGGCAAACCGGAGTTTAAAGCCAGCTCTGCCTGGCGTTGTAATTGCAAATCCAGGGTGGTTTCCACCCGCAAACCGGCGGTCTCCAAAATATCGGGGTCCTTAGGGAAGATCTTCTCCAGCTCCGCCTGGAGCAACGCCATGAAATACGGCGCCGGTCGGGATCTGGACTGCAAACCCGCCAAACGTAACGGTTGATGGCGGATCCGTTCAAAATCGGCCGTCGTAATATATTGGCACTGGACCATCCGGTCGAGCACCTCTTCCAAACGGTTTTGCGCTTCCTGGGGGTGAAGATACGGCGAATAATAGGCCGGGCCACGCGGCAATCCCGCCAGCAACGCCATTTCCGCCTGATTTAATTGATCCAGTTCCTTCCCGAAATAGGTTTGGGCGGCGATCTTGACGCCGTAAGCGCCGTGGCCGAAATAGATCTGGTTCAGATACAACTCGAAGATCTGATCTTTGGAGAGGTGCAACTCGAGTTTGATCGCATAATAAAGTTCTTTCAATTTGCGATCGAAGGTCCGTTGTTGGGTTAGGTAGGCGTTCTTCACCAACTGTTGGGTGATGGTGCTGCCGCCCTCGACTAGGCTGCCGTGGAGCAAGTCGTTCCAGGCCGCTTTGAGGATCCGGCCGGCATTGATCCCGTGATGTTGATAAAAACGGTGGTCCTCGGTGGCTAAAAAGGCGTTGCAAAGAAACGGCGGCACTTCGCTCAAAGCTATCGGAAGGCGGTTCTGTACAAAATAGGTAGTGATCAGAGTGTGATGGCGATCATAGATTTCCGAAGCCACTGGCATCTGCGCCCGCGGCAACGGGAGGAACAAAGCGATCACCAAGCCTCCCAATCCGACCATAGCAGCGACGGTTGCGAGATAACGCCAATTTAGATTGGCGCCGCTAAAACGTTGCAATAGTTTTAACATCCGGGCTCCCCTTTGCAAAGGCAAACTTTTTGGAAACTTATGTAGGTAGTCGTCCGCCGGGCTTCGAAGCGATTTTCTGAGTGGTCAAAACGCTATCTTCAAATAATATGCCCTTGATGGTAAGATTTATGAAAATAAAGGAAATATGCAAAGAAATGTGGAAATTATAAAGGTTGGAAAATCTACAATTGGCAACGGATGACAGACAAACAGGGGCTGCCCCTGGGGAGGATCGATGAGCACGGGCATACTTTGGGTAATGCCGTTTGGTCTCGGGATCGCGCTGGGAATCGCAATTATGTTATTGATCGACTGGGGGCGCCGCCAAGGAACGGCGGAACGGGTCCGCGACCTGGAACAACTAACGTTGCGGTTGCGTGAATCGTTCGCCGCCATCTCCTATGAAGCTCTCAATCGCAACACCGAACAGTTTTTGAATTTGGCCGCCGAGACGTTGAAACACCAAACCCGTTTTGGCGAACAGACGCTTGAGACCAAAAAGCAGTTGATCGATCAAAACATTGCGGCGATGGGCAAGGAACTGGGCCGGGTCCATGAATTGGTGGCCTTGTTGGAACGGGATCGCGAGCAAAAATTTGGCGAACTCAATCAACAGTTGAAAGTGGCGGTCGAACAGACCAGCCGGTTGCGGGATACCACCGACAGCCTGCGGGCGACCCTCGCCAACAGCCGGACCCGGGGCCAGTGGGGCGAACGGATGGCCGAAGATATTTTGCAGGCGGCCGGATTGGTCGAAGGAATCAACTATCGCAAACAGCAAGGTTCGGCCACGGGCAGCCGGCCTGATTATACCTTTTTTCTCCCGAAAAAGCTGCGGCTGAATATGGATGTTAAATTTCCGCTGGACAATTACCTGCAATACTTGCAAGCCGAGGATCCGGTCCGGGCCGAAGCTTTTAAGCAACAGTTTTTGCGGGACGTCCGTAACCGGATGAAGGAAGTAACCACCCGGGACTATATCAATCCGCAGGATCAAACCCTCGACTATGTCCTGGTTTTTATCCCCAACGAACAGATTTACGGCTTTATTCACGAATCCGATGCCGCGATTTTGGATGACGCCATTCGTCTCAAGGTGATTCTCTGTTCGCCGCTGACGTTGTACGCTTTTCTGGCAGTGATCCGCCAGGCGGTGGAAAACTTCAACGTCGAGCAGACCACTAGTGAGATCTTAGAGTTAATCGGCGTCTTTAATAAGCAGTGGGAGGCTTTTTGCGCCTCCTTCGAACGGTTGGGCAAACGGCTGGACGATACGCAAAAAGAATTCGCCGCTCTCGTCGCAACCCGCCGCAATCAATTGGAGAAACCCCTCCGTCAAATCGAGGAATTGCGGAAGCAAAACAGTCTTCCCCTTGAGGAACTGGCGCTGGAGGTTGCCGCGCAAGCCGAAACCGATCTGGAACCGCCGTCGTAACGAGGACCTTGCCAACCCGCCAACGGATTAAACCACGGATTTTTTTAAGCGCGGATTGGCAAAGTAAATAAAGACATCAAGAACGGAACGAGCCGCAGTTGCCTCGCTTTGAGGAGCATTGCGGCGGATCCGTTGGAATCTACCGAGCGTAAACATCAGCGGTTACGTTACTTTTGGACGGGTTCAACACCGCCGAGCAAAAGTCATGGGGGTCGCAGTTGTATATTCCGGGAAAACAAGTTAGTACGATTTTCAATGGCGAATATTTGATCAGTGATGACCGGGAGGCAGTGATCTGTACGTTACTGGGGTCCTGTATTGCCGTCTGTCTGTATGACGAGGAGCGGGGAATCGGGGCCATGAATCACTTTATGCTGCCTAAGGCCCGGGTCGATCAGGTCACCAATCCGGCCCGTTATGGCGACTCCTCGTTGGAGATGGTCATTGCCGAACTGCTGGCGAAAGGAGCCGTTTTTGAACGGTTGCGCGCCAAAGTCTACGGCGGAGCCAATATGTTGAATATCCCCAATAAATATCCGTTTAATATCGCCATCAACAATTCTCAATTTACCCTGGACTATTTGGAAAAGAAGGGCATTCCCGTCGTCGCGCAGGACCTCGGTGGGAATCACGGACGGAAAGTCCTGTTTTTCCTTGACGACTATCATACTGAGGTCAGACCGGTGAATACCGATCATAACCCGTTGGTCCGCCGGCCGCGTCTGGAGGACGAACCGGTTGAACCCGACCGGGACGAAGGGGAAAAAATCGCGGGAGAATAGCAAGTGGCAATGGTGTTAAATTATTGACGCAAGAGGTGTTGATTATGGCAAATTCCGCTCCGTTGGGAGTTTTTGATTCCGGTGTCGGCGGTTTATCGATCTTAAAAGAGATTCGGTTTTTGTTACCGGTCGAAGACCTGATCTATTTGGCGGACTCCAGTCACTGTCCTTATGGAACCAAAACCACCGAGGCGATTCGGCAACGAACCTTGGAGGTGACCGACTTTTTACTGGCGCAAGGCGCTAAAGCGATCGTGGTCGCCTGCAACTCGGCGTGCGTGGCCGGCCTGGACCAGATTCGCGAAGCTCACCCGGGCTTGCCGGTGATCGGGGTGGAACCGGCAATCAAACCCGCCCATGATCTGACCCGCAACGGTAAGATCGGCGTATTGGCCACCAATATGACCATTCGTGGCGCGCGCTTCAATCTGCTGGTCGAGAAGTACGGGGGCGGGGTGGAGGTCTATACCCAACCCGGGCCGGGATTGGTGGAACTGGTTGAAGCCGGGAAGGCCGAAAGCCCGGAGGCGGAAGCGCTTTTACAAAAATATCTGGGGCCGTTGTTTGAGAAAGGCGTTGATACGTTGGTCTTAGGGTGCACTCATTATCCGTTTCTGCGGCCGTTAATCGCAAAGCTTGGCGGCCCGGAACTGGTGATTATCGATACCGGTCTGGCGGTGGCCAGACAGACGCTGCGAGTCTTAGCCGAGCAGGGACTGGCGAAGCCGGACGGGTTGCCGGGCTGGGAGCGGTTTTATACGACCGGGGATCCGGAGCAGGTGGCTACAGTGATCGCGGAGCTCTGGGGCGAAGAATCAGTAGAGGTCGCAAAGGCGAAGTTTTAGGGAGCACGGGGTGAAATATTTTGGTAAGGGTACCCCTCGGCCTGTATTATTAATAAGTGAGGCCGAACCGTCACAGGGCGAGTGACTAAAGACAGGGGGACAGGTTTTAACGCTCAATCGTCAATTGTTAAAGCGCGCCCCGAGTTGGGGCGCGCTTTGGATTTTTTAGCACTGCAGGTCGACGCCTAGGACGCCTTTGACTTCTTTTTGGACATTGAAAATTGGGATGGCGATGGTGACACAGGGTTGGCCGGTGATTGCCGAAATGTAGGGCACGGTGATGAAATCCTGCCCTTGCATGCTGCTGACGAACCATTCGCGAACTTTGGCGTTGGCGATGCCGGCAGCGGGGATCGAACAGACGAACCGGCCTTTGGCGTCGTTGATCCAGGCGGCTTCAAGCTCAGAACGTTTGGCTAACAATTGCTTCAGAAACGCCGCGGCCACGCCGGGATCGAGCGCGACCAGATCGGGCGTGCCGGCCAATTCTTGCTGGAGGTAGGCGATAATTCCGACCGCCCGTTGTTGAACTTCGGACTTTAATTCGAGGTAATCGCTGTCTTGGGCGATTAATGGTTGCAAAGTGCTGGCGGCTTGATTGAGCCGTTGGCCGAGGTCATTCAGCTCGTCCATTAGACCGTGATGGCGTTTGAGGCCGCCATAGACCGATTCCACACCGTGCAACGCCAATTCGGAAAGGGCTTGCAACGCTTCGGCCTGATTTTGGAGGGCTAAGGCGCGTTTTTGTTCCTGACTGATTTCCTGATTCACGGTTTCACTCTTTTCAACCAAACCTTCAAAAGAGGACTGAATCTTCTCCAAATTTTCCTCGACTTTGCCGAAACGTTCCACCGATCCGGCGACTTTACCGGCGGTGTGTTCCATTTGTTGGTTCACTTGCTGATTAGCCTTGGCGATCTGCGCGACCAGTTTCCGGATGTTCTTCACCGAACCTTGACTGTCGTCGGAGAGCCGTTTAATCCGGTCGGCTACGACATTGAAGCCGCTGCCGGCGTCGCCGGCCCGGGCCGCTTCAATCGCGGCGTTGAAGGCCAGTAATTTGGTCTGGTCGGAGATCTCGGCCACCGTATCTAAGATGCCCGTAATCGCGCCGGAAAGTTGATGCAGTTCATTCATCATCGTCACGGTCCGTTGAGTCGCGTCGTGAATCTGATGAATCTCGGAGACAATCGCCATAATCTCGGCTAAACTTTCTTGAAGCACGGTTTCAGAGACCTTGCCGGTTTGTCCCATGGCATTGGATAACAGTTTGATTTGGTCCAAGCGTTCGACGACAGTCTGAAACTCGCCTGCCATTCGTTGCAGTTCGCCTTGGGTTTCACGGTTCTGTGCCGCCATCTTGCGGGCGCTGGCGAAAAGTTGCTCCGAAAATTCCTGGCTTTCATCGATACTGACCGATAATTGTTGCCCGACCGCCAATACCTGATTGGTGGCAACCCGTAACTGCCGGTTGGAGTCGGTGCGTTTTTTCAGTTCTTCCTGCCGCGAGCTTTGAACCTGAGTCGGTTCGACCGGTTTCTTTCCGCCCTGCAGCACCTTGAGTAATGCTGTCACCATGTTGAGAGCCCCCTCCTTATGAACAATGACAAAAAATCTCTCTTTTCAGCTGTTATCGGGATACGGGCTCGTATAGTTAATAATTTCTTAATATATTTTAATAAACTTTTACATAGGGAAAATGCCAGTAAGGAGAATCGGAGCGCTCGGAAAAATAAAACCCGGGGATTAACCCCGGGTGTGATGCCTTGGACATAGGTACGATTAAGATTGGTCAGTCTTTAACTCACAATCAACTAGCGCTGGTTAACGACGCCCGGTAACCCGTCATCGCTGGCATATTTCCCGAGCGTTAGGAGCTATCATGGACAGACACTCGAATTGAAAAACTCCCGACGATATATGCCGCACGACCATCACGACATATATTTCGTGACGCATAAGTTGAATTTATTCAACTTATAGAGAAAGACACCTCAAGTTGGTTTAACGTTTGCCTCGCCGACCCCTCCTTCCCAACAGTACAGATCACCGAACAAAACCTGAGTGATTGTAACAAAGGTTGGAGTCCCATCGCCCCCTTTTCAGTTGATACTTCATGTATATTCGCAGGGGAACGAAAGAATGCGGATGGTAAAAAATAATTCGCCCATTCCTTACCTAGAAAATAGCTTCGATGGCTATGTCGCCCCACCTAGCCTCATTTTCTTAATTCGCTTAAGCGAGCGGTAGCTAGCGTGGACGACTACTTTAACTTCATAATGACAATCCGATCGTCATAGCCGATGACCAACTTGCGCCATTCCGGATAGTAGGCAAAATCGCCTTCCTCATCATAGGAGGCAATATTAGCGATATCCAGATCGGATTGGACCTGATATAAACCGTGAGAAGTCGTCAACACCGCCTGTCCTTTGAAGACTTTCAGCAACAGCGCGTCATCGGGGATTAACCGTTTACTTCTGCCGTTGCTCAAGTCCAGTCCCGCGATACCGAGCTTATTTCCATAAAGTCGTGAGTAGACTACTAGTCCATTGGTGAAAACTTTCAGATCGATCAGCGGGAGTTTCGTCAAACGTTTTGTGGCGGTTAATTGAGCGACGTCGACGATCAGCAAGTCCAAGCGGTCGACATGATTTGCACCATTGGCGTTATTAATATAGGCGGAAGCGGCGGTTTGCGGCAAAGCCATCACCGCCAATTGATCGCCTTCCTGATTCCAGCAGAGAGCGGTGGCGAGGTCTGCATCAAGCGGTAGCGACCGCAGCGATTGGTCGGCCGGATTAAAGATTCCGATCTGGTCTGAAAGAAGCAAGTCATGATGTTCCTCGGTCACCAAATACTGGGCGTTAGCCGGAGTTTGAATCGCGAAAGCCAATTGGTCTCCGGTCGGCGACCAACTGAACATCGAAGACCTGGCGGCATTTTGATTGAAGTCTTTCACTAAAACCCCGGTGGTCGCGTCGAAAACCTTTCCTTCGATTAAAAAATAGCGGGAATCGCTGCTCCAACTACAGTTGAACGTGATCAATTTCTCCAAATCATCAGGACAGGTCGCTTCGGGCAAACGCGTGACGCTCCCTTGTTTCAAACGAATCAGATAGACGCGACGCGATCCCTCGGACGGTTGGCCGTTGGCAATGCCGTTCGCGACCACCGTACGGCGGTCAGGGGAGACCCCATACCAATTACAGCGACTCAGCAGTTTTTTGAGCGGTCGGGTTTTCGTTTGATAGTAGAGATAACCTTCCAAATCAGTGCTGGCGATCATTCCCCGGTAGAGCAATCCCCGGCCTTCGTCAGTGACAATACCGCCGTCAATATTTTCTTTTAGGGTAAAAAGCTTTTCCACTTTATCCAATGAGAGATTGAAACGGTAGAATACCGATTGCTTCTCCGAAACATAGTCCATAAAGGTAAACCCTTGTCCGATAATGGCCTGGGTTTTATCGATGTAGAAAGGCGCCCGCGACGGCGGCAGTTGATTGGGGGTCAAGATGATCTGATTGCCGCGTTGCGCTTGCTTCAATCCTTTTTGAGTCCAGCGGCCGTCAACGAGTCGGCCGGAGGTTTGCAGTTTCGCTGGTTCCGCTAGGAGGAAAAAATAAGCTGCAGCGATTATAATCGCCAGTCCGGCTAGACCGCATCCGATAATTATGGTTTTACGCTTCATTACGGGAACCTCCTTTAAAAACGCTGATCGTAAGCGGTAGGACGCTGCACATATCCATATGTCGCGTAGATATTTGCGACCGTCGTCAAGTCCGAAGTTCATCCAGAACGGTTAAGTTCCGTAAATGGCTGATATCGCCCCAGGTCTCCAAACGCCAGTTGCCATCGTTGACGGCGAACTGATTAAAGCTAACATTTTTTAGAGAGAAATTGCGAGGTTCACTGAACGGGAGATGGAAGATCTCCCGGAAAATACAGCCCAAGTTGCCGCCGTGGCAAACTATCAGGACGGTCTGCCCAGGGTGGCTCGCAACAAGGGTTTGCAGGCAGGCAATGGTCCGGTTATGAAACTGACGAAGACTTTCCCCGTCCGGCAGCGCAAAATCAGGGTCCCTTTTCAGAAATTGCTCATGGAGTTGAGGATATTCCACTTTAAATTCTTCCCTAGTTAATCCCTGGGAGATTCCCAAATTGGTCTCGCGTAAGCCCGGTTCCGGCTGGACCGGAAGGAGGAGCGCGGTAGCGAGGATTTCGGCCGTATGCATGGCGCGACCCAGATCGCTGCTGTAAATCGTCCGGATCGGCAAGCCTTTCAGGCGTTCTGCCAGAGCTCGCGCTTGCAAAATTCCCAGTGAGGTGAGCGGACTGTCCAGATACCCTTGATGGCGCAACTGGCGGTTCCATTCGGTTTCGCCATGGCGGGTAATAATCACGGTGGTTGGATTGGGCAAAGAAATTCTTCCTTTCCGGTTGGTCGCTTGAAGCGACAAATTCGGTCAATCAAATACATCAGTGAAGGCAATCATTCATCCTGTAACCGATATAGCAAATGTTTGAACTTCAAACCCCAGCTGACGAAGATGATCCAGACAACCAACCACACCAGCCAATCCAGCCAAATCCACGGGATGATCCCAATCAGCGTGCTTTTGCAGACGAGAGCCAGCAAAAAGGTATTGCCGAAAAGCGACCAACCGAATTTGGCGACTTGGCGGTGCTCGAAACTATAATAGGCGTCATAAAGATACCAGGCCATCACCCATTGGGAGAGGACCAAAAGGTAGCCCAGGACAAAAATGACGCTGACTCCGCAGAGATTGAATGGGTAGTATGTGATGTTAATCCAGGCTAAAACGCCGCCACCGCCAGCTCCCCCTATGGCGAAAAACGCGGCGTGCCACTGCAGGCAACGTAAGGTCTGCCGGTTAAAGCCGTTAACAGATTGAGGCATGAAATCACCTATGTTTTAAGGGTGTCGCGCCACCCCGAAGTATTGGCTGAACTGAAACTGAAACCGTTCCAAACTGGCCCCGAAATGCGCCGCAAACTGTTCCGGAGTTGGACTTTCGTTAAAATAACGAGCAAAAACCCGATGGTCGTTTCCCGCCTGATTAAATAATAGATACGTTGCGGCGGCTGCCAGCGCATATAAATTGTAGGCGCCGTAACGGTTGGCGACCGGAACCAGACTGGCGCCGTTGATCTCCGATAAGTGCGGCAACTTGCGACTTTTAACCAAAGCCGTGGCGATATCTTTGATCTCCTGACAATAACTTTGCCAGGATTCCCAACCGCGCGCGGCTAAAAACTGGTGACTGACCAATTCGGCATAACCTTCTATTAGCCAAGTCTGGGCCGGAATTGTTGGAACAATGCATGGCAGGTGGTTTTTTTGGAACAAATGGACGGTCTCGTGGCAGATGATCCGGTACATTTGTGCCGGTTCCATCCGTTCGAAACTGGAACGTTTGATAAACAAGCGACCGTTGCTGACGCATGCCGCTGAAAATTCGGCTAAGGAACGAGCGCGGTCAGCCGGCTCATGGGCGAATAAAACTAATTTTTTGGTCAAGTCGGCCGAATCGTCGCAGAGGTAAAGCTCGACTGGATCATTTAACTGCGTTTGCCACAAACGTTCCATAAAGCGGATCGAATCACGGAACGCAACGCCAATCGCTTGTGCCACCGGAGTTTGGGGATCGCCCGCCGCGATCCGATAGCGAACCCGGCTGGATCCGGAGGAATCCGCTCCGACGCTAGCGCCGGATAAAACTAAGCACAATCCCAGCCAGGCGATGACGAACCGCAAAGAAAATCCGGGGACGCGTTGGGCAGGATATTTCCGCCGTAAAAAGGGCTGATGTCGAAATCGCTTGCAATGCATGGAATATTCTTCTAGCAATCGCCGAAAAATCCTTCCATCCATTAAAAAGAAACCTGACTTTAACAAAAAAGTCAGGTAGTCGTCCAGGCTAGCTACCCGTCGCCGCTCGCGCAAGCAAATTAAGAAAATAGGCTAGGTGGAGCGACAATAGGATTCCAAGCTATTCTCAGATCGGGAGTTGTCAAACAAATTCGCGGTTATTTATCGTTGTGAAAGGTTTTGACCCCTTCGGCCAAACTGAAGAGAGTGCCGACCAGGCCGGAGACCTCCTGCGGCAGAATGATTTTGGTCGCTTGGCCGTTGCCAAGGTTTTGGGCGACTTGGACCGCGGCTTCCAATGATTTGAGCGCGAGTAGCGAATCATTGGATCCTTGCGAATTTAGGGCCTGAGAGATCTGGGCTAAGCCTTGAGCTTGTGAAGAGAGTTGTTTGATGATGGCGGTGGCTTCAGCTTCCGCGAGATTGATCCGGGCGACCCGTTCGCCTTCTGATTCCAGTTGGCGGGCTTCCTTTTGGCCTTGCGCGACCAGGATCTGTTGTTCGCGGCTGGCTTCGGCTTCGAGAATTATTTTTTGTTTTTGAGCTTCGGCCGCCAAGACTTCTTGCGCTTTTTTCGCCTCCGCTTCGAGGATAGTCTGTTGTTTGGCGCCTTCGGCTTTGAGAATCATCGCTTCTTTCGCGGCTTGGGCCTCCAACACCTGAACCCGTTTTTCCCGTTCGGCGATCATCTGCTTTTCCATCGGGTCTTTCAGATCGACCGGTGGCGTGATTTCCTGGACTTCCACCCGTTCAATCTCGATTCCCCAATCTATGGTTGCCTCGTGCAGGCTGGCTTTGAGGCTTTGATTGATCTGTTCCCGAGAGCCCAGACTGGCATCGAGGTCCATCTTGCCAAACTCATTTCGGACCGTGGTATGAGCTAACTGTTCAATCGCTTTCGGGAGGTCGGTGATGCCATAAACCGTTTTTTCCGGCGCAGTGACGATGTAGTAGATGATGGTGTCGACATCAACCGGGACGTTGTCATGGGTGATCACATGTTGTTTGGAGATGTCGAAGATCTGTTCGCGCAGGTCGATCCGGTACGCCCCAAGTTCTTTACGGTATTCCTCGCGATTGATGAATCCAACCACCCGAAAGGTGTCTAGGAACGGGACCCGGAGATGCAGTCCGCTGTAAACTACCCGGTGGAATTTGCCAAGCCGCTCGAGGACGGCGGCTTGGGCTTGAGAGACCATGAAGAAGCCTCCGAAAATGAATAAGAGTACCAAAACTCCGATGAGAGCGAGTCCGGCGCTGGTGAGCCATAGAACCATGGTGGTCCCTCCCCGTTTGATTGCTTGTCTCTCCAATGTATGCGTGAGGCGGGCGGAACATGACGGGATGGCGAGAGTCAAAAAACCCGCTTTTTGTCTGGGCGGGTTTCGGTGATGTTTTTTTAAACTGTCGGGGCGGGTTCGTTGATGGTGGCGGCGGGGATGGAGCCTTTGATGCCTTTGATTTTGAACTCCATGGTGCAGTGGGGGCAGGTGATGGCTTGACGCCGCTCCGAGAGAGGGACGGTCATCGCCCCTTCGCAGCGGGGGCAGAAGACAATCACTTGCCCGGCAGGGTTGGTTGCGGCAGTATCGGTTTCCGCCGCGATCGACGCGGCGTTCAGTTGTTCTTCAGCCAATGCGTAATTACAAGCCGAACAGGCATAAAGGCAAGTAGGTTTGGCGATTGGAAACACCGGAATGAAAAAGACGGTAAAGTATTGCCGGATCGTAATCTCTTGAAAATTACGCATACCGCCGCAACGCGGACAATGATGCCGTTTGACCTGTTGACCAAGTTTTTTTACCGGGGCTAAGCCAAGGATTAACATAGTGCACCTCAAAATGCGACATGAATTGATTGACGGAATTGGAAGTAAAAAGCGGATCGAACTCTTAATTATTAGGCAGCGAACGGTAAAATCCTGCCGAGGTTTCGAAATTTGATCAATGCCCAGGTGCCCGGCGTTTGGCTTTCATTGAATATTTAATGGTATTGTAAGATTTTCAAGGGTGATTATGTTATATTATTAAATAGTATGCAATATGGAGAGTTGCAAGGTTGGTGGTAACCTGCTCCGATGCCGGTTGGGTGTTGAGAGCGGTTGCAATTCTCACAATATTTTCATCGGTTTCATATTTACAGCGCTGCTTTGGCAAAATAGCATTGTTGAAGTAAACGGTCAACGGCCGGGAGATGTGGGACCGTCAATCACAATAAAATTATAGGGGGTTTTCTGATGGACAAGGAACAAATTATATCCAAGATCAGCGAGTGCGGCCTCGTAGCGGTGGTGCGTGCTGATAGCAGTGAACAAGCCATAAAGATCGCTGAAGCCTGTGCCGAAGCCGGTGTGGCCGGACTCGAAATCACCTTTACCGTTCCGGGCGCTGCCGAAGTTATTAAAGACCTTTCCCAACGTTTTTGCAATGGCGAGATCATCGTCGGCGCCGGTACCGTTATGGATTCCGAAACCGCCCGCGCTGCAATTTTAGCCGGCGCTCAATACGTTATCAGCCCGTACCTCAATACCGAAGTGGTCAAACTCTGTAACCGTTACCGCGTTGCGGCAATGCCTGGCGCAATGACCATTAAAGAAGTGGTTGAAGCAATGGAAGCCGGCGCTGACGTCGTGAAGATCTTCCCGGGCGACGCCTTCGGACCGAAGATCATCAAAGCGATTCGCGGACCGATTCCTTACGCCAAGATGATGCCGACCGGCGGCGTGGACATTGACAACGTCGGCGAGTGGATTAAAGCCGGCGCGATTGCGGTCGGTGTTGGCGGTAATTTAACCGCCCCGGCGAAAAAGGGCGATTATGCGGCGATCACCAAGATTGCCTCCGAATTCATCGCCAAAATCAAAGAAGCCCGCGCGAAGTAATTTTGCTCTTAAAAAGCGTTCTCTACGTAGCTTTATTTAGAAGTTTGAAAACCGTCGGCTTAACGCTGACGGTTTTTTTCATAAATTGTTGATCCTCGTTTATAGGAGGGGATATGGCGATTTAGCCGATAGATTGAGAAATAAATCCAATTGCTGGATAAAACGCCCGATGGTATAATTAGGAATTATAATTGCGGCAAGCGAATCTGCCAAAGGAGGGACCATGCTGTCTTATATTACCGGAATAACGTTGCTGATCTTTTGTTTCATCGGCGTTTTCGTCAATATGCAATGGATCGAACGTTACATTGTTGACAATAAAACCTGGTGGTATATTGTCTTGATCAAAACCTTCCTCTATTTATTCTTTACCAGTTGGGTGGTTTATCTGGAACGCAGACATATTGTGTTGCCGTTGATCTTCGCTTTGGCCGCCAATGGGTTGGTTGTCGGTTCCTTTTTCCATTGCAGTTTCTTTACGGAATTGAGACGCCTTTTAAGCAAGTAGAACGATTGATCAGTTGAAACTGTGGCGGAGGTTGCCAAGCAATGCCCATTGTCATGAAACACGCTGCAATCACATAAGGATAAGTCAGGATTGTCCTGACAAGAAAAGCGTACATCATTGCGAGAGTACGTTTTTTTTCACCAATTGTCGATCATGGCATTGAGACGGCTTTTCGGCACTGGTGGAGCTGACGAAGCATTGCCGGCCGGTTGCTCGTCGGGGAGTTGCTCGAGCAGGTGACCGTAGCGTTTGGCGGGATCCGAAGTCAGTTTGGACGGAGTTGGGGCCGGAGTGGGCAATGCTTGAGTGGACAGGATCTCCGCCAAATCGACTTGGAGGCGGAGCACTTTTTGCATCGGTACCATTTGGAGATTTTTAGTTTCCCTGACCAGCAGGTAATCGGCGTCCCAACCGAGAATCGTCCCGGTGATGGAGGTGCCGCCTTCCAGATACACCAAGACTAGGTATTGATTTTGCAACAGATTTTTTAAGATAAGCCCGCTATTATAAAAACCAGGTTCATTTTTCAGAGCGTTCGCCACCGATCGTAAAAAAGTTTCGTTGTAACTTTTCAATTGCAAATTACATTTTTTTGCTGATTACCCAATAAAGTAATATTCTCCTAAAAATGCAAAATTCCTTTTTACTGGCAGGATTTGATTACCAAATTTCCGAAATAACCGTTGCAGCGCAAAATCGATATGGATTGAATAATTCATGAACAGCGAAAATTCAATGAACAAAATCGGCGGAAAAGTAGTCTGATGAGTCAGTGAAACCTCCAGTTCCAACAAACTTGCTCAGATATTGGATCAAGTTTTCGGGAAGGAGATTTTTGCGCTATTGTCGAAATATCGAAAAAACGGCATACAATTGAGGTGACGCGTTTGATTCAGTTTCAGAAAGTGAACAAGGTTTACGGTAATGGAGTCGTGGCACTCAGTGAGGTCGACCTGTTCATCGACAAAGGGGAATTTGTCTTCCTCGTTGGGCCGAGTGGTGCTGGAAAAACCACTTTTATGAATTTAATCATTCGCCGGCAGCTACCGTCGGAGGGTTTTGTGTTTATCGGCCGGAAGAATCTGGCGCGGATGAAAGAACGGGAAGTTCCTCATTTTCGTCGCAATATCGGGGTGATCTTCCAAGATTATAAATTGCTCCCCAATAAGACGGTCTTTGAAAACGTCTCCTTCGCTTTGGAAGTGATCGAGGCGTCGCAGAAGGAGATCCTAAAACAGGTTCCGGCAGTCTTGGAACTGGTCGGCTTGAAAGATAAGGCCAATGTTTTCCCGGCGGAGCTGTCCGGTGGCGAACAACAACGGGTCTCGTTGGCCCGGGCGATCGTCAACCGCCCGCTGTTGTTATTGGCGGACGAACCTACCGGTAATCTCGATCCGGACACATCGTGGGGGATTATGGACTTGCTGTTGGAGATCAATAAGCGTGGGACCACCGTGATCATGGCGACTCATAATAAAGCGGTGGTTGACCGGATGCGGCGGCGGGTCATTGCGTTGGAAAGCGGCAAGATCACTCGCGACGAGCTCAAGGGGGTATATGGGCTTGAAGATTAAGACTTGCTGGTATTTTACGAAAGAAGCTTGGGCCGGGTTGTCCCGGAACGGCTTGATGAGTTTTGCGGCCGTAGTTACGGTCACGCTCTCGCTCATATTGCTCAGTTGTTTTTATATTGTCATCACCAATTGTAATCACTTCATGAACATGGCCAAAAACGTCCTGGAAATCCGGGTGTATCTGGAAAACGGGTCCGATCCGGTGACGTTGCAACAAAAAATCGCCGAGATAAAAGGGGTCAAGAAGGTCCGTTACGTTTCGAAGATCGACGGCGCCAAGTTTTTAGAGAAGAATCTTGGTGTCAGCGATTTGTTCACTTCCACCGAGAACCCGCTGCCGGATATGGTCAATGTCAAGTTGGCCGACGATGCCAAAGTAAAGCCGTTGGTGACGCAGATCAGCGCGTTGCCGGGCGTCGACGAAGTAGAGTACGGCAAGACCTTTGTCGAAGCGATGTTGATGATTATTCGGATTTTGGGTCTGGTCGGTATCGGCCTGGTGTTGATCATCGGCATGGTGGTGTTATATATCATTGTTAATACCATCCGTTTGACCGTGATGGCCCGGCGCAAGGAGATCGAGATCATGAAGTTGGTTGGGGCGACCGATTGGTTCATCCGGCTCCCGTTTATGCTGGAAGGAATCTTAATCGGACTGGCCGGATCGTTTGTCTCGATTGTGATCATCTCCAAAAGCTACCGTTTGCTTTTTAACTATATCAAGCAATTGGCGCCGTTCATTCCCTTACTTTCGGAGCATGTGGTCAATGGGCGGATGTTTTGGCTGATTCCGCTATTGGGCTTGACCTTCGGGGCGTTGGGAAGTTTGCTTTCGATGAAGCGTTTCCTAAGGGTCTAAGTTCCAAGCGTATCCGGTAATCAGGGTTTGGTAAGGAAAGCAAAGCCCGATCTGAGTCGGGCTTGATTTTTTCGGTGGTTTGATTTCCTTAAATTGGCAATGTTGCCAATGTTTCGAGAACGGAAACCGCTACAAACCGCAATCTAGAAGCAAGGAGGGTGGATGGAATGACTCATCCATTGCGCTGGTTGGTCGGTACTTTTTTGGTAACCGCAATCTTGGCCGGTTCGGCGACCGGTTGGTGCATATCGGCGGAAGATATCGCCAAACAGATTGATCAGACCAAAAAGAAACTGACCCAGACCATTGTCAAACAAAAAAGCGTGACCGGCCGTTTGGTTTCCAGTCAGAAACAGGCCGAAAAGGTTAGGAGCAACCTCGATAAGATCAATGATAAACTGGGCACGACCCAGAAACAGATCGGCATGGTCCAAAACCAGCTGAGTCTGACCCAAAATCAACTACAGCAACTCCAAAATCAGATCGTCCGTCGCAAATCGGTTCTAGGAAAACGATTGTCGGCTATATATAAATACGGATATCAAAGTTACTTAGAAGCGCTCTTCCAGGCTCGTGACTATGGCGAGTTCGTCTCCCGGTTTGAGATGGTCGGCCGTTATGTCCGGGCGGATCTGTCGGTTCTCAAAAATATCCAAGAGGAACAGAACGAGGTCGCCAAGAAGCAAGAGGAGATCGCGAAACAACATCAAGAGTTGGAACAGCAGAAAAACGCTTATTCGCAACTACAGGTGACGGCGAAGACCGAACATAGCCGCTGGTTATCCCGGGTGCAAGATCAACAGCGGGAATTGTCGATGATCCAAAACGACCGCCGGAGCTTGGAAAAAGCACTGGATGAGTTGGAAGACCTCTCCCGATCAATGGAATCGCAGATCCGGGGGATGCAAAACAAAAATAAGACGGCGTTGGGCACCGGTCAATATGTCTGGCCGACCCGCGGCAGGATCACTTCCTACTTCGGTTACCGGATTCACCCGATTTTACGCACGCGCCGGTACCATTCGGGAATCGATATCGCCGCCCCCTATGGGCAGCCGATTGTCGCCGCCGACTCCGGAGTGGTCATTTTCGCCGCGACCAACGGCGGATATGGTAAGATGATCGCTATCGACCATGGCAACTCGATTTCAACGGTTTATGCGCATTGCTCGACCTTGCTTGTTACAGTGGGTCAGAACGTAACCAAAGGACAGTTAATCGCCAAGATCGGCAGCACGGGTTTGAGTACCGGACCCCATTGCCATTTTGAGGTCCGGAAGAACGGTGTTCCGGTCGACCCGACCAGTTATCTATAAACAACGGAGGATTCGTTTCCTTGATGAAGAGACGTCAAGCTTTATTGGCTGCCATTGGAATCCCGCTTTGCATCGTAGCCGCCGCTTTTGGATGGTGGTGGCAGTCTGAGGCCCGTCACGGCAGATACCGGGATCTATTGACCGCTTTTTATGTCATGGGTATCGTCAAAACCAGTTATTATCAACCGGTTAATCTGTCCGATTTAACCAAAGCCTATTGGCGGTCGGGCAATATCACCGGAATGTTGAAGATATTGAACGACCCTTATACCCGTTACCTTGGACGCAACGAATACGCCGAGTTGAAGAAGGAGACCGAGGGGAGTTTTGGCGGGATCGGCGTTTACCTGATTCCCAAAGAGGATCAACTGCTCATCTCGTCGGTGGTCAAGGGCACCCCCGGTGAAAAGGTCGGTCTGCAACAGGGCGATCAGATTATCAAGGTCAACGATGAAGAGGTGAAGCAGCTCACGGTGGAGGTGGCGATCGCCAAAATTCGCGGACCGGCGGGCACGGCGGTTAAATTGCGGATTGCGCGCGGCCAAGGCGCCAATCGCCAAGCGCTCGATTTTCGCATCATCCGCGAGTTGGTGCTCATTCCCACCGTACAATTAGATACCAAGACCGACCCGGTGTTGGGCAAATACGGGCTGATTAAGCTCTCGCAATTTGCCGAGACCACCCCCGACGATCTGGCGAAAGCACTGGCCAAGATCGACGGCGACCCAACCTACCGCGCGTTAATTCTCGACTTACGGGCCAATCCGGGTGGTTCGTTGGATGCGGCGCACAAAGTGGCCAGTCATTTTATTCCGGCCGGCGCCCCGGTGTTGCATATCATCCGTCGCGGTTATCCCGAGGAAAGCTTGCCCGCCAAGGATTATCGCCACCGGAAGCTGCCGTTGGCGGTATTGGTCGACAGCTGGAGCGCTAGCGCCGCCGAGATTGTTGCGGGCGCGATCAAAGATAATCATCAGGCGGTGTTGATCGGGACCCGCACCTTCGGGAAAGACCTGATCCAAGAGGTAAAAGAGCTCCCCGGGGAGGCGGCGGTGACGATCACCATCGCCAGTTACCTCACTTCCGGCAGGGTGAATATTCATAAACGGGGCGTGCAACCCGACCAAGTGGTTGAGATTCCGGGGGCGATGGACCTGCTGTTGCAGAAGGGCGATTCGCAGCCGTTCCAAAAAATGCAACAACTCCAGGAAGCGGCGGCTGTAAAAGTGTTGCGGCAACAAGCCGGCCCGGTCGCGTTGAAACCGGCCGGTTGAGAATCAATGCAACGAATGTTGCGCCGCTTCGTGCAACATAGATAGAATATTGAAAAAGTATCGGCCGAGGGTATTCCGGAAGCGGAATATGCCATTCCGGTTGCCTAAAACGGTTTTCCGGTCCCCGAATCGGGCTCCGGGGTTCCCAAATCTGCTTCCCAGGTTCCTAAATCCGGTTTTCGGGAACCCAAATTTGGTTTTCAGGAACCGGAATTTGGTTCCGGGGTTCCGGAATTTTATTTTACCCTTCCCGAATTGGCATTTCAGGTTGCGACGGAAGTTTGCGGCAGCCGGAACGTCTTTGCCGGTCCAGTTTTGAGTAATCCCAATCATGACGGATAAGGAGTTGAACGTATGCGGCCGTTACCACCAGCCTTCAAAACGGCCCTCATTTTTTATAGCGCGTTTGCCCTGATCTTAGTGACGATTCACTTTTGGTCGGCGCAACCCGTTTCGCTTCCGGCGGCCATTGGTGCGCAAAGTCTGGTTTTTGAGCAGTCGGGCGAGGTGGATCTGGTCTTTCTCCAGGATTCATTGGACGAGTCGTGGACCAATCTGCTGCAACGAAACGGCTGGCAACTCAATGACGTGGTGCAGTGGGAAGAAGCGCGCTTGCATGAGCAAGACACGGCCCGCAACCACCTGCGTTGGGTGAGAAACCGCAGCCGCATCCAATTGCCTCCGGCCGCGAACGAGCATGAGCTGGTCGAGTTGGGATGGGAATGGCGCAAATTGGTTTCCAGTCAAGGGTTGGCTATTCGCTCCATCCGTTGGGGTTTAAATGGCCGTACCCTTTGGATTCGTTGCGAGAGTGTCATTCCGGTGACTCTTTCCGGAGCGTATCAAGAGCTTCCCGCTATGGAGCTTTTGTTAAAACAACCGTTGACCGGGGCGCTCAACCGAAGCTGGCAATGGCGGGGGTTGATTCCCGAACCGCCGCCTTTTAACCGTCCGGCGCCAACGCCGGTGGCAATTCAACCGCAACCCACGGCAGCTCCGTCGCCGACTACAGCGGCAGTGCGCCCGCAACCGACGCCGCCACCGTTGCCTACTGTGAAACCTGCGCCGGGCCCAACCGTCAAACCGTCACCCGTACCGACGCTGCGGCCGAAAATTCCGCCGGTGCGCCGCCGGGCCCGCGTAGCGATTATCATTGATGATGTCGGGTTTGTTCGGGCTCCCGCCGACGCCATGTTGCAAGTTCCGGCCCGGCTGACCTGGTCGGTGTTGCCCTTTACCCCGTATGCGCAGGAGTATATCGGCAAGGCCAAGGAACGCGGATTTGAGATCATGCTGCATCTACCGCTGGAACCTTTGAATAAAGCGGCGAATCCCGGACCGGGACTGATCCGCCGCGATTGGCCCGAGGAACAGATCCTCACTCAGTTGGATGCCGATATCAAACAGGTGCCGGGTTTGGCGGGCATCAACAACCATATGGGTTCGGCCGGAACGTACGACGACCGGCTGATGGATATCCTGTTGAAAGCCATCAAAGAGCGGAAGCTGTTTTTTGTCGACAGCAACACCGGCGATCCGGCCCATCCGTCCGTCGCCGCCAAATACGCCCGGAAATATGATGTGCCGTTTGCCAAACGGCGGGTCTTTATTGACGATTCCAGCGATTATCAGGCTAAGCTGGCCGCTTTGCGTCAACTGTTGAAGATCGCCCTGAAGGAGGGCGAGGCGATTGGGATCGGTCACGTCCGCGCCGGAACGCCCGAAGCGATCATTGAAGTGTTGCCGGAATTCATCAAAGCCGGCGTGGAAATCGTACCCGCCTCGGAACTGGTCCGGTAAGCAGCACTGACCCGAAGACAACTATCGACCGCGTGAGCGGTCTTTTTTCTACGTATCGACCAGCGCTCAAAAGTAAAGGGCAAGCGAAAAAATGAAAAGTCCGTCCAGCCGTAAACGACAGGGCTAGGGATATAAAATCATTCGAAAGCTCCTCCGGGGCTCGGCAAGACTCCGAAGCACGACCCAGCCCGGCCTCAGCCGGGCTTGAGACCGGTTTTCAGCTTGGCCCAGACCTTCAGGTCCGGGCGGACCGAAGCGCATCGGCTAAAGCGGAGTCAAAAAAGTTTGTAACGGAAATGTAATGATGTCCGGCAGGAGACGGCGGCTTGTTATCGAATATATGTTCGGATAGAAGTGCTCCGAAAACGGGTATAATGGGGTAGAGGTGGTATCATTGGCGCTCCAGGACCAGAAATTTGTAATCCGTTCCGAATACGAGCCCCGGGGGGATCAACCCGAGGCGATTGCCGGTTTGGCGGCGGGGATCCGCAGCGGTTTGCGGGACCAGGTTTTATTGGGCGTGACCGGATCGGGGAAGACCTTTACCATGGCCAAGGTGATCGAGGAAGTGCAGATGCCTTCCTTGGTGCTGGCCCATAACAAGACCCTGGCGGCCCAGTTGTTCAGCGAGTTTAAAGAGTTTTTTCCTGACAACGCGGTTCAATATTTTGTTAGTTACTATGATTATTATCAGCCGGAAGCCTATATTCCGCAGACTGATATGTATATCGAGAAGGATTCCAGTATCAACGATGAGATCGACCGGCTGCGCCACGCCGCCACCTCGTCGTTGTTGCAACGGAAAGATGTCATCATCGTCGCGAGCGTCTCCTGTATCTACGGCCTCGGTTCGCCGGAGGACTACGAGGCAATGACCCTGTCGTTGAAGTCGGGCGAGTTTCGCGACCGCAATCAGATTCTCCGCCGTTTGGTGGGAATTCAATATAGCCGGAATGATTTGGGTTTCACCCGCGGCACCTTCCGGGTGCGGGGCGATGTGATCGAGATCATTCCGGTCTATGGTGAAAATATTATCCGGATCGAGTTGTTCGGCGATGAAGTGGACCGGATCATCGAAGTCGATCCCCTCACCGGCGAAGTGTTGCAAAATCTGGAAGAAGTGATGATCTATCCAGCCACCCACTACATCACTTCCGAAGAGAAGCGCAAGATCGCGGTCCAGTCGATCGAAGCCGAACTCGAAGCACAACTAAGGCTCTTTCAAGCCGAAGGTAAACTCTTGGAGGCGCAACGATTGGAGCAACGGACCCGCTTCGATCTGGAGATGATGAACGAGGTCGGATTTTGCCAGGGGATCGAGAATTACTCCCGGCACTTGACCGGCCGCGGCCCGGGCGAAGCCCCGGCGACTTTGCTGGATTATTTCCCGAAAGAGTTTTTAATGTTCATCGACGAGTCCCATATCTCGGTGCCCCAAATCGGCGGGATGTACGCCGGTGACCGCTCCCGAAAAGAAACATTGGTTAAATACGGGTTCCGGCTGCCGTCCGCCATGGATAACCGGCCGCTCCGCTTTGACGAATATGAGCAGCGCGTGCACCAACTGGTTTACGTCTCGGCTACCCCGGGACCGTATGAGATGAAACGGGCTCAAAAAGTGGTCGAACAGATCATCCGTCCCACCGGCCTGGTGGACCCGGAGATCGACTTGCGTCCGGTGAAGGGGCAGATCGACGACTTGATGGAGGAGATCCGGCTCCGGGTCGATCGGAAGGAACGGGTCTTGGTGACCACCTTAACCAAAAAGATGTCGGAGGATCTCACCGAGTACTTGGAAGGGGTCGGCATCAAAGTCCGTTACTTGCATTCGGAGATTCATACCCTCGAACGGATCAAGATCATCCGCGACCTGCGGATGGGGCAGTTCGACGTGTTGGTCGGGATTAACTTGCTCCGCGAAGGTTTGGACCTTCCGGAAGTTTCGTTAGTGGCGATTCTCGACGCCGATAAGGAAGGGTTCTTGCGTTCGGAAACTTCCTTGATCCAAACCATCGGACGGGCGGCCCGGAATGTCCAAGGCCGGGTGATCATGTACGCCGATCACACCACCGATTCAATGCGCCGGGCGATTCAGGAGACCAACCGCCGCCGTGAGATTCAGGTGCGCTTCAATGAGGAGCACGGGATCACGCCGGAAACGGTCCGGAAAGCGGTCCGCGACCTGATCAGCGCCGAACAGGCGGCCGAGGACAAGGTGACCTACGAGGCCCAGCAACTGCCGAAGTTGGCGCCGGATGAGATTAAGGCCAAGATTGCCGAATTGGAAACAACAATGCTCAAAGCCGCCGCCGAGTTGGAGTTCGAACGGGCCGCCGAGTTGCGTGATGAGATAAAGAGCTGGAGCAAGTTGTTGGGGTAATATTTTAAATCAATGGAGGAACTACACAGATGTCCAGTAATACCATCCGCATCAAAGGCGCCCGCGAGCACAATCTGAAAAACGTCGATATCGAGATCCCCCGCGACCAATTGGTGGTCTTCACGGGGTTGTCCGGTTCGGGCAAATCCTCGCTGGCTTTTGATACCATCTATGCCGAAGGGCAACGCCGTTACGTCGAGTCGTTGTCCGCTTATGCGCGGCAGTTTTTAGGGCAGATGGACAAACCGGATGTGGACTCCATTGAAGGATTGTCCCCGGCGATCTCCATTGATCAAAAAACCACCAGTCATAATCCCCGTTCTACTGTGGGTACGGTAACCGAGGTCTACGATTACTTGCGGTTATTGTACGCGCGGGTCGGTCATCCTCACTGCCCCGAATGCCATCAGCCCATCACCCAGCAGACGGTGGAACAGATTGTGGACCAAGTGCTCGCGTTGCCCGAAGGGACCCGCTTTATGGTGATGGCGCCGGTGGTCCGCCGCCGCAAAGGAGAGTACGACAAGTTATTTGAAGACTTTAAGAAGGACGGTTTCGTTCGGGTCCGGGTCGACGGCGCGATCCATGAGCTCAGTGAAGAGATCACCTTGGAAAAATACAAACAGCATACCATCGAAGTGGTGGTCGACCGGCTGATCCTCAAGCCCGACCTGGGGCAACGACTGGCCGACTCGATTGAACTGGCGTTGAAACTGGCCAAGGGGTTGGTGAACATCGTTACCACCGACGGCGCCGAGTATCTCTACAGTGAGAAGTTCGCCTGTCCTGATTGTGGTTTCAGTTTTGAAGAATTGGCGCCGCGAATGTTTTCATTTAACAACCCCTACGGAGCCTGCCCCGATTGTTCGGGATTGGGAATGAAGATGGAGATTGATCCCGCGCTGGTGATCGATAAAGAGCGTTCCCTAAACGACGGCGGGATTAAAGTTTGGAGTTCCGACCAGGACTCCTGGTCGCTGCAATACCTGCAAGCCGTCGCCAAACATTATAAGATTGATCCGGCCAAACCATTGAAAAAAGCCACCCCGGAACAGTTGGATATCTTGCTTTACGGTACCAAAGGCGCGAAGATCGAAATTTCTTACCACGGGCAGAACCGCGAATTCAAGCACCAGGCCGCCTTCGAAGGCGTCGCCAACAATCTGGAGCGCCGCTACCGGGAGACCAACTCCGAGTATATGCGGCGGGAGATTGAACGCTACATGCGGGTTAAACCGTGCGCCAGCTGCCAAGGGACCCGGTTGAAGAAAGAAAGCTTGGCGGTGCTGATCGGCGATAAAAATATCAGCCAGTTGACCGCATTGTCGGTCCTCGACACCAAGACCTTCCTGGATCAACTGCAGCTGACGGAGCGGGAATTAATCATCGCCCGTCTGATTCTGAAAGAGATTAACGAACGCTTGGGTTTCCTAATCAATGTCGGGTTGGACTACCTCACCCTGGACCGGGCGGCGGGAACGCTCTCCGGCGGGGAAGCGCAACGGATCCGTTTGGCGACCCAGATCGGTTCGTCTTTAGTGGGCGTGCTCTACATCTTGGATGAACCCAGTATCGGACTGCACCAACGGGATAACCAACGGCTGATCGACACCCTCAAAGGATTGCGCGACTTGGGCAACACCATTGTGGTGGTCGAACACGACGAGGATATGATCCGCCAGGCCGACCACGTGGTGGATATCGGTCCGGGCGCCGGGATTCACGGCGGTTGGGTGGTCGCCCAGGGCGATCTGCCGGCGATCATGGCCGAGCCGAACTCCGTCACCGGGCAATACTTGTCCGGAGTCAAACAGATCGCGCTACCGCGCCAACGTCGCCAGCCGAACGGGAAATTTATCGAGATCCAAGGCGCCCGCCAACATAATCTGAAAGGGATCGACGTCAAGATCCCATTGGGTTTATTCGCCTGCGTCACTGGAGTTTCGGGTTCGGGCAAAAGCACCTTGGTCAATGACATCCTTTATCCGGTGGCGGCGACTAAACTCAATAAGGCGACGACGCTGCACCCCGGAGCGCACGAGCGGATCATCGGCCTGGAACATTTGGAGAAGGTAATCGACATCGACCAATCGCCGATCGGCCGGACGCCCCGCTCCAACCCCGCGACCTATACCGGGGTGTTTGACCCGATCCGCGAGTTATTCGCCGAGACGCCCGAGGCCAAGATGCGCGGCTACAGTATGGGACGGTTCTCTTTTAACGTCAAGGGCGGCCGTTGCGAAGCCTGTTCCGGGGACGGCATCATCAAGATTGAGATGCACTTCCTGCCGGATGTTTACGTCCCGTGCGAGGTCTGTAAGGGGAAACGTTATAACCGGGAGACGCTTGAGGTGAAATATAAAGGCAAGACCATTTCCGAGGTGTTGGAGATGACGGTGGAAGAAGCGTTAGAGTTCTTCTACAATATCCCGAAGATCAAACGGAAGCTCCAAACCTTGCATGACGTGGGCTTGGACTATGTTAAACTTGGTCAGCCGGCCACCACGCTGTCCGGCGGCGAGGCGCAGCGGGTCAAACTCGCCACCGAACTTTCGCGCCGTTCCAACGGAAAAACCCTTTATATCCTGGATGAACCGACCACCGGCTTGCATTTCGCGGATACGCACAAACTGCTGGAAGTATTGGAACGGTTGGTCGAAGCCGGTGATACGGTGCTGGTGATCGAACATAACCTGGATGTGATCAAAACCGCCGACTATCTGATCGACTTAGGTCCCGAAGGCGGAGCGCGGGGCGGTCAGGTCCTCGTGGCCGGGACGCCGGAAGTGATTGCCGCTCATCCCCAATCGTATACCGGCAAGTTTTTAAAGCCGCTGTTGGCAATGGAGGAACGGTAACTTGAACGAGCTCACCCCTTTCCGGTTAACGGGAGAAGGGGTGATTTTTTAGGGGGAAAACTTTCACTGGCCTGGAGCCGAGAACCTTTGAATCAAATGATCAATGGTTTGCGCAACCACATCGCGGTAATCGGCAGTCGTTTCCAAACTTTGATTGGCGAACAAAACGGCCAGGCCGTGAACGGTACTCCAAAGCAGCACGATGTCGATCACCAGCTCTTCCGCAGCCGCACCGATTGTCTTCAGATAGTGGGTGGCGCAGTCCTTAAAAATAGCGAAGGCGCTGTTTTCCTGATGGCTAAAACCGGAGGGCTCAATCCGGATCGGGTTGAAATGATTGTTAAGAAAGAGAAACTTAAGGTATTCAGGATTTTCCACCATGAATTGAACATATTGCCGGCCCATTTCGCGGATTTGGACGAGAGGTTGGTCCCCGGATTGGGTCAGCGACTTTACTAGCGTGACGCGGAAACTTTCGGTCACTTCCTGGACAATGGCGGCAATCAATTCCTCTTTACCTTGAAAATGTTTATAGGGGGCGGCGTGGCTCACCCCGCAAAGCACTGCGACTTTTCGGAGGGAAAACCCGTCATACCCTTCTTTATTCAGCAATTGGAGCCCTTTAGCGATCAGCGCTTCCTTGAGTGTTCCGTGATGGTATTTCTCCTTGTTCATTTGCGCACCGGCCTTCGTTGATATTGGATCGCTACCGAAATTTTATCACACAATGTTGACAGCGTAAACATTATTCGGTACAATAAATTCGTAAAGTTTACAGTGTAAACATTAGCGATGAGGTGAAACAAAGCATGAGAATCGTATTGATCAGCGACCATTCGCGACCCGACGGGTTAAGGGATTACGGGGAGGACCGCATCAAAAGCGCGGTGGGGGAGCGCCAAAACGACCAGTTAGCAATTTATCCCCTTCAGGAGAAGGATCTCCATCATTGCATCGGTTGTTTCCATTGCTGGGTGAAGACACCGGGAGTTTGCGTGATCGACGATCTCGGGCGGCAAATCTGCCGGGCCGCGATCCAAAGTGCGGTCACAATCTATCTGTCGCCGGTGAAATACGGTTGTTACAGCCCGCTGATCCGCCGGGCGCTGGACCGAAACCTCCCTAATATTCTCCCATTTTTTAAAAAAATTAACGGCGAAGTTCATCATACGCCCCGCTACAGTCATTACCCTAAATTAATCATGATCGGTTACGGGGAAGCGGTCAGCCCGGGCGAAGTGGCAACCTTTCAGGAGCTTGCCGACGCCAACGCGCTTAACTTTCAGGTTGAAAACGCCCGGACCTATTTTTACCGGGATCCGGAGTCGGCGGATGCGGTAATCCATTCATTACGTCAGTTTATCAGAGAAAGCGAGGGATAGCCAATGCAACGGATTGGAATGGTCAATGGCAGTCCGCGGGGCGAAAAAAGCGCTTCATATTATTTTTGCCAGGAAATCAGCAAAATGTTGAATCCAACGGTCGGCACGGTTGAGATCATTACGGCGCTTCATTATGGGGATCAAACTTCCCGCGCGACTGTCTTCGAAGCCATGGCGCAGTTGGATACGTTAATTTTTGTTTTTCCCTTGTATATTGACAGTATCCCGTCAAATTTATTAGATTTCCTCACGGAGTTTGCCGATTTTTATCACCAACGGAAACAATCTGGGCTGACAATCAATGCCCTGCCAAGAGTTTACGCCGTCTGCAACAACGGTTTCATCGAAGGTACTCAGAATCGGACCGCTTTGAAGATCATGGAATACTACGCGCAGGCCTTGGGGATGCAATGGCGTTTTGGGATCGGGATTGGCGGCGGGGAATTTATGCGCAATACACAAGGGCAAATACCGTTACAAAGCAAGGTGAAGAACCGGGTTTATCAAGCGCTTTTACAGCTGAAAACGGACATCGAAACCAATGAAGTAACCTTACAGAAAAACCGCTTCGTCAACCCCTCGATATCAAAGAACCTATTTATGATGGTTGGGAACTATAATTGGCTTGGGATGGCCAAACAATTCCGGCTCCGGAAACGGGATTTATATGCTCAACCCTACCGGATGGAAGAATAGAAGCGGTAACCCGATTACCCCGGCTCCGGTGAACGCAAGGGGTTGGGCTCAGTTTGCGTCACGCTTATTGCCGACAATGGGATGCAGTAAAAGCTGTTTCCATAGCGGGAGCCAGGGGAGGAACTTCGTGATCCGACCGTTTTTGGGTAATGGAAGCCGGAGCGTCACGGTCGTTCCTTGACGCTCGGAACTGGCGATCGTGAAAGAACCGCCGTGTTTACGCAGAACGTTATAACAGTAAGTCAAGCCTAAACCATAGTTGGAACAACGCGGTTTGGTGGTGAAAAAGGGCTCGATCACCCGGGACAAATTCTGTTTGGAGATTCCGTTGCCGGTATCGGCAACCCGGATCAAGGCGGAACGGCGGTAGGCGAATAAACGGACTTCCAACCGTCCGCCGCAGGGCATCGCTTCCAATGAATTGTGATAGAGATTTGAGAGCACTTCGAGCAGTTGGGCGCGATCACAGGATAGTTCAGGGAGTTGGTCTAGGTTAGGGATGATTACCACTTGCTTTCGGGCTGCAACCAGTTGAATTGCTTCCAACGATTCGGCCACGATCAGATCCAAACGGCAGGGCGTGAGATTCAGCGGAGTCTCTTGAATCCGCTGCTGAATTTGGACGGTGGTCGCCAGCAGGTTTTGGGCTGAACGCTGTATCAGGTCGATAATGCGGTTTTGTTGTTGGGTTGGCTCCAGTTGGCGCAAGACTTCCACGCCGGCGAAGATGTTTTGCAATTCGTTTTTGAAAGTATGGTTCAATAGCGAGGTGCCGGTGGAAACGGCTTTAACGGTATTATCGACCGTCGTCCGTTCAATGGAGATCCGCATCCCCATTAGACCGGTACGGACCATCAAAACCAGTGCAAAGAGCGCCATCAAAAAGGCGGGAAACATATTGAAGATCCACATTTCATTGATGTGCAGCATTTTCGGGGTATAACTGATCACGATATTCAGCAAGGTCGGAGCGGTAACCGCAAAAACCCAAAACCGTTGTTGACGGAGACGCGGGTCCGTTTCGTTGAGAAAAGCCTGAAAAAGCAGGAGATTGGCGCAAAAACCGTATGGGATGGCATAGACGGTTGTTACGACAAACAGCGGACTACGCGGGATGAAACAGGTTAAGAATCCGTACTGTGGATAAAGTAGATCCAAGCCGAAGGTGATTACAAACGGTAATAACAGCCAATAACTTAACCTTTTTTTGAGGGCAGAGGAAAAGTGAATGGTATACGTGACACCGACCATCAGTAACAGGTACGGACAGAGCCGGTATCCGAGCGCGCTGAGAAATTGAGCGATGACGCGTAGGATTGCGGCATCGGCGTCAATTGCCGCCGGGATTAAATAATTTTTTAAAATTGCCACAAAGTAGCCCAAACTTAAACAGAAAAGAAAGGCGCTATACCAGAGATTGGTTTTTTGTTGATGATTGGCAAACAGTAACAGCACAGCAATCAACCACAGCAGAGCAATGATCATTATCAGAACGGCCATGTTCTATTCCGCACTCCTATCCTGTTGAATCAATTTTGCCAGTTCAAAATCGACGGTATGGCCGGGACAAATCGCGATGATATGTCCCAAAATTCGACCGGCCAGAAACAGGTCGCCCAGCAGATCGAGGATTTTATGACGGACGATTTCGTCCATGAATCGGAGTTCATTGAGGTAGCCTTCGTTGCCGACCAATACGGCGCAGTTGGGATCGTCGCAAAGGGCGAGGCCGGCGTGGCGCAACAGCTCCAGTTCTTCCATAAAGGCAATGGTGCGTGCCGGAGCAAGCTCCTTTAAAAAATTTTCCGGAGTAACGGTTAGGGAAAAATATTGGGAGCCGACGACCGGGTGCGGTGAATCAAAGACACAACTAACCGCCAATTGTTCACTGGGCAGAATGACGATTGACGAACGGGTAATTGGCGGTTGAATAGAAGTTGCGGGGGTTTCCACCCAGAGCGGACGGTTAATCCGCCAACGTTTTCGCGGCGCGGGTTGTTGCAGCGAGCCGGCTTTCAGCAGTAACTTGCAGAAGAAAAGGGCGCTGCCGTCGCCGGCCGGCAATTCGGGGCAGGATACGGAGACTAAGGCATTATCGATCTCCAGACCGCAAAAAGCCGCCATTAAGTGTTCAACCGTCGCAATGCTCCAACCATCCCGGCCAACCGCGACGGAGCGTTTGATGGAGATCACGTTGTCGGTTGTGGCGCTGACCCGGGGTCGGTCAGGCAGATCCGACCGTTCAAATTGAATTCCGGAGTTGACGGGTAGCGCCGTGATCGCAACTTGAGAATAAAGGCCCAAGTGTAAACTCTGCCCGGCAAAGCGGATGGTTTCGGCGACAGTACGCTGCAACCCCATCAGGGAGTCTCCCGGAACGGCTGTTTCGGTAAACGTTGTGACAGACCGGACTCCCATTTGGTTTGAAAATACTGCCGGATCGCCGCTGCGGCTTGTTCGTGATCGGCGCGTAACGCAAACTGAAAGGTGCCTAATACTTGACAGTCGTTGCGCCATAGTCCGCAACCGCATTGATTAGTGCGGTAGGCTCCGGATTCAAGGGTTGTGGCGCGGTCTATGACGGAGAGCCGCCACCGAACCTCGCGTTCGTTTATACCGAGCTCGGTGATGATGATTTGTTTTGGTGCCTCGTGATTCGTCATTGAAAAGCCTTATATAGCCATTTTAAATTTATTATACCATTAATTCAGAAAAACCAATATAAGAAAAAATTCTGAATTAATCGAAATGATAATGAAAATGAGGGATTGTATAACTTAACTCTTTCAGTTGTTTAAAGAACGCATTTTGTGAATAACTGTTCTATTTTAGCGGATAAATGGGTGGGGTTGAATGAGCAGCTACTAACTTTTAGGTTGAAAAAAGCGATTGCCTCCTGTTCGTTAGAGGCAATCGCTTGATCGAAGGAAAAATTGTTTTGGGGATGGATACGATTCACAATTAGTTGTTTTTACCGTTAGTTTTTTCAATTAAGAACCGATGGCTGACCGCGGCCAACGGTTGCTGGAGGACGATGGAAAAAACCACCGGAATGGCGGTCATTTCCGGGAAGTATTTGAGGGCGAGTACGAGACCGGCAGTGATATTCCGAATTCCGATGGAGAAGATGTAGGTGTTGACCATCTCCGGCGATTTCCGGAAGAGTTTGGCCACGGCGTAACCTAAGAGATAACCTGAGCAGGCCATCGTCAATACAACCAATAATACCATTCCCAGGGATGTTTTCAACAGGTGGAGCGAACCCCAGGAGACAGCCAGGTTAATGCTGATGACCACCATCAAAAAGAATTTACTGCTGGGCGCGGTGACAAATTTGACTTTGCGGTAGATTTGTCCTTTGGTCAAGTCGTTTAGGAGCATGCCCAAAATGGTCGGTAGCACCACCATCCAGGCTAAACCAACGATCAGCGAAATGACGTCAAATTTGACGCTTTGGCCGATGGCGACTAACATGACCGAGGGGACAATAAACGGCGACAGGATGGTGTCGGCAATGACCGAAGTTAAGCCAAGAGCGTTGTTTCCGCCCGACATGCTGATCCAGATGGAAGAGGCCACGCCGATGGGAGCGGCGGTCCCGAGGACGATGCCCGCTTGCAGCAATGGTTGGCCGGGCAGGAATAGCTTGGCCAAAACCGTTGCTAAAATCGGTAGGACGATATGTAACATGCCCAGGATTGTCAAGATCGGCCCCGGCGCTTTAATCGAATTGCGAAAATCCTTGGTACTGCAATTAAGTGCAACCACGAAAGTCATATAGAAAAATAAATACGGCACAATCGGCTTAAGGACGGAAAGTTGCGTGTGAAAGATCGCGCCGCAAGTATAAGCGGTGCCGACGATCCACAGCATGCGGCCTTCCAAGAATTTATTCAGCCGAATTCCTTTACGAACCATAATCCAGGGTTTCATAGTCGTTTACTCCTTTGCGCTAGTCAGCTGAAACGGTATATTTTTCGAAAGCTAACAGCTTAACGGTATTGTTAATCACCGTATCGCGATGAATTTTTGTTTACTTCGGGTTTTTTCGGTAAATACCTGTTAAAACAGTGTAAAAATCTATTTCCAGTCGTTTTTGATTCAACTTATTTTGCGCGACTGTGAGTGAATGCGTGGTTTGGGTTTGCGTGTGGTTTGAGCGTCTAATGGGACAACTCAGCTGAAAATCTTCGCAATTTCTGTTGAAAATGTTCCGGGTCTATTCTTTGTGCCATTGTCATGGACAGGAAAAACGGCGCCCAAAAGCGAAATGATTAGTGAAACAATTCGTTATCAAGAGTAGGTGAGTCAAAGGAATGGTAACTCCGGAAGATTTAAAGCTGTTGCCGGATAGACCCGGCGTTTATTTGATGAAAGACGTCACCGGGAAGGTGATTTACGTTGGCAAGGCGATTTCGCTAAAAAACCGGGTGCGCTCTTATTTTCAGGCATCGCGGAACCTGAATCCGCGGATTGAATCCATGGTCAAGCAGGTTGACCGGTTTGAATATATCACGACCAACTCCGAGGTGGAAGCCTTAGTGTTGGAGTGCAATCTGATCAAAGAGGAACATCCCAAATACAACATCCGGTTGCGGGATGACAAACAATACCCTTGGGTCAAGGTGACCCTGGGCGAACGCTTTCCTCAAGTCTACATTACCCGCCGGGTCAAGGCGGACGGCAGTAAGTATTACGGACCGTATACTAATGTCACCGCGCTACGGGACACCTTCCGGTTATTGCGGCAGATCTTTCCGATCCGGGGCTGCCGTCATAATCTGGACGAGGTCCGGATCGACCGGCCCTGTTTAAACTATCACATTCAACGCTGTTTAGCGCCTTGCACCGGGTATGTTTCTCAGGAAGCGTACCGGCAGATTATTCAACAGGTCTGTTTGTTTTTGGAGGGACGCCAGGAGGAACTGGTGGATAAACTCCGGCAGGAAATGGCCGATGCCGCCGGTAGGATGGAGTACGAACGCGCAGCGCAACTGCGGGACCGGTTGCGGGATATTCAAAAAGTGCTGGAAAAGCAGAAGATTGTCTCCGATGCCCGCGACGACGCCGATATTTTCGGAATCGCCCAAGACCGCGGCGGGAGTTTCGTTCAAGTCTTTCAAGTCCGGAACGGGAAATTGGTGGGGCGCGAATATTTTCAATTGGTGGAAGGGGATGAGACCCCTGCCGCCGAAGTGATAGAGGCGTTTTTAACCCAATATTACGACGGTTCGGGCTTCATACCCAAGGAAGTTTGGCTACCGTTTCCCCTGGAAAGCTTGGCAGCGGTGGCCGAATGGCTGGCCCGCCAGCGGGGGTCCAAGGTGAACTTGCAAGTGCCGCAGAAAGGCGAGAAAGCCCAGCTGGTTAAGATGGCGGCGGAAAACGCCCAGATTCTGTTGGCGCAGGAACGGAACCGTGAAAAGCAACGGGAAGGGTTTGTCCAGGAGACGCTGGAGGAACTGCAGCGCGAGTTGGGAATGGCCAAACTGCCGTTGCGGATTGAAGGTTTCGATATCTCCAATACCCAAGGAACCCAGGCGGTCGCTTCGATGGTGGTCTTTGAGAATGGGGTCTCCAACGGCAGCGAGTACCGGCGGTTCCGGATCCGGACTATTGAAGGACCGAATGATTTCGCGATGATGCAGGAGGCGATCCGCCGCCGTTTCCAACGGGGCTTGGAGGAACGGCAAAACGTCCAGACCGAACAGAGCAAGTTTGCCAAATTTCCGGATTTACTGTTGATTGACGGTGGGAAAGGGCAACTCTCGGCGGTCGGTGAAGTGTTAACTGAATTGGGTTTGAGTCACCTCTCCCGGATCGGCCTGGCTAAACAGGAAGAGGAGATTTACCTTCCCGGACAGGAGGAGCCGATCCGTTTGTCGCGCCGTTCCGAAGCGTTGAAGCTTTTGCAACGGGTTCGTGATGAATCCCACCGTTTCGCCATTACCTATCATAAATCATTACGGGACCAACGGACCGTGGCCTCCAGCCTGGATCTGGTAACCGGAATCGGTCCCAAAAAGAAACAGGCGTTATTGAAGGAATTTGGGTCGGTCAAACGAATTCGCGAGGCAAGCTTGGCGGAGTTGGTTAGGGTTCCGGGAATCAACGCGAAGTTGGCGGAGAGTATTAAGGAACAGTTGGAACTGTTATAAAGGAGCCGGATTGGTTTTGACGTATCGGAGGAAAAGACAGCGATGAAATTCAGACCATGTATTGATTTGCATCAAGGAAAAGTGAAACAAATTGTCGGCGGAACCTTAACCGACCAAGCGACCGCCGTACGCGAAAATTTTGTCTCCGAACAAGGCGCCGCTTATTATGCCGCGATGTTTAAAACCGATGGATTGACCGGGGGACATCTGATCATGCTTGGCCCGGGGAACGATGCGGAAGCCCGGCGAGGGCTTGCGGCGTATCCGGGCGGATTGCAGATCGGCGGCGGCATTACCGATGTTAACGCCGCCGCCTATTTAGCGGCTGGGGCCAGCCATGTGATTGTAACTTCGTATGTGTTTCAGGAAGGCCGGGTGAACTTCGCCAACTTGGAACGGCTGGTGACGGAGGTGGGAAAACAGCGGTTGGTATTGGACCTCAGTTGCCGGCTGAAAGACGGCCGCTATTATGTGGTGACCGACCGTTGGCAACGTTTTACCGATTATGAGATCAACGCCGCTAACCTTGCCGAACTGGAAAACCACTGCGCCGAACTGTTGATTCACGCAGTAGATGTCGAAGGACAATGCGGCGGGATCGCCCAGGATCTGGTCGCGAAGTTGGGCGAATGGGTGACCATTCCGACGACTTACGCCGGAGGCGCCCGGAGTTTGGCCGATCTTGAGTTGGTCTATCGTCTTGGGCAAGGCCGTCTAGACTTGACAATCGGCAGCGCCTTGGATATTTTTGGCGGAAAGCTGTCCTATAAAGCAGTCTGCCAATGGCAACCGGCGGTTTGATAATGCTAAATTTGGTTTCCAATGCTTTCCGAAGCGCGATTTGAGGAGGCTAAGAGGATTTTGTCCGGCGACGGTTAAAATATATTGATAATTGTCCCAAAAAATAGCTGATTGCTATGATTGATATTAAAGAAAAGAAGAGGTGGCTAGGGTGAAAAAGACGTTTTCCTTGTTGTTGGCGGCGATGTTGCTTTTTTCGTTTGCTTTCGCAGTGATGGCCGCAGCGGCTCCAACTGCTGAAAAATCGGCGGTTCCCGGTAGAGAGGTTGTCCTAGGAGCGATTGCTTCGCTGGCCTATCAACCGTTTGGTCCTCAGGCGGAAGCCGCCCGGAACATTGTCATCGATTATGCCTTGGATAGTGATGATGTGATGATTTTATTGGACACTCAGTTTATACCCTTTTATGGCAAGAACCAGTGGTCCACTCATTTATTCGCCGCTTATTTGGCAGGAAATATTGAAGAGCAGCTGGAGCAGAATAAGAAAGCTTATTGCACTTATGACGGTCTAATCTTTATGCTCAATACCTATGATGAGATCCAGAAACAAGAGAAAGGTTTTAAAATCCCGGAACTGGATAAGATGGTCGAACTCTTTAAAAAAGACCAATTAAAACAATTTGTGGCGGATGCCGAAGCCAAGATATTGGCAAAAAAATAATCAACAAAGATTTCGAGAAATGCCGGCGTGAGCAACGCCGGTTATTTGTTTGTTCGAGGTTTTTTAGCGAAAAAAAAGGAATACCAAGTTGGTTGCGGTAATAATCTAGGAAGTATGGCAAATTAGCAACACCGATCCGTTCCGTTCCGTTGTTTGGGCGATGTTGCGGATTTTGGAAATGTGAAAAAGCCGACAGAAGCGACGGAGGGATAAACCATGAGGATCGATCATTCTGTCATGGGGTTGGCCCTGGTATTCATACTTACGGGGTCATTGGCGTTTGCCGAAAGCCCGGTTGAGAAGCGGAAACTCGGTTATCGATTGTCGGTAAACGATCGATATCGGGCAACCTTGCATTTTACCGACAAAGTAACGCAAACGGTCAATGGCAATGTCATGACACGGACTTTAACCGCTGATTTGCAACTGTGTTGCACCATTCGGCAAGTGGCTGAGGATGGGGTCGCGGAATGCGAAGTTCGGTGTGAAGCGGTCACGCTGCATGAACAGACTCCCTTCGAATCCAACCGGATCGCGATCACTCTTCCGGAGCAGCCGTCCCAGGAGGCAACTACGCAATTGGTCGCCGAAACGAAGATTGCCACGGGCCATCTGACCGCCCAAGGTCAAAAGCTGGCCAAAATCGCCGGACATCAAGTGACGTTCAAACTAAGTCCCGATGGGACGGCCCAGTTGGGTAAAACCGTCAAAGAGCAACAATTTACAATGGATACTCCGTCATCAGGCAAGTCCGACACCATGGAATTGCTCGCCCGAATTTTGGGCTCTTTAAATAATCCTTGGGAAAGCCGATTTGGTGAGGTGGTCTTGGGGCTGGTCGGCACCTTGCCCCAAACTCCGGTCGGGCTGAACGATACCTGGCAACACCATCAAGTTCTGCCGTTTGCGCCAGTCAAGTTGGATAGTGTGATTCATAATCAGGTGATTGCGTTTCAGGATGGTTATGTCATAGTGAAAGCGACTGCGGAGATTAATCAGGAATTTCAAAAAAAACTGTCAGTCACTGTTCAGAAGAAAAACCAGTTGCAAAGTCAACTTGCCGGGACATTAAAAGGAATGCTGCGCGGGGAATATCGGTTTGATCAAACCACGGGTTGGTTGAACCAAGCAACATTGGCGACGCAACTTACCGGAGAAGTTCAATCCGCCAAAACCGCCGTTCCGATCGCCGTTGAGTTGGCTTTGGAGTGGCGAACAAGGGGGCTTGACCGATGAAAACATATCGTTGCCTAGGCTACGTAGCCTTGATCATCCTGATGTTGTTCATAAGCCGTCCGGGTTATTGTGAAGAACGGTTTCAGTTAGCATACCAACCGGCCGTTGGCGACCAGTATCGCACCAAAATAATGATGAAATATCAGATCCGGCAAGATACGATTGATATCGGTTTGGCGCTTGGCTATGGTTTGGAATACGAGGTCCTCGCGATTGATAAGAAAAAGACGGTCACCAGCCGGATTACGTTTCAAGCGATGCTAATGCGGTTAAATGGTCCGTTTGGGGTGATGACCAATTTTGATTCGACCGATCCCTTTGAAGAGATGACGCCGGAGAATTTGATTTACGCCACTTTGATCGGCTCGTCCTTTGATTATAAGACCAACGCGGTCGGGAAAGTGTTGGCGGTCAAAGGGATCGATGAGTTAATCAAGCGGATCGATCGAGAAGTTCCTGACAGCGCTCAAAAAAAAGAGACGATCAAACAGTTGCGGTCCCAACTGAAGCAAGGTTCAATGATTGGCCCCACCGACAATCTGAGTTTATATCCCGAGCACCCGGTAATGGTCGGCGAATCCTGGCAGGCGCTTCACGCCACCAATAGCAACGGAATCATGATGATGAGCGAAGACCGGTATGAGATTGTCGAACGTCGCGACGGAATCGTCAAGCTCAAGATCACCTCGGAGTTAAAACCCGGTATGACCAATGGGCCGAAAAACGCCAAACTAGAGGGGAAACAATGGGGAGAAGTTGAAATCATCGAACGAAACGGTTGGGTCAACCGGATGAATTTGCAACAGGCGATTACCGGAACGGTAACGGGCCAAGCCGGAGCGGAACCACAAAGTTTCACGATGAACGGAGCGATTACGCTCGAACCGTTCTGAGCGCTGGTTTCATTTCATCATACCGCTGCCAGCTTTTCTCTTGGTGATAAGGCAGGAGAATCTCTCCCGGAATCGAAAACATTCCCACAGTACCGTGGGAATGTTTGTTTTACGAGTTCAGACAATGTCACGCGGAGTGGACGCGGAAATCTTTGCTCCGTTGCGATGGAATAAGGAGGCTGTTCAATGAATAAAAGGCTTTTGGGGTTGGGGTTGATATTGCTCATCGCGATCGGCTGCCCCATGGTCGCCGCCGCCGCTCCCGGCGCGAAAGTGGCTCTGGCGTACCGGCCGGTCCTCAATGACCGGCGCACGTTGAATCTGATGGTGGACACAGCCCTGGCGCAAACGGTGGCCGGCTATCAAGTGGTCCGGCGGCAAACCACTGCCTTTCAATTGGAGTGCCAGGTTATTCAAGTAGACTCGGCCGGACAGGCTATCGTCAAAGTGATTTTTCAAAATATTCGCGTCTCATTACATACACCGTTGGAGACGTTGGAGTTTGCTTCCGGTCAACCGTCGATTGCTCCCATTGCCAATGTCCAAAATGTCCTGGCTTTAACCGGCCGTTGGTTTACGGTCCGGTTGAACCCCAAAGAGGCGTTGAGCGATGGTAAGCTGGACCGGGGGATTCGTAACGCCGATCCGTTTGCGGTGAACCGGGTGATGGTCTGGAATGATTCGATCGCGGCCTTCGTCGCGGGAGTGTTCAATATTCCCCGACCGGGTCCGGTCGGAATCAAGGAAAGTTGGAAAAAGAATCTGGTGTTGCCGTCCGAGGATTGTCCGATCCCGGTCGAATTGAGTTTGCAATTGGTGGAGACTATACCCGGACTTGGTTTGGTGAATCTGTTCGGAACGGTGAAACACTCGGTCAAAAACAGCGTCAATATCAAATCCAACACCAAAGCGGGAATAATAGTCGATCAGTTAAGTTCCCTGGTCGGCACCACCCGGGGTGAGTTGGCTTACGGACTGCAAGACGGCTGGATTGAACGGGCCGATTTGGTCACCTCGTTAGTGGGAGAGGTGCGACGGGGCGATAGTGCGATACCGTTGCAGGTGGAGCTGAAAATCAGACTCAGTGCGGCGGCGCCGCGCTGAAGCATAGCGTAGATGGTTTTGGGGGGAATCACGATGGGCGTTCGGAATTTCCGATGGAGTGTAATGATTGCGTTGATCATCGTCTGCCTGAGCGGCAGTATCAGTTATGGCTATGAAGCCGTGGCGACCGGTTTGAGTTGGCGGCCGGTGGCGGGCGATAAAAAGAACTGCAAGCTGATGGCCGACTACCGGTTGACCCAGGTCCAAGCCGGAGTCGCCACGGAGTTGGCGTTTCAATTCGGGTTTGGGATCGGGTTTGAAGTACTGGAGGTTGATCCGGCGGGTAATTCTTTAATCAAAGTGGTGTTGCATTCGTTACTAATGCGCGCTGACGGGCCGGGTGGAACCATGATTGATTTTGACTCGACGGCGCCTTGGCAAGTGACCAACGGCTCCAATCTGGTTTTGGCGGCGCTACCGGGTTTGACATACACCGTGCGCCTGGACCCGGCGGGTCAGGCCGGCGAGGTAAAGGGTTTACAAGAGGCGTTGCGGCTGATTGACCAGAAGTTGCCGAATATTCCCGAGAAGAAGTCGTTGCTCAATAATCTGCAGGGACGGTTGCAATACCGAAATCTGCTCGGTTTGGCCGCCAACCCCGGTTTATATCCAAGCCAGCCGGTGGCGGCCGGATCAGTATGGAACGGCACCGCCGATTTACTTTATAATGATCTTCATTTTACAACCAACGACCAATTCCGGTTGGTGGAGTTGGATTCCGCCACGGCTGTAGTGGACGTGGCGTCGGTAATGAACCCGGTGCTGCTCGGTACCGAACAGTTCCGTGGGGAACAACGGGGGACGGTGCGATTGGACGCGGCCAGCGGTTGGCCGATGATACTGGAACAGTCGCAGGAATTGACCGCCATTAGTGCGACGGGAAGCCGGATCACTATGAAAGGGACGTTGACGTTAGCTCCGCTACATTAACCGGTACCTTTGCTGTTCCAAATTGCGGTGGTCAGGGTTTTATGGTATAGTACAACTGGACATGGCCGTTCTCATGGCAGGGAAGGCTATGGCTGTGGCTGTGGCTGTGGCTGTGGCTGGTAAATGAAACTTCACTAGGGGAGGTCCGACCGATGATTCGTTGTATCGCGATCGATTTGGATGATACGTTGCTCCGGAGCGATCTGGAGATTTCGAATGAGGATAAAACAGCGATCCGCCAGGCGATTGCGGCCGGGGTCAAGGTGCTGTTGGCGTCGGGACGGATGGTCAGCTCGATGCGGCGATACGTGGAAGAGCTTCAATTGGATGTGCCGCTGATCGCTTACAACGGGGCGATCATTCGCGAGGCCATTTCGGGGCAGACCCTGTATCACCGGCCGGTCCCGCTGGAGCACGCCTTGACGCTGATTGACGCCTTCCGGGCGGCTGACATCCACCTCAACGCCTACGTTGACGATCAATTGTACATGGATCAGCTGACGGTCTGGGGCGAACGTTACGCCGCCAATGCCGGAGTGCCGCCGCACCCGGTGGGCGATTTGAAAGCGTTTTTAAAAGAACCGCCCCACAAAATGCTCGGTGTCGGGGAAGTCGAGGCGATTGACCGGATTCAGGCGCAACTCCGGACGGAGTATGGCGCCGCGTTGCAATTCGTCAAATCAAAACCGACGTATCTGGAGATTTTAGCGCCGGGAGTTTCCAAAGGATTGGCGCTGCAAGAGCTGGCCACGACGTGGGGTTTGGATCGCGGCGAAGTGATGGCGATCGGCGATGCCCCCAATGATCTGTCGATGGTAGAGTGGGCCGGGGTGGGAGTGGCGATCGGCAATGCCGCGGCGGTGGTGAAAGAACGGGCCGATTTGATCGTGGCCGATCATGATCACAACGGGGTAGCCGAAGCGATTCAACGGGCGGTTTTCGGACGATAAAGTCGGCTTGTCGGCGCGAATTCGGCATCAGTCACATAGAGAAGTTAATTCATTAAAATTTCAACCCAGGCTCAACTGCGAGCCTGGGTTTTTATTTAAGCCCATGGGTTGCTTGGCGCGGGAATTAACGCAGGTTCGATTGGGAAACGCTCTGCTGCAAAAATTGGTTGATGGCGGCGACATCTTGATGGGGGGCCGGCGGAGCCGGCTTATAGTAATTTTTTACTTGCGCGTATTGGCCGAGCATTTGTTGGGCTTGTTCGCATTGGGAGCGAATTTGAAGCAAGGTCTGACGAATGGTCGGATTACTGGTTTCGGTGGCGGCCTGGGTGAAGGTGACCGCTCCGGCCTTGGTGATCTCCAAGGCGTCCAGGGTCATTTCTCTGTCGGTATACATGGCAATCCTCCTTTATTGGATTAAAAATCCCATTAATGTTTTGACGTTGTTATGCGCTTGCTGCGATTCTTGATAAAGTAGATTTTGCAACTGGCTGTCCTGGCAGTTTTGAGCGTAGAGACCGAATTTTTTGGCATTCACGTCTTCGGTGGCGATGATCTCTTTTAAAGTGTTCAATTCCATCTGAGTTAAGTGCGGCATCAGCTCACCTCCCTTCTTAATCAGACTTAGTATTGCACGGCTTGGGAAATCCACTGCTGGGAAAAGATGGCGGCGGCGGCAGAAGATACATTACGTCATCTAGCAGGAAAGGAACTGGTGAAACCCGAAATCATTTACCGAAAGAATCTGAAATACCACGAACATCGAAACGGAGGGTAATGTTTGAAGACCTTCTATATTGGTTTGCTCAGTCTGGCGCTGTTGGGATGTTGGACAACGCTGGCCCAGGGATTGCCGGTCGAATGGTCCGGGAATTATTCCAGTCAAAGCGGCTGGGGGCCTGAGTCCTATCAGGGCAGCAGTTTCCGGTTTAATACCTCCATTGGTGAGAACATCCGGGGCGTGGCGGTGGTCAATGGGGTGGAGAGTTTGGCCAGCCAAGGGAACCTCGCCGATTCATTCCGGCAGTTGCAGTTGAGCCAGGCCTATCTGGAACTTGGACCCGACTATGCCGACGCAACCAAACTGCGATTGGGGACGTTGAATATTCAATACTCGCCTTACTTGGCTTCTTTCTCGCCCTGGCAGGGTTTGGGAGTGGCCAATGTCAATTTGGGCGCGGGGCTTTGGAATAGTTTTTACGCGTGGAGCGAGTCGCAGCCGGTCTGGGGGAGCCAATTGGGCTGGCGGCGCCAAGAGAATGCCGAGTTTAGCCTGAATCTGGTTGGGAGCGGGCAGGAATTGGACTTTTCGTTGGAAGGGACCGCCCTACCGTATCAACCCTTGGTGGTGAATTGGGCGGTTGTCTTCGGCAACCGCGGCTTGGGACCGTTGCAATTGGACACCGCGTATCAGGTAAACGACTGGATGACCTTACGGGCCGGGTGGCGTTCCTTCCCGACCTTGGACCGGTTTAATCCGCCCTTTCGGGACCAACGTTTGGATGATCTCGGCGATCCGATCAATCCGGTCGACCGTTATCAGGGGCAAACCGGAACGAACGCCGGGGCGACCTTCCATTGGGGCGGGATCAACACCAGCTTGGATCTGTCCCATTACCAACAATCGTTGAGTTCCGGTCCAACCGTGCTGGGACAGGTGGCCGGGCCGAACCAGACCGTCCGGCTGGGACTGACCAAAGCGTGGCATTTTGATTGGGCCTCGCTCAACAGCGGCTATACCCGGCAATATCATTATGCGACCGATTACGCGAGTGTCAGCGACGGGCTTCAAACCGGGCTCCGCTTTGACAATACGCTGTTGCAAGGGCTGGAACTCGGAGCGTTGTACCGGATTTCCCGGGAGGACGGTGGCGCGGAACCGCTGCGGCAAGCGTTGGGAATCGTTTCATACCAGCGTTCCGGGGTCTATACCAAGTGGTCCTATGATTTCTATACCGGGCAGACCGCCACGGAAAGTTATTTTCAGGTGAAATTCTAATTGATAACGGGCAATGAAACGGGCGGGTAAATCAATCCCCGCCTGTTTTAATGGGGGGAAAACAGGCATAATTTGCGGTTTTGGTTCATATGAATGAAACATAGTGGACAATGTTTCAATTAAGGAAATTACTTAATTTCAGCGTAAATTATACGAATTTTGCAATTTCCGTAATGTAAAAGGGGCGAATATGGTTAAAAAACCCGCGTTATGAAAAGGTTTCAATTCGATTAAAAATAACGGCAGGAAAAACCGGAAAAATGTCGAATATAGATCATCAAGAAAGCAATGGGGAAAAGTTTTAAACCCTAGGCCGTTCTTAAACCAATTGGTTCAGATACAACGTAAATCAGGATGGTCCGATCACCTGTCACCGAGCTGCCGAATCGCATGATTCCCTTTCGGAGGTGGTTGCTTTTGAGTCGTTTTCGCGTCAACCAAAAATTTCTTATTATTTCATAAAATGAATTAGGGGGCAAAATTAAAATGGCAAATGTAGTATTCGAACATGTATGCAAACGCTATGCCGGTAACGTCTTGGCAGTTAACGACGTTAACTTGGAGATTAAGGACAAAGAGTTCGTCGTCTTTGTTGGTCCTTCCGGTTGCGGTAAAAGTACCTCGCTCCGGATGGTCGCCGGTTTGGAAGAGATTTCCGACGGCAACATCTACATCGGAGACACCATTGTGAACAACGTCGCTCCGAAAGACCGCGACATCGCGATGGTTTTCCAAAACTACGCGCTGTATCCGCATATGGACGTCTTCAGCAACATGGCTTTCGGTTTGAAACTCCGTAAATTCCCGAAACCGGAGATCGACCGCCGCGTGAAAGAAGCCGCGAAGATCCTCGGCATCGAAAACCTGCTCGACCGGAAACCGAAAGCGCTCTCCGGTGGTCAAAGACAACGTGTTGCGTTAGGCCGCGCGATCGTCCGTGAACCGAAAGTGTTCTTAATGGACGAACCGCTCTCCAACTTGGATGCCAAATTGCGCGTTCAAACCCGTGCTGAGATCTCCAAATTGCACAATCGGCTCCAAACCACCATCATTTACGTTACCCATGACCAAATCGAAGCAATGACCATGGGCGACCGGATCGTTGTTATGAAAGACGGCGTCATCCAACAAGTTGGCGCTCCGATCGACATCTACGATCACCCGACCAACGTTTTCGTGGCCGGCTTTATCGGTACGCCGCCGATGAACTTCCTCGACGGTGTGGTCAAAGAAGAAGGCGGCAAATTAGTCGTCGACCTCGGCACCTTCAAGGTGAAAGTTCCGGAAGGCAAGTTCAAAAACATTCGCGAATACAACAATAAACCGGTTGTCTTCGGTATCCGTCCGGAAGATATCCTGGATCGTCAACAAGCCAACGTTAGCGATGACGAAGCCATCACCGGTCATGTCGACGTTTCCGAGTTGCTCGGCGCCGAAGTTTACCTGTATATGTCCATCGCCGACCACAACTTCATCGCTAAAGTTGATTCCCATACCAAAGCGACGGACGGCAGCAAATTCCAAGTGGTCTTCAACAGCGAAAAAATTCACCTCTTCGACAAACAAACCGAAAAAGCAATCATTTAATTGCTCCCCTGTTAACACTGAGAGGCCCCGATGGGGCCTCTTTTTTGTTTTCGTTACGTTGCGCTGACGGCGCAACGCAGTTTGGAGCGTCTCATCACTGTTTTTTTGAGGATAACCGATACCGGAATGCGGTTTCCAACGTCCGGATTGGGGCTGGCCGGTTCCTGGAAACGGTTGCTGACTTCCGGAATGTGGATAACTGGTTCCGGAATGTGGGCAACCGGTAGTTGATTGTGGATAAGCGGAGGTGGACCTAGTCTCCGGTCCTCTCCTTATGCGCAATGTGGCGGCTTGGCCGGAGGAGCGGGGCGGATCGCTGAAATTTCAAAGATTTTACACAAAAAAGCTTCCTGTTATTTACAACAGGAAGCAGGAATTGCCGAATCTGAAAGTGAATATAACCACGGACGCCGCTGATCCTTGTTGGTGGGATGGAAATCAAGTGGTTACCGGCTCGCCGGGCAAGATGACGCTGTCTAAAAGCGCCGGTTCGGGCAGGGGCAGTTTTTGGATTTCACGGAACAAACCTTGGCTGATCACGTCGGCCATCTTCATGACCAGGCTCAAACGGGTATTTTGCAATACCATGTATTCCATAAAACCTCCGACGTTAACAATGCCGATAATATGAATATGACCGATGGCGGGGAGATTCTTATTGACTCCGGTGCCAGGTTGCAGCGGACCTTCTTTGATACTGATATAACCGACGCTTTCGGAACGCCCTAGGCAAGCGTCGAGGGCGATAATGAACGGATTTTGGTAATCGCTTTCGATCTGTTTGATAATATCTTGAAGATTCACCGCGTGGACGGGGTTGTCAAGCGTTCCGAAGATATGGGTATTGCCCAAATCAAGCTGTTCCAGCTTACTTCCGGTCAGCGGTCCCAAACTATCGCCGGTGGAACGGTCGGTCCCAATACAAAGTATAATTAACTCCGCCGAACGTTCATATAGATGAGCAAGGAACAAACTTAAGTTGGCTTGAAAGACCGCCATGGCGTTGGGATGTTCGATATGGACCCGGGCGTTAAAGTTTAAAAGGCCGTTCGCCTCAGATTTTTTCTTAATCAAGTGATTCCACATTCCAATCTCCTTGTTAACAAAGATAATCTATTTTATGCCTAAAATGGGCCGAGTATACATTAACGCGATTCTTTTGCACTTCAGAACGCTTTTTTCATCCGGATCCGTTTCCTGACGCGGAGCGAAAAAAGAATGGTTGGGGAATGTACCAGGGTAGCTAAGTTGTACTAACAAATTATTGGATCGTCTTTTCGTTTAGAGAGAAGTTAACCGTCTTTTGCGGCAGGGGTTTTATCGTTTCTGGAGGTGTTTTGTTTGAATTTGGTTCGGAAAATTGTTTGGGATTTACGTTCGCATACATTGCATTGGGTGCTCGGAGGGGTTGTCGCCGCGGCATTGTTGGTGGTTGCCGTTTATTTTGGCTGGTCGGCCGGACGGATCGTCAGCGGAGTTACCGTCAACGGACAGCCGGTGGGCGGAATGAAGCTCGCCGCAGCGGAACGGGTGATTGGGAGCTTCGCTAACCAAGCCCAATCCCGCAAGGTTATTTTGAGCCATCAAAATCGCCCGCTCACTGTGAAACTGGACGGCATCGGAATCGCCATCGATGTGCCGGCCACGGTCAAAAGCGCCTATTTGGTCGGGCGGTCCGGATCGATATTCAACCAGGTCGGTCAGCGTTGGCAGGCGCATCGACAGGGGATAGAGATCGCTCCCGTCTTTAAAAACCGGCGCGAGACTTTAAATGAATTTTTTCACCTGTTGGACGCCGCTTATGCCATCGAACCGATCCGTTCGGTGGTTACCCTGGAAGCCAATAATGAAATTCACTATACGCCAAGCCGGACCGGACGGGTGATTCTTAGAGACAGTTTGATCCGGGCGCTCCAGGCGGCGGTTTGTAACCCGAAGATTGCGAAACTGGAGATCCCGGTGAAAATCGCCCAACCGTCCCTGACCGAAGCGGAGATCGCGCAATGGGAATTCGATAAGGTCTTAGGGTCGTTTACAACCAAGTTTTCCGCGGCGAATCCCGACCGGACGCATAACCTGACCTTGGCGGCGAACGCTATCAACAACGCTTTGGTCTACCCCGGCCAGCATTGTTCCTTTAATGCCTGGGTCGGGCCGCGGGTGACCGCCAGCGGCTATAAAGAGGCTCCGGTGGTGATCTTGGGGAAACTGGTTCCCGGGATTGGCGGCGGAATCTGCCAAGTCTCGACGACTTTATATAATGCCGCGTTATTGGCGAACTTAAAGACAGTCCAGCGGTTAAATCATAGCCTGCCCAGCGCCTATATTCCGATGGGCCGGGACGCGACCGTATCCTATGGCGACATCGATTTTGTCTTTGCCAATACCAACGCCACGCCGGTGCTGGTGGTGACCCGGGTGGCGCCGCCTTATCTGACCGTCGCCGTTTTGGGCAAAAAGGTCGGCTGGGAAGCGGTTCAACTCGAAACCAAGTTGATCGACAGTTATCCTTTTAAAGAAAAAGAGATTCCCGATCCCGAACTGCCGGCGGGGGAACGGATAAAAGCGGCCGACGGGACCAAAGGGTTTAAAGTGGAGCTGTGGCGTACAGTCCAATTTCCCGACGGTTCCGTCAAAAAAACCCGCGAAAATGTTAGTATATATCCGGCGCAACCTGAAGAATATAAAGTTGGCACCAAAGTTGAAAAGAAGGTTGAGGAAACTGCCAACAGCGTTCACTAAAATTGTGGTCTTTTGTCTCAGCCCCTTAGGAGACACCTTATTTGCAATACCCGCGATTCGAGCTCTTCAGGAGAACTATTCCAGGGCTCGAATTGTTATTATAGCGAGTCCGATCGCTTACGAAGTCCTTAAAGCCAATCCGTATCACCTGGAACTTCAGTGCTGTTCTGACCAATGGCAGCTGATCAAACTGATTCGCGCCATTCGGCGCGAACATTTTGATTTGGCAATCGGCCTGACCCATTTCGGCAGCTATTTTACCCGTTATTGCGGAGCGGAGCGGCGCAGCGATTTCTTTACCTTACACGGGTTGCCGGATCGGAAAGGTTCGGTTTCAGTGGTCCAATTATGCTTGGATATCGTACGGGACCTGGATCTTACGGTGGGAACAATGCGGACGGAGTTTTGGCACAGTGAGGGTGAACGCCGCAAGATGCGGCAATTTTTAGGCGGGATGGGTTTGGGTCATGGCCAATCCTGGGTGGCAATTCATTGCGGCGGGCATTATTTCACCCGCAAACGTTGGCCTTTGGAGAGTTTTACCGAATTAGTCGGCCGGATTCAGTACCAACTGGGACTGCCGGTGGTACTGATCGGCGGTAACGAAGATCTGGAAAACGCCGCCATTCTCTGTGCCGCGGCGCCCCAGGCAATCAATACCGTCGGCCGGCTCCGGATCGGCGAAACCGCTTTGTTGCTTGAAGATTGCCAACTGTTTATCGGCAACGATTCGGGGCCGTTGCATCTCGCGGCGGCGGTCGGCGTTCCGACGGTGGGTTTATACGGGCCAACTGATCCGGCCCAATTTTATCCCTACCACTCGCCACAGCACCATTTCTTCTATAAAGCGTTGCCCTGTAGCCCATGTTATCGCTTTGGCGGCGGTTTCTGGCAGGCGCTTCCCAAATGTTCCCGCCCCTATTGCATGGAAGCCATCACGGTCAACGAAGTTTTTGACTATGTGGAGGGTCGATTTTGTCAAAGCCTGCCGCAGATGATCAACTAAATCCCGCAACGGGACAGCAACGTGTCGGTAAAGGTCTCTGGTACGCGCTGGGCTTCAGCGCCGTCGGAATCGCCGTGGTCTTGCACGGCCTGCTGGAATCGGGCCCCACTCCGAGCCTGCGCGGCATTGATTGGTTTTTGGTTGGATTCGGCTTCATCGCGCAAGTGATCGTCTGGTTAGCCAAAGCGGCCCGGATGTATTTTATCGCCGCCGGGATGAAAGCGCGGATCCCCTTGGGGCGGTTTTTCCAGATCTATTTGGCCACTTGCTTCATGTCCCACATCACTCCCTTCAATTCCGGGGGCACCCCGCTCCAAGTCTATCTCATTAAACAACAGGGCGTCAGTCTTGGCAAAGCGACCGCCATCACCACCGTGGACCTCGGACTAAATACCTTCTTTTACGGATTGCTGATTCCCATCGCGGTAGTGGTCAGTTGGCAGACCGGCCAAGCCGGACTGCCCAAGGCCGGCCGGAACTGGGGGCAGTGGTTGGGAATCGGGTTCGGGGCGTTACTTGTTGTTGGGTCACTGGTTTGGATCGCCGGCAACTGGTCGCGGTTTGGCTGGACGCGCCGGATCCATGCCGCCATGACCAAACGGGGTTGGTTCCGTAACATGATGCGGGAATGGGACCGTTTTAAAGAGGGATGGCGGCTGTTGATCCAGGAGCACCCGATCGCAATCGTCGGCGCTTCCTTGGCTACGGTCGCTTACTGGTTGTTTTACCTCCTGCTGGCGCCGCTGATCATTTGGGCGTTGGGACGGGAAGCCTCATTTTTGAAACTCATCGGAATTCAGTTGATCTACAATTTCGCTCAGTTATTGGTGCCGACCCCCGGCGGCAGCGGCGGTTCCGAAGTGATTCTCTCCTACCTCTTCCGGGGGATCTGCGGTCCGGGGCAGATTGCGATCTTTGTGTTGATTTGGCGGGGGTATACTTATTTCAGCTCATTAATCTTTGGGGGGATCTTTTTTTGGCGGTTGTCGGTTAACCACAAGCGGCGTAGCAAGGATTGAACGAGGGGGAGCATAGTCCGGAGTCCGGTCTGGAAAAATTGATTGCCGGCGGGAAAAATCCACGGTTGGCAAGCGAATGGTATCCGATGCCATTGGCGACAAAACACGAACGATTCCGATATTTAGAAAAATAGTATAAAATTATCTACAATTACATCCAATTCGCAGGAAAAAATGACAGAATGTAGAACGTAATTTGCTGGTAAAAATCTGTGAAAGGATGGAAGTTATGGTTCTATTCAGAAAAAACCTCAAAAAAATGGCAATGCTCATCGGAATCGCCGTATTGCTCGCCGGTTGTGGCGGAGGCGGTGGTAAAAAAAATCCGGCCGGGTCATTCAGTATCACCGGTCAGGTAAAAAGCAGTTCGGGAATTCCGGTTTACAATGCCAAAGTGAGTTTGAACAATGGTGGCGGCGCTGCCAATACCGACCGGAACGGTGTTTTTACGCTCAAAAATGTCCCAACCGGCCAACTGGCGGTGGCCGTTGAAAAATCAGGGTATCAGAAAAAACAGGAGACGATTGAGGTGAAGGCGGACATCGCAGATTATCAGCTTAAACTAACGCCGGCCGCGAATACGGCGACTGTCAGCGGGGGGGTTAGTTTAGGTGAATAAACTGATGCGTTGTTTTTTTATTTATCTGATTGCCATCGTCATTTTAACGGGAACCGCCGCCACCAGTTTCATCCATGCCGCAAGCAATGGAGCGAGTGTCGCTCCGCAGGTTAAGTTCGGGAAACCAATCAGTGCAACAGGGGTCAAAGCCAGCTGGAACGGGAATGTCACGGTTACCATCAGTTTGCGTGATGAAAACGGGAACGAATATTCAACCCAACTAGTTATCAATAATGGAATGACCTCCGGCAGTTTTACCCTGGAAGGGATACCTGCCGGAGTTAATTATATATTGACAGCGATCGCCGAGGATTCCATCGGACAAAAGGCGACTTTAAAAGCGATTCTCCCGCAAATCGCAGTGAATTCCACAGTCAATGTGGCGGTGGATGGACTGACCACGAAAGTGGTTGACGCTTTGGAATTGATCGCCGCTCGACAGGGGATCACCGTTCATAAATTGCCATCAACTATTGTTCAAGAAGTTCAAAATAACTTTAATTCCAATCCGAACGCTTCACCGGAAGAAGTGGCCGATCATTTCGCGTATACGGTTTCGGGCAGGGTCATCGATACCGGCAATAACGGCATCGCCGGAGTCACGATCGGTTTCAGCAATGGGACGACCGTTACCACCGGGGCCGACGGTAGCTGGAGCAAAAGCGGCTTGAGCGGAGCGGTCACCGTGACGCCGACCAAGTCGGGGTATAGCTTTACGCCGGTCAGCACCCAAGTGACCGGAGCTGCGAGTAACATTGACTTTACCGGGACTGTGATCCCGACAACCTATGCTGTATCGGGTA
>JAEYPR010000005.1 GCA_023410535.1 Bacillota bacterium | reverse complement strand
TGCTCAACGCCCGTGCATCCTTGCTCAACGACCGTGCATCCTTGCTCAACGACCGTGCATCCTTGCTCAACGACCGTGCATCCTTGCTCAACGACCGTGCATCCTCGCTCAACGACTGCGCATCCTTGCTCAGCGACTGTGCATCCTCGCTCAGCGACTGCGCTTCCTATTATATCGTCTAATATAAATAATTGGCATCCCAAATAAAGGGGGCTTGTTCCGGGAAGAACACCGGAATCATTGCCACATCGCCGTCGATTTGCTCCAGGTCGCGCCAGTCATAAAAGCCAAAAACCAGCCGGTGCAATCGGATCGCTGTTTCCGGTTGGACCGGCGGACCGGTTAAGGAAATCCGCCAGCGTGGCGTCGTTTCAATCGTCAAGGACAACGGCTCTGTTTTAAAATGAAACTGAAACTGATTTTGCGCGCGGTATCCACCCGATCGCTCCCAGCGTTGTTGCAATACCGGACGGAGTTGTTGCAAAAATGAGTCCCAATCGCCAATCCGGATCATGCCGGCCCGGGGCGCGGGATTAAGATGCGTCCCGCCTTGATGGTAGGCCGCGTAATTCAGCCAATGCTGCGGCGTGCCGAGGATGGTTACCTCTTGAAACGACTTTCCTTTGGCAATCAAAAAAGCATGCAACATTGCGGACGCAATCTCGTAACCAGTTGCTGCTGCTTCAGTAATAATTATCCTTCGCCGGTTATTTTCCTCTCTAAAATATAAATATCCGGCAATAATTCCGGGGGTTGTCTCCCAGACCCAGAAATTTTGGATATGCGGAAACGGCACTTCCCGGAGCTCGGCGGAGTCAATATCAAATTCGTCAAAACGGTGACGCCACCATTGTTGGTTGCGCAACGGCTGTAACCAGCGCCCCGGATTGGCGGTATCATACAACTCACCGATCTGACGGAGATCATCTTCGTGGATTGTCCGGAACTTTCCTGCCGCCAATGCCGGAGGGTGTAACGGCCGCCACCGTTCCATGATGATCCGGGTCCGGTAACGCGGGAGCAATGGCACGAAACCAAATTTGGGGTAATAATCAGGCAACCCCCACAAAAACACGCCGGGGATCCCCTGTTGCTGAAAGGTCGCGATACCCATAGTCAAACATTGACTTGCCAAGGAAAAACCCCGGAAATCAGGATCGGTCACCACCGGCGAGATCGCCCAGATCGGAATGGCGACGCTTTCAAAGCTTAGGATTTGCGAAAAAAATCCAACCGCCGCCGCCAGCCTCCCGTCGGTCTCAGCCACAATGGCCTGCTCCCAGCGCCAATCCGGCAGGGAATACAGATAACGAAAGAGGGTCCGGTGCTCCTCCCCTTCCACCGGATCAAGCTCAGCCGAACGTTTTGAAAACCCCCGCGCAATCAACTCCAACATTCCGTCACGATCGGTTGACCGCGCCTGTCGAATCTGAAACATGATGCTTACCTTTCTCCCCGTATAATCGGTGCTTCAAATACTCAGTTAAATCCGGTTCTCTTGCCAAATAGCGAAACTACATAAGTAAGCTCCGAAACGGTCATCGTAATCTACCAGTACCATTATACCATGTTTCGTGCACCCACAGAATTCCGAAAAATGCTACGTAAAACAAGAAAGCCATTACCGGGTTCCAATGATCATACCCGATCCACCCCACCCAAACAAACGCCCACTCAAATATGGCATTCAGCAGCGACCAGCCGCAAACATACCCTAGCTTCGGAAGCGTGGAGCTTCGGGCCGGGAAAAAACGGATATAAAGCCCCGCTTCGGCCGGGGCGATCCCTAAGTCCGACCATAAGCTTAAACCACCAACCACCGGTCCGTGGTAAATCCATTGGTCATAATAAACGCCGAGCAGATCCGCGACCGTACCGATTAAAGCGGCAAGGATTAAGATAGGGTAATATTTGCGGAAGTCCCGAGTAGGGGTGAGGAGAAAAAATGTTGTCCAGAGGACGATGGTAGTAAGAATGTAGGCCATGGGGGTAGTATGTCCGATTTCTAAAAAATAAAGAAGGATTCACCATATCGATTACAGAAATATTAATCCTGTTTATTATCCTCTTGGAGTATCTGGCAGTATTATCTTTATCCTCTATCTCGTGATTGTCTTATGACTTCAGCAATTAAATTTTTATAACAATCTTTTCGAAGGCAACATAATGTGGTTGAAATTTATTACATTTAGATATATAATTATATTAATTTCTATAATTATACTTTTTTTGTAAAATTAATGTTGATTCTTGGTAATAGTTCTTGAATTTCCACGGTTAAACACTTTGTTACTTTGCCATAATTCTACGGTCTACATTTACATTTGGTACCGTCGATACGCTACTTTGCCTCTAAACAAAAATGAACGTTTTCTAATTAGACGACGTTGATTGGCGTTTATCAATTCTCAAATCTCATCCTTTTTCACATTCTTTTTTCAGCAAATTCGAACTCGACCATACAAAACATTATGAAAGACTTTGCAAGTTAAAGTTATTTTATTCAAAATTTGTTCACCGAGCTTTTCTAACTTAGTGTTTCATTTGATAAAAAGCATCTTATTCTGTTATGTCCGTCAACCAATACGATTAAATTTATATACAAAGGAAGTGGTTAGATTGATTCAAGTTATTTTATTGAACGGAGTCCATTGGAGGATTCACAATAGGGATGTTAAAAAATTATCGGATCAAACCGGTAGTATGTTAATTGAATGTTTACTTGCTCTTACTATTTTTACCATTGTTTGTCTCGTCCTCACTACCGCATACTCTCAAGCGTTAAGATCGTCTAAATCGATCAGCGCCAAGACTACTGCTGTTAAATTAGCAACCGCATATGTTGAAAATCTGAAAGTTAATGAGCGTATTGGTAAGCAACGGGGTGACATTGCTTGGACCAATTCTTTTAAAACCAATACCGAAACGATCGACGGTATCAATTATGACATTAACGTTGCAGCGGTCGGCAATGCGGAACTTCCAAGCGATATCCGCTCTAACCTTGACATCATTCCGGTCCGTGTCACAGTTTCCTGGCAAGGTACTTCCTATTCAGTTACTACATATTATATTGCAAAATGAGGTGGTAAGATGAATTTCCGATTGCGACAAGATTTTCATAATGAAACTGGCTTTACTTATGTTGAATTGTTAATTGGAATTTTAATTACAGTGCTTTTAACAGCTTCTATTTCTGCCATTGTTACTTCATTATTCGGTTCCCAACAAGTCAGTACAGACTCGTTAAATAATACTCAACAAGCTAGACAAGCTTTTAATAAAATTACCAATGATTTGCGTTATGCTTACCGCATCAATTCTGTCACCGCGACAACGGTTGATTATTATACCTATGTTTCAGATGAATTGACGAAGTGTCAATTAACCTACAATCAATCGAATAAAACACTTATCATTCAACGTGGCGCCGGTGCACCTGTGATCTTATCACAAGGAGCGATAACGAATATGGCCTTCACTCCCGGTGCAAATATTCGCAATATTTCTGTTTCAATGACTGCAGATACCGGCAAAAAAGTCCCTTTTACACTTTCTAGTAATATTTATAATATTAATAATTTGCCCACACCATTACCATCATCAAATCCAGTTGCGACTTCTACGCCTAAGCCTAATGCTACCGCAACACCAACTGCGACTCCGACTCCGACTCCCAAACCGACCCTTACTCCGACACCTAAACCAACTCCAACTCCGACCCGTAAGCCGACTCCAACTCCAACTTCAAGACGTTGGTAGTAGGTAAAGTTTAAATTATTCAAAAGGGGGATTTAATGATGAAGATTTCAGATGAAAAAGGGAGTACTTTAGTATTAATTTTAATTCTTACAATTCTCTTCTCCATTGTTGTAATTGGCTTAATGACACGATCGTCTGCTGAGACCCGTATAACAACATCTGACGGTGCGCATATCGCTGCAGAATTCGTTGCTCAAGCCGGTGCCAAAATTGCAGTTGATGAAATTACCAAAAAATTAGAAGAAAGAAATGGCAACGTTCTTGAAAATGTATCATATTTTACAAAAACGCCAACCGCTGATATAGAAATTGATTCTAAATCCGGTACATTCAGTTATTCATACAAACCTAATGGTGATTCGATTGAAAATTTATCTGCTATTACAATTCTTGCCACTGGTAAAGTTGGTAACGTTACTCTTACCAAAAAAGTTGATGTGATTGTTAATACTTCCGCACGCGGTTTACCCGGACCCGGTGTTGCTTCATTGCTTACCGGTTCAGGGGTTACTTATTCTGAAAATAAAAAATGGGGTATTGACAATACCGACGAAGCAAACCCCGTAGCTAACCCTCCATCGAATTCTGGCCATTATCGCGTATTATTTGGTGATTCTTTAGAAAAGAATTTCAAAGTTTCATACAATGCAACAATCACTGGTACAACCGTAGCAAATAACTCCGGATGGGGAATTCATTACTTTGAATCGGGCACGGCCGACGCTCCAACTTCTTATGTCTTTCAATATGACCCTGGCGCAAATATGAAATTTGATACCACTACTAGCGATCCCAATCACGGCGTTGATGATGGCGGCGCCTTCTTTGTAAAAAAAGTTGTCAACGGCGGTGAAAAATGGGAAGAATCTTATGTTCAAAATGGTCAAACCAAATATCGGGAGGTTAATCGTTATTGCGGAATTCCCTTCGAAGAAAGTAATAGCACAAATGGTACAACTAAAGTCTCCCTTAAAGAACTGCAACAATTTGCTAAAGAAAATGGAATAAATGATTTTGAAATTTATAATCAACAACACAAAGTCTCAATTGAGGTCAAAGAAGAAACGCTGTCCGATGGTACGAAAAGGCTCCGTCACTTTGTTTACATTGATGATATTGCCAAACCGGTTTTAAATTTTGTTGATAATACCAAACTCAATAAAATTCCGACACCGTTAACAGATGCCGATCCAACCAAAAAGTTTGGTTCAGGAATCCGGGTATGGAATTCCTCTTGTATGTTTTATAACGATCCGGGTTCTTCATATGGTCAATCAAAATATAACAATGTTTATTGGTACCAATAAACACTAAACTCTTATAATACTTCCAAAGAGCAAACCTAGTTCGATATGGGTTTGCTTTTGTTCAATATTTGGGATTAGCTGTAAAACCCGCTGACATAATTTTTCGACACGGGTTGGTAGCATACCGGCCGGCCAGTGTGAGAATGACAACATGTTTTATTGGCTTGTTTAACCTTTCGGATACGAAATATTACGCCGGCCTGCTCGATACTGGCTCCGGCAGAAGTTGGATTTATTGGAGTTAAAGTACCTCGTTTATTGTAGCAAGAAGGTTTTTCTACTTGTAGCTTACATTTTAAAACCCCTAGTAAACCGGGGGTTTTCGTTCACACAAATAACACAAGCATCCAAAACAATAGTTTTGGATGCTTGTGTTTAAAGATATCCTTTCCCTAAAAGTCAATTATACTGTCTTGTCCGCAATATTATCGACATTTGTAGGAATAACAATAATACTACCTGAACCAATTTTAGAGATATCCGTTATATTATTAATTTTCTTTAAAAGCTCCACTGTCGTTCCATACCGTTTAGCGATCCGCCATAAAGTCTCTTTTGGTTTCACTTCATATAGATGATCTTTCGGAATTGGAACAATCAAATTTTGTTTTGCTTTCAATGTCGAATTTTTCGAAAGCTTATTTTCATCAACAATACTTTCGACCGTAACACCATATTGTTTGGCAATACCAGTTAAACTTTCTCCGGCTTGAACTTTAATTGTAACCTTCAAACCGACAATTGGAATTTTCTGTTCAACCAGGTTAGTTCCTCCGATTTTCGGTTGATTCTCGTTGGGTAATACTGGTAATGCATCGTCTTTTTTAGTCTCGATAAGCTCTGTCGGAGTATTCGCTTGAATTTTCGTTAGGTCCTGACTATTCATTGCAGCCGTATCAGTTGCCGATTTTGGTTCTTCGACCTTAGTATCTTTGTTTTCGTCCTTAGCAGGCCCATTGATTACAACAGGAATAGGATTTTGGGTAGCTTGCGTATCCGACCCAACCGGTGCCGTTGTATTATCCGCTTGGTTTGTCGTGACTACTGTTGTCGTTTTATCCTTATCATTAGTAGCAGGAGTTGTTTCAAGCGTTAACGAGACATTCTGAGATTTCGAAATATCTTGTGATTTTCCTTGACCAACTACGCTATTCGTGCCTTGTGATGAGCCCCCGATAATTCTGGGTGTAATAAAAATACAAACCTCAGTATCATCATTTGGCTTGTCAACTTTATTTCCGAAAATACGACCAAGTAAAGGAATCTTAGATAACCCTGGTACGTTCGCCTCGGTTATGCTTGATTTCTTCATATTCAAACCCGACAAAACAAACGTTTCGCCATCTCTTAACCTTACGACTGAACTCGCCTCACGCGTTGAAATCACCGGTACGGATCCAGCGGTTGTTGTTCGCCATTCAGTATCGGTACTAACAAAAGCTTTTACCGTTACTGTGACCACACCATTTTCGTTAATACGGGGTGTAACTGATAAACTGGTACCAAACTCAACATAAGTAATTGTTGTCTCAGTACTGTTGTTATTGGTGGTTGTGGTAATGATGGGATATTTTTTCCCAATAAATACACGGCCTTCTTGACTATCGGTTGTTGAAATATTCGGATTGGCAATCAACCGGGCCAGGTTTTTCTCCTCCAACGCATGCAGTCTTGCCGTAGTCGTTGTTTGAAAGTTCAGCAACCAATTGTCAGTATAATTCTCACTATATGTATAAACGAGACCTAAATCAGTACTTGCAGATTTAGTTATTTCTTCAATCCGCGCTTCAATGTTAATTTGGGGCATTTGCCGGTCTAAGCGCGTAATGAGTTCATCGATATTTTGGAGTTCCAAAATGCTCGCTTTAATTGTAAGTTGATTGGTACGCGAATCCATACCGATTTTTTCTTTCGGAATGATCACCAGTAACGCATTGGCAACTTGCTCACATTTTGCGTAACTTAACTGGTAAATTTTTGTTTGACTGATCTCGAAATTTTGAAATGATTTTTCATTTCCGATAATTGCTGTTCTAGAATTAGGTATCCATCGATATGAATATCCATTCGTCTGGCTGACCAGTTCAATCGCCTCTTTTACCGTCATCCCGTGTTTTAAGCGGATTGTAACCGGACCTTTGACCGCCGGATCCATCAAAACATTGACATCGCCTAATTCAGCTAAACTACGCATTACATCACGGATATCAGCATCAAAGACATCAAAATCGGATAATATTGGGGTATTCATTCCTTGACCCGCCGCCTGGATCGGATTTAAAACTATACTTAAGCCAACCACTAGCATTAGAAAACAGAATAAAATCTTGAAGCCTCTTTGTTTTTTCACTTTCTTTCCCCCTTCTTTTGAAGTTTTAGCTGCTTTGACGGAGATTCCAATACGACATAACTCGAATTCAGTTCTGTTATCCGATATTCCGTTCCAGGAATTCTTTCACCCTGATGCAAAAGATAGGAACGGCCTTTAAAGGTGATAATGGCCAACTGATCGGTACTCGTTTTAATGAGCCCTTTCCAAACCGGGGTTTCTTCCGGAGCGTCAACCTTTGGAATATCCACTTTAGGTAGTGGAACTATTGGGACTGGTACTGAAGGTTGTGAAACCGGAGCCGGCGGATTATTCGCTTTACGGCTCCGCTGAACTAACCCAGGTAACACAAATGGGTCTTTTCCAACCAAAGAGGCTTCGGTTGTAATTCCTACCGAATCTTGCGAAATAGAAGCTACTGCTTGATTACTCGCGGAATTTTGCGCTCCGACGTTATTAACTGGTTGCGAATTCTGGGCCGACTGTTTAACTACAGCTTCATTTACTGCATTACTAGAAGAGGATGAAGATGGGCCTGAGAAGAAAAGCAAATAGACAATTGCGATAATTGCTAATCCTCCTGCAATCAATATGGGTGGGGAAACTGAAAATTGGCCTCCTCCACCTTCGGTTTTCTCCTTCATTGCTTCACCTTCTCTTCAGCAACAGGCGCGGAGGTCACTAAATCTAAGACACAATCCATTCCCGCCTGATAATCGGTTTGATTCTCATCACTATAACTTGATGCGAGTTTTAGTTCTGAGACGTTGATACACCTTTGAGATTGAGGTAGATCGTCTAAAAATCCGATCAGCCCTTGATACTTTCCGCTAACATTCACTTTCCATTGATAAATTGTATAATTAGGATAGGCTTTTAATTTCTTCGTTGTCGCTTCCAATAAACAAGTTGAAATTTCAATATTATTTTTTTCCGCCATCCGCTGTAATTCAGCGATGAACATTACTTGACCCTCTTCGCTCGGGATAAAATTAGCCAACCAAGCCTTTTTTTGATCTATTTGACTACTTTGAGCTTTTAACTCATTATATCTTTGAATAAGTTTAGAGGCGTTTGCCAATTCAGCTTTCTGTTTGGCCACTTCCTGTTCGAGTAGCAAATTCGCTTCATTAAAATGATACCACATAAATCCGGCTCCACCGATTAAGACCACGGCAATGCCGATAAATACTAAATCAAAAATTCTATTTTTCTTGATATTCAAGGGAATTCCTCCCCGTTTCGGTTTCTAGTTCGAAAGTATAGGTACTTAGCTGTTCATTCTTCTCACGCCGCATACCAATATAATGCGGATCCTTAAAGTACTTTAAGGATGTCAGGCGATCCAAGTAGACTCCCATTTGCGGAAAAACCACTGAACCTCCCTTGATTTTTATCTTTCCGACTTTATCAATGGAAACTTCGGTCAACCACATGTCGTCTAATAAAACCGAAGCTAACCGACGCGCAACTTGAGGTGAAGGTTGGTAAAGCGCATTTATTTTTTTTGCGTCATTCTGTAACTTCTCAATTTCTTGAAATATTTGATCATATTTTTTTGCTTCATCTATTTGAGTTTTGAGATCATTTAACCGGACATTGATATTTGTCGATTCACTTGTTAATGACTGATTATTGACAAAAGCCATCACTGCGATCGTCCAAGCAGTAACCACTGAAACAGCAATTATCAATAATATAATTAAACTGCTAGCTTGAACCTTTTTCTGAGGACGAAGTTCCTCTGGAAGTAGATTAATTCTCATGCCGGAACCACCTGCCTAAAAGCAAGGCCGTAAGCTACAGCCAATCGAGAAGAGTTCTCTTCAAATTCAGCCCTTAATTTAGGTGGACAATTGAATTGTTCCGGTAAAACATTACCTTGAACTTTTACATTTAATTGGTTAGTAAGATACTCTGCTAAGTTAGCAATCTTTGAACCGCCACCGGAGATGATCAACTTATTAATCTCCTCGTTGCGATTTTGAAGCTGATAATAATCAAACGAACGTCGCAACTCCATGGATAATTCTTTCAGCACTTCCGAGATGGCGAAATTAACCTGATATGCCGTACTTTCCCGTGAACTTGTTTGAAAATCATATAACGCATCACTATAGTTAACCTTCGTCTTTTCAGCTTCGTTATAGTCAACGTTTAAAGTTTTTGCAACAATTTGGGTGAAACGGGTTCCTGCCAAAGGAATAATCCGAGTAAATTTCGGCACCCCATTTTTAATAATCGTCAAATCCGAAGTACCGGCGCCAATATCTAATAAAGCAACACTTTCCTCGATAGGGTGAGTTTCCATTCCCATGGTACGCATTAAAGCAAACGGTTGGATGTCCATTGCCTGCGGCGATAGTCCTACCATTTTAATTGTTTCCAGATGGCTGTTGATAACCTCGTTATGAGCGCATACTAACATGACTTCCATTTCGCCTCCAGCCTCATTCCGCTGAATTACCTGGAAATCAAGGGTTACCTCGTCACTGGGAAACGGGATATAACGTTCCGCTTCAAATTTGACAGCCGTGGCTGCTTCTCCTTCAGTCATCAAAGGAATCTTGATCTGTCGTACAATAACGGTCTGTCCCGCAATAGCGACAGTCACTCGCCGCGAGTTGATTTTCGTCTGGCGAATTACCTCTTTAATTGTTGACGCTACGTTACCATAATCTTTAACGATCCCACCATTGAGAGCCCCTTCGGGTAAAGGAACAATTCCAAAGCGATTGACCATGATGTTCCCTTTTCCTTGTGAAACAAGCTCAACAATCTTCACTGAGCTGGTTCCAATATCTAACCCGACACCAGTTTTAGGCAATTTTCCTCCCTCATTTCATCCTAGGCTTATTAAGTTCAATTTATTGACAATCTATTAAAAAACAAAAATCCAGGTCACAGTGAAACAAATTTGAAGGATTTTCAAATTTTTGCTATTTCATTTATACATTAGTAAAACCAAGGCAGCCAACTACTTAAATACATCACCACAAACGTGGCGGTCACCAAAAACGGCCCAAACGAGAACGGCTTCCCCTTCTCAACTACTTTTAACATTAATAACGGAATCATGATTAACGTTCCGAACAGACTTCCCAGAAATAACGTATAAATCGCTTTTTCCCATCCTAAAAGCACTCCGACCATCGCTAAGTACTTGACATCGCCCATTCCCATTCCTTTGGGATAAAAAACAACAATTAAAAGCAATACCCCACCACCGATTAACCCGCCAACCAACGCCTCAACCAGCGCACCCCGCCATAGTTGGAATAACAAGCCGATAATCAACCCCGGATAGGTTAGAAAATTCGGAATGATCTGATGGTCGTAATCAATAAAGGCAATGACAACCAAGGCAAAAGTAAATAAAAGATACACCGCCGTTTCGACGGTAAAACCAAACCGCATCCACGCGGCCCAGGATAAAAAACCCGTTACCAATTCAACCAGCGGGTAACGCCAACTGACCTTAACATGACAATACCGGCAACGGCCTTTTAACCATAAAAAGCTGACGATCGGAAACAAATCAAGCCAAGTCAACCGGTGATTGCAAGCCGGGCAGTGCGAAGGGGGCGCAATGATCGACTGTTTAAGGGGCGTACGGTAGATCACGACATTTAAAAAACTACCTACCAATAAACCGAAGAGAATCATAAAAAAAGTCATTTTCGTCCACCATTTCGTTTGATGATAATCAATTTGATAGGTAGATGGGGGGAAATCCCTGATTTCCCCCCGCGGTAAAAACAATAAATCAGTACAAAAAAACTGCCCACTATTAAACCAAAATACTAGTTTGCATACTTATCAAGGAGTAGCACCAACATTATGCTTTGCTGCAAAAGTAGCGGAGGCGCATTGCACAACACCTGTACCCGTCGTTCCACCCCAGGTGTAATCAGTACTGGCTTCGGAAACTGCATGCGGACCGGTTGCCGGACAAAAGATTTGCCGTTTCAAAACATTAGCAGTAACCATTGCTGCTTGGTCAGCTGGATAAGCAGCTGATGCGTCAGAATTCTTGAACTGCTCAACGCATGACTCCAGGGTGTTTTGGTTAGCACGGCAGCTGTCCCGTTCGGAGTTGGCTTTCATGTCCATGAACTTTGGTACCGCAACCATGGCTAAAACACCGATGATAGCGATAACGATTAACAGCTCGACCAAGGTAAAACCTTGTTCTTGTTTGAATAATTTGCTCATTGTTTTCACCTCCTTTCCATCAGAGTGTATATAAAAAGCGCAACATATGAGTTGGGCTTTTTATTTCATGGTCGCTCCGGTACTGATCTCAAACATCGGAATCATAATCGCGCTGACAATTACCGCAACCACACAACCCAAAATGACAATGATCGCCGGCTCAATCAACGAGGTTAACGTCTCAATCGCGTAACCGGACTCGGTTTCATAAAAGTCGGCCACTTGATCAAGCATCGAAGCCAATTCACCGGTCTCCTCGCCGACCGCCACCATTTGCGTGACCATACTGGGAAAAACCCCGGTCTGCTCCAAAGGCCGGGCCAAACCGGTACCTTTGGTGATGTTCAGGCGGGCGTCAGCGACCGCTTTAGCGACCACCGAGTTACCAACCGCTTTTTCAACCAGCTCCAAGCTGTTGGTGATCATGACGCCACTTTCCAGCAGAGTCGCCAAGGTCCGGCTAAAGCGGGCCGAGACCACTTTCTGGATCACCGGTCCAATCACTTTCAAACGGAAAAATATCATATCGGTGACATAGCGTCCTTGCGGTGTGGAGCGGTAATAGGTAAAGCCAAATAACCCGCCAACCACCCCAATAATCAGTAACCACCAAAAATTCTGCAAAAAACCGGTGACTGCAATCAAGATACGGGTCATGATGGGAAGTTCCACCCCGGCATCGGTAAACATTGTTAAAAATTGCGGAATAACTACTGTCATCAAAATCAACACGACTACGGCAGCTACGCTTGCGATCACCATCGGGTAAACCATCGCGCCGGTTACTTTTTTACGTAATTCAAACTCCCGTTCCAAAAACTCGCCAACCCGTTTCAGGACGGTTTCCAACTGACCGCTGGCCTCACCGGCTTCGATCATATGGATGTAAATGGGCGGGAATACTTTGGGATACTTCGCCAGCGCCACATGCATCGCCATACCGCTTTCAACATCACGCCGGATCTCTCCAATAATTACTTTCATATAAGGATTGTCCGATTGTTCAGCGAGCAAATTTAAACAGTTAACCAAGTTAACTCCAGCCCGGATCATCACCCCAAACTGCCGGGTGAAAACTAGCAGGTCCTTCAGCTTGATTCCGGTTCCAAATACCGGTTTGCCCGGATTAGTCTTACTCGCTTTTTTCGTTCCAATTCCTATCGCTTTAACTTTGGGCGACGCCAATTGGGTGATATAAATATTATCAGCTCGCAATTTCGAAGCGGCTTCTTGGGCCGTTACTGCTTCAAGTTGCCCCCTGACCGCCTTTCCGGTACGATCTTTGCCTTGATAAGCGAAAGTAGCCATTGTTTACCTTCCTTAATTAACTCATTCACCAATCAACTTTTTAAACTCATCTTGGTTAGTACAACGCATCAACGCTTCCTGAATAGTAATCATCCGTTTGAGGTAAAGATTTTTTAATGTAGTATCCATTGTCTGCATCCCTTGTTTACCGCCAGTCTGGATCGCCATTTGAATTTGATGGCTTTTCGCCTCGCGGATCATATTCCGGATAGCGGCCGTCATAACCATCACTTCACAAGCGACTACGCGACCCGGCATATCGGCGCGGGGAATTAAAGTTTGCGAAATAATCGCTTGCAATACCATTGATAATTGCATCCGAATCTGAGTTTGCTGATGCGGCGGGAAGACGTCGATGACCCGGTCGATGGATTGAGCACAGTCATTTGTATGTAACGTGGCAAAAACTAAATGCCCGGTTTCAGCCGCAGTTAACGCCGTCTGAATCGTTTCCAAATCACGCATCTCACCGACGAGGATGACATCCGGATCTTCACGGAGCGCCGCCCGAAGCCCACCGGCGAACGAATCGGCATCACTACCTACTTCGCGTTGGTTGATGATACTTGCTTTATGGCGATGTAAAAATTCGATCGGATCTTCCAAAGTGATAATATGGCAACTACGTCCTTTATTAATCAAATCTAACATCGCAGCTAAAGTTGTAGATTTACCACTACCGGTTGGCCCTGTTACCAGAATCAACCCTCGGGTCTTTTCAACCAGAGTCGGTATAATCTCCGGTAATCCCAATACTTCAAGGGGGGGAATCTCGGTAGGAATCAACCGCATGACACCGGAGACGGTACCCCGCTGCCGGAAAATATTAACCCGGAAACGGCCTTGTTTGTATAGAGCATAGGAAAAATCAACATGCCCAGCTTGATTCAGCCGATTCTGCTTAAACTCATCCAGGATCGGGAGCAACAATTCCTTAATCGTTTCATTGGTCAAGATGTCATAGCTCGGCATCGGAACGAGCTCCCCATAAATACGTAACGTGGGCGGGCGGCCAACTGTTAAATGAATATCAGAAGCCTTTTCCCGAATCGAAATCGTTAACAGTTCATCTAAATTCAATAAGGTTTCGCCCCAATCTAATGTGATTATTAATATTATTCCGTGGTATAGGCCGCACGGATTACCTCTTCGAGAGTGGTACGACCCTCCGCCGCTTTAAACAAACCATCCTGAAGCAGCGTTAACATGCCGTTTTGCAAGGCAACTTCCTTTAAGATATTGGCGGGAACATTTTTACTGATGGTCGAACGTAACTCTTGGTTGATGATCAACACTTCATGAATGGCGGTCCGCCGGCCATAACCGCTATTATTACATTGCGGGCACCCTTGTCCACGGTAAAAATGGTGAATATCCGGGTTAAATCCCGGCAGGTAACTTGCAACAATATTATAATATGGATCTTCCGGCGTTAGCGTGTACTCGCGTTTGCAGCCGCTGCAGATCCCCCGGACGAGCCGTTGGGCTAAAATTCCGGCGAGGGTTGAAGCTACTAAAAACGGTTCAATCCCCATATCAATCAACCGTGTCACCGTACTTGGAGCGTCATTGGTATGTAAAGTCGACAACACGACATGCCCGGTTAATGCCGCTTGGGAAGCAATCTGCGCTGTCTCTTTATCGCGGATCTCTCCCACCATGATGATATCGGGGTCTTGCCGTAAAAACGAACGCAACGACGCCGCGAAGGTCAATCCCGCTTTGTTATTGACCTGAACTTGGTTTACTCCCGGAATTTGATATTCGACCGGGTCTTCAACGGTCATAATATTGACATCCGGATCATTTAATTCATTTAAGACTGCGCTTAAGGTCGTGGATTTACCGCTACCGGTCGGACCGGTAACCAAGATAATACCATGGGGTTGCTTGTACACCGTCCGGAATTTTTCCAGCGTATTCGCGAGAAATCCTAGCTTGTCCATGGAAGCGGTTACATTGGTTTTAAACAGTAACCGCATAACAATCTTTTCACCAAAAACCGTGGGAATTGACGATACCCGGAGGTCAATCCCGGTATTTTCAACACGCAACTGAATCCGTCCGTCTTGCGGCACCCGTTTTTCAGCGATGTTCATTCCCGAGATAATTTTGATCCGCGATATAATTGCGGGTTGGGTATTCTTTGGAGAGGTCATCACTTTTTTTAAATGACCGTCGATTCGGTAACGGACGACCAACTCAAATTCTGCTGGCTCAATATGTATGTCACTGGCCCGTTCCCGAACCGCCTGGGTCATGATCAGGTTCACTAATTTGACAATCGGCGCGTCGTCGGCCGCTTCGATATCGTCGTTTTGCTGTTCGTCTTTTTCCTGTTCAAACTCAACGTCAATGTCTTTAAAGACATCCTCAATCGAACTGTTCATGCCGTAATATTGTTCGAGCGCACGGTTGAGATCCTCTTCGGTCACAATGACCGGTTGAATCTCCATATTTAATGATAAGCGAAGATCATCAATGGCGAAGACGTCGGTGGGATCAATCATTCCCAAGATTAAACGTTCTTTCGAGCGGTCCACCGGGAAGACTTTGTATTTGCGGGCTAGGGGTTCGGGGACAAGGTGGACGATCTCCGGAGGTACTTTTTTCTTGGAGATGATTACATGCGGGATTCCGAGTTGGAACTCTAAGACCTCAATCAGATTCTGTTCAGTCAAATAACCATGTTTTACCAGAATTAGACCGAGTTTAGCATCACTTTTCTTTTGTTCGGCGAGTGCTTCTTCGAGTTGTTGCGGGGTGATAAAACCGTGTCTAACCAGTAAATCACCGAGTTTTTGCCTGGATATAATGGCCATCGATTTCTCCAGTTAGGTATGTCGAATTATCTTTCATAAACGCCTGAGACCAAAAGCTAAATTTGGGAACCAAAAACATTTCAAGTCTCAACCATCGTAGGATTTTGCCTTTTCACCAAAATTAGGTTCGATTGACAACTTAGATGCTTACCCGAGTTATCAAATTCATGCTAACCACAAATTTTAATGAAGATTTGGCAAATTCCCTATTAAGATAAATTACACGATTTTGTATGGCACTGTTTGTGAATTTCAGGAGTGCTTTACAACAAAGTATTATTTTGTCGAAATACCAAATGGACAACTATACCGATTTACAGTTCATCCATTTATGATGCAGCGGAGTAAAAATTTAGAAAATTATCGTTAATTTCATTTTATGGTAAGAAATGCAGTTTGTCAAGGTTTTATGTCCAATAACGTTTATGTCATAAAATATTACATAATCGGAAATTCTTCAACAGAGTTCGACACGGTACTCCTCCAGCCACAATTCAAGCTGGATTAAATAGGCCATAAGCTGCGGTGCGGTCATCAATTGACCAAACCAAGGCACTGCAAAATCAGGACTCTCGGTTACTTTATGTAAAATCTTTAAATTAACCAATTCTTGAATTCGATTATCGGGCCGGGCCAATATTGCGGTTAATTCCTGTTTCACTTGCTGATGGTAATTGGGATTATGCGTTTTGGGATAGGGACTTTTTTTCCGGTGAATGATTGCTTCCGGTAATATTCCTTCGACAGCCCGCCGCAAAATTCCTTTTTCGCGATTGTCGCAAGCTTTCATCGCCCACGGAATGTTCCAAACATACTCGACGATCCGGTGATCGCAGAACGGAACGCGGACCTCCAAACCGTGAGCCATACTCATCCGGTCTTTCCGGTCAAGCAACACGGCCATAAACCAGTGTAAGTTGAGATAAAAAAGCTCCCTGCGTCTGGCCTCAATCGGGTTTTCCCCCTCCAACCGCGGGACCTCCCCCAAGGTCTCCTGGTAACGGTCGGCCACATATTGTTTTAAACCGATCTTGCCCCGCCAATCCGGAGCCAGTAATTCCTCCCGAAAATCAACCGCCAACGACCAAGGGAACGTATCGGCCGCCACCGCTTCCGGCCGGTGGAACCAAGGATAACCCCCAAACACTTCATCGGCGCATTCTCCCGACAACGCCACGGTAGCCTGCTTTTTAATCTCCTGGCAGAACAAAAAGAGCGACGAATCAATATCCGCCATGCCCGGCAGATCCCGCGCCACCACCGCATTGTACAACGCCTCACAAACTTGGGGCGTGTCGACAATGGTTGTTTGATGACGGGTCCGGAGAAACTCAACCATCTGTTCAATCCAGGGCCGGTCGGAATTGGGCTGAAAGGCGCTGGGCTTAAAATACCGCTCATTATCGACATAATCAATGGAAAACGTGCGCAACGCGTCAAAACCGTTGCTCTGATATTCATTGGCCGCAATGGCCGAAATGATACTGGAATCGAGTCCGCCCGAGAGAAAAGTGCAGATGGGCACATCGGATACGAGTTGGCGTTTGATGGCGTCGACCACCAGCTCGCGGACCTTGGCAACGGTAGTGTCAAAATCATCAGAATGCGGCTGACTTTGCAGCTCCCAATAACGGCGGACCTTCACTTCGGAATCGCGCCCAAAGCGCAGCCAGCAACCGGGGCGCAATTCGGAGACCCCCTTAAACACCCCAAACCCGGGGGTGCGCGCCGGTCCTAATCCAAACAGTTCGGCGACGCCTTGCGCGTCGATCCGGGCTTGCACTTGCGGATGGGCTAGCAACGCTTTCAGTTCGGAGCCAAAGATCAACCGATTGCCTTGCAAAACGTAGAACAACGGTTTAACGCCCATCCGGTCTCTGGCCAAAAACAAGGACTGATCGTGTTCACTCCAAATGCCAAAAGCAAAAATGCCGTTAAAACGTTCAACGCATTCCGGCCCCCACTGAATAAAGGCGACCAATAAAACTTCCGTGTCGGAATAGGAATCAAAACGATGCCCAAGCCTTTCCAACTCCGTCCGCAATTCGGCAGTGTTGTATAGTTCGCCATTATAAGTGAGGACAAACGTTCGCTCGCCATACCGTTTGACCATTGGTTGACGGCCGCCTTCGGCGTCCACCACGATCAGGCGGCGATGGCCGATGGCAACATGTTCACTTTGCCAATACCCTTCAGCATCAGGCCCCCGGGGTGATAATTTTCGGGTGATCGTTTCTAATGTGGCTCGTTCCCCGCGAAGATCGGCATCCCAATCAACCCAACCTGCAATTCCGCACATAATATCGCTCCTTACGGGGTGGTCGGCTTCATTACCAGCCACCCAGGGTTCTGCTTCAAACTTACTTTGATATGGTATGCAACAAGTTAGCCACATGTCATCAGTATGTCATTGAATCACGGTAAAAAAAAGAACAACCGGCGCTTTTAGGGCCGGTTGTCTGTTTGATGGAGTATGTATCACAATTTAAAAAACATATTTCAAACCTACGTTGTAAACATAACTGTCAACCTTGATTGATGGGTTTGGTTTATATGTTCCAGCGTCAACCTTAACCCGATGAAGATCGCTCCGATAATATGTTACACCGCCATCAAGATACAGTTGGGAAAAGGTTTTAAAGGAAATTCCAAGACCAAGTCCGTAAGTATTTCCTTTTATTTTGGCATCACCAGTATCAATCAAGTTACTGGCGGAATCATACTCGTAATATGCATCTTTAATTTTTAGTAAGGGTTTGGCATAACTAAATTTGGTATATAGTGAAAGCGCTTTTTCAGGATCAGTTAAGTGGTATTTTACGTTGGCCCCTAACATTTGAAAATCGGCATGCATATCAACACCCTTCCCGTCATGGCTAGATTGTTGATATTCAACCTCGCCGACCAGCCGGTCGATTCGCTCTCCGAAAACAACGCTCCAACCGCTGCCCGATTTTAATTCCGGTAGCAAAACATTTATCGTCGTATCATCTTCCCGTTGATAAATGCTACCCAATTGATCGCTATCAATGCTCAGGTTGATCCCGCCAATCATTAAATAAAACTGATGGTTCTCGGTTTCGCCTAAAGCATTGCTACTGATAGCAAATGAAAGCATCAACACTAAAATTCCAATTGTGATTAATTTGAGTTTCACCGTTTTCACCCCTAATAATAAATTGTATACTTCAGCTGATTTCGTTTAAACACGCCTATTTTATCATGATGAAGTTCCAAAAACAACCATTTTGCTATCTTTTTCTAATAAAACTCAAACTAATCAGAAATTTTCTCCTGCAACTGCGTTTGTCGACCAAAGGAGTTAACCTAAAAGCGCTTGCATGACGCGTTGTTCGACGGACTGTAAGCGATCGTAATGGGCCATACGGGTTTCTTGGGGTTCGGTGAGTTCAAAACGTTCAAGCAATTGGGTCGGTTTGGCGGAAAGAACCACGATTTGGTCGGCAAGCCAAAGCGCTTCCTGGATCGAGTGGGTCACGGTGACCACCGTCCGGGGCGCGGTGCGCCATAACCGCAGGAACAGCTGGACCATTTGGTAGTGGGTTTTGATATCTTGGGATTGAAACGGTTCATCCATCAGCAGCAAAGCGGACGGATGAATAAAGGCCCGGGCCAACGCCGCCCGCTGCCGCATTCCGCCGCTGACCTGATTGGGATAATAATCGGCATAATCGGTCAGATCGGTAGCGGCGAGTCCCATAGCTACCTTTTCTTTGGTTTCCGCGGCCGGCATACGATCGGCCAACACCAGCTCCAGATTGGCGTGCAGCGACAACCACGGCAGCAACCGGGGTTCTTGAAAAATATAACTGACCGGAGCTTCGGTGGTTACGGTCCCGGCATCGACCGCAACCAGCCCCGCCAGGATATTGAGCAACGTCGTTTTCCCGCACCCGGACGGTCCGAGAAGCGCCGTAATCTGCCCGGATGGAAACTCCAAGCTGAAATTGGCGTAAAGCGTTAACTCACGAAACCGTTTCGTTATGTTTGCGACTTGAACCGTCATGACTTCCTCTCCAGAACAACATTCGCCCAAACCAGGCTTCGAGTAGCGAATCAAAGCCCAAACCGATTAAGACCACGATCAGGGTCCAAGCAAAGACCTGTTCGGTTTGGAAATAAACCCGGGCGGTATCCATTTGCACTCCAATGCCCCATTTAGGATAGGACAAGACTTCCGCCGCAATCAACACCTTCCAGGTCATCCCGAGGCCGGAGCTGAGCGCCGCTCCCAAAAACGGGATCAAGGCCGGGAGATAGATCGCTTTTATAATCCGAGACGAAGTCAACCGGTAAACTTTGGCCAACTCCAAATATTCCGGTTCCACCTGCCGGACGCCTTCGACGATGTTCTGAACCACCATCGGAAAAACCACCAAAAAGATGACAAACAGCGCGACCAGTTCTACTTTGAACCAGATCAGGGCTAAAAGGATCAGCGACATCGACGGCGTGCTCCGCAAAAAAACCAACCCGGGACGGATCAAAACCCCGAACCATCGACAACGTCCAGCCAGCATGCCAACGACCGCTCCGGTCAAAAAAGCCAGCCCAAAGCCAGCTAAACCCCGGCTCAGGCTGGCGCTGAGATGCCACCAAAAATCGGTTGTTTGGGTCAACCAAAATAATTGCCGCAAGGTGACCCATGGCGACGGGAGCAATAACGGCGACCGGAGTGCCGCCGCCGCAATTCCCCACAACAGCAAGAGCGCTCCAATAGCGAGCCCGGTCAATCCCTTACGGTTGGTAATAAAACCCTTCATCCGGCACTTTTCCTCCGACGGCTTCCGGCGTTTTCTCACCCAATCGCTCTAAGAACCGGCTGATCTCGCCTTTCACTTTCATCGCATCGACATATTTCAGATTGCAACGTTTGATCCCAAGTTGGACTGCGGAAGCGGGAATCTGGACCAATCGTTCGGCTAAAACTCCGGCCTGCTGCGGTTGGCGATTGACCCAACCGATGGAAGCCGCCAGATCTTTCCGGAACTGCGCCAGGAACTTCGGATCAGCGGCAAGCCGTTTTTGGGAGACCACCACACAAGTTTGGGGATAGGTCAGGGATTGCCGTTCAATCTTGCGCCATTCTTTTTGAAGATCCAACGCGATCCGGTACTGGTCGTTCCGCATCGTGACCTGTGTGACCCAAGGTTCGGGCAGTACCGCCAAACCGGCTTTGCCGGCCGCGGTCAGTTGCGCCAACTCGACCGGGCTGGCGATATAATGCAAGGTAAAATCGCGTTCGGGCACCAGCCCGTTTTTAGCGGCCAAATAACGTAAAAGCAGATCGGGTACGGTCCCCTTGGCCGGAACATAGACCTCTTTGCCTTTTAAGCCGGCCCAGCCTTTCACCGCCGGTTCATTAGTGACGATGTATAAAACACCCCAGCCGATCACCGATACCACTTGAATCGGCACGCCGCGGTTGTATAAAATGGCCGCCGTATTGATCGGCAAAGCGGCGATATCTTCCTCTCCCGCCACGACTTTGGCGGCCAGCAGGTCCGGGCTCTTATAAACCTCAATATCATATTGCCGGGCGCGGTCGCTCCCCGGCCCCTCCATCAGTTTAACCATCGCGAGGCCAGTGATGCCCGACAAGGCGCCGACCCGGGTCGGCCCAACCGTCGCAGCCGCACCCACGGTTGTCAAAACAATCGACCCAATCAATAAAAGCAGGGCGACCCCTAAAAGAATCCGTTTCATCACAACCACCTCATTTTCGCGGCTTCATTCGCCAGCAGTATAACTCCGCCGCCGCTGTCCCCTTCTCCTTAACCGGCGGCGATTCGGCGGGGCGACGATTCCTTGTTTATGACAAGCAAGGTAGAATATGCAGCCGAAATTTAAAATATAACGACTTTAATTCAATAACCAACCATCCCAATATTCGATCCAACCACCGGAATTCAAAATCCAACGACCAGAATGCAGCATCAAACGACCCAAATTCCAGATCCAAGCACCGGAATTATGGATCCAACGACCGGAATTGCCCATTCAGGCACCGAAATATCAAATCCACCCACTGAAATACATCTTTTAACCAATGTCACTCTTCCAAAACCCGGGTCCGGTAATCGTTGGGGGAAACCCGCTCGATCTTTTTAAAAACCCGGTCAAAATAGCTGGTATCGGTATAACCGACCTCCAAAGCGATCTCTTTAATCGAAAGGTGCGAATCCAGCAACAACTCTTTGGCTTTTGACAACCGGGTTTCGGTCAAATAATGGCTGATCGGCGAGCCGGTCACCTTTTTGAAAATATGACTCAAATACTTCGGATTCAAATGGACCTGCTCCGCCAGGATATTGATCGACAATTCCCGGTTATAGTTGGAGTCGATAAAGGCTTTGACTTGCGATACCACAAAATGGTGGTAAAGCGTTCGATCCAACGAAGGTTTCGACTGCTCCACCTGTCGATTGTCAACATATGCCCGGCGCAACGTGCGGGTAATCAACTCCATCAAATGCAGATTAAGCATTAATTCCCAACCCGGTTTCCGGTCACCGACTTCAAAGAGGATCTTATCAATCAACCGCTGCACGATGCTTTTTTCGCGCAACCGCACGCTTTTCAACTCCAACGAATTCATCCCAAGAAATTCGGGATTAAACGTGAATTTGATATCCACCACATGGCATCCCGACCCGTCTTTGGTCCATAGCTCATGAAAATCATTCCCCCGGATTAAGAAGAGATCCTCCGGGCGCGCGTCCATGACTGTGCCATTGACCTCGGCCTGGACGTTTCCCTCGATAATAAACCAGATTTGCCACGCTTCATGACGGTGACATTTGATCACTTGACTCGGGGTCTCCGCGATAAAGTCCTTGTCGACAAAATGTTGCAGTTTGATCTGTTGCAGATAATCTGTTCCCGAGCAAACATATGAACATCGTACTCGTTTCGCCATAATTCCTCACATTGTTTATTGTCGGACTTTCAATTTAAAAAAATTTTAAAGCTGCCTTCATTGTAATAAACTAACCCTTAATCTTTTTATTCGCTTTTCTTCGGTCAGTTCCTATTGCTCAAACGTTAAATTTCGATCCAATTCCCGGAACCGTTGCTAGATAAGTTGAATTAATTGCTAATTTATTGCGGCATTAATGGTTCTTATGGACCGCGCGTCTCGCTCAGAGATTGAAAAGACTACTCCGCGAAGAAGTAGTCTTTGAAGGCTTCGGTGCCATTGCCCGGCGCCTGGCGCCCGTTGCTCAAGTCACCGGCGGGTTGATTAATAATCCTGCAACGGCTTGATTCGCAGGTTCGCAGGTTGACAATATTCCAAGCCCGCCACCGCCGCCAACGCGCCGGCGACCGTGGTGATAATCGGAATCCCCCGTTTGGCGGCGGTGGTACGAATCAACCGTTCTTCGACCGTGGTCCGGGGGCCCGAGGGAATGCTGATAATCCATTGAACCCGGCCGTTCTTCAACTCATCGAGAATATTGGGGCGGCCTTCGCTGATCCGTAAGACAACTCGACAGTCAATCTGCTGCCGTTCCATCAGACGGGCGGTTTCCTCCGTGGCAATAATGGTAAAGCCCAATGCCGTCAATTGTTTGGCGATCGGAATAAACGGCCGGCGGTCTTCCTCGCGGATGCTCATGAACACCGCGCCGGCAGTGGGAATGTCCGCTCCCACTCCCAACTGCGCTTTGATAAAGGCCGAACCAAATTCCGCCGCCACTCCCAACGCCGAACCGGTCGAACGCATCTCCGGTCCGAGGATCGGGTCAACTCCGGGGAAACGATCAAACGGCAACATGGCTTCTTTCACCATTGTAAATTGCGGCACTTCCGGGACAAATTGCAGTCCGGCAAGGTCCGAGCCCAACAAGGTCCGGACCGCCGCCGCAATCAACGGCATCCCAGTAATTTTTTGGGCAAAAGGCGTGGTCAAACCGGCTCCCACTTCCAGTTGCAGCAGATAAACCTCACCACGCCAAATGCCGAACTTCAAATGAAACAGCCCTTTCATTTGCAGTTTCTCGGCGACCGCAGTCCCAACCCGGCGGATCGTCTCCAGATCCGTTTCGCTCACTGTATATGGAGGGAAAGATAATGCGCTGTCTCCGGTGTGAATCGACGCCTCTTCGATATGTTCCATCACGGCGACCATCACCGCGGCGGCCCCGTCGGCCAGGAAATCGCTGGCGACGCCAATGGCGTTATCAAGATACTTTTCAAGATAGATCGGATACTTTGCGCCGTGCTTACTCGGTTCGAAATACTCCACCAGGGTTTCCGGATTGAAAATAACCTCCGCCCAACCGCCAGCCTCGGTCCGGACTTGGACCGGATAACCCATCTCTTTGGCGATCCGCAACACCTGCTCAAGATCGGCCACCTTATGGCGTTCCGGTTGGCGGATCCCCTGTTCACGCAAGATCTCCAACGCCCGCAAGCTCGTTATGTTTTGCTCAGTCCGACCGATCAGCGGAAAGCCAGCCTTACCAAGCGCGGCAACTAATTTACCCGCAGCCGCCCCGCCAAATTGACTGAAGATTCCAGCCGTCCCCGCCTGCTCGACAATATTGGCAATCTGCTCGAACTGTAATGGTTCAAAAAAGAGGGCGGTTTGATCCGAACCGCCGACGACCGTCGTCGGGTTGGAATCCACCAAAACTGTCGCAGTTTGCCTCGACAACGCCGCAACCGCTTTGGCCAGTATGTAAGCCTGCTCCGCGCCGGCGCCAATGTGATTGGGACCGGAACCCAAGACGAGATAAGGGGCGGCCCCGGTTTCATCGAAAACGGCGGTCGTTTCGCCGTAGCTGGAGAACCAAGCCGCCTCATTCCAACGCTCAGTCCGGGAACCGCTAGCGACAAAGCGGGGCCGGACTCCTAATCCGGTTCGTTTCTTTCGAACCTCCTGTTCGGTAGTCCGGAGCACATAGGCCAACTGAATATCGGAAAAACCCCAGCGTTTTGCTTTTAAAAAACCGTCAGCCGGCAGATTGTACAACGCATAAGTGGTTAATTCTTTCTCAAAGGCGACTAGTTCTTTCAGTTCCTTTAGGAACCAGGCGCTCAGCTGCGTGAGCTTTTCCAGATCCGCCAGGGAGTACCCTTTTTTGATTGCCGCATAGAGATAAAAAAGCCGTTCCGGGCCGGAGTTAATGATCTTTTCCCGGATCAACCGCGGTGTCAGCGAATGGTCGGGCGGCTCAAACCCATCGGAACCTAATCCGGCGCGGCCGTTTTCCAAGGAACAAACCGCCTTTTGCAATGCTTCTTTAAAGTCAAGCCCAAAACCCACCGCCGCTCCGACCGACCGCATCGCGGAACTGGATAATGGCTCCGCTGCCGGAAACTTCGCCAGATCATACCGGGGCAGTTTCACCATCACCGACGTCGTTGTTGACGCGGTTGGCAGCTTCAGCGCCGCAAGGTCCGCTCCCAGCAATAATTGAATTGTCAATACCGGCAGCGGCAATCCGCTGGCCCGGGCGGCCAAAATTCCCGCAAAAGTAAAGCGGGGATTCAGCTCGATCACCCGAATCTCGCCATTCAGGGGCGAGACCGCCAATTGCATATTCAATAGCCCAACAACACCCAAGGCAGCGCCAATCCGGGTCGCCAGCTTCCAAAGCTCGGCCTGTTGCCCGGCATCAAGTCCCCGTGGCGGAATCACGGTCATACTATCCCCGCTATGCACGCCCACCGGATCGAGATTTTCCATTATCGTCACGACCCGGGATTGCCCTTTCAGGTCACGGAGCAACTCCAATTCGATCTCGACCCAACCCAGCAACGCTGCTTCCACTGCCACTTTCCCCAAGGGCGAAAGTTTAAAAGCCCGCTCCAAGAGGTCTTCCAACTCCTCTTGATTATAGGCAATGAAAACTCCCGCGCCTTCCTGGGCTGCGATACTACGGACCACGACCGGGAATCCCAGTTGACGTCCTTGTTCCATTCCGGCGCCAATCGTAGTCACTGTATAACTGGGATTGGTCGCCAACCCCAATTGCTGGAGCAATTGATGGCACTGAGCCGGATCGACCGTCTGTTCGTAAACCGTCGCCGCCGGTCCCAGGTGTTCAACATGATACCGCTTGAGAACTCCGGCGGATTCCAACTGATAACCCAAATTCAACGCGGTCTGGCCGCCAAAAGCCGTAACGATGGCGCCGGGTTGCTCTTTGATAATAATTTGTTCCAAGATATCCGCAGTCAACGGCTCCAAATACGTCCGTTCCGCTTCGTCCCGATCCGACAAAACGGCGGCAGCGTTACTGTCGGCCACAACCAATGTGTAACCTTCCGACCGCAAATAACGCGCAGCCTGAACCGCCGCATAATCGTATTCGCTCCCTTGACCGATGACGATCGGTCCCGCACCAACCAGCAGCAGTTTAGAATATTCTTTTTCGTTTGTCATCGTATGCTCCTTTCGGCCTTGCGAAACTGTATTGTCAATTGAAAACAATACCGTAAGATTCCAAAATTCCTTTATAATAATTCATAATTTCGACTGTCGCTATAATTCCCCTTTTTCATCACTGAGGAATATTCAAAACTTTGTGTATACATTAAACTCATGTAAGATTAAGTTAAATGTGCACGCGGCATATTGACATTAACCTATCAAGTATCTTACAATCATTACAATCGAAAATAATTTTTATTCCATAGAAAGCGCATGTTCCGACCGGCCAGGCATAAAATATAACGTTCTATGGCACCGATATGACATATTTTTTACATCGGTCGTATCCCTATAGCGCTTGAGGTGAAAATTTTGAAAAACACCGCCGAATTACGCGAAGTTAAAGTGAAGACAGTCGAACGAACCTTAATGTTGCTCGAGATTTTAGCTGAAAACAACAGCCTCTTGAGCCTGACCAAACTAAGTCAACTTTCGAAGCTCAGCATCAGCACGACCTACCGTTTGTTAAACACCCTTTGCCGCAGCGGTTTTGTTGAACGCGACAAGATGACCGGCCATTACAAATTAGGGCTGAAAGCCTTTTTAATCGGCAACGCCGCATTGCAATCGGTCGAACTGCGCCCCACCGCTTTACCGTATCTGGCTCAACTTGCCGAGACGGTCAGCGAATCCATTTACTTATCCGTCCTCTCAACGCATAACATCATCTATTCCGATTGCGTCAAAACCGCGGGACCGATTCAGATTGGGATCCAGACCGGTATCCCCGTTCCCGCCTGCCAGACCAGTTCCGGGAAGATCCTGCTGTCTTTTCTGCAAAACGCCGAGCGTCAAAAATGGCTTGAAGTATACCGCAGCAACCAGTTGCTTGATGACCTCAACCAATTCGAATTGGAATTGGCGCAAATCCGCAATCAAGGGTATGCTGCCGAAGCAAGTAATTTCAGCCGGACCGTTCGCGAAATCAGCGTGCCGGTTTTCAACTATCTTAAAATGTGCGTCGGCACCTTAAGTGTCTTTCGACCGGTTTTTGGCGAGACGCTCAATCAAGACGAACAGCAGTTGTTGGTTAAATTGCATTCTACCGCTGCCGAAATCTCCCGAGCCATGGGCTATTCTTCCGCCATTTAATTTGAAGCTTGCGCAATATCCAAAAAGACGGCAACCAATGCCGTCTTTTTTTCTAGCAATTGTTAAACATGTGTCATGTATCCGATTTATCAGTTCAATATTTGTTAATTTTTTGATTCATTTTAATGATATAATTGATTTAATGTCATGTATGTGTTAATATTATGCTAATATAATCGCCCGACTCTACCAACAAACCAGCAACCCGTCGTGCGGTTTATTTCGAATCAAACGAGGGGTGATAACGATGAATTCAACCGGAAAATTAGGTCAAAATCGATTGAGCGCCATCGAGTTGTCGCAGGCTTTAAGCCAAATCGGCAACGCATGTCGCGGCAGCGCCCCCCGCACCGCGTTTTCCGAATATAAAGAACGGTACCAGCAGCAAGGTTTCGAGGGGATTCAATCCGTCCCCACCACAGTCAAGATCAATCCTCGCGCCACCGCTCCGGAGGTCGTGGAGCAAATACTCACCCTCAGCCTCGAACATCCCGGTTGGGGGTGTATCCGGATCAGCGAGCATTTAAAACGGTTCGGAATTCGCGTCAGTTCGCCAACTGTCCAAAACATCCTGATTAAACACAATTTGGGCACCAAAAACGAACGTTTGGAATCCTTGGAAGCGAGATACTCCAACAGTCTCGAACAGTTGTCCAATGAACAGATCATTTTGTTGGAAGCAGCAAACCCTTGCATCCGTGAACGCCATCACGAAACCCTCTGTCCAGGTCAGGTGCTCGCTCAAGATACTTTGTTTCTCAAAACGTTTAAACATTTGGGGAAACTTTATCTGCAAATCGTCATCGACAATTATAGCAATTACGCTTTCGGCTTAATCCACCCAGCCAAGATCCCCGGGTACGCCGTTGCCGTTTTACACAACGACGCGCTCCCTTTCTTTCAGGAACGGCAGTTGACGATCAGCTCGATCATTACCAATCGCAATCGCGAATATCATGGCGGAGCAAAGCATCATTATGAATTATATTTGATGTTGAACGACATCGAGCACCAAAAACTCGACAATCAACAACGTCCCAACGGCTTTATCGAACGTTTCCAGACTATCGTCACCAACGAATTTCTAATTCCCGCGTCAGCCAATGACAAAATCGATTCGCCGGAAACCTTACAAATCGAATTCGACTCCTGGTTAACCCATTACAATAACGAACGGCCGCATCCTCGCTACCGCAACATGGGGCAGATCCCAATTCAAGTCATCGAAGCTTACACCGAATCGTCAATCAACTAACCTGCTATATGCGGGTTTTTTACTCATAAGAGTTCACGCAATCCGCCACCCCCACACCAGTTCACCAACTTGTAGTTCAATTGTAAAATCAAGCATCGCATTGCATATAATATTTTTGCCCAAAGCAATCATAACTTGTGTAATATACATGTTAGTAATTATAGTTTATATATTATTAATAATACAACATTTTGCTTTAATGTTGACTCAATGTTAGTTATATGATATTATCCCTTTATAATATTACATTCAACTAACTTGGAGGTTGATCGAATGAACACTGGAGATACCGCATGGGTTTTAGTCTCTACCGCGCTGGTCTTCTTAATGACCCCGGCCCTCGGTCTATTCTACGGCGGAATGGTCCGCAAGAAAAATTTGCTTTCGACAATCATGTTCAGTTTTGCAATGCTTGGATTAATTAGTATCCAATGGGTTTTATTTGGATACAGCCTTTCATTCGGCCCCGACATCAACGGTTTGATCGGTAGCTTGAAATGGCTCGGTTTAACCGGTGTCGGTTATGAACCCAACGCCGATTACGCCGCTACCATTCCGCACTTATTATTTATGGCGTTCCAAATGATGTTTGCCATCATTACACCGGCTTTAATCTCCGGTGCGTTCGTTGAACGGATTAAGTTCAGCAGCTTTGTAGTATTTTCATTATTATGGGCCACTTTGGTTTACGACCCGGTTTGTCACTGGGTCTGGGCGGTCGGCGGCTGGATCCGCAATCTTGGCGCCCTTGACTTCGCCGGTGGAACCGTCGTTCATATTACCGCCGGTTATTCGGCACTCGCTTTTGCAATGGTGATTAAGAAACGCAAAGGGTTCAATGTGGTTACCATGGAACCCAATAACATACCTTTTACGGTAATCGGCGCCGCGTTACTTTGGTTTGGCTGGTTCGGTTTCAACGGCGGTAGCGCGTTGGGCAGCAACGGCCTGGCGGCCAACGCTTTTGTCACCACCAACATCGCCGCTGCCGCGGCCGGTTTAACCTGGATGGCGATTAACTGGATATTCAAACGTCCGAGCGCCATTGGCATGGCCACCGGCGCCGTGGTTGGTTTGGTTGCCATCACCCCCGCAGCCGGGTTCGTCTCCCCCAGCTCCGCCATTATTATCGGCGCAGCCGGAGCAGCCATCTCTTATTTCTGCATCGTGTTGCGGAATCATTGGAAAGTCGACGAATCGCTTGACGTTTGGGCTTGTCATGGTATCGGCGGAACTTGGGGCGCTATCGCCACCGGCATCTTCGCCAGCAAAGCGATTAATCCGGCCGGAGCGAACGGATTGCTTTACGGCAACTGGAATCTCCTTGGCGCGCAAGTGTTAGCCGCTGCCGTGGTGATTGTCTTCTCCTTTGTGGTTACTTATGTTCTGGCGAAATTGATCGATCGCTGCATGGGTCTGAGTGTCACCGAAGCCGAAGAACAAGTTGGTTTAGACATCTCCCAACACGGTGAAGAAGCTTACTATTAATAAGGGTGGTGAAAAGTGATGAAAAAGATTGAAGCGATTATCCGCGAAGAAAAACTGAATGAAGTCAAAGAGGCTTTAGAGAAGATTAACATATTTGGTATGACCGTATTCGATGTAAAAGGCCGGGGCGGCCAACGCGGCATCTCCTTACAATGGCGGGTCGGCGAATACCATGTCGACTTCCTGCCGAAAAAGCTGATCATGATGGTCATCAAAGACGAGGATTGTCAGAAAATTGTCGATGTCATCTGCGAGATCAGTTCTTCAGGCGCCGCCGGAGACGGGAAGATTTTCATCTCCACTGTGGATGAGGTCATTCGAGTCCGCACCAAAGAATCGGGCGAGAAAGCGTTATAGGTTCCAAACCCCGGTACGATAGACGTACCGGGGTTTTTGCTATTTCTTTGCGTCAACCCCGACCAGCAATCCTCAACTTCCGAATCTCTCCCAACTGCGCTATAATCGAACCAGATCAAGCAACCCCTACCGCATTTTACATATCGCACCATCGAATAGGAGGGGACCGCATGAAGCGACCAAAATCCAACTCGACCACAGCCTTAATTCTCGTTATGCTGTTAGGCGCAGGCTGGATCAGCCGGAATTTGAATATTTAATCTAAAAAAGCGAAAAGCTGTTGCAAAAAGAACAATCAAGTTCCTTTTGTAACAGCTTTTCCATTTAAACGTTTTGACTATCTAGAAATACGCTAAATGCGTTTCTGTCCGCCCAGACCTGAAGGTCAGGGCCAAGCTGAAAACCGGTCCTAACCCCGGCTAAAGCCGGGCCGGGTTGTGCTCCGGAGTCAAACCGCGATCCTTATATTTATCCTAACTTATTGGAGGGGGACTTATCCACATATCTAGCTTGCCGAACGACTCAGCAAGCTCACTTATCCACATCTCCAGCTTGCCGGACGACTCAGCAAGCTCACTTATCCACATATCCAGCTTGCGGAACGATTCAGCAAGCTCACTTATTCACATATCCACTTTTTTTACAAAAATAAGCTTGCCGAGACATCGGACAAGCCGTCTCAGTTCCATAACGGCGTTCAGCCCTTCAAAATCCACTATTTTTGGGGAATAAAAAAAGGCTGTTGCCTGATGAACTTGACGTTCGTCGGCAACAGCCTTTCCTTTCGTTCAATATTTTGGTTAGCGGATTCCGAAGTATCGTTCGGCATTGTTGAAACAGATATTCTGAACAATGCCGCCTAACAACTTGATGTCATTCGGGGTTTCGCCGGACTCAACCCATTCGCCGATCATATTGCAAAGAATTCTCCGGAAATACTCGTGCCGGGTATAGGAGAGGAAACTCCGGGAGTCGGTGAGCATACCGACAAACGGAGCCAGTAAGCCCAAATTGGAAAGGGCGACCATTTGACGGATCATGCCGTCTTTTTGGTCGTTGAACCACCAACCGGAACCAAATTGGATCTTGCCGGGGATTCCGCCGCCTTGGAAACAACCGGCCAAGGTTGCGAGCATCTCGTTGTCGCGCGGATTAAGACAGTAGAGAATAGTCTTTGGCAGCTCGTCGGTATTATCCAAAGTGTCGAGGAACCGCGAAAGAGCCACACCATAGGTATAGTCAGCCGCCGCGTCATAACCGGTATCCGGTCCGATCAAACGCATCATTCGTTGGCTGTTGTTACGGATGGTTCCGATATGGAGTTGCATCACCCAGCCCAGACGGGCGTATTCGCGGCCCAAGAATAACAGCGCTTGGGTTTTGAATTTCCGGACTTCGGTTTCGGAGAGGGACTCGCCGCGCAATCCTTTTTGGAGAATCGCGGTTGCTTCTTCGGGAGTACCGGCCTCAAACGGCACCGGATCAGTCGCATGGTCGGAAAGACGGCAACCGACGCTATGGAAAAATTCCAAACGCGACCGCAACGCTTTGGTCAGATCTTCAAAAGACTTAATGGCAACACCGGAAACCTGCGCAAGTTTGGCGATGTACTCGGCAAAACCGGGGCGTTCGATATTAAACGCTTTATCCGGACGCCACGCCGGGTAAACTTTCACATCAAAGGAGGCGTCTTTTGCGAGCGCAATGTGATATTCAAGATTATCAACCGGATCATCGGTGGTACAAAGCGCTTTGACATTGGAGCCTTTGATCAGACCGCGCGCCGAAAATTCATCCTTTTGCAGCAGTTCATTACAGCGATTCCAGATCGCCTCGGCGGTCTCCGGCGATAACAGCGTATCGATTCCGAAGAAACGTTGCAGTTCGAGATGGGTCCAATGGTATAACGGGTTGCCGAGGCAGTAAGGCATGGTCTCGGCCCATTTCAGAAACTTCTCTTTGTCGGGCGCATCGCCGGTAATGTATTTTTCGTCCACACCCATCGCCCGCATGGCACGCCACTTATAATGGTCGCCGCCGAGCCAAACTTCGGTAATATTGCGATAACGTTTGTTCTCAGCGATCTCTTTGGGGCTGAGATGGCAATGGTAATCGTAGATCGGCATATCCTTCGCATACTCATTGTAAAGGGTTACTGCCGTCGGATTCGTAAGCAGAAAATTTTCATCCAGAAAGGGCTTCATCAGTAGACCTCCTTTTAAATTCAACAGCAAATTTATTATTGACCGAATTCAAGCGCTAATTGTCGCAGGCCTTATAATTTCGGCAATCCATAAATTTAATACTAGTTTTCGCGTTACGGTTTGTCAAGCGTTTTTCGACAATCCGTCACGCCAGGTTGGGAATCAGCAAAATCGGTTGTTTCATACAATTTTGCCGCGATTGTTTTGCCCGTCGGGCGCTAGCTGCAGTCGCTTTTGATATCTTACTTCCCCAACTCCGAGGTACAATGCGGGCAACGTACCGCTTGCACCGGAATCGCCGCAATGCAATAAGGGCATTGTTTGGTCGCCGGCGTCGCCGCCGGTTGTTGCCGGAACCGGTTGACCAACCGCAACATAATAAAGATTGCCCAAGCCACCAAAAGAAAATCGACCACACCGGTGATGAAATTCCCATAATTCAAGGTGGCAATCCCGGCTTTTTTCGCCTCGGCCAACGTGGGATAGGCTTTACCGTTTAAAGCAATGAACAAGTTGGTGAAATCGATTTTTCCCGTAATCGAGCTGACCAACGGCATGATAATATCATCAACCAAGGACGAAACAATCTTCCCGAAAGCGGTACCGATGACAACACCGATGGCCAAATCAAGAATGTTGCCTTTCAGCGCAAAATTTTTAAATTCTTTTATCATAGTTACCTCCAACGACGGATAATATCGTTTTTCATTATAACTCATTTTCACGATAAAGTGTCGATTTTCTTACCATCTCAAGAATTTGCGCTAAAATTCTCCGCCCCGGCCGATTATTGCGTTTCTAGACGAAACTTATTTCATCTTATAAATGAAGGAAAATATGGCGCAGTCAAGATTGTCAAAATATTTCGGGCGACATTGATAATATTATTTTTCAAATCAGGAAACGGTAATTAACGAAAATACCAAAGGAGGCCTCCCGTAATGGATCAAACCCGTGCCCAAGCAATCCTCGACTCTGCCGCGACGATTTACGTAACCTATCAAAATCTTCCGGTCTGGATTGACCGGTTGCATCCCGACGGCGACGCAACCATTCGCGATCTCAACTCCGACGTCCGTCTGAAAGTACCCGTCCAGCAATTGACGGAAGTGAACGAAATTCCGAATGAAGCGCAACAGACCGCCGATCCCCTCCCGTTGTAAAATTTTAATCCGCGGCGCTCCCTACCGCAGTTGTTTGAAAAACGTCTGACAAAGCCTTGACAAAGGAAAACCGTCGTGATTGCACGACGGTTTTCGCTTAAATCGAATCACGGTTCAAACGCCAGATCCACCGCAGCCCGGGCGTGAATGGCCGTTGTGTCAAAAAGGCGGACCGCCACATCTCCCTGTTTTACCAACAACGGAATCTCAGTGCACCCGAGCACAATTCCTTCCGCCCCCGTCGCAACCAGCTTGGAAATGATCGCCTGGAAGGCGCTCCGCGAAGCGCTCTCAATCCTCCCGACCACCAATTCGGTATAAATGATCCGGTGAATCGTCTCGCGCTCCGCCGGGTCGGGAATGAGCATCGCGATCCCGTGTTGTTCCTCCAGGCGTTTCCGGTAGAAATCCTCCTCCATCGTGAAGCGGGTTCCCAACAGTCCCACTTTGGCGAACCCGGCTTTGCGAATCTCCCGGGCGGTCGCATCGGCGATATGCAACAACGGAATGCCGATCTGCGCCTGAATGAGATCAGCCAGTTTATGCATGGTATTGGTGCAAATGACCACGAAATCGGCCCCGCCCCGTTCCAGACTTTGCGCGGCGGCGATCATCAATTGCGCCAATCCGTCCCAATCCCCCCGATGCTGCAACCGTTCAATCTCGGCAAAATCCACCGAGACCATCAGACTTTTACAGGAATGCAATCCACCCAACCGCGTTTTAACCAATTCATTGGTCATCCGGTAATATTCAATCGACGACTCCCAGCTCATCCCGCCGATCATTCCAATAGTTTTCATCTGATTCGCCCTTCCTGAAACTGATATTACGACATTAAATTGGCCGCCGTAAGCAAAACCGCGATTTCAACCTCGGTTAATTCCCGGAACTCACCCAATGCTAGTTGGGGGTCTAACTCCAATTCCCCCATCGCCAGCCTTTTTAGGTAGATCACCCGCTTGCCGCGGGCTTCAAACATGCGCTTGATCTGGTGAAACTTGCCTTCGTGAATCACCACTTGGACCAGAGACTCCGCTCCCGGGGCGATAACGGTCAACAAAGCCGGTTGGGCTAGATAATCCCCGATCTCAACGCCGGCGCGAAAAGCCGCTTGGTCGGCAGCATCCACCAGTCCGTCAATCCGGGCGAAATAACGCTTTGGGACATGTTTTTTCGGAGCCAGCAGCCGGTGCCCCAACTCGCCATGGTTGGTCAGGATTAACAAACCTTCGGTATCCTTATCCAGCCGCCCGACGGGAAACAATCCTTTGTTTAAGTATTTTGAAGGTAGCAGGTCCAATACCGTCCGTTCCCGCAGATCTTCGGTGGCCGAGATGACCCCGGCCGGTTTATGCAGCATCAAATAAATATATTGCGCATAGCGGACAGCCACGCCGTCACAATTTACTTCATCAACGCCTGCGTTAATTGGCAACGCTTCATCTTTCACCAGTTTTCCAGCGACGCTGACTTTGCCGGACCGGATTAATTGTTTGACTTCTTTGCGGCTGCCACAACCCATATTCGCTAAATAGCGGTCAAGACGCATGTTGGCGCTCCCAATCTTCACTTTCTATAATGGCGTACGAAATATTTGAGAAAAACCTTCCCGTTGGACAACGGGAAGGTAGGTGGCAATCATCAAAACATTCCTTGCGGCTGACCGGCGGCATTGGGATCGGTCGGCGTCGGTTTCGGTTGTTCAGCCGCCTTCTCCGGTTGCTGGAAGAACCAATGCCAGACTTTATAAGCCGTGCTTTCCGGAATATTTTTTTCATTAAAGACTTCTTGATAGGTGTTATTTCCCAGCCAGCCCGGGACCGCCTGACCACTTTGGGCATCCACGGTCGCCCAGACAATTCCCGAAGGTTCGGTAAATTGGGTAGCGGCTTTTTTGGGGGGAGCGATCCGTTTCATATAGTTGCCCCACATTTCGGCCGGAACGGCGCTACCCAAGTTCATATTCTTATAGGTCATCGGCTGCTCTTGCCGGTCGTTCCCGATCCAGATGGCGGTTAACATCTCGGGCGTGTACCCGACGAACCAGGCATTGGTATAGTCACTGGTGGTGCCGGTCTTGCCCGCTACCGGCCGGTCCGGCAGTTTTGCGCGGAAGCCGGTGCCGCGGTCCACCACATCCTGCATCAACATGGTCATAATATAGGCAGTCTGCGGCGAGAGCACCTGTTTCGGCGTAGCCGGTCCATACTGTTTCAGCAGATTGCCGTGACGGTCCAGTATTTTGCGGACGCAATACGGTTTGACATAATTGCCTTGATTGGCGAAGGGGGCATAAGCAGTCGCCAGCTCCAGCGGCGTAACCCCTTTAGTTAATCCTCCCAACCCCAGTGAAGCCAAGTTCAGGTCATTTGTCGATCCTTGTTTCACCAGGCTGGTGATGCCCATCTGCTCGATTTGCGCCGCCACTGTCTTAACGCCAAGGTTTTGCACCAATTGGACGGCGACTGTATTGATCGATTGCCGCAACGCTTCGCGGAGCGTCATCCGGCCGTGGAACTGCCGGTCGTAATTCTCCGGCGACCAGGTGGTCCCGGTTCCCAAGGTAAAGGAGATCGGCCGGTCTTCCATGGTTGTCGCCGCAGTGTACCCATGTTCAATGGCGGTCGCGTAAACAAAGGGTTTAATCGCCGAACCCGGTTGGCGGTAAGCCCGAATCGCCCGGTTATATTGGCTCTCGGCATAACTGCGCCCGCCCACCATCGCCAAGATTTCCCCGGTGGTCGGATTCATGCTGATCAAAGCCCCTTGTGGCTGCACCTTGGCTTGGACCTTCGGGATCTGCGCCATGGTGAGCTCCGCGTTTTTCTGGGCGTTCAAATCCAAAGTCGAATAAAACTTATAACCGCCAAAACGCAGTTGTTCTTCGGTGTATCCTTCTTTCAACAGATACTCTCGCATATAATCGAGGAAATAGCCGGCGACCTGGGCGGAATCGCTCCGGGGCGCCAGTCGGATGGCTTGCTTGACTGCCGTTTGATACTGCGCTTTAGTGATATATTTCTGCTCGAGCATTTTTTGGAGCACGGTATTGCGCCGCTGCTTGGCCTTGGCCGGATATTTATAGGGCGAATAGTTCTCGGGGCTTTGAATCATCCCGGCGATGGTCGCCGCCTCCGCCAAGGTTAATTGATTGGCCGATTTGCCGAAATAATACCGGGAAGCCGCCTCCGCCCCAACGTTGCCGTGTGCCAGATAAACACTGTTCAGATACATTTCCAAAATCTCTTTTTTGGTATAGACCTGCTCAATCTCTAAGGCCAGACTGATATCCTGAATTTTACGGCTGAGGGTCCGTTCCGAGGTCAGCAAGGAGATCTTAGCCAGCTGCTGGGTGATGGTGCTGCCGCCTTCCATCGCGCCGCCCCCAGGCATCAGGTCTTTGATGAGCGCCCGCGCCATGCCTTTGACATCAACCCCGTTGTGTTGATAAAAACGGGAGTCTTCGATGGCGACCACCGCATTGCGCAAGTCCTTGGCGATCCGGTCGGAATTAACGTAGATCCGGTTGTAGTAGTAGAGATTGCCGATCAGTTTGCCGTTACGGTCATATACCTGCGAGGCCATCCGGATATTCTCCAACTTTTGCTGCATATCCCGGGACAGCGCCGCGCCAAACACCACTGAGCAAGTGATTATAAATATTATAATGCCAATTGCAATTTTACGTTTCAAAAGCAACCATCCCCATTATTTTTCCTCTGCGTGGTTTGTGCCACTACGAGCTGTCAGGCATTTTTCGCGATTAAGTCCGCAGGGTATTCCATTTCACACTCTATCACAACTCATGGCGCTTGGCTAGTCCCGTTTCCTGACAATCAGAACAGTCTCTGGAATTATGCCGCGACCCGTAAGCGCTTTTGTGACAAATGGGCCGATAACCGAAGGAACCAGCGGAATTTGCTGGTTCCAACTGCAACTATGTTATTTAACGTAACGCCTTGGCCGATAGTTCCGGGAAGAAATTGTCAAAAAAGGCGACTGTTCACCCCTTCGGGGAGGTCACCGCAAAACATCGCTTATGTTCATTTCAGCAGTTTTTCAATAGCTTACTTCCAGCGCACCACTTGCTTCTCCAGCAAACTGACGGCGTAATACATGACGACTGCCACGACACAGAGGATCAACACACTGGCCATCACCAAACTCATATTAAAGACCTGCCCGCCATAGACGATCAGATACCCCAGCCCTTCTTTGGAGACCAAAAACTCGCCGACGATGGTGCCGACCAATGATAATCCCAAATTGACCTTGAGCGCGGCGATGATCGTTGGGATTGAGGCGGGTAAGGTCACTTTAAATAAGATCTGGCGGCGGGTCGCTCCAAAACTCCGCATCAATTTCAACGTATCGGGATCAACTTCGTTAAAGCCGTTAAAGACCATCATCACCGTGACAATCACTGAAATCGCCAAGGCCATTGCGATAATCGCCGGGGTTCCGGCGCCGAGCCAGACAATGAAGACCGGCCCCAACGCCACTTTCGGGATGCTGTTTAAGACGACAATATAGGGGTCCAACATCTCCGCCACAGTTTTAGACCACCAAAGCAACACCGCGAACACGGTCCCTCCCAAAGTGCCTACCACAAACCCCAGCGTGGTTTCGCTGACGGTGGTCGCAATATGAGTCCACAGTTTCCCGGTACTCTCCAGTTTCAAAATCGTCATCCAAATCCGCGACGGCTGACTGGTGATGAAGGAATCGATCCATTTGAAATTGGCGCCGATCTCCCAAAAGACCAACAGTCCCAGCAGGAGCAGCCATTGGTAAGCGGCGATAGTCATCTCGTGGCGGCGTGCCTCCTCAAGATAACTGCCGTGAAATTCGGAAACCGCGCCCCGTCGCAACCAGCGGCGGAACCAACTCAACCCGTTCGCTTTCGGCAACTGTTTCGTCATTGGCGGACCTCCAGATCGTTCCAGATTGTTCGGAAGTAACTGCGGAATTCCGGGGCTTGGCGCGCCAAAAAGGGTGAATTGTCCTTGCCGGTCAGCTCAATCCGGTAATCGGCTTTCACCGTCCCTGGCCTGGGACTGAGCACGACAATCCGGTCCGACAGGGCCACCGCCTCCGAAATATCGTGGGTAACCAGGAGGACTGTTTTTTGCTCCTGCTTTAGGATCTGAAAGACCTCTTCTTCCAGATTGATGCGGGTCTGATAATCGAGAGCGGAGAACGGTTCGTCCAACAGCAGTACCTCGGGGCCTAACGCAAGCGTGCGGGCGAGAGCGGCGCGCTGCCGCATCCCGCCCGAAAGCTCCCGTGGGTAACGGTTGAGAAAATCCTTCAACCCATACCGTTCCAGCATGGCCAAGGCCGCCGCTTGGTGTTCCCGGTCATTTAACCCCCGGATTTCCAAGCCTAAGAAAGTATTGGACTTGATGGTCCGCCATTCCAATAAGTGATCGTGTTGGAGCATATAACCGACTTTGGCTGAGGTACCGGAGACCACTTGACCACCGATGGCGATTTGCCCGACGGTTGGATTGAGCATTCCGGCGACCAGCGACAAGATGGTACTCTTGCCGCACCCGCTTGGGCCGATCAGCGAGACAAACTCGCGCTCGGCAATTGCTAAATTAACATCTTGCAATGCAGCGACTTCCCCTGTTTTGTTGACATACTTCAAACCAACCCCGGACAACTCCACCATCATCACATACAATTCCCCCCGTTAATCTACGGTATTGAGTACCACTATCAGTCTTGAACTTCTTTAATAGCTTGCAACGCAAATTGGGGTGTAACCAGCTTCTCGTACGGGACCCGTTTTTGTAACTCTCCAGCGCTCTGAATGATGTCCTGGAGCCGGTTGAACGAGGTTTTGGTCATCACCGGATTTTGAGCCCAGGTATCATAGGTTTGGTAGCGTTTAACCGAGCGAGTCAAAATATCCTTGTCGACGTCGGGGAAGTAGCCGCCGATGCTGTCGACAATCTGGGCCACCGAGTGGTTTTGCACCCAGATCTGGCCTTTGTAAACGGCATTGGTGAACCGTTGCAACAGCGCCGCTTTTTTGGTCAAAGTATCCCTGCGGGCGTGAAAGACCGTATACGGAAGCACGCCGCTATCAGTCCGCAACGAGGCGACGACGTGGCCGATTCCTTCCTTCTCCAACAAGGAAGCAGTCGGTTCGAACAACGCGATAAAATCGCCGACACCGCTTTTAAACGCTCCGGCCGTCGCAGTGAAATCAATGTTCTGCAACACGTTGACGTCTTTTTGGAATCCAATGTTATTTTGTTTTAAGATATATTCGAGCACCATCTCAGGGACGCCGCCTTTCCGAGCGCCAATGATGGTCTTGCCTTTGACGTCCTTCCACTCGAAATCGGGAATGGCTTTCCGGGACACTAAAAACGAACCGTCCCCTTTCGTCAGTTGCGCGAAGGCCACCAGATAGTTACTGGCCCCTTGATTGTAGACATAAATTGCACCCTCCGGACCCATCAAACTCACGTCGACGCTACCCGAAACCAAAGCCGCGGCACCCTTATCAGTACCCCAGGCGGTCGACAGTTCAATATCCAGTCCATGCTCCTTAAAGAACCCCTTATTGATGGCCACATACATCGGCGCATAAAAGACCGAACGGACCACTTCCGACAGACGAACCTTCTCCAGCTTGGGCGGTGCGGCCCAACTAAGGCTACCCATCGCTACGACCAGGATCAACAGTAACACCAGGTATTTTTTCATGTAAAAACCCTCCTTTTCCTGGTATTATATGCTTTCGTCCCAAGGTCGGTGATTGCAATGGAACCCTTTTCTTACAATCTTTATGTAACGCAATCCGATTCGATGCCACTATTTTTTAAAAACGTTCCGGCTTGTTTCCGTAATCATTGCGCCAACTGCCGTAACGTCCAAGTCACATGCCAAAATCATTCCGTCATCCGCCGGAATGATTTTGGCATGTGACCGGATTACTCGGGCATATGACACGGAGACGCTGTTCTTTCTCTTGGCGATTCAGCCAGCCGGCGTATCGGGACTCCGTATCATCCCAATAAAAAAACTGCCCCCAATCTCCGGCGGAGGCAGTTCTGCAAACAATCTTGACGATCATACCACAACGTTTCATTTTAGATCGGAACTTGGGTGCAATACCGGACAATCAGGTCAATGGTTGCCAGGAGCGAATCCAAATGCGTCCGTTCATAACCATGCGAGGCGAAAATGCCCGGACCGATCAACGCGGTTTGGACATCCCACCCCGAGCGGAGCACCGCCGAAGCATCGGAACTGTAATGGGGATAAACATCTATCCGGTAGGGGATCTGATAATCTTTGCAGACCGTGGTCAGCTTTTGGCGTAGCCGGTAGTCATAAGGACCTGACGAATCTTTGGCCGCAATGCAAACCGCATATTCGGAGGAGTTTTGCTCCAACCCCGGCGCTCCCATATCGACGGCAATAAACTCTTTGGTCTTTTCCGGCAGACCGGCGCTGGCCCCGTGTCCGACCTCTTCAAAGTTAGAAAGATAAAAGTTGGTCGTGCAGAGCGGTTGCAGCTTGTTTTGCGTCAGATAACGGAGCACATATAACAACACCGCCACACTGGCCTTATCATCCAAGTAACGGCTTTTGATGAAACCTTGCCCGGTAATGGTGGTACGCGGATCAATCCAAATATAATCGCCAACCTCGATCCCTAACGCCACTACTTCGGCTTTGGTGGCGACCCGCTCATCCAGAATCACTTCCATGTTTTCGGGGATCCGTTTCAACTCCCGCGCTTCATCGCCGCTGATGTGGACAGAGGGTTTCAAGGTGTGAATTGTACCCGAATAGGAGCGGCCGTCGCCGGTCACTACCGTGCAATTCGCCCCTTCCACGCCGGAGAGCAGATAACCGCCGATCAGCTCCAACGCCAAACTGCCGCCCGCTTTGATCGTTTTCACCATCGCCCCCAAGGTGTCGACGTGGGCCGAGAACGTCCGTTGCTCCCGGTCATTCTCCCCGGTGACGGTCGCAATCAACGCCCCTTTGTTGGTGAAACGGTATGGCAATTGCAACTGATCCAGCTCCGAACGGAGATAATCCATGATCAGCTCGGTGTAACCGGAGGGGCTAGGAATCGCAAGAACCTTCTGTAAGTAAGTTAAAATTTCGTCGTGGTGATATGGTTGGCTCATTGTTGACTCCTGTTCATTTCGGATTCTACTTCAAGAAAAACCATGTTTAGGCTAAGCTTAACCAAAATCTGGGTGATTGTCAATATAGACGCAGTCTGTTGGTCTACCTAGCTTCGATGTCTATGTCGCTCCACCTAGCTTATTTTCTTAATTCGCAGCGCGAGCAGAAGCTAGCGTGGACGGCTACTTAAAATAGCGTTTTATCCTGGGCCTACCGGAAGGGACGATTACCTAGAAAATAACGCGGCCGAGCCATGATCAAAAACCCCGGCGCGGTTCAAACCAGCCGGGGTTGCAATGTTAAGTATTTAAGCTTACCGAATGATTCTTAGTCCAGATCAAATTTGATCAAGATCCGGATCACATCGTCATCGCGATGGACGCGGCGCCGGTCCAGACGGCGGTCCAAATCATCATTACTGGGACAACGGCGGCCGTAGTAATCTTCGCGGCGGTCCTCACGATATTCAGCGCCCCAACGGTAGCGGTTATTGTCAAAAACGCTAAACGCCAAGCGACGGGCGCGCAGCGAATGGTAAATTGCGTATTGGTAATCGCCTTGGCGGTAAAGATCGACCGCCCGCTCTTGATGCGCCACCGCCAAACCTAGACCAAAACGGTTATAAGAGCGGTTCCGTTTGGCAATCCGCTGGGCCTCGGAGACGACCCCGGCGGTCCGGTGTACGATATATCGAGCATCATCCCGCAACTGGCGATTGGAGTTCATTCCCGGTCCCGGACCAGGGCCGCCGGGTCCCGGTCCGTAGCCTCCGGGCCGGTGTCGATCCCGTTCGGCGTAGATGCTTAAGGAACACGTCGCTACCAATAAAGCGAGTATCAATCCGAATGTAATTTTTTTCATCAAAATCTTCCTCCAGTAAAATTTTGCTTTCTTTACTAATTAGACGATGATTCTTCCGAAATGTTCCGATCATCTTCAGAATTTTATTAAAATATTTTACAACTCATTCCCCTTTTGCAGAAAAAAATTCTGGCTACCGCTGTTTGCGCCGGAGTGACTTGGTTAATTACCCGGAATTTTCCGCTCAGTTTCCCAACACCCATCCGTCAACAAAAACAAAGGGTTCCGTTTCCGGAACCGCAAAGAAAAAAATAAAGGGGTGAATGTGATTTTTATATTATCATACGGAGATTGAACTCCGATGAACAAAATGTAAAAAAGTTGTAAATCTTCTTCAGGGACCCAACCGCCCTTTTCAAGGTATATTCGGCCGTCCCGCTCCATAGTATCCTAATAAAACACTCGCTACTCCCCGGTTATGAAGGAGTTATCACAATGAAACAACGGCCTAATCTCAAAAACTTTTTTTATCTGGTCGGCTCGGGATTGATTATTCAACTCGCGGGCACTTGTTACCGGATCTGGTTGGCGCGCCGGGTCGGTGCGGAGGGCTTGGGAATCTTGGGAATGGTCTATCCGGTCTACCGTCTGCTCAGCGGGATGGCGACCATCGGTCTGCCCATGGCCCTAATCAAATGGATCTCTGAGTACTCAATTGTTGGCGATTATGGCCGCATTCACGAGTTACGTAGCCGGGCCACCCGGATTGTCTCCGCCACTTCCATCTCCATCGTACTGCTGCTGCTGGTGGCGACGCCGTTTTTAGCGCGTTCCGTTTATTCCGATTTCCGGGTCAAAGAAGCGTTGTTGATGGTGGCGTTGGCCATACCGTTTTCGGCTCTCTCCTCGATATACCGGGGCTATTTTCAAGGTCTTTCCAATATGGCTCCGACCGCATCATCGGAGCTCGGGGAACAGTTCGTGGAGATCTCAACCTCGGTTTTGTTGATCAGCGTTTGCGCCGGCATGTTGCCCATCTCGATCTTTTCCGTACCCGTGCTGGGGCTAACTGTTGGCGAGATCGCCTGCCTAACCACGCTCCTCATCTTTTTCCGGTTGCACCGGCCGGGGGTAACGCGGGCGGCGGACGGTCTGGAGAACTCCCTGCCGCAACGGGAGATTCTCCGCTTTTCCTGGCCGTTATTGTTGAATCAGATCGTCACTTCCATCAGCGTCGCCAGTGAAGGAATTATCATCCCCCATTTTCTGATCCAAGCGGGGGTACCGGTCTTTCAAAGCACCGGCATGTTTGGAAAACTGACCGGAATGGCGGAACCGGTCGCCTATTTTCCGTTGATCTTTCTTTCCCCGCTGGCAACAGTGCTCTCGCCCCAGGTCAGCTCGGCCGTGAAAACCCATGACTTCCGGAAAGTCCATCGCAAGATCGCCCTTTTTTATGCCATCGCCTTAGTCATTTGCTTCACGACCTTTGGCTTTATCATGTGTTGCGCGCCATTCTTATCGAAAGTGCTCTATAACGACCTTTCGCCCGTCCCGTTGATCCGTCTCTCGGTGATCGGCTTGCCCTTTACCGGAGTAGTCATTCTCAACCTGACCTTACTCGCGGCAATCGGCAAAACCGATAAGATTCTCTTCCTAACCCTCTGGGCAACCGGACTCAAAACCTGTTTACTGGTATTTCTGACGCCCATGATGGGCATCAAAGGGGCGGCGTGGTCCTTTACCATCACCCAGATCTTCATCGCTTTGGCGAGTTGGGCGGAGCTTCGGCAGGCCTGGCCAGAAACTGACCTAAAAACCGTCCCCAGATGGCTGCAGCCATTCCGCTGCCTAAAGCAACTCCCTTAACCTCCAACGCCCGACTGGATTGATCATTGCCAATCCAGACCCCGGCCAGGATATCTGGAGTGTAACCGATAAACCACCCATTGGTGTTGTTGCTGGAGGTGCCGGTCTTGCCGGCCGCGCCGCGGATCCCGATATTCGCTTGGATTCCGGTCCCGCGGGTGATAACTCCCTCCATCATCGAAGTAAGGGTCTGCGCCGTCTGCGGCTGGATCACCCCGCGTTGGCTGGCTTTCTCTTGATAGATCAACTTGCCGTCGCGGCTGTAGACGCGAAAAATCCCCCACGGTTCGGAACGGTTGCCGTTATTGGCGAAGGAACTGTAGGCACTGGTCAGTTCCAGCAGGCTGACCCCTTTGGTCAGCCCGCCCAAGGCGAGCGGGGCCAGGTTTTTATCATTCGACTCGCCCGCACCAACCAGATTGGTCAAGCCCATCTCCCGGGCTACCGTGAAAACCCGCTCCGGCCCAAGTTCTTGAACCAATTGGACCGCAACGGTATTGACCGACTCCTCCAAGGCTTCTCGCAGCGAGATATTCCCCCGGTATTCGCCGTCATAATTCTGGGGTCGCCAGATCGTCCCATTGACGTCAATCTCCAACGGCTGGTCATTCATCCGGGTTTCGGGACGGTAACCGTTTTCGATCGCTGTCGCGTAAACAAACGGCTTAATCGCCGAACCCGGTTGACGCAGAAATTGATAAGCCCGGTTCGGCTCGCCCGCCGAATAACGCCTCCCTCCGACCATGCTCAACAATTCACCGGTTTTAGGGTTCAGCGCCACCACCGCCGCCTGCGGCTGAATCACTCCCCAACGGTCCGGTCCCTCTTCCGGCAGGAGCTGGACCGCTCCCTCCGCCGCGCTTTGGGCCTGCCGGTCCATGGTGGTATAAATCCGGAAGCCGCCGGCCCGCAGGTAGGTCTCACTGAAACCGGTCTTCTCTTTAAGAATCTCGAAGATATAATCAACAAAATACGCACCCACGAAGGTCGAACCCGGCGCGCGTAAAATCTGCAGCGGCTGTTTGGTCAGGTTGCTCACCGAAGCCGACGGCAGATAGCCATGCTCCTTCATCAGCTGCAAAACCAGGTTGCGCCGTTCCACCGCCGCCTGAGGATGGCGAAAGGGCGAATAATACTCTGGGCTGCGCGCCAAGGCAGCGATCATCGCCGACTCCGCCACCGACAGATCTTGCGCCCGTTTGCCAAAATAAACGTGGGCGGCGGAGTCCACCCCCCACGCCCCATGGCCAAGGTAGATGATGTTCAAATAATTCTCCAGGATTTGCGCCTTACTATATTGTTGTTCGATCCGGACGGCGTACGCCATCTCCAGCACTTTCCGGATCCAAGTTTTTTCTTGGGTGAAATAGAGATTTTTCACTAATTGCTGCGTGATGGTGCTGCCGCCCTGGACCTTCCGCCCTTCAAGAATATTCTGGTACAGCGCCCGCAACACGCCTTTGGCGTCAATCCCTTTATGTTCGTAAAAGCGGGAATCTTCGGTCGCCACAAACGCTTGTTGCAGCGCCGGCGGAATTTGGCTGATCGGAACCCAGATCCGCGCTTTGGAATAAAGGCTGGCGATAACCTCTCCGTTCCGGTCGTAGATGGTGGTGGCAAGTTTGTCCTTCTCCAATTCCGCCCGGAGGTTTAACCGCCCGACCCACGGGTTAAAAAAGACCAATGCAATCAACGCAAACCCGCATAACAAGATTAACCCCAGGATCAAACGGGGTAATTTGCGGGGTGAATTCAGTTTGGTTTTCACCTTTTTACGGGATTTTGGCATGGTCATACCTCTGGTGTTAGCTTTCGCGGCAATCATACCAATCCATACAGGGGAAGCAATGGAAACTGCCCTGCCGGGGCCGGCCGCGCCGCGTTTACCGGATTTGCTTCGGCCGCGCGGACATGCTAGAATAAGGATGAAGCGCCTAAGCAAATCACGGAGGAACTCCATTGGCCATCCGCCAGCTATCCATCGCAGTAACCGATTTTTTACACGCCCTTTACCATCCGAAAGATCTGGGATCCGGTTTTGTGGCCAGCACCCGCGGGCAAGAAGGAACGCAAGGCCATCAACTGGTCTCGTCGCGTCAACTCCCCGGTTACCGGGCCGAGGTCCCCATCGAGTTTCAATATGAACAACTAGGTTACCAACTCATCCTACGCGGCCGGATCGACGGCTTGCTCACCACCGAGGCCGGGCTTCTGGTTGAAGAGGTCAAAACAACCTACCTTCCCCTGGGCGACCTTCAGGTTGACCAATTCCCGATTCATCTGGCCCAACTCCAACTGTATCTCTATTTCGTCTCCCAACACCACCCCGGCCGGGAGGTCAGCGGTCGCTTGACCTACCTGAATCTGGACGACCTTTCTGAACGTTCCTTTGCGGTCAACGTCCAGCCGGAACAGTCGGAGGCTTTCTTTCGGGATTTGGCCGACGGATTCCTCCGGCAACAGTTGGAATTGGAACATTGGCAGCAAGTCCGGAACGATTCCATTCTCGGGCTTTGTTTCCCGTTTCCCACCCCCCGTCCCGGCCAGACCGAGCTGATCGAAACTGTTTTGGCAGCCGTCACCGGCGAACGGGATTTGATCGCCGAAGCCGCGACCGGGATCGGCAAAACTGTCGCCGTCCTCTTTCCGGCCTTGCAAAGCCTGGCCCGGCAGGAGCTGAAACGCCTTTTTTTCCTGACTGCCAAAACAGTGGGAAAAGAGATCGTCAAAAAAACCCTGGCGAACCTAACGCAACAGGGTTTACGGTTACGGACCGTTTTTATCGAGGCCAAGGACCGGGTCTGCCCCTCGCCGGGCTCGTCATGCAAACCCGGCGGCTGCCCCTATACCGATAATTATTATGCCAAAGTGGATCAGCTCATCCCCGCGCTACTGGCCTATGAACTGATCACCCCGGAAGTGGTCGCCGAATGGGGCCGTCATCATCAGGTCTGCCCCTATGAACTCTCGTTAGACTTGGCGCTCCAGGCCGACCTGATCATCGGCGACTATAACTATCTGTTCGACCCCGGCGTCTACTTACGCCGTTTCTTCCTGGGACCAAAGCGCCGCGACTGCCTGTTTCTGATCGACGAAGCCCATAACCTGGTGGCTCGGGGCCGAGAGATGTACTCGGCAACGTTAGAACAATCTCGACTGCAGAGTTTGGAGTTTTCCTTACGCCGCTCCGAGCCGCGAATCGCTGATGCCGTCGTCGCGGTCGGAGCCTTCTTCGAGCAATGGGAACGCGACCTTTGGAAAGAACAACGGCCCGGCGTCCGCTTGGCCGAACTGCCGGAAATGTTCGAACCGGCCCTGGAGAAGTTAGCGGCTTTATGCGAACGTTTCCTGCGCCAACAGACCAGCCACCCGCTCTGGGAAACCGTGAATGATTTTTACCTGGAATTAACCGCTTTTATCCGGATCGCGGCCAAATTGGATGCCAATTATGCCCTCTACGCCAAACAAGAACAACATGGCGTCCGGCTCCGCTTATTCTGCCTAAACCCTGGGCCGCGGCTGCGGGAACGTCTGGAATACAGCCGGTCCGCCGTGTTTTTCTCGGCAACCTTGGCGCCTGCTCCCTATTTCCAACAGCTTTTAGGGGCGCGGGAACCGCTTCAGCTCCGGTTGACTTCGCCGTTTCCGCAAGAAAACCGACTTTACCTGCATGTCCCAGGGGTCGATACCCGGTTCAATGCCCGCAAAGATACGGCAAACGCGGTCGCCCAGGCCGCCGCCGATCTCGTCCTGGCCCATAACGGCAATTACTTAATGTTTTTCCCCTCCTACGCCTATCTCCAAACGGTCTGGCCCTTAATCATCGCCGTCGTCGGGGCGCGGGCCGAGGTCTTTACCCAATCGCCTCAAATGTCAAACCAAGCCAAAATGGAGTTTCTGCGGCGCGTCTCCAACCGCAACCCCAACCGTTCCAACCTTGGCTTAGCAGTTTTGGGCGGAATCTTCGGCGAAGGGATCGACCTGCCCGGCGAAGAACTAGTCGGAGTAATCATTGTTGGTCCCGGGTTGCCGACGCTCAGTGACGAACAGGAATTGCTCAAACTGTATTATGACGAACAAGACGGGCGGGGCATGCTCTACGCCTATATCATCCCCGGCCTGATTCGCGTGATCCAATCGGCCGGACGCGTCTTCCGCACGCCCGAGGACCGCGGGGTAGTACTGCTTTTGGATGACCGTTTCCTCCAAGAGAGCTATCAGGACCTGCTCCCGCCCGACTGGTTCCTCCCGGGCCGACCGTTTTCAACTCCTGAATACCGGCAAGTGCTTGCCGAGTTCTGGAATCAAAATGATTAGGAATTTACCCGATCCTTTATTCACATTTTTCAAAAAAATAAAACCCAGCCATTCGCTGGGTTTCAATATTTTCAATAGGACTTACATACTCGGCGCTCGGCCGCCGCCGCGTCCACCGCGTTTGGAGTCGGCATTCCGGCGCAGGTCGGTCTGGCGTTCGTCTGAATCCTTCATAAACTTCGCCAGTTTATCTTCAAAAGATTGTCGATTCTGCTTAGTCACCCGCTCCGTTGGGGCCTGGGCCTGGCGAATCGACAAGCCAATCTTTCCTTTATCGAGATTTAGCACTTTTACTTTGACCAGATCGTTTTGCTTCAAGAAATGATTCACGTCTTTAACATACTCGTCAGCAACTTCCGAAATGTGCACTAGTCCTGTTTGACCGGTGGGGAGTTCAATAAATGCGCCAAAATTTGTAATACCGGTTACTTTCCCCTCGACAATCTGGCCAACCTCTAAAGCCATACTACAAAAATCCTCCTCTAATTTCTTTTACAACACGGATTTAGATATAATATATTATATCGTGTCCGTAAAAGTGTTGTCAAGACAAGCTGCATAAGTGAGGCGGCGTAATCGTAGCATTTTAAACTCCGGGTCTATGGCAATCCTGGTTCCGGTAAATTCTGGAGTACCCCGGTCAACCTCCAAAAAGCGGTAGCGCGTTCCCAGCTCGAACTCAACTTTGGCGGGGCGGCGATGGTAATTGGCGTGATATTCGAGCTGCAATATGCCGCCCATCTGCGAACTCCGGAGAGAGATCGACCCGAAAGCCGTGTCGAGATTGACAAGCCGCAACACCGCCTCATCCCAGCAAGGACTGGTCAAAACACCCGGCAACAATCGCAGGGAGTCTTGGAATTCCGTCACCAAGATCATCCGCAACAACAACAGCACGGCAACCCCAACCGCAAAACGATGACCGGTTTGGCCAATCCCTTCCAACGTCCGGGGTTGAACCCGGTCCGGCCAAACCCAGACCGGACTGCCGGAACGGATTAAAAATTGCCATAAGACCGCATAGTCCATTCCCGCTTGGGCCAAAACCGTTGCCAAAAATGCGGTCGCTTCCGGATCGATCCCGGAAAACTCGCTCGGAATAAAAAAACCGCCTTGATACAACCAGTGTTCCGAAGCATATTCCAGTATCTCTCGTAACCGGGGTTGGTCGGCTTCCCAAATCTGTAACGGGAAAAGCGAGTTTATGATGCCCAAAGCCCGGCGGCCGGAAGATCGCCAATTTTCGTTGGAATCATACAGCGACTGGTTGAGCATTTCCCATAACCGCAAACAATCGCTTTGATATTGATTTTGCTCCTGATTTCGTCCCAACAATCCGCAAACGCCGGACAGCGACTTTAGCGCCGCATAAGACCATAAAAGTCCCTCCAGCTGTGCGCCAGAAACCGTTCTCCCCGTCATCAAGCGCAGGTCGGGCTGAGCCATCCGGTCAAGCTGGAAATTGCTGCGAATCCCTGCAGCAATCCGGCGCCAAACCGGCCAGTACCGCTCGGCAAAACTGCGGTCGCCGCTGAAGTGAAAGTAATCAATGGCCAAAAAGAGCAACTGATGATTGCGACAGTCCGTGCCAGCCAATGTTCCGTCCCAACGCACCTTACGCAACATTTTCTCTAAAATACGGCGACTGACGTTGTAATATCCCAAACGGTTCAATAACAACAGCAATGACGAGTCAGCGCCGGCTTGTCCCGTCTGAAGACCGTGGTCCAGATAATTGCAATTTACATTATAGATTTGGTCGAAAACCGTTCCGGTAATGATTTTGGGAGCGGTATTTCGATTCCTCCCGGTTGCGGCGGGAGGAATGGCGATTGCTCCCGAGGCCAGTCGCCGCTCTGTCTTCGGTTGCGGCGGTTTTGGCCATAATAGCAAGGAAATCTTGCCAAACTCCGCATATAATCCGGAAAACCCATATAAAGCCGTGGCGGTGCCGTCAGCAGAGTTAAAACCCTGAGTTCCCTCGCCAACCCGTAAGCGGCGCTGCACATCTCCCAACCTGGCGTCGCCGGCACAGCAGATACCCGGTTCGTTAGTGAAATAAAGCAGCTTCCGGCCATTGACCGTGGCCCAGGATTGCTGATAACTCAGGCGGTGGATGGGGTGAAATCCGTCATTGTTGTACGGGCGCAGTACAAAATAAACCCCCAAACGCTGTAAGTCGCTTTGAGCTTGCAAAAGTTCAACTTCCAACCGAAAAGCAGCCCCTTGCAGTTCGGCTACAGGGGAGACGCGCATCCGGCAGCTTCCTGTTTCGTAAAACGCTTGAGTTTCGAACCATAATGAGTCCAGCCCGCTCCGCTGGGAGACCGATTCAAATTGACCGGGAGTCCACAGCTTTTCGCCGGCCGCCAACCAGATCTCCAATGACCAACCCGGCTCTGCCAAATCAATGACCCCAAAACGATCGATCCGGACCGGACTCCCGGATCGACTACGCAACTCCACCCAGCTACGGCAGACCCGGTTCACAAAAGCGGGTTGGCCGATGTCATAGGTCGGTAAATCGGGGTTCTGCTGTTTTTGAAGCCAAACCGGCAAAACCCAATCGGAAAAAGCTGATTGGGTTTGCGCAGCGGCAGTTAAGTCTTTTTTTCTTACTTTCATAGCGTTTTGTAACTGAAAATTCAAAAAAACTCCTCCCTAGGTATAGGATGTCCTAAGGAGGAGTTTTCATGTCATCAATTTATCTACATTACACTAATATTGGGGAGCCATGATTGCAACATATTTCTTTAAGCCATGACTCCGGTTTCATCTTTAGAAGTTATAAAAATAAATATTGACATCCAGTCCGCTCTGAACGACTTTATTCACAGGATTAAATGTCATGCCGGCCTTTGATGGGGTAACCGTCACCTCACCGAAGAGATCGCTTTTCGACCAATATCCATTGGCGTCAGTCGTGACGCTTCCATACCCGTTGCTAAAGCTAATCGTGACTCCAGGAATCCCCTGATTATACCGGTCAACAGCCCTGCCATTGATGCTATAAGTCGGAAGTCCCTTAAAGTCAACGCTATAACCCGTGCCGATACTTTCAATGGCAGTACTGGACGGAGTGAAATGAAATCCGCTTTTCGTTGGGGTGACTACTACTGGGCCATATAAATCGCTTTTTTGCCAATTACCGTTCGCATCGGTTGTGACATTGGTAAATCCGCCGCTAAAACTGATCGTTACATTGGCAAGCCCGTAGCCATAATCATTGGTGACTTTTCCGAAAAGTCGATAAGCAATCTTTCCGGTGAAGTTGACGGCAGAGTTGGCATTACTAACGCTGATACTGACCGGATCGAAGACTTTTCCCGCTTTCGTCGGAGTGACGGTCACCGTTCCGGTTAAGCCGGATTGGGTCCAAAATCCTTGCGCGTTCGTTATTACACTGGCTATGCCATTGCTGAAACCGATCGTAACATCGGCAATGCCATTACCCTTCTCATCGGTGACCTTTCCAGATACCGAATACGATGTGGCATTCGGATTGCTCCCCGTAAAGTTGATGTTACTGGCATTATTGGAAGTAACAACAATACTTGACGGATTAAAGACCCATCCTTCCTTATCAGGCGTTACCGTCGCCGTACCGTAACAATCCGCTTTTACCCAATTTCCATTGGCATCGGTTCTGGGCGAAATGCCGCCGATATCGAAATCCATGTATACGTTTTCAATTCCTTTGCCGCTTCCATCCAATACTTTACCCGATACCTGATACGTCCGCAACCCCGTAAAGTCGACACTATCATTGGGACTGTTAACATTTACGGAAACCGGATCGAAATGCCATCCAGCCAGCGATGCTTTTACTGTTACCGGCCCGGAAAGATTGGTCACACTCCACTTACCCGCAGTGTCGGTGGTAACACTGCCATAACCGCCGCTGAAATTGATCGTGACCCCGCTAACTGCGCTCCCCCAATAGGTGACTTTACCTGAAATACTATAATAAGCGGTAAAATTAACATTGGAGTTTGCACCATTTACGATATCGTACGAGGAGGCGAATGTCCAGCCGGTTTTTGCCGGAACGACAGTTACCTGTCCTTCCAAACCGGTTTGGCTCCAATTTCCATTGGCGTCCGTCGTAACACTCGCCACAGTCGCATAACCCCCGGTGAAGCTGACCGTTACTCCGGAGATTCCGGCTCCACTCTTATCCGTGACTCTGCCCGAAACCGCATAGGAGGGCGAAATGGTTCCGGTAAAGTTTACCGAGTTTGTAGTTTGACTCACCGTGGTACTCGTTGGGTCAAATGACCAACGTGCTTTGGAAGGGGTAACAACTACCGTGCCGTCGAGAGCAGTCTTAAACCAATAACCTTTGTCATCCGTTGTTACACTTGTTAAACTGGAATATCCGCCGCTAAAGCTGATGGTCACACCACCGATTCCATTGCCGGCGTTGTCCACGACAGTTCCGGAAACCTGATATTTCACCGTTGTCCCGGTAAAGTTGGCAACGGCACTGCTACGATTAACGACTCTGTTAACCGGAGCGAAGGTCCAACCCGTCTTGGCCGGGATTACTTTTACTTCTCCGGTTAACCCGTTCTTACTCCAATTCCCCCAACTATCAGTTTTGACACTGGTAAAACCGCCATCAAAACTGATGGTTACATCAGCGATTCCAACCCCCTGTTCATCTTTGACCGCTCCCGATGCGCTATACGGCGCTTCTGACGCGATAAAGTCGGCTTGGGGATTATTAATATTGACGTCGGCGCTCTCCGGAGAAAAAATCCATCCGTCTTTTGACGGTTTGATCACCCTCGTTCCGCTACTCGTCATACATATTTTACCCCATTGGCCCAATTCATCGGTGAGTTCCCAGTCGTTCCCCCCAATGGTGATTTTAACACCTTTCAGTGGTGCTCCTTTCGTATCCACCACTTTCCCGAACGCACTATACGAATCATTCGGTTTGCCAGTGAAATTCATATCGGAAGTTGCGCTAATCACACTGATACTGGCCGGAGTAAACGTCCAGTTTTGTTTTTTGGGAGTTGCCTTTACGGAGCCAGTGAAACCGTTTTTCCCCCATAGACCGTTATTGTCTGTTGTTACGCTGGTTCCATCATCGAATTGGATCGTCACTCCCGCCATCCCGGAACCGTAATTATCGATCACCTTTCCCGAAATACGATAGGTATCACTGGGGTTGGCGGTCCCGGTAAAGTTGACACTGGTATTGGCAGCGCTCACACTAACGGTTGCCGGATTAAAGGTCCAACCACTCTTAGTCGGAGTGACTGTGACCGCTCCGCTTAGCCCGCTTTTGCTCCAGCTACCGTCGGCCCCGGTGGTAACGGTGGTCCCATTGCTGAAACTAATCGTGACTCCGGCGATGCCGTTATTGCCGGCATCGGTGACTTTACCCGATACAGCATAGGTTGTCGGGATCACAGTCCCGGTAAAGTCAATGTTACTCGCAGCTCCGGTCACTTGGGTGCTGACCG
>JAEYPR010000024.1 GCA_023410535.1 Bacillota bacterium | reverse complement strand
AACGGGAACTGGATGACTATGTTCGCTGGTTTAACCAAAAACGTATTCATTCTACTTTAGGCTACCTTACCCCATCCCAATACAAGTCCCTTAACAAAATTGTCTAGTTTGCTGTTGACAGTCCAACTTGAGCGGGAAAGAGTTAGAGATAATGGTGAGGGAGTTTCAATCCACGCTCCTGTGCAAGGAGCGACGAAAACCGGCGAACATAGGCCACCGAAAAGGGGTGTTTCAATCCACGCTCCTGTGCAAGGAGCGACAGTACCCCCTTCAAACCCTTGCCACACTTGACCTCCAAAGCCGGTTTCCGCGAACCGGCAAATTATGAGTCATTTCAAAAGCGGTTTTTGGCGCAAAATCCTATTTTGCCGCGTGGCTACTGGGCCGCGAACCGCCTAGGGAATTGATGGGAGCTTCCGGTTCGCGCTAAACCATCAGTACCCCTTCGGGGTCGTATCCTTCTTTGGCGCCCACGTGTTCAACCCGGCGTTGCCAATTGTCGCCAAGGAAATAATAACGCAAACTATCTTTTTCAAGATCAATCAGTTCTTCCAGCCGTTTATGTAACGCCGCCCATTGCACCGGGTCAACCAGGCATTCGAAGACCGAGTTTTGGACTCGTTGCCCGTAATCCTGACACTTTTTCGCTACCTTCCGCAGGCGTTTTTTACCGGCTTCGGTGGTGGTGTTGACATCGTAGGTTATCAAAACCATCATCCAGCTATCACCTTATTTCATTAGAAATGGCGGATACGCTTCCAAATCGCCCCGCAAATGCCGGGCCAACAATAACGCTTGGGCGTAGGGAATCAGCCCGATATTAATCTTTTCGTCCAGAAACGGATGTATGACTTCTTCTTGTTTCCGCTTTTGCCAGGCGGCGATGATATTTTTACGGACATCGTCCGTCATCATGAAACCGCCCGACTCTTTGGCCACGAAGCCGGAAGCGCCGATTTGGCGGTTATTAAGCAACGCCAACACAAACCGGTCCACCAAATAGGGACGCAACTCCTCCATCAGATCCAACGCCAGACTCGGCCGACCGGGCCGTTCCCGGTGCAAAAAGCCGACCTGGGGATCCAGCCCGACCGTTTCCAACGCCGCCGTACAATCGTGCGCCAGTAAGGTATACAGAAACGACAACAACGCATTCACCGGGTCGCGCGGCGGGCGGCGACTCCGTCCGGTAAAATGAAAATCGACTTTCGATTCTAAAATCAGATGATCGAAAACCCCATAGTAAATCCGTGCGCCCTCGCCCTCTACCCCGCGCAACATGTCAAGATTGTTGCTGTTGGTCGCTTTTTGCAACTGGGACGTCAAGCTTTGAACCGCCGTTTGCACGGCTCCGGCAGCTTCATTTTCGGCATGGTCACGTAAAAAGCGTTGCAAGACACATTTACAATTAAAGAGCTTACCGACGATAAAACCTTTGGCTAAATCCAGCGACTCCGGCGCGCCGTCAGCCTGCCGGTATTGCCTACGCCGCAACCAGACATTGCCGTTGACCGGCCCGCTGACCCGCGCGAGAAATTTCCCGTTCTCGGCAAGGAACGAGAGCGCCACGCCCCGTTCCGCGCACAGGTGCATCAGGGCCGGACTGGCCCCGGTATAGCCGAAACAGACGATTCCCTCCAGATTATGAACGGGGATGCGCAATTTTACCGTTTCCTCCGCCAAAACCAGCACCGTTTCGCCTTCCTTGCCCAGATAGGCTTCGGGCGAAGTCACATATAACACATTCAGCAATTTTCGCAAAAGGCCGACGCACCTCCATCTCAGTCATTGTCGCGCAATCGTTCCGCCAGATAACGCCGGACCGAACGTCGCGCGTTCGCTTGGGGCAGACAGATCTCAACGAGTGAACAGTTTTTGCAAGCCGTCGTATACTCCGGCGCCGGAGTGACTCCCCGTTCCAACAACTCATGCATGGCGGCGGCCAATTCCCGCACCCGTTCCCTCAGCGCCGCGTCGAACTCCACTGTTTGGCGACGGCGGGTCCGCCCGTAAAACAAAGCGCCCGCCGCGACCGTTACGCCAAACATCTCTTCCAGGCAAAGCCCTTGCGCGCACAACTGCACCAAATCCCGATCGTCGCTTTTCGTTTGACCGTACTTGTACTCCACCGGATAGGGAAGCCAACGGCCCGAACGTTGCGCGAGACTGATACCATTGTCATCCCGGTGGAATTCCACCACGTCGGCGACTCCATACAGACCCAAAACCCGGGAAACCAGGGGCAATGAACGGGTGACCACCACCGTTTGCCGCGTTTCGGTGAAAAAGGGGTCATCCACCCGTTGGTGCATTTCCCGGCCGTTAAAGGTCAACACATTCTCCTGCCATTGCTGCTCAATGTGGATCAAGGCCCATTGGCGGCGGCAGAAGGCGAAGTGTTGGATACCGGAGAGGAGCAGCAGGTCGGAATCGGGGTATCCGTCCGCCATCTCACAAACGCTCAATCAAGGTTACGTTTGATGGAATATTCTCCCGGGCGACCGTAACATCGTAATCTCTGAAGTCGCGGGCCGGTTTACTTTTGTCTTTGGGTTCTGCCGTGATGGCGTCGAATAATTGTTGCACCGGCGCATCTCCCATTTTGGACATATGCTCGAAAACGAATAGTTTCCGGGTGCCCATCAAACCGCGCGCGGCGGAACGGTCATGTTCGAACATTTTTTCAAGCGCTTCCCACAACAGTTCCAGATCGCTTTCGGAAAAGCCGGTTTGATTGGCTAGCGGCGCCGACACAAAACCATGGGCGCGATACAGTCCGTAGGGCACCGTAAATTTCCGGCCCATGGTCCGGTTGTCGCCGCCTTGTTTCTCCGCTTCTTCCTTGGTGGTTACCGCCATTCGGGTGATGCTATGTTCCAGTGATACCACCGGGTCAACCGAACGTGCAAAGGTAAACTGCACCGGCCCCCGGACCTGACCGGCGTTGGCTCCCGTCGTCATGACCGCACCGAAAGTCCGAATGTCATAAAAGTTTTGGCATAGGAACTGCCGGGCGCGCTCCACCTCGCTGCCCTGACCCTGGCCCGGCTTATTACGTTTCTTGCCGTCAGCCGGGTCCTGCGGCGCTTCCTGCAAATCAATCTGTAAACTTAGGTAGGCTTGTTCAATGGTATTATTTAAGATCGCCTTTTCCTTCACGAAGATTCCATAGGGCGCCCGGTCCGTTTCCTTTAAACTGACATAGTTTCGAACTTTCCGCTTGAGACAAACATCGGTTATCAAGCCATGACCGGATTCGGCGTCGACCCGCGGCAGATTACCGGCGTCGGGATCGCCGTTGGGATTGCCGTCTTTAACATCAAATAAAATTACAAAATCATACCGTTTTTGCAGATCGCCCATTTTGATTCTCCTTTTCTCATTAAAAATTGTTTAATTGGCCAACTCACTGGCTTTCGTAAAAAAGGCTTGACGTTGATGATAGTAACCAATGGCAAACCGGCCTTGTTCGTGCAGATCCAAATGGGCCGGGAAATCGGTCAGTTTACTCATAATTTCGCCCAACAACCGCTCAAAATGAATCACTCTGCCCTTGCTGTCCAACTTGGCGAGATGATGGTTTTTCAGCCGGATTAGATTGGTAAAAACCGTAACCGGCGTGGCGCACGCGGCTCCGTAAAACCGTTCGCGGATGGTGGCGTTGATGCTCGGATTGGCTTCCTCCTGGATCTTTTCCAAGGTGGCAAACAGTCGCCCGAGCTGATAACCGATGGATGGTTGCATCGTATCCAATTCCATGGTAATAACCTCCCTTTGGTTTGTATTTCGATAATAGCGGTTCAAATACGCCTTAATCAACGCCGCCCGCACCGGTTTGACTCGCTGGTCGACATCGCTGCGAATACGGCGCAGTGCCGCCTGAAGCAACGTTGCCGGATACGGCGTTCCTTCTAAAATCGCCCGCATAAAATCGCCGGCCAGATTCGGAGGAATGTTTTCACTTTTGTCCTGGGTCGCAATATTGACCAAGATCCGCCACAACGAATAATATTCCGGCTCTTTGGGCGGTTTGACAATCGCGAAGTCCTCGAAATATTGGCAAATTCGTGTGGCATATTCGCTAACCATTCCCACGTGCCAAAAACGAATGGCGATACGGGCAGCGTTAGGAGCCAGTCCCAGAATATAAAAGGGGACATTGCTCTCATCTTCTACATAAGCACCGGTTTGCACCGACTCGAAAAGCGCCTTGACTCGCCGCGTCCCGGCATCCGGATCGTCTTTATCCGGCTCTTTAAAAAAGAAGGGGAAATCCGTCTCAAAAACGGTTTGCCGCTTCGACCAAAACACTGTTGAAGCATCCCCCACCGCCAACCGCTGCTTTGAATCTTTCCCTAACAGCGTATTGAGTGCGGTCGTATACCCAAATTCCGCCGCAACCCCGACCGGTGCGTTTAAGCCTTGTTCCTTGCCATATGATTTGAAGGCGTCCAAATTAAACGAGACAATATTGGCCCCGGAGCTTTGCGCGCCATAAACACCTTTAATGGAGGTGTGGAGCGTTTTGATCTTTCCCGACATGCCGGTGATCAAACAGGTCCCGGTTTGGTCCGCATCATCGGGCGCCGTGGCGGCATTCAATTTCGTCATCACTTCGGAGCGATTACATACCAAACCATGATCGCCGACGATTTGGAAGGATAGATTGGGGTTGGTCGTGACAATCTCCTCCCAATTTTCCTCCTGTTGCAAACGCTCCACTTCGACTTTGGATAAAAAGGAAACTACGGTCTGAATAACCGGAATATCGCCAAGTTCATTAACCAAACGTTTGATAAATTCTTGTTGCTGTTGGCGGGCGCGTTCCGGGTTCCCTTTGTTATCGATTCCAAAAACATAACCGGCGCTATCCCAAAGCAAATTAGCCGCGATCCCCGAAGTTTTTTTGACTCCTTGCGGTACCAAAAAAGCTTTGGCTCTTTTTTTCTTGCCATCGCCTTCCCGGGTATCCTCAATTTGCAATAATGAGCCGTCCGCATTAAGTACCACGATAAACGGCAGCTCTTTCCGTTCCCAACCCTCCGGCGCGATATCACTGGCGGGGTCGGCGGCTTTCCGGTCGTAATATTCCTTTAATGCCTGCAGAATCATCCCCGTACCTCCACTTCGCGGCGATCGGTGTTGACAACGCCCCGGTCGAGCCGGGCCCGGAAAAATTGCGGAGTCGGTCCTGTGCTATCGCTGGTAAAATCCATATCGTATAACATAAATCCTAAATCGCGGGTATCGGCGATCGGTTGCGCCCGTTCCCTTTGGGGGTCTACCAACCGGAAGTAACAGGCGAATTCCCGGCACCCCAAGTAGGGGCGGTGAAAACATTGGCCCTTTTGAGCGCGCCGTTCAAACATCGCCGCGTATTTAGCTTCCGTTTCATCCGGACGGACCATCTCCGTTTTTTCGGCTCCATCGGCCCAGAACTCCGGCGTTAACGATTGATTGGCTTTTCGTTGCTCCGGGGGAATGAACTCAAAATAACCGTGAATCCGGTATTTGACATCCCGTAAAAAAAGTCCGGCACGTTGTTGCCGTTCGTCCTCAATAAAAATTCCCATCGGCGCTCCCAACGCCCCCGCCATTTGTTTGGCCGTCGGACCCGAGACCGCTTTACCGACTTCATTGCGCCGGACTGAAATCCATTGAATCGGATGCAAAACTTCAATCCGGGTTACCCGCCAACGGATGGCCGGTTTCCAAAGGATCGCTTCAAAAATCGCCCTAGCCGCCGCCGGCGTCATCACATCGTAACTAACCCGTTCCACTTTCATTTCCGGTCGCGTAAAACAAGCATAATCGCCCCACACTTCCAAGCACCAATCATGCAACATCATCATCTCCTTTCTATTGAATCAATTGTTCCGGATCATAAAGGGTTTCATCGACCAAAAGCCCTGTATCCTTCGAGTAATTAAGCTCTGACGCGAGCGCAAAAATGTTTGGCTGCACTTCTTCGACAACGCCACATTGACGCATTTGTTCAAACTCTTTCGTGGAAATATTCACGGTGTATCGTTGCAACTTGCGCATCAGTTGCCTTTCCGGTCCCTGTGATTTCAATAAATCAATCAACTCTCCGCTTTTTCCGTAACGGACGATAATTGTTTTTTGGCGGGAATCGTCAATCATGCGGAACTTTTCGGCGGCGGTACGGAAGTAAATGCCGCATTCCTGTTGATCAGGCTTTAACAAAGAAATTATATCTTTAGCATCTAACGAATTAGCTTTCCAGTACAATTCAGTAAAATATTTTTCAAACAACTCATACTCCAAAGGTTCTTCCGGATGGGTCGAAAAAATTTTGCCAGTAGTCTCTGCCGCCTTTCGGAGGATACCTATGGGCGCTTTTTTAGGAGCATTAAACACAATCACTTTTCCCAATCCCGGTAATTTACCCTCTCGATTACAACGCCCCGCCGCCTGCGCAATCGAGTCCAATCCGGCAAGCGCCCTATACACTACTGGAAAATCAAAATCTACACCGGCCTCAACTAATTGAGTGCTGACTACCCGAACCGGTTCTTCACTTTTCAGCTTTTGTTTGATCCGCGTTATGATCTCGCTGCGATGCTGACCACACATCAAAGCCGATAAATGAAACGTTCCTTCCGGCATTAAGCGGTGTAACTCGCGACAACTTTTACGGTCCGAAACAACGCATAAAACTTGTTCATATTTTTTTAGCTCTCCCGCAATCTCTTCCCAGCTTGATATGGAATGGAGATCTTTAGGCAGTTGAACCTGAACCCGTTTTAATGAATCATAAAGTTTCCTAACCTGCTCTCGATCACCCATGATCTCTTTAACATTTCGTAGTCCTTTAAATAATTTCCCATCAATCTCACGTTCACCAAACGCAGGCTGCGTTGCGGTGGAAATCACAAAAGTGACATGATAGTGGTCTACCAGTAGTTGCATGGTTTCAAGAATCGGTTTCAGGTATTCCACCGGTACTAATTGGGCTTCATCCAAAACAACAACGGAATTTGTAATATTGTGCAGCTTACGACAGCGACTGGATTTGGTCGCAAACAGCGATTCGAAAAATTGTACCGAAGTTGTGACAATAACCGGGGCGTCCCAATTTTCAGCGGCTAACCTGGCTTGGGGCGTGAAGTCATCCTCATCCAGACTGGAGTGATGCTCGACCACTTGATCGTCTCCCAACGCCGCCCGGAACACATCGGCATTTTGTTCAATAATACTTGTATACGGAATGACGTAAATAACGCGATCCAATTTGTACTTCCGCGCATGTTCAAGAGCAAAAGCTAAACTGGATAAAGTTTTTCCGCCGCCGGTCGGCACTGAAAGCGAAAAAACGCCTTGCTTTTCAGCAGCCATCTCAATACAGCGGCGCCGGATTTCGTTCCGGATTTGATTAACCGCGGTAGCGTCCGCTTTTTGATCAAAATCACTCAGATACTTTCTCAGTCGCGTTAACAACTCGGTGATGGAACAATAATCGCCCCGGCTCTCGTATTTGGCTGGGTCCATATATTTTTCCGTATTCAAAAAGTCGGCATCCACCAAACTCGAATACATCATTCTGATCCATAGCGCGATATCCAAGTCGGGCCCATTATGAAAAACCCACGGAAACCGGACCGGTTGGGCCGGTTTTACCAACTCCGTCATCCGGAGGTCAACGCTCTGAAGATCCCGGACTTGGCTCACTTGATATTGTAACGACGACTGTCCCGCTCCTTCCGCAGGCGACCAGTCCGGTAACCCGGCGTGATGTCCGGCGATACAATATGCCAAAATCCGCCCGATTCCCTTGCCAAATAATTCTTCCACCAGTCTAGCCCCATGAATCGCATGCGGTATCTTTCCCGGCTTCTGTTCCAAATGAGCTTCCGAGTCGTACCCATACCCACTTTTGGAGCGGAGATACTTTTGCCAAACCAACCGCCCTTTCCCGACATCGTGCGCCAAACCCGCCGCCAGTCCCCACTCGCCGGAGTCAAACTTCGCGGTAAAACCGCGAGCCAGCTCGGCCGTTTCGGTCAAGTGCCTCACCAACGACTGCGGCTCATCCCAAGTACCGTCAGTGTTTTTACGGACATGGGCGATTAAATCGTTCCTAGCGCCTGATTCAACTTGATTGTCGATTGAGACCATCTCCTTCGTGTGTAGTAATTTAGATAGCAATACAAGTAACGTCAGGTGATAGCGACCGATAGATTGCAAATTGGTGTCCGGAGCGACTAGGTTTCAATCCATGCTCCTATGTAAGGAGCGACGACAAGTTAACCGGATGCGGGAGTTGCCCACATGTTTCAATCCACGCTCCTGTACAAGGAGCGACTTAGCCGAAATAGTACCAGTGATGGTTCGTTTGTCGTTTCAATCCACGCTCCTGTGCAAGGAGCGACTGCACACCGTTTACTTTCATCGTTAAAGGTTCAGGTTTCAATCCACGCTCCTGTGCAAGGAGCGACGCACTCCGGATCATGATTCCGTTCGTAAAATCCAAGTTTCAATCCACGCTCCTGTGCAAGGAGCGACAAATGTATTTGATAGCATTTTATTTGCTGCTCAAAGTTTCAATCCACGCTCCTGTGCAAGGAGCGACGCATTCCAAAAATCCGATTGCGACAGCC
>JAEYPR010000016.1 GCA_023410535.1 Bacillota bacterium | reverse complement strand
CACAGCCTTTGAGCATGGATGCACAGCCTTTGAGCAAGGATGCACAGTCTTTGAGCAAGGATGCACATTCTTTGAGCAAGGATGCACATCCGTTGAGCAAGGATGCACAGCCGTTGAGCGAGGATGCACAACCGTTGAGCAAGGATGCACAGTCGTTGAGCAAGCAATTAAACATTTTTTGAGTCGGATTACCACAGCTCCGACTCTTTTTCTTTGCTACAGTCCATAAAAATCTCACTGTCCTTCAGAGTATCACGGAGCCCTGGAGGGGCTTTAAAATGGTTTTATCTACCTAGCCCTGTCGTTTACGGCTGGGCGGAGATTTCCGCCAAATTACATTTCCTAAAAATACACCCAGCCGGAACTTAAAATCGTCACCTTGGAAAAGATGAAAATCAAGTTACAATTAGATTAACGACATTACAAGCAGCTTGAATGTGAAATTGTAGGAGGTTATGTCATGAGTGTGGCGCCGGTTGCGGTTCAAGGGCCAAAGTCCAAGGCAGCGGTTTTCGAACGACATGAGAGTTTGTTACAAAATATCAAACGATATTGGCCGTTATATCTGATGGCGCTGCCGGGTATTATCTTTTTTATCGTCTTCCGGTATATCCCTTTAGCCGGGACAATCATCGCGTTCAAAGACTACTCGGTCTTTCAAGGGTTTTTTGACAGTCCGTGGGTTGGATTGAAACACTTTCAAACCTTATTTCAGTATCATGACTTTCAAAAAGTTTTTTTCAACACCTTAATTTTGGGATTTTGCCGGGTGTTCTTCTTTTTCCCGGTCCCCATCATCCTGGCGATATTGATCAATGAATTACTCAGTCCCAAGTTTAAGCGGGTGATTCAAACCGTCTTTTACATCCCGCATTTTTTCTCGTGGGTAATCATCGCCGGCTTAACCTTTGACGTGTTGTCGCTGAACGGGATTGTCAATCAAGCTCTGGGTTTCTTTGGGGCGAAGCCAATTATTTTCATGCAGGATGAAGCCTATTTCCGGCCGATCTTCATTCTCACCTCGATCTGGCGCGACGCGGGCTGGGGCACCATTGTCTATCTAGCGGCGATTACCGGGATCGACCCGCAGGTTTATGAGTCGGCGGTCATCGACGGCGCCAGCAAGCTCAAACAGATCTGCTTCATCACCATTCCATTGTTGTTTCCAACGATTCTAACTTTATTTTTGCTCAGTATCGGCCAATTCTTAGAATTAGGTTTTGACCATGTTTATAATCTGTTGACGCCGATGACCTACAGTGTCGGAGATATCATCGACACCTACGTCTTCCGGGCCGGAATCCAACAGGCCCAATACAGCTACACGACAGCGGTCGGGGTGTTTCAATCGTTAATCGGGTTTAGCATGGTTTTCACTTTCAACAAAATCGCCAAGAAAATGTCGGACGGGGGAGGGTTATGGTAATGTTGCAAAAGCCCCATGCCAATTCGGATCGCTGGTTTTCAGTCGTCAATATTTCGTTTCTGAGTATTTTGGGATTTATCATGCTGGTGCCCCTATTGTCAGTCTTGGCCTCGTCCCTTAGTTCAAGCAAGGCGGTCGATACCAATCAAGTCTTCCTCTGGCCGGTGGACCTGACCTTGGATTCCTGGAAGCAGATCATCGGAATGAGTGATTTGTGGACTTCCTTCTATATCACTTTGGGGAGCACGGTGATTGGTACGTTTATTTGTCTCTTTGGGACAGTTTTATTGGCTTACGCCTTATCAAAAAAAGAGTTGAAAATCGGCGGGTTCGTGATGGTTGCCATTGTGGTCACGATGGTCTTTAAGTATCCGATCATCCCTTATTTTCTGACGGTGAAGGGGATCGGCTTATACAATTCCTTATGGGTTTTGGTCATTCCGCATATTGTCAGCGCTTATAACATGATTATCATGCGGACGTTTTTTCAACAGTTCCCGGTGGAGTTGGAGGAGGCGGCCAAAGTCGAGGGGTGCGGCTACTTCCGGACTTTGTTCAACGTAGTGCTCCCGTCCTCGAAAGCGGTTTTGGCCACGATCGGTCTTTTTTATGCGGTCGTATTGTGGAATCAGTTTCAGCATCCGTTGATGTTCCTGCAAAATCGCGCCTTGTTCCCGCTGCAGATCAAGTTGCGGGAGTTCATCACCAGCTCCGAATCGCTATTTGTCACTGCGGAAGTGACCAACTATAGCGAACGGACGCTCAGAGCGGCAACCATCATCTTTGCAGTGCTGCCAATTCTGATGGTCTATCCTTTCATCCAAAAATATTTTGTGAAAGGCGCCATGTTGGGAGCGGTCAAAGGTTGATTTGGAGCTGTTAATCCGAAAATTGGCATTTGAAAAAGCCCATTTTAAACAGGATTTCCAGGTTTAATCGTGAAATCAATAGGGGTGTACCGATTCAATTCGTTTTATTGAACACTGTTCCCCCTGTTGAAGATAGCAAAATATGAAACATAATAAGGGAGGAAACAATGAATACGCGGTCAATACAAATCATTTCGCTTATGCTTCTGGTCATTATGGTGTTCGGTTTGAGTGGTCTCCCCAATCCGGTTGCGGCAGCCAAGACCCAAGTTACCAACACCGATATCGAGGTTTGGTACCCCAATTCACTGGGCCGGCAGCCAATTGACAAAGGCAGTAAATTATATAATTTCTATAAAGAAAAGATCGGCGTCGGGGTAATCCACCCCTTTGTTGATTGGAACGGCGGAACTACATATTTAAACGCCTTAAATATGAAGATTGCCGGGGACGAAATGCCTGATTTGTTTGTCCCCTGGGGCAGTAATGAAATCGCTCTGGCGAAACAAGGGGCATTGGCCGATCTGACCACGTTATTGCCCAAGTACGCGCCGACTCTTTGGCAGACTATGCCCAAAGATGTTTGGAATACCATGAAAGCGCTGGATCCGACCGGGAAGGGACGCATTTATTTTGTCCCGCAGATCATGAATTACGGGATCAATGGCGCAATGATTCGCAAAGACTGGTTGGATAAATTGGGTTTGAAGGCGCCTGCAACCAAAGAAGAGTTTGTTGCCGTTTTGAGAGCCTTCCGCGATAAAGATCCCAACGGCAATGGCAAGAAAGATGAGATTCCGGTGATCGGCCGCGAAAACGGCCGTTGGATGGATATATTGTTCGGAATGTACGGCGTGGCGATGGAGGAAGGTTTCCCCGAATGGGATCTTTACAATAAAAAGATGACCTATGCGGCGACCACTCCAAATATGAAAGCCGCGCTGGAATTCTGCGCCCAGCTTTACAAAGAGGGGCTGCTAGATCAGGAAACGTTCTTAAATAATAAAAATTCTTTTGATGCCAAGTTGCGCAGCGACCGGGTCGGCTGTTTCTATCATCAACCGGAGTTTTTGGTCCCGCGACTGCTCCCTATCTACCAAACGAATCCCAAAGCGGAATTGGTCAGTTTGCCAGTGCCGAAGGTCGATAAATACAAAGGGTTCGTTACCATGAAACGAATCCGGCGGACGGCGTATTGGGTGGTTAAGAACAACAAGGACCAAACCAAATTAATCGCGTCGTTAAAGATCCTCAACGCCTTGGCCGACCCCAAGTTGCAGTATCCGTTATATCTGGGCGTCGAAGGCATGCACTATCAGGTGAAAGACGGGAAAAAGACCTTATTCCCGATGAATAAGACCCAACAAGACCCGTTGCTGCCGGATATCATTCGGACCGCCGATTTCAGCGAAAATGTGTTATCGGATTTTACCGACCCCAGCCTGAAACCGGTTTATGATATGGCCATCAAGGCGATGCATGACAATCAGAAAAACGTCAAAGCCATTGCCGGCGACGGCCTGCCGGGATCGATTTATGAAGGGTATCCCGATATCGCCGCGCATACGCTGTACTTTGAATACGCCACCAAAATTATTATCGGTGTCTATCCCCTTAGTAAATTTGACGAATTTGTCGAGAAATGGAACAAAAGCGGCGGCGATGAAGTGACCAAACGCGCCCGTGAATGGTATCAACAGAAGGCGAGTCAGCGCAAATAACAACTTCAAACTGATTGCCCAACGATTCCCTCTCCGCAAGGCGAGGGAATCGTTGGGTAGCAGTTAAACTAAGTGTAAAGCCGGAATTGGCCGGTGCCATAATCGAAGCGGGATGAAGCGGCAACTTGACAGAGGTAGACGATGCGACGGTTTTTTAACCAGTTGAAGCTCCATAATAAAATGTTACTCAGCTATTTCCTGGTATTACTGATACCAATCACGATTATCAGCTGGGTATTCTATAGCATCGCCATCCGGAATCTCGAAGAGACTTCCACGGAGTTCGCCTCGCTGTTTACCTCTCAGATCGAGGCTTCGGTCAGCAGTTTCGTCGGGGATTGCGACCGGATCTCCAAAACCATTTTTGTGGAGACCAAAGCGTTGGAGTTTCTTAGCAATTATCGTTCCTCCTCGATGGTGGATAAGATCGAAAACAAGTTGCTGATCGATAAATTAATGTTACGTTTGACGACCTTGCGACCCGAGGTTTACTCGATCATTTTGGTCGGCGCCAATCAGCAGGTTTATCAATCGCCTAACTCGCAAGACACGATCAATCCTGAGGTTCTGCAACAGCAGACGTGGTTTCAAAACTTACGTCAGACCAATGGTTCGCTCGTCATTACGCCGACTCATCACAGCCGGTATTATGACTACAATAAAGGAGAGAATTTCTTCACCATTGGGCGGACCTTTTTCGACCTGGAAGGAAAATACCTCGGGGTGCTGCTTTTCGATATTAAACCAGGCAACCTCTTGAATCAGAATGAGAATTTAACTATCGCCCGCAATCAATACGACATTCGTTTAGTGATCAAAACCAAAGCGGGTGGGGTGGTTTATGATTCAGACATTATCAAAGGGACCGGCAGTTGGGAACAGGTTTATCACTCCACAGACGAGCGACTGCAGACGGCGCAGCGCCGCACTACTGATATGGTTATCTCCAAAGCTTCGGATATCGGGCGTTTGGTGGTTAGTGCCGCGATTCCGCGGAGTAAGCTTTTTGCAAAGATCAGCCGGTTGAAATATTTCGCCTTGGCGGTCATCCTCATTTCGCTGATTGTGATCAGCATTTTATCCTTCGTATTCAGTTTTAGTATCACCCGGCCCATTAAAGCATTGCAAAAAAAGATGAAGCTGGTTGAGAAGGGCCAATACTTACCGCTACAACCGTTGCAGACCAATGACGAAATCGCCGGATTGGTAAACAGCTATAACCTGATGGTCACCGAAATCAAGTCGTTAATCGAGGACGTTTACCTGGCGGAGATCAAGCAAAAACAAGCCAAATTTTTGGCGCTTCAACATCAGATTAACCCCCATATGCTCTATAACACGTTGGAGTCGATTCGGATGAAAGCCGCCTTAAACAACGATCAAGAGACGGCGGAGATGATTAAGCTCCTCGCCAAAATGTTCCGCCTGGCTTTGGGTAAGGATGCGGTTGTAAGTTCCATCGGGAGTGAGATCGAGTATGCCCGGAATTATTTAAAACTGCAAAACCTTCGTTTTAATCAGCGGTTTTCACTGCAGGTCGATTTGGACACCCCAATGTTGGAAAACCGCATTATCGGTTTGGTGTTTCAACCGATCATTGAAAACAGTATCGTTCATGGCTTCCTGGATCACACCTGCCGTTTCGCCGTGACGATTACCGGCGCAATTACTCCCGCAGGAGACATTGTGCTCAAGATTGCCGATGATGGGGCGGGGATTAGCGCCCGGAAAGCTGTCGCGATCAATCAAACCTTGCAAGCGGCGCAAAACGATCGGATTCAGTTGGATGGAGAGGCGATAACCCGGATTGGATTGAAAAATATCGCCGAGCGCATCCGGATTCAATACGGCGACCAATATTATGTCAAAATTTATCCGAACCACCCCACCGGAACCACCGTTGAAATTTGCATCCCCCGGCAATAAGAGGTGATACGATGTACTCCGTACTGTTAGTTGATGATGAAACTAATATTCTCTCCGGCCTGCAAAGGATCATCGCCTGGGATAAACTCGGCTGTCAGATCGTTGGAACCGCCCCCAATGGCCTTATTGGTTGTGAAATGGCCTTGGAACTGAAACCGGATATTATCGTGACGGATATCCGTATGCCCTACCTGGACGGTTTGGAGATGATCGCCAAGCTGAAAGCGGTCGCTTGTCCGGCCCACTTCATCGTCTTAAGCGGTTATTCCGAGTTCGAATATGCCAAAAAAGGAATTGAGCTTGGCGTAAATTTCTACATTTTAAAACCGGTGGAAGAAACGGAACTGGAGGAGAGTCTCCGCCGGGTGATCGCAACCCTTGAGTCCGATCGCCAAAACCATGCCGTAGTCGAACAGCTGCGGCAAACGGCGGAACGGAACCGGGAGAGCCTGCGTGAGTTTGTGTTGCGGGATATTATTGACGCCGGGTCGGAAAATGCCGAATCGCTACGCGAACTGTTACTGATGATTGGTTTTCCGGTGGCGGATACACAATATCTTAGTCTGTTGTTTGAGTGGGGAGCGGAAGGTCAATGTCAGGAAGGGATAACAACTCAATGGCTGGCGATACTCGCGGACTGGTTGGGCGGATCCTGTCGGATTGATGCTTTTCGTTACACCCCGTCGCAACTGGCGGTAATTCTTGCCAAGCGCCGCCTCAATCCGGCTGAATTGGCAAAAAAGTTGTTTGACATTCGTTATTGCTGCGCTGAACGGAGTCGAGGCGAACTAACGATCGGGATGGGGCGAATCTACTCGGAGATCACCGGGATCAGCCGTTCATTTGAAGAAGCCCGTTATGCGTTGAGTTACCAAATGATCAAAGGGAAAAACCGGGTGATTGTTTATGAAGAGATTGCCAAAACCCCAAACGGCCCGCTGAATATCTCCCAGGACGATATTCGCAGTTTGGAAGACGGGATTGTTGCGGAAGACCTTACCGGTTGCAGTCGGGTTATTGATAACATGCTCCGGCAGTTGATCACCACTCCGGGGATTCGCCTGCCTGATATTCAGTTACAATGTTTAAACATTTTACTGGCCGGCATTCGCAAAATGGGTCCGATGCCGATGCAACTCAATGAACATCTCGGGAAGCACATCCTGGCGCTGGAAGGGATCGACCGCTTCCAGACTGTCGAACAACTCAAACAATGGCTGTTGCAGGTGGTTCAAAGTATCATTGCAATGAAGTCGTTGCATCAGGTTACGGTAAAAAAAGATCTCATTACGGAAGTAAAAGAGTACATCACGTTCAATTACCAACAAAACCTCACTTTGGCGGTCTTGGCCAGCCGTTTTTTCATCAATCCCTTTTATCTTAGTCAGTTGTTTAAAGAAAAAACCGGCGAGACCTATCTTAACTACGTGATGAAAATTCGGATGAACAAAGCCAAGGAACTATTGGAAGCAACCGACCAGAAAATAACTGAAATCTGTCAAGCAGTCGGTTATACCGACGCCAAATATTTTAGCAAACTCTTTGAGAAATTGGTTGGTTGCAAGCCCAGCGAGTACCGCTTGCAGGGAAAGCGGGGTTGAAAAAGTGTAAGAGATTCGATTCCGGTATCAGACAAACGTTGCTTCTTATCCCCAAATCCGCTCATACGCTGTAGGCGAAAGACCGGTATATTTCTTAAAAACCCGGCTGAAATAGTAAGTGTTCGGGTAACCCACCATTCCGGCGATTTCGCCCATCGGATACAGATGGCTCATGATCAGATCTTTCGCTTTGTTTACCCGGACAAAATTCAAATATTCCACCGGCGGCACTTTATAAATCTCTTTAAAGATTCGCCGGAAATGCGAAACACTTAAATGAGCAAGCTCCGCTAATTCCTCCAAAGCGATTTCCCGTTCGCAATGCTGCTCCATGTAGGAGACTGCTGCCTGAATCTTGGAGAAATGATTCAGGTGCATCGTTTCCTGAACTGACTGCCGAATCACCTCGAACAGGATCTCCGTGAGCAACGCTTTGCACTGCAGCTTATAGGCAATCCCCTTATAGAACCACGCCCGCGCCAATTCCTGAAATAAACTCGCGCAATTTGGGACATTGGAGGGTTGAATGCTCGTTTTTCCAAAGAACGATTGGAGTAACTGATCATTGTTAACCCGGAAGTGGACCACGATGTAATGGAACGGATCCAGTTGATCCGCTTCGACCCAATATTGGCTGCCGGTTTCCCGGAGAATCAGGTCGCCCTTTTTAACCGGAACGGACTGGTCGCCAAGATGATACACCGCTTTGCCGTTTAACACATAGATCAGCCCGTGATAAAGCCGGCCCGTTTTCTGGACATAAGTCCATTTGCTGGGGCATTGTCGCTCAAAAGCCGCCACCAGATCGGTGACGGTCAGATCAAAGTCGATCAAATAATCGATCGCAGGCATATCCATCGAAACCACCTCTAATTTCATCTTACGCTCTGCAACGCAAATTAACAACTCTCAAATGATTGAAAAAGACAAATAATAAACCTTTTTGGCATTTATTCAATCCGATCTGACACGTAAAATCAAGGTGTAAGGAGAATCGTTCCGAGTAAAAAGGATAAATATTGAGGAGGAGTTTTTATGTTCAAACCGGTGTTGTCTTATCTGGAAAACGGAAACTTCGGTGCGGCGGAGATCGCCAATGGTGAGTACCGGAAGTTGGAATTGGACGGTATCGTCGGGTTTAACCTGACATCCATCAAGAATAAGATTATTTTGCCCCAACACAATCTGAAACAAGACCGTGGCAGTGTCAGTCTGAAAATATTTGCCTTAGAAGACTTATCGGTCAAAACGTATTTCTCCCATATGAGTATGCATTTGAAGAATCCGTGGCATTACCCGATTCTGACCGATAACGAAGATATGCCGGATTTTACCGAAGCCACCTTTGCATTTTCGTGGTCATCGCAACGGCATCCGCTGATTATGGCCAAGTTCTTCCGTGGCGATTACAACGACGCCTTTACACGGCCCATGCGCGCTTGTGTCGCCGGGAACTTCTTTTATTTCCAAAAAAATCAATGGTACCAAATGACCTTAGCGTGGGATAAAACGCAGAAGGCGTTCCGGATGTATATTAACGGAATGCTAGTTGGCGCCGAGGATCCGTTCTTCCAAAGTGAATTTGTGGTTGAAGAATGCGGCGACCGGTTGTTTGCCGGCAATCCTACTTTTTGCTTGGCGGATATTCACTTTTACGATCAGTTTGTCGAAAAAGCCGATGCCGAAACCATGTTTGCAAATTCCGGCATCACGGTTGACCCGCAAGCGCACGCTGACTTTCGGCAAATGCATACCGGAGCGAATCTACCGGGCTTTGATTGGCAACCGGATAGCGAATGGCAGGATGAACTGGCGCTGTCATTGACCGATCCGCAAGATTTGGATCGTTTTTATGTTCAAGGAAACCAGGACGGTCAGCCGCCGCAGATTACCGATGCCGGATTGCTGGTCCAGACTTACCAAGGGGATCCCGGCCATAACTTCAATTATTCCGAAGGCCGCAAACATATTTACTTGATGACCGACCGGACCTTCGAGGGCGATCTATATATCGAAATAGAGTACCAACCGTTGAAACAGGGTGGGTTGGCCTTATTTATGTTTCAGGCTTCGGGAATGCAACGGGAAGACTTTATGAAGGATTACAAACTGCGTACCAGCGGGACCATGCGGATGATCACCCGTGAGGATGTCCGCAATTATCATTGGGAATTCTTCCGGCAGATGAACGACGTCCGGAGTGATGTCAATTCAACCGGTTTGACCAAACATCCTTTCCAACGTAAATTGGGGTATGGCTGTTATCCGGGCCGTCTGGAATGCAACCAATGGCATAAAGCGCAAATCTTACAGCTTGGCGACCGGTTTATCTGTGCGATCAATGGCAAGGTAGTCATTGATACCCGTGATTATTCCGATCAAAACCATGGCCCTGTTTATTCGTTTGGCCGGATTGGGTTACGTTGCATGGTCAATACCAAAATGTTATTCCGTAACTTAAAAGTGATGAATCGCAAACCGGCTTATGCTGTTGTTGATTAATAAAATGTTATTGACAACCGGCGGGAGGTTTTGGTTATGAGTATCTTTTTACGTGCCGAACAACTGGAGGCAATTCTTCATAACAAAGATAGGTACCCTTTTAATGAGCTATACCGTGCGTTACATCGGCGGGTCAAGTACCGGACCGCTGCGCCAGGCTTAACCGATCTTCGTACCACGACAGACTGGTGGTTTCATACGGCGGATTATATCAGTGACGCCGCCATGGTGTACGCCCTAACCAAAGAGGAGCGGATCGGAATTTGGATCCGGGACGTGGTAACCAGCGTGATGCGCCGGCCGGTGGACGATATTGTCGGGCCCGTTTTTCGCGACCATGTTACAAATCCGCCCAAGGGGCATCTGGAAACGGCGCATATTACCTGGGCGGTGGTTGCGGCGTTGGATCTGGCGCGGCCGGTTTTTTCCGAAGCGGAGATCGCCGAGGCGGAAATCTTTCTCCGGGAAGTCTGTTACCCGCTCTGCCGCCGAGGTTATGACAGCTATCCCCACCTCCACAACTGGCGGGTCATCTTTATGGCGGCCATCGCTCAAATTGGGGCGGCCTTTGCTGATCGTCAGTTAATGGATGAGGCGGTAGAGTTATTTAACTTCTGCAGCCAGGTATTTCAAGCGGACGGCAGTTACGGTGAATCGTTGCAATACAGCAACTATACGATTTATGCAATGATCATGGCTTATGAAGCGTTAACAGGGCGAGATGCCGCTTTAGCGGCGCGGTTGCCCATTACGGTTTACGCCCGCACGGTTCGTTGGATGGTTCATAGTTTTTTCTATAGGAAGCCTTTACCGGGTTGGGGGCAAGCCGCCCTGCCGCGGGCAGCTAATTTCAATGACAGCGCGGCGATTTTTAAGCCGACCGCCGATGTGTTGTTGCATTTCGCCAGCCGTTTCCGGGCGACCGATCCGTTGGAAGCGGGTTTGGCCAGTTGGTTTTTCCAACGTCTTTATTTGCCCATAGGGGAGAATATCACCTCGGATCAAGGGACGTTCGGACTGATGAATGACTTTGGTTTTTTGGCATTGCCGTTATTGACAGAAGCGGCGCCGCCATTGGCGCCGGAAACGATTCAACTATCGACGCTCGGTGTTTTCAGCAACGGGGATGTGGTAACCCGCGACGATTGGGATGACTCAGGGACAATCCTGGCGATCCACGGCGGTAGTGAGCTGTTAAACACTGCCGGTCACTTGCATGGCGATTTAAACAGTTTTATTTTGGTACACAACCGGGAACGGTTGTTGGTCGATCCCGGCCACAGTTGCTATCGCAATCTCCTTCACGAGGTGGAAGCGAGTACCGGGACGCATAACACCTGTCAATTCAGCTACCAAAACAGCCAAGGCGAAAAAGTCGTGATGGCCCAGCAAAAACTGGAACTCCGTCGCTTGGTGGTTGACGGCCAACTGATTCCCCCGTTGGCACGGGGTGGGCAAAGGTTGCTGGCGGAACGGTTGGGTGATCTTTCGGTTATCGCATCGGAAGTGGCGGCGGTCTATGGAAAACCGCTGCAACGTTTCACACGGTTTTGGTTTTTACTCCATCCCCACGTGCTGTTTGTGGTGGACTGGATTGAAGCCGAGGTTCCGGTGAAGACCACTTGGAATTGGTTGATCAATAATCGTGACGGCAAGTTGGAATATGATCCGGTTACCCCGCAGCAGTTAACGGTCTATAAAGGAAACTCCGGGATGAAATTGAGTCATTTCGGCACAGGTTCGTTAACCGGTCCCGAATACGCTTATGTTCACGATGTCTACCATCCGTTACCGGCTCAGCGGGGTGAAGGGATTACCGGTAGCGGGTATTTGTTTCATATCAATGGAAAAGTTGCTTTTCATAAAGAGATTGCCGTCCATGCCATCGTCATGGATACATATGGCGGCATTGAGGCATGGGAGCTCAATTCTAAAAGCGCGGATCGGATAACGGCAACCAATCGGCAGTCGGCAAAGTCGGTATCCTTGAAGGTTAATCGAGCCGAGCCGAGCTTTACGATTGATTGTGACGATCAGCCGCGGTATCGCATTGAGCCAACAACAGCAAATGGCGGGTGGCGATTGGTACCAATTTCGATGGATAAAAATGGGAAGGGGTGAGCCGGATGCGAGAGATAGCGAATGAACCAATTATCAATCCGGAGCGATTTAGTACAACAGTTGCGGAGAATCCGGCCTTGGTCGACCGGGCCATCGCAACGGTACTGGTGAAGCTGGAGCGAAATATGAATGATTTTGGCACGAGGTTTCCGGCGCCGGCCAGTCAAAGTAACATTTACCCCTTGATAAACAACACCGAATGGACTTCGGCTTTTTGGACCGGGATGCTTTGGTTGGCCTATGAATTGACCGGGACCGTTCGGTTCCGGTCATTGGCGGAAACGCACGGGCGGGATTTTACGGCGCGGTTGCAAAACCGGATTCAAATCGACCATCATGATGTAGGCTTTTTATACTCCTTATCATCCGTTGCCCAATACAAGCTGATTGGAACTGTGGCAGCCAAGCAAACCGCATTTCAAGCAGCGGAACATTTGCTGACAAGGTATTGTCAAAAAGCTGGGATCATTCAAGCCTGGGGCGATTTAAATGATCCGGCGCAACGGGGGAGAATGATCATCGACTGCCTGATGAACCTGCCGTTGCTATATTGGGTTTATCAAACCACCAATGATTCGCGTTTTGATGAAGTTGCCTACCGTCATGCCTTGCAGTCCGCGCAATATTTGGTCCGGGAAGACGCTTCAACTTTTCACACCTTTTATATGGACGTAGCGACCGGCCAACCGTCGCCGTTGGGGGGAAAAACCCACCAAGGGTACCGGGACGATTCATGCTGGGCGCGCGGTCAAGCCTGGGGGATTTACGGTTTTGCGTTGAGCTATTGCTATACCGGCGATCCGACTTTTTTGGAGGTCAGTCAACGGTTGGCCAATTATTTTTTAAACCGTCTTCCCGCTGATCAGGTCTGTTATTGGGATCTCTATTTCACCAGCGGCGATCAGGAACGGGATAGCTCGGCGGCGGCAATCGCGGTTTGCGGACTATTGGAATTAAGCAAACACCTCCCGGCGGGAAACACCCAGAAGGAAGTATATCAAAACGCCGCTTGGACCATTTTACGCTCTTTAATCAAAAACTACGCAGTTCCATCGGAAGCTGTCGCGAACGGACTACTATACCACGCGGTCTATAACAAGAACAAAAACAACGGTGTCGACGAATGTTGCCTCTGGGGCGATTATTTCTATTTTGAGGCCTTGGTGCGTTGTAAAGAGCCCTGGCAATTATTTTGGTAGAGTTGGTTTGAGTCAAAAGAGAGGGTGAAGCAGATGAAAATGATGAACGAAACGGAAGGATACCGCCGCATTAAAAAAACGGCGCTCAACTATGTTAACGCCTGTAAAATCGGCGAAAGACCCGGATTGTACGCCAAATGGCAAGACGAGCGGCAGGAAACTTTCTACGGCTCCTATCATGCGCTTCATATTTTGGATCTGTTTGGCGAATTGGATCAGTTCACAGCAAATGATATGAATACTTGGGCGGAATATTTCTTGGATAAACAGACGGAACAGGGGTATTTCTCAACCAATGTGGAAGATATGAAGCAGGAACGTTGTATTGAAGAACTTGATCCAATCTTGCATTCAACCCGCGGTGCGATTTGGGCGCTCCGGATTTTGGGACGGCGGCCGCGGTTGGAGTTGGCGTTTTTTGAAGAGCTGTTGAATGCCAAAAAGTTGTATCAATGGGTGAAGTCATATGATTGGAGCCGGCCCTGGACGGTGAGCAACCAGATCTGCGCCGGCGCAACGATTCTTATGGCAATGCGCGATTGGTTCGGTATTTCCGAAGTGGACCGGATTATGGAGACAGGAATGTATCCGGCACTGGAAGAAGTATTTGACGAACAGACCGGTTTCTGGGGTACGCACTTGGGAGCACCGTTGACACACGGTTTGTATGGAACCATTCATGTATCCCCGATTTATTTTGCGCAACAATGGCCGTTACGGGCGGTTGAACGGAATGTTGATTCGACGCTGCGCTGCCAGGAAGCTGATGGGTCGTTCCCGGACGGGACTAATTGCCCCGATTTTGACGGGGCGTATATGATCGCCAATTTGGCCAAACTCACCGACTACCGGCGTGAGGATCTGGAGCGGGCAGCCCGGCTTTATCTGGAAAATGCGTTAATGCACGAAGACCTCAATGGGGTCGGGTTTCGCTGCCATCGGCGGGATTTGGACCTTAGTACATTGAAACCGGGCCAGGGGCCGGCTTGGGGTTTTAGTGGCGGAAAACGGACATTGACGTATCACCCAAAGGAACCGTCGGTCAAAACCCATATCATGCTTGACTCCTGGTTTTATCCCTTATCAATCGGCCTGATCGCCGCGATGCTCGGCGACACCGGCTATGAAGGACCTTATAAACTGAATCCGATGTCTTTGCATGAGTGTAATGTTCAAGTAAAACCGTAATTTTAACGTATAAGTAACAAATATTACTTTACGATAGGAAGCGGCGTCAATGTATGAGATGTATGAAGACCGGCTGCGGCAGAGCAAAGCGGTTCAACGCGCAAACCGCTATTCGCCATACTGTGATTTGGTGTATTACCCATCATCCCGTACCCCGGGGTTACGTTTGGCGATGCGGGTGCTTAAACCGGCGCAACCGTCCGATATTGTCGTCAATACCCACGGCTGGCATATGAGTATGCCGGAGTTTGTCGCTATGGGGGAGCCCGCGCCGGAAGTCGATTGCTTAACACTCCAAGTGGATATGCGGGGCCGGGCCTATTCTGACGGAAAACCGGACTGCAACGGGTGGGAACTCTACGATGTGATTGATGCCGTTACATACGCCCGGGAGCATTACGGAGAATGGCTTAGCGATGACGCCGCCGTTTGCTTCGAAGGCGGCAGCGGCGGGGGTGGGAATGCTTATGCCATTGCCGGAAAATTTCCGGACTTCTTTTCAGCAATCACGGCACTATATGGGATCACTGATTATGAAAAATGGTATCGAAATGATACCATCGGCGAATTCCGGGATGAAATGGATGTTTGGATCGGTACGACCCCGGATCAAAATCCTGCGGCCTATCAAGCTCGCAGCGGCCTCCGGTTAATCGAAAACTTGCAGACGCCGTTGTTAATGATACATGGTGAAAGGGATGCCCGTTGCCCGGTGGAACAAGCCCGCGTTTATCTGGACCGGGCTGGCGCTTTACACAAAATGGATCTCATTCAATATTGCGAACTCCCGGGCGTAGGCGGTCGCGGTCATTTGGAAAACGCCACCCCGGAACAACTCGCGCTAATCGCCGGTCTTTGCAAAAGGCACCGTTTGGCGCACCGCAGTCCGGTTCAAATCCCCGAACGGGGCCGGATGGTAGTAGCCGGTTATCTGTTTACCAAACATTTTTCGGTCGTTTTGGACTCGCTTGATCAGATGGCGGAAATTCATCATGACCGTTCCCGCGAGGAATTTCAATTGATTTCGCCAGTGGCTTGCCGAGCCGTAGTTGAAATAACGGCAACCCAAAACACGAAGGTTATTCGGGCGGTTCGCGAAGGATAGATAAATGAGGGGGAGATTCATTCAAAGCTGGGTGCGGGGATGCCGCACCCAGCTTTGACGTTGGTTATTGGATCTTCCATTCAACGGCACCGGTAGAGGCGGCGCCGGGGTTGATATAGAGTCGGACGCGGTTGGTGGTGACTGCGGTGAAAGTACAATTATTCCAGCGGTTTAACGCCACGCCGTAACCTGAGGGATTGGCGACGTTGACCCACGTCGAGCCATTCCAGTAGGTAAGATACCAGGATCCGGGCGCTTGGATGCCGCCGCCGTCGCTGAACCAGTAAATGCCGGTGCTGGAGATGGTATAGGATTTATCAAAATCGTATTGGATCCATTCCTGGGTCGTATGGTCCCAGTTCCCATAAACATAAGAACTGCGGTCTTGGGAATTGACCGGTTCGATCTGATCATTCAAAGCCAGCACGCTCTCCCATGACGAGCAATAAGAACTGGAGGGCGTGGCGCTTTTGGCAATCGGGCTGAGCACGGCGACGCTTTGCTCGCGGATCCAGACGATCGAGCGTCCACCACGGTTGTTCCGGGCGTAATTGGGGATGGCGGTCATGGTTCGGCCGTTGCTGAAAGTTCCTTGAATCACAGTGACCCCGCCCAACAAGGAGCTGTTCCACTGCGCGGTCAATGGCGCTGCCGGATCGAGGACGTAATTGTTCAAATTCGTATCGTTATTTAAGTCAACGCTTTCGATGTTATAGACCAGCGGCCCGTAGCGCAACGCCACGCAATTCCGGTCGGCGGTAACGTTGCTGACGGCTTTCAACCGTTGGACCGTCAGCGGCAGGGCCAATCGAACGGTATCCCCGGCGCTCCAAGTGCGGTTAATGGCGGCATAACCGTTGCTGACCGTCGGGGTGACTGTCGTCCCGTTCACGCTGATTGAACTGAAACCGTTGGCCGTTGGGGAGCTGGTATAGAGGGTGCTGACGTCGCGGTTGGGTACCCGGATGTAAAGAGTGAAGTTCTTGGCTTGACTGGGGTTGATCGTTAGCGTCACATTGCCGTCGTTTGGATAATTGGTGCTCTGGACCATTTGGACATTGACGCCGGCAATGTTGTCGATCGTCACCGTACTGCCGATGAATTGATTGACATAAAGACCGTCGCTCCCGCGGGCGTACATCCAAGTCGGCAAGGACAGCAACGTCCGGGGAATATTGCCGATGCAACACGGGCAGTTGTGCCAGGTATAACGGGCGCTGTCCTGATCGAGCGGGTTGGTGTAGGTGAAGTTTTTGGCGTTTAAATCCAAAGAGCCGAGGATGGCGTTGTAAAGCGTTGTCTCCATCAGATCGGCGTATTTGGCATCTTTGCGGAGCAGATTCATTTTGTGGTTGAAAAAGAGCGCGCCGCAGCCGGAGCAAGACTCGCAGTAGGAACGGTTCGGCAAGGAATAATTGGCGCCGAATCCCTCTGAGGACTCGCCGCTGCCGACACCGCCGGTGACGTACCATTTGCGGTTGACCAGGTTATCCCAGAGGGTGTTGACAGCGGTGCTATAGTTGCTGTTGCCGGTGAGCATCGCCACATCGGCCATGCCCGTATACATGTAGACCGCCCGGACGGCATGACCGACCGCTTCGGTTTGGTTGACCGGATAGGTCTGACTCTGGTCGTATGTGCTGCCGCCGGTCCGGGAGTCGAGTAAGAATTTGGCCAATTGGGTGTATTTGTCGCCTTGGCCGGCTCCTTCGGTTAGGTTGACGAACCGTCCCAACCGGGTTAACGCTTGTTCCATCTCCTGGTGGCCGTCCCACCAGATCTTCTTACCGGAACCGATGTTGTTGACCCAACAGTCGGCGCAACGTTTGGCGGCGGTATAGAGTGTGGCGTCGCTGCGGTTGGTCATCAGATAATGGGCGATTCCGGCTTCGATCAAATATCCGGCGACATAACCCTCGTGGGCGCTGCGATCGCTCCAGCGAGCCCGGTTGCCGATGGTGATATAGGTTTGGAGGTAACCGTCAGATTCCTGGGCGGCGAGGATCTTCGGAATCCAGTCGTTCAACTTGGCCCGCATCGCACTCTGTGCGCTGCTGATCGCCGTATCGCCCTGCGGATCGACCATTAACGCGGTGCAGATCGCTTCGACGGTGTTCAAAACATAGGCATTGGCGAAGACGTAACCGACATGGGCTTTGGCGGAACGGCCCGCCAGTTTGTTCCCGGCTTGGACGAAATTGTCGATGCCGCCTTCGGCCAGGCTGGTATTGGACAACTGATTATAACACCACGGAATCCAATTGACGATGGTGTTTTTAATCCGAGTGTTCCAGAAGGGGCTGTTGATCTTATAGGTGTTGTTCAAAAAGACCGGGGACAGATAAGCGCTGGGCAGCGCAGTACTCCCGGTGGGGATGGGAGTTGGCGTAGCCCCGGTTGGAGTCGGCGCCAAGGTCGTAACCGTTCCGGTCGGGGTAGCCGTGGCCGTCGGAGTACTGCCGCTCATCAAAGCTTGGAGTTCCGCCACGGTTAATGAACGGTCGTAAATCCGGAAATCGTCGATTTGCCCGTCGAGATAGGGGTCGGCGTATTGCGATCTTCCAATGTAGTTGTTGGTAGTGTTGCCGAGCGACGACGGCCGCAAGGTCATGGTGGTGTTTCTGGCGATCTCCTGACCGTTGAGATAGAGGATGCCGATATTGCCGGCTAAAGTAACCGCCACGTGGGTCCAAGCGTTGGCGGTCAGGGCGCTGCTGCCGCTGATTCGCTGCTCGCTGCCGGCGCCGCCGGTCGTAATGGCGAAGCGGATGCCGCTACCGGAAGTCGGAGTCAGAAACATATTGGTCCCGGCCCCCGTGCCGAAGTCAAAGATTCGGGACCAGGTGTTGAGCGTATCCAGTTTGACCCAGGTAGCAATGGTGAAATCATTGAGGGAACTGACAATGCCTACCGGTAAATTAAGGTATTGGGAGCTGCCGCTCAAATTTACCGCGTTGCCGGACTTGCCGGCGACCCAAGTCGGGTTGCCCGCCAGGGTGGCGTTTTTGCCATTGCCCGAAGCATCGGAAGCATTGGCACCGCTGGTTTCGTCAAACTTGTACCAGACCACGGGATTTTGGGTCGCGAAGGTGGTGCTGACCAGGATGAACATGCCGATTAATAGGAGGAACAACCCGATTTGTTTGGCGAGATGGTTTTTCATTCGTTTCAACTCCTTTTCGAAAAATTGTGGATAACTGCCGGACGCCGCCGGGGATTTACCGTTGGGTGATGACGATCAATTCCCGCTCGAATACAAGTTTCTGACCTCCGTCGCGCTTAATGCCCGGTTATAGATCCGGAAGTTATCGATCAGACCGTTCAGATAAGGATCGGCGTATTGCGAACGGCCGAGATAGTTGGCGGCGGTATTGCCCAACGCGGCAGGTTTCAAGGTCAGATTCAGGTTGCGGCCGACTTCCGCGCCATCGACATAGAGGATGCCGAGGTTGGCGGAGAGGGTGACCGCGACATGTTTCCAAACGCCCGTCGGTAAGCTGGCCGAGCCGTTGATCTGTTGTTCGTTGGCATTGCTGCCGGTGGTGATGGCGTAACGCAGGGTATTGGAGCCGGATTGCGGGGTGAGAAACATATTGACGGTAGTATTGTTGCCAAAGTCGAAGATCCGCGACCAGGTGTTGGCGGTGTTCAGTTTGACCCAGGCGGCAATGGTGAAATCGTTCAAGCCGCTGACAATACCCGAAGGCAGTTGGGCGTAACCGCTGGAACCGTTGAAGCTCAGGGCGTTGCCGGAGCGACCGGTTGCCCAGAAATAACCGCCGGATACGGTGGCGTTACGCCCTTGGCCGGAAGCGTCGTTCAGTGTGGCGCCGCTGGTCTCGTTACATTGATACCAAACGATCGGACTGGTCTGGGACGGTATGGGAGTCGGCGTCGGTGTTGGCGTACTCGTAACCGGTCCCACGCCGTTTTTGGTCTGGATCACTTTCTGAATGGTCCCGTCGGCATTGTAATAGAGGTAATCGACACAGACCGAGCGCCGGAACTCTCCTCCGCCCGGCGCCCCGGCGTTGTGATAGACGAAGTACCATTGGCCCTTATATTCTTGAATCGCGCAATGATTGGTTGGCGAGCTGACTGTATCGCAGATTCGTCCCCGGTACGTCCAGGGTCCCAGCGGGTTGGTGCCGGTGCAATAATCGATGGTTGCCGGGTTGCCGCCGGCGGCGTAAGCCAGATAATAAAGGCCGTTCCGTTTCCACAGGTAAGGCGCTTCCCAAAAACCGGTGGCTCCTTGCGGCGTCATCACCGAGCCGTCGAGCTCGATCATATTGCTTTTTAGCTTGGCGGCGCGCAGTCCCCAATAAGAGCCCCAATAAATATAGGCTTGACCGTTGTCGTCGATGAAAACGGTGGGGTCGATATTCAAAGGGCTGGAGTTGGGGGTCTGATCATTGAGCAACCAGGTTCCTTTGGCGTCCCGGAACGGCCCCAGCGGGGTATCGCCAACCGCAACGCCGATCGCCATCCAGCCGTTGGACGTTCTGTCGTTGACCGGAACATACCAATAATATTTGCCGTCCCGTCCTTGGACACATTGACCCGCCCAAGCGTCGCCCATCGCCCAGCTGAAATCGGTATACTTGAGCTTGGCGCCGTGATCGGTCCAATTGACCATGTCGGTCGAGGCGAGAATATGCCAATCTTTCATCATAAAGCCGCTGCCGCCGGCCACTTGTTCATCGTGACCGCAATAAATGTAAAACACTCCGTTCGCGACCAACGCAGCCGGGTCGGCAGTGTAAATGTTGGTGACAATCGGGTTGGCGGCCCAGGTAACCGCGATCGATACCAAAAATAGTCCGGTGAAAAAAATGATTTTGCCTAACAACCGTTTTCTTCGCGACTGATTTGCCTCCAAACAATGCCAAAACACATTAATTCCCCCTTTTTGATTCGGTGACTGATTTTGCTTGTCCGAACAAAATACCGTAAGCTGTTTTCACCTCCTTTCCGGATGGACGGAGCTTACCTTGAAGTTTGGTTATCACGTTGAAATTTGGAGATTCCTTTACGGTAAGCCTGTTTGATTCATCGGGAGTAGGCTGATTCGGTGGAGTAAGTCAAGCCAGCGACATTACGTAAAAAGTGCTAGATTGGGAAAGAGGATTTAAGTGAGGCAAGCGATTCATACCGAAAGATAGCGGTATTTGCGGCGATCTTCATTTTTAAGATATAATAAAATGTAAATTTTTACCATGGGATAAATTTTGTTTTCTTATAAAAAATTTTATTCGCCTTCGAAGTTTTCAATCCGTTCGGGCGGTATAACAAAACAACCTCCGCGAAATTTTCGCGGAGGTTGTTGGTGCACCCGGCAACACTTATGCCAAGTTACCTTAGTTCTGCCTTGATGGGTTAATTCCCCGTCTCAAACGCTCCTAAATCGGGGGCGGAGCCATTATAGGGCAGTCCGACGTTCCTGCCGGCATTAATCATGCCGCTGCCTGAGGCTAACCGTAAGAACGGTACGTTGGGCAGGCTGCCGTCGGAATTGCGCGGGGCCAGGGCCAGACTGGCATCCAAGCTCGCAAAGTCGGCGCCGGTCACTGTGAACCCTTGCCAACTATTGTTTTGTTGAAGCGCCGTCGCTTCAATCCAAGTGCCTTGCGGACCTTGGTCGGAAAGACCCGGCTCAAAAGAGATATTGTTGATAAAGACGTTTTGACCGCTGGCGGGCGTGTCGTAAAAAGCAAAGTTGTAACGGCCGTTATGCCAGGCGGTATTGTTATAAAGGGTGATCACTCCCAGGTTGTGATTTTGATCAAACCCTTTACTCAGGTTGTTAAATGCCAAGCAATTGGCGACATAGATGTTGGCGTTATTGTAGTTGCCGCCGACTTTGATGCCGTTGCCGTTGCCTTGGTCATACCCGTTGTTAAACGCCCAGCAATTGGTGATCTTTACCGGATAGGCGGAGTCAAACAGGTCCCAGCCGTCATCGGAATTGTGCCAAGCGCGGCAGCCTTCAAATTCATTGCCATCCCCGTTGGTCAGTTTGCAGGCGAAACCATCGGCATTCCCGCCGACGCTGGCCGGATCGTAATTATCATAAGCGTCGCAATTGATCACTTTGTTATAAGCGCCGCCGCTGGCGATTTGGATTCCGGCGTCCTTGTTGCCGTGGGCAACACATAATTCGATGATGTTATAGGAACCGGAGATAATGATCCCGTTATCACCGGCGTATTGCTCCTCAATCCCTTTGAAATGCCAATAACTGCCCTTGAGGTAAATCCCGCGGTTGGAATCGTTGTAGGCTTGGGCGGAGAAATCAATGATCGGTTTCTCGCCCGGATAGGCCCATAATTTGATGGGATTACCGCTGGAACCGTTCGATCGCAAATTTACCGTCGCCGAATAGTAATAGGTTCCGCCGCGTAAGTAGATGGTCGTTCCGGGGCCGGCGACCGAATCGGCCTTGGTCAGCGTCAAAAACGGGCTGCTCATGGTGCCCGGATTGGAATCACTGCCGTTCGGCGCCACATAATAGGCATTGGCAACCGGCGGGGTCGTCGGCGTCGCCGTTACTTTTGGAGTGGCAGTTGGCGTTGCCGTAACTGCCGGCGGGGTCGCGGTTGCAGTCGGAGTGGCGGTTGGTTTTACTGTCGCTGTCGTTGTTGCTGTCGGGGTGACTGTCGCCGAGGGAGCCGGGGCGTCTTCCACCACAATATCGTCAAATTCGGCGCTGGCGTTGATCATGGCAAACCCGACCTTGCCGCTGGCCAGACTGCTGTCGGTGGCTGATAACTCCAGATTGCCATTGACATAAGCGTTGATTGAACTTCCGCTTACCGCGACTTTCAGGGTATACCAAGTTCCGGTTTGAACGGTATAAGTTTTCGAGACCAACGCGCTGGTCGTGCCGCCAACCTTCTTTTGAATGCTTAACGTGTTGGTATTGCTCAAAGTGAGGGCATAAAAATTGCTGGTGCTGCTAAATCTGGCGCACAAGCTGACCGTCCGGCCGCTGCCGTTGAAACTCAAAGGTTTGACTCGCGCCTGCACCGTGTAATTGGTCCAGCTTGATCCGGTATAAGCATAACAAGTAGCCGAGGTGCTGGCTTGTTTAAAGACGTAACTACCATCGCTAACAACCGACCAAGTGCCGCTGGATTTGGACCAACCATTGGCGTTGCCGTCTTCGAAATTGTCGCTGAATACAGTGGCGGCGCCGACAAAGGTCCCACCCCAAAGGGCGAGTAACAGGATCAGTGAAAAAGCTACAATAACTACACTTAGAAATTTGGATGATTTCATTAAACTTTTTTCCTCCCTTTTTCTTCTTTCTTCCGAAGTCCTTTTACCCATCACTTCCTTTAATGGTTAAATCTTCATAATTATTATAAATGAATTATCAAACAAAAACAGCTATTTTTTGGATTTCTGATAACATAATCTAACTAATTCTAGATTGGGGAAGGAGTTTTGCGTGGGACAAGATGCTCTGACCGTTTTTCGGAGGAAAGTTTGTTTCGTTTTGATTAACGAGATCCAATCGCCTATTGACAATTAAAGTAATCAGATGTAATTTTATGTATAGAATATAGGGTGGTATGGTATTGTATATAAATTAATGTTCGGTGTGCAATTTTTGTGATAAATAAAGGAGCAACAAATAACGAATCGGGATATATATAGGGGAGTATAGTATATAAAGGCCGTTTGCAATCGAATATGATTCATTGGAGAAGATGATGAATATTTTGGGATTATCGGTTTTTCATCTAAGCAGTTCGGTAATTGCAGTGATCGGTGTCGTATGTATGCTGCACCAGAGCAAATGGTACTGGTATCTGCGTATGGCGGGCAATATCTTATGGTTGGTCTTTTTTCTCGGCAAATCAATCGATCTATCCGCCGGGCTGCAAATAGCGTATTTGTTCTTTTCAATTTTTGGGATCATCCGTTGGAAACTTGAAGATCAAAAACGACCGGTTCCAGGATATCTCGACTTTATTGGCGGACTGATCTGCTTGATCACTTTGAGTATGGCGGTTTTTAAGATTGTTTCAGCAATGGAAACCAATTATTTTGAGCTGGCCGCCGTAATTTTTTTGGTGATTGCCAATTGGTTGACGGCCAAAAAGAACTTTGTTTGCTGGTATTTTTGGATCATCGGGTACGGTTTCTATGCCGTCTCTTGGTGGAATTCAGAGATTTATGCAATGTGTCTGTTGCATTTGATTTTCCTGGCGATCTCCTTTTTAGGTTTGCTGGATTGGCTGGAAGCGAAGCGCGAGACTGTGATATGATAGTGGCTGAATGGTTTACGAGTGGTTGAAGGAGGCGAAAGGTGATGGAGGAGCGAAGCGGCGATAATCCTCAGCAGAATATGGATGAGCGTTCCAATCAACACGAGGCGTGTTCTAGCAGAATGACGTACCGGACCCAGAAAATGAAGGATTCTCTGGCAACCCGGCTGAATCGCATTGAGGGACAGATCCGGGGAATCAAAAATATGATTGAAAAAGACACCTATTGCGATTCGGTGTTGAATCAAGTCGCGTCGGTTCAGTCGGCGTTGAATTCCGTCGGAAAGCTTTTGTTGGAGTATCACATGAAAAATTGTATGGTCGAACGGCTCCAAGCGGGCGAAACCGAAGTGCTTGACGAGTTATTGGGCACTATAAATAAGTTAATCAAATAGACGTAATAACCTCCATGAATCATTCATGGAGGTTATTTCCCGTTTGTGGTTCCCGTCTGTTACTGCGGCCCGGCTCCGGCCATCACGCGGGCTTTCACGTTACTGGCGGTCTCGGCCGTATACGGATAGGGCGGGGTGAAGACGGAATCGGTCCCCGGAATCAGGAAGCTCTGATTGCCGTCCTTATCCGGTGTGGGCGACACGTAGCGAGTCGTATTGACTTCGTAGTTGTAGATCGCCCGGATTTTGCCCGGCGTGCCGCCTACGGACGTGACATATTGCTCCCAGGGGTTTTTCACGTTTTCGTAATAATTGCTTTCGACGAGCGCTTCGGCATTCAGCCGGATGCGGGTGCAATAATTGTTTCCTTCGGCGCTGAAGTAGTTGTTGAAGAGATGGACCCGGCCATAACGGATTGACGGCATCCGTTCTTTGCACAGCGTGCTCCACCAGTTGTGATGGAACGTTACGTGGAGGGTGCCGGTGTCTTCGGCGCCGTTATCATCGTCATGTCCGATTAGGTTGACAAAATTATGCTCGTTATCCCGGGTGTAATAGAATTTGCACCAGGAAACCGTCACCCAGTCGGAGGCGTGGACGATGTCCAGCTGGCCGTCGGCGTTGTCGATGAACGTGCAGTGATCGACCCAGACATTCCGGCAGTCTTGAATGGTTAAACCGTCATTATTGCAGTTTCGGATCGTCAGGTTACGAACGATTAGGTTATTGTAGTGGCTGATCTTCAGGCCGCCAATGATCGTGGCGTTATTGCCTAAACCGATAATGGTTTTGTTCTCGCGCACGGTCGCTTGACTGCCGCCAAGATCGATCGTGCCTTGAACTTGGATAATGTAAGGGCTATGACTTCCGACGTAGGTTTTAAAGTCATTGGCATTGGTTACAGTGACGGTGGGCCCGCCCGCGCCACCCGTCGTATTGCCGTAGACGGCGTAGCCGATCATCGCGCCGGTTGGCAACGGCGTCCCGGGAGTGGTCGGCGTTGGCAAAGGTGTTGGGGTTGGTGTAAAGATCGCCGATGTGGTCGGTGTGGGCCGCAAAGTCGCTGTGGATGTGGGAGTCGGTGTGACGGTGTTTGTCGGTGTCGGTTGCGGTGAACCATCGGTGACCAGCACGTTGTCAAATTCGGCGCTGGTATTGGTCATGGTTAACCCAATTTTCCCGGAAGCGAGCGCGGAATCGGTGGCTGATAACTGTTGGATGCCGTTGACGGCAGCGCTTAACTGATTGCCGTTAACCGATAACGCCAGCGTGTACCAGGTTCCAGTCGCCACGGTAAACGATTTCGATGCTAAAACAGTGTTCGAGCCGCTAACTCTTTTGCTTAGGGTCAGCGTATTGGCATTGCTTAACGTGAGCGCATAGAAATTACTGGTGCTGCTGAACCGGGCCAAGATCCCGGCAGTCCGGTTGCTGCCGTTGAAGGCTAAGATCTTCACGTTCGCCTGAACCGTATAATTGGTCCAGCTGGTTCCGGCGTAGGAATAGCAGGTGGCAGAGGTGCTTGCTTGTTTGTAGACGTAACTGTCATCGGACACGACCGACCACGTGCCGCTCGAGGTGGACCAACCCGGAGCGGTGCCGGTTTGGAAGTCGGCGCTGAACAAGGTGGCGGCGCTGACCATGAGGTGGGACGCGAGAATGAAAGCGAGTGCGATCCCGATGAGCAACAAAACTTTTTTACCCATTTTGCTCCTCCTTTAATTTTTTCTATCCAAATACAGAGGTATCTGTATTGATAGCGACGTTTATGGAAAAATTTAGAATTTTGTCATAATATTAACATTCGCTCGCTGGCTTGTCAATCCACCGGAGCTGGACGCCGCGACCTTGTAGCAGCATTCTCCGTAAATGCGATTTTAAAAAAATACCCGCTTGCCCAATGGTCTTTGCCATGGGGCGGCGGGTATTTTCGAATTTCACTGAATTAGGCGCAAGGTTCGGTTTTGATTGCGCTCGAATCATGATTCAAGCGCGGTCGCTTGCAACGAGGCGTAAATATCCGCCACCAATTGGTCCATTACCGCTTCTTGGGTTGGCTTCATGGTGGAGACGATCTCCAAGGGCGTTCCGATGATCGTCATGTTTTTCATCTCCTCAATCAGACCGCGCATCACTTTAATGACGGCTCCCGGAGCCCAGCTGTAGTTGCCGACCAGCGCGACCCGGCGGTTTTGCAGCCACAGGCCGGCCATGTCGCGGATTAATGATTCCATGTTATAATAAAGTCCCATGTTGTAGGTAGGCGCGCCCAAAACCAAATGGCTGTATTTCCAAGCCTCGGCGATGATATAGGAAGGATGGGTCTTGGATACGTCGTAGATCCGCAGGTCGGTAACGCCCTTTTGAGCCAATTTATTGGCGATCCGGTTCATGGCATTTTCGGTATTGCCGTACATGGAGGCATAAGCGAGCACAACGCCTTTTTTCTCAGGAAGATACTTGCTCCAATGGTCGTATTTGTCCAGGATATAGGCGAGGTTTTCCCGCCAGATCGGCCCATGGAGCGGGCAGATCATCCGGATCTCCGTTCCGCTTAATTTCTTCAGCGCGGCTTGCACCTGTTGCCCGTATTTCCCAACAATATTGGTGTAGTAACGTCTGGCCTCATCCAGGTAAACCATTTCAAAGTCGGTTTGATCGCTAAACAGGTTACCGGAGAGCGCTCCGAACGATCCGAAAGCGTCCGCCGAAAAGAGAATCTTTTCTTTGATTTCATAGGTCAGCATGACTTCCGGCCAATGAACCATCGGGGCAAAATAAAAGCTTAAGGTGTGTTGGCCCAAAGGCAACCGGTCACCTTCTTTTACCTCATAGAAGTTCGCTTGGTCGACGCAATTGTAAAATTGCCCGATCAACCGGAAGGTTTTGCTATTGCCGACGATTTTGAGATCCGGGAAGCGCCGGACCAGTTCTTCGATACTGGCGCAATGATCCGGTTCCATGTGGTTGACGATTAAATAGTCAAGGGTTCGTCCGTTCAACACCTGAGTAACATTCTCCAGATACAACGCGTTGATGGCGGAATCCACCGTATCCAAAAGCGCGGTTTTCTCATCCATGATCAAATAGGAATTATAAGCAACCCCGTTTGGCAGGGGAAACATATTTTCAAACCGTTCCAGTCTGCGGTCGTTGCCCCCGACCCACCAAATGTGCGGCGTAATTTCTTGAACGCAATGCATGAATGTATGCCTCCTTTGTTCCAAGCTATGCTATTTCTTAATATTTAATTTTAACATGAGGGTTTAATTTTTCAAAGGGAGTTCGGTGAAGAAGCCATTAATATCTTGTTGCGGTTGCCGACACAATCGGATTGGAAGCCATAAAAATATTAAAAGAGTGTTTAAATTTAAAAAAACAACATGAAAAACATTATAGTTACCACGATAAATATTTTTTCGAGGATGATAAATAGATAAGTCAAGGTGATAAATATTTTTTCAAAGGGGTAAAGTATTTTTTCGAAGTGGAGAAATATTTAATTGAGGTTGATAAATATTTTTATAAGGGCAATAAATGTTTTTGTGAAGACGATAAATATTTTATTGCGATGGAAAATATTTTTATCAAGGGTCAAATAATTATCTAGCGCAATATTAATTGGATTTTCTTTTTTTATTAAGATAAAACAAATACCGGGGATTTCCCCGGTATTTGTTTGCTAAGGTTTTTACGTGTCTTTTTACTCCAGCGCTAGCGAGAAACTGTGGAGCCACTCGTCGATATTGGCGGTGGGAACAGTCAAGGCCCGGGTGGTCATGCTCGGGTTGGGATAGCCGCCAACCTCGGTTTGACTGTTCACGAACTGACCGGTTCCCGCCAGAAAACCGGCGATGATTCGGGTGTCGACGCTATCCCGGTCGCGGGGGCGGGCTCCGGAATGATTCACCACTTGATTGACGACTTGGCTGGCGGGTAACGCTACCAAGCCGTTGGGCCAGGACGGTTTGACGGATAAGACGACCACTCCGCCATAGGTCATCGGGAGAGCATTGCCTGACCGGTCCAGCGCGATATTATCGGCGAGATAAGCCGAACCGGCGGAGTTGGTCCCGACCAAGCCGGCGCAGGTACTGTTAACGCCGAGCTTCATATAATTGCCGACCACACTGACTTTGGGGGGCTCCGGCGTCGGATAACCGCTCCATTCACTGAGAACGGCGCCTAAGCGAATCGGCCATTTGCCGGGATTGTAGATGACATTGTTGACGACCGCGCCGGTGCAATACCCTTTATACCAGGGGTTGCGTTCGTTATTATGCGCGTAGAAATTGCCGATCACCGCCACGTCGGTGCAGTAATCGTGGACCAGGGTTCCCATGGAATGAATTCCTTTGCTGTGGATGGAATCGTAAAGACCTTCGGCAATAATGTTATTGCTTAAGGTGACCCGGCGTGACGTGCCATTGACACCGTCAAAACGCGGTCCGGAGATGGACATATTTTCGTCAACGCCCCAACTGAACGAGCAATGATCAATGACGATATTGTAAGCGGAGGGGCCATCGGTGGTGACATCGGGTTCAAAGCCGCTGCTCGCCCCGGCGTCGCCAATGCGGAAACGGATGTGCTTCATTAAGACATCGTGGGTGGTGATGACCATGCCGCCCCGGATGATGGTGATTCCGGGTGACGGCGCGGTTTGACCGGCGATGGTCACGTACGGCTGGTTGAGGGTTAAACGGCTTTTATTGAGGTCGATGACCCCGCCGACTTCAAAGACGATAATCCGTGGTCCTGAAGCCGCTAAGGCGGCCCGTAACGAACCGGCGCCGTCAGCGTTGAGGTTGGTCACTTTGATAATCTGTCCGCCCCGTCCGGCCGGGGTGTCGGTTCCAAAACCCACCGCGCCCGGGAAAACCGGAAGCCCCGAGGCGATTGGGGTTGCGCTCGGTGTAACGCTGTTGGTCGGTGTCGGTGCAGTCGTCGGGGTGGCAGTAGGCGAGCGACTGACGGTCGGTGTCGGCGTGTTGACGTTCGTGCCGTCCACGATTACGTCGTCAAATACGGAGGAAGCATTGGCGGCGGTGAAACCGATTTTCCCCGTTGGAAAACTGGCGTCGGTTGTGGTCAGCTCAAGATTGCCGTTGAGATAACCGGCGAGGTTGCTGCCGTTCAAATCAAACTTCAGCGTGTACCAAACCCCGGTCTGAACCGTCACTGTCTTCGTGGCTAGAGTTGTAAAGTTACCGCCGGAACGTTTGCGGATCTCCAGCGTACCGGCATTGCTTAGGACCAACAGATAATAATTGCTGGAACTTTGGAAGCGGGCGCAGACTCCGAAATAGCGGTTGCTGCCGTTGAAACTTAACGCTTTGGCCCGGGCTTGGATCGAATAATTGGTCCAGGAAGCGGTCCCGGTGTAGGAATGGGCTGTCGCCGAAGTGCTGGATTGTTTGTACGCTTTGGTGCCGTCAGTCACGACCGACCAGGAGCCGCCGGAAGTGCTCCAACCGTTGGCGTTCCCATCTTCAAAGTCTTCACTGAAGATGGTGGCTGCCCGCAACGCGGGCGTTGACGCCAAAGTCAGCAAAAATCCGAGTGTGAGCAGAAAAGCCAGACAAAACCATAATTTAGACATTTTCATGGCGAATAACCTCCTTTACTTAAATAATCGTTGCTGTTTTTATGGAATAAATTAATTATAAAGGAATTTTTAGCCAAAAGATAGAAGCGGATTTGTTATTTTCGGATTGAGGATAAAAAAGGCGATATGGCGGTTAAAAAGAAAAACCTCTGCCTAGCGCAGCGGTTTCAATTGAGTGCCGATACTCCAAAATTGGCGGTTGAGATAGATTAACGGATCTAATTTTTCGGTGACGCAACGGTCCTCGCCATCCAGCTTATCTTCATCGACGTGGACTGCCAACGCTTCGCCGAGGAAAAGATCGTGGTCGCCCACGGTTTGAATACTCAACACTTTACACTCAATATTGACCGGACACTCCGCAATTAAAGGGGCTCCAACCGTCGCGGCCGGGAGCGCGGTCAGTCCAAAAACCGCAAACTTGTCGAGCTCCCTCCCGGATACTTTGCCACATTGAACCACTTGCTGGACGATGGCGGCGGTCGGCAGATTCACCACAAATTCCCGGGAAGCGGAGATCAGGGCATGCGAATAGCGACTGGGACGAATCGCGATCCCGACAATGACCGGATCCTGAATGCTGATGTTGAATACTTCACCCAGGGTAATAATATTGGCTTTACCGTTTGCGTCGGCTGAGGTGATTAAGGCGGCTGGGGAAGGATTCACCGGCCGGTTGGGCGTGATTCGCTTCTTGGTCATGGCGCGCTCCTTTGTTTTAAGTTTGATTGCCCATCATTTTTGCAGCGCGGTGGGTTCACCGTAGGAAATATAATAAAAATCATCGGGATCTTTCGAGTCGCTAAATTGCTCGCCGTCTTTGGTCACCAAGACGATATATTTCGTCCGGTTAATGTTTTTTCCTTTTTCCAGATTGAGATGTCCCGGTCTGATTTGCACGGTATTTGGTTGGCCGTCGGTCGCTAAACTGTTGCCGTTATTTAATGAAGGCAAAACCTCTTTACTAAACGAAGTGACCAACCAACGCGATTGACCGAGATATTTTTTGTTTTTATCAAAAAACTCAAATTTCGCATTGGCCGTGCGGGGGTCACTGATCGTGAACCGGATATCAAAGATATTGTTGTGATACGTGACGGAATTGATCGTTCCCCATTGCAACGCCGCGATATAGGAGTCGTCCTTTTTGCCGCGGTAATCCTCGTTATAGATAAATTTTTTGGTTGATCCCGTTTTTTGGCCGGGTTCATAAACAGTGAAGGTTTTCGAGAGAGTTTCCTGGTCTTTCATGGTCACGACCACCCGGTATTCATTAATGCACAAAACCGTACCCATGCTTGACAAAGTATTATCCCAATAACTCGATCCGCCGCCGATAAACTGTAACGAGTCCGGGGTATTTTTTTTCAAGTCGATGGTCCAGGGATTGTCAAACGCATCAAATATTTGAACCTTCTCGATATTGCCGATATGGTCCTCCAGATTTTTGAAATAAACGTAAAAAGTAATATATAACCGGGGTTCCTCAGGATTCGGCTTACCAGCCCAGTAACTGGGATGAATGTTTTCAATATAATAGTCGAATCGCTCAATCTCCAGCGGTTCAACGCCGGTTGCGGCGGCCAGTGCCTTGGGGAGATTGGCGTAAAATCCCGCTAAAAAGAAGGCTAACAAAATACTGTAAAGGGCAAGTCGCTTCGTTCTGACCATAATTTGTCGCACCTCATTCAAGTTTTTTTCCATAACTTTCTATTCTCTGAACTTTAAATCCTGCTAGTTGATCCGTTTTTACCGATTTGGTTCCGGTCAGACCGTTACCAGCTACATAGATCCAAACTGAGCTGGGAAAACTGTTGGCAGTGTCAAGCCGTTTACGGTTGGCTATCAATCGCAGCTACGCGGTTTCCAAAATTGGCTGATTTAGAAAGGAATTGCTATGTACTATCCAGATTTAATGGGCTTGATTATTTTCTGCGGATCATTGTTGCTGATGTTGCTTACCGTGCCTTGGCAGCAGATTGAACGGTTCATGCTTTTTGGCATTGTCAGCGGCTTAGGCATCGCTTTTTTATTGATTTTGATCATGGATCACTGGCTGGGTTTATGGGAATTTCACCGGGTTGACTTTTTTTATCTGGGTCGGATTCCGCTGTTTTTGTCTGCGGCATGGTCGCCTACGGAAATCTTTTTTGCGTATTTTTTGAGCCGGTATCAACAGCCTTTCTTACGCTACCTGCTCATTTTGTTTATTCCAGGGGTCGCGGCGGGAATCCATTTCGTATTGGGATTAAACCAGATGCTCACATACCAACATTGGAATCTGTTCGGCACGTTTTTGGTATCTTTGGTGATCCACGGCGGATTGGCCTATTTTATTTATCAAAAATATCCAGTTCGGATGGAAATCGGATGAGGGTGTCGCTGCGACGCCGGGAAAGAACGTTTGATCGGGACTGGTTGGGCTTGGAGTGAAATCGATTTAAAAACGAGTGGCGGGGGTTAATTTGGACAAAAAGTTGTATCCGACAATTGCCATATTGTGCATGGTTCCATTCATTATGGTATTGGGGAATTCGATGTTAATTCCTGTGTTGCCGAGCATTCAAAAAGAGCTTCAGGTCGGCTTGGTTAAAGTTGGCTTGTTGATTACGGCGTTTTCGATCCCGGCCGGAATCGTGATTCCGTTCGCCGGGATGATCTCGGACCGGATCGGCCGCAAGAAAGTGATGTTCCCCGCGCTGCTGGTTTATGGTATTGGCGGACTGTTGGCCGGTGTTTTCGCCATCATGTTTCAGGAGAAAGCGTTTCCTTGGATCGTGGGGGCGCGAATCGTCCAAGGGATTGGCGCGGGTGGGACTTATCAATTAAGCATGGCGCTGGCGGGCGATTTGATTCAATCCAGTGAACGATCGAAACTATTGGGACTGTTAGAGGCTTTTAACGGCGCCGGAAAAGTGATCAGCCCTTTGGCGGGTGCGGCATTGGCGTTAATCGCTTGGTATGTTCCATTTTTTGTTTATGGCGCTTTGGCGATCCCGATCGCGTTTTTAATCCGCTGGGTGGTGCAGGAGGATATCCAGAAACTGAAGCAAAATGTCCAGCCGATTCCGCAATACTTAGCTAACTTAAAAAAAATTCTCAAAGAAAAGTGGCTTCCGCTGACCATCGCTTTTCTCAGCGGTCTGTTGGTGTTGTTCTCCCTGTTCGGATTATTAAGCTTTTATGCGGATGTCCTGGAGAAGCAGTTCAAAATGGATGTTTTCCGGCGCGGGATGATCCTGGCCATTCCGGTTTTGGTGATGGCCGTCACCGCTTACGTCTATGGCATCGTGATGCAAAAGCAATTGGCCAAGATCTTAAAATGGGGTGCGGTCCTGGGGTTGTTCCTGGTGGCAGCCGGTTTGATCTTGTTCTGTCCATGTAAAAATGTGGTTTGGTTTACCGTTGCCGCCTCCATTCTTGGTTTGGGTACCGGAACAGTCTTGCCGTCCTTAAACACCTTAATCACCTCTGCGGCGCCCAAGGCTGAGCGGGGCTTGATTACCTGTTTATATGGGACAGTCCGCTTCTTTGGGGTAGCGATTGGCCCCCCGTTATTCGGCTTTGCCGAGCAATTGACCAAACCGCCGATCTTTTTTACAACCGCCGGCATCTGCATTGCCTTGGGCGTCTTATTCCTGATCTGCATCAAACCGGATCAGCTGATTCCCAAACAGATTCAGGGGCAATAATGGGGGTTGTCTCACATCAAAATGACCAGTCAGGAGTATTTTGATTTATTATATCCAAATTGGAGGGAATAACCAAACCGAGTCGAATGGTAATCAAAATCGATAGCCACATTTGAAAACCACGCCCGCCACTGCCAAGTAATCTCCGCGTCGCAGGTGGGCTGTTACGAATAGGTTTTCAAGTCAAGGAGGAACCAACAATGAATCAATATAAAAAATGGCAAGCGCAACGGATTGCCCAAGAAATGGTCGGATTATTAAAAGCGAAGTCGTACAATGCCTTATATGCGGAGGATCTCGCCGCGGCCAAACAGTTGATCCTGGACATGATTCCGTCCGGTTCCAGCGTGGCGGTGGGCGGGTCCGAAACGTTAAACGCCATGGGATTGGTTGAGTTGTTTCGCGATGGCGATTATCAATTTTTTGACCGGTATCAAAAAATTCCGTTCGCGGAGATCGTCGAGATTTACCGGCAATCATTGCTGGCCGATTTTTTGGTCACCGGCACCAACGCCGTCACCCGCCAAGGAGAGTTGGTCAATATGGACTCTTCCGGCAATCGCGTGGCGGGGATGATCTTTGGACCGCGACAGGTGATCGTCGCGGCCGGAGTCAATAAAGTTGTTGACGGGTTGGACGAAGCCTTACAACGGATTCGCCGGATTGCGCCCTTAAATGCCAAACGACTGGGTCATCTAACGCCCTGCGCTGAGAGTGGCAAGTGTATGGATTGTCAAGTGCCGGCCCGGATTTGCAACGCAATTGGAATTATCAATCACGGGATGAAATTTGCGGGACGGATTACCGTGATCATGATTGCGGAAGAGGTTGGTTTTTGAGCAACGGTAGCATTGAATCCCAAAAAGAAATCGCTCTGGAGAATTCCGGGGCGATTTCTTTTTGAACCGATTAAGCTGCATCCTTTTAAAGAGAGCAAAATCCGCAAGGTTTTTGGGTTTTGCTTGACTTATAATTGAATTGGTCAAAATGGCAAAATATAGCTAATGGCCCTGGTTTTGGAAAGGGGGATGGAGCGACAAAAGCTGGGCCAAGCAACCAATTCAAAGAGGAGGGTGTTAATTTGAATTACCAGAGAAATCTTAACCGCGTGCTGATCGTTGTGTTGGTTTTGGGCTTAGTATTTGCGCTTAGCCAAATTGCCCGGACCGCCACCTTGTTTTCCGAAGACTTCGAAGACGGCAACTCCAACGGTTGGAGCACTTCCGGCGGGTCTTGGTCCATCGTCACCGATGGCACCAAAGTCGACAAACAATCCAGTTTGTCAGCGACCGCTCTCACTTACACCGGAACATCGACATGGTCTAATTATTCGGTTCAGGCGCGCGTGAAACCCTTGAGTTTCAGCGGTACCGACCGTGTCGTCGGACTTTGCGCCCGGGTCCAAGGCTCGACCAATTTTTATGCGGTTACTTTGAGCAACGCCAACAAACTGGAGATCCGGAAGAAAGTTGGCGGCACGTTCACAACCTTGGCGACCAAAAGTTTTACGGTCCAGACTAACAGTTGGTACACCATGAAGTTTAACCTCAGCGGGACGACCTTGGAAGCTTATGTGAACGGGAATCTAGAATTGACGGCAACCGATGCCACTTTCAACGCCGGTAAGATCGGAGTCACCGCGGTCTATGCCAGCGTCGAATTTGACGACGTGGTTGTCGACGGTTCGGCGACGCCGACCGCAACGCCGACTGCAACTTCAGTAGGGTCGCCGACCAACACGCCAACCCCGACCGGAACCAAACTTCCGGCGACACCGACAGTAAAACCGACGGCGACTCCGACCGTGATTCCGGGCACGCCGACCCCGACGCCAATCCGGGTTCCGGGCATCGTTTTGTATGTCGCCCCGAACGGCAGCGATTCCAACGCCGGAACTACCATTGCTCAACCGTTGTTTAGCCTGTCCAAAGCGGCGGCAATGGTCGGCCCCGGCAGTACCATCTATATGCGGGGCGGAACCTATTATTATACCGCGACGATCAGTTTGGCCGCGGCCGGAACCGCCAGTCAACCGATTCAAGTCTTAGCGTATAACGGCGAAAAACCGGTTCTTAATTACCAGAATTGGAAACCGGCGACCGAGACGCTTCGCGGCGCGGCGCGCGGCATCAAAGTGGAACAAAGCGCCCGGTATTGGTATCTCAAAGGGTTAGAGATCTGTTACGCGCCGGATAACGGGGTGAAATGCGAAGGCGGACATACCACCTTCGATCAATGCGTCTTCCATCATAACGGCGATAGCGGAATTCAGATCGGACTAAATAAGGAAGATTACAGCGCTAATCCCGATCCGGAGAATTTGGCCGCTTATACCCGGGTGATCAATTGCGATTCCTACCGGAACGCCGATCCGGCGACTGATTATGAAAACGCCGACGGTTTCGCGTGTAAACTGTATGCCGGTAGAGGCAATTCCTTCTATGGTTGCCGGGCTTGGGAAAACTGTGATGACGGTTGGGACTGCTATCAGACCGAAGACGAAATCGTCTTCGAAAACTGCTGGTCATGGCATAACGGCGACCCCGCGCTCTGGGGCTTCTCGTCCTTCAACGGCGATGGCAACGGATTCAAACTCGGTGGCGACGACACGTATTGTCCGATGACGATCACCAATTGCGTGGCCATGAATTGTAACTGGGGCGCTTTAGGCGGCTTTGCGTATAACAATAACACCGCGCCGTTTACCATGTACAATTTGACCGCGATCAACTGCGGCCGTCCCTATAAGCTGTCGCAAAACGGGAGTATCGTCAAGAACTGTATCGACTATAACGGCACTCGTCCCGCTCCAAAGGATATTTCCAGTTCCACAACCCAAGTGGCCAACACCTGGAATCTGGGGATTACCGTAACAGCCAATGACTTCGTCAGCATCTCCGAGGCGGACGCCGCGGCGCCGCGTCAGGCCGACGGTAGTTTGCCCAATAACGGTTTCGCCAAATTGGCGGCGAATAGTCAGTTGATTGATAAAGGCGTCAATGTCGGCTTGCCGTATTTGGGAGCCGCTCCGGATCTCGGAGCCTACGAACGCCAGTAAAACAGTGATTCCCGGAAGAAAAACCGCCCCGAATTCGGGGCAGTTTTTTTATGGTTTAAAGTTCTTCGTCCTTTATGGTCTCCAGCCATTGGGCGATGGGACCGGCAACTCGTTGGACGCATCCGGCGTTAAAGGGGTTCTCGAGATTGGCCAAAGCGACCAGTTCCAGGAACGGTTTGCTGCCGCCGACTTGACAGAGCCTTAGATAATCTTGCCAGGCGGCGGTCCAATCGGCACGGGACTTTAACCAAAATTGGAAAGCGCAGACTTGGGCCAATGTATAGTCGATATAGTAGAACGGGTTGCTGAAAATGTGACCCTGACGGAACCAAAAGCCGCCGCGGTTTAAGAGATCGTTGGCTTCATAGTCTCGGTGCGGCAGGTACTTCTGTTCAATAATCCGCCAAATCTGTTTCCGTTCCGCCGGGGTTGCGGTGGGGTTTTGATACACCCAATGTTGAAACTCATCCACCGTAACGCCATAAGGAATAAAAAGCAAAGCGCCGCTCAAATGGGCGAATTTATATTTTTCCTCATCGGTCTGGAAGAACAGACCCATCCACGGCCAGGCGAAAAACTCCATACTCATCGAATGAATCTCGCAGGCTTCCAAGGTTGGCCAAATATACTCGGGAAGCTGGAAACCGCGGCTGGAGTATACCTGAAACGCATGCCCGGCTTCATGGGTCAGGACATCGACGTCGTCGGCGGTCCCGTTAAAATTGGAGAAAATAAACGGCGCTTGATGATCATTGATGTAAGTACAATAACCGCCGCCGGCTTTACCCTTTTTGGTCACCAGATCCATTAATCCCCGTTCGCGCATGAAGTCGAAAAATCGGCCGGTTTCCGGGGATAGTTCGTGGTACATCCGGTTGCCGCCAGCGACGATCCAGTCGGGATCGCCTTTGGGGGTGGCATTGCCGGAGAGAAATTCCAGGGCTTCATCGTAATACTTGAGGCTGGGTAAGTTCAGGCGTTGCGCCTGACGCTGCCGTAAGCCCGTGGCGATGGGAACGATGGCTTCCAGTACTTGGCGGCGGTAGTCGGCTACCATGGCGGCGTCGTAATCGGTCCGGCCCAACCGGGCGTATCCCAACGCGATGAAGTTGGTAAAACCCAGTTTCCGGGCGATGGCATCCCGGGTCTTGACCAATTGGTCATAAATTTGATCAAATTCCGCTTCATGTTTCAGAAAAAATCCGGTAAACGCTTCTTGGGCCCTTTTCCGGACGTTCCGGTCCGGGGATTGCAGAAACGGCGACAGTTGCGAGAGGTTTCGTTCCTCCCCCTCAAACATGATTTTGGCCGAAGCGCGCAGTTTGGTATATTTACTGGTCAACTTGTTCTCTTGTTGTAGGTCGGCGATGACTGCGGGAGAGAAGGTTTTCAGCTGCAATTCCGCCAAACGGAAAACTTGCTGTCCCCATTTTTGTTCCAAAGCGGAACGATGGGAAGATTGAACGAGCGCTTGATAATATTCGGTGATCAAACTTTCATAAATCGGACCGGCCTCGTCGAAAAAGTCATTCTCCTGATCGTAAAAGGAATCGGTGGTATCGATCGAATGACGAATGTGGACCAAGGTGTTCATGGTCTGAAAGGTGTTCCGTAAAGCATTTAAGGCCGTCATGGCCTGGTCTTGGGCTTCTAAGGACGTAGCGTTCCGAAACTGCGTCAATAATTCGTGAAAATCCCGGCGGAACCGTTCGAGATCGGGACGGTGGTATGGGTAATCTTTGAAAGTAAGCATGACGAAATTCCTCCTGTAACAATATCTATCCAAACTCCATAACCAAATATATAATCATGCGCCAGATTGTTATGCAAATTTGCCTTGATCTTATTGTATAACAAACATTGTTCGAACCGGTAGAATAAATTATTCTTTCGTTTTTTTTTGATTTTGATGAACCATTTGTCTTCTTTCGATAAAATGCTCTAACCCTAGCTTGATTTATGCTATCTCCCCAGTCCGCTCCCACATTATCCGGAATATTGTGAACTATCGGGCCAGTTCGCAATTTTTAGCGGTGTGGTTTAAAGAGGATGAAGTAGGGGGGCTTCCAATGGACCTTGAGCAGATACGGCAGATCAAACGTAGTGTCGAAACGGATTTGCTTAAAATCCCGGGAGTTAACGGTGTGGCGATTGGTTTTAAATATCAGGCGGGCAAGCAGACCGATGAGTTAGCCATCCGGGTTTATGTGGAACACAAAGGGGTTTATGCCAGCGGTGAGCAGATTCCGGTAGAACTTCAAGGGGTCAAGACCGATGTGATTGAGGTGAAAAAACCGACCTCGATGATTTTGAAGGCTCCGGTCGCCCAAATGCGGATGATGGTGGATAAGACGCTATACAATCCGTTGGTCGGCGGGATCAGTCTCGGCCCTTGCCGCGAGATCGGCGGTTTTGTATTCACCGGGACGTTGGGCAGCATTGTTTTTGACAATGCGACCGGTTCTCCCATGCTGTTAAGCAACTATCACGTAATGGTCGTGGATGCGGCAGGGAAAACCGGCGACACCATGGTTCAGCCCGGTCAACCCGATGGCGGAGACTGCCCGGAGGAAGTAGTGGGAGAACTAGCGCGGAGCAGGTTGGGAAATAATGTCGACTGCGCGGTAACCCTACAGACGGCACGGGGTTATTGCAGCGAAATCGTGGAGATCGGGCCGGTGACGGAAGTGGCCGAAGCCCAACTGGGAATGCCGGTTCGTAAACGGGGTCGCACCACCGAATTGACCTATGGGACGGTTGACGCCATTGATTATACCACCCGGATCGACTACGGCGAAGGGCTCGGTGAATTAACCTTCACCAATCAGATTGGAATTGCGGCGGACCGATCCAGCAATGCGGTCTTCAGCGATCACGGCGACTCGGGTTCAATGATCGTCGATGACTGTAACCGGGTGATTGGTCTGCTCTTCGCCGGCTCCGGCAGTTTTACCGTTGCCAATCCAATTCAATTGGTCTTTGAGGCGCTGCAGGTATCGTTGACGATGCCGGAGGAAAAACCGTAACGGATGTCCATGAGTCGGTGAGAAGTGAATATGGATGTTAAAAGGCTGCCCCCATAAGGAAGGGACAGCCTTTAATGTTTTGCCCGGCGTTCGCTTCGTCAGCCTACCGCTTTTCCGTAATCAACGCTTCCAGCATCCCGACGATCTCCTGTCCCTTGGGCGGACAACCGCCGACGTGATGGGTTGCGCCGTTGGTGCAAATTCCCACTCCGATTCCTTGATGACAAAGACCTTTGTATCCCTGGCCGATCTGAACCGGTTCCGGCAATTCCTGCAATAAGCCGCGCCGGTCCAAGCGATCCAACGCATGAATCAAACTGCCGTAACAGGCGGAACACGCTTCGTTTTCACGGATATGACGCGCCAGTTGTTGGACTTTTCGCGAGCGTGGCAGCGCAGGGCGGTATTGATATTGATCTTGATTGAGCTCGACAATACGCGCGGCGGTTAAGTCATGGCTGCCGATTCCCAAGTCGGCGGCGATTTGGAGATAGGGGATCTCGGACAATTCATACCCTAATAACGCCGCGGCATAAGCGTCGACCAACACCGGGTCTTTCCCGACGATCACCCGGTTCATTTGGACCGGATTGCCGCCTTCTTCAAAGTTTAAATCGCCCATCAGACCGTCCACGATGATTAAATCTTGTTTGATCACGGCGTTGAGATGGGCAATGGGTTTATGGAGTCCCATCGTATGAAATTTGCGTTTCTCGCTGTCGGGGATGCAGCCCTTCATATTCTTCAGGGCGCACGTCAGCAAGGTTTGACAGTGCCCTTTTAAAACCGGCATATTAATCAGATAGTCGATCTGTAAGGCTTGCCGGCAGACGGCAATCGACATTCCCTCGGCTGTTAATACCTGTGCTTGATCCTTTTGTAGATCGATTAAAGGGACATGGTATTGATGGCTGAGCGCCTCGTAGCCGCAAACCTTAAACGCTGTAGCGGTACGGTCGCCCACCCAGGAACCTTCAAGAATCACGACGTTTTGAAATCCCTTCGCCTGCAGATACTCAATGACTCCGGCCACCAATTCCGGGGTGGTGGTCGCGCCGGAGGTCGCGGGTTTGGCAACCACGAGATTCGGTTTGATCCCGATTCTGGCGTCGGCGGGAATCTCCCTTTCAATTGCCAGGTCGCCCAATACCTGTTGGACCATGGTTTTTGGTGTGCTGCCGTAAATAACATGTAGTTCATTGCGATTCATGTCGATACCTCCCTCATTATTGTAACATGAGAGCGGCTCAACGACGAAGGGAAATCTGTCGCGTTGAAAATTGTCCCCAGTTTGGCGGCCGGCGATCACACTTACCGGAAAGGCGGTGAATAACGAATATTGACTCTGGCGACCACCTTGACCGGTACGGTTCGATAGGCATCGCGCCAACATCGGTCGCCGGCCAATTCCAGTTTCCGGCCGAAACCGACGGGATCGGTATCAAGTTGCTGCAATTTATGGATTAAATTTTTCACTTGAATACGGTATTGTTTTTCCGCGGCTTTTTTAATCTTTTCTAAAACGATTTGCTGATCGGGAAAATCCGGAGGGATGTCCAGCAGGATTCCTTTCACGTTGAGCTGGACCTCAAGCAGCTTGCGGTGGTTGGCGGTGATCACCTTAACCTTGGCGCGGTGGGAAAGCATGCTGAACCCGACTTTTTCCCTGCCGACTTGAATATTGACCAGCCCACGCTCGGCCCCGCTGGTAACAGCGCCAAAGATATAGCTTTCTTCAGAGTCCAATTTACCGACCAGCTTTTGCCCTTTGAATAAAGCCAATCCTTCCAGGATATAGTTTTTATTTTGGGGATCGAGCCGGATAATGGGTAGATAGGGATCGGGCGACTGATTATCCATTCGCGCAATGAACTCCCAAAGCTCCATCGGGTATGTCCGGGAACGTTTTAGCGGGGAGGCCATTTGTTTGACGATGGTTAACGCCGGTTGCAATTTGAGAACCGGTTGATGATTGAGAATGTCCGCAACCTTTTGATCCGTCAATAATATCAGCGTTTGGGGAGACACCATCGGGTGCCGCAAGAAACTGCCCAGCAGCCTGGCGATACCGTCGGCGCCGATCGTTTTGGAGACGACGATGACCTTAACGGACCCGCCGACAAAGGAACGATAGTTTTCATCTTCAATCCGTTGAACCATAGATAAGAGCGAACTGCCCTCCGCCCAAAACGTTTGAAAGATCGTCGTCCCTTTAGTGTGATTTGGGGAATTGGTTTGGGCGAGATTGTCGAGGGTCGGGATTTGGATCCCGATCCGATACCGGGTTCCCACTTTATCCAGACCGACCATGAGACCAATCGCGCGATCCTCAATGGGGGAGACATCCCAACAGCCGGAAACGGTTACCATGATTCCGACCAGGAACAAACAGTTACAGATGGATCGCAATCGCTTCATGGGCAGCGTTGCCCCTGAAATCGGGATACGACCCATAATAGGCAAAGATAAGCGATGATAAATAAGCTGCAGCCAATGAGCAAAGGGTTATTATATTGGTTGAAGAAAAGCAGATTCGGGAGTAGGGAACCGAAATAAATTAGCAGCGCCAATCCGGGAATCACCCAGCGGGAATTGCGAATCGTAAAAAAGTCAATCACGCCGCTGGCAAAAATTCGCAAGATAATCGTTGAGACCGTTAAGGAAAGCGCGGTGAAGATAAAGAGATAAATGGTCACGACGATGCTTTGAAAAAAGTACTCGCTGGCAAGATGGACCGTTCCCATGAACGCCACCACCGCGCGGGGGTAACGTTTCACCCCGTCGGGTCCGAAGATCCCCACAATCTCATAGGAGATAAAACCTAAGATCAGCGCTCCCAGCAGAGTTGACAGCAAAATACCGGGGACGGTTTTGGCGACATCTTTATTTCGCATGAACGACAAGATTAAAAGCGCAGGAATAAATCCGGGAATCCCGACCCACCAATATTTTAAATAACCCAGATCGCACAGGATTGCCGCCGGATGGACATGGTCAAAATAAATCCGGTTAACGCCTAAGATTAAATTGAGGCTGAACAGCACGGCAAGACCGATAAAGATAGAGCAAAGCCTGCCGATGGCTTCCTCTCCCAATAGCGCCATGTAAGCAATGGTAATGGTATATGCCAGGATATTAGCCCATTCCGGAGTCAGAAACAGAATGGAGGTCCCGATCAATTCAGTCACCCGCCGGACCGCCAGCACGCTAAAAATCAATAATGTCAGCAGCAAAAGCACTGACCCGATCCAACCCCCGGTGCCCAATAGGTTTCGACCCCAATCCAGCACGGTTTGTCCCGGGTAACGGGCGATCAGTTCTTTGACAAACCATATTCCAATCACTGCTACGGTGAAGCCGGCGCCGAGGGTAAGGTAGGCGTTGGCCCCGATATCCTTTTCAATGGTAAACGGGTGGAACAGCAATCCAAAACCGAAGACCGCAATAAAGATTAGCGGCAGGTAAAGTTTGCTGGTTAACTGATAACTCATTTTCATTCCTCGTTATAGGGTTTCTGTCTCTTTTGTTGCTGAGGTTTCGCAATAAGCGGCCGCCCCCGTTGCAGCCAATGGGGAAATCGAACCAATGAGTCGAAAACCCCCGATACCTGAATGGGCGCCCACGGAACCGAATAGGGAGAACCAAAGGATGAAAGGCCGGCGACATGCGCTAGAATAACCACTGAACCGAGGATAAAACCGTAATAGCCCAAAAACGTGGCGGCGAAGATAAGAAAATATTTGAGGATCCGCCAGGTAAATCCGACCGAAAAATTGGGGGTCGAAAAAGAAGCGATGGCCGTAATGCCGACTACAATCAAGGTCGGAGTCGAAATATAACCGGTCATAATTAAGGCGAAACCAACCAAAATTCCAGTGGAGACGCCGGTGGTAATATTAACCCCGCGCGGCAGCCGTAAACCCGCTTCGCGAAATAGTTCCACAACGACTTCGGTCAGGATCACCTCCAGCGACAATGGCAAAGGCATACCCACCCGTTGACTGGCGACCTCCAACCCAAGCGTGATTGGGAGAAGCTGCGGGCTGCTGCCAACCAACGCGATATAGAGCCCGGACAATGAAACAGCGATCAAACTCCCTAAAAACCGGATGGTCCGAATCATGCTTCCCGACCAGAAATTGAAGTAATAGTCGTCGGCGGCTTGATACAGATCGTTCAATGCGACCGGTAAAATGATCACCCGCGGTGAATTGTCAAAAAAAACGGCGATTCGCCCTTCCAGTAGAAACGCTACGGTTTTATCAGGCCGCTCCGTACTTTGATTTAACGGGAAAGGAGTCCAGCGGTTGTCTTGAATCAGTTCCTCAACCACGCCGGGGTCTTCAATGCCGTCGATATCAATCCGCTTCAACCGTGCGCGAACCTCGGCGATCAGGCCGGGGTTGGCCACATCCGTCAGGTAACTGATAGCGATTTTGGTTTTGGTTCGTCGTCCGATCGTCCATTCTTCGGCGGCAAGTTCAGGGTCAGGCAGCATTCTCCGGACCGCAGCCAAGTTGTCGAAGATATCCTCGGTGAACGCGTTGAGCGGACCGCGCACGGAACGCTCCACTTGCGGGGGGGCGGGTTGACGCTTTAGAAAGCTGGGGTTCATCACTGCGAACGGCGCTTCGTCACTAATGAAAACAATCACGGCTCCTTGATTCATTAAGGAGATTAAGTCCAAATCGGCCGTAATGCACAAAACGGGTCCGACCATCGTGAAACTTGCCGGAGTGAGCTCAGGAACGGTACTGCAAATATTAATCAGAAGCGTCGGATCGGCAAGTTGTTTGCGAAACAGTAAATGAACCTGAGTTTGGTTAGTGGTTAGCACCAAACGCTGCTCTAGATCAATCGGCGTCGGGCCAAGCAAATCAATAAACTGAGTCCTGCGCGGCTTGCCATCCGGAGAGTTTTCTTCGCATTTGCTTCTCATATGGGCAATATTGCCATCAGGTTTGTATATTATGCATTGTATTATGTAAAATAAAGTCTAGCGAGTTTTTTAGCGTATGCTTTTATCTTTCAATTGAATGAGGTTAACAAATGCGTTGGTTATGGAGTATGGCGTCGTTTGTCGGAGCGCTGTTCGGTTCTTTCGCGATTACAATCCTAGCGTTTTGGCGCTGTCTGAAAAAAAGGAACAAAGCGTCCCAGCGTCAAAAAATGCTGGAGTGGTTAACGATGGTCCGTAAACTGACCTGGCAAGGCTTTTTCGAATCCAACATGCGCGCCACCAACGGCAAACCGTTAGACCGCCCCTATGGTTCGAACAGTGCGATCTTCAGTTGGGACAAGGTCATCTTTAATCCGGTGTATTTATCGAAAATGCCGGTCAACGATTTTACAACGGTCAATACGGAAGTTGTTTTAGGACCGAAAGCGCACAAACCCTTAAAAATCAAAATTCCCATTCTGATTGGCGGGATGGCCTATGGTAGCGGCTATAGCGCTCAGGCGAAGATCGCGTTGGCAAAAGGAACCGCGTTAGCCGGTACCGCCGCCAATACCGGCAACGGGGCATTTTTGGAAGCTGAACGCAAATATGCGGACAAGTTGATCATTCAATACACGCGAGGCTTTTGGTCAAAAAGCGAAGCTATTTTACAACAAGCGGATATGATCGAAATTGCCCTGGGACATTCGGCGCGGGGCTCGGCTCCGGTACGTGTCAACGGCAAAAAACTCACGCCCGATATTGCCAGACGGTATGGGACCCTGCCGGGGTTAGACATCTTAATGGCGGCGCGATTGCCTGAAGTTCAAAGCATTAAAGACTGGAAAGCCTTAATTGGCCGGTTGAAGGATGTTTCGGGCGGTGTTCCGATCTCGGTCAAATTCGGCGCCAGCCATTATATCGAAGAAGAAATGGGGATTTTTATCGAAGGCGGCGCCGACGTCCTCGCGTTTGACGGAGTGGAAGGGGGCACCCATGGCGGGATGCAAGTGTTCATGGATGATACGGGATTGCCGATTTTTCCCGCGTTATGCCGCGCCGCCAATTTCATTCGGGAACAAGGCTTAACCGGAAAGGTTTCCTTGGCTGTCGGAGGTGGTTTGCTCAATCCCGGAAATTTCAGCAAATGTCTGGCTTTGGGGGCGGATGCGGTTTTCATTGGGACCATCACCGCCTTGGTGCAAGCGCATACCCAAACCACGAAGGTATTGCCATGGGAACCGCCCACCGGGTTGCTTTATAGTGACAGCAAGGAAAAGGATAAATATGATCCCGATCTGGGAGGAACCCATATGTATTATTATTTACTCAGTTGTGTCCGGGAGATGCAGTTGCTAGCCTGTTCATTGGGGAAGCAAAGCCTAGCTGAGCTCGAACGGGATGATTTGGTCGCGCTTGATCCGCTATTTGCGCAAATTGCCGGGCTGCAGTATTTGCTGCGTTAAAATGCCGTCCCAAATTGGGACGGCATTATAGGGAGGTATGGAATTGGTGGATTGATTTAGTACACGATTTTAAACGCATACAGTTTTTTGCGGTTGAAGAGTAGGACCTCGTCCTGACCGTCGCCGTCAAGATCGAAACATTTAACCGTCAATGCTTGACCCAGATCGTCATAGACGTATTTACCCCGCCGTTCTCCGATGGTGTAGGGTTCCACCGGAAACTCGACCACTTTTTCGCCAAGGTGATTGAAAGCATACGGCCGTTCGCCGTCAAGCGGAGTCATATTGACGGCAAGATCGGAACCGCCGGGACCGGCGCCGTACATGGTATAGGCGACACCTTGTCCCAGCTGTTTTTCCCAAAGGACTTTGCCATTGGCGTCCAACATATAGGAGGGTTTTTCATGAGCCTTCTCCGAGAAGAAGATCAATTGATCGGGAGAGTCGGGATTAAAGCGGCCAATGGCGTGGTTTTGAACATGTTCGCCGCTGAAACGCCAGCGGAAACTGCCGTCGAGGGCATTGAGGCAGATCACATCGCGACCGCCGATCCAAATGACTTGATATTCGGGCGAGTTATGAAACAAACGGACCACCCGGTTATTATCAATATGCGGCGCTCGGCCCATCTCTTCCATGGCGTCATCCAGATCGGGACGCCACCAGAGCCGTTCGCCTTGGGCGTTTAGTCCGCAGACGCCGATAAACGCTTCGTCAAAACCGTCGCCATTCACATCGGCAACCGCGTGATGATGACCGGCGCCGTAAACGAAATGCCAGTCCCATAACGGTTCCAAATCTTCGGTGTAAGCGAAAACCGGATTGATGGCCGCGCCCAGGATGAAATCACGTTTCGCCCCCAGGCCGCGTAAATTGGCCGGGGTGAAATTATAACTGGCGCCAGTTTCGACTTCCTTGACCAGTTGGCCGGTGGGGCCGTTGAGCAGGCGCAACATCGGCAGATTATTTTCAACGGTTACATAGACAACCTCCGCCTTGCCGTCGCAATTCAGATCGTGGACCATACAAGGGCCGGCGCCGTGAAATTTGCGATCGGTGACACCGATCGGCGTGCCGTTTTGCCAGAGAATTTCACCTTTGAGATTGATGGCGGTCACGGCATGAACCGTTTTTTGGTGTTTGTAGCCGCCGGTCGAGCCACGGCGGTGAGGACCGTCGGAGGCTTGCATAAAGATGATCTCCGCGACTCCGTCGCCATTAATGTCCCCCGGGAAACAGCGGATCTCTCCGTAATCTTGTAAATCCAGTTCGCTCAGTAACTCAACTCTTGCTTGAACCATCTCGATTCCTCCTCAGCTTGAAGTGTCTGTTAACTAAATTGCGGGTAGCGTTCGTAATGGGTAAGATCGATGCTTCGCCCGGGTTTGCTCCACGGGACCCCGATCTCATGGGGGAGTTTAGCTTGCTGGTAACAGTCCATAAACATTTCGGCGATCTCCGGAATATACACTGTCAGGTTGCCGGGTTCTCCGGCAACCGCGATAGTCGATTGCGGTAACGGCTCGATCTCCCGCGCTTCTTGCGCTCCGTTGGCACAGAGCAGATGGGAAAGAGCGGCCTGGATGCCGCAGGCCGGCGGTTTACCGTCACGGACCGCGTTGAGCGCGTCCCACAGTTTTTGCAGGCGATCACTTTTCGGCAGTTCGCCGTAGTTTTTAATCGTGCCGTCGTCCCGACGGACCCAGAAGTTTTCGTCATTCCCATGATCATGATAGACAACCGCATGTTCAAAACGATACTCACTATACGGTCCGTATTTTTTCGCGCCTTGATAGGCAAGCGACGTGTAGAACAACAGCTCGGTCCCGGCGGTCGTGGTGCAACGAATGGCGGCGGTGTCGTAATTTTCGATTAGCGGATACGCCCGGTAACATTCCGCGGTTAACTCGACCGGGATGGCGCTGGTCTCCCGGGTTGCGCCCAGGAGGTAAAGCATGTTGTGAAGTTGGTGGGCGCAGGCGTTACTGACGGGACTGTCCAACACCCAATGGCCTTGCGTGGTCTTGAGCTTACCGGCCCAATTGTTCCGCTGATAATATTGTTCGCCCCGCGGTTGAAGGAGTACCGACTTGAATTGAACGGCACGGCCGAAGCTCCCGGCAAGAATGTCTTTTTTCAGTTCCTGCACCGCATTGGAATATGATAACTGAAAGCCGATGCCGACCATTTTGCCGGAAGCTTTTTCAGCGGCCAACAGCCGGTTGGCGTCTTGATAAACGGCGCAAAGCGGTTTCTCGCAAAGAACATGGCTGCCATGGGCCAAACAGGCTAAAATCTGTTCGACATGCAGATGAATCGGAGTGGAAATCACTGCCAAATCGGCAGTCTGCGCTCCGTAAAACGTATCTAAATTCGGGTAAATGGGTATGTTGCGCGCAGCGATTAGACTTAGTTTTTGACATTTTTCGGGGTAGGGATCAACCACCCCAACCACGGCGACGCCAGCCAACCGTCCAACGGGATCCGGTCCCAACAAGACGTCCACATAATTTTCGGCATAGCCGCCAATCCCCACCAAGACAATTCGAATCGCGTCCATCATCGTACCCGCCTTTACCAAAAACGATTATTCAGTCGCCGCAGTCAAGATGCCGCCGGTATCGACTTGCAAGGCGCCGGTGGGGCAGACTTGAAAACAGTAGCTGCAACCGATGCATTGCTGAGTTTTGCACGCTTTTCCGTTGAGCAGGCTAATTCCTTGGTACCAACAGGAGTCAACGCATTTTCCACAGCCGGTGCAGCGCGAGGGCTCCACTGCCGCTTGTTTGAAAGCCCTGCCAACCGCTTTGACTCTGCGTTCCGAGACCTCGGAAGGAAGGTTGAACAATTGCAATGCCGCGCCGCAGAGACTGTCGCTATCGGGATAACCTTGCCGGTCCATCCAGCGTTCCAAACCTTGAATGGTTTCAGTCACCGCGCCGGGGCCGAGACAACAGGCTAAACTACCTAACTGAACGGCCTCGCTGCCAGCCATCAGCAGTTTTGCGGCGGCCTCCCAGGAGAAGACGCCGCCTCCGGCGTACATGGGCGTAGTGAGACCCGCTTGCCGGGCTTCGGCCACGTTATAACAGATGATCGGCAACGCTTGCGTCCCGCCGTATCCGGCGCCGGGACGGGCTAAGGTGGTGCGCCAGTCCAGATCAAAAACAAAAGCTTTCCAACGGGCAGTCGGGCCGATGGCGTCGGCGCCGGCATGCACCGCGGCTTCCATCGCCCGCAACGGATCGCAGGCTTCCACCGGCAGTTTAACCATGACCGGAATCTTCACAGCTTGTTTTATCAGCTTGGTCGCATGATAGACCAACCGGTAATAGTCAAAGATCCGGTTGCGGCCAACCGCTACCCCGGGCGTGTTGAAATGGAGTTCGACGGCGTCGGCGCCGGCCCGTTCCATTTCGATCGCTTGCCGAGTCCAGTCTTTTTCCCAGGCTTTGCCGGAAACAATATCGCTATAATGTCCCACCGAGACCCATAACTTCACCTCGGGCGGCATTCGTTTGCGGGTCTCGGCCACCCCTTCGCAAAAGGATTCAAAGGATGGAAAGGGATCTTGGATCCGGGTCCCCAAACCGTGACTTTGAATGGCCGGCGCTCCAGCGCGCATCGCCGCGCCGGAAGGAGCGGTATAACTGCCGCCGCCGGCGCCATGTCCGAAATTGCGCATGGCAATCGCGCCGGGAAGCGCGCGGGCGCTTTTCAAAACGGCATGAAGACCGTGGGTGGCGGGACTGGATGCGATGACAAAGGGATTCATCAGCTGTAATGATTTCACAAACAGATTGGCCATAAACTTTGTTCCTTTCGCGCGACATAGATAGTCAGTGGGAATTGAGCTTGGAAACCAGTTCTTTTAACGTGCGCGCGTCTTGCAAAAACTGTTCCGGCGCGTCGTTCATTACAAATTCCAACAGGGCGTAGCGTTCGGTTGCGTCGGCGGCAATTTTGAAATATTGCGACCAGTCCGCGACGCCGTTTGCCAGGGGTAGGCGGGTGGTACTATGCCCTTCCCACTGGAAAACATGGAGATGGGTCAAAAACGGTTGGATCTGCTCCAAACCCGCCGCTCTTGCCGCAGTGTCGTAAGGGAGCGGCGGTTGCCAATAGCTCCGGACGTTGGGATGGTTGACTTGCCGTAATAAACGGACTGCCGCCTCGTTGCAGTCGGTTAGCGTATTGCGATGATATTCATAAGAGAGAGTGATCCCGGCCGCTGCGGCGCGATCGGCAATTGCGCGCGACTCGGTCACAACTTGCTCCCACCAGTCTGCATCCGCCGCTTGCGAGGAGCGGTCGCCGGCCCAGACCCGAATGGTGGGCGCGTGGAGCGTTACGGCTGAATCGAGCACCGCTTGGAATTGTTCCGGACCGTTCGGCTGACAGCCGATCCGGTAATAGGAACCATAAGCGGCGACCTTCAATCCGGCCGTGACCGTTTGCTGGTAAACCATTTTGGCCGTGGCGAGATCACCCGCGGGGACATGAGGTTCGGCGCTCCATTCGATTCCCTGAAGTCCCGCCGCTTGCGCCAGGCCGATGATCGCCGCCGGTTCCAACTTGCGAAATGTCGCTGAAACCAAGCCGGTATGGATAGTCAAGGAAGCTGCCTCCTTTGTAATTGCAGGGATTACATTTGCAAAAGCTGTTCCCAATAGACCGGTTCGACCGGTATTCCTTTTTCCAGGTTTTCCTTACGGGTTTGCAGCATCCGTTCCCCGGGATACGAGATCTTGCCGCCTTCGCGCATGGGGGTGGCGCGATGGAGATCGTCAATGGTCGCGTTGAGCGCGTTAAGGATCTGTTCTTGACCGGAGAAACGGGTGATATCCATGGCGATAAAGGTTTGGGAGAGTCCCATTTCAACCGGTTGTTTTCCAATCTCCAGCGCCGATTGGCCGCCGGAGAGAATAAAGGCGATCATGTCCAACAGGAGTGAAAGCCCGGAACCTTTCCAACAGCCGATCGGCAGGGGCTGTTGGGATTCGATGATTGCTTGCGCGTCGCGGGTTAAATTGCCGGCGCTGTCAAAACCGCCGTCAACCGGCAACGGTTCATTGTGACGGGCGTAGGATTCCAGTTTGCCGTAGGAGAACATGGAGGCCGCCATATCCAAGACGATATGGCCTTCCGGCCGGGGGACCGCGAAGACAACCGGATTGTTGCCCAGCTTGGGATCCTTGGCGCCCCAGGGCGGCATGTTGGGAACGGTGTTGGTCCAACAAATTCCGATGCAACCGGCGTCGGCGGCTTGTAAACCGTATGCCCCCGGGCGCATCCAGTGGTGGGTGTTACGCAAGGCGACGCAGCCGATCCCGTGCTGTTTGGCAAGGGCAATGGCGCGGTCCATGGCAAAGTAGGCGTTGAGGTTGCCGGGTCCCAGCCCGCCGTCCCAACGCTCAATGGCGCCGACCGTTTCAAGTTTGACCGGTTCAGCGTGGATGTCGATATAACCGCCTTTGATATTATTGACAAACCGGGGAAAACGGTTTAAACCATGAGTGTATACCCCGTCCCGGCTCGCGTCGGTGAAGAGTTTGGCGCAAAGCTCGGCCCGTTCGGGGGTGAAGCCTAATTTTAAGAGGACGCGTTGCAATTCGTTGAACAGTTGACCGTAGGAAACTCTCATCGGTGGTTACCTCTTTTCAAAGCTTAAGTTTTTCGCGGATTGGCCGATATTTCTTTTGATTAAATCGGAATGAAGTCAAGTTTGTGCAAATTTTAAGTGTATCCAAGCCAATCGAGTGTTATAATCAATTCAGAAATATCCTCTATTTGTGATTATATCGATAATTCATCTTGATTTCTAGAAATTACTTGTTGTAAAGTATACCTTTCTTGCGTTATACCAAACTGAACATGAAACATGGCTTGCTGTCCGGTTCCTCATGTTTGTTTCCGGCATTGCTACACGGCGAAGGGGGCTAATCAAGAGGTGGTAAATTATGAGCAATAGCATGCAGTTTCACACGCGGGGCCTGGATATCGTCCATCATTTCACCGAAGGGCCCAAGGTGAAAGAGCCTCATTTTCATAACTTCTATGAGTTCATCTATATCATTCAGGGCAAGGCCGAAGTTACCGTCAACAACCGGGTTTATCAGGCGGGACCCCATAGTTTGCTGGCCATCAGCAACCTGGAGAAACATCATTGGCGGACCTTGGAGATCCCCTATGAACGGTATTGCATCGTCTTTAAACCGGAATATTTCAATTCGGCCATTAAAGACCCGGTGTTGTCGTCGGTCTTTCGCAACCGGCCCGATTATTTCAGCCATCTTTTGCAGCTTTCGGTCGAGGACAACGCCAAGCTGTTCTCCTTGCTCAATCAGATGCGGGAGGAGATGACGCCCGAGAAAGCGTATTGGGAAGTGAATCTCCGCTCGTTGTTCCGGTTGTTCATTGTTTCGTTATACCGCAGTTACAGTGACTTCTTCCCGATCCCGACGCTGAATAAGACCGATGCGCTGGTGTTGGAGATTCAAAAATACCTTGAGAACAATTGTCAAAACGACATTAATCTTCAGGATGTCGCCAAAGAGCATTTCATCGACATGTATTACCTGTCCCATCTCTTCAAAAAAGTCACCGGGTTTTCCTTTAAAGAGTACCTGATTTTGCAACGGATCTCGAAAGCGAAGGACTTATTGTTTTATACCATGGAGGACATCACCGAAGTGGGAATGTCGGCGGGTTTCAACAATATCAATCATTTTATCCGGATTTTCAAGAAGTACGAAGGCGTAACCCCGTATCAGTATCGCAAGAAGATCAAATCGTCGTAATCAAGCAAGACAACAAACCCCACGGCCATGGCCGTGGGGTTCTTCATCGCAAGGATGCTTTGGCTTATTTCCGGCTCATATACCGTACATAAGCGGTTTGATAGATTTCGAGGGCGCGGTCGATGCCTAACTTTTTGGTTTGGGCGACAAAGGCGTCGTAATTGCTGATCGGCTCGGTTCCCATGATGAACTTTAAGGTCATTTCTTCAACATAGGTGTTCAACTCGTTGATGATCCGCGTCAGTTCGGCGCTTTCCTTGTCGTTCGGGGTCACCGGCGGCATTTGATATTTTTCGTAGTTGTTTTGCATCCATAACTTTTGCGCTTCTTTTTGTTGCGGACGGAAGTAATATTCGCTCAAATATTCCGGAATTTGCGGGAACGGACCGTAATAATTGGCCCGGATATATTTGGCAAGCGCATTGGCCGGGGCCAGTTTCGGGTCGTTCATCATCGCTTCGGTGTATTTCGGTTTGCCGCCGGCCAACCGGTAGCTGACGTTCTCAATGCCGAAGTTCATTAAGCGAATGCCTTCGGGGCTATAGTTGTAATCGAGCATCCGGGCTGCGGCCTCGACGGCTTCCGGTTTGGCTTTAGCGCTAATCGCGGCGTTGCCTTTGTTGTTATTTCCGCCGTAGAATTGCGGGTGACGAATGAAACGCGGCAGTTGGCCCCGTTTCGGGCTACAGTAACGGGTCGCGGTGATATCGTATTTCGGATCTTTCTTCTCCATGACGTCGAGCCAAGCGCCGATGCCGCTGGCGGCCGGGGCGTCGGTGGCGCCGGATTTGCCGGTAACCATGTAAGCGTCGCGGATTTTATTGCTGAATTGAGTAAAGTTCCGGTCCAGCAGACCTTCGCTGTACCATTTATTCATGGTCCGCAAGAATTCTTTGTAACCCGGGGTGTTATAGCTGAAGTTGACTTTGCCTTTTTCAACGTAATAACCCAACTGGTCGCCACAGACGTCGAACGCCGGACCGTAGTCGGAACGCAAGTTGACTAAGCTGGTAGTCAGCGGCACAGTGGCGCCTTTTTTCTCTTTGAATGCTTTCAGGGTGACATACCAATCGTCAATGGTCTCCGGTAACGGCAGTTTCAACTCTTCCAACCAGTCTTTGCGGATCACCGGTCCGGAGGTCACGAGCAAGCTGACGCCCGCCCGGAAGAACGGGAAGACATAATAGTCGCCTTCGTCGGTTTTGGTCATCCGATCCCAATCGGAATGGGATTTTAAGTATTTTTTCAAATTGGGAGCGTATTTGTTGTAAACATCATTTAAACGTAAGATCGCGCCATTGTTGATCGCGGAGTTCGGTCCGCCCGGAAACGCGGTCCACCAGTATTCGATCACATCGGGCAGATCTCCGCCGGCGATCATCAGGTTGAGCGCTTCTTGCTCCTGGTTCATTGCCGGATGCAGGTAAGTTACTTTCACGCCGGTGCGTTTCTCCAACTCTTTGGCCAGCGGGGTTTCACCGAAGTTTTTGGCAATCGGGGAAACGGTTGGGTGTAAGTCCATCCAATATTTCAGGGTTACTTTGGTGTTGAGCGGATAGATCGATTTCGCTCCGACCAACGGTGTCACAATAATCGCCAGGACTAGGCAGGCAATGGCGAACTTGAGAAACTTTTTCGACATAATAAACACTCCTTATCGTTTAGTAGACCAAAAACGTTTTGTCTGGCGTCATCCACCCCCGCTTCGGATGATCTGTATTTAATAAATTGTTAAAATTGAAACGCAGAACCAATTCAGATCACTGTAAACTACGAAGTTGCCCAACCGGATGAAGCCATGACGCGAAGCGTGGTTACAATCGGTCGGACACTAAACCATCGGCAAGGTAGCCGGCGCGATTAACAGTGTTTAAATGGTAATCCCTGCGCTGCCTTTACTGTGATTGTATCGAAATTGACCGTCACATTCTATAATTTAGTTGTTATAAAGTATTCATTTTTTGTTAAAGTAAGATCTTATTATTAATAATAGTTAAGCTGCTTTCGGGAAGAAACTATTGCTTTTTTGTTTTGCGGAAAGTTACTCTTTTAAAAGTAAGATTTTTGCTAAAAACAACTATCGCATGACCACAGCAGGGAAATTATGCATAATTCACGAACTTTAGAAATAAAAGATAAAAATTGCTGTTAAGGATCAAAATGGGAAAACCATCTTTCGTAATTCGGTTTTGGCAATATCAGCGTGAACGGTTTCCAATATTACAAAATGGCATCATGATTACTGTTTTTACCTTTTCAGCTGTTGTATATTCAATATGTGCACGTAGTGGAAAAGGGTTTATCCCTTGGCGCAGTTTGGCGGCAGGGGTGTTGACTTCGATTTGCTTTTTTTACCTTCTTCGTGTATTCGATGAATTTAAGGATGCGGTTGATGATGCCAAGTTCCGACCCTATCGGCCGGTTCCACGAGGTTTAGTATCGCTTAACGAGTTAAGAAGAAGTGGACTCGTTGTCGTCTTGACCCAAGTTGCTGTTAACCTAGCAATAATGCCGAGGATGATCATTCCTTATGGGATGGTGCTCGTTTATATGGGACTGATGCGACAAGAGTTTTTTGTATCTGAATGGTTGCGAAAGCACCCGATTGTTTACTTAATTTCCCATATGATGGTAATGCCATTAATTGATTTTTATACGACTGGACTTGATTGGGTGAATAATCGGCAGATGCCTGCCATCGGACTGTATTATTTTTTAGCCGTGACCTTTTGTAATGGAGTTGTTATAGAGATCGGGCGTAAAATTCGTAGCCAGGATGCTGAGGAAACCGGCGTTGAAACCTATTCTGCCTTGTGGGGATGGAAAAAAGCAACCATTGTCTGGTTGATTGTATTAGGGGTAACTTGTGTCGGCGCAAGTGCGGCCAGCTTTGTAGCTGGATTTGGCATTCATGCTTTGCCTTTTTTAATAGCGATGCTTATTGGCTGCGCAATTCCGGCGCTTCGATTCTTACGACAGCAGCATCAACAAAATGCGCAACGAATCGAGTTGGCAGCGGGTATCTGGACAGTTGGAATGTATTTGACGTTAGGAGTTTTGCCAATGGTGATTAACTTATTACAAGGACTTTTATGATGTTAGTATATCTTCCGAATCAAAGTTCAATCGATGCGAAACTGATTGGTGGCAAAGCCCGGAACTTAGCGCTGCTCCAGAAAGATTTTACCGTTCCGTCATGGTTTGCCATCACGACGACCGCCTTCCATACGGTTATCGATGAGCAACAGCAAGATGCGAAATCGATCCGCATTTATTTGGAGAACCTTGAGTGTCCTGTGAAATTGGATACGGAAATTCAAGCAGCTGCTTCGGCCTTAAATTTGACCGGAAAATTCTTAGCCGTTCGTTCCTCGGCGGTTGGCGAGGATGGCCAGGAGGTATCCTTTGCTGGGCAGCTCGAGTCGTATCTTTATGTTCGTTATGAAGAACTTTTTACGGCCGTCAAAAAAGTGTGGATCTCAGCTTATCACGAAAGGGTGCGAACTTATCGACGAGAGCATCAGCTTAATCCCGACGCTATGAGTGTAGCCGTAATCGTTCAAGAGATGGTTGCTTCGGAAGTAGCCGGGGTTGCTTTCGGAGCCGATCCAGTATCCGGAGCGCGAGACACTGTGGTAATCTCTGCAGTTTATGGATTGGGGGAGGGACTGGTATCGGGGTTATTAGATGCGGATTGTTTTACAGTGTATAATGGGGCGATCCATTCTCAAATTGCCCTCAAAAAGCAGGCAGTGGTGTTAAATAGCGAGATTGGGCAGCACACGAAAGTAATTGACCTCCCCGCCGCAAAAGTACAGGTTTCTTGTTTAGATGATGATCGCCTCAAAGAATTAGTGGGAATAGTCAAAAAAATCAACGAGCACTTTGGTTCACCCCAGGATATTGAATGGGCATTGGCGGATAACCGGTTTTATATTTTGCAAGCGCGACCGATTACAGCGATGAGAACGATATTGCCGCACTATGGCAAACATACGGTCTGGGACAACTCGAATATTGTGGAAAGTTATGCTGGGGTGACTACGCCTTTAACTTTTTCATTTATTCAAGGCGTTTATACAGAGGTATATAAAGAGTTCTGCCGGATTATGGGTGTGGAGGAAGAACTGCTGACCGAGAATGAAAACAGCTTTATTATGCTCGGTCTAGTTAAAGGTCGAGTTTATTATAACTTGTTGAACTGGTACCAAGTGTTGTCGCTCCTGCCCGGTTATGAGATTAACGCCCGATTTATGGAACAAATGATGGGCGTTAAAGAATCGTTGGAGATCCAGCCATCGGTAGTCCATAGCCGACGCAATCCTTATCTCCGGGTCGCGACCCTTCTGGTGAAACTAGTAATGCGGTTGCTAACACAACCGAGGGATATGCAACGTTTCTATATGAACTTAAATCAAACCTTTGCTCCCTATGAGAGCCGGGATTTTACAGAATGTAGTATGGAGGAACTGCTCGAGATATATCATGCTTTAGAAAAAAGACTGCTTCGAAAATGGCACGCCCCGTTAGTAAATGATTTCTATGCCATGATTTTTTATGGTTTATTGAAACAATTGATTGTAGCCTGGGAAATTGATGACAAAAACACTTTACAAAACGACCTGCTGACCGGGGAAGGCGGGATTATTTCCACTAGGCCGGTTGAGAATATTCAAGCAATGACTGAGTTGATTTGCCAAGATGAGCGGTTGAAACAAACTTTTCTAAATTCCACTGCGGAACAACTTTTATGCGACATCGAGTTGTTCCCGGAGTTCAATTTGCTATTTCAGCAGCACTTGCAGAAGTTCGGGATACGTTGCGCCAATGAGCTTAAGTTAGAAACCATTACTTATCGGGATGACCCGCGCTTGCTAATCCGGTTAATCCAATCCTATGTGAAACAGGGTTCCGTGGAGTCGGGGCGAACTCCAAAACGAGAAGCGGATGTTCGCAAAGCGGCGGAAGAACGTGTTTGGTCGGCATTGCGACGGCGACCGCTGCGACGATTAATTTTTCGAATCGTTTTAAGACAAGCCCGGGAAAAGGTGAAAAACCGTGAAAATCTCCGTTTTGAACGGACTCGACTTTTTGCTTTGGTTCGGGAGCTATTTATAGCATTCGGATCAAATTTAGCAAAAGCTCAAGTGATCGAAAATCCCCGTGATGTTTTTTACTTTACCAAAAATGAGTTATTCGATTTTATACAGGGAACAGCCGCGACAACAAATCTTAAGGAACTTTTTGCTATCCGTTTTAAAGAATTTCAAAGCTATGAGCAGGAACAGCCACCGGATCGTTTTGAAACCTTCGGCCCAGTATATCAAGGGTTGGAAGCCATTCAATCCAGTTGCTTTTCAAATGGAGACGCCCTAATTGGTACCGGTTGTAGCCCGGGTAAAGTTAGAGCGCGGGTTAAGATCATAACCAATCCCTATGAAGCGGATGGTCTGGCGGACCATATATTGGTGGCGGAACGGACGGATCCGGGTTGGGTACCGCTTTTTCCACTTGCAAAAGGAATTTTAGTAGAACGGGGCAGTTTGCTTTCTCATTCAGCCATCGTCGCAAGGGAAATGGGAATTCCGGCAATTGTCGCTATCACAAATTTAACCCATGAATTGGTGGATGGAGAACTGGTAGAGATGAATGGCTCAACCGGAGTTATTACGAGAATAAAGGAATGAAGAGTTATGGAAAGGAATCTAGCTGTTCAAGAGCGAGCTTCGTTTGAGATTGTCCGTTATGCCAATTGTTGGGAAGATGCTGCTATATTGGTGAAAGCACTCCAAATTGACTCGGAAAGCAACTGCTTGTCGATCGCTTCGGCGGGAGATAATACTTTGGCCATATTGGCTCAGTCGCCGGCGTTTGTGGTAGCCGTTGATTTAAGTCAGGCGCAATTAGCCTGTTTAGAAATCCGGCAAGCGGCCTTTAAAAACTTGGAATATGAAGAAATACTAAAGTTTCTCGGATTTACGGATGCAGATGACCGGGTTCATACCTATCGCTTGATTCGCAAGGATCTTTCTACCGAAGCGCGTCATTATTGGGATGGCAATCTAAAACCGCTTGCTGATGGGGTGATTCGCTTTGGTAAGTTTGAAAATTATTTTCGGTTTTTTCGAGACTATGTATTACCGTTGATCCATCGTCGTTCAAAGCGTGAATCGTTACTTGCAACTAAAACCATGTCTGAAAGAGTCGAGTTCTACGAAAAGTACTGGGATAACCGGCGATGGCGGGTCCTCTTTAACGTGTTCTTTAGTAAACGGGTGATGGGCAAGTTAGGTAGAGATCCGGAATTTTTTCGTTATGTTGAGGGGAGCGTTGCCGATAAGATTTTGCTACGGGTAAAACAGGCATTAACGGATTTACCGACCGATGATAATCCTTATTTGCGCTATATTATGAAAGGACAGTTTCAAAACGTTTTGCCTTTGTATATGCAGCGCGAAAATTATTTACCGATCCGGGAAAACCTCCATAAGCTAGAAATATTTCGGGGACCGGTCGAATTAGCGTTGCAAAAGTATCACTGCCGATTTGACGCTTTTAATCTTTCGGACATTTTTGAGTATATGGATGACCATTTGTTCCGTACTATTGCGGCCGCTATTATTGAAAAGGCCAATCCGGGAGCTCGATTGGCATACTGGAATATGTTGGTGGAACGAAGTGTCGCCAGTTTGTTTCCGAGCGAGATTCGTTTATTGAGAGAGCGGGCGGATGAGCTTTTTCAAGAAGATCAAGCATTTTTTTACCAAACCTTTCGGGTGGAGGAGCGGATCTGATGAGTTGGCATTCCGAATTAGTAGGGGCTTCGGTGATTGCCTTTTTGTTTTTGGCACTGTTTAGCGGGGCTGAATTATGGAGACGTTTTGGCAAACCGAAACCGGAAACCACCCGTAAATTGGTACACTTCGGCGGCGGTGCAATCTCGCTCGGGCTTGTTTATGTTGTCAAATCACATCTAACTGTACTAGCACTATGTATTGTGTTCTTTCTGATTATTTCTGTAACCAAACGTTACGGCCTATTACAATCAGTACACGGGGTGGAACGCCGGTCGAACGGCGGGATTTATTTTCCGATTGCGGTCTATGTTACATTTATTTTCGCATCGTACCTGCGGCAGCCGCATTATTATCTGATAACGATTTTAGTTTTGGCGGTATCTGATGCATTGGCGGCTTTGGTTGGAAAAACCTATGGCTTCAAACTTTATCGGGTGGAGCGGGAGACACGCAGTGTCGAGGGCTCCATCTTCTTTTTTTTATCAAGTTTTCTCATCGTTCATTTAGGATTATTACTTTTGACCCCGCTCGGTCGAATTGAAAGTGTACTGGTCGCTTTGCTTATTGCGATCCTGATGACCGCCTTTGAGTCGATTTCTCTCGGTGGAGCGGATAATCTGTTCATTCCTTTAGGGACGTTATTTATGTTATCACAAAATACAGTGAAACCAGCCGGTTCACTTTTGTTACAATTTGTTTTATTAGGAGGCGTGGCCATACTCACCTGGGTAATCTGTAACCGCTATAAGAAGTTCGGCAGTACGGGAATGGTTGGACTGATCTTATTGGGATACGCTTCTTGGGCTATGGTCGATTATAGTTGGTATATACCTATTTTAACCGGTACCTTGTTGATCGCGACTACCGAATTGATCATAGAAACCCCCAAAAACAGCGCTGAAGTGCATCGCATCCAACCGGTTTTCTATATAGCGTTCGCGGCATTCGCCTGGATATTTGGGGCAAATCGTGCTGAACATTCGGTACGTTATTTATTTTTAACCCCGTATCTCACAAGCATTACTTGCCATTTAAGTATTCTTTGGCAATGGAAATCAAAGTTTAAATTGTTTAATTCCGACTGTCGGATCCCTAAGAATATCTGCTATAGCGGTACGTTGGGTCGGGCATTGATCTTAACGGTTATTTTCATTCCAATTCAATGGATCGTTAATAACAAACTCAATCTAATCTTTTCTTTAGTTACAGTATTTGTCGGAACGATTTTGGGCGACCGTTTATATTGGATGATTGCCCGGCGTCATCTGACGAATTGGGAGAGGTTATCCTTCTTACGGATGGGCTTGGGAGTGGTGTTTACCGTAGCAATACTAATATTCGTAGCTAACTGCTGGTTTTATCAAGCGTCATTAATCTGGATTAGGTAGGTTACCATGCTGACAGTCAAATCATTTGGAATCAATTCGGCAGAATTAGCCGATTTTCAAAATTTCGCCATCAAATTGTATCATATCGACCTGTTTTGGCAGAAGGATGATGAATTACCCCCATCCGAGTATTTACCCCGTTTCTTTCTGGCATGGCGAGACGGGGAGGTGGTGGGCCGGGCGGTTGCGATGATCAATCGGGGTATCGCTTATCAGGGACGACGCACGGGCTTGATTGGTTTCTATGAAGCGATTGATGACTTGCATGTTGCACAGCTTCTTTTTGAAAATGTTTTCGCTTATTTACGGGACCAAACCTGTAATTATATTATAGGGCCTATCAACGGAAGTACCTGGAATCATTATCGAATCACCGAACCGCGTAATAATAAGCCATTTTTACTTGACAACTACCATAAAGACTGGTATTACAAACATTTCTTGGTGGCCGGGTTCGCAACGATTGCCAAATACTCTTCGAGGAAAGTAACAGAACTTGCCGGTCCCTATCCCCGGTTACTAAAGTATGAAGCCTTGTTTCGCAACAAAGGCATCTTAATCCGTTCGATCAATTTGGCAGACTTCGAAACGGAATTGGCGAAGATTTATACGATTAGCATAAATAGTTTCAAAAGCAATTTCTTATATACGCCTCTAAACTGGGCAGATTTTGTACGAATGTATCAACAAGTACGAAGTTTGGTTGATCCCAAGTTTGTCTTGATCGCAGAGCGTGAAGCGGGTGAACCGCTTGGTTTCATCTTTTCATTGCCCAACGCTTACGAACCACTTCAAAGATCATTGGTTATTAAGACAGTGGCGGTGGTTTCACAAACGGAAGCGAAGGGATTAGGAACTTTAATGGCCGAGAAAATTCACAAACTGGCGTCCGAAAATGGGTATCAAGAGGTAATTCATGCTTTAATGCACGAGCGAAATCAGTCCAATAATATCCTAGCCCAAAATAGCCAGTCTTACCAACGTTATGTTTTGCTTGGGAGGAAATTATGAACGGGAATCTCATCGAAGTATTATTGCAAAACGCCGCAGTGTTTCCGGATAAAGTCGCTTTGATTCACCAATCCAAGCGGTGCACCTTTAAAGAATTGGCGGATGAAGTGAAAAAGGTAGCGGAGTTTCTTCATGAAAAGGGTATTGGGAAAGGTGACCGAGTGTTGATTTTCGTTCCGATCTCCCTTGCTTTGTACCAAATCATTTTAGCCTTATTTTACCTGGGGGCTACCGCGGTATTTATCGATGCTTGGGCCAATCGCAAAAGGTTGTCGGAAGCCTTGAAATTGGTTGATTGCAAGGCGTTTATCGGGATACCGCGGAGTTATGTTTTGCAGCTTATCACCCCGGAAATTGGTAAAATTCCAGTGAAGTTAACCGTGGGGATCGGTCGTTTTAAAATAGAACGGGCTTTAGGGTTAAAATACCAGCCGGTTGCTCCCGAGGATACCGCGCTAATCACCTTTACAACCGGAAGCACCAGCCTTCCCAAAGCGGCTAATCGTACTTTTGGATTCTTGTGGGAACAACACCTGGCATTACAGGAGCATTTGCAACTCCAACCCGCCGAAACGGTGATGACCACATTGCCGGTATTCGTACTCCATAATTTGGCGGTTGGTTGTACGAGCGTGATTCCCGATGCCGATCCCCGTAAACCGGAAAAGGTCGATGCCCGGCGAATTGCTGCCGCAATCAAGCAAGAAAAGGTCGAGGTAGCAATCGCTTCTCCGGTATTCTTTGAGAAATTGGCGGGTTCACCTGTATTTGCCGGTGTGGATTATCTCAGACGGATATTTTTGGGAGGGGCTCCGGTGTATCCTCGGCTCGCCCGAAAACTTTGCGCCGCTTTTCCTAATACTGCCATTGAAATTGTCTACGGTTCGACCGAAGCTGAACCAATCAGTTTCATAAGTGCCACTCGGCTACTGGCTTCAGAAATGAATACACCCGGGCTTTGGGTGGGGAAACCGGTTTCAGGGATCAATGTAGCGATTATCGAAATAACGGATGGACCGGTAGAAAACTGTGAACCGGAGGAGTTTGCTCAGTCACGGAAAATTACGGGTGAAATAGGGGAGATTTGTGTAGCAGGACCATTCGTTTTGCAAGAATATTTCAACTCTGCGCTGGCTTGGAGATTGAATAAATTCCTCGTTGGGGAAACAATTTGGCACCGAACCGGGGATGCCGGGTATGTAGACTCCGAAAATAATCTTTTTCTAATGGGGCGTGTTAAACAAAGATTAGTCATTCGGGAAGATATCGTGTATGTTTTCCCAATTGAAAATCGGTTACTCGACATTCCGGGCGTTAAAATAGGGACAATCCTACAAGTTAATGACTTGATTCACATCGTAGTTGAATTACAAGGCCGTAAATTCCAGGCAAAACAAGTACAAGCAGAAATAGCAGCTTTAAATATTGGATATCAACGGCTCTGCATTTTGAAAAAAATTCCTCGCGATCCTCGTCATAATTCGAAAATTGACTATGAACGGTTGAAAAAATTATTAGCAAAAACCGATAATTCAGAAAAATTTCAAAAAGCGAAATGACGGTTGTTACTTAATTATGGCGGAAGGAGATTGCTTAATTCGAAAATTGTTAAAAAATTCACTTTGTTGATTTAAATTCAAATTCCTTTTATAATCAGAGGGATTGTCGCGGCGTCTCAAGCTGTGGCGCGTATTGAAAATCATTGTTGCGATGAATCTGACAATAGAGGAGTTTTTGCGCGAATGGATTTAGGATTGCAAAATAAAGTGGCGCTGATTACCGGGGGAACCCGGGGGTTGGGGCGGGCGATCGCCGAAAAATTAGCCGAAGAGCAAGCGAAGATTGTGGTGACGGGGACCAAAGAGACCACCGCCGTCGCGGCCGCCAGAGAGATCGCGGAAACTTACGGAGTGGAAACGTTAGGGTTAAAACACGATGTCGGTTCGGAAGCTTCCACTAAAGAAGTGGTAAAAACGATCGTCAAACACTTTTCCCGGATCGATATTTTGATCAATAACGCCGGAATCACGCGCGACGCCCGCTTCCTCATGATGAAACACGAGGATTGGGAGTCGGTGCTTAATGTCAATCTGACCGGCGCTTTTTTATGCACCAAATTTGTCTCCAAACAGATGCTCAAACAAAACGCGGGACGGATCATCAATATCTCCAGCGTCGTTGGGTTAACGGGCAACATCGGCCAGGCCAATTACGCGGCTTCCAAAGCCGGCTTGATCGGTTTCACTAAAACCATCGCCCGGGAGTTGGCGGAACGGGGCATCACCGTTAATGCCATCGCGCCGGGTTTTATTCAAACCGATATGACTCATGTTCTCTCCGATGAGGTGATGCAGAAGTTTCTGACCCAGATCCCGACCGGCGTCTTTGGCAATCCGGAGGATGTCGCCAATATCATCCTGTTTTTGGCCTCGGACAAAGCCAAATACATCACCGGTCAGGTGGTCAATGTCGACGGCGGCATGGTCATGTAATGCACGGTCGCCCGACAAGGATGCACAGCCGTTGAGCGAGGATGCACAGCCGTTGAGCGAGGATGCACAGCCGTTGAGCAAGGATGCGCAGTCGTTGAGCAAGGATGCACAGTCGTTGAGCAAGGATGCACAGCCGTTGGGCGAGGATGCACAGTCGTTGAGCAAGGATGCACAGTCGTTGAGCAAGGATGCACAGTCGTTGAGCAAGGATGCACAGTCGCCCGGCAAGGATGCACAGCCGTTGAGCAAGGATGCACAGCCGTTGAGCAAGGATGCGCGGTCGTCCGGCAAAGATGCTGAATCATTCGGCGAACTGGATTTGTGGATCAGTCGGAAGATAAAGCCGCTACAAAGAACTTTGTTGGTTCATTTTGCAGCGGCTTTTTAAATCCGGAGCGTTTTTAGCATTGCTGCCGTTGAAGGGAATCAGCGATCTTGACTTCAAGCCGGCCAAAACCGCGTAAACTGCGGAGGAACAAATAAAAAAGCTGCCTACGCAGCTTTTAGTGGAGAATCTTAATCCGGGTTCAAGCGCGGGACGCGTTTGACCGGGTTGGGCTTTTCAATCAATCCTTTGGACTCAAGGGTATGAACGAAATAGCGGAGATTGGCTAAATATTGTTTCGGGTAGCTATCTCCGAAAAGGGTCAAACCCGGTTTGATCAGGTTTCGTTTCTCTTCCGACAACCAAGGCACCTCCGTCTCAATCAACGCTATTAGTCTATGAGAGGACGGAGAAATTTATAGCCACGTCCGGAAAAAATATCGAAAATTACGGTCAGTCCGAGTAAGTGGCGTAACCCGGTTACTCGAATTTCTGATCGAAATATTGCGATCGCAGTTTGCGAAAGGTTCCATTGGGAGGACATTGATCATTCTGGGCCGGCGGTTCGCCGGCTTTGGGTTGATGCCGGTGGTACTCTTCCCGCGCTTTGCGGAGCATTCGCATGGTTTCGATGGCATTTTCGGGGATGCTTGAACCAAAAACCACCACCCGTTTATCGGAACGATTTTTTAAAGCCGCGGCTAACTCTTCTTTGGATGCAACAGCCATGGACAATCCCCCCAAACCTTACTAAGGTCTCATGTATTCGACAGTTTTGACCATTGAAATAAAAAACATACTGGCGGCGCTAATCTCGGCGCGCGGGATAATATAGTCTTCCGGCGTTTTGATCACAATCGCCGTGTCAAATTCCTCATCTTCAAACCGGTGATAGGCGATGCCGACATTGGCAAAAACCCCAATCCGGTTGTCGTCTCCGGTATCGTTTAATTCTACCATAGATCGGAGCGGGTCGTCCAGTTGTAAAATTCCATTTTCAGTTAGTGGGATGACATAAATAACGCATTCTCCCTCGCCATATGATTGAAAATAGGTGAAATTTAAAATATTTCGTAAAAAGCCCCGGATGGCCTCCGGTTTCCGGGCGGCCATTCCGACCTGAAAATCGAAGTTGGTGATGTAATAGTTAATAAATGAAGTCAACAGGGTATCGGCGTAATCAATCTGCCAAGCCAGCGTTTCATAACTTTCGGTTGTCTGATCGATATCCAGAGTTTTTTTGGTGATCTTTTTGTTGACCATCTCCACGCCGAAAATTTTCAAGCCGGTTTCGCTGATCAGTTCCGAATTGGCAATGCAGAAGATCATATGGTAGACCCAGAAACAAATCAGCACTTTAACGAAGACCACCAGCGGAAAGGCGATGGTCGGCGAAAAGGTAATATTTAAATGGTCGGTGATGACCAGTTTCTCGACCCGGAATAAAAAATTATAGGAAGTGGCGACCGAACCTCCGATAATCCCTAGCCAGACCAGGTCTTTAAAGAACTTGCGTAATTGATCCTTGCGCAAGCGATATACCGCATCACCTGCCGCGATGCAGCAAAAAAACAGGAAGGTTCCGATGATGGCTCCGGTCATCTGTGACCTCCTAGGTTTTTTTCGTCAAGACACTTTCATTGTAAGTTACATTTTTTACCATTGCAAGTTAAAATGTTCGACAAATTCTGTTTGAACATGGGGGTTGTCAAACCGGCGGAAAAGGGGTAGCATAAAAGCAACAACAAGGATTAAATTGGAGGAACCGCTGATGAGTATCGATCCCAACTGTTTTTATTGCGCCAAGGACCAACGGCTACATGACCTGATGATTGAGGTTTGTCAATTGAAGGCTTCAACCGTCTATCTTTTTAAAGAGCAGACCTACCGCGGCCGTTGCGTGGTGACTTTTCACCGCCACGTCAGACACTTGACCGAATTGAGTGAAACGGAAGTCGCCGCGTTTTTCCATGATGTAACGAAAGTTGCCAAAGCAATTGAAAAAGCGTTCGCGCCTGCGAAAGTGAACTACGGCCTGTTCGGCGATACCAGCCCGCATGTGCATTGCCACGTTGTTCCCAAATACGAGGGCGGCCCCTCGTGGAACACGACTTTTGAGATGATGCCAAGTCCCAAACAACTGCTCAGCGATGCTGAATATCAAGCGATGATTGTCGCGCTGAAACAAAATCTCTGATCGTTTGGAGGTGTTCCCCATCGCCAAAAACGAATGTATCCGGGCCAATAAGGTTCAGGATTTATGCGAGGGTCATTGTCAATCGGGTCAGGTTGACGAATGTTTACGGGAAAAAGTGCTGGAGGTTTCCGGCCTCTCCGAGATCTTTAAAGTACTGGGCGATGAGACCCGGACAAAAATCCTCTATTTATTAGCCCACCGGACGCTCTGTGTCTGTGATTTGGCCGAGATTTTGGAGATGACATTGCCGGCCATCTCCCATCACCTGCGGTTATTAAAGGCGTTTCGGTTGGTAAAGTATTACCGTGAGGGGAAGATGGTCTACTACACGCTGGACGACAACCACATCGTCAATATGATCCGTCAGGCTCAAGAGCATTTTCTGGAGGAAAGATAATCCCTCCCGCGTTTGGTGCGCGAAAAATCAAAACGAAGCGGCTCGCCATATCATCTTGGCTAGCCGCTTCGTTTTCGATCGTATTCATGATGATTCACGGGATAAACTCTTGCCGTAAAAACTGCCCTACCGGTGTTGCCTTTTTAATTAGCCCCACCTCCAACATGAACCGCTGCGACTCTTCCCACGCTTTGGGATCGGAGCGACCGAGGCCGTGTTTTTTGGTGTAATCGCTTTGCCATAATTTCAGCGACTGCAGTAGGACCTGCTTTTCAATTTTTTGTTGGGCGGGCCCGAGTTCCGGAATGGCTTTGGTGCAAATGACGAAGCTTTCAGTGGGATGCGCCAAAGCGTATTGCATGCCGCGCAAGGTGGCGCGGGTCATTTTACGCAATAGTTCCGGGGATTGCTTCCGTTGTTTTTCCCCGGAGATTAACCCGTGGCCGACGAGGGAAAAGTAATTCCAAGCGTCGATCTGGGTGATATTGAGACCGGTGGCGCGCAATTTGATCGGTTCGTTGTTGGCGAAACCGACCACGGCATCGACTTTCCCTGCGGTCAACGCGGGGATTTGGGTATAGCCGATATCAACCAAGCGGACCTGGGATTCGTCCAATCCGGCTTTTTTCAGGATCGCTTTAGTCGCAAGCAAACTGGAACCGTACAACGGCAACCCAATGGACTTTCCTTTCAGATCCTCCGGCGCCTTGATCCCGGAACTTGCTTTGGCGATAATGGTCGGCGGGAATTTGGCGTAAAGACTTAAGAGATAGACGACCGGGATGCCATTGGCGCGGGCGGTAATCACCTGATCGCCGCCGGCGATAGCAAAGTCCAGTTGACCGGCAGCCACTAACTGTAACGCGTCGATATCCATCCGATAGTCGAACTTGACAGCCAACCCTTCGGCGCGGAAGAAGCCCTTGGCTTGCGCCACGTACCACGGCGCGAATTGGACATTCGGAATATAGGTCATGCCGACCGTCACCGTCTGTGGGCCGGATTTGGCGAACAGCAGCGGGGTGTTGGCGAACAGGACCGCGCCAAGCAAAATGAAACCGAGTAACTTTTTCATTTTTTCCTCCGATGGGTATAAACCGACTGAAGCGTAAATTGGCTGATTATTTGGCGCGTTTCCAAGGCATCAGAATTTTCTCCAATAATGACAGCGCGGCGTAGCAACTGATTCCCATTAGCGCTAAGGCGATTAACGCAACAAAGATTAGGGGAGTGTCAAAACTGCCGCGGGCAAAACTGACCAGATAGCCAAGACCTTTTCCGGCGCCGGCAAACTCGCCCACCACCGCGCCGATTACCGCCAAGGTCATTCCCAGTTTAAAACCGCCGCAGATATACGGCAAGGCGGCCGGAAGTTCCAGTTTCCAAAAGGTTTGTCGCCGCTTACTGCCCATAATCGCCAACAACTCGTGCAAACCAGGCTCGACTTCACGCAAACCAATGGTGCAGTTGGTTAAAACCGGGAAAAAGGCGACCAGGGCGGAAATCAGTAACTTCGAAGTGATCCCGAAACCGAACCAGATCACTAGCAATGGCGCCAAGGCGACAATGGGAATCGCTTGAATTCCGACAATATAGGGCGTCACCAACTGGTTGAGAAAGGGATGGCGGGCCAACCAGTAACTGAGCGGCAAAGCGATTACCGCCGCTAAGCCGAAACCGCCGAGCGCCTCCGCGAACGTGGTGGCGCAGTGGTCGAGGAACAAGCTGCTTTGGCGGCCCATCGCGGCGAAACGGTCCCATACTTCGAGTGGTGACGGTAAAATGTATGGCTCGTACAATCCGGATAACCAGTGCCAAAACCCAATGAAGCAAAGCGCTCCGGCAATCGAAAGGAGACAACGGCCAAGCCAAATTGGATTGACTGCCGGCTGTTTGCGCGGCTTATCGATCATAATAATCACTCCACCCTTGTTCCAATAAAGTCTGAACCGCTCCGACCAAGCGACTGAATTCCGGTGTTCCCAGCAGTTTGAGGGATCGATCGTTCGGGAGGGTGATCGGGATCGTCCCCATGATCCGGCCGGGCTTTTCACCCATCACCAGAACGCGGTCGGCTAAAAAGACCGCCTCGAAAATATTATGAGTAACCAGCATCAGCGAGAGGCCGGTTTGGTTTCGAATCCGCAACAGTTCCAAATGCATTTGGCTGCGGGTAATAGCGTCCAACGCCGCAAAGGGTTCATCCAGCAAGATGACCCGGGCTTCGCTGACCAACGCCCGGGCGAGCGCCACCCGTTGCCGCATTCCGCCGGATAATTGATGGGGGTATTTCGCATCAACTCCGGTCAGGTTGACCAGAGCCAAAGCGGCCTGGGCTTTTTGCCGGATCAGACAGGGATTCAACCCGGAATAAAGTTCCAAGGGTAATTTCACATTGTCGAGTACGTTGCGCCATGGCAGCAACGCCGCATCCTGAGGGACAAAACTTAAGTTCGACCAACCCGGGATATGGTGTTGCCCAAAAACAGTGATGGTTCCCTCGGTAGGTTGTAAGACTCCGGCGATTAAGCGGAGTAACGTCGATTTGCCGCAACCGCTCGGCCCGACCAAGCAGAGAAATTCGCCTTCGCCCAGCGATAAATCCACACCGGATAATTGCGGCGCGGCACCGGCTTCGTATGTCATTGTCACGTGACTGGCTTCAATTAATGTTTGACTCATGATTCACCTGTGATCAAAGTGTTGAACGTCAAAATAAAATGAAAACGCCCTGAAGCGAAAGTCAGGGCGTAGGAATAAATCAAATAACCTTCTCTCATCCGGACTGTACCGTCGGTTCTGGAATTCCACCAGATCAGCTCAAAAGCTCGTGGACTTGAAGCGTTGGCTCCTTACCACCGGTCGGGAATTGGTTGTCAGACCGCACCCTGCCCTAAAGGTATTCAGATGAAATTGACCGAAGCAAAAGGTTCTTTATAAACTACTTCAACAAGGCTTGTACTTTTATTTTACTATCGGATGTTTTTGCTGTAAAGAGATTGACTGGCAGAAATGGCATGAAAGGAATGTTAAAGTTTTGTAAGCAGCCGTCGGCGGTGCGATTGGCAATGGACCGTCCGGAAAAAATATGAAAGCCGGACAAGAGACTGTCCGGCTGGTTGCGGTAGTGTTTGATTGATTTTAAATAAAGATCGACTTATCCAAATGCGCGGTGACGATCCAATTGGGCGCGTCGACAATCTCACTGATGCGGAGGTCGACGGCAACACTGCAGACGGTATAGGCTAACTCGGGGGAGAGCTTATACTCTCTGCCCAGATAATCGATCATATACCGAATCGCGTCTTGCGAGGCGACCATCAGGTCAGGCGAGATACCGGTCGTTACGTAACTGCGAATTGGAGCGCTCGCCGGGACGAGCGTCTCAAATTGGGGGTAGGCGATCGGCGAGCCCTTGATCAGATCAAACTTGGCTTGTAAGGTCAGCGTGGTTTCAATCGCCGTTCCGCACACTTCCCCGTCGCCTTGCGCGGCATGACCGTCGCCGGCGGAGAAGAGGGCGCCCGCCACTTGAACCGGCAAGTAAAGTTTACTGCCGGGGGTCAAATGGCGGATATCCATATTGCCGCCGCAATTACGCGGGAAAACCACGGATTGAACGCCAGGCAGATTGGGAGCGACGCCGATCGTCCCCGGAAAGGGACGATACGGCAACCGGATTTCCGGCGTGTAATAAACCCATTGCTCATCATAAGCGGAGATCTGTAAAAAAGGTTCCGGAAATTCAGCGGCCAGTAAACCGAAACCGGGAATGATCGCGGTCCAACCCCATTTACAACTCTCGAAGCCGAGAATCTCCACTACCAGGGTGTCGTTGGGCTCCGCTCCGCTGACATAGACCGGGCCGGTTACCGGATTGATCTTGCCAAAATCGAGGTTGACCACATCGGTCGTGGTGGAATTGACTTGAATCTGCCCTCCGGCGGCATCGACCAAGTCGATGGCAACCGCTTCGCCGGGATCGACCGTCAAGACCGGCTCCAGCCGATTGTTCCAACCGTAATTGATGTGATTGTTGCTTACGTACGGCTTACTCATTTCACGGACACCTCTTCATAGTAGACCGGATAATGCACCGGGTCGACGAAGATTGAATTGGGGCCAACCACCTTGGCGGAATGCATCGCATAACGTTTCTCATTGAAAACGGGTACCCATGGCGCATCTTTCATGAGATCGGCATAAATACCGCGCCAAAGTTTGATCCGGGCCTCTTTTTGCGACGGAGCGGCTAAGGCGTCGGCAGCTTCAGCCCGTTTGTCGAGGGATTCATTCGCATACCAAGCCCAGTTCCATCCACCCGGCGCGGCGCTGGTGGCGCTCAGGATCGGCCAATAAAAGTTGTTGGGATCGGGATAATCGGCGATCCAACCCATGCCGCCGGACCAGACCAACGGGGCGGTGGCTTTGGTGCCGCCCGCTTCGATGACAGTGCTTTGAGCCAGGGTCTTCAATTCCACTTTGATGCCGATGTTGGCTAAGTCTTGTTGCATGATTTGGGCGATCCGCGGGTTGGGATCGACATTATTAACATACATTACCGTGGAGAAACCTTTGGCTAATCCGGCCTCGGCCAGCAACGCCTTGGCCTTTTTCGGATCATAGCTGTACCCTTTGTAGGTTGTATCGTAACCGGGCATCAGCGGCGGTAATACTTGAGTGGCGGGTTTGGCGCGGCCGTTGATGACTTGAATGACGCGTTCTTTGTTAATCGCCATATTTAAAGCTTGGCGAACTTTCAGGTTGTCGAACGGTTTTATCTGCGTGTTAATGGTGATATAACCGGTATGAAGTTGATCCCCTTCGACCACTAACTTCTTGAGGTTCGGATCCTTCATGACTTGGACGAAACGGGATGAAGGAATACCGTCACCCAGCAGATCGATTTCACCGCGTTGCAATTTGAGCAATGCCACCGTCGGTTCCAAACCGATCTGGAAGACGATCTCGTCCAATTTGGGAGTGCCGGGAATGTAATAACCAGTGTTTTTTGCGAGGACCAAGCGTTGACCTAAAGCCCATTCTTTCAGCTTGTAGGCGCCGGTGCCAACGGGATGGTGTCCGAAATCTTTACCGTATTTGGCGATTTCCTCTTTGGGTACGACGTGGGCGAAGTTTAACGCCATGGTATGTAAAAACGCGGCGTTCGGTTTGATTAAAGTAAATGTGATGGTGTTGTTATTCACAACCTTGATCCCGGAGACTTCCGCGGCTTTCCCCTGGCTGTATTCTTCGGCTCCGACGATATTCAAGTAAAATCCCGATCCCGGGCTTTGAGTTTTCGGATCAAGCACCCGTTCCAACGAATATTTGACGTCGGTTGCCACCATCTCGCGACCGTTTTGAAACTTGACATTATTCCGGAGCGTAAAGGTGTAGGTCTTGCCATCGGGCGAAACAGTGTAGGACTTGGCCAATTGGGGGATTAGTTCGGTCGTTCCGGCCTTATAGTCCATCAGGCCGTCGAAGATGGCCTTGATGATTGACCAGTTTTGCCAGTCATAGCCGATGGCCGGATCTAACGTTGAAATATCGGTTTGGAAAGAGACTACCATTTTGGTTGGTTGCTTCGCAAAAACTTGCAAACAACTTGTTATAATAAATACCCCGAGTAAACATAAGAACCAAACTTTGGAAAACTTTTTCATAACTCATCTCACCTTTCAATTGCTGATTCTATTCTAAACTGTTTTTCAATCCAACGGGCGCTTTCCGATTAAAGAGTCCCCCTTTCGTTTGGAATCGGATTTAAAGTAATCGAGTAAACGATGTTTGACAGTTTCCTTGAGAGGCGGAACGATTTATTCATATTTGATCCGGGGGTCAAGCAAAGGATAAACCAGATCCGCCAGGAGATTGCCCAAAACGATGGCGACTGCGGATACGGTAACGACCCCCATGATCACCGGAATATCGACAATTTGAATTGCTTGCCAGGTGAGTTGGCCAATGCCCGGCCAGGCGAAAACACTTTCGACAACCACGATACCCGCCATAAACACCCCGATATCCAAACCGATCATTGAGATAATGGGTAAAACGGCATTGCGTAAAGCGTGCTTTAGAATAACCCGAAACTGCGGTAGTCCTTTGGCTCTGGCGGTCCGGATGTACTGTTGTTCCAAAACTTCAACCATCGAGGAGCGGAGCACTCGGGCATACCAGCCGGCGCCGGAGATTCCGAGCGTTAATGCAGGTAAAATCATGTTGGCGACTCCGCCATACCCCCCTAACGGAAGGATGGGCCATTTATAACCGAAAATAAAAAGGAGGATCAGTCCCACGGCAAACTGCGGTGCCGAAACGCCGGAAAATGAAAGAATCATCACTAACCGGTCCACCCACTTTCCTTTGCGTAAAGCGGCGATAATGCCCAATGGAAAAGCGATAAGCAACTCGGCTAAAATTCCCGCGAAGGTCAGTTGCAGGGTGGCGGGCAACCGGGATTGAATCAGCTCGGTTACCTCGGTTTTTTGAGCGTAGGAACGGCCCATGTTGCCATGGAGTAGATTCCATAAGTAACGTCCATATTGAATGTAAAGCGGTTGATCCAGTCCCAACTCGTGCCGGATTTTGGCGATTGTGTCGGGAGTGGCGCTTTTGCCGGCGATCATTCGCGCCGGGTCGGCCGGTAACGCAAAACTGAGTAAAAATGTGATGAGCGAAACACCGACTAAGATTAGGGAGCCTTGAATGAGTCGCTTCGAAATCAACAGTAACATCAGACCGCACCTCCATCGCGTCCGAAACAGTCCCGTAATGCGTCGCCCACCAGGTTAAACGCCAACGAAGTTAGGAGAATCGCCAATCCCGGGAAAACCACCAACCATGGCGCGTCCATGAAATAAGTCTGGCTTTCGTTGATGATCCCGCCCCAAGAGGGGGTGGGCGGTCGAACTCCGACCCCGAGAAAGGACAAGGTGGATTCTAAGAGTACTGTGGTTGAGATTCCTAATGTTCCCCAGACCAGCAATGTCGGTAGAAGATGGGGCAAGATGTGGCGGAAAAGAATTCGGCCGGTTCCGGCGCCAATGGCCGTGGCCGCTTCAATAAATTCCGATTGGCGTAATGCTAAGACTTGCGAATAGACAACTCGGGCAATCTGAACCCAGTTGACCAAAGCGATGACTAAAGCCACAATCCACATGCTGGGTTTGAGAATCGCGGTTAAGGCGATCGCCAGCAGGAGGGCGGGGAAGGCCATCATTAGATCGGTGAAACGCATAATCGCCGCGCCAATCTTTCCTTGATAATAACCGGCGAAGATTCCAAGCAAAGTACCGATGAACAACGCTACGCCGTTGGCAACCAATCCAATTAACATCGATACCCTGGCTCCGTAAACCAATCGGGAAAGCAGATCTCTTCCTAATAAGTCGGCGCCCAACCGAAATTCGCTTCCCGGGCCTTTGGGCATTCCGGTAATGGTCAATCCATCGCTAAACTGACGGGCCGGATCGTAAGGGGTTACGATGGGCGCCAAGATGGCTGTGAACGTAATGATGATCACAATGATCAACCCAAAGATTCCTACCTTGTTTCTAAGAAACCGTTTAAGCATCTGGCGCTGCTGGTGTGATAAGGAAAACCGAATCATGGAGAACACTTCCGTTCTGTGTAAAATTACCAGCTAATTTGATTAATTTGTGTTAATTCTAGCATTGCCTATATTACATGTCAAGTATGTGTTATTAAAATTAACAACAAATTGGATAAAAGTCTCGTAACTAAGGGATATATATCAAAATAATGTTAACTACTAAGGTGATAATCGAGAATTAATATTACATATACTTGACACAAATACTGTAGAATGATAATATCACCTCGAGAGGTGATCGTGTCGTGGAAACAAAATTGCTTGAGGTAAAAGAACTGCAAACCCACTTTCGGACCGATGACGGCGTTGTCAAGGCGGTTGATGGAGTCAGTTTCTCTTTAGATAAAGGAAAAATCTTAGGAATCGTGGGGGAGTCGGGGTGTGGCAAAAGTATGACCTCCCTGTCGATTATGCGGTTACTGAATGAAGGAACCGGTTGCAAGATCAGTGGCCGGATTCTTTTTGAGGGAACCGATCTGTTGCAACTGACCGAAAAGGAGATGCACCGGATCCGCGGCAATCAGATATCAATGATCTTCCAGGAACCAATGACCTCGCTTAATCCACTGTTCACGATCGGCGATCAGATCATGGAATCAGTGATGTTGCATCAAGGGGCCAACAAGAAAACAGCCCGGGATAAAGCCATCGAGATGTTGCAATTGGTGGGAATCCCTTCGCCCGAGAAACGGGTCGACGTCTATCCGCACCAATTGAGCGGCGGAATGAGGCAGCGGGTGATGATCGCTATTGCATTGGCCTGTAATCCGAGGCTGTTAATCGCGGATGAGCCGACCACGGCGCTTGATGTGACCATTCAGGCGCAAATTCTGGATTTGATGCGAAAATTGCGGGAAGAGCTGGGAACGTCAATTATCTTGATCACCCACGATTTGGGAGTTGTGGCGGAAATGGTCGATGAAATCGCTGTCATGTATTGCGGAAAAGTGGTGGAACAAGCGGATGTCCATTCGCTTTTCGAGGCGCCCCAACACCCGTATACCCAAGGTTTGTTGCGGTCGATTCCGCAATTGGACGGGGTGGTGGACCGTCTGCCGATCATCCCGGGCATGGTGCCAAGTCCTGCACAGATGCCGGTCGGTTGCGCGTTTCATCCCCGTTGCGAATATGCGAACGAACAATGCCAAACCGTTCTTCCCCCTTTGCATGCAGCCGCCGGAGAACATTGGGTGCGTTGCTTCCGGCCGGTGAAGCGATCGAACGCGGCGGATTCAGGGAGGTACGAAGCATGTTGACGCAACAACCTTTATTAACGGTGAAGAATCTTACCAAACACTTCAGTGTGCAAACCGGCAATGCTTTGGGAAGGAACCGGGGCGTGGTCCGGGCGGTCGATGATATCAGTTTCACCATCAATCGTGGTGAAACCTTGAGTTTAGTGGGGGAAAGCGGTTGCGGCAAATCGACCACCGGTCGCTTGATCTTACGCTTGCTGGAAGCTACGGCCGGCGCGGTTGAATTTGAAGGAAACAATGTTTTACGGGCTAATTCGAAACAAATGAAGGAACTGCGCCGTCAGATGCAGTTCATCTTCCAGGATCCGTTCGCTGCGCTTAATCCCAAAATGACGGTGGGCGACATTATCCGCGAGCCGCTCGACATTTATGAAGTGGGTTCAAAAGGGGAACGGCAGCAACGAATGCTCCAACTGCTCGATACGGTCGGACTTGCGAAACAACAGGCGGAGCGGTTCCCGGTGGAATTCAGCGGTGGGCAACGCCAACGAATCTGCATTGCCCGCGCGCTGGCGCTGAATCCCAAGTTTGTCATCTGTGACGAGCCGATTTCGGCGTTGGATGTTTCGATTCAAGCGCAGATCATTAATTTACTGAAAGATCTGCAAGAAGAGTTTCGCTTAACGTATCTGTTTATTTCCCATGATTTAAGTGTGGTTAAGCATATTAGCGATCGGGTCGCCGTGATGTATTTGGGGAAGATCGTGGAGATTGCGACAAAGGAAACATTATTTGCCCAGCCGGGACATCCGTACACTCAGGCGTTGTTTTCGGCGATTCCGATGCCCAATCCCAAAGCGAAACGGGAGCGAATTATCCTCGAAGGTGATGTGCCGAATCCAATGGATCCGCCGCGAGGATGCCGGTTTAGCACTCGTTGTCCCAAAGCGCAACCGATCTGTGGTAAACTTGCCCCGCCGGCCCAAAACATTGGCGACGGTCAATCGGTTGCTTGCCATCGGGTATTGCCGGAGTTGCAGGTGTCCGGATGATAGGTGATAGTCGATAGTTGATCCGGGACGATGGACGATCATTGCTGGCTTATAAAATAAAAAAGAAGCTTACAAAATTGTAAGCTTCTTTTTTTATCCCTCAAGTAAAAATGCTCTAAAACGCGTTGGTCTCTTTCCCAGTGAACGGGGGATATTCATCGGTTAAGAATAGGAAATAAGCGGTTAGGTTTAGATTCCAGCGAATCGTTCCGCTAATATAACTGAACATGCCCGGGGGAATCTTCCCGGTAAACAAAATCGCCCACCATGCGACGAATGATACAAATACAAAACCAATCATCCGGAAGAACAGACAAAAACCGTGGGGAATTCCCACGTAGAGCCAGCCGAACAGGAGGCGCAGGACTAGAACGCCGCGCGAAAGCTTCTCCGGATAAAATACGTTAAATTTGGCAGGATACGAAGGATTGAAACCGAAGGCCGGGTATTCGTCGCGTAACATGAACAGATAGGCGGAAATACGTAGTCCCCAATCTTGGGTATTAACGATGAAATCAAAGAAAGATTTGGGGAATTTTCCGGTGAAAAGGACCGCAAACCAACTGAGAAAGATTAAAACATTGGCGGCAATCGCTACAAAAAACAAGCAAAACCAATGGGGAATGAGAATGATCGCCCCGAGGATAGTTTTCACCAATAACAGGATCCGGGATAAGCGTTCCGGATAGTCAATTTGGACCCGAATTGTTTTCACCACCGACCGCTCCTTCCAAAAATTTTGAGGCGTTTCATTTTATGAGGGCTCGCCCGGCTGCATCGAATCGAAATGAGACTCCCGTTGGGTCGAAAAACCGTTCAAAATACCACGTGGTGAATGAAACACGCTCACTATTAAATATAACAAATGGCTTGGAAACATTCCATCCCTTGGGAATTTATTTAATTCCGCGGCAATGTTTTTGACGACTTGATGGCGAACGGCCCGGTTGTTTGGGGATTGCAATTAAATTACGATTTTTTTCGGTTTTTGGCGGACTGAAAACCCATGTGGCAATCCGGAAGTATTCCTGGATACCCAGGGTGTCTGTTTGAAATTGGGACTTTAGTCCTATTTGACCCCGGACTAAAGATTCAAAATGCCCCAATTCGCTTGCAGATATATTTTGCGATGTTATAATGATATTGAGTTCACCTCCTTATAATAATAACCCCCCCCTTCCGCACCGGCCCATAAAGCCGGTCCTTTTTTTGTAAAATGTTACAGTAAAATACGACACGGCGATGGTCAACCGGCTTTAGTTTTTTCATAATTAACGAAAGGTGTCGTTTTCTGAAAATTCAAAAGAGATGCAAGAGTTTTAAAATTGATGATCCATTCTTCATGAGAGTTCGATATAATCGATTTAGATAAGTTGCAATCAATCATGCAACTTACGAACCAAGGAAAATATGTCGCCGTCAAGACGGTCATGGTGGAACCTTGTTAAGAATGAGGGTGCATGGAGTGAAAAAGGACCGCAGGCTTCACATCAATGATGAATTAAAACCGACCTTTCGTAATGAAGTCAGGGAAGAAATTGATAAGTTAGTGGAGATCTTGTTGGATCAAGTTCGATTTCCGGCAGATGCGGATGCTGTCCGCCGCTTGCTGCGGATTACCCATAATATAAAAGGGTTAGCCGCTTGGATGCGTTTAACCGAGATGATGGAGTTGGTTCACCGGGTTGAGAATTTACTTGATCAAGTTCATAAAAGTAATCAAACGTTGGATAGTCGCCAAATCGATCTGCTTTTAAAATTCTCCGACGATCTGGTGAATTATATTTCCAGTAATGATTGGAGCGATTTGTCCGAATTACGGCGCTGGCATCCGATATTTCCGGATGCTTCCGGACGGAGTTCCAGTTCGTCGATGGCGCTCGAATCCCCATTGATGCTTACCGGCGAAGAACGGCAACAGATTGCCTATTGGCAACATGCCGGCCGCGCGGTTTACGGAATCACGTTAACTTTTCAAAACGGTTCGCTGCAGGATGGCGATGCGGTCCATAGTTATTTGAAAGAAATGGACAGTTTCGGGCTGGTGTTTAAAACCGCCCCGGTGGTTCAGGATTTGGCGAAAGCCAATTTTCAGACATTTAAAGCGGTTTTGTTGACGGAAACCCCGTTAGCGGCATCGAGTGAGCAAAAGTTACGGTCGGTAATCTTTCCCGGTATTATCCGCGTCGATATCCGCAATTGGGTTTTTCGTAAGGATGACTTAGAGCTGAAAACGCGCATCGAACACCAGGCTGAGCGGACTATCCGGGTTGAAACGGCAAAGGTTGAACACCTTTATGAAAGTTTGCAGCGTTTGCAGATGGTTAAGGATGAATTAGCCGGCCTGGCCGCGACGATGGATTCCGCACCCGGAGATTGGCGGCGTTGGCGGGAGATCTTGCCGAACCTGGACAGTGTTACGCTACAGATCCAGCATGACATCAACGAACTGCGGATGGTGCCGTTGCGTAGCATCTTTTTTCGTTTTCCAAAGTTAGTTCATGATTTATCTCTACGTAAGCATAAATTGGCCGAGATGCGTTTTTACGGTGAAACCATTGAAATTGACAAAGAGATCGCCGATAAACTGATTGAACCGTTAACGCATCTTATCTTCAACGCGATCGATCATGGGCTGGAGACGGAAGAGCAACGCCGTAACCTTGGGAAATCATTAACCGGGCAAATATTGCTGGGTGTGAAACGCGAAGCGAAACTGGTGATTATCGAAGTCAGCGATGACGGCCGGGGGATTGATCTGGGAAAAGTTAAAGCCAAAGCGCTCGAAGATCAATTAATAACCCCGGATGCTTTTATTACCGAAGCTGATTTGTTACAGTTCATCTTCCGGCCGGGTTTTTCTACGGCTGAACAACTCACGGAGCTTTCGGGGCGGGGAATCGGATTGGACATTGTTGCCGGAAGCATTCGCGCGCTTCAAGGAAAGGTCGAAGTCGCAACCAAAGAAAATCAAGGGACGTCTTTTTGGCTCTATCTTCCGGCAAGTTTGACGGATTAATCTTGGTTAAGTTGTGCCCGGACATTTGGAATCACGAAAATAGATCGCTAAAAGCAGGCCCATCGATTGGGTGCGCATCGAACATTCGTGAATATTACCGCAAAATTGGAAAAGTTTCTGGCCGATTTCGCGGATAATTATTGATAATTTGCCTTGTCAAAAACGGTTTTCGCGCTTTTAACCATAAGGAGATAAATTCCCTGTTAAGATCCGTTCGTTTTCGCCGATAATTTTATTATCGAGTTGGAATTTTTACCAACTGCTATCGGGGTGGATACTACATATAAGGAAGTGAACGGGATGAGGGCATTGGTGGTCGATGACGCCGCCTTTATGCGAGCGGTCATTAAACGAATTTTAGTAGGGATGGGTTTTACTGAGATTATCGAAGCGGGAAATGGCGCTGAAGCAGTTGCGTTGTATTCAACGGTCAAACCGGATGTGGTGACAATGGATGTCACGATGCCGGAAATGGACGGATTAACTGCCTTAAAAAAAGTTTTGGAGCAGGATCCCCAGGCCAAAATCGTGGTCTGCAGCGCGATGGGTCAAAAAGACATTGTTTTGGAGGCAATCAAATCCGGGGCCAAACATTTTATTGTGAAACCGATTGAGGAAGAGAAAGTAATTGCTACCGTGAATGCGGTCCTGAATTCTTAAACGGAAAATTAATAGATTCGATCTAAACCTGAGCTCCGCCGGACATGTTGTTACGGCGGATATTTGTTTTTAAGGCCATTCCGACGGTTAACTTTCATAAATTACCTTGAAAATGATGGGAACAGGAATGGAAGTGTGGAAAAAAGTTATATAATGGTATAGGAATTGATGAATGAACGGTTGGTTTTTGACAAAGGAGGATGAAGATGGCGGGGATTAAATATGCGCATACCAATTTGATTGCGAAGGACTGGCGCCGGTTGGCGCGCTTTTATATTGAGGTGTTCGGGTGCGAGGTCGTGGGGCCGGAGCGCGATTTAAGCGGAGCGTGGATCGAGACCGGGACAGGGATCCCGGGGGTACGGATTCATGGGGCGCATTTACGGTTGCCGGGATATGAGGACGGGCCAACTCTGGAGATCTTTCAGTATCAGCCGGAACGGCTACGGGATGCGGAACCGGTCATTAATCAACAAGGCTACGGGCATCTGGCGTTTTTAGTGGAGGACGTGGTGGCGGTGGTCGCCGATATTGTCGCCCATGGCGGATCGGTCTTGGGAGAGATTGTGCAACGGGAATATCCCGAACTGGGTTTGTTGACCTTTGTTTACGCGCGGGACCCGGAGGGGAATTTTATCGAGATTCAAAACTGGCGGCGTGGGGTTTAGCAATTGATTAACATCCAATCATTGATGGCTGTCGCGCGGCAACCGGCGGCTTTTACGAAAAGCACCGCGCCGATGTGGGACGATGAGTATATTTCCGAATGGATGCTCCGGGCGCATTTGGACCCGGATGAGGACGGCGCGAGCCGGAAGTTGACTTTTATTGAGGCGTCGGTGTCCTGGTTGGTCGACTACGCCAAACTGACGTCCGGAGCGGCGGTGCTGGACTTGGGTTGCGGCCCGGGATTATACACGGAACGGTTGGCGCGGCGGGGTTGCGCCGTCACCGGGATTGATTTTGCGCGCCGGTCGCTGGCGTACGCCAAAACCCAAGCCGTCAAAGCGGGTTTGGCGATCAACTATGTCTATGACAATTATTTGACCGCGGCTTATCCTACGGCGCAGGATCTGGTGATGATGATTTATTGTGACTTTGGCGTCCTGTCAGGCGTCGAAGCGCGGTTGTTGTTGGATAAAGTTTATGCGGCGCTGAAACCCGGCGGGTGTTTCATCTTTGATGTCTTCACGCCCGAGCGGTATCGCGGTAAGCAGCTGAAAACGAACTGGTCGGTGCAGGAGGGCGGTTTTTGGCGACCCGGATCCCATCTCTGTCTGTATCAAGAATTCGACTACCCGGCGGAACGGGTCTTTTTGGACCAATATATCATTGTGGAACCGAATGAACGGATAGCGGTCTATCGTAACTGGAACCGTTATTATACTCCGGCGGCAATTACTGCGCTAGCGGCGCCAGTCGGTTTCCGGGTTAAGGAGCTTTTCGGGGATGTGGCGGGGCGGCCGTTTGTGGAAGACGCGGATACCCTTGGCGTGGTGCTGCAAAAAGAATGACGCCCTTTTTGACGCGGGATGCGTGAATCATTGCGGAAACGGTATCGGATCAACCCAAAATAATTTTGGAACGATCCAAAACGGTTTTGGATTAATGCAAATTGATTTTGGAACGATCCAAAACGGTTTTGGATCAACGCAAACATACTCTGAAACGATCCAAAATGGTTTTGGATTAACGCAAATTGACTTTGGAACGATCCAAAACGATTTTGGATTAACGCGGAACCATTTTGGTTTTTTCTTGATGATGACGGGCGAGGATATTGGGTTGAAATGTTGAATTAAGAAAGCGAAATAATCCCTTGAATCCTGGTAATCTTTTAATCCTGGCAGGTAACGGAGGCAATTTTAATGACAATCTACGATTCACTCTTGTTACGAAAACAAAACGGCGAAGCGCTGGAATTGCGGCAGATTCCCATCGAGACGCTACGGGCGTTGTACGTGGTGGAGAATCGCTCTAATTCCGAGATCGCCGCGTTATTTAACACGACGATCGAGCGGGTTACGGAACGCCGGCGGCGGCTGGGCATCTCCCTGTTTGAGCAGGTCGAGGTGGGTGCCGCCAAAGATAACGACGCCGCGGCGCGGTTGCGGTTGAACTCCAACACGAATTTGCCCGGACCGGTGGCGTCGGCGCAACCGGAAGCGGTTGGGACGGTCTATCGCAAGTTGGTTCGGGACCGGATCCCAGAGCTCATCGCCGGGCAGGGCAAACGCTGCGCGACCAAAGTGTTGGCCGAGGCGGAATTCGCTCAAGCCCTCGACCAAAAGCTTCAAGAGGAATTGGCCGAGTATTTGGCCGATGGCTCGCTGGCGGAATTGGCCGATTTAGTGGAGGTGGTGCGGGCGATTGTGGCGATCAAAGGGGTGACTTGGGAGGACTTCGAGCGGTTGCGGTTGGAGAAACGGGAGCAGCGGGGCGGCTTTGAACGGCGGCTTTGGCTGGAAAAGACCCTCGATTGACAGGGCGGTTGCTTTCGGTAAGGGACGGTAGGCCCGGTTGATTGATAAAAAAGGAAATATTGGATAAAATATGATCAATCAAAACGACAATTGCTGTCGGTGACCGAAAGAAGGGGCATACCATGAAGTTGAAAACCGTGGTTGGAGTCGGTAGTATGGCGGTCATCTTTTTATTTCTTCCTTCCCTGGCCATTAAAGCTTGGGAGTTTTTGGTCGCGGCGCCATGGCCGGTCAAACGTTGGCTGGTGTATTTCCTGGTCGGCGTGATCCTGGTCCGGATCGCCATGGCCCGCTACCGCCGAAAAAAACAGTTGCGTTTGGAACAACCGGCTGCCACCTCGCTGTTGGAGATTGCCAAAGAACGGTTGGTCCGCGGCGAGATTAGTCTGGATGAGTTCCGGGCGATTAAAGAAGAACTAAGGGCCGGGATGTAGTGGAACCACGTCCCTTCCGAAAACGTCCCGCGGTGGTCCGTGGCAAGCGGGGTGGACCGTGATATAGTGGGGTTGGAGGAATCCGGCCCGCAATGCCGAATGCTGATTTTTAGAACGGATTTCCCAGGGAATAAACAACAATGTCGCAAGCGATGGAGGAATGATTGTGTCAAAGATTCGTGTCGGTTTGATTTACGGCGGCCGTTCGGGAGAACACGAGGTGTCGGTCTTATCCGCCAACTCCGTGTTAGGTGCGATCGACCGCCAAAAATATGAAGTTTATCCGATTGGCGTCACCAAAGACGGCCGATGGTTGCCCGGCCAATCCCCGGCAGCGTTGGTGGAAAGCCAGGAATTGCAGGTCCGTTTGTTGGGCGAGAGCGTCAATGAAACGAGTTTGGCCAAGTTGGAGAACCGGCGTGGTCAGATCCTTTCCAGCCTCTCGGAGAGCGTGGATGTGATCTTTCCGGTGATGCACGGGCCGTTTGGCGAGGACGGAACCATTCAAGGTTTGCTGGAGTTGGCGGAAATTCCCTACGTCGGCGGCGGCGTTTTGGCGTCAGCGGTCGGAATGGATAAAGCCGTGATGAAAGCGGTCTTTCAAGCGGCCGGCTTGCCGGTCGGCGATTATCTGGTCTATCTCCGGAAAGAATGGGAGGCCAATCCGGAACCGATCCTCGACGCGGTCGCGGCCAAATTGGGTTTTCCGTGTTTTGTCAAACCGGCCAATCTCGGTTCCAGTGTCGGAATCTCCAAAGCGCACAACCGCGCCGAACTGCAGCGCGCCATCGCTTTTGCGGCGGAATACGACCGCAAGATCGTCATTGAGAAGCTGCTGGTCGGCCGGGAAATTGAGTGTAGCGTGTTGGGAAATGACGACCCGGTCGCTTCAGTGCCGGGCGAGATCGTTCCCTGCGCGGAGTTTTATGATTATGAAGCCAAATACATTTTGAATGATTCCAAGTTGATTATCCCGGCGGAGTTAACGCCGGAACTGGTCCGGAAAGTTCAGGAACTGGCGGTGCGTTCGTTTAAAGCTATCGATTGCGCCGGTCTCTCCCGGGTGGACTTTTTTGTCGACGATGCCACCGGAGCGATTTTTGTCAATGAAATCAATACCCTACCCGGTTTCACCAAAATCAGCATGTATCCGAAGCTGTGGGAGGCAACCGGAATCGGTTACGCCGAACTGATTGACCGCCTGTTGCAATTGGCGTTGGAACGATTTGCCGATAAGCAGCGGAATAAGGTTTAAAACCGCATCATCAACCCAATGATAGGCTAATTTTGGGAATGCTCTTCCGCGACAACCTGCTGATTATGTTTCGAACTCCCCCCGGGCAGACTAACCTTCGGGGGGTTATTATTATGTGGCGGGTAATTGCGGACTTTCATACTCATACCAAGTATTCGCACGGCACCGGGACGATCATGGACAACGCGCTGGAAGCGCAAAGACAGGGGTTGGAGACGTTGGGCATTGCCGACCATGGTCCGGCCAACTGGGGTCACATCGGCACGACCGCCCTGGCGGAGTTTGATCAGATCATTGCCGAATGCCGCAAAGTTCAGGCTCAATTTTCAGGGCTCAAGATTTTGGCGGGGACCGAAGCCAATCTGATCGGATATAATGGGGAATTGGATATTCCTTTGGAGATGCAGCGGAAACTCGATCAGGTGCTGGCGGGATTTCATTTGACCATCAAACCGAAGGATCTGCGGACCGGTTTTCAGTTCGCCTCGCGCTGGGCGATGGCCAAAATGAGCGAACGCGGGCGGCAATACGCCCGGGTCGAAAATACAAAGGCCATGGTGGCTACGGTCTATCAAAACGAGATCGACATCATAACCCATCCCGGTCTGGGAATTTCCATCGATACCTGCGAACTGGCCAGAGCATGTGTGAAAAAGGATACCGCTTTGGAGATCAATGCCAAACATGGCGTCAAATCCATCGCATTTATCCAGACTGCCGCGAAAGAAGGCGTAAAGTTTGCCATCGGCAGCGATGCTCATCAACCCGAAAAAGTCGGACGGTTGGAAGCGGGATTGCATGCGGCGAAACAGGCCGGACTGCGGGCGGACCAACTAATCAATGTCGTCGACGACTAATCAACGGCAATGCCGGTTGGGAAACGAGGAGTAATTTTCCGATAGTTTTTCATAAAAAAATAGAATATGATCATAAACAGGGATACTGGCAGGAAAACGCGGTAAAACAGAGAATTGCTACACCAAAGCGAGGGATGAACATGCCTGAAAGTATCCGATTTGTGATTATTACCGGTTTGTCCGGGGCTGGAAAATCCGAGACCGTCAAATGTTTTGAAGACCTCGGGTATTTTTGTGTCGATAACCTGCCGCCGGTGCTGATTCCGAAGTTTGCCGAGCTTTGTGCACAATCCGATGGCCGGATTAATAGAATAGCATTGGTCGTGGATATCCGGGGCGGCAGTTTCTTTGACGATGTCTTCGAAGCCTTGGAAACTTTGGAACAAAACGGGTTTAGTTATGAGATCCTCTTCTTGGAAGCCAAAGAAGAGATTTTGGTTAGACGCTTTAAAGCCAGCCGTCGGCGCCATCCTTTATCCAGTTCGGGAGCGATCATCGAAGGGATCCGGGCCGAAATGGAACGGTTGGAGGAGATTCGCGGTAAGGCCACGCTAATCCTGGATACCTCGGAATTATCCGCTAAGATGTTGCGGGAACGGATTCACCAGAACTATTCCGACCAGCCGGAACCGGAAAAAATGTTGGTGACGATCGTTTCATTTGGTTTCAAAAACGGGATTCCGCTCGATGCCGATCTGGTATTTGACGTGCGGTTTTTACCCAATCCGCATTGGGTTGATTCATTACGCAATCTTACCGGTAATTACCCCGAAGTTTCAAGTTATGTTTTAAAATGGCCGGTTACGACTCGTTTTCTAACAAAGTTATATGATTTTGTCGATTTTTTAGGACCTCAATATGTCAAGGAAGGCAAACCGAATCTGATCATCGGAATTGGATGTACCGGCGGTCAACACCGCTCGGTTACGATCGCCAATAAGCTTGGTGATTATTTACGCACCAAAGGATACCGGGTGATTGTCGACCACCGGGATGTGGCGTCGTAGGATTAGGAAGGAGATGACCGGATGGCCAATGGGAAACGACCGAAGCTGCTGGCGTACAGTTGGCTGCTGACGGTCTTGCTTTGCCTGTCATTGTTTACGTTTGGAATTTTAATTTTAGCGGGAGTGATTCAACTTCCGTCACCGTTGGCAGAGTTTTCGCAAGTCGTTGGAATCGTAATCGTTGCAATTGCTTTGGCGGTCGGTTGTTATGGCAGTATTCGCTGCTTCTGGCTGCTGGTGGCCTGGCTTTCAAGCAGCGATATCAAACCGAAGAACCGGGGCGTCAAAGGACCCAAGATTGTGGTGGTCGGCGGCGGAACCGGTTTGGGGACGATCTTGCGGGGACTGAAAGAGTTGACTTATAATCTGACGGCGATTGTCACCGTCGCCGATGACGGCGGGAGTTCGGGCCGGTTGCGACAGGAGTTTGGGATCTTACCGCCGGGCGATATCCGGAACTGTCTGGTGGCGATGGCGGACATTGAACCGTTGATGGAACGTTTGATGCAATACCGGTTCGCCGGCAATTCCAATTTGGCCGGGCATAGTTTTGGCAATCTTTTTTTGACGGTGATGACCGATATTACCGGCGACTTTGAGCAAGCGATCCGCGAATCCAGTAAGGTTCTGGCGGTCCGGGGCCAGGTGCTCCCGGCGACTTTGGAGAATGTGACGTTAAAAGCCGTCATGGCCGACGGCAGCATCGTCTCCGGCGAATCGGCGATCACCGCTTCCAAATTGGCGGTGGATAAAGTTTTTCTGGAGCCGCCGCAGATCAAGCCGTTGCGTGAAGCGATCAACGCCATCAACGAAGCGGACTTGATTATTCTAGGTCCGGGCAGTCTTTATACCAGTATTATCCCCAATCTGTTGGTGGAGGAGATTGCCGAAACCATCCGCAACGCGACGGCGACCAAGTTGTATATTTGCAACGCCATGACTCAGCCGGGCGAGACCGATCATTATACCGCCAGCGATCATATTGCGGCGATCATCAACCACGCGGGGCAGGGTCTGATTGATGTGGCGGTGCTCAACACCGAAGAGATTCCGCAAGCGATCTTGGACCGTTATGCCGAAGAAGGCGCCGAACCGGTGGTTGCCGACTTTGAGAAGGTGAAGGCGTTGGGGGTTGCCCCGTTTGGGTTTGATGTTATCACGAAAACCAATGTGATCCGGCATGACGCCGGAAAGTTGGCGCAGATGGTCTTGAACTTTTACCGGACGCAGCGGTTGGGTCAAGCGTTTGGGAAACGGGTCGCCGGGAAGTTGTACCGTCTTTTCAAAGGTTTCATCGGTTTTTTCGTAGTTCATTAATGATTACTAAACACCTCAATTTGAGGTGTTTTTATTTTTTTTCTAAAAAAACGCTAATCAACTCTAGATTTTCGCCGATAACTTACATAAGAGATCATAGGTAGAATTTTAGAGGTGGTGAGCGATTGATACGCGGTTTGTACACTTCAGCCACAGGGATGTTGGCGGAGCTGGCCCGACAGGATGTGGTGGCCAACAACTTGGCAAATGCCGATTCGGTGGGCTATAAACGCGATAACCTTACTGAAGTTCCGTTTAGCGAATATCTGATGAACGCCTACGCTAAAGGTAAAGCCACTCCCATCGGCCAACTGGGTTTGGGTGTGGATGTGATCTCGCGTTATAGCGATTTTGGTCCGGGCGCGATTACCGTAACCGATAATCCGACCGATTTTGCCATTGAGGGGAACGCCTTTTTTGCAGTGGAACGGAACGGTGCGGTAGCCTATACGCGGGCCGGAAATTTTCTGGTTAATCAAGACAATGTGTTGGTCACCCAAAACGGCGATCCGGTGTTGGGTGAAAACGGCTCCATCACCGTCAATGGTCCGTTTACAGTCTCGCCTGCCGGCGAAGTGATGGAAAACGGACAAGTAATTGCTCGATTGCGTTTGGCTGCGACCGCAGGGATGATCAAACAAGGCGATTCGTATTACACCAATAGCAGCGATACCCCGGCGCCCGCCGGCGATTATCAGGTGATTCAAGGCGCTTTGGAACGTTCCAATGTGAACTCCATCCGGGAAATGGTCCAAATGATCACAGTGACCCGTAGTTATGACGCAAACCAAAAAGTGCTGACCGCCCAAGACGATACCTTGGGGAAAGCCGTCAATGATCTGGCGAAGTAAACGAATTTCTAATATTTGCGTTCGATAAAGCGATTAACGATTAAATTACTAAAAAGTGCAAAACAAGACAGTTGAGACAGGACGAACCGGACCGCTCGCGGAGGTTCAACGGAAGATCAACCGACTGCGATCTTCCCCATCCCAATTACCTCAATCTGTCCTGAGAATTTGCACGGGACATTTTTAATTTTAGGAGGTAATTTCGTACATGATCCGCGCATTATGGACAGCGGGCACCGGAATGCTCGCGCAACAGATGAACATCGATACCATCTCCAATAACCTAGCCAATGCCAATACCACCGGGTTCAAAAAGATGCGGGCGGAATTTCAGGACTTGCTTTACCAGACTGTCCGTCAACCCGGTAGCTCCTCCGCCCAAGGCGTGCAACTCCCTTCCGGGCTCCAGATCGGACTGGGCGTCAGACCGGTAGCCACCGCCAAAGTTTTTACCCAAGGCGATTATTTACAATCCGACAGTCCCTTGGACATCACCATTGAAGGCCAAGGCTTTTTCCAGGTGCAACTGCCGGACGGCTCGGTCGCGTATACCCGGAACGGCTCATTAAAATCCGACGGTGAAGGACGGTTGGTCACTTCGGAAGGGTATATTGTTCAACCGGAGATTACCTTCCCGGCCGGCGTTGAGACGATCGACATCGGCAGCGACGGAACGGTCTCTGTGCAATTGTCCGGAGAGACCGCGGCTCAAGAGGTTGGCAAACTGGACATCGTGATCTTTATGAATCCGGCCGGTTTGAATAACATCGGTAAGAGCCTCTATAAGCAGAGCAGCGCTTCCGGGGATCCGGTAACGGTATCGCCGGGAACCGACGGCGGCGGAACGATTGTTCAAGGCGCATTGGAGATGTCCAACGTAAAAGTGGTTGAAGAAATGATCAACATGATCGTAGCGCAACGGGCGTACGAGGTTAACTCCAAAGCGATCCAGGCTTCGGATGAAATGTTGCAGACCGCCAATAATTTACGACGCTAGGTGAGCCGATGAACCGTTGGCAGCAGATCGGTATCGGGTTGGTACTCGCCATCGTTTTGGTTGCCGGATCGGCAATGGCTGACGGTTTGATTAGACTGACCATTCCGGCTGAGGTGACTGTTACCGGACCGCAAATCCGGTTGCTCGACCTTGCCGATGTAAGCGGGGCGAACGCCGCCGATTATCAAATCCTTCAAAAGATCTCATTGGGTCCGGTTCCGGCCCCCGGCCAGATTCGGACGTTTTCAAAAGATTATTTGACGTTTCAGTTACGCCAACGCCAACTGAGCCAAGGCGTTCAACTGGAGATGGACGCGGTCGTCCGGGTACGGGCGGCGGCGGCGAGCATTTCGGGTGAGGCGATCCAGGCCGCGATCAGTAGTTTGTTAACGGTCAAACCGGGGTTGACCCGTTGGATTGAGTTGAAAAATGTCCCGGAGACGCTTTGGCTGACCCCGGGCGATTGGAAGTTGACCGCTATGTCGGTCGGCGTTTTGCCAGAGATCGGCAACGCACTCTTCCAAGTGATTTTGGAGAACGGCCCGGAACGTAAAATCATCAATATCAGCGGTAAAATTCACGGTCGCGCCCGGTTATATAAATTAAGCCGCTCACTGGCCAAACCGACTCTATTGGAAAAGGCCGATCTGATTCCGGTTGAACTGGAATTGGTCTATGGCAATGAATATTACGGCGAAATTGACGGTTGGCGTAGCATCCGGTCGTTACGCGCCGGGACGGTGCTGCGGTTGTCGGATATTCAACCGGTGCCGTTGATTGCCAAAGGTCAATCCGTTAAAACAATCATCCGTGTTGACGCGGTGGAGATTGTGGTCGAAGGAATCGCTAACGCCGACGGATGGCTGGGCGATCAGATCGTCATCGTGAATCCTTCGAGTAAAAAGACGTTTCAGGCCAGAGTATCCGGCCCTGGAACCGCAGAGGTGATTTTTCATGAATAAAATGAAGCGAATCCTCATGGGATTGACGGTCGTCATTCTCAATCTATTGTTGATCAATACCGCCGTTTTGGCCGAATCGTTATGGTCGGACCGCGGCTCATTATACAGCGGTAAACCGAAAGCCTATAAAGTGGGCGACCTGTTAACCATTGTCGTGGTCGAACAAGCGTCGGCCTCCCAAAAAGCCGAGTCCAACAACGGGGAAAACGGTTCGGTCAATTTTGGGGCGAGTACAGGCACTTGGGAGCGGATGCTTCCCGAGTTCGGCACCCAGTGGAAGTCGGCCTCCAAAGGAACCGGCACCACTACGCGGGGCGGAACCTTGACGGCCAAGATCACCGTTTTTGTGAAGGAAGTCTCCGATAACGGGCTGTTGACGGTGGAAGGACAGCAAGTGATCAAGGTTAACAAAGAGGAACAAGTGATCAAAATCTCGGGGGTGGTCCGGCCCGACGATATCACCAGCGATAATATGGTATATTCGCCCTACGTCGCCAATGCCGTTATTGAGTATAACGGTAAAGGCAGCGTCGGCGATACGCAGGGAACGGGTCTCTTAACCAAGATCTTTCACTGGATATTTTAGTTCGCTTTCCTAGCGACTACCGCTCGCGTAAGCGAAAACCGGTGGAAAACGTAAGCATCGAAGTATTAGTTTATATGGGGTGAGCGGATGTTTAAAAAGGTATTGGCTGGGGTGTTAGCCCTAACCTTGCTCGGGAGTTTCGCTGTAACAACCAGGGCTACTGAAGATAGCGCCCTCGTTACCACCCGTATCAAAGATATCGCCCGAATCGAGGGAGTCCGTACCAATCAGTTGACTGGGTTGGGGCTGGTGGTTGGCTTGAACGGCACCGGCGACTCCAGTAAATCCAATGCGCAATTGGTTGCCAACACCCTGCAAAAATGGGGGATTGAAGTCTCGATCAGCGACTTGAAAGTGAAAAATATCGCCGCGGTGTTTCTGACGGCGACTTTACCGCCGTATAGCCGTTCCGGCGACACGCTGACGGTCCAGGCGTCTTCGCTGGGCGATGCCAAAAGCCTGCAGGGCGGGATGTTGTTGCAATCCCCATTGACCGGCGCGGACGGTAAAGTCTACGCGGTCGCGCAAGGCGCGCTTTATCTCGGCGGTTACATGGCCGGGGCGAGGGGAGCGACGGTGCAAAAGAACATTACCACCGTTGGCAGCATTCCCAACGGCGCTATTGTCGAACGGGAAGTGCCGATGAACTTCGCCAATAACGGGAAGATCCGCTGGGTGTTGAATAATCCTGATTTTACGACCGCCACCCGCTTGGCTGGCGCGATCAACGATAATATTTACCCGGATACGGCCCGGGCGGTCGATATGGGACTGGTCGAAGTGAACATTCCTTCCGAACGTACTCAAAACCCTGTGCCGTTTATTGCCGAGATTGAAAATTTAGCCGTCACTCCGGACGGTTTCGCGAAAGTGATCGTGAACGAGCGGACCGGCACGGTGATCATCGGCGAGAAAGTAAAGATCGCGCCGGTGGCGGTGACGCATCGCAACATTACTGTGAAGATCACCGCAACGCCGCGAGTATCGCAACCGGCGCCAAAATCGGACGGGGAGACCAAGGTCGTTTCCGATCAGCAAGTCCAGGTCCAAGAGGAGCAAGGACGGTTGATTCTCTTGTCCGGGGGAACGAATATCGGAACGGTCGTGCGGGCTTTGAACTCGGTGGGTACGGCTCCGTCGGATATTATCGCCGTGTTGGTGGCGATGAAAGAGGCGGGGGCGTTATACGGAACGCTCGAATTCATCTAGGCGGTCAATTGCGTCGTGAAAAGCGGCGCATTTCTGCGTCACTTGGGCGCTCCGGTCCTCAACGTACGGCTTAGTACGTCTGCGGTCCTCGCTTCCGCGTTCCTTGAACTACTTGCTTTTGACGACGCAATGGGGGTAATAGCCGTTGCGATGAGAACAGAAATTTTGTAATGAACAAGAGGGATGAACCATGGTTGATCGGGTGCGGCCGGAGACGATTCCGGTTTCGTTGAACAATCCGCGGTGGCAGAAGACGCTGACGCCAGAACAGCGGAAGTTGGCGAAGGCCTGTAGCGACTTTGAGGCGGTGATGTTCAAACAGATGCTCGAGGCGATGCAGGGTTCGACGCAGATGTTTGGCAAAGGATTTGGCGGCGATTATTTTCAAAGTTTATTCCATGAGGAACTTTCGAAACAAATTTCCGTTAATGGGATAGGTGTCGGTAAGATGCTGTACACTCAGTTGAGCCGGGAATTAAACAATTCCCAGCCGTCGTCCGCTCCGACTACCCCGGAACAGTCGACCGAATAACCTTAAGAGAACGACAGCGGCTTCATGGCGTTTTTGAATCGCTGAATATGGCATCTTGCGAGTTGATGGTAAGTTGAAGTAATTTGCGCTTGGCAATTTCAAGGCGTTATTTCAACTTATAATTTTTGGGAAATATGTCGTTTAAATTTAGGTATGGTATAATTAGCACGACAGATGCAGAAGGGAAACCGGAAATCACGGCGAATAAATTAAGACATAAGTGATTTCCTGGGGAATTGAAAATTGCTTGGTCGGTGGCGTTGCCCGGGATGCAGGCGATTTTTCGCAGATGTTTATATTTAAAAGGGGGAAGTAAAAACGTGACCAATGAAAAAGGAAGTAAAGGGGTAGCCCAGAAAGACGGTAAAGCAAAGGGCCCCGGATTCTTCAAGAAAATTTATAACCTTTTATTTCATGAGGATGTTTATTGCCGGATCGGCGGGTATTTAATCTTTGGTCTGATTTTATTCTTTGTGACATGGGCGATTGTTCAATTTGGCGTCAATAAGCCCAACTTGCTCGAAGGTTCCTTCATGGTTCAAAAGGTCTTTAAATCCGAAGCGGTGAAGACATTTGGCCCTTGGGGCGTCAAACAATTCGGCGAGACCATCAAGATTTTCAACTGGAAACTATCGACCGCCACGGAGTTTAATACTTGGGGCAATGTGTTTGTCCTGACCTTCAAATATTTCGTCAATCATTTAATTTTTATCATTCCGTTTATCTTCTTATTTAACTTCTTCAAAATCGGCCGCTGGAACTTGGGCGCCATTTACTTTGGTTTTTACACCATTCTTTGGGGCGCGACCATCGGTTCCCAGTCCTTGAACTTCCCGACCGGCGCCAACATTATCGCCGGATCGCTGGCGCTTTTCTTGCGCTTTGGTTTATGGACCTGGTTCTCCTATTTGTTGTTGGTGATCGCCACTTCCCAATTTGCCTGGATGGTGGCGCCGAACTGGTCAAGCTGGGCTTGGAAACAAGAACGGAAATTATGGCCGGTCCGCTTCACCCCGGAACAACGTGAAGTCTTCATCTACGGCGTGTTATTCTTATTGGCTTCCAGTTTCGCCGAAGCACGCATTTTCGTTCATTACAATTTATAATAAGTACCTTTATCAAACTTAAACCCGGATGATTCCGGGTTTTTTGTTTTTTCCGACTTTGATATTGTAAACGATTTATGGAAATCGCTATAATAGATAAGACGGGATTTATTCCGTCTTATCTATTAAGGAATATTAAGGAAAATATGTCACCACTCAAGGTAGTAACGATATCAAGGGCGACATATATCGATGCAGCAATAGACTCAAATGAGGTGATTCGTTTGGCTGATCATTATTATTCTTCCCAGCCGGCTTCGACCCATGCTTATCATGATTTTGCGGTGACGGTGCGGGGGGTGACGTTGGCGATTCGCAGCGATGCCGGAGTGTTCTCAAAGAACCGCTTGGATACGGGCAGCGAGTTGTTGATTGAGGCGTTGCCGCTCCGGCCCGAACTACGGACGGTGCTGGATCTCGGTTGCGGCTACGGGCCGATCGGTTTGACCGTGGCCAAGCTCTTGCCCGAGGCGACCGTCTATCTGAGCGATATCAACGAACGCGCCGTGGAACTGGCGACGTACAACGCGAAGATGAACAATATCACCAATGTGGTGTTCAAAGCGGGTGAAGGTTTTGCGCCGTTTCCCGATCAACAATTTGACCTGGTGGCGACCAACCCGCCGATCCGCGCGGGGAAGCAGGTGGTCTACGCTATGGTGGACCAAGCGGCGGAGCATCTCAATCTCGGCGGACAATATGTGGCCGTGATCTTGACCCGGCAAGGAGCGAAAAGCCTGGAGAAAAAGCTGGTTGAGGTTTTCGGCAATGTCCGGGAGTTGGAGAAAGGCAGCGGCTACCGGGTGGTCGCGAGCACCAAGGAAGCCCCCGGCTGAAGCCCGGCGAGCCGCGCCGTCATTGCAACTGAAAATCACCGCATAGCGCTCCTTGGAACCGTCTACACTAAATCAGTTGATGAGCGAAGGATCATCCGTCGCGAAAACGATTGACGAAAACAAGGAGTGAAGTGGATGAACGAAGGTCCGCTCAAGGTGTTGCTGCTCGCCGCGGAAGTGGTGCCGTTCGCCAAAACCGGCGGTTTGGCCGATGTGGCCGGCGCGTTGCCGAAGGCGCTGCAAAGTTTGGGTCATGAAGTGCGCGTGGTCATGCCGCGCTACGGATTTATCGACGCGCACCGGTTTAACCTCAGCGAGGTTTTGCCAAGTCTCACCGTTCCCATGGACGGCAATACCGAGCAGGCAGTGGTTTTTACGACCCAAATCGGCGACCGGGTTCCGGTTTATCTGATCGACAATCCCAAATACTTTAACCGGGAAGGCATCTATATGTATTCGGACGATGCCGACCGGTTCGTCTTTTACTGCCGGGCGGCAATGGAGATGCTCAAGGTCTTGAACTGGGCTCCCGACGTCCTTCATTGCAACGACTGGCATACCGCCATCATCCCCAATTGGCTGCAAACCATCTATCGCACCGATCCTTTCTTTGCCAAAACCGTTTCGCTATATACCATCCATAACTTAGCTTACCAAGGAGTATTTGGCCATCGGGTGGTGGAGATCGCCGGGATTGATCAATATCAATACCTGGTCCCGCCGGGCGTCTCCGGGGACAATCAGGTTAATATGATGGGCCGGGGGATCTTTTTTGCCGATCTGATCAACACGGTCAGCAACACTTACGCGCAGGAGATCCTGACCCCCGAGTACGGCGAAGGTTACGACTGGCTGCTGCGGGAGCGGCGGGACCGCTTGTACGGGATTGTCAACGGCATTGACTACGAGGTCCACAATCCGGCCACCGACCAACATATCTTCGTGAATTACGACCTTCATAACCCCGACGCCAAGATCCACAACAAACTGGCGCTGCAAAAAGAGGCCGGGCTGGCGCAAGAACCGCGAACGCCGCTGATCGGGTTGATCTCCCGGTTGTCCGATCAAAAAGGGTTCGACCTGATCGGACAGATGATTGAGACCATGATGAGCAATCTCAACTTCCAGTTCATCCTGTTGGGGACCGGCGCCGAGTATTATCACCATTTGTTCAATACCATCAAGGAACGGTTTCCGAACCGCGCGGCGGTGCATTTGACCTTTAATACGCCGCTGGCCCAGAAGATTTACGCCGGCTGCGACATGTTCCTGATGCCGTCGCGGTTTGAACCGTGCGGGTTGGGGCAATTGATCGCGTTACGGTACGGCACGATTCCGATTGTGCGGGAGACCGGCGGGTTAAAGGACACGGTCCAGAACTTCGACCCCATCACCGCCACGGGCAACGGGTTTTCCTTTAAACCTTACGACGGCCTGGCGATGTATACGGCGATCGTTCGGGCGATCGAAACCTACCACCACCCGGAGACCTGGCGGATGCTGGTGCAGCGGGCGATGAGCGCCGATTACTCCTGGCAGGTGTCGGCCGTCCAATATGTCGACCTGTACCGGCGGGCGTTGACGCTCCGCTCGGAACATCCGTTGCCGGTGCCTGACGAATATTCCGATATTCCCGGATCGCGAGGTGAATTTGGATGTTAATAACGACCAATAAGACTATTGGGGAACTGGAACAGATTAAAAACGCGCTGCCCGAAGCGAAGAAACTATTGTTTGACCGCTACTTCCGGGTCGATACGACCACAGGCAAGCTGACCGCGCCCGCCGCGATGCACGACTGGATCGCTAAAAACTTCGGCTCGCTGGCGAAGGTGGAGAATCAACAGATCGTGAAGGTGACCAACCTGTTGACGTTGGAGGGCGCGCTCTATAACGAGCTCCGGGCGAGCCGGCCGATGGACCTAGGCGTCGCCGACGAGGTGCGTCAGGTCATCGCGAGCGGTACCGGCGATCCCTTCTGTAAGGTGGAGGAGGGCACCCCGGCCGATACTTTCGGGCGGGTCAAGGGGAGTTACGCGACTACCGCCAGCAATATTGCCAAATACGACGGGTATCACGGTTTGGTTGTCTTTAACGAGCACAATCCGTTGATGGTGCATCGCGATGCGATTACTGATTATTTCGAGACGGCGCTGGAGTGGGCCCACCGCGCCCACACCGAGGACCCGGCGGCCAAATACTACTTCTTTATGTGGAACTGCCTCTGGAAAAGCGGCGCTTCGATCGTCCACGGCCACGCCCAGATGACCTTGTCCAAGGGGATGCATTACCCGAAAGTGGAGGCATTGCGACGGGTCTGGGCCCAATATAAGCAGCAATACAACGGCACCTGTTATTTCTACGACCTTTTCCAGATCCACCAAAGTCTAAACCTGGCGTGGGAATGGGCCGGCGGGATCAAAGGCATGGCGTATCTGACTCCGATTAAGGAGAAGGAAGTAATCTTGATCGCGCCGAAACCGGGGGCGTCGCTTTACCACGCGGTCCACGCCGTGCTGGAGAGTTACATGAAACTGGGAGTGACCAGCTTTAACGTCGCGCTCTACCTGCCGCCGCTTGGCCCGACCGAAGAGGATTGGCACGGATTCCCGGCGCTGGTCCGGCTGGTGGACCGGGGCGATCCCAACAACAAAACCGCCGACTTCGGCGCGATGGAGCTTTACGCCGCTAGCGTCATTTCAAGCGACCCCTTCCGGTTGGCGGAGCATATTACGCAACATTAATTAAAGGAAACTTCGAAACCGTCCAAGTTAAGGACGGTTTTTAGTTTAAGTAAACCAGAGCGCTTTAAATTCCTTCTTGTGGAAAGATTGGAAATCAATTACGATAAAGGCGACAACCAATCATGGTTGGCGGCGTCCAATCGTCAATACGGGGAGGAGATTGTAATGAAAGGTCCAGCGGTTATTTTGGGAGTCATGCTGTTACTCGCGATGGGGCTGTCGGTCTTGGCGGCGGGCGAGGAGCAGAAGTTCAATCCGGACGAGGTGAAGGCGGTCAAACAGGCGTGTTTGGATTATGTCGAGGGGTATTTCGACTCCGACGGCAACCGGATCGCTCAGGGCGTTCACCCCAGTCTGGTGAAGCGGACCATCAAAGGCAACACGATCCTGGAGATGACCCGCGAACAACTGATCGGCGTGGCGGTTGCCAAAAAGCGGGCTAAACCACCGATCACGGTGGAGGTTTACGACATATACAACGGCCTCGCGGTCGCCAAGATCACTTCCGGTTTTGTCGACTATGTCCAGGTCGCCAAGTTTGAGGACAAGTGGCAGGTTGTGAATGTGTTGTGGGGTAATTTTGTGAAGTAGGTTTGGGTGGATGAGATTTGGGGGCGACTCGCCCCCTTACGCCAGGAAGTGCTTATTGCAAACTGGACCGTCCTCTCGAGGCGACGACGCAGAGAAGGGGGCATCATGTTTTGCGTTTCCAGCAGTTGCCGCTGCTATGACGGAATTACCACTGGAATCTGCTTGCAATGGCTGGCGGTTTATGATAATATATTTATTGCCTTAGGAACGCCGACATGGCTCAGTTGGTAGAGCAGCGCACTTGTAATGCGCAGGTCCCCGGTTCGAGTCCGGGTGTCGGCTCCATATTGATAATGGTTTAAGCCTACTAGAATTTTTCTGGTAGGCTTTTTTGATACCGATATGACACCAACTAGAATCATAACAAATCTAGGTTAGAAAAGGATAATTCCCCGAGAAAATCTGGCAGGATTTCCCCATCTCCCCCCAGAATTCCTTCCTACAACAATCTCCATCGGAGGTGTCAATGCAACGCAAAATCATCGACTGGTGTTGGGAAAACCCGGCGGCCCAGGCTACTTTTTTAACTTGGAAGGGTATGCCCGATGAAAGCGCAACGCAGGAAGAAGTCGACCGGATCGAGCGGTTACTTGCCAGCAAACCGCCGCTGCAAATGTTGGATGTGGGCTGTGGTACCGGACGGCACGCCATCGAGTTTGGCAAACGGGGTTATCAGGTCAAGGGAATCGATGTCGCCGCCGATTATCTGCGGGTCGCCCGGGAACGGGCGGCAGCCGAAGGGTTGGCGATCGCGTTTGAGTTGCAGCGGGGTTCCGAACTGACGGTCCAATCCGGTTATGATATCGTCTCTGCATTCAACCATACCCTGGGGTTTATGGGCGAAGCCGAACGGACCCTGCATTTTGAACGAATCTATCAGGCCTTGAAACCCGGCGGGAAATTTTTATTAAAGACCGCCGGACCGAAACTCACCCCGCAAACCACCGCCGAACGCCAACGCAACTGGGGCGAAAAAGAGTCGCAATTCATCTTGAGCGAAAAATATTTCGAAGACGGTTTTCGTTACGAAACCTGTATCGTGATTGATACCCAAACCGACCAGATCACCGAGTACCGCGAAAAGCAAAAAGCCTTCGCTTACCATGAAGTCCTCGCTATTTTGCAAACCGCTGGTTTCACGGCGGTCGAATCCTATCAGGATCTGAACGGGGTAGCGGCGAATGAATTGAAGTTTGGGACGTATGTTTGCACGAAAGCTTAGGAAAATAACTGCGAATTGTTCGATAGTTAGTTGACGCAGGGCGATTTGGTTGTGGTATAATTTGATAAATTATGAGAAAACAGCCATCGCTGGTTACCTTAACAAAAGGAGCACGATTCGCTAATGAACGATGTAATCACCGGTATTTTTGCAAAGTATCTGGAGCCCGAGATGACGGCGGCAGAACTGGCGCCGCTGATCGAAATCCCCTCTAACGAAAAATTGGGTGATTTCGCATTGCCATGCTTCCAACTCGCGAAGAAGCTGCGCAAAAGCCCGGTGCAGATTGCCGCAGCGCTTGCCGGGGAATTTCGGAACGAACCGGTTGTCGCCGAGGTTCAAGCCGTTTCGGGATACGTTAATATTTTCCTCAATAAAGAATGGTTTTCCGCGGCGGTTTTAGACGCCGCCTTGGCGGAGCATTTCGGCGGAAACCGGCTCAATGAAACCGTAGTGGTCGAATATTGTTCGCCGAATACCAATAAGCCGCTTCATCTTGGACATTTGCGCAATATGGCAATTGGCGAAAGCGTCTCCCGGCTGTTAGCCTACCAGGGCAATACAGTTTATAAAACTTGCGTTTATAACGACCGGGGCGTTCATATCTGCAAGTCGATGTTGGCCTACCGCGATTTTGGCCAGGGCGCTACTCCCGAGGCAAAAGGGGTCAAGTCCGATCACTTCGTGGGGGACTACTATGTGCGGTTCGCGCAAACAGCCAAAGAAGACGAATCCTACGAACGAAAGGCCCAGGAGTTGCTCGAGCAATGGGAGTCGGGCGACCCCAAGACGCTTTCCTTGTGGCGGACCATGAATCAATGGGCATTTGCGGGTTTTCATGAAACCTTCCGTTTATTTGGAACCAGCTTTGACCGGGAATATTACGAAAGCGAAATTTACCGGCTCGGTCGCGAGATTATCCTGCAAGGGCTGGAGCAAGGGATTTTTAACAAGCGGGCCGATGGGGCCGTGGTCGCCGACTTGGCGCCCCAAGGTCTGGATGAAAAAGTATTGCTCCGCTCCAACGGAACGTCGGTCTATATCGTGCAGGATATCTATCTTGCCCAATTAAAGATGCGGGATTTTTCGTATGACCGTTCGATCTACGTTGTCGGCAACGAGCAGGAGTATCATTTTAAAGTGTTAAAAGAAATCCTGAAGCTGCTCAATGTTAATAAGCGGGGCGAAATTCATCATTTGTCCTATGGCATGGTCGAATTGCCGGAGGGAAAGATGAAGTCCCGCGAAGGCACGGTTGTGGACGCCGACAATCTGATCGGCGAGACGGCGTTGTTGGCGGAAGAGGAAATTCGGCGCCGGTATCAGCTGGCGGATTCGGAAGTGAAGGAACGGGCCCAAAAAATCGCGCTGGCCGCCATCAAATTTCAATTGCTCAAAACCGAAACCGGTAAAAACATGCTCTTTAACCCCAAGGAAGCGATTCGCTTTGAAGGGGATACCGGCCCGTACGTTCTCTACAGTTATGCCAGGGCTTCGTCGATTCTCCGGAAGTCGGAGACCCCGCCGGGTTGGCAAGGCTGGGAGATTAACCAATCCGAGGCCCGCCTTTTGAAGAAGATTTATCAATTCCCGGAGTATCTCAAACTCGCCGGTGAACGCTTGACTCCTTCGACCCTTGCCATGTATAGCCTGGAGCTATGTCAGGCCTTTAACGAATTTTATCATGAGTGTCCGGTGCTTCACAGCGAGTATGCCAAGGAAAGGGTGGCATTGGTAGCGGCTTTTCGGAATGTCGCGGGCAAATGCCTTGATCTTTTGGGGATTGATAAAATTGAAACCATGTAATTAGGCGGAGCTAAAGGGCGGGTTCATCAACCCCGAACCCGTCAAAAATCCTCACGGTATCGGAAACCTTCCCTGCCCAAGCTAGCCCGAGCAGCTGAATTTGATGTTTTGCCCCCTGATGTCATGATTTAATTGGGATCGCTTCGACATATCCGCTTCGGAACAACACCGCATTTGCCTACCCAAGATGTTTATCCCCAGAAATAGATCACTTATCCACAAATCCAGCTTGCTGAGCGACTAAGCAAGCTTACTTATTCACAAATCCAGCTTGCGGAACGACTCAGCAAGCTTACTTATCCACAAATCCAGCTGACTTATTCACAAATCCAGCTTGCGGAATGACTCAGCAAGCTGACTTATTCACAAATCCAGCTTACTTATCCACAAATCCAGCTTGCTGAGCGACTGAGCAAGCTGATTTATCCACAAATCCAGCTTGCTGAGCGTTCGAAAAGGGGAAGTCGTCAAAATAGTGGCAAAAAAGCTCTCCTTTGTTTAAACTCGAAGTTGATACTGCCTTCAAATAAAAACAGATGAGAGCGATAATTATATGGTTCAAAGTCAGGAACCTACACCGCGATTGTAATTGTTGTTTTAGTCAAAATCAGTTACTTCATTCTGTCTATTAAATAGTTATAGGTGTAGTTTTAAACATCACTACGAATAACACTACCGGTATTAGGGTAATTACCTGATCCATTATTGCTAATAGTTATTTGGGATGTCAATAATTGAATTAATCCACCCGAATATGCATTAAACCCATAACTCCCGTTATTGGTTGACGTTGCACCATTTACCGATATAAAAGAGTTTTGATTTGCTAAAAAACCATTATAACGGTTATACGTAGCTGTACAGGATTGAGTAATCATTGAACTATTTCCTGTTGATGAGAAACCTGCCGATTGATTATTTGAGGAATTTACCCGTGTAGCAACTAAGCTAGAACTTGTGCCTGCAAATACTCCATCATATTTAAATTGTTGTACAATTAAATCACAACTAACTAAAACAGAACTTTGGCAAACATTGATCCCACGAGTTACGATATTGTCCCCAACCAACGAAAAACCTTGTAATAATCCCAACCTATTTCCATTTGCAATCAAAAACCCGTTTTCACAGTTTGAGAAGTTTAATGTACAATTCGTTGGGTTAGTAGGATTACCAATGATATTTATTTTGTCACCATCAGGATGAGTGATGGATATAGTTTTGTTAATATTGTATGCTCCATCTGCAACTTGAATTGTTAATAATACACCGTCAGCGATTTTTTTGTTTTTCAAATAATCTAATGCGGCCTGGATATCAGTAAATTCACCGGGAACATTTAATACTGAATTACTTAGAATCGTACCAGAAAAGTTCAATGGAACCGCATCGACAACTGAAGCCGTCATGCAAATTAAGAATAATGTAATAACCAACCAAATTTTTTTGAACTTCATGATATTTCTCCTCCTTGAACTACTAATTAGACATAAGATATTTCCTTAACAAATAATACCATATAAATATACGAAATTCAATTTCGCAGCCAGAAAATTGATTCAAATAGAATTGTAGTAAAGAACAAGAAGCAGACCTCGGGTTTATGAGCAAAGCCGATTGGATGGGAAATCTTGAAGACGAGTTTCGCTATGAGCGGGGATCGGGTTCGGGTAGCGGGCTAGTTCTTGACGTAAAAGAGCATCTAAAAATCCAAAAACGATTAAAACATCCCTAATTAACTAAACTAGTTATTCGCAATTCAATCTTTTTCCTTCAGTTCGCCCTAATAAGTAATCGATACTAACCTGATAAAGATCGGCTAGTTTCATCAATATTTCGATACTGGGGTAATTCACTCCGGTCTCCCAGTAACTGATTGTAGTCAGGGAAACACCCAAATATTCGGCGATATCTTTTCGTGATTTCCCGGCAAGCACTCTTTCCGATTGCAGACGCCGTCCGAAAACTTCCTTCATGGTTCGATTCCTTTCAATATCTAAATAACGAAACCTATGCAGTAGCTAGGATTACCAAAAAGCCATAAATATGACGGTTTTGGAAGAAGCAAAAAAACACAATAAAAAGTTAAAATTAACTATTGTAAGAATAACTTTCATGTGTTAATATTAACTTGCAAAAGCTACATAAGATTGTATTGGTAAATCAGAAAATAGCAGGATGTAAATTACCATTTACGACCTTGGATCGTATTGTCTAAAACAATGCAACCGTATCCATTATATCACAGGTAAATGGAAAATCGAAAGAGACCATGCCGCAAATCAATTCAAAAACCAAAATGAGAATTCTAAAACAACGAATCACTAGCGGTCGAAAGCGTTTAAACGAGCTTTGGAAAGTCCACGGGGCTACCAACTCCATCGTTCTGGCTGCCAGTATCGAGTTGGACAAACTGATCGTGGAGTATCTCAAACTGCAAGAAGACGCCAAAGAACCGTAAGATACATATGTCGTATATATTGATAAATGTATTGACTGCGACCTATTGTCCTTAATTCATAAGATGAAATAAACTCCGTGTATAATCAAAAGAAATCGACCGTTTGACAGGATTGGCAAACATAATGATGCATGCCGGAGGGTCGCGGAAGGGGAAAAGGGGAGGAAAAGGCAAGAAGATCTGCCTTTTTCTTTTTTGAGGAAATTCGGGAGTTAACAGAGGAAATGGGTGTTTTGAAGTGAAATCTAATGAGCGAAATAACTTTAAACCGATTAATTCTAATAGAATCACGTAGGATTATATGTTCAAATAGCTTTTGTGACAGTCAACTTACTTAATATTCGTATATTTCACGGATGGATCAAATACGACGCCTCTTTTCATGGATGAAAAACGGCGGTCGTCCCGCGAAGGGGACAACGGAAGCCAAGACCGAGTAACCAGACGGAGCGGCCAGGAAGGCGCAGACGAGACATGGATGCATCAGGAGGTCCCGGAAACTTGGTTCCGGGTCGGGGGATTCAAAAGGGTATCCGATTATACCCTTTTGTCCTGGGGACGGGGGCAGGAATAGCCCCGGTTGACAGCGGAGGGTTACAAAAGGAACCGCACAAAAACTTTATTGATAAAAAGTTTACGCGACACCGTTAATATTCTATATGGGGAAAGGTCGCCTTTCGACATTTCAATCACACCGTAAATAACCATACACCATCATCAAGAACCCCAAAATCCGAGCCGCTCAAACCGGCCTCGGATTTATTTATTTTTCCAACCGATTTGTAAAAAAACTATACAAAAGCGCGAAAATCCTCGATAATCAGGTTAAATACTCAGCAAGTTTCTAAGAAGGTGACGTTTCGATGCATCATTTGTTAATTGTTGAAGACGACCGGGTGATTTTAAACGGTCTCGCGGAAAGTATCCCTTGGGAGGAACATGGCGTCCGGGTGGTGGCTGCGGTTCCTGACGGGCAAGCGGCGTTGGAGATTTTGACCGAACAAACAGTGGATATCGTGCTGTCCGATATCGACATGCCGGTCATGGACGGGTTGGAGTTGGCTTCCGCGATTGCTAAACAATACCCGCAGATCCGTTTGATCCTGTTGTCGGGATTCGAGACCTTTCACTATGCCCAACAGGCGATTCACCTCAACGTCTTTGATTATCTGTTGAAAACCGATGGGAACGACACCGTCTTACAGACGGTGTTGGCTGCTATCGAACAGCTTGAGAAGGAAAAAAACCTGCAGCGGCAGGTCTATGAAAGCATCCCGCTCCTGAAGCAACAGTTCTTTCAACGGCTGTTAACAGCGAAGCTGGCACCGGCTGAGATTACGGACCGGATCGAGTTTTTAGGAATCAAACTCAAAGGGCCCCAATTCGTGACAGCGGTTTTGGAAGCGGACGACTATTTTCACGAAGCGTATAGTTCATCTGTGCTGCAACAAGAGTTGTTGAAACGGAGCATCATTGAACTGATGCACGGATTGTTACCGGATGCGCTGCGTTGCGAGCTGTTCAACGGGGAACACCAGTATTTGGTGGCCCTGCTGGAGTTGGAACAGGAGACCGAGCAAGACGTGTACCGCTGGTTTGAGACAATCCGCCAACATGTCGAGATCAAACTCAAAACCACGGTGACCATAGGGGTCGGCTCCATCTATACGGGACTGGAAAACACGCACGGTTCCTACGCGCGGGCGGTCGCGGCGTTGGGAATGCGGATCTTCCTGGGCAAAAATCAAGTGATTCAAGACAGCGCTGCCCACCGTCTCACCCCGGCCGGCGAGACGGATCTGTCCGTGATCTTTCAGGTGGAACAGCGTTTGGGCAACGGTTTGAAGCTGGGCGCCTTGGCGGAATGTTCCGAGATTGTCGCGGGGATCAAGCAAGCGCTAACGGACCAAGGGATGATCACCCTGAATCAGCTTCGGTTAATCGCGATGCGGATTACCTTGTTGGTTTTTCAGTCGGTTTATGAATTGGAGCGGATTCATAAGGAGAATAAAGGTCCGTTTAAGAAATATTCCTGGGCCGGTTTTGCCAAACGTTTGGAGAAGCTGGACACCATCGCCGAGCATTTTGGGGAAATACAGGTGCTGATCACCAGCGTCTGCGAGTATGCCCAAACAGGGCGAAGTTCGGGGAAAGACGTGACCGTCGACCGGGCGACCGAATTTCTGATGCAAAATTACTTCAACCCCGAGCTTTCGCTGGAGCTGGTGGCCAACGAAGTCCATGTCAGCCCGATCTACCTCAGTATTATCTTTAAGGAAAAAAAGCAAATCAATTTCTCCGAGTTCCTCGCGAAACTGCGGATCGATCAAGCCTGCCAAATGATGCGCAACACCGATCTGAAAAATTACGAGATCGCCGAGCGGACCGGCTTCGCCAATCCCCATTATTTCGGGATTTGTTTTAAAAAGTACACCGGGTGCACGCCGACGGAGTTTCGCTCCCGGACATAAAGAAAATGACCAAAACTCCAAAACAGAGTGAATGTACTTTCAAATTTTAAAAAAATATAATAAGAATGTAATCGTTCCATTAAGGAAATTGCATGATTGCTCAATAGCGAAACGGCTTTGTAACAATTACGCAATTTCTTTTTTTGGCCGCCGTTTTCATGAAACCGGTCGCAACCAAGCCAGACTTAAGTCAAACAACGTAAGAATTAGGGGGAAAGCCATATGCAAAATCGCCGACAGTGGGCATGGATGCAACCGTATATCCTCGTCTTACCGACGGTGTTTCTGATTGTCGCCTTTTTATTCTATCCGATTCTCAATGTTTTTTGGTTGAGCACCCAGTATCATGTGTTAAACCGTCCGTATCTCGACGGATTTATCGGGCTCAAAAATTTCCAGAAGATCTTCACCGACCCGGTGGTAGTGGAGACCTTTCTAAACTCCCTGAAATGGGTGGGGAGTGAAGTCTCCCTGCAACTCCTGTTTGGACTAGTGTTAGCCTTATTGTTGAAACGGAGCTTCAAAGGGAAAGGGTTATTCCGGTCGTTGCTGTTTCTGCCGTGGACGATGGCCGGCGTTTTGGTCTCAATGTTATGGTCGTTAATGTATTACCAGTCAATCGGGGTGTTGAATGATTTATTAATGCGGCTGCATTTAATCGCGCATCCGATCGCCTGGACCGCCAACATGGGCACCGCCTTCTGGTCGGTGATCGTCGCCGAATTATGGCGGGGAATTCCCTTTTTCACCATTATGTTGCTGGCATCGCTACAATCGATCCCGGAGGAGTATTACGAAGCCTGCCGGGTGGACGGGGGCGGACCGGTCACTTCGTTTTTGCACATTACCTTGCCGCATCTGAAAAACACCATCGTCCTGACGACTTTGCTCCGGGCGGTCTGGGAGTTCAACAGCGTGGATCTGATTCTCAACCTGACCAATGGCGGTCCGATCTATGAGACCTCCACCCTGATGGTGTACATCGCCAATACCGCGATTCAACAAGGGGATTTTGGGTACGGCAGCGCCTTATCGGTGTTCGCCTTCATTATCCTCCTGGTCTTCGCGGCGGGCTATTTGAAACTGAGCAACTTTGGCATGGACGGGGAGGCGAAAACATGACGACGCTTGCAGCCGCAATGAATCCCGACGTCAAGAAACGGACTTTAAAATATCTTTGGTACGTCGTGATGATCCTGGCGACGGTGGTGACCTTGTTTCCGATTTATTGGTCGGTGGTCACTTCGCTCAAAAAAGCCAGTGAGATCGTGCAGATGCCGGCGACGTATTTTCCGTCGGTGGTGACCTGGACCCATTTTGCCACCGCCTGGAACACCCTGGGGTTTATGACCTTTTTTAAGAACAGTTTTTATGTGTCGCTGGTCAGTATGATTTTTACCGTCATCTTCGCCACGATGGCCGGCTTCGCCTTGGCCCGTTACCAATTCAAATTTAAGAAAAGTTTCTTGCTGATGATCTTGTGCACCCAGTTTTTCCCGGGGGCGATGCTGATCATTCCGTTGTTCATGATCTATAACACCATGGGGTTGATCAATTCCCATCTGTCATTGATCCTGACCTATACGACGTTTCATATTCCCTTCAACGCCATTTTAATGAGCGGCTTTATTGCCAATATTCCGGTGGAGTTGGAGGAGGCGGCGATGGTGGACGGTTGTACCCGCTTCGGTGCGATCACCAAGATCGTCTTGCCGGTCTTAGTGCCGGGACTGGTCGCAACCTCGGCGTTTGCTTTCATCAGCAGTTGGAACGATTTCCTATACGCATTGATGTTTCTCTCCAAAAACACCAAGTTTACGATCCCGGTGGGGCTGCACTTTATGATTGGCGAGTACAGCATCGATTATGGCGCCATGGCCGCCGGCAGCGTAATCTCCATGGTTCCGTTGCTGCTCCTGTTCGCCTATGTCCAAAAATTCCTGGTATCCGGCCTCAGTTCGGGAGCGGTCAAGGGTTGATTGTAAGTTTGGGGATTTCCAGGGTTTTGCCCCTACTCCGTTGCAGAAAGGAGACGATGTTTTCCGTAGCGAGAACAAAGAACGGTTGAGCAAGTTACATTGTTTTTTAGAGAAAGGAAGAGGTAGATGAAGAAGAGCAAACGATTATTGGCAGTAACGGTTGCCGGCGTGATGGCGCTGACCGTATTCTCATTTGGCGTAGGCAGTCAAAGTGTGGTTTCCGCCGCCAAATCCAACGGCAAAAAAACCATTGTGTCCTTTTGGGACAATATGGCCGGTCCCGACCGGACCCCGGTCTACATGGCGCTGATTAAAGAGTTTAATGAGAAAAATCCCGATATCGAGGTCCAATATTCCGGTATCCCTTGGGATTCCGCCAAACAAAAGTTTGACGTGGCGATCGCCTCGGGCGAGGTTCCGGACGTGGCGGTCTGCGCCGCGGCGTGGGGCTCCGACTGGATCGCCGAAGAAGCGGTCGAACCGTTGGATCGTTACTTCAACAAATGGTCGGGCAAGAACGACATGGCCAAACAATACGTCGCCTTAAACCGGGGCCTGTCGCCCAACCGCAAGTTGTATTTCATTCCCGATTCGGTGGCAACGCCGATGCTTTGGATCCGCTCGGACCTGTTTAAAAGCGCAGGATTAAAACCCCCGGCAACCTGGGATGATTTTTTCAAAGCCATCAAATTGTTGACCGATAAGAGTAAAAACCGCTATGGTTTTTCGATCCGGGGCGGCTCCGGCAGTTGCGTCGAGTTTCAACACCTGATGTACGCCTACTCCGGCATCCCGACTTACTTCGACAAGAACGACAAATGCACCATTGATAATCCGTTGAACGTGGAGTTCGCGAAGAAGTATTTTGCCTTGTATAAGACCTATACTCCGGAAATGGACATCACCGCCGGGTTGAATGGAATCGTCGCCAATTTCGACGGCGGCATGGCGGCGATCATCGCCCATAACAACGGTTCCGCCAAGGATCACGCCAAAGCCTTGAAACCCGATCAGTATCAAGCGGTGGCGTTCCCGGTCTCCAAAGCGGGCACCCACTCCTATACGTCCGGAGCGCCCTGCGGCTATACCATCTTTAAAAAGAGCAAGGTCAAAGATGCCGCTTGGAAGTTTATCAGCTTTATGGCGGGCACCCATGGCAATAGTTATTTCAACCGTTCGATCGGACAAGTCCCGACCAATACCAAAGTGCTGACCGAAGACTGGGTCAACGAACAACCCCAGATCCAATTGGCGTTAAGCCTGATGGCCGATAAGAAAACCCGTTTGGTCACCCAACCGAAGTATCTGCCGGATTACTCCAATATTATGGAGAAACAGATGCCGCCGCTTTTCCAAAGCGTGATGGCCGGCCGGATGACGCCGGAAGCTTTCTTAAAAACCTGGGCCGATAAATTTACCGAAGCAAAAGCCCAATACGACCAGCTCGGCGACCGTCTGAAAGATAAGAATCTCTAAGTTATCAATTGGAGTCCCGCGCCGACCGGTTGTAATAAAACCGGCGGGCGCCTCGCTGCAAAACCCGTGAGCAAACCATTGAAAATGATTTACCCGACGACAGCAGCGCTGCTTCGCCATCTTTGATTCTACTGCAAAAAGGCGTATGATGATAGTATGAACCTTTGAGTAAACCAAACGACATAATAACGGTGAGCAGCATGAAACAGTCGGTAACTTTGCGCCAACGGCTTCGCAACTTTTATTTCAGTTCCTTACACGTGACCATTCTCTGTGTCTTTCTGCCGTTGATCCTGATTGTGGTTTGCACCATCGGGATCATCTCTTACCAGGTGGTCATCGGATTGGTGGAGCAGAACGCCTACACCAACACCCGGGTGGCGGTCGACCAGGCCGGCACCTATCTGGATTATCGGTTGAACCACCTATTGGAACTGTTGGTGCAACTGCAAGATGACAACGCCATCGCCGAATTGGTCGGCAATCTTTCCAACCCCAAGTTGAATGAGGTCGACAGTAAAACCTACATCGATGTCTCCGCCAGCGTGTCACGGGTTTATAACAGCGACTACAGCATTCTGGATTCGGTGTTGGTTTATTTCATTCAACGCAAAATTACTTTTTATCAGAGTTACTATCCGGTGCACCGGATTCATTTCGATTTTTATCAGTGGCGGGACCGGTACTATGATAACCGCAGCGATATTTATTGGCAAAATGTTCATCTGGACGACGTATTGCAGCAGAGCCGGGAAAAAACTCCGGTGCTCAGTCTCTTCCGGCTGGTTGGCGATCGCGATACTAAAGTCCAGGGCATCTTCTTGTTCAATGTCAAAGAGAGTTTCTTCGCCGAATCGTTAAAGAACCTCTATGAAAATCAGAAAAATACCGTGATGCTGGTGAGCGATAACGGCGTGACGACCTACGGCGACCCGGCGCCCAGCCGCGATCGGGGGTTGCTCGCCAAAGTCCGGCAGCAGGAGGACACCGGGTACTTTGAGTACCGGAGCCGTCAAGGCCAGGAACTAATGGTGATCTATGACACCTTACGTTCCAATCAATGGCAACTGGTGGTGGTGCTGGACAAGCAGGATTTGCTGTCGGGAGTCACCTACGCCGGTTACGTGATTACCATCGCGGTCGTTGGAATTGCGGTGTTGGCGGTAATTTTCTCGATCTTTCTGGCCCGGTTGGTGACCGATCCCCTCCAAAAATTGACCCGGCGGATGCAAGCCATCCGCGAGGATAATTTCCGGGAGATGGAGTTGGCGATCCCCGAGAACTCCTCCAACGAGATCGGCGTCTTAAGCCGGAACATATTTGAACTGCTGCTGCGGCTCAAAGGGTTGTTGCTGGCGGTGGAAAATGAAGCCCGCGAGAAGTATATCGCCCGGTTATCTTTACTGCAAGCCCAGATCAATCCGCATTTTTTATACAATACCTTAAACTCGATCCAATACTACTGCCGGCAAGGCAAGGTGGCCGAAGCCTCGCGGATGATCGCCGCGTTGGGGGATTTCTTCCGGATCAGCCTGAGCAAAGGACGGGACATCCTGTCGATCCGGGAAGAAGTTGAGCACGTCCGGGATTATCTGCTCATCTCCAGCATGGGTTATGGCGGCGATCTCCAGTATCAGGTGGAGATCGAAGACGATGTCTATGATTATCAGATCATCAAATTGACGCTGCAGCCTTTGGTGGAGAATGCCATCCTGCACGGGATTAAGCCCAAGCAAGGCCCGGGCCGGATTATCATTCGCGGCGCCAAGCAAGCGGATTGCATTTGCCTGGAGATCGAGGATAACGGGGTCGGAATCGATCCGGCGACCTTAGACCGGCTGAACCGGATGCTCGTCAATTGGGAAGCGGAATACACTGGAAGCCTGGGATTGAATAACGTCAATAAACGGTTAAAGATTCAATACGGGAGCGAATTTGGTCTGAGCATAGCCAGTGAAATCAATGGTTATACCAAAGTTTATGTGCGACTGCCGCGCAAACGGCAGATTTGAAGCAAGAAAGGATACAAAACAATGATCAACATGGAAATCTGTATGGAGATGAGCCTTGGTTCTCCGTCCGGACAATTTAAAGTCATGCCGGTCGCTTTGGGAAAGGGCCAACCGCGTGGGTTCGCCGCTTTCTTCAGCGGTTGTTACGATATTGATTCTTCCTACGATATGTTTGTGTTTCCCTCCGACGCGTTGAAGGCGATTGTCTTCACGGAGCGTGGGGAGATTCTCTGGAAAAAGGAGGTCGGGATCATTCCCGGCGCCGCGTTTTACAATTTTTATGTGCTGGATTTGGACAGGGACGGCGTCGACGAGATCTTTTTCGTCAACAACAGCGATCCCGAACATCCTTTCGCCTTTGAAAAATTCGTCTTAGAGCGTGTGGACACTTTGACCGGTCAAACCACCGGCCAATGGCCCTGGCCGTGTTACGGCGGCTACAGCCAATCGTTGCAACACACGTTCCGCAATCATATCTTTGGGGGGATGGTCGGAGCCCAACCGGTATTGGTTACTGCCCAGGGTACCTACGGCGATATGTTCCTGCAAGGTTGGAACCCTGATCTGTCGCTGCGCTGGGAACGGACTATCACCAAGACCGACCCGGGCGCCCGGGGCAGTCATTCCTTCCCGGTCGTCGACATCAACCAGGACGGGGTCGACGAGGTAATGTGGGGCGAACGCTGCATCTCGCTGGCAACCGGGCAGGACGTCTTCCTGATCGAACCCAATTGGCACGGCCACTCCGACAACTGTCAACCGGTCTGGGACCGGGGAAACGGGCGTTGGTGCGTTTATATCAACCGGGAGTCCGACGAGGAGATCCCGCCCCGGGTCGGTCTTTATGACAATCACGGCAACCGGATTTGGGTCGATGTCGATTGGGGCCATATTCACAAGGGCTGGGTCGGCCGGATTGGAAGCCAAGGCGAATTGATCGCCACCGCCGCCCGGATCACCGGACAGACCAAGGACTCAGTCGGGCGTTACTATACCGGGATCACCGAGTTTACTTATGACGCCATGACCGGCAAACCGGTTAAACTACCCTACAGCATCTTCGACACCGCGCCAGTCGACGTGAACGGCGACGGATTTCATGAAATTCTACGCGGAGTCGCCTCGGGAACCACCGAGTTATTGGACCGCAACGGTAAAGTCCTTGCCAATCTCGGCGGCAAAGTCGCGATGAACTCCAAAATCCTCGATCTCCCCGGCGAACAGGTGATGTGTTACTACCAATCGGGGATGGTCCGGATCTGGCGCGACACTAACGCCGCCGACACTCCCGCCGCGCGATCCCGCTACAGCCATCCTTTTTACCAGCGTAACCAACGCGCCCGCAATATTGAGAACAACATCTGTATGTTGGGCGGAATCTGAAAGCATCCTGATTGAACAGTAAAAACCTTGCTTCGGCAAGGTTTTTGCTTTAATAACCATTAAGATTGCGGTTTGGTAAATAAATTGAGGCGCTTTGACAATAATAATTTCACGACGCGAAAATAGCGATTGGCGCGGGATGGCAGACGAGGGTGGAAAGGTGAAGATTGGTAATGAAAGCTTCCGAAGATCATTTTATGTTGTGGGTCGTATCGGGTGTGATTGGTGAGGCGATCCGGGATGTTTTTGACTTGGCATTCAAGTTATTGGGAATCTTTCATGTCGGAATTTGGGAGATCTCAGCCGATATCTTTTTAAAACCACCCGCTACCCAGACTTTTTGGGGAACCGTTGTTGGGTTATTCTTTGATTTGCTAATCGGCGGCATGATTGGAGTTGGCATTGGATTATTGATTCAAAAAACCAGTCCCAAACATTATTTGTTAAAAGGGATGGGAACAAGTTGGGTAGTTCAACTAGTGTTTATCGGTATCCTTTTTCATAATCTTCCCCAATTGGACAGTTATTCTCAAGGATTTGAGGAACAATCCATTGTCATTATCTTATCCATCCTGGCCCATGGCATCTATGGTTTCGCCACCGCCTGGATCTACGGAAAACTGGCGAAACTCAACACCATTGAAAACTGGAGTTGAGAATGGAGCGTCACCTGCCTATTGTTGTTGTTCTCCGGAACACGGTCACCCATGCTTCGATCAATCTCCGCAATGATGCGGGGATTTTTTATTGTGCAAGTTGCAGCCAGTCGCGGTTGGCGGTTTGTGGTAAACTGAATTGACAATAATTGGTTTGGACCGTAGAATAAGTCATAAGCGTATCAAAGTGATTAGGTTGAATGGCGACTTCAGAACCAGGAAGTGATTTCATTGGTGCGTTATAAAATCATTCAATGTATTCAAAATATCATTGAGTTGGATGCCGCGATTAATTGCCAGGAACAATTAGACGGCTTTGAATTGAATTCGTTGATCTCCCCGGAATTGTTGGATCACGATTGGCAACCGGAGCTTACCGATTATGTTGAGCGAGTTCAGACTTATCACGCCATCATTTCCGCGCATGGCGTGTGTATGGATTTAAACCCGGCCAGTCCCGACCGGAAAATTTTTAACCTTACCAAAGAACGTTATCTGGATACAATTGCTGTCGCCAAAAGTCTAAAAGCACAATATCTGGTCTTTCACAGCCAGATTAATCCCTGGCTTAAAGATCCCAAAGTGAAAGCAATAAAAAACAGCCGGCAGCTTCCGTTTTGGGAAGCATGTTTTGAGAGCGTGGGAGAAAACGGTCCGACCTTGTTGTTGGAGAACGTTTACGAAGATAACCCGCGTGACTTGGCGGATTTAGTACAACGGATCGGTCATCCACGGTTGCAAGTTTGTTTGGATGTCGGACACGTTTTGGCCAATCCCGGCTTACAGCTGGATGAATGGTTTGATATACTGGCGGTTAAGATTGTTTATCTCCATTTGCATTGGAATTCACGAACTTATGATCAACATCAAGCGCCACCCGATGCTTTTCTGGCGGAAATCAAAGAGCTGCTGGAAAAGTATAAACTTCAACCGGTGATTGCGCTCGAATATGCGATCTCCGATCTACAAACCGAAATAACTCGGGTTCGCAAAATTCTTGGATAAATGATCCCTAGATAAATCGATGAGTTTAATAAATTCTATTTATTGGTTTTTGACATTTGTATCTTCTTATGTTAAACTAACCATCCACTCGAGCGAGCGGAATATATGAAACAAAAAAACATAACGAACGATCCCAACGAACCAACAAAAAGCAATTGACAATCGTCACCCAACTATGCTAAGATAACCTTCCGCCACGCAGCAGGAAATGAAACACAGCAGCTCAATGTAACAAATTACCAAAAGGCGGCAGTTGACAAGCAGAACCGAAACGTGGTAAGATAGACTTCCGCCCGAGAGCGCGGCCCGGTTTGAAAATAACAGTCAATCC
>JAEYPR010000011.1 GCA_023410535.1 Bacillota bacterium | reverse complement strand
CAACCGGCCCGATTGGGGCGACCGGAGGATTAGGCGCGACTGGAGCAACCGGCCCGATTGGGGCGATCGGAGGATTAGGAGCCACTGGAGCCACCGGACCGATCGGGGCGATCGGAGGAGTAGGAGCCACTGGAGCGACCGGACCGATCGGGGCGACTGGAGGATTAGGAGCGACTGGAGCGACCGGGCCGATTGGGGCGATCGGAGGAGTAGGAGCGACTGGAGCAACCGGGCCGATTGGGGCGACTGGAGGATTAGGAGCGACTGGAGCGACCGGACCGATTGGGGCGACTGGAGGATTAGGAGCGACTGGAGCAACTGGACCGATTGGGGCGACTGGAGGAGTAGGAGCGACTGGAGCAACCGGTCCTACTGGAGAAGTCGTTTTGGCTTTTGGATCTTTAAGAGGAAGTAGTGTAGAGGTACCTGGAGCAACATTCACCCCTGTACCGTTTAGTGTGGTTGGACCTTTATCAGATACTATCACAGTTAGTCTATCGGGCAATGAATTAGTGGTAGGAGAAAGCGGAATTTATCAAATAACGATATCTATTAACGCTGAAGCCACTACCGAGCCAGATCCAGATCAACCATATCTAAATGCTATTATTACTGTCAATGGTACACCTATTTTTGGCGATACTACTACTTTTTTTAAGATATCTAATAGAAGTAGTTCAACGTTTGTCGTTCAAGCCTCCTTAAGCGCCGGAGATGAAGTAGGCGTAAGTATTAGTACGGATTTTCCTGTTTTAGGTTATATGAATCGCTCTTTAACCATTATTCAATTAAGTAATTAAAAGATTTTCAATATTCCGGTTAAATTACTTTCAATTTTTTCGGTTTTCTAATATAAACGGCGAACCGGGCCGCAAAAAGTAAATAGCTAAAAATTAATTAGTAGACTTTTCTTGAGCTTCATTGATTCGATTGTTATAGTATGCCCCGGAGCAAGTTGCTTCGGGGCTTTTTTGATGTCGGCCGATGAATCCGGAATTGATCGCTCCTTGACAAATTTGGAAAATATAAATAGTATATAAGTTAGTTGTAACTAACAATTTGATAAATCTTGGTTGGCATCTTGCGCAAACAGGAACGCTGAGGTGAAAAATGAAATCGTTGCTTGATAAGCATTATGAATTGATTAATACTGGCGATAGCGCCGATGGGATCGCGTTTTGTCAGGAATTGAATCAAATCCACCGACAGAAACGGTTTGAATCAAAGTTCTGTCTTGAGAAAACCTTCGGGCGAGGATATTATCGCCGGATCCGTCCCGATCAGGCCATGGAGATTACGGCTTGCGACTTTACGTTTCACCAGGAAATCCTGATGGGGGAGATCGCAAGGGGTAGCGCTTATCACTTGCTTTTTTGTCTGGCCGATGCCATCGAATACGAGATTCAGGAGCTCACCGAACGTTTGGATGAGGATACCAGTTGCATTTATTTGGGAGATGGCATCCGTAGTCGCTCTTGCTTTCATCCCGGGCAACATTATTATAGTATTGGTGTTCATCTGTCGCCGACGAAATATGTTGCCGTGAGTCAATGTTTGGATGCCGCCCGGGCGGCCACTGACTTGAATCACCCCACAGGCGTTAGCCGGAAATATAAAATGACCCCCGCAGTCAAAACCATCCTTTGGCAAATTGTGAATAATCCTTGTCAGGATTCGTTGCAGGGCATCTATCTTGAAGGAAAAATCCTCGAATTACTGGCGGTCTACCTCAACGAGATGGTCCGAGAAGAGCGGGAAGGTCCGGGTACGGTCAAACTCTCGTTGCAAGATGTCGACAGTTTGTACCAAGCCAGAGCAATTCTCGACCGGTCTTACGCTGATCCGCCGACTATCGCCATCCTGGCCAAGCTAACCTATTTGAATGAGTTTAAGTTAAAGAGTGGGTTTAAAGAAATTTTTGGAATGCCGATTTATGCTTATGTAATCAACAAACGCATGGAAACCGCTCTGGTGCTTCTGAAAGCGAAGGAGTTACAGGTCAGAGAGGTAGCCAGTCGGGTCGGTTACACGAATATCAGCCATTTCAGCGTAGCATTCCGCAAGAAGTTTGGGGTTAACCCCGGAAGTTACCAGCGAAACTGAGCTTGAAATAAATTCTGTTTGGGTTATTATAACTCCCGTTGGGGGTAGAAGTTGAAGTGCGAGGGTTTTACAATAAAACTGGGAGGTGAAATGGATGGAACAACCCAAATTGACCGGGGTGCCGGAGACGCTGTTAATCCCGTTATGGGCCAGAGCCGTTGAAGCGTATCAAGCGAAACCGATCATCCAGGATGAACAGGCCATGAAGATCATGGAACAGCTAAACTATGACTTTGCCCGTTTTGCCAAGGGGTGGCGCTCGCAGATCGGCGTGGTGGTCCGGACGGAACTGTTGGACCGGGCGGTTCAGAAGTTTATTGATCAACATCCGGATGCCACGGTGATTAATATCGGTTGCGGTTTGGATACGCGCTTCAGCCGGGTGGATAACGGCCGGATTCATTGGTATGAAGTGGATTTACCCGAGGTGATCGGAATACGCAGTCAATTTTTCCAAGAAAACGAACGCTACCGGATGATCGCCGGATCGGTTCTGGAGGAGGAATGGCTGGGGGAGGTCGCTATGGACCGGCGTCCAGTGTTGATCGTGGCGGAGGGAATCCTAATGTACTTCACGGAAGCGGAGGTCCAAAGATTGCTGGGTGAACTGGCGACGGTTTTCCCCGGGGCGACGATGTTTGTGGAAGTGATCACGCCAACGCTGGTGAAAATGAGCGACCGCCATGATACCGTAAGTGGGATGGGACTGCGCTTTCAATGGGGGATTGCCAATGGTTCGGACTTGGAACGGCTGGATCGGCGGATTCGCTGGATGACGGAGTGGAGTTATTTCGATTACCACCGGCGACGCTGGCGCTGGATGGGTTGGTTGGCGCGGATTCCGGCTTTTAAACAACGGTTTAATTGCGGGATTGTCCAGATCCGTTTTGTATGATATGTTTGGGCGGATGAAACCGTTTATTTTTAAGAAATATGTTAGTTTTGCCTAACAGTATTCTGAAAGACGGTCCAGGCATCGCCGCCCGAACGGAATGGAGGAGTTAAGATGAAAAAAACGTTACCGGTCCGGAAGACGGGGTTGGCGCGGCTCTTCGAGATTGCCGGGGCGAAAAAGGGATTGCTCGTCGCAGCTTGTTTGCTATCGATCCTCAGCGTGTTGGTTTCATTTGTCCCGTTTGCGTTAGTCTATTTGATCATCGCGGAACTGTTGGAGCATGTAGCCGATTTGTCTAAAATTAACCGGACGTTGCTCCTTGATTATGGCTGGCAGGCTTTATTGGCGAGTGGAATTAGTTTTGCGCTGATGTATGCCTCAATCATCTGCTCGCACCTGGCTGCCTTTAAAATCCTGTACCAGTTGAAACTGGCCTTCACCCGGCATTTGGCCGCACTGCCGCTGGGTTTTCATACCGCAAACTCCAGCGGCAAGCTCCGCAAAATGTTGGATGAGAACATTGAAAAAATTGAAGGGTTCATTGCCCATCAATTGCCGGATTTGGCGGGCTCGCTTGCGGCCCCGGCGGTAATCACCGTCATGCTGCTCTATTTTGACTGGCGGTTAGGGTTGACGTGTCTGCTCCCGGTGCTAATCGTCTTCATCATTCAGGCGGTGGCCTTCGGTGGGCGCGAGGGCAAGCGGTTTATGGCTCTCTATCAACAGCAGCTGGAAGAGATGAACAATTCCGCCGTTGAATATGTGCGTGGGATAGCCGTTGTCAAAACCTTCAAGCAGACGGTTTTCTCGTTTCGCCAGTTTTACGACGCGATCATGGCCTATAAGGATCTGGCCTTGCAATATACTTTTTCCGTGCGCAATGCGTATGTTGGGTTCATTGTCATCATAAACTCGATTTTTATCTTCCTGCTTCCGGTCGGGATAATCCTGGCGCGAAGCGCCGGCGATTATCAGCGGTTCGTTTTATCGTTCCTGTTTTATCTAGTGTTTTCCGGTGCAATCACCGCGACGGTTATGAAATTGTTGTATGTGGCCTCGTCCAGCCGGCAAATTGTCAGTGGCGTGGACCGGCTGGACCAGATCTTTGAGACCCAGCCGCTGCCGGTGGCGAGTCATCCCAAAACTACCGCCGCCAATGATATCGTCTTTGAGAATGTGTCGTTCGCTTATGCCTTGGGGGATGCGAAGGTCGAAGCGTTAAAAAATCTTTCCTTTCAGGCGCGGCAGGGTCAAGTGACCGCGCTGGTCGGACCGTCCGGCGGAGGTAAAAGTACTATTGCGCATCTGATACCGCGTTTTTGGGATGTTCAGGAGGGTGCGATCAAGATCGGTGAGGTCGACATTCGGGAAATGGATCCGGATTATCTGCTGCATAAGGTCAGTTTCGTGTTTCAAGACGTCTTTCTTTTTAAGCAGAGCATCTTGGAGAATATTCGGATCGGCAGGAAAGACGCCGGTGAGGAAGCGGTGATCCGGGCTGCCCAAGCCGCACAGTGCCATGACTTCATTATGAAACTGCCGCACGGCTATCATACCGTCATCGGCAGACAGGGGATCCATTTATCGGGCGGGGAGCGGCAACGGTTGGTTATTGCCCGGGCGATTTTGAAGGATGCGCCGATTATTGTCCTTGATGAAGCCACCGCTTTTGCCGACCCGGAGAATGAATCCCAGATCCAAATCGCCTTGAAACAATTGATTAAGGATAAGACGGTGATCATCATTGCTCACCGGCTCTCGACCATCCGGGGAGCAGACCAGATTCTTCTGTTGGAACAGGGACAGTTGACCGAACGCGGCACGCATGACCAGTTATTAGCGGCCGGGGGCAAGTACCGTTTGATGTGGGATACCTATGATCAGACCCTGAATTGGTCGATTGGCGAAGCGGGAGGTGTCGCTTGATGTTTCAGAAATTACTGTCCTTGTCCGATACAGGATATCATGATTTAAAAAAGGCTGTCCAGGCTAATGTCCTGGTGAATATCGGTTTTATGGCTCCGATCGCCCTAATGGCGTTGGTGATCGAGGAAATGCTCAACCCGCTTCAAGGTGGAACGGTCGACTTCGTCAAACTTTGGACATATACAGGGATCGGTTTTCTGTTGGTAATTGCGATGTACGCGATCAATCGTTATGAATACGGTAAAACCTATATTGCAGCTTATCAGGCGGCCGCCGAGAAACGGATCGATATTGCCGAACTGTTACGACGGCTGCCACTCAGCTTTTTTAATCGAAAAGATTTGACCGAACTGACGACCAATCTAATGGCCGATTGCACCGGCATCGAGCATACCTTTTCACATCTTGTCCCGCAATTGGCCGGAAATATTATCACCATCATCGCTGTGACGGTCATGCTTTGCGGGTACGACTGGCGGATGGCGGCGGCAATTTTTGGTACACTACCGCTGGCTTTAGTGATCTTATGCGGTAGCAAGGGTATCCAGAGGAAGATCGGTGAGCGCCAGGTGGCGGCCAAGTTATACGCAGCCGAACAATCCCAGGAGTACCTGGAAGGGATCAAAGTGATTAAAGCCTTCGGCTTAAGCGGAGCGAAGTTCGTCAGCCTGGACCAAGCGCTGCATGATCTTTTAAAACAGAGCCTTAAGTTAGAAGCGATCGTGGGCTCCTTGGTTGTCAGCGCTGTGGTGGTGTTGCGGTTTGGTTTGACAGCCGCGATTATCACGGGGGCCTATCTAAGCAGCGCCGGCGAGATTGATCTGGTTAAATTCGTGATTTTCCTAATCTTGGCGGCCCGGATCTATACTCCGCTAACCACGATCATGACGATGTTGGGAGAGTTTTTTTATACCATGATCGCCATCCGGCGCATGAAGGAGCTCCAAAGCCAATCCGTGATGAGTGGGGATGAAACAGTGGATTTGCGTGCATTTGACATCAGCTTTGACAACGTGAGTTTTCAATATCACCGCGACGAAGTGATTAAAACGGCTGAATTCACCATCGAACAGGGAAAGGTTACGGCATTGGTGGGGCCGTCGGGGAGCGGCAAGAGTACGATTTCCAGGCTGATTGCTCGTTTTTGGGATGTTAATCGCGGAGCGATCCGGATTGGCGGCAAAGACATCCGGGAGATCGGTCCGGAACGGCTGTTATCCTATATTTCGATTGTATTTCAGGATGTGATTTTATTTAACGATACGGTTTATAACAACATCCGGGTCGGCAACCCGGACGCCACGGAAGCGGAAGTGTTGCGAGCCGCCGAGTTAGCGCAATGTCAGCAATTTATCAGCCAAATGCCGCAAGGATATCAGACAATCGTTGGCGAGAACGGCTGCACTTTGTCGGGCGGGGAGCGACAGCGGCTTTCTATTGCCCGGGCGCTGCTTAAGAACGCCCCCATTGTCCTGTTGGACGAAGCCACCGCTTCGCTGGATCCGGAGAACGAGCGTTCCATTCAGGAAGCTATCTCTCATTTGGTCAAAGGCCGCACGGTCGTGATTATCGCGCATCGGCTCCGGACAGTGGCCGCCGCCGACCGGATCATTGTGTTGAACCAAGGCAGGGTGGTGGAACAAGGACGTCATACCGATCTAATGAAAGCCAACGGTTTATACGCCCGGCTTTACCGGATCCAGCAGGAGAGTTTGGGTTGGGCGATTTAAACGGAACGATGTATGCCAAAACCAGCGGCCGAGATGTCGCTGGTTTTCTTATGCGTTACTGCTGGTGCCCCCGCTTTGATGATGTCAGTGAATTAATGCTGAAATCGCGCCAAAAATCAGTCCCCCGCCATCGTCCAATGGAAGGTCTGGTAATAGCGGATCAAAAAGTTTTGAAACAGCGATTTTGTAGGGGTTAGAGGATGAAGATGGGAAAACGGAGAATAGAGGTACTTCGGAAGCACTTCGGATGGTAACGCTCCACCTGATAGGTAATGTCACTGAATAATGTTATTAATAATCTTACGTTGGAAATCTAGAAAGGGTGAGCTGATGGCGTTCTTACCGCATAGCAAAGAATGGTACTTACGTTTGGCCGAGTTGCAAGAAGGGTACTTCTATCCTTGGCGGTCCAGTATTCCCGCGAATAATGGCGAGGACAACTACCTGGATTTGGTCAAGGCGCATTTAACGCCGGAGCAGACAGTTCTAGACGTGGGGTGCGGCCATGGCACGGTGCCGGTGCTGTTGGCGCCTTATTGCAAGCGGATGATCGGATATGATTTGGTCCCGCGTTATATCGAGATCGCTAGGGAACAGGCTGCCAAGGCAAATGTCACCAACGTCCAGTTTATTTGGGGTGATTCAAAACCAAACGGGGATCAGCCTAGAATGCCGGTGGGGGATGGAACCGTGGACTTGTTTATTTCAAGAAGGGGACCGACGCACTGGTTTGCCGACGTACCTCGCGTCGCCAAGGAAACGGCGGTTTTAATCCAGTTGAACCCCATGCCTGCGAAGCCCCGGCCTTGGAACGACGAATTGCCGGAAAAATTCCGAGTAACGCTTGCGGCCGCTTCGCTCAAGTCCGACTGGCCGACTTATATTGAGAATTCCTTAAAAACCGCCGGAATCAAACTCCATAGTTATTGGATATTTGATGTTCCGGAGCTTTTTGATTCGGTTCGGGAATATTACACCTATTTATGCTGGGGTTATGACCCGAAGGAAGTGCCGACGTTTGCGGAGTGCCAGCAACAGTTGGAAAATATTTTTATGAAATACGGTGATTCACACGGCTTGGACGTCCGGGCGCGGCGCTTCCTTTGGAAAGCGGAATATCAAAGAGGTAAGCGGGTTTAGTTGTTAACTTGGGAGGTGGCATACGGTGAAAACGATTGTCATTTATAAATCAAAGTCCGGTTTTGTGAAGCGCTACGCGGAATGGCTCGCCGAGGAGTTGGCGGCCCGACTTGTTTGAAGCGACGCAGGTTACACCGGATCAGTTGACCCGTTACGATAATGTGATATACGGCGGCGGGTTGTATGCGGTGGGCATCAACGGAGTGGGGTTGATCAAAGCCAATCTCCCGAAACTCCGGGGAAAAAAGGTCGTGGTTTTTGCCGTCGGCGCTTCACCGGAACGTTCGGAGGTGATGGCCGGAGTCCGCAATAAAAACTTCACTGCCGAGCAACAGCAACAGCTTCGCTTCTTTTATTTACGGGGCGGTTTCGACTATCGCAGACTGAACCGCTTTTACAAAATGGTGATGACCCTGATGAAGTGGCAATTAAGTAAGAAACAAGAATTGACCCCGGATGAACAAGGGATTCTCGCAGCCTATGAGCACCCGGTTGATTTTACAAAACGGGAAAATGTTGCGCCGATCGTGGCTTACATTACGGGGAATGATTGACTTAAAGCGCAGTAGGCAAACGCCCGCATGCTGACGGCCGCTCTTTTGGAGCGGCTGTCAGCTTTTGATAACCGATTTTTCGTGCCGTCTTCCGCGTGTCAGCGTCTAAACCGGCGTTGCGGCGGTCGCAACCTCGATTCGTGGCGGCTGCTTGAGTAGCGACTGTTCTTCACTGGCGGCACGAAAGATCTTATAACCGCCGTTGAGGTTTTTGACTGATTGGAAACCGTGTTGGGTAAGAATCCGCGCGGCAATATAGGCCCGTAGTCCGACCTGGCAGAAAGCGATGATCGCGCGGTCGGTGGGCAGTTCATGGAGTCGGTCCCGTAATTGGTTGACTGGAATATTGATTGCGCCGGGAATCGTGCCGAACTGAAACTCAACCGGCTCACGCACGTCGAGCAGCAAGGTTTGCTTAGGATTGGCAATCGGGATTTGGTTCCAGGCGATCACCTCGACGTCGCCGTTGCGAATATTGGTCGCAGTATAACCGGCCATGTTCACCGGATCTTTGGCGGAAGCAAAGGGCGGTGCATAGGCCAGCTCCAGTTCGGTCAGGTCGGCGATGGTTTTATCAAAGCGTAACGCCGCCGCCAAAAGGTCCAACCGTTTATCGACACCGTCGTACCCGACCACTTGCGCCCCTAGTAAACGGCCGTTATCCGAGGCATAGAGCAGTTTAATGGTCAACGGTTGCGCACCGGGGTAATAGGTGGCGTGCGAGTTCGAGTGAGTGATTGACGCTTGATAGGCGACTCCCAGTCGTCTCAAGGATTTTTCGTTCAGTCCGGTGGAACCGGCCGTCAGGTTGAACGTTTTGACAATCGCGGTTCCCTGCGCCCCATGATAGCTTACTTCCCGACCGGCAATGATATCTGCAAGCAAACGGCCTTGACGGTTGGCCGGACCGGCTAAGGGAAACCAACCGGGTTTCCCGGAGACGATATCGCGGAGTTCGACCGCGTCGCCCACTGCATAAATATTGGGATCGGAAGTTTGCAGCCGCTCGTTGACTTGAATCGCCCGGGTAGATCCAAGCTGAAGTCCGGCTGCGGCGGCCAGTTTAGTTTCGGGACGAACGCCAACGGCTAAAATGACCAGATCGGTGTGGAGCTTCGTTCCGTCATTCAGAATGATTTCCAAACCTGAACCGGATTCGGTGATGGCCGCGAGGCCGTTGCCCAAGATCAGATTGACGCCGTTCGATCGCAGTTCTTGCTGGACCATGGCGGCCATTTCGTAATCAAGATTGCCGAGAACCTGGTCGGTTCGTTCGATCAAGGTGACCTGTTTTCCGGCGTGGGTGAGATTTTCAGCCATCTCAATCCCGATAAAACCGCCGCCAATAACCACCGCCGCCGCCACTTCCACCGAGTGTTCGGACAAGTGTTGTTTGATCCGGTCGGTATCGGGAATGTCGCGCAACGGAAAGACCTTCGCCAAATCGGTCCCGGGAATATTGGGAATGATCGGCGCTGAGCCGGGGGATAAGACCAGGACATCATAGGTTTCGTAATAATTGCGGCCTTGTTGCAAATCACGCACCAAGATGGTCTGAGCGGATCGGTCGATAGCGAGCACTTCGTGTTTGACCCGGACGTCGATGTTGAAACGTTGTTTCATTCCGGCCGGAGTTTGCAAGAAAAGGTCGTCCCGGTCCTCAATCACGCCGCCGATATAGTATGGCAGACCGCAATTGGCGTAAGAAATGGCCGCGCCTTTTTCAAAAAGGATAATTTCGGCGGTTTCGTCCAATCTGCGGAGACGGGCTGCGGCGCTGGCTCCTCCGGCGACCCCGCCAATGATCAACACTTTTTTTCCCATGAGATTCACTCCCCCTTTTGGATGTTTAAAAGAAACGGAATAGTACCAATTGGTTATACGCTTATTATATTCGGATAATACGATATAAACAAGTGAAATTTTTCACTTTCCCTAAACGGCCGTTAAATATGTGAATAGCACATAACAAAAGGACCGGTTTCATAAAATCTTCAAGTGTGGAACTTCTGGCAGGGGGTGAGAATGTTGGAACTCTGGCAAGCGTTGGTATTAGGAATCGTGCAAGGATTGACCGAGTTTTTGCCGGTCAGCAGTTCGGGCCATTTGGTAGTCTTGCAACAATGGTTGCAAGTCCCCGGTCAGGTCAGCCTTTCATTTGACATCGTCATCCACTTGGGGACATTACTGGCGGTGGGTTGTTATTATCAGTCAATGTTGCGCCGGCTTTTGGCGGGAATTGCGCAACGGCAAACCGCTGCGTTGCGGATGGCGGGGTTATTGATGGTCGGTACCATTCCGGCATTGATCGTGGGAGTCGTCGCTAAAGATTATTTGGAAGCGATGTTCAACTCGGTTCGGGGGACCGCCTGGCAATTGGTGGCCAACGGCTTTTTGTTAGTCATTGCCGATCGGCTAACCGGCCGGGGTCGGATGGACGCCATCCGTCACCGCGACGCCTGGTGGATTGGATGGGGGCAAGCGCTGGCGATTATTCCAGGAATCTCGCGTTCCGGGGCGACGATCGCTGTCGGACTTGGCCGAAAGTTATCACGGCCGGCGGCGGCTAATTTTTCATTTTTGCTGGCGATCCCGGCGATTTTGGGGGCGGGTGTTTTTGATCTCCCGCATTTGGCGGCCGGCGGATACCGCGCCATCGGTCCGCTCGCCTTTTGGGCGGGTTTGATCAGCGCGGCGGTCACAGGTTTTTTGGTGATCAAACTATTCTTGCGCTATCTCGAAAACGGAACTTTGCAGGGGTTTGGGTATTATTGCCTCGTCCTTGGGGGGCTGCTTTGGGTAATCGCCCGCTAAACTTTGAGGGATTCGGGAGCCGACAACTGTGGAAAAGAGGAAACCGTTGAAATATAGCGAATAAGATTGAAATACTTATACTTTGCAACCGGCCGGGTCTCCCGCCGGTTGCTTAGCAGTGGTTGTACTTAGAAAATAGCTTTGACTCTTGTCACTCCACCTAGCTTATTTTCTTAATTCGCTTGCGCGAGCAGCGACGGGTAGCTAGCGTGGACGACTACCTGAAACATTCCCAATTGGTTTTATTTTTTGGCGAAAAAGCCGATAATGTATCGGTAAATATTATAAAGCAGTGTGACAACATGACGAAAAAACGATGGCGGATTACAGATAGCAAAATGGCCCAAGCCGATGGGTTGGCCGAACAGTTAGGGATTTCCCGGTTATTGGCGCAATTGCTCGTTAATCGCGGAATCACCGAAATCGCGGCAGCACAGGAATTTTTAACGCCGGTACTGGAGCATTTGCATGATCCGTATTTGTTCAATCAAATGCCGCTAGCGGTGGAACGGATTGCCCGGGCTGTCCAAGAGCAGGAACAAGTCTTGGTTTACGGGGATTACGATGTGGACGGGATCACGTCGGTCTCACTCATGATCCGGGTGCTCGCGAAGCTTCTCCCGGGAAAACTCCTGTATTATCTGCCGAAGCGGTTGGAAGAAGGCTACGGCCTGCACCTCGATTCGATTGCCAAGGCGTTGAATCGCGGGGTGAAACTGATCATCACCGTCGACTGCGGGATCACCGCGGTAACCGAAGCGGCTTATTTAAAAGAACACGGGGTGGACTTAATCATTACCGATCATCATGAACCCCAAGCCGAGTTGCCCGCGGCTTACGCGATTATCAATCCGAAGCTGCCGGGCTGCGGATACCCCTTCCAGCAACTGGCCGGAGTTGGCGTTGCATTTAAATTATTACAAGGCGTGGCAACCCGTTTTCCGGAGTTGCAGGAACGGTTATTTAAAAATCTGGATCTAGTGGCCTTTGGCACAGTGGCGGATATCGTGCCGCTTTTGGCCGAAAACCGGGTGCTGGTCAAATACGGCTTGGAACAATTGCATCAGACGGAGAATATTGGGTTGCAGGCGTTGATTCAAAGCGCCTCGTTAGCGGATAAAGTCATCAACAGCGGCCATATCGGCTTTTTGCTGGCGCCGCGGATTAATGCCGCGGGCCGGATGGGCAACCCCAGCATCGGGGTGCGGTTGTTCCTGACCGGCGATCCGGTTCAGGCGCTGGATTTGGCCAAAGAGTTGGAACGGGAAAATCTCAACCGCCAGATGATCGAAGGACAAGTCCTGGCCGAGGCGCAGCGACAAGTGGAGTCCGACCCGTCGTTGCAAGATGAGTATGGCATGGTATTGGCGGGTGAAGGCTGGCATCTTGGAGTGATCGGCATAGTAGCATCCCGGCTGGTCGAGATCTATAATAAACCAGTGATCCTGATCGGACTGGACGGGGAGGAAGGCCGGGGCTCGGGACGAAGTATTCCGGGGTTCAATCTGTTTATTGCGATTGATCATTGCAAAGAACATTTGATTCAGTTCGGCGGCCATGAATTCGCCGCCGGTCTCTCCGTAACCAAGGCGCAGATTCCAGAGTTTCGGAAGGCGTTTCAAGCTTACGCTAAAAACCATCTGACACCGGAGGACCTCCGGCCGACCTTGCAAATAGAAGGTTTGATCGACTTAAGCAGCGTCACGCTAGATCTAGCCCGGGAGATTGGGAAACTGGCTCCGTGCGGTCCGGCCAATCCTACCCCCGTCTTTGGCTGTCATTCGGTCAAGTTGGTTGATTATAAAGGAGTCGGTGAGAACGGGAAACACCTCAAACTTCGGGTTTCCGACCGGCAAGTAGTCCGCGACGGCATCGGGTTTAATCTCGGTTTTGTCCGGCCGGAATTGGCAAGCACGCAAGAACTGGATGTGGCGTTTTCATTGGAGGAGAACACCTGGAACGGCTCATCCCAAGTTCAGCTTAACTTGAAAGATGTCGTAATGCGGGGGAACGACTAACTTGGAGCAAGCGACAACGATGGATGAGTTACTGAAAAAGATCGGCGACGCCAAAGGCGAAGCTGAGGTCCAGCGGGTCAAAGCCGCTTATGACTTTGCCTTTGAAGCTCATCGCGACCAAAAACGGGAATCCGGCGAACCGTACATCATCCATCCGGTGGAAGTGTCCAACATCCTCTTCGATCTAGGCATGGATACCACCTCAATCGTAGCGGCGCTAGCCCATGACGTAGTGGAAGATACCCAATACGATCTGGAGGAGATCAAAAAACGGTTCGGAGAAGAAGTGGCTTTACTGGTGGACGGGGTGACCAAGCTGTCGCGGCTGTCCTTCCAGAATAAACAGGAGCAACAGATGGAGAATCTGCGCAAGATGTTCCTGGCCATGACGCAGGACCTGCGGGTGGTCATCATCAAACTGGCCGACCGGCTCCACAATATGCGAACCTTAAAAGCGCTTGCCGCTGAGAAACAGCAGAAGATCGCCCGCGAGACGCAGGAGATCTACGCGCCGCTGGCCCACCGTCTGGGAATGTGGAAGATCAAGTGGGAGCTTGAGGATCTGGCGTTGCGCTATATCGACCCCGAAGCGTATTACGATTTGGTCGCCAAGGTGGCGAAAAAACGTCAGGAACGGGAAGGAATTATCGCCGAAGTCAAAGAGACCCTGCAACGGGCGCTCGTCGAAGTTGGCTTAAAAGCGGAGGTCCAAGGCAGGCCGAAGCATTTTTATAGTATTTATCACAAAATGCAGGAGCAAGGGAAAGATTTTACCGAAATCTACGACCTGCTCGGGTTGCGGGTGGTTGTCTCGACAGTGCAGGACTGTTATGAGGTGTTGGGGATCGTCCACACCTTATGGAAACCGATCCCGGGACGATTCAAAGACTATGTGGCGATGCCCAAATCCAATATGTATCAGTCGCTGCATACCACCGTCATTGACTCCCACGGCGAACCGCTGGAGATCCAGATCCGGACCTGGGAGATGCATCAGACTGCCGAGTACGGCATCGCCGCCCACTGGATTTATAAGGAAAATGGCCCCGACGACAAGGAAATGCGGGATAAAATCGCCTGGTTGCGTCATTTGATTGAGTGGCAGGGCGAGATGAAAGACAGCGAAGAATTCATGGAGACGCTCCGGATCGGCCTTTTTGTCGACGAGGTGTTTGTCTTTACGCCCCGGGGCGATGTCAAAAACCTGCCCGTCGGGTCGACGCCGGTCGACTTCGCCTACAGCATCCATACCAACCTTGGTCACCAGTGCGCCGGAGCTAAGATCAACGGACGGTTGGTGCCGCTCGATTATCAGTTGAAAAACGGCGATATTATTCAGATCGTCACCAATAAACAAGCCGTCGGCCCCAGCCGCGACTGGCTGCAGTTCGTCAAAACCTCCAAAGCCAAAAATCGGATCCGGCAATGGCAACGGGAACAGCACCGCGAGGAGAATATTCAGGCCGGACGGGAGATTATTGAGCGGGAACTCCGCAAGCATAATATGGAGGTCCACGAGAACCTCCGGTTGGAAGTGTTGTTGGAAGCCGGTAAGAAACTGGGCTTCGGTTCGGTCGACGACTTGCTGGCCGCGGTGGGAGACCTCAAGGTCACCGGCAATCAGGTCATCGGCAAAATGGGCGGGGAAAAAGAGATTGCGCCGCCGCGGGTTTTGAAAGAAGGCGAGGAGAAGAAACGGCCGCGCCGTCCCGGACAGGGGATTACCGTGAAGGGCGTCGACGATCTGTTGGTCCGCTTTTCGCGTTGTTGTAACCCGGTGCCGGGCGACCCGATCATCGGCTTTATTACCCGGGGCAAGGGCGTCTCCGTCCACCGCAAGGATTGCCCCAACCTGACCAGCGAAGATCCGGAACGCATTATCGAAGTGGCCTGGGATACCGATGCCAATTCCACCTATCCGGTGGATATCGAGATTGAGGGTACTGACCGGGTCAATTTCCTGACCGATATTTTAAACGCCATTTCCGAGCTGAAACTTTATTTGAGCGCCGCCAAAGCGCGGACCAAAGGCGGCAGCGCTTTTATTAATCTAACGTTGGAGATCGCCCATTCCGACCAAATCACCGCTATTTTCAAACGGGTCAAAAAAGTGACCGGGGTGGAACGGGTGTACCGGGTCAGCCGGTTGGTGAGGTAACCGATGCGGATTGTCATTCAACGGGTGCAACGGGCCCAAGTCACCGTTGACGGCGCGATCACCGGAGCGATTGGCGCGGGCATCGCCGTTTTGCTCGGGATCGGGCAGGACGATACCGGAGCCGACGTGGCCTATTTGGCCGATAAACTGGTCAACTTGCGGATTTTCCCCGATGACCAGGATAAGCTCAATCTCTCTTGCCTGGACCGAAAGTTGCCGGTCTTGATCGTCTCGCAGTTTACTTTATACGCCGATTGCCGGAAAGGCCGGCGGCCCAGTTTTACCGCTGCCGCTCCGCCGGAGTTGGGCGAACGGTTGTATGAGGAGTTCTGCCAGGCGATTGCCGGATATGGCTTGACCGTCGCCAAAGGGCGTTTCCGCAGTCATATGCTTTTTGAACTGGTCAACGATGGACCGGTTACGATTTTGCTCGACAGCAAACGCGCTTTTTAGGAGAGTGGGATCGGGAAACATCCGGTCTGAGCTAAATTGTTGGGAAGAGATGAGACCATGGATTATCAAGCGCGGTTGTTGCAAATACTGAATCATATCGCGGCAGTTGAGACCCAATTTTTAGACGAGCAAGGCGGACCCCGGGAAGATTCCCGGGGGAACGCCGCCGACTGGACGGCGCAGGACGTTTCAGCCCATCTGAGCGAATGGCGCTTGATCGCCGCCGCCAAACTGACGGCAATCGGCCGCAATGAGGCGGTCAGTTTTAAACATGATGATTTAGCCGAACTCAATCAGCTTTTTACCTGACAAAGCAGATGTTTCAAAAAGGTCTTTCCTTATGGGAGAACGGGTACCCGTTCCTTGAGAATTTGCAGCCGCCGGAAGGCTTGCTTCATAATTATTATGATCTCGAAGGATTGTTGGATGATGCGAAAAATGAGGCCGGTTTTACGGAGAGTTGGGGACGGTTCGTGGCGGACAACCAAGACCGGCCGCTGATCGGCAAGGAGATTATCGACGGGTTCACCCGGGTGAACGGTATTTATTAAGAACTTGATTATTTTCAATAAAAACAGTCTATGATCTATCAACGACTGTTTTTTTATTATATTATGATGGGAAAAATATTTTTACAGTAAATAAATGGTTATTCATTCCTTATAAATATTTTTGTCAGGTCATAAAATATTTTTGCAGGGTGTAGAAATATTTTTTCGAAGTTGATAAATATTTTTTTCAGCTCGATAAACACAAAAGCAAGGTCAATAAATATTTAAGTAAGGTTGATAAATGTTTTTGCAAGGTCAATAAACACAATTGTCAAGTGGAAAATATTTTTATCCGGTACATTTTGAAGAAATGTGCGAAAGATTAAAAAACGGTCTGCCGTAATTAAGTTGGAAACCCAATGGCGCGGGTTTCATTTTTTCCCGTTTCCCAAAAGGGATTTGCTGGGGGATAGCGAAATACCGCTAACAAGGAAGAACAATAAATGGTAGGAGGTTTTGCCAATGTCGAAATTGAAGTTAGGAGTACTCGGCGTGTCACGTCATTTTATTACGCGCGTCCTGCCGGCTTTGTTGCCCTCGGAACAAATCGAGGTTTACGGAATTGCTTCCCGCGACGGGGTGAAAGCGAGTCAAGCCGCGGCCGAGTACGGTATTGCCAAGTCCTACCCCAGTTATGAAGCGTTATTGCAAGACCCGGCCATTGATTTTGTCTATAATCCGCTGCCTAACGACCTTCACGCGACCTGGATCGAAAAAGCCGCTGATTACGGCAAACCGACCCTCTGCGAGAAACCGTTGACCATGAATGCTCCCGAGGCCGAAGCGGCGTTCGCCTATGCCCGCCAGAAAGGGGTGAAGGTGATGGAGGCTTTTATGTACCGTTTCCATCCCCAATGGCAGCAAATTCGGGATTGGGTCCGTTTTGAAGAGATTGGCAAGATTCGCGCGATTCACACTTTTTTCGGCTATACGAACCTCGATCCCCGGAATATCCGGAATATCAAAACAAACGGCGGCGGCGCCCTTTATGATATCGGCTGTTATGCGATTTCGTCGGCGCGTTTGATCATGCAGGCCGAGCCCCAAAAGGTCCTGGCGGTTCTGACGCAGGACCCGGACTTCGGCACCGATACGCTGACCCAAGCCATCCTGGATTTTGGCGCTTCCCGGGCGGTTTTCACCGTCAGTACCCAAACCTATCCCCAGCAATCGGTGACGATCTACGGGACCGGCGGCGTAATGACGGTGCATATTCCCTTTAACCCGCCGGCTGACATGCCGGCAAAGGTAACGGTGCAAACCGGACTGCTCACCCGCGAGGTCGCGTTTGAAGCGGTTAACCAATACGTATTGCTCTTTGAAGCCTTTGCGGCGTCAGTGAAGCATAATACCGAATTGCCGGTTCCGCCGGCTGACGGAGTCAACAACATGAAGGTCATCGACGCCCTTTTCCAATCCGCGGCAACCGGACAATGGGCGACGGTGTAAACGGACCAACCAACCGAAACGGTTTGCCTTCCTTGCGGCGGCAAACCGTTTTTCCTTTTCACGGAGACGGTTCCTTTCGCCCCAACCCCATCACATCCGTCACGGCCGACCATAAATCGGCGGCAATGGGAACGCTGGGATCGTCAAGCCGCTGTTCCCAGCCATGGCCGGTGCGGACCAAGATGCTACGGCAGTTGGCGTGTTGCCCGGCGAGTACGTCGGCGACGTTATCGCCGATCATAAAACTGGCCGCCAGATCGATCCGGAAATCATGTTGCGCCCGATAGAGCAAGCCGGGCCGGGGTTTGCGGCAGTTGCACTCCATCCGGTATTGTGCCAGGTCCGCGGCGGGATGGTGGGGGCAATAGTAAAAAGCGTCAATTTGCGCTCCGGATTCGGCCAAACGTTGATTGATATAAAGATGCAGTTCCGTGACGGCGCGCTCGGGATAATATCCTTTGGCGACTCCGGCTTGATTGGTTACGACAATGACCAGAAATCCATGTTCTTTGAGCAGGCGGATCGCCTCCGGAACCCGGGGAATAAATTGAAACTCCTCCTTTTTATGAAGATAGCCTACCTCTTGATTGATGGTCCCGTCCCGGTCGAGCAGGACCGCGCGCTGGAGTGATGACTGATCTGACATGAAGTTTAGCGTATGCTCCTATCCGTTATGATCGTTGTTTCATTTTATTCGACAGCAATTATTCCCACAACCGTTTTCAGGACCGGCGAACGTTAATATCCTGGAATGATTGCCAAAGGTTGCAACAAACCCAATAATCCTGGAAACCCGGGCGAATTTTACAGGAATGTAATTGACAAAACCATAATTTCCAGATATTATTGGAGTGTGAATAAATCATTTTTATATTCACGAATTCATTACAACATTACATTAACAAAGAAGAGGAAAAAACGATGCAATCCGATCGCAAAGCAGAAATTTTAGACGCGTTCATGAGACTGGTAAGCCGGTTTGGTATTGACAAAACTACTATGCAGGATATTGCCAAAGAAGTCGGAATCAGTGTCGGAGTCATTTATAAGGATTTCAAGAATAAAGAAGATCTGATCGAAGCCTATCTCAACCGGATCTGCCAACAGTTCCTTTTTTACAGTAGGGAAGTGGTCAATCAAAATTTACCGGCCGAACAATTGTTACACGATTTTGTGGTTCACACGTTCCGTTACATGGGAAGACTGGCCAATGAAGACCGGGGCTTTTGGCAAATGTTTCAAAGTATTGAGACCATCAAATATCTGCACAAGACCTTTGATAAACGGATAGCGTTTCTCGACGATTTTGTCGGTTTGTATGCGCTCATTCTTCAACGGGGCGTGGATGAAGGCGTTTTTGAAATTGATGATGTGCCAAAAACCGCCCGGTTATTCATGGATTCCTTTGAGGTATGCGGCAAAGGAATCTTTATGCAGAAGGATTTGGAAACGGTTATCCAGGGAGTCGAAGACATGTATGCTTTTGTAATCAAAGCGATTCGCAAGTGTTCCTGAAATTTTTTTGCCCTAAGTGTGAATTTAAAAATAAAACATTCATTTAATCATTTGTTAACAAATCTCGGGATATACTTTGGTAAATTTACGTTAAGGAGGTATTGGGACTATTTGGTAAGAAACTCTTTCAGCTAATTCCTTGCGAAAGAACCAATACTGTTATGATAAAGGAAGTTAAGTGCATTTCGTTATATATTATGTCGCATCAAATATCGGGGACCGTCATGAGCGCGACATATTTTCCTAATTTATTTCAACTAATTTTGGGTAGGCTTTATTCTTAAAATATATAAAAATAGAAAGCCAAAGGTGATATCGGATGAAAAAAATATTAGCAATCCTTGGAATCATTGTCGTAATTGGTTTGATTGGGTTGACCCTCGTTAAAAACAAGACAGAGATGACCGAAAAGGCGAAGATTACCAAGATCGAATCCTATCCGGTTTCGGTGGTGACCGTTGCGAAAGAGAACCTAGCGGACAGTCTGACCCAGATCGGCGAGATTGTTGCCAATAATGACGTTAATGTAGCCGCGGAACAAACCGGTAAAGTCATCGCAGTGATGGTGAAGGAAGGTTCCTATGTAAGCGCCGGCGCGCCTTTGGTCAAATTGGACGATCTGTTATCGCAGACCCAGTTTGCAACGGCAAAAGTTAACTATGAAAAAGCGCAACGCGATTGGGAACGGTATCAGACCCTGCGCAAACAGGAAGTCATCTCCGATACGGAGCTGGAAGCAGCTCGGTTGCAGTTTAAATCGGCGGAAGCCTCTTACATCTCCGCCCAACGTCAATATCACAACTCGGTAGTAACCTCCCCAATCTCAGGGGTGGTCACCTCCCGCCCGGTGAATATCGGGACAATGATCAACCCGGGAACAGTCGTCGCCAATGTCGTCGATACTTCGATTTTCAAGGTCAAACTCAACATCGGCGAACAAAACGCCTTCCGGCTTAAAACCGGCGATTTGGTTATCGTTGAAACCGATGTTTATCCCGGGGTCAAAATGAATGGCCGGATCGAAAGCATCAGCGCCAAAAGCGATACGGCCCATAGTTATCCGGTGCAAGTCTTGATCCCCAATGCCAATAAACAATATCCGTTGAAGTCGGGCATGTACGGCAAGGTCACCTTTATCCTACCGAGTCAGGACGCATTGACGATTCCCCGGACCGCGCTGGTGGGAAGCATCAACGATCCCAAAGTGTATGTTGTGGAAGGCAATAACGCCAAACTCCGTCCAATTGTGGTTGGCTCCGAGGTTGGCAACAAGATCACGATCGTTCAAGGCTTGAGTGAAGGGGAGACCGTAGTTTTTGCCGGTCAGGACAATTTGAAAGACAATATCCCAGTCACCATTGTGAAATAAACTCTCAGCGCAGTGCTATATCCAATAAAATTTAGAAGAATTTGGGTGAAAAATCATGACCTTAACGGAACTATCGATCAAGCGCCCTATATTGATTATTGTGCTTTTTTCAGCCCTGACCCTCCTTGGGGTGTACGGATTTAGCTCCATGAAATACGAATTGTTACCTAAACTGGATATCCCTACGGTTACGGTTACAACCCAATATCCGGGCGCTTCGGCCACGGAAGTAGAGACTTCGGTGACCAAAAAGATTGAAGATGCGATCTCCGGTGTTGATAAGATTGAATCAGTCGTATCTACTTCGCAAGAAGGCTATTCGGCGCTTACCATCAGCTTTACGCAAGAGGCGAAGATCGATACCGCGCTCCAAGACGTGCAACGGAAAGTGAATCAGATCTTGCCGAACCTTCCGGATGGAATTAAAAGCCCGGCGATTTCCAAAGTTTCCTTGGATGATATGCCGATTTTGATCCTGGGAACCACCAGTAATCTGCCGGATGCCCAATTCTATCAGTTAATGAATGACATTATTAAACCGCGGTTGTCACAACTGGCCGGCGTTGGTCAGGTCAATATCATGGGGGGTAAACAGCGGGAGATCAGAGTCAACTTAAGCCTGGATAAGCTGCAAACTTACGGCTTGTCGGCGTTGCAAGTATTGCAAGCGGTGCAAAGCAGTAACTTGGATTATCCGACCGGAACCTTTAAAGATAACGATCGTCAGTTTGTGGTACGTTTAGCCGGTAAGTTCGAGTCTGTGGAGCAACTCCGCGAGCTGATCGTGAAACAAAACGGCAATAGCCAAATCCGTCTGACGGATGTCGCCGAGATTGAAGACGGTTTCGTTGAAAGTGATGTTATTACCCGGATTAACGGGAAGTCGACCATCGGCGTCATGATTCGCAAGCAGTCCGACGCCAACTCGGTTTCAGTCAGTAAAGTGGTGCGCGATGAGCTGAAACGACTGGAACAGGATTATCAAAAGATCAATTATCAAGCGATCGTGGCGATGGATAACTCGACCTTTACGATGGATTCGGCCAAAGCGGTGAAGGAGGATATTTTCTTCGCGATCTTGCTGGTGGCCGGCGTTATGTTGCTCTTTTTGCATAGTTTCCGGAACGCGCTGATTGTTATGATCGCGATACCGACTTCATTGGTGGTTACTTTTATTGGAATGTGGGCGATGGGCTTCACGTTAAATGTCATCACGTTACTGGCGTTATCGTTGGTTATCGGTATTTTGGTCGACGACGCCATCGTTGTTTTGGAGAATATTTACCGGCATTTGGAAATGGGCAAGGATCGCCGCGTCGCGTCGCTGGACGGCCGGAATGAAATCGGGTTTACGGCCCTCTCCATCACCTTGGTTGACGTTGCCGTTTACCTGCCGTTGGCGTTGGTCTCCGGAACGATCGGCGGTATTATTCGCTCGTTCTCGTTGGTCATCGTGATCTCGACTTTGACCAGTTTGTTCGTTTCATTTACCGTTACGCCGCTGTTATCCTCACGGTTCGGTAAGTTGGAACATCTCACCAAAAATACGTTAATGGGCCGGTTTGGTTTGGGATTTGAAAAGTTTTACAACACCGTCACCGAAGATTATTTGAAAGTATTGCGCGGCAGCTTAAAACATCCCTGGTGGGTGTTGGGCATCGCCACGCTGATGTTTTTCGCCGCAGTGTCTTTGGTGGGCGGCGGTTATATCGGGGCGGAGTTTATGCCCGCCAGTGACCAAGGCGCGCTGCAGATCACAGTTGATTTACCGACCGGCTCCAAAGTGGAGGACACTAACCTGATCACCCAACGGATGGAGCAGTTTGCTTCCAGCTTAAAAGAGGTTGAAACGATCTTTGTCGCCAGCGGTGTGGCCAGCAGCGGTCAAACTACGGCCTCCAACGGTGGAATTTTCTTTGTCAATTTAATTCCCAAAGAGCAACGGCCGGGACGCAGCACCGATGATGTCCGGTTAACCTTGAAAGAGGAATTTGAAAAGATTCCGGGAATTACTGTTCATATTACTGCGGCGTCCGCCATGGGCGGCGGCGGTTCTTCCGCCCCGATTCAACTGGCGGTGATGGGGACCAACTGGTCGGCCGTTTCCAAAGCGGCCACCGTGGTGAAAGGAATTGCCGCCAATGTCCCCGGTACTTCCGATGTTCGCTTATCCTCGGAAGAAGGTCAGCCGGAGATGAAGGTGGTATTCGACCGCAAGAAAATGGCGGATTTGGGTTTGAATGTCGCCAGCGTCGGCCAGACCTTACAGGTCGGACTGACCGGGAACGACGATTCGAAATTTATGGATAAGGACGGAACCGAATATCCGATCCGGGTCATGTTGGACCGTTTTGACCGGACCCGGACCCAGGATATCGGCGAGTTGCGGGTGATGAACACCGGCGGCGAACTGATTCCGTTAAATCAATTCGCTGCGATTCAAGCTTCGTCCGGACCGACCAAATTAGAGCGACGCGACCGCAATTATGCGATCACGGTCCTCTCCGAAACCGTCGGTAAAGCCAGCGGTGACGTTGGCCGGGATATCATGAAACAGCTGGCCAAAGCCGATCTGCCGGCTGGAGTTACCGTTAAGCCGGTCGGGTCCTTGAAAAATCAGGCGGATTCGTTCAACAGTTTGGGAATGGCGTTATTGGCCGCAATTGTCTTCGTTTACCTGATCATGGCGGCGCTTTACAACTCCTTTATCTATCCGTTTACAGTGCTCTTCTCGGTACCGTTGGCAATTATCGGAGCGCTGTTAGCGTTAGGATTAACCAAAAATTCGCTCGCGGTCTTCTCGATCATGGGTATCATCATGCTGGTCGGTTTGGTCAGCAAAAACGCCATCCTGTTGGTGGACTTCGCCAACCGGGCCCGCGAGGAAGAGGGTTTGAGCGTTTACGATGCATTGATCGAAGCGGGCCGGGAACGGTTACGACCGATTTTGATGACCACCTTGACGATGATCTTTGGGATGTTGCCGCTGGCATTGTCGTCGGCGCCCGGCTCCGAGTTCAAAGTGGGCCTAGGTTGGGCATTAATTGGCGGTTTGGCGATCTCGATGCTGATGACCCTGGTGGTGGTGCCGGTCGTTTATACCCGGATCGAAAAGATTCGCGATTTCTTTCTTGGTTTTGGCAAACGTTCGACCACTAAGGAAGAAACTGCATAAAAAATCCGATTTTAGCCAATCTTGAAGATTAATCACGGAGTTTTCTCCTCCCCCATCGCGGAGAGCAAAAGTATATGAAGACAAATTGGAGGGATTAACCCATGTTTCGTAAAATAACCGTAGGCCTCGTGGCAATGCTGACAATCGTCGCACCGTTCAGCGCCTTGGCCGCCGAAAGCCCTAAACCGGCCGCCCCTGAAGTATTGACGCTGGATCAATGCCTGGATATGGCGTTTAAAAACAACCAACAGTTGAAAGTTGCCGCCAAAAATGTGGATATTACTAAAGAAGCGGTCAAAGAGGCTGAAGCGGCTTTTTGGCCGGCAGTTAATTACAAGGTAGACCAATCATACTCTAGCACCGAGCAGTATAAGTTTGATAATAAATATAGGGATTCCCAAGTCACCGGTGGTGTTTCAGGTACACTTCCATTATACTCGGGAGGATCGCTTGAAAAAAAATTAAAACTAGCACAAATTAATCTGGAATCAGCTAAGGAAAGCGAACGAAGTGCTAAACAACAATTGACCTTTAGTGTCAAACAGGCTTACTACAATGTATGGCTTACCGATCAATCACTAAAGGTAGCTCAATCCTCCTATGATAATATGGATAAACATTTTCAACGGATTGAAACCCTATATAAAGTGGGTACTGCCTCGAAATTTGATTTACTCCGGGCTGAAGTCCAGCGTGATAAGATAAAACCCGATGTTATTAGTGCTCAAAATAAAGTCGTCTTAGCTAAACTGCAGTTAGCAACTGCAATTGGATTTCCGAAAGAAAAACAATTTGCAATCGATTTTGATGCAACAAAAATGGAAATGCCTGAAAGTGTTAAATATTCTTTACAGGTATTATTGGAAACCGCTTATCGCGACCGGGTCGATTTCCACCAAATTCACCAATTAGCTGAAAGTAAAAAGCTCCAGACGGAGTTAACCCAAATTGGAGTTAATCGACCCAGTGTTGATTTGACAGCTGCATACGGCGCAACTGCTAAGGATATTTCGCTGGGCAGTTATAGCGGTGCATATACGTTAACGTTAGAAGTGAAAGGTAATATCTTCAACAAAGCAAATAAATCCAAAGTCGAACAAGCAAAAGGGAATGAAGAGCTTGTCGCAATTCAAGAAGCTGATTTAAAAGATAAAGTCCGTTTAGAAGTTGAACAATCAATCCAAAGTCTGAGTGAAAGTATTGAAATTACTCGCGCTAACCAAGCTAGTATTGACTTGGGCAAAGAATCCCTCCGTTTGACTCAAGCCCGGTTTGAAGCGGGCATGGCTACCACCATGGATATCATGGACGCCCAATTGGCTTTGGACCAAGCCTTAAACGGATATTATCAAGGAATTGTCGGTTACCTTACCGCGGAAGCAAAGATCGATTTGGTGACTGGAAAGAACTAAGCGATTGAAGGGAATTACAACAAGAAGCCTCCTGTTCTCACAGGAGGCTTCTTGTATTTTTGACCGCTACTTAGGAAACCCGCTAAATGTGCATTTGTCTGCCCAGACCTGAAGTTCTGGGCTAAGCGTAAAACACGTTCTAAAGCCCGGCTTCGGCCGGGCTGGGTTGTGCTTCGAAGCATTACTGAGCCCCTGAAGGGGTTTTTAAATCTAGTCAGGTCGTTGCGGCTTGGCGGAGACAAAGCAGAACCACAATATTTACCCTTCACTTACCCCGGTTCGCCGGGTCCAATACAATACAAAACAAAACCGCGCACCATACGGTGCGCCGCGGCTTATCCATTTGTCAAAACTTCTTCCACAATACAAAATCCCAGCTGTCTTCGTCTTTCTTGCCGTTATCAACGGGTTTTGAGGCGTCGAGTGAAAACGACCATTGGTCGCTGAACCGGACGGAGGAACTGAGTCCAAACCGGGTGTTGTCGGTATCCCAGAGATTCATGCCCACGGTCCAGCTCGCGTTGGCGGGATAATCCAAACCGACGCCGAATTTGCTCCGGTACACTCCGGCCCGGCTAATAAAATTAGCCGATTTATAGGTATACTGGACAGTCGTCTGATTCTCCTCGCCAAGGTCGTTGAGTTGGAACCAAAGTCCGCTTTTATCATCAAAGGTGCTGTCAAGACGGTAATTAAAGATTAGCTTGTCAGCGCTGTGATATCCGGCGCCGGCGGAGTTGCGGAAGGTAAACTGCTCCAACCGTTGGACGTAGGTGTTGACCTTCTTGACGGCTTGATTCGCCAGGCTGATTGTCTCCTTCACCTGAGTAAGGTTACCGCTGTTGCTGGCGTCGGTCCCATCGCCGGCGGTTAATTGCAGGACGGCGTTGTTGATGTTTTGGGCGGCTTCGGTGATGGCGGTCATTGCCTGATGGGCGTCATCCAGGATCCGGTCGATGTTTTGATCGTTAGCGGCGAGCACTTGGGTGAATTTTTCAAGGTTGGCGGTAATCTGTTGGGCGTTGGCCACCGTCTGTTTCAGGTTGGAACCTAGTTCACCGCCGGCATCCGCGTTTTGCAGAAATTGATTGGCGGTCAACGTCGCCTGGGCCAATTGGGCCGACGCCTGGTTAATATTCCGGACGAACTCGCCCAGTTGGGCCTCGTTGCTCTGGACAATCCGTTCGGCGGTCGTGGCGATGCGGTCTAATCGCTGAAAGAGACCGGCGACATCCACGGTGTCGAACTGGTTACTGAAGCGGTCGAACCTGGTGGTGATTCGCTCCAGATTGGCCAAGGAGTTTTTAAACGAGTTCATCACTTGCGGATCATTGGTCAGCGTTTTGAGCGAAGCGGTAATTTCATTCAAAGACGAAATCACTTCATAAGCCTGATAATAGAGTTGATCCATAGAAACCGGGACGATACCGGCGATCCGGCCGTCCGGCAACGGTTTTTCGGTGGAGTTGAGCGGCACCAATTCAAGGTATTTGTCGCCCACCACGCTGCTGGCGGCGATTAACGCCTTGTTCCGGTCGGTAATTTTAAACTGCCGTTGAATTCGAATGGTAACAATGATCTTTTGGTCTTCAAAACCGATTTCGGTGATCCGGCCGACATCCACTCCGATATATTTAACCGGCGCACCGGGACGCAACCCCTCAATCCGGTCAAATACCACCGCTTTGGTGTAACCCCGTTCCAATAATTGTGTACCGGACAACCATAGGAATAATGAGATCATTGCCACCAGTGCCACTAACGCAAAGATCCCGACCCTGGTTTCAGGTTTGAGCGTCAAAATAAATCCCCCCATACTGCAAACCGTACTTGATAAGCTGAAAAAGTTTTTAACAAAGTATCCCAAAGCCGGCTGTCAACGGCGAATGATTGAACTTTTCAGCTTATGTACAAGGAAACATGGCGCAATTCCGTTGCGTTGCATGAATCGTTTGCGACATATCCTTTTATATATCCAGACGGTAATTTTTCAAAAATTGTTTAAACAGCGGATGAGTTACCTGGCCTAATTCGTCGCGGCGCCGGATTTCGACCAAATCGCCTTCGGATAATAAACCGACCCGGTCGGCTACCCGTAAAGCACTGAGAATGTCGTGGGTGACCACGACCGAGGTGATCCCGAGTTTGCTTCGCAGCTCTTTGATCAAGTCGTTGATGGTGTCGGCGATAATCGGATCCAGACCGGTGGTTGGCTCATCATAAAGCAGGATCGGCGGCTCGGTGGCAACCGCCCGGGCGATCGCCGTCCGTTTTTTCATTCCGCCGCTTAGATCGGAGGGCATTTTTTGTGCGGTTTCCGGGTCGAGTCCCACTAGCGACAGGGTCTCATAAACCCGGTCGCTGATCACTTGCTCCGATAGACCTTTGCGGCGCAAACCAAAAGCGACATTATCAAAAATATTTAATGAATCAAACAATGCGGCCGACTGAAAAACCATCCCCATCTTTTGGCGGACTTGCTGCCATTCTTCCTTGGAAAGCGCAGTGGTGTCGATACCGTCAATCGCCACTTTGCCAAGGGTGGGAACAATCAAACCCATCATCAAGCGGAGCACCGTGCTCTTGCCGCAGCCGCTAGGCCCCATGATCACAAAGGTTTCGCCCTTTTCAACGGTCAGATTGATATGATTGAGAATCGTCCGGCCGTCAATCGCGTAACTTAGATTTTTTAACGTAATCACTGTCTGCTCCTGTTATCGCATGTAGACTTCGATCGTTAACGATTGGTGTTCAACTGAGCAAATTATGACGGAACCATACTCTGGACGAATCCAACAAATTCCTTGTCCCAACGGGGGTGCGATTACAATTTATACAGAACCATTGACAAAAAGTAATTCAGGATAAAAATCAAGATGGTGGCGATTACCACCGACTGGGTGGTGGCCTTGCCGACGCCAACAGCGCCGTTCCCGGTATGCATGCCTTTGAAGGAAGCTACCCCGGCGATAATTAATCCAAAGAAACCGGCTTTGAGAATTCCGCCGGCAAAATCCCAGAAGTTCACAAAAGTCAAGACGCCGTCGATGAAATCGGTGGGCGGAATATTGGCGTAAACAGCCGCGACAACGAAACCGCCGATAATTCCGATAAAGTCGGCGAACACCACCAAAATGGGGAGCATCAGAAAGGCGGCGATGATCCGGGGCGCGACCAAATAATCGATGGGATCGGTGGAGAGCGCTTCCAGCGCCTCGAGTTGTTCGGTAACTTTCATCGATCCGATTTCCGCGGCGATCGACGATCCGATCCTGCCGGCTACCACGACGCCGGTCAAAACCGGCGATAACTCCCGTGCGAAAGCCAGCGTCAAGCCTTGACCCAGTTGCGAGGAGAGGCCAAACGTGGCAAAAATTTTCGCGATCTGCAACGAAAAAACCATTCCGGTAAAAAGTGCAATGATCGTGACGATTGGCAATGATTTTAAGCCGATCACTTCCATTTGGACAAACGTGTTTTTCCAATAAATCGTCTGGTAAATTGCTGCCTTTAAACTCTTCAAGTAAAGCACGCACACTTCACCAAGGCTGTTGACGGCGGTAATCACGGTTTTGCCAAATGCGGCGAAGGGATCGGTGGAACGGGTCGAATGAATGTCGGGCATGGCGTTCCTTCCTGCAACCGAAGTGTCCATCATCGTTCGAGTGACCTCGAATCATGGATAGAATTCGGCAAATGATTGTTAATTCCTTCAAAAGAACCGCGTATAAATCCTGTCAAACCTGTCAATCTTGAGTTGAGAACGGATTTGGTTTTACGGTTAACTACCGCTTTTTTGGAGGAATCATGCACTCCGACTTGGTGCTTACTGAACGCCAACAGTTGCTGGTCAAGCAGATCCTGTTTAGCAACTCGCCATTGCTCCAACGAGCGGCCTTATGTAAATTGATCGGCGAAAACCCGACGGTTGATGGGAATCTTCAAGTCGATAGCGGTGGCTGGTTGCTGGAGACCATTATGCAAATCTGGCAAAAGCCGCACTGAAATACTCCTGAAAGACTATTTTATGAGAGTAAGGAGTTAAAAAAGACCATAAAATAAACCATGGTTGCCACCATGGTTTCGTTATTTTGGAGATGCGGGTCGATATATTTATTTTTTTCTCTGGCGTCCACTCCGGCTGAGGAAGTGGTTAAACCCACAGCGGCGCTGCAATTTCGGCAGCCCTTATCGTTTAGGTTAATTCTCCGTTTTGGTTTTACGCCAGATTAAAATCATGGTTTTGCCGCGTTTTTTTAAATAGGGGTTGAGAATTGCGCTGATCAATTTAAACACTAAAATGCCCCCCTTTCCGGAGTGGTTCATCGGTTTATCATATGACTTCGGTACGGATCTGGTGACTTTGGATTGAAAGATACTACGCGATCAGGGATAATGGTTCGCTCATCACTTAAATTGTTGAAATTAACAAAATGAGCAGGAAACTCATGTTGATCGTCGAAAAATTTCAGTGTGAATGAATAAAGGGGAGGAATTAGCTTGCTACCGAATGATTTGAAATACACCCAGGAGCATGAATGGGTTAAAGTGGATAAGGGTCGTGTCATTATTGGCATTACCGAGTACGCCCAGAAAGAATTGGGCGATGTGGTGTTTGTCGACCTGCCGGCGGTCGGTGAAAAGGTGACCGCCAAAACGGCTATGGCGACCATCGAATCGGTGAAGGCGGTGTCGGAGATTTATGCGCCGGTCACCGGGGAGGTTTTAGAGGTCAACGATAATCTGGAGCACAGTCCGGAACTGGTCAATCAGGACCCCTATCAAAAAGGCTGGATCGCTGTGATCGAAGTGACCGATCCTACGGAACTCGACGCGATCTTAAGTCCTGACGATTATGGGAAACTGATCGGGCAATAATGGACTGGCGGTTTCTCGAATATCAAGTCGCCGACCCGGCGTGGAATATGGCGGTGGATGAGGCGATTTTCCTAAGTTACCTTCAAGGCGACGCGCCACCGACATTGCGTTGCTATGGTTGGAATCCGGCGACCCTTTCCGTCGGTTATTTCCAAGACCTAGACCAGGAAGTGAACCTGGGAGCATTACAATCGGCCGGTTACGGATTGGTGCGCCGCACCACCGGCGGACGGGCGGTGCTCCATGACCGCGAATTAACTTATTCGGTCGTGGCGGGCGCGCGGGACGGACTTCCCGATAACTTGCGGGAATCATATTTATATATTGCGAAAGCATTGGTTGAAGCGTTGAAGCAGTTTGGAATTCAACCGGAGCTCCATCAAGGGGGAGTGGCCCGCCATGCCCAGACGGGCGCTTGTTTTGAGGCGCCGTCCTGGTATGAGCTGACTTTGGCCGGGCGTAAGTTGGTCGGCAGCGCGCAGTATCGCAAAGCCGGTTGCTTTATGCAACATGGGTCGATTCTATTGGAGTTCTCGGCTGGCGACCTCTTTCGCTTGTTAAAAATGACTGATTCGTTCGAACAGTTTCAAATTGCGATGCGGCAACGGGTAACTTGTCTTGGCGAACAGGGGGTTGTTGTGAACCCGGGGGATTTGGCCGGCAAGCTCGTGACGGCGTTTGCGGGACTGTATGGCATGACGATCCGGACCGGTCAATTATCCAGGCCGGAATTGGAATTGGCCCGGCAATTGGCGGCGGAAAAATACGCCAATGAAACCTGGACGTTGCGGCGCGGTCATAGCCGGAGCGAACGCGTAACCAGTCGCTAACCCAATGATGCATTGATAAAAAACAACCTGGATGATAGGGAGTAACATTGTGAAGAGTTGGTGGAATTTAATCCGGTATTACGCCGCCAAGATCAACCTTGATGATCTGGTTTTCAAATTATTGGAGATCCTGATGATCTTCGCCATTGCCAAAGTGCTGCTGGCGATTTTAAACAAAGTGATCGGCCGGATTTTCCGGGTCAAACAGTTGCAAGGACGGCTTGAGGAACGCCGGGTCAATACCTTGGAAGCGTTGTTGCGGAGCATCATCCGGTATTTAATCTATTTTGTCACGATTGTAACGGTGTTGCAACTATTTAATGTGCCGGTCGGTTCCGTCCTGACTACCGCCGGAATTGCCGGCGTGGCCGTGGCTTTTGGCGCGCAAAGTCTGGTCCGGGACATTATCACCGGTTTCTTCATTTTGCTGGAGGATCAGTTTCAGATCGGCGACCGGGTCACTATTGCCGATGTGACCGGAAAAGTGGAAGAGATCGGCCTCCGGGTCACCAAGGTCCGGGATTTCGGCGGTCAGATTCATATTATTCCCAATGGCAAGATTGAAAAGGTCACTAATTTTAATCAGCGGGGCATGCTCGCTTTGGTTGATATCCCCATCGCCTATGACAATAATCTGGCAGAGGTGCTGTCGGGTTTGCAGGCTGATTTGAACCGCTTTAATCAAGCGCATCCCGAGTTGGTTGAGCCTGCCACGTTGGTGGGAATTCAGGCGTTAACCGAAGCGACGCTGATCTTACGGGTGGTCGCCCGGACGGAACAAGAGGGGCAATGGCAGGTGGAACGGGAGTTGCGTCAAATGATCACGGGACGTTTCAATGAAACCGGCGTCAAGCGCGTTGAACGGTAACACCGGAACGGTGAGAAATTGAGGTGATGGGTTGTGAAATTTTACGTCGGCGATATTGTCCGGTTGCGTAAGGTTCATCCTTGTGGCGGAACCGATTGGGAAGTGATGCGGGTGGGAATGGATTTTCGCATCCGCTGCCTCAAATGTAAGCGGGTGCTGATGTTGCCCCGGCCGCAGTTTGAAAAATCAGTCAAAACCGTCGTCAAGTCGGTCCTGCCGGAGTCGGGCTTTGCCCCGGAGACCGGGCAAGAATAACACGTATTAACCCCTTAATGAAGGGGTTTTGTTTTTTTATCAATGATAACGAGGTTACGAAATGACGGATCAAGTTACCTTAACAACCATCTGTGTCGTCTATGACCGGCCTAACCAACGGCTCGTCCTGATCAACCGCAGGAAAGGCGACTGGCGAGGATATGCCCCGCCTGGGGGTCATGTCGATTTCCCGGAGAGCATGGCGGATTGCGCTATCCGAGAGGTGCAAGAGGAGACCGGCTTGACGGTCTCGGAGTTGGCCTTTAAGGGGCTGGCCAATTTCGTCAATGCCGAGACCCGCGAACGTTATCTGGTCTTTCATTATATTACGGAACAGTTCACCGGGACGCTTGGCCCGGGCACCGCCGAGGGTAAACCGGAGTGGATCGCCGTAACTGAACTGGACCGGATTCAATTCGCGCCGGGGATGCGCGAGCGGTTGGCGTTATTTTTTCAGGAGTCTCCCAGTGAGTTGCATGTGATCTGGGATGAACAGGGCCGGCGGGATGAGAAGCTAATTGTATTTTAACGGAATCTTCAAGAGCCGAATTTGCATATGCTGATTAAAAACCGTGGAGGTACGATGAGTAAGATCGGTTTTATCGGCTATGGCAGCATGGGCAGCATGCTTTTGAATGGTTTTCTCGAATCGGGGCGGCTCACGCCGGAGGAAATCATTGTCGCCACCCGGACCTCAAGTAAACTGGAGGAAGTTGAGCGCAAGTACCCCAAGCTTCGGATTGCCGGGAACAATCGTGAAGTCGCCCGGGCGGCGGGTCCGGTTTTTCTCTGTGTTAAACCGGTCGATTATCCGCTGGTCCTCAACGAAATTCAGGATGAGGTATCGGAAACGACCCATTTGGTCGCCATCACCGGTCCGGTGAAGCTGGCTCAGATTACGGCAATGATTCCCCACGCCAAAGTATCGAAGGTGATTCCGAGCATTACTTCGGTCGCGCGCGGCGGTGTTGCCCTAGTCTGCCATCACGCCCAAGTTGGGCCCGAGCAAGCGGCGTTGCTCGAGTCGCTCATGGCCGGGATCAGCACGGTTAAGGTATTGCCCGAAAACGACTTTGATTTGGCGATCGAATTCACCAGTTGCGGACCGGGTTACCTCGCCGCTATCTTCCAGGAGTTTCTCCAAGCCGGACTTAAGTTTAACCACAGTTTATCCGAGGGGGACGCCGCAGAACTGGTACGGCAGACCATGCTTGGCACCGCCAAATTGTTGGTCGAAAACCAAATGAGTTTTGCCGACACTATCAGCCGGGTTGCTGTCAAAGGCGGGATCACCGCCATGGGCGTTCAAGTGATCCAAGCCGGCCTGCCCCAAGTATTTCAGGAGTTGTTCCGCGCGACTTTAGCCAAACGGGAGTTGATCAATCAACAGGTGGCGGCGGAGTTTCAAAAATAACAATCCCTACGCATCTTCCTGAAGCCAATCTAGTTTCATATGCCCCAAAACGCCGCCCCCCTCGCTTGCCCGCGTCTGGCAAACGAGAGGGGATTTTTTTATACGGCTCGTTGACGTTCATTAAATTCTTTGGAAAAACTGCTCCGAATCACGACGCTTTGACCCGAAACGAATGTGTGGCAATCCGGGCGATTTTAAGACAACTCCGAATGGCGCGGTGAATCCTGGATTATTTTGCAATCACTTTAAATTTTACACTGCGAAAGTTGAATTATTACAGCAATTGGGCAACCACCCGATTTCAATCATTATAGACGGATTAAAAAACGAGCAGTTTCATTTGGAAAATAAAAGGTAATTTTAATAATGCATGGAATTTATATACAAATTGTAAATTTCATATAATATTTCCAAATGTTGAAATAGGGGAGGATTGCTGAAATGACGCCACAGGTGATAAAAAGAGGAATGGTCGTAGCCGGCTGTCTGGGATTATTGGCGCTCTGCGGAGCGTTTTTACAGATCAATCCCATGAACGTCCAAGCGCTCAGTACCGTCGAGATCAACCGGGCTACCGGCGGAACCGTGACCGCGCGCGGGGAAAATGCTTCGGCCGGTTATGGCAAAGAGAAGGCGTTTGATCGCGACGTCAATACCAAGTGGCAAGATACAACGAATTCAACTTGGATACAGTATCTGTTTCCCAATAGCAACGCTTATCAGATAACCAAGTACACCATCACCTCCGCCGGCGATGCTCCCACCCTCGACCCGAAGAGTTGGACGCTCCAAGGTTCCAATAACGGTTCGAGTTGGACCAACCTCGATTCCCAAAGCAGCCAAACGTTTGCCGGCCGCAATTTGAAAAAAACTTATCCTTTCAGCAACAGCACCGCCTATCAATATTACCGATTAAATAACATTAAAAGTAACGGGGGTTCGCAAACGCAAATCGGTGAAATTGAATTGCTGGAAACCGTTACTGTACCCGAACCGGTGATCGGCAATGGCACGGGTTTAGTCGGAACCTATTACGACAATGTCGATTTTACCAATCCGAAGCTAGTCCGGAAAGACGCCACCATCAATTTTGATTGGGGCTCGGCAGCTCCGGATTCGGCGTTGGAAGCGACTACTTTTTCGGTGCGTTGGAACGGCGAAGTCCAACCCCAATATACCGGAACGTATACCTTCTATACCACCGCGGACGACGGGATCCGTTTATGGGTCGATGGACAACGCCTGATTGACGATTGGCAAGACCACAGCGCGACCGAAAAGAGCGGCACCATTAGCCTGATCGCGGGTCAAAAGTATCCCATCAAACTGGAGTTTTATGAAAACCAGGGAGTCGCTTCCGTAAAGCTATTGTGGTCCAGTAACTACCAGACCAAAGCAGTGATCCCGCCAAGTCAACTCTATTCGGAAACGGTTCCTCCGACCACCACTTGCGATTACCAAAAAGACGGCGCATGGGTCAAAAACCCGGTAACGATCAGATTGACCGCCCAAGACGACAATAGCGGCGTCTTTCAAAGCTATTATAAGATCAATAACGGCATCGACACGGTGGGGAATACCATCACCATCAGCGCCGACGGAATATATAACATCGAATATTGGGCGGTCGATAACGCCGGGAATGTCGAACCGCATCATCCGCTTATGGTTAAAATCGACCAGACCGGTCCGGGATTGGTAGCGACTCAAACCCCGGCCCGGAATGCCAACGGCTGGAATAACAGCGACGTCACCGTAACCTTTACGGCCAACGACGTTTTGTCAGGGGTGAAAACGGTATCATCGCCCGTTACCATCACCCGGACGGGACTAAATCAGACGGTCAACGGGACTGCCGAGGATCACGCCGGGAATCAGAGCGCGTTAACTTATGCGGTCAGCATTGATAAGAATGCGCCGCTGATTAGTAACCTGCAACCGCAAGGGACCACCAATAACCTCCGGCCGACAATCAGTGCGATGATCAGCGATGATTTAGCGGGGATTGATCCGGCTTCCGTAATAATGAAAGTTGACGGAGCCATTGTGAATGCGGTTGCGACTGAATCGGGCGTTTCGTACGCGCCGCCCGCCGATTTGACAACGGTCAACATACTGTCACCATAGGCGCCATCGACCAAGCGGGGAATGCAGCTTTGGGTGGGCAAGCGACATTTACGATTGATGCAACCTTGCCGAATTTGCCACCCGATCCGGCGGCGGTTGCGCCAACCTTGGATCCGACGATCGTTTCGGATCTAAAAACCGCCACCAGCTTTCTCTATAGTGGAGAAAATCCAATTCAAACCGGTGTTAACCCGGAGACGATCGAGGCCAAACGGGCGGCGGTCATCCGGGGCAAAGTATTGGACAAAACGGAACAACCATTGCCGGGGGTTAAGATTACAATTCTAGGACACCCGGAGTTTGGCCAGACCTATAGCCGGGCAGACGGTCAATTTGACATGGCGGTCAACGGCGGCGCATTATTAACCGTCAAATATGAACGGACCGGATTTTTAAGCGCGCAACGGCAAGTGAATGTGCCCTGGCAAGATTATAAGGTGATAGAAGATGTAATACTGATTAAGGTTGATTCTCAGTCAACATTGATCACAACTAATAGTCAAGAAGTCCAAGTGGCTCGGGGTAGCGTGATATTGGATGAGAGGGGACAAAGACAAGCAACGCTTTTCTTCCCTTCCGGAACCCAAATTTTTGGATGCAATAGTGATATGATCCATATCCGTGCAACAGAATTTACAGTCGGAATCAACGGACCAAAGACCATGCCGGCAATTTTGCCTTCAACTTCTGGTTATACTTATTGCGTTGACTTTAGCATCGATGAAGCAACAGACGTAAAGTTCAATCAACCGATTTACGCATATGTTGAGAATTTTATTAATTTTCCGGTGGGTGGGATTGTTCCGTCAGGTTACTACGATCCATCAAAAGGAGAATGGGTCCCTTCGGAAAATGGTCTAGTAATAAAAATCCTTAGTGTAAATAATGGATTAGCAGAAATCGATGTGACTGGAAAGGGTTTAGCAGCAGATAATGTGAGTTTAACCAACCTTGGGTTTAACGATGCCGAGCGTCAAAATTTAGCAACACTTTATACTGCAGGTCAGAGCCTTTGGAGAGTGCCAATTAAGCATTTTTCAGCTTTTGATTTTAACTGGCCTTTTGGTTTTCCGCTCGATGCTATCACTCCTGTTTTCAACATCCCGAAGATTAAAAAGTTTGATAATCCGGTAACTTGTAGCGGTTCAATAGTTGAAATGGAGAACCAGATTCTTGGTGAAGCAATTGCATTACCTGGAATAGAGCCTTCTTTGCACTATTCAAGTGATCGAATGGAAGGCTATATTGATGATCGCGAAATAAAAATATCATTGAGTAACAATTTTATACCAACTAGTCTGAAAAGGATTTTACTTAAAATCTCAGTTGCAGGTCGTATGGTTTATAAAGAATTCAATCCGCAGACCAACTTAGAATATCAGTTTAGTTGGGATGGGAAGGACGCATATGGTCGGCGAGTTTTAGGCTCCCAAAAAGCGACCGTGGAAGTTGGTTATGTCTATCCGGCTGTCTATCAATCTCCAAGTTCGATTCCAAGCTTTGCAAGGCTTTCAGGAGTTTCAATTGATGGGTTATATCCAATGACTGAAATTGCATCTTGGAAAAGTGGTTCTGTCGATATAATTTATCGTTATGATAAAGATTCAAATTTAGGTGGGTGGAGTTTAAGCAACCATCATAATTACGATCCAATTGGACAAGTATTATATCTTGGCAATGGTCGGCGAAGTAGTAAACAAGATGCTAGACTTGGGGTCAAAGCATATGTAGGAAAATGTTCGCAGCCTGGTTTTGCGGGGGATAACGGTCCTTTAAAAAATGCTTTACTTAAATCCCCGTCTTCAGTTAAGTTTGGATCCGATGGCTGTATGTATATTGCAGACACCAATAATCAACGGATTCGGAAAATTGATAAAAATGGCATTATTACCACTATAGCTGGGACGGGAGTCCAAGGCACTGCCGGCGATGGCGGTCTTGCCGTAAATGCTGCGATAGTAAGCCCGAACAATTTGGCAATTGCCCCGGATGGTACGATTTATTTTTTAAACAACTCTAGAGTTCGAAAAATAACGAAGGATGGGTTTATTCGGACTGTAGCTGGAACAGGGGATTATCCTGATGATAATTCTTCAAGTGTTGAAGGAAGACTTGCAACATTAACACCTATGATCCCTTCGGGAGTAACCGTTGATTTAAATGGAGATTTGTATATAGGGGATCGCGCAAGAAGGTATATTTATAAAATTGGTAATGATGGGCTCATTAATATAATAGCCGGAACAGGAGATCAGGATGTTTTTCCAACGGGAGATGGAGGACCTGCCCGACAAGCAAATATTGGATTACCATCATCATTGACGATTGGTTCCGATGGTAGTTTGTATTTTGTTCAGCCACACGGAAGAGTAGTCCGTAAAATTGGACCTGATGGGATTATTACTACTGTTGCTGGAAATGGTGAAATTTATTATGATGCCCGAGACAGCGGAGATGGTGGTAAAGCTGTTGAAGCTCGGTTTGCTGATTACCCGTATGCTTTAACGATTTCAAAGGACGGCAGCATTTATCTCGCCGATAAAAATCGTATCCGGAAGGTCGGAGCGGATGGAATTATTAATACAATTGCAGGCGTTTTTAATCCTACTAATATTAACACGTTGAGTGGCGATGACGGGCCAGCCTTGTTAGCGCTATTTGGTTATGTTACGGGAATTGAAGTAGGTCCAGACGGTGCTGTCTATTTATGTGAAAATTTATCTAATTACATCCGAGTCGTAAGACCTATCTTACCCGACTTTTCTGCCACAGATATCTTAATCCCCTCCGAAGACGGCAACGAACTGTATCACTTCAATCCAAACGGCAAACATCTCCGCACCTTGGACACGCTGACCGGAAAGGTGAAATATACCTTTAACTATGATGCCAACGGCCGGTTGATCAGTGTCGTCGATTTGAATAACAATACGACGACGATCGAACGGGATGGCAGCGGTAATCCAACCGCGATCGTTGGGCCGTTTGGTCAACGAACGGTATTGGCGGTCGATTCATCCGGATACTTACAGACCGTAACCAACGCCGCCAATGAAAGCTACCGTTGCACTTATTACGATGGCGGTCTATTACATACCTTCACCGATCCCAAAGGTGGGGTCCATACCTTTACCTATGATGAGAATGGTCTACTAACTCGTGATGAAAACCCTGCCGGCGGTTATACCGAACTTTCACGCACTGAGAACGCGAACGGCAGGGTCGTTCGCAGCACCAAAGGCAAGGACAGCCAAGCCGCTTATATTACCGATTATTCGATTGAAGTCGGTAGTAACGGTTCAATTACGCAAGCGACTTCGGGTTGTTGCGGTGGGACTCGCAAGACGGTATACGGTAGCGATTTTAGTGAGACGACAACCGCTCCGGATGGAACCGTTACCAAGATCCAGAAAGGCGCCGATCCGCGCTTTGCGATGCAAGCGCCGATCATCAGTTCGGTTCAAATGAAAACACCCAGCGGGAAAACGTATTCAATGACCAGCACCCGCTCGGTTACATTAAGCGATCTGGATAACATTTTAAGCGTCAAGACCTTAACCGATGCCACCACGATTAATGGGACGAAAACTTTCACCAGTGTATACGATGCAACGACTCATACCATCACCAGTACTACTCCGCTGGGGCGAAAGAGCGTTTCAACGTTAGATGACCAAGGACGGGTCATCAAAGTGGAAACCCCCGGTCTCGCCCCCGTCGCATTCGCCTACGATGAACGCGGCCGGTTATATCAAATCACCGAAGGCGCGGGCAGCACCGCGCGCATCAGTAAAGTCTTCTTTAAAAGCAACGGTTATATCGATTATGTTTTAGATCCCTTAAACCGGAAAACCAGCTTTGACTACGATCCGGTCGGCCGGGTCATCAAGCAAACGCTGCCTAACGGGAAAGCAATCGCGTTCAACTACGATGCCAATGGAAATGTAACCAACTTGACTCCGCCGGACAAGGGAGCCCACAACTTTACTTATACCGCGGTGGATTTGGCCGATACCTATAACCCGCCCCTACTGGATAGCGGAGCGACGACGACTCAATATGATTACAACTTGGCGAAACAACCGACTTTCGTGACTCGCCCGGACGGCAAGACAATCGGTTTTGCGTATAACACCCAAGGGAAACTAATTGGCTTGCAATTGCCCGAAGGCGAATTGACCTATGCTTATGATGCCAATACCGGGCAATTGAAGAATATCATTGCTCCGGATAACGGAACGCTAACCAATACTTATGATGGGGCGTTACCAACTGCGGTTACTTGGGCAGGATTGATTCAAGGGAAAGTCGGCGTAACCTATAACAGTGACTTCCTGGTGGACAGCCAGAGTGTGAATGATGCAAATAAGGTAAGTTATCAGTATAACAACGACGGTCAACTTACGAATGCCGGCAACTTGGCGATCGGTTACGATGCAACCAACGGGATGTATACTGGAAGTACGATTGGCAATGTCAGTGACGCGGTGGTCAGCCGGACGGAGTTTGGCGAGGTGAAAGATTACAAGGTTACGAGTAGTGGAACGAACTTATTTGAAACCCAATATACTTATGATGCTCTGGGCCGGATTACCGATAAGACGGAGATGGTTGACGGTCAAACCCATACCTATCATTATGATTACGATGCGATCGGGCAGTTGACGGATGTCACGCAGGACGGCGTTTTGGTTGGACATTATGAGTATGATTCCAATGGAAACCGGACGAGTTATATTGGAGTGAATGGCAGTGTGAGTTTGACCCAATATGATGCTCAAGACCGGTTAATCAAGTATGGCGACAGTAGCTATCAGTATTCCGCTAATGGCGAGTTGCAACGGAAGACCGATAGCAACGGGACAACGTTGTATGATTATGACGTACTGGGGAATCTGAAGTCTGTCACGCTGGTGGATGGCACTAGATTAGAGTATGTCGTTGATGGCGCCGGAAGAAGGATTGGCAAGAAGGTTAACGGGGTTTTCGTGCAAGGATTTTTGTATCAGGATGATTTGAAGCCCGTGGTTGAACTGGATGGCAGTAATAATGTTGTGACTAGGTTTGTCTATGGGACGAGTTCGATTGTGCCGGATTATCTGATCAAGGGTGGCGTTACTTATCGGATTGTAGCGGATCACTTGGGTAGTCCGAGATTGGTTGTGAACGTTAGTACTGGACTAGTAGTGCAACGGATGGACTATGATGAATTTGGGAATGTATTGCAAGATACCAATCCGGGGTTCCAGCCGTTTGGGTTTGCGGGAGGAGTTTGGGATTCGCAGACGAAATTGGTACGGTATGGAGCGAGGGATTATGACAGTGAGATTGGAAGATGGACGGGGAAGGACCCGATTGGGTTTAGTGGGGGAGACAGTGGCCTTTACAGTTACTGTGGGAGTGATCCTATTAATTTTGTAGATCCATCTGGATTAATGGGGGATGGGTACTATAAAATAGACTTTCAAAGCACAAACACTTATGCTGGAAAAGGTGGACAAAAAAGGATGGAACAGTCCGCAAGGAGGTTGTCCCTAGAATATAATGACCCAGTTATAAACAAAACTCATTTTCAAGCACCGAATACAGTTGAATCCTTTAAAGGTGAAGCTCGATTAATGCAAGAAATGGGATGGTACAAAGGTAATCCCAACTCCTATAATAAAATTAAATCTCCTGGTTATAAACTCTTAGGCGGAAAGGGTGGAGGAGCAGCTGGTGGAGTACTTAATTTCATGACATTATTTTTCCCCATAGAATGGCTTCAAATGCAACTATGGAAAGACCCTTGTACTGGAGAGTATCGTTACACTCATTTTACAGAAAATCCATATTCGTCTTAAAAAACTTTGTTATTATCCTCGATAAAAAGGAGGCTCATTTAATGCAATTTCCTAATGATTCGGATGGAGGAGCTTTGAAAACACTATATGAACATGGAACTGATTTTAGTAAACCGCATATTGTTGATTTTTTTATAGCTGTTCCAAATAAACAAAGTGGAGAAAAGATTTTAGTCCATGTTGAAAAATATGGGTTCGATTGTAGCGTAGAACAAGATAATGAAACTCAAGATTGGACGTGTTATTGCTCCAAAAAAATGATGCTTGTATATGATGACTTTATAAAAATCCAAGAATTATTAGATCAACTCAGTAAGCCTTATGGAGGTTATTCCGATGGATGGGGGGTTTTAGGTGGACAATAAGTCTTACTACATGCACAGTCTTCAGGCTGTGCTTTTCTTCAAGACGAATCGGAGGTTATCATGAAACGAAAATATGTATTCATATCAGCTTTGTTGTTAATAATGGTCTGCTCATTCATCGTTACAGCAACCGACTTATCCAAACCCAAAATAACCGTTTCGAGCGACCTCTTTGACATCGGCAAGACAAAGAGCAAACTATAACCATCCAAAACGCCGGGCAATCCGACTTAACCCTCAATTCCATCACCGTTGATCGCCCTTGCACAACCTTTCAGTTCATGACCCAAGACGGAACCCAAACCAACCTCCCGCTGACGACCCAACCGGGAAACAAGATTGCAGTCAAAGTCAGCTTCGACGCCAGCAAGACCAAATATCGCGGCAGGTATACCAAGTTAATATTGATTGGCTCAAACGATCCGGAGGAACCAATGAAGCGGATCAAGCTGCTTGGCGAGATCGGGGGATAGGCCTCGACTCACCCTTCCCAGACATCCTACGAATAGTGCACCCGGGCAATCCCCTCTCTTTTGAATATTTTGTCAAATCAAGACGGCGGAAGAGCGGGGATTGTTTTATCGTGCCGGAAGAAACTTTTTGGATGGGGTGACGAAGATGCAGGAATTAATCAAAGAAACGACTCAGAGGTCGGGTATCCCCAAGTAACAGCAAAAATCCGGTTGATGTTGCAAAAACCCCAGTAAAACAAGGTTCCCCTCTTTACTGAGATAACATCGGAGCAGGTCTCTAAGTAGAGAGGGGAATGGCACTGGAAAACTACCGGCTGCCAGGCATCGCAAGGGGTGAGGCGCCCTGCGGCAAGCCCATGGAGACCATTTTGTGGATAACTGATCCCATTTTGTTACTCAATGATCTCATTCTGTGAATAACTTAGATCGTTTTGTTAATAACTCAGATCATTCTGTTAGTAAATGATCTCATTTTGTGAATAACTGATCTATTTCTGTTAGTAAATGAGATCATTTTGTGAATAAGTGATCTCATTTTGTTAATAACTCAGATCGTTTTGTGAATAACTTAGATCATTTTGTTAGTAAATGATCTCTTCCTGTGGATAACTGCGAATCATTGGGCTGGGACGAGGGCAGCGATTGTGGCTGATCCTCATCCAGCCGGCCCCAAACTCACCAAATAAACCCTTGAATCGGTTTGGGACTAGTGGTATAATACTACGGTGACTTCCCTGCTCCGCTCGCGGAGCCGATGAGTCCATAGGGAGGAGGTGTTATCGAATGCGGGATTATGAGGCGATGTATATCCTCAAGACGGAATTGGAAGAGGAAGCCATCAACGCAGTGGTCACCCGCTTCGAAGATGTTGTCAAAAACGGTAACGGTGAGATTGCTAAAACCGACCGTTGGGGCAAGCGGCGTCTTGCTTATGAAATTGACGGCAGATTCGACGGCTACTATGTGTTGATGAACTTCAAGTCCGCCAAAGAAGTTGCGCAAGAACTCGAACGGTTACTGCGCATCAATGACGAAGTCATTCGTCATTTACTCATCAAACGAGAAGAGTAAGCGAAGGAGAGGAACGAGATGAATCATATCGTACTCATCGGGCGATTAACCCGGGATCCGGAACTTCGTTATACTCCAAACGGCACGGCAGTTACCAACTTTGATTTGGCAGTCGACCGTCCTACCACGAACCAACAAGGGGAGCGGGAAGCGGACTTCATCCGGATCATCTGTTGGCAAAAAACAGCCGAACTTTGTGCAAATTACCTGAAAAAAGGACGTCTCACTGCTGTTGAAGGACGGCTGCAGATTCGTAGCTATGAGGATAAAGACGGCCAAAAGAGACGGGTTGCCGAAGTTGTTGCCAACCAAGTCCAATTTTTGGACAGGGGTCGTGATGACGCTCCGGGTTCGGGAGCCGGTTCGTCCGGTTCAGCGAGTTCCGGCGGTGATGTCGGCGGCGTAAATTTAGACGATCTTCCATTCTAGTGTCAAAAGAGGTGAAAAACAATGCCCAGAAATGATAAAGAAGGCGGCCGTGGTGGTCGTCGCCCCAAAAAGAAAGTATGCGCTTTCTGTGTCGATAAAGTTCAAGACATTGACTATAAAGAAATCGGCAAAATGCGGAAATATGTTACCGAACGGGGTAAGATTCTGCCGCGTCGGATCTCCGGCAACTGCGCTGTTCATCAACGCCAATTGACCGCAGCGATCAAACGGGCACGGCAAATCGCGTTACTGCCATATACCAGCGAATAAAAAGAGGCCGAAAGGCTTCTTTTTTTATCTTTGAACTTCCAGTCGTCCACGCTAGCTACCTGTCGCTGCTTGCGCCGGCGAATTAAGAAAAAAGCGGGTGGAGCGACATAGGCTCAAGTGATCGGTAGGAATGCAATGGGACCATCGGATATATGATAAAGAGACCGAGTTCCAAAGCAGAAATTTGTTGTTTGAAATTTACATCACAAAGTGAATTAAGCGCAGGAAAAAATAGCAACTGTAGAGAATAACATGGGTTGAAGGGGGAACGGCTTTATGTCTTCTAACAACCCGGACTTCAATATCGTCAAAAATCTGCGCACCATCGAATGGATCAAAGCCGAGTTGGTTGCCGGTATGGGCACCTTGTTTAAAGCGTTGATCAAAAACAACCAGGAGTTGCTCCAGGATGCTTTGGCGGGTTTGGTCATCAGCTGTTATTTTTTGGCGCGGCGGCTAGGTATCTCCTTCACAAAGCTTGACGAGAATATTCGTAGCAAGTTACAGTCCCAGGTCATGCAGGAACATGAGATTGAACAATGGTATGGCGATGTCACCAATTTGGAAAATTATTTGAAAGATCGAAACCGATATTAGGCGGGTGAAACAAATGAAAGTTATCTTGAAACAAGATGTCAAAGCATTAGGCAAAAAAGGCGAAGTAAAAGAAGTATCCGACGGGTATGCCCGCAATTTCTTACTGGCGAAGGGTTTAGCGATGGAAGCGACCCCGGGCAATTTAAAACTCTTAAAAGATCAGAAAGAAAGCGCGATCCACCGTGAAGCGCGGGATGAGGCGGAAGCCAAGGCGTTAGCGGAAAAACTGAGCAAAGTGACGGTTACGTTTAAAGCCAAAACCGGCGAAAACGGACGGTTGTTCGGTTCCATCACCGCGAAAGACGTCACCGATGAACTCCTAAAAACAGCCCGAATTGAGCTGGACAAAAGAAAACTGGCGATTGACGACGCCATTAAAACCTTAGGTGACCATCCGGTCAAAGTCCACCTGTATAAAGGGATTAGTGCCGAGCTGATGGTCAAAGTCGTTGCCGAATAAGCGATATATGTCGCACTCAATATCCGGCTTCGGCAGGTTGCGGTAAATACTTCAATTACAGTGTCCCCAGCTAGTTCCAGGACGGAAACAATGATCCTGGTTAGCGGCTAAAAACACAGAAATTACCGGAAACCGGTCCCGCCGGTTTTCGTTATTTAAGGTAGTTGTCCACGGTATAAGTTTCCCGGTTTGTCACGGGAAGGAGAGTTAGATGAAGAATATAGTGAAAAAATTTACCGACATTTTTCAGAAGAATCAAACGACCGTTCCCTTGCACGACCGGTTGCTCGATGAAGAGCAATTGGAACGGCAAGTCGCGGCGGTATTTGCCTTGTTGTCAAACCTGTACGGGTCCGACCGGTTGGTCTTGAAAGCGGGGAAATTGGAAGCGTTAAAATTGATGCGTTCGGAACTCATTGAAGAACGCATATTGGCATTGCAACGGATTATCTTTGAAGACCCGACCATCGACACGTTGCCGGAACGGAAAAATCTACCCGAGATCTTAAACGAGATTGAAGAAGAGATTGCCGATATGATCGCCCGCAAGACGGTTGAGGAGAAGATTGAGAAGAAGATCGCCGAACGGATGCAACAACGGCATGAGGAATACCTCAAAGAGATTAAGATGCAAGTCCTGCAAGAAAACACCGGACCGGATAATCCCCATACCCTGAAAAAACTGGCCGATTTGGAAAAGATGGATCAAGTCAACCTCTCCAAATCGGTGCTGGAAGCCTTGAAACCGACCAAACTTGAGGAAGTGGTCGGCCAAAACCGGGCTATCACTTCGCTTTTGGCCAAGATTGCCTCGCCCTTCCCGCAACATGTTATTCTTTACGGACCGCCGGGCGTCGGGAAGACGACGGTTGCCCGGCTGGTGCTGGAAGAGGCGAAAAAGCTTCCTTTCACGCCGTTCAAGGCCGAAGCGTCCTTTGTCGAGGTGGATGGAACCACCTTGCGTTGGGATCCGCGCGAAGTTACCAATCCGCTGCTGGGTTCGGTCCATGACCCGATTTACCAGGGAGCCAAACGGGATCTGGCCGAAGGTGGCGTCCCCGAGCCGAAGCTTGGCTTGGTGACCGATGCCCACGGCGGTGTTCTGTTCATCGACGAGATCGGCGAGATGGACGATATGCTGCAAAATAAATTGTTGAAGGTATTGGAGGATAAACGGGTCTATTTTGATTCGGCTTATTATGATCCGAACGATCCCAATGTTCCGAAATATATCAAAAAACTCTTTGCGGAAGGCGCCCCGGCTGACTTTGTGTTGATCGCGGCGACGACCCGGGATCCGTCCGAGATCAGTCCGGCAATGCGTTCGCGTTGCGCCGAAGTCTACTTTGAACCCTTGGAGCAATCGGATATTCAAGAAATTGTCACCAATGCGGCGCAACGGATCCATATCAACATCGACCCCGAGGTGGCCGAGTTGATCAGCGAATATACCATCGAAGGCCGGAAAGCGGCGGGGATTCTGGCGGACGCTTGCGGTTTGTCGCTTTATAAACACCGTGATGAAACGCCGGAGCTGGCGCAGGTCAAAATCGCGGAAGCGGATTTACTCGAGGTTTTCCAGGTTAGCCGGTTATCGCCGTTTTTAACAGTCAAAGCTTCGGACCACCAAGAGATTGGAAAGATCTTCGGGTTGGGCGTCAGCGGTTTCGTCGGTTCGATCCTCGAGTTGGAAGCGGTCTGCTTTCCTTGCGAGGAAAAGGGCAAAGGCCATCTCCGGTTCAACGAAACGGCCGGCAGCATGACCAAAGACTCCGTCTTTAACGCGGCTTCAGTGGTTCGCTTGCTGACGGGCAAAGATATCTCCGATTACGACGTTCATGTCAACGTGGTCGGCGGGGGACGGATTGACGGTCCCTCGGCCGGTGTCGCTATCACGTTGGCTTTGATCAGCTGCCTCGCCAAACGACCGATTCCACAGAATATTGCGGTCACCGGCGAAGTTTCGATTCAAGGCAAGATCAAAGCGGTCGGCGGCGTGGTCGAAAAGATCTACGGCGCCCGGCAGGCCGGGATTAAACGGGTTTTTGTTCCCAAGGAAAATGCCAAGGACGTCCCGCAAGACTTGAAGAATGTTGAAGTGATTCCTGTGGAGACTGTCGCGGAGATTATGGAACAGGTATTACTGGAAGCGGCGGCGGAAACGGAAAATTAATAAGCGGATGAGGCAATTAACAAGCTCCCGAAACTTCGGGAGCTTGTGTTTTTTTATGTTTGGATATACTAACGACGGTGATGACATGACGAAACAAGTTCAAGATCAAAATATCGGTCCACTCGATCGCGCTACCCGGATCATCATCGGGTTGCTAATGGTTGCAACCCGCTATTTCTTTCAAATTAACAACGTTTGGGGCGATTTGTTGACGCTCTTCGGCGCAATCGGGATTTGGGAAGGGATGCTTGGCTATTGCCTCGGTTACGGCTTGCTGGGTTGGTCGACCCGGCGGCGCCGCCGGACCAACCGGGAACGGTTAGCGTAAAATAATCGATTAACGTTTTTAGGACTGATTCTGCATATCCCAACTGGCGCAGATCATCCCAGATTGCGAGTCCACCGCCGACCACCTTTCAATCGAAGGGATCGTAACCGACCCCGATGGCGAAGATCCCGGCAAACAGCGGTTCGGTTGCCAATAAAATTGCTGTCCGAAAGGCGGAGACCTGTTGCTGCGCTTTGGTTGAAACAGGAGGCAACCGTGGTGCCGAGGAAACGGCTGAGAATAAAAAAATAATGGTCGATCATAGCGATCGACCATTTCACAATGATAAACTCCAGCCCCAAATGGCTGTGGTAATCAACATCAACAAATCCGAACGGGTCAAACGACGATTCATCGCAACACCTTGATTTGCTTAGAGGATTTTGCTTAAGAATTGTTGGGTACGCTCGTTTTGCGGATGGTTAAAGAGCCCCTCGGGGGTGCCCTCTTCAATGATCTCCCCTTCGTCCATAAAGAGGGCGCGGTGAGCGACCTCGCGGGCGAAACCCATCTCATGGGTGACGACGACCATGGTCATCCCTTCACGGGCCAAACTCTTCATTACATCCAATACTTCCTGGATCATCTCCGGGTCCAGCGCCGAAGTGGGTTCGTCGAAGAGCATTACTTTGGGGCGCATCGCCAAGGCCCGGGCAATGGCGATCCGTTGTTGCTGTCCGCCGGAGAGATTATCGGGATAGACATCGGCTTTATGACGTAAGCCGACCCGGTCTAAAAGTTCAAAAGCGCGTTCCTTCGCTTCATCGTGGGACAATCCCCGTACCTTTAGCGGGGCGAGGGTGATGTTCTCCAAAGCGGTTTTATGGGGGAACAGGTTAAACCGTTGAAAAACCATGCCTACTTCGGCGCGGACTTCGTTCACGTTGATCTGGGAATGATCGGTCACATCGAGACCTTCGATGAAGATATGGCCGCTGGAGGGTTTCTCCAACAGATTGATACAACGTAAAAAGGTACTTTTACCGGAGCCGCTGGGTCCAATGACGCAAACCACTTCGCCTTGGGAGACCTCAGTGGAGACACCTTTCAACACATGCAAATGCCGAAACCGTTTGTGTAAATCAACAACCTTAATCACCGGTCTTCAGCCTCCTTTCAAGCATGGATACGATCCGGGTAAAGGGCAGTGTCATCATTAAGAAGATTATACCTACTTCAAGCCAGGTTTCGGTTGGACGATAAGAACGGGTTACGATAACCTGCGCTTTGCGGACCAATTCTTCCATACCGATTACCGAAACCAACGACGAGTCTTTCAACATGGCAATGAATTCGTTGCCTAACGGTGGAATAACCCGTTTGAGCGCTTGGGGCAGGATAATGTAACGCATTGCCTGACGATAAGACATTCCCAGCGAGCGGGCGGCTTCCATCTGACCGCGGTCAATGGATTGAATGCCGGCGCGGATGATTTCGGCAACATAGGCGCCGCTGTTGATACTTAAAGCAACCAGTGCCGAAACAAACGGATTGATTGGAATTGGTTGGCCTTGATTGAATAACATGCCGAGGATGGGCGGCGAACCGAAGTGGATCATAAAGATCTGGACCAGCAAGGGAGTACCACGGATAAAATCGACATAAATACCGGCAAACAGATTGATCACTTTATTATGGATTACGCGGGCTACACCGGCGAGCGTTCCTATGATAATGCCGTTAAATACGGCCACGATTGTCAAAAAGAGGGTCATTAATGTGCCGAGCAGCAGGTTGGGAAGGCTCAGCCACATATAATAAAGAGAGGTTTCGGATAATGAAAAGTCAGCCGTGTTTTCGCCGGCTTCAACCGTCATTGTCTTTTGGTCATTGCGGTAATGGGGGACATTCTGCACCGAAATGTGATGCTCACCTACGGCAATATCGCGAAAGGTGTAAGGAGTGACTTTGGTAGTGTCGCTACCATCGATAACGATCGAGGCTCCGGGAGGATCCGAGGTAACTTGTAATGTGGCAGTGTTTGTAACACCCAAGACCGGCAGCGATAGCCCAAAAGCGAGCATGGCGGTCAAGATGAGCGCCAGATGCAATTTATATTTGATGCTGTTCATCCTTTACCCAACTTCCTTTTTTTATAATTTTCAGGATACAAAAATGTGTAATTGTGGAAAAATTATTATATTTGGCCAAAAAAAAGATATGGTCAAAGAGCAACATATCACTCTTTGACCATCATTGTCAAGGGAAAAAGATGATTATTTCGCGGAACGGTATTTTTTCTCAAGACCGGCAAGTTTGCCGTCTTTTTTCAAAGCTGCAAGGGCTTTGTTGATCTTGTTCAAGAGATCGTCATTGCCTTTTTTGATACCGATGCCATATTCTTCTTTTTCAGCTTCTTTGATGGTGATCACTTTCAAGCCTTTCATTTTTTGAGCGGCGTTGTAGGCGACCAAGTCGTCCATGATGGCGGCGTCGGCGTTGTTGTTCAATAATTCTTGAATGGCTTGCGGATTGGTGTCGAAGCGTTTCATCTTCGCGCCTTTGATCTTTTCGGATGCAAAAAGGTCGCCGGTGGTGCCGTTTTGGACGGTAATGGTCTTGCCGGTCAGGTCGGCGATGGTCTTAACTGTGGTGTTGGTAGCTTTCACCACGATCACTTGGTAGTTTTCATGGTACGGAGTGGAGAAATTGATCTGTTTTTTCCGGTCAGCGGTGATGGTCATGGCGGAGATCAAGCAATCATAGTTGCCATTGTTTAAACCGGGGATAATGCCATCCCAGCCAACGTTTTGCAGTTTCAATTCATAACCCATTTGATCGGCGACCAGTTTGATCAATTCCATGTCGAAACCAACATAAGCGCCGGATTTGTCAATGGTCTCAAACGGTTCGTAAGTAGCGTCGGTTCCCACGCGGAGCACCGGTTTGGCCGCCAAAGCCAATCCCGAAACGAGGACGAGCGCAAGAACTAAGGAAATCCAAAGTAACTTCTTCATTATAAGACACCTCCGAATATTCATTAATGTAACAATTATATAACATCACCCTAACAGATGCAAAGAAAAACCAGAAATTTTGCATATTTTTTTCGCTATTTTCACATTGTGGAAAAGCGGCGGGGCGACGCTGAAAAACAGATTTAGTATGGGAATGGCGATTTTGTGACAGAATATTTAGACGGAAAATTTTCAATATACAAGAAGGTATATTTATGCAAAAATCACTGGAAGTACCTAAGTCCATTCCTGCCTTTCAGTTACCGGAATTATCGTTGGTCGAAGAGTTGATTCAGCGGCGTTTTGCCGCGACTGACGGGATCTTGCGCGAAATCTGCCAACATGCCCTGGAGGCGGGCGGCAAACGGGTCCGGCCGCTTTTGGTAATCCTCTGCGGGAAAATGTTCGGGCCGGTCAGCGAGCGATTGCTGTGGCCGGCGGCCGCTTTGGAAATGGTGCATATGGCTTCTTTAATTCATGACGATATTATTGACCATGCGGCCTACCGCCGCAACCAATTATCGGTCGTCGGGGCGTGGGGCGGTCATTTGGCAGTGTTGGCCGGGGATTTTTTATTTGCGACCGTCTTTGAGATTTTAGCAACTCATTGTCCCGGGGCGGTGTTACAATCCACCGTAGCGACGATTCAAACCATGTGTCAAGGGGAGATCAACCAAGCGCATGACCGGTTTAATCCTGGTGTAAATCGCGAAACTTATTATCAGCGAATCTATGCGAAAACCGGTACCTTGCTTGAATGCTGCTGCCGGGCCGGGGGCATCAGCGCCGCAGCGCCGGAGGGAGCAATCGAGGCGCTGGCGGTTTTCGGACGCGAACTGGGATTCGCTTACCAAGTGATCGATGATATTTTAGATTATGCCGGGAAACCCGATCAGACCGGCAAACCGGGTTGGGAAGATTTTCACCAAGGGACGGTCACCTTGCCGTTGATCTTGTTAATGGAAGACCCCGAGCAGCGGCGTTGGTTGAGCCAGCGATTATCGACGCGGGATACTTCCGATTCGGTCCGGCAGGAGCTTGGAGAACGTTTGCAACGGAGCGGTTCGATTCGTAGCGCCCGGCAAATTGCGGCCCAGCATGTGTCCCGCGCCAAACGGGCGTTGAACCAACTGCCCGCAAACGAGGAGCGGGCTCTGCTAATGGATTTGACCGACCGTTTGTTGGTGCGGGCCAACTAGATAATCCCCAGTTTGCGTAGACCGAGACAACAGCGATGGTAAGCGATGGCCTGGGAACCGGCTTTTTGCAGCAAACGCTGCGTAGTGGTCTGAAGTTCCGTACTCAACGCTTTCGGGTCCGACAGATATAACGCCAGCAGACCGCGAATGACCGTGTGATGGAAGAAGGAATAGCGCAATTCGGCGGTTTTGGCGAGCGCTTGTTCTAGAAAAAAGCTTAAGCGCTGATAACACTCGATCGAGTCGCGATAATAAAATGTAAAATTAAGATCTTGATGTTCACGGTCTTCGGCAGCGTCGATATAGTAATCCAACAGGATATGGAGACCGTTAACCCAGGGAAAATAAGCGGCGTCGATCCGTTCAACCTCCTCCGGATCCAACTGCGGCGTTTTGGCCGCGGCCAAGAGGAGAAAGATTCCCAGGGTCGATCCGGAACTGGCCCCGAATTCCCAGGGGGTGATCTGCGGGTAATTTTGACGGTATTGAGCCGCCCAGTCCAATAAACGTTGTTCTCTGGTTTGCAAGGACAAATGTTTTAGGCTTTGCAGCGATGCGTACCATTGTTCATAGCGCTGAATAACCGGAGCCACCGGTTCGAGCGACGGCAATCCGGACAAGTAATATTGGCATTGCCGGACTAAGTTCGCCAGATAATCGCCGTCGGCTTTAAAAGGGTATAAGCGGTAATAATCGGCAGGCGCCGATTGGAGCTGCAAACTGTCGGCCATCGACTGGTGTAAAAGCCGGAAAGCGCTTTCATCGTCCAGTCCGACCCGGTCGCATAAGTTGTCCAGATAGTCGCTGATGGTCTGATAGGCGACGACAAAGCGGACCATGGCCGACCGGTCGGTTCCGGGGTATAGCGCATAAATACTTCCGCCCTGACAATGAAAGCGTTTGGTAGCGATGCTCGCTAAAGCCTGAGTCCGGAGGGTGGCGTCGGGAATTTTACCGGCCTGTTCCTGCCAGTTTGCCAATTCGCGGCGCACCCGGGGAAAGACCCGGGTGACAAATTGGGTGATAATGAGCGACGGTCCAAGTAACTGTTCCAGTTTCCAATACTCCCACATCGATATAATCAGTATAGTTTGACCGCTTTTTAGCGAAGCATTAGTTGTTTTGAAAAAATTATACGAAACCACAAGGAACTGAGCAATAAACAACAGTTTTATAGGCCACGAAGCATGGTGGTTATCCTTAATAAAGGACAAAGGATCGCCGTTGGACTGCGAGCAAAGCTTCGAAGCACCACCCAGCCCGGAAGGGCTTGAGACCGGTTTTAAGCTTAGCCCTGACCTTCAGGTCTGGGTGGACAGAAGCCCAGCGTATTTTTTAACTAGGATTTATATGGAAAAATCCCCTTGCTCCGGTAGGAATCTTTATGTTATAATATCAGATAATTTGGAACAATATTTGCAGTGGCAATGATGGATCATGTAGGGCGCTTTGGTGACAACAGAGAACGGGTGGCAGGTGAAAACCCGTCGGACACGGCAGCCTCAAATACCCTCCGGAGCTTTCGGCCGAAATTGCAGTAGGCCGGTACGGGTTTCGCCCGTTATAGCGGTTTAAGGCGCGTCATCACGGCGCGTGAAGTAAGGTGGTACCACGAGACCATTCGTCCTTACCCGGACGAATTGGTCTTTTTTATTTTCAACCGTAAAGGGTTTCGAATGAAGGAGGAGTTATCAATGTCAGTTTTCGAGGTATTGAAGGAACGGGGTTTTATCCAGCAGATGACGCACCAGGAACCGCTCCTGGAACTGCTTGAGAAGGAGAAAGTTACTTTTTACGTCGGGATCGATCCCACCGCCGACAGCATGCATATCGGACATTTGCTTCCGGTGATGGCAATGGCCCACATGCAGCAGGCCGGGCATCGACCGATCGCTATTTTGGGCGGCGGGACGGCGATGATTGGCGACCCCAGCGGCAAGACGGAACTACGCCAGATGTTGACGCAAGAGACCATCAATCATAACGCCGCCTGCATCAAGGCGCAACTCTCGCGGTATTTGGATTTCGCCGAAGGGAAAGCGTTGATGGTCAATAACGGCGAGTGGCTTTTGGAACTGAACTATATCAAGTTCCTCCGCGAAATCGGCAAATTTTTCTCGGTCAACCGGATGTTGACGGCGGAATGTTTTAAAAGCCGCATGGAACGGGGGTTGACCTTTATCGAATTCAACTATATGTTGTTGCAGTCCTATGATTTTCTGGAACTTTCCCGGCGCTACGACTGCAAGCTGCAAATGGGCGGCGACGATCAATGGGCCAACATCCTGGCCGGCGCCGACTTAATCCGCCGGGTCGAAGGGAAGGAGGCGTACGGAATTACCTTCCCGTTGCTCACCACCAGTTCCGGAAAGAAAATGGGGAAAACCGAGGCAGGCGCGGTCTGGCTAGATCCGGCAAAGACGACTCCCTATGAATATTATCAATACTGGCGCAACAGTGATGACCGCGATGTCCAACGGTTCCTGGCCCTTTATACCTTCCTCCCCATCGCGGAGGTACGGCGTCTGGGCGCGCTGCAAGACCAAGAAATTAATGAAGCCAAAAAGGTGCTGGCATTTGAAGCCACCAAGCTGGCCCATGGCGAAGCGGAAGCGCTAAAGGCCCAACAGGCCGCCGCTGCGCTTTTTGGTGGAGCCGGAAATGAACAAGCGGTCTCGGCGGTAGAGCTGGCCAACGCCACCGTCGCCCAGGGGATGACCATTCTCGACTTGTTGGTCGCTGCCGGATTGACCGAATCAAAGAGCGAAGCCCGGCGTTTGGTCACTCAGGGCGGAATTTCGTTAAACGATGAGAAAGTCGACGATTTCGGCCGGGCCATCACCGCTGCCGACTTTCAAGATGGGAAACTACTGGTGAAGAAAGGCAAGAAACAATTCCAAACGGTGAAATTGGTCTGACGGGTTTCGACTCCTAAGCGACCTTTGATCGAACCAAACGTTTGAGCAATCAAGCGTTTGGTTTTTTTTTTTTGATGCCGAATGCCACGGGAAATTTGGCATAACCCCAGACAAACAGGTTTTGCATATATTATCTATTGTCGCGCTAAATATTGGATCATCATGATCGTGACCGATTTTTTTATTTATTTCATCTTTTATCGTAAAGTTTCACCAAACGATGGGCAACTTGACGGTAAGGGGTCAGGAGTGTTGATAACGAAGATGCAGATCAAGAGCGAAGGGCATCAATTCCCGGAGAGCGACTCGGAAATGCGTCAGCCGGATTTTTGGTTGGATCGGACGGCTTACACCGGTTGGTTGCGTAACCCCTTTCATCTTTTCCCATTCACTCCGGAACAAGCAAAGGCTGAATATGAGCAAAATATTTCCCAATTTTTTTCAAGCCAAGTCGATACGGCGCATGGCAGAACGGTCAATCGCAACCATTTGATGGAAATGTTGAATTCGGCAGAACAGTTGAAGCCAACGCCGACTTATGGTTTAATGGTGATGAGGACTAATCTAAAACAGTTTCCGGTAGCGATACCGCTGTTTGCCGCCCCCCGGCCCGGCGCTATCGACCGTAACCAGTTAAGCGGTTTGGAGGTCGGCAGCAGTTGTCGGCTGGAGGCCGTAGCGGCCGATGGTCGTTGGTTTTTAGTGACGACCCGGCAGGGAATGGGTTGGGTACCGGAACGGGCCGTGGCCATAGCCGGGGATACCGCGGTGGACCACCATACAACGCAATTGCCGGTGATCGTCACGCTGGAGCCGCTTCAAACTTTGCAGGTTGCCAGTGGGGAAAACCTGACGATCGGCATGGGTTCTCACTTGCCGGCGTTGGATCCGTTTCGCCGGATTGTCCTGATTCCCACCCGCGCTAAAACGGGAAAATTAGTCTGGCGGGAAGCCCGGATCGACGGCGGCATCGCTTGCGGACATTTGGCGCCGACCTTGCCGCACCTGTTAAAGCAAGCCTTTAAATACCTTGGTGGCCATCGGTACGCTTGGGGCGACTGTAGGGGTCAGGCGAGCGGTATCGATTGTTCCCGTTTTGTCCAAAATGTACTGGCGACGCTTGGCTGGGAAGTTCCCCGGAGTTCCCAGGCGCAATTACAAGCCGGTAAATCCCACTGGAACCTGCGCAACCTTCCGGCGGAAACGCGGCGGGAAGTGTTGGCGGAACTGGTCCCGGGCAGTCTAATCTTTACCGACTCGCATGGGATGATTTTTTTGGGCGAGACGGATGGCAGTTTCTATGCCCTCCACGCCTTTGATACCGATGCGGCCGTTCGTCGCGGCTGCACCATTCTAAGCAATGGCAAACGGGTGGTTGTCTCCGCTTTAAGCCTTGGGGCAGGCAGCCGCCAGGGTTCGCTGGAGGAACGGTTGACCGCGGCCATTCCGTTGATTGAAAAGGATAACGCAAATGAAGCAATTGATCGTTACAGCCGGGTTTATCCGGGAGGATGAGCGGGTGCTGATCGCGCAACGCCGGGCCGCGGATCGGGAAGGCGGCAAATGGGAGTTTCCCGGCGGCAAAGTTGAGTTGGGAGAAGACCCGCGTCAGGCAATGGCCAGGGAACTTGATGAGGAATTGGGAATCAAAGTGACAGTCGGCCGGATTTTGGATGTCGTCAGCGAAGTGCAGGGTAACCTGCAACTGCTGTTGTTGTATTTTGAATGCCGGATCGAAGCGGGGGAGCCTCGTCCGGTTGAATGCCAAGCGGTACGCTGGAGTACGGTGGCGGAAGTCGATGCGGTGGAAAAACCGGCCGCCGATACCCGCTTTTGGTCCAAATTCCGCCAGATATTGCTTTCGCAACCGATCATGAATTGAGGTGAGCGGATGATACCGTTGCGGGACACGATCCCGAGCCGGCGTTGGCCGGTGATGAACGTTTTGATCATCATTGCAACTTTCGCGGTTTTCTTGCATCAACAACAGTTGTTGCATTTGAACCCGGAATTGTTTGAGAAACTGATCGACCAATACGGCTTGATCCCGGCCCGTTTCAGGCAGAGCTTGTTAAACGGCAGCCCGGATTTTTTGCCGTTTGTCACGTATATGTTATTACATAGCGGTTGGATGCATGTTATCGGTAACTTATGGGCGTTATGGCTATTCGGGGATAATGTCGAGGACCGGATGGGCTCCTTTCGTTATCTGCTATTTTATATCACATGCGGTATCATCGCGGGTGGGGTCCATTTTTGGATCGATCCCGCGTCCAACGTGGTAACCATCGGGGCTTCCGGGGCGATCGCCGGAGTGATGGGAGCCTATTTTATCATGTATCCGTCGGCGAAGATCGTTACCTTGATCCCGATTGTGATTATCCCCTTGTTTGTTCCCATCCCGGCCTGGATTTATCTTGGGTTTTGGTTGTTGAGCCAAATTTATTCGCTGGTTTTGACGCAAGGCGCGCCGGAACTGGCGAGCAACATTGCATTTGCGGCCCATATCGGCGGGTTTGTGGCAGGAATGTTCGGCCACCGCTTTTTTATTAAATCCCGGCGCTCGTATTATTATTAACAGATTAACAGCAAACCGGGCTGCGGGATGGTGTTTCCCGGTTTACCCGCGTCCCTTCGTTTGGCGATTTGCAACCCCTGGACGAGCAGTTTTGAGTTTATGTGATGAAATATTGAAAAATAAACGGTTAGTCAAATATTAACTATATATTTTCCAAAAGGTGCCGATATTCTATATAGTTGCCAGGCTAGCAACGCTCGCGCAAGCGAATGATGAATCGTCGGAGCGATTACCTAAAGTAAGTAGTGCGTCAGGTAGTTTGAAGCAGAAATCGTCGAAATGGGGGGTTATTGAGTGCGACTGCGCAATAAGTCATTGGTGCTTATTGGTTTACTGTCGATGATACCTTCAGTGCTAATCGTTGGCTTGTTGCTTGCGAGCCCGGAGTACCCGCCCTACCTTTTCGCGTTACGAATGAAATATGTGATGGAGCACTATATGGTACCGATCGTATTGTTTGCGGTCGCTTTCGTCGCGACAGCCTGGATGATTTGGTCGTTTTACCATTCGATTACCAGACGGGTAACCGATTTGCATAATTATTTAATCCGGATTCTTCAAGGGAAAGAAGCCCATTTGTCAGTTGATCCACATCATGATGAATTAACGGAGCTTCGTGAGGCTTTTCTCCGGCTTCATGCGCAAACGGAACAATCGCGCCGGGAGTTGGAGTCCAATTACCGCCAGTTACAACTCTCCAATATGCAAGTCGAAGAGAAATATGCCCAAGCTTATACGTTGCAGTTGATTCAGGAAGAGATCAGCCGCGAATTGGATTCGGAAAGTCTGTTAAAAAAAGCGGTTGATATTGTGATTGGAGTTTTGGGTTGCAAATTTTGTTGTATATATCTGATTGACGATAAAGGTGAAACCTTACAAAGCTGCGCTTGTTCGGGAATTATCGGCGATCTGGATCTGCCGCAGGAGGTCGCGGTCAACTCTACCCATCTCCTGGCCCATGTCTTTCATCAAAAGGTCGTCCATACCTATAAAAACCGAAGCATGGGGGCTTGGGCGGGTCAGTTTAAAAACTATGTCGCAGTCCCGCTGATCGGTCGTCGGTCGGTGTTGGGCGTGATGTTGTTTGAACAAGAACTGCTGGATAGCGTCACCGAAGATTTGGTTGATTTTGCGCGATTGATCGCTCAGGAACTGAGTTTGTCCGTTGAAAACGCCTTTCTGTACGCTCGGATGAAACAGATGGCGATTTATGATAATCTCACTGGCGTTTTTAACCGGATGTATCTCATGAATTATGTGGACGAGCTCTTTTACAGTCACGCGGGAGTGGTGTCCGTCATCATTCTCGATATCGATCATTTTAAAATCGTCAATGACCGGTTCGGCCACTTATGCGGCGATGTGGTTTTAAAGACGGTTGCTTCCTTGATTCGGGAGGCGGCAGAGTCCGAAGGCGTCGTCGCCCGCTACGGCGGCGAAGAGTTTGTAGTGATCTTGCCGGGGATGGATTGCGACCAGGCGTTGGCGTTTGCCGAACGGATCCGGAGGTTAATCAGCGACCATCAGTTCGTCAGTGAAGACGGGACGCGAATCCCGGTGACCATCAGCGCCGGACTGGCCTGTTATCCAATTGACGCCGATAATTATGAACGGTTGTTATACCTCGCCGACGTGGCGCTTTACGAAGCCAAAAATACCGGACGCAATCAGGTCTGTGTCGCCAAAGCCCAAAACCGCGACGATGATAATCTCAATCTTTTTCAGTATGAATCATAGTTTTCTGCGGTAGTATATTGTATTATATTAATAATCAAAGCAATATTTGAACAGATGAGTGATTTACCCGGCACCGTAGGTCGGGTTCGGTTTCAGACCGGTTTGACGGAGGTATGATGGAACGTCCGGATGATATGACATTATTAAGTGAAAAAGCTGAAATTTTAAAGACCATTGCCCATCCGGTCCGGCTTTGCATTGTGCGGGGTTTGATGGATAAGGGCGAATGCAATGTCAACCATATGCAGTCTTGTTTGGGAATTCCCCAATCAACCCTCTCGCAACATCTGGCGAAATTGCGCATCACCGGGGTTTTGAAGTGCCGCCGCGAAGGCTTGGAAGTCTTTTATCAAGTGGCGAATCCAACCATCCAAGAGGTGGTCCGCGTTTTGTTGCGCGACAGTCAAGAACCGTAAACGCTTTGAATTGGAGGCGTTTATTTTTTTGTTTACACACCATCGGTCATCGCAAATGAGGTAGGGGAAAAGTGTTCACGTCCCACACCAGCAGTGATGGGGTATTGATCAGGGATGCCTCGACCGCGGCGGGCGCTTGGGCCAAGTCATTGACTTGAAAGCTTTTTAAGCCAAAGGATTCGGCCAACCGGGACAGGTCGGGCAGGCAGAGGTCGGTCCCGAAGGTTGTCAACCCTTGCTTCCGCATTTTTTGAACTTCCAACCCGTATTGCTGGTTCCGGAAGACGACGATGGTCAACGGCAATTTTTCACGAACCACCGTCGCCAGCTCACTGCAGGACATTAAAAAACCGCCGTCGCCGGTTAGCGTAACCACTTGCCGTCCCGGCCGGTTGAGACAAGCGGCAATTCCCGCCGCAATCCCGCTGCCCATACTCCGCCATAAACCGGAGAGCAATATTTCCTGGCGTTCCGCCAAAAAACCGCTGTCAAACCAATAGACAAACTCGCCGACATCTAAGGTGATCACCGCATCGGGCGCAAGTTTGGCGGCTAAGGTCCGGATGCAGGCGAGCGGGTGGTGGGAATCGGCGACGCTTTCAATCCAGTCGATCCGGTTCTGATGATCCTGCGCAAGGAGTTTTTGCCATTCGGGACGGGCCGGCGGTAACGGCAATTCGGTCCGGATCCGGGTAAGGATGGCTGTTAAATCCCCGCACAGGGTAAGGTACGGCTGAAAGTCCGGAGTTAATCTGGCGGTGCAATGAAGCACCGGAGCATTGGCCGGAAAATACGGTTGCTCATACGGCGCGGCGCCAAATAACAGGATTACATCAGCCTGTTCGAGACAGGCCGGGCAATAGGCTTCGCCGATTCCGCCGAGGACAAGCGGATGACGGTCGGGCAGCGCCCCTTTATTATCCTGGGTCAGAATAATTCCGGCTCCGAGCGCGGCGGCAAAATCGGCTAAAGTCCCGGCCAGGGAACGGGCTTCGCCGCCAATGACAAGCAAAGGCCGTTTACTGGTTTGAATCATGGCCACGCCCGCCTCGATCGCACCACGATAGAGGGATGTTTCCCCAAGTCCGTAAAAGAGCGGCGGTGGAAGGATCGCTAAAGGGGCAGCCGGTTCTTTTAAAATGTCACTAGGAATTGTCAGATGTACCGCGGTTTGTTGGCTGATGGCCTGATTTAACAGTCCGGAGAGAACCGGGACGACGGTCGCGGGGCAAAGGCATTGTTGGGATTGAGCGGTAACGGCCGCGAACAGCCGGGACTGGTCGATATATTGATTGGCGTCTTGTTTGACTTGGTTGCGGGCGACTTGACCGGTGAGACAGAGCAAGGGAAGCTGGTCGCGGTAAGCCATTCCGGTCCCATTGACCAGGTTGCCTGCTCCCGGTCCCGAGGTTCCGATGCATACGCCGGGAACCCCGCTTAGGCGACCGTGGTAGGCGGCCATGAACGCGGCGGTCGTTTCAATCGCGCAAGGAATATAACGGATGGTGTTCTGGCGCGCCAAAGCGTCCGCCAAGGGAAAGATGGCGTCGCCAATGACTCCGTAAATCATTCGGACGCCATAAGCGGCCAAAACCTTGAGAATTTGATCGGCGACGGTTTGTGACATGGGTTGTCCCTCCGGAAATCGCGCTAAGTTTGAATTATTATTCCCAAACATTTGCAGGAACACCCGTTAAAATAATTATTGCCTTTTTGTCGTACAAATCAGAAAGTGCAGGACTTTTGGCCGAAATCTCGCGAATCGGCTTTAGTGAAAATTCTGTGAAGTCGCTTGAAGAATAGATGGCAAGCAGTTATAATGAGAACAAGTTTTGTCGGACTTATTTTTGAGAGAAGAATAGAGGAGGTTTGGAAGTTTGAGTAAGCGCGTTTATAACTTTAATCCCGGGCCAGCCATCCTGCCGTTGTCAGTTTTAGAGGAAGCCCAACGGGACCTGCTGGATTTTAAAGGGACCGGAATGTCGATCCTGGAAGTCAGTCACCGCGGTAAGGATTATGAAGCATTACATAATGAGACGGAAAGCTTGTTAAAGGAGCTTTTAAATGCCCCTTCCGATTATCGGGTGTTGTTTATGGGCGGCGGAGCCAGTGCCCAATTTGCGTTGGTCCCGATGAACTTTTTGCCCGCTGGATCGGTCGCTGATTATATCTTAACCGGTAGTTTCGCGGAGAAAGCGTATGAAGAAGCTGCGCGGGTCGGTACCGTCAACGTGGCTGCCAGCACGCAAGCGACTAATTATGATCGGATTCCCGCTCTCCCCGAGATCAAACTCAGTCAAGACAGCGCTTATGTTCATATTACCTCCAATAATACAATTTTTGGCACCCAATGGGAAACCTTGCCGGAGTTTCCGGGAACGCCGCTGGTTGCCGATATGTCCAGCGATATTTTATCCCGTCCGTTCGATGTCTCTAAGTTCGCGCTGATTTATGCGGGAGCGCAGAAAAATCTCGGACCGTCGGGTGTGACCGTGGTGATGATCAGTCCGGAGATGCTGGAAAAGGCCAACAAAAACCTGCCGTCCATCTTCCGGTACGGGACGTTTGCCAAGAACAACTCGCTTTACAACACTCCGGCGACCTTTGCGGTTTATATTGTGAACCTGGTGTTGAAATGGGTGAAAGCGAACGGCGGCGTCGCGGCCATGGCGAAGTTGAACCAGGAGAAAGCCGCCTACATCTACGATGCGATTGATAACAGCAACGGTTTCTATCAAGGCCATGCCCGGAAAGCAGACCGGTCTTTGATGAATGTGACTTTCCGGCTGCCTAACGAGGAGTTGGAAGCGGCGTTTGTCAGCGAGGCGAAGCAAGCTGACTTGGTTGGGATCAAAGGACACCGCTCGGTGGGCGGCATGCGCGCGTCGATTTATAACGCGATGCCGGCGGAGGGATGTAAGGCGCTGGCCGAACTGATGCAAGATTTCGCCAGACGCAACGGGTAATTGCGGTTGAAGGATATGTTTTTAAAGCGCTGCTAACGGAGGTTGGCGGCGCTTTTTTATTACAAAGGTGAGAGCAAGAAGAAAGTATGGAGATGGTGGGTTAATTGAGTTTGCCGGATTGCTTGTTGCGCCGTGAAAAGACGCACACTGCGGCGTCGTTCGGTCGCTGCGGTGCTCAATATACAGCGAGTATTATTTGCGCTCCTCGCTCGGTCCCTCCTTGCACTGTTCGTCTTTTGACGACGCGTATGGGTATTCAGGCAGACAAGCAATCCGGCGAGGTTCCTCTCGGCCAATATTATAAACAAGTGAGGCCGATCGTAGCGGGCGAGTGACAAAGAGGAAGAGATGGTCCTCTAGCAAGATTCCGCTTGTTGGGTGTACTTCGAAGAGTATGGAGGGGTTGAGAATCCATTTTGACTTCAGCCCAAAGATTAATTCTGGACGTTATTTCAATATCCTGAAAGATTCTTTTGAGCGTTGTTTCAGCGGGAGCGATCGCCGCCGTTGTTTCTTTGCTGACGGGCTTATGTTACAATTTAAGTACTTGCGATGGGTGCGAAACTTTTCGACAAGGCTTGCGTTTAGGAGAGTAGGAGGGATGATATTTGAATAAGTGGGTCATCGGGATTGGCGTTTTGGTTGTTTTGCTTTTGTTGATTATGGTTCCGGTCGGAATGTATTTCTCTTATTATAACAGTGTCACGGTCCTCAAAAATGATGTGGAAGCCCAGTTGAAACAGGTGGATAATCAGCTGCAACGGCGGCATGATTTAATTCCCAACCTGGTCAACACCGTGAAGGGCTATGCGAAACATGAAAAGGATATCTTCACCAATATCGCCGACGCGCGGGGCCGGATGATGCAAGCCGGCAACATCCGGGAGAAAGCGGCCGCCAACGCTCAATTGGAAACCGCTTTAAGCCGTTTGATGATGGTGGTGGAAAACTATCCGCAACTGAAAGCCAACGAGCAGTTCAACCGGTTGACGGATAACCTGGAAGGCACTGAAAATCGTTTGGCGGTTGAACGGAAGCGTTATAATGATTTGGTGAAAGAGTATAATAATAAAGTGCAACTCTTCCCCGGCAGCATTTTCGCGGGAATGATGGGTCTGCAAAAGATGGAATATTTTGAAGTACCGCAAAGCGCCAAAGAAAATCCGACGGTAAAGTTTGAGTAGATTTTTGGCGAAGACATGATCTAGGCACAGCCAGAGAACTTCTCTGGCTTGCTTTATTGATCTTTTAGGAGGCATTTCAATGAATAAGCGATGGATCTCCGCGATCATCGCCTTTCTTTTGGTGATGGCTTGGGCCGGCTCGGCCTGGGCATTGGAACCCTTTCAGCTTTCCCGGTATGTGACTGACCAGGCCGGATTGTTGAGTTCCAGTGAACAGCAAGCGTTAGCTCAGGAATTGGGACGCTACCACCAGGCAACCACTAATCAGATCGTGATTGTGACGGTGCCCAGTTTGGAAGACCGGGAACTGGTCGAATTTACGGAAGAATTGTTCATGTTGAACAAGCCGGGCCAAAAAGGCAAGGATAATGGTATTATCCTGTTTGTCGCCAAGGCGGAGCGGAAAGTCCGGATTGAGGTAGGGTACGGCTTAGAAGGGGTGGTTCCCGACGGCCGGGCCGGCACGATCATTCGCGAGGCGATCAGTCCGCGGTTTCAAGCCGGTGATTATTACGGCGGGTTACAGGCCGGGGTAGTTTCACTGATCCAAGCGATCAGTCCGGATTATCAAGGTCTAAATGAACCGGCCCCGGCGCCTCAACGTCGCGACCGGTCGTTGCCGGTCGCTTGGATCGTGGCGTTAATTATTGCGGGTCTGGTTACGTTTAATGGCAATCGAAGTAATCGAATGCACCAAGGCCGGCACCGCCGGGGCTTTAGCGAGCCCTGGTATTGGGGTGGCGGCGGTGGTTGGTCCGGTGGGGGCGGATTTGGTGGTGGTGGCGGCTCCGACAGCGGTGGTTTTAGCGGCGGTGGCGGTAATTTTGGCGGCGGCGGCGCGAGTGGCGATTGGTAGCGGTTCCGCGGTTGTAGGGCGCGACTCACTCCCCTGAGGCGATATGGAGCCAGAAGGCAATTGTTACAATCCCCCTCTCTCCGACTACGCGGAGAGGGGGCGCCATGATACTTTATTTATAAAAAAACCGACCCAGAACGGCTTAGTGAAGCCGAGGCGATTTTAGAGTAAGAGGTGTTACGATGATTGGAGTGCATAAAACACGACGTTTTTTTTCGCACCAAGAGAAAGAACGGATTATGGCTACCATTCAACAAGCGGAGGACCAGACCAGCGGGGAGATCCGGGTCCATGTGGAGAGCGGCGACGGCGGCGATCCCATTGCCCGGGCGAAGGCCGTCTTTGTCAAACTGGGCATGGATCAGACGGCGCTCCGGAACGGGGTGTTGATTTATCTGGCGGTGGTCGACCACAAATTCGCCATCATCGGTGATCGCGGCATTGACGCGGTGGTCCCGGCGAACTTTTGGGAAACGACCAAAGACGAGATGCGGCTCTTGTTCCGCCAGGGCCAGTTCGCTGCAGGCGTCTGTCGCGGCATTGCTTCGGTCGGTCAACACCTAAAGCAACATTTTCCGTGTCAGAAAGACGATGTCAACGAGCTGACCGATGAGATTTCCGAAGGGTATTAACAACAGGTGGAAAAATATCTGTGAAAAAACAAGCCGGCTTTTTGGAAAAACCGGCTTGTTTTGTTGTTGAATTGGGAGTTTAATTATTAATATTGCCAAAAACAACATAAAATCCGGAATAAATTAATCAAATAAGGAGATAAATATTTTTATGAGGTGGATAAATATTTTTGTACTGTTGAAAAATAAATAAGTAACTTTGATAAATATTTTTTCCAGCTTGATAAATATTTAATTGACCTTGATAAATATATATCCTACTTTGATAAATATTTTATTGACCAGTAGAAATATTTTTTGCACTTGACTTATAAAAAAACCGGAAGTAAAAATGAAAAATACGAAGTTTTTGATAAGATAAACCTTTCAAAGATTACCCCAATCGCTGCTTCGGTCAATCCGCAATTCTCCGACTTGACATTTGTTTCCGGATTGATCTAGAATTAGCGTACTTAAACGGTTAGAAGGGATAAGCAATGAACAGTTTAACGCAAGAATTATCAGGGGTCTTGGGAGAGGCTTTCGCCGCCTGCGGTTTGGATGCGGGGTACGGCAAGGTCGCCCCGTCGGACCGGCCGGATCTCTGTCAATTTCAATGCAACGGAGCGATGGCCGCCGCTAAGCAAGCCCGGAAAAATCCGGCGCTCGTCGCCGCCGCTGTGGTCGAGGCCATCAAAGATCCGGCGATTTTTGAAGCCATTACCGTCGCCGGACCGGGATTTATCAATCTAACCCTGACCGATGCGTTTTTGGCCCGATTTGTCCAGCGCATGGCGGACGACGAACGGTTTGGCTGCCGGGTCGTGGCGGAGCCTCAAACAGTAATGGTTGACTACGGCGGGGCCAATATCGCCAAGCCGTTGCATGTCGGCCACTTACGCTCGGCGATTATCGGAGAATCCTTGAAACGGTTAGCCCGGTTTGTCGGGCATCGCGTAATCGGCGACATTCATATGGGCGATTGGGGTCTGCAGATGGGCATGATCATCTCCGAAATGGCACGGCGTCAACCGGAGTTGCCTTACTTTGACCCGCAATTTACCGGACCGTATCCGGAAGACCCGCCCTTTACCATTAGCGATTTGGAAGAGATCTACCCGGCGGTCAGCCAGCTTGCCAAAACCGACGAACAGGTATTGGAAGCGGCCCGTCAAGCCACTTTTGAGCTGCAAAACGGCCGACCGGGCTACCGGGCGCTCTGGCAACACATCTTTAATGTTTCGGTCGCGGATTTGCAAGGCGATTACCAGCGTTTAAACATTCAGTTTGACCTCTGGTTGGGGGAGAGCGACGCCCAGCCGCTGATTCCGGCAATGGTCGAACGGTTGCGCGCTGAAGGGTTGGCCAAACTGAGCGAAGGCGCTTTGGTGATCGAGGTGGCGGAAGCGGATGATAAAAAAGAGCTGCCGCCGTTGATCCTGACGAAATCCGACGGGGCGTATCTTTACGGGACCACTGACCTAGCGACCATTGCCCAACGGGTGCGGGATTATCAGCCGGAGCTGATTCTTTATGTGGTTGACAAACGGCAGGCCGATCATTTTGTCCAAGTATTCCGCAGCGCCTATAAGACGGGAATTGCCCCGGAAACGTTGCGAATGGAACATATCGGGTTCGGCACAATGAACGGACCGGACGGCCGCCCGTTTAAGACCCGGGCCGGCGGCGTCATGAAGTTGAAAGATCTGATTGCCATGATCACTGAAAAAGCCTTGGAGAAAGTCCAAAATTCCGAGCTGGCGTCGGAGCTTGACCCGGAGCAAATGCTGGAGTTGGCGCAGACGATTGGGGTCGCCACGCTGAAATTCGCCGATCTGATGAACCACCGTTTAAAAGATTATCTGTTTGATCTGGAGCGGTTTTCGGTTTTCGAAGGCTGTACCGGTCCTTACCACTTGTATGTGGCGGTCCGGATCAACTCGATTCTCAAAAAAGCGGCGGCCAAAGGGTTGTCGGCCGGCCCGATGTTAGCGCCGGCCGGTCCCGAGGAACGGGATATTCTGTTAAAATTGGTTGAATTCCCGGATGTCATTTTCGCGGCGTTTGAGCAGCGTTCGCCGAATTACCTCTGCGACTACCTGTATCAGTTGGCTTCGGCCTTTACGCGTTTCTATCATCAATACCGGATTTTAACGGAACCGGACCCCGCCCGGCAAGCTTCCTGGTTGCAACTGTCGCAAACGGTATTGGCGGTGTTGCGGCAAACCCTCGATATTTTGGGAATGGAAGTCCCGGAACGGATGTAAAACGAAAAATATAAGCAGCGCAAGACAAATATTAAAAAAATTTTTAAAAAAGAGCCGGGATGACGGCTCTTTTTTTTACGATGGCCGCAGTAATCTAAAGAAAGTTGCTGGGGTTTGAGTCCGAACGCCAGCTTTTTGGTGAACGGCGAGCTTTTTAAGGCGGAATCAGGCTTTTCCCCGGAAAGTCCTGGAAAATTTTTGAAGGAATCTGATCAAGTGTAGAGAAAGTCTGATTGTCTCAACATTTTAGGAGGTAGAAATGGGTAAAAGGAAAAAGATCCCTGGACAACTGCATTTGGACCTCGATTGGGGCTTTCTCAGCCGGCTGTCGGACTATGGCGAAACGTGGAGCTGCTACGAAGAGACTTCAAAACGTTTTCTCAGCGACGACAAGGAGAACTCCGAGCCGTCAATCACTCCGTATGCTCCGAACCAAGGCGTCGCCTAAACCGGTTTCGTCAAAGCGGCTCAACCGGTCTTGGAACGGCCACGGCGTTTGGGAGCCGGGGCTTCGGTCGGCTTGCCCTTTTCGGTCGCCGCCAAACTGGCGCGGAGCGCTTCCATCAGGTCGATGATTTTACCGGGCTCACGGGCCGGGGCTTCGGCGACCTCACCGCCGGCAATCTTGGCTTGAATCACTTGCATTAGGTTTTCCCGGTAATTATTGGTGTATTTGGCGGGATCAAAATGACCCGAGAGATTGGCGATCAAATTGTTGGCCATCTCAATCTCATTGGCACTTAAATCGGGATCGGATTGAACTCCGGTTAATCCGGCGGTGGTGCGGATCTCGTCCGGGTAAAAGATCACCGCCATCAACAAAGCGTTCTGATAGACCCGGAGCGCGGCGAGGGTTTCCTTGGTGCGGATAGTGACTTTGGCGACCGCGATTTTGCCGGTCTCTTCCATGGCGTGGCGCAGCAAAGCATAGGCTTTTTCGCCGCCCGGACTGGGTTCGAGAAAGTAACTCTTCTCGAAATAGATCGGGTCAATCTCGGTCAACTCGACAAAATCAAGAATATCAATAGTCTTGCTCTTCTCGTCGGGCAGACTTTCAAAGTCTTCCTCTTTTAAAATGACGTATTGCCCTTTCTGATACTCATAACCCCAAACAATCTCCTCCGACGTCACTTCCACGTTGCAGGTGGGGCAGCGCCGTTGATATTTAATGGGCGTGCCGCATTTCTCATGCAGATAGTTGAATTTGATCTCCTTTTTTTCCGTGGCGGTATACAGTTTAATCGGCACATTGACCAGCCCGAAGCTGATCGCGCCTTTCCATAGGGTGCGCAATGAATAATCACCTCGAAAGAAATAATGGCGTAGTTGGAGTTTCTTGTATAGTAGTATAACCCGGGGCGAAGGAAAAATGATGTAAACAACAAAAATGTCAGGAGTCGGCCACCCCAACTGGTCGGGGCAAGCGAAGGGAAATTAGGTCAAAGTGCGATCCCTATCCCTTGGGGTAACCACAAGGCTTTGAACTCTAAAAGATTGAATAGGCGGCGAAGCGTGTGGGTTTCCTTCTTAAAGGACAAAAGGATCGCCGTTGGGCTTTGAAGCAAATTTTCTAGGTAGTCGTCCGCTCTGACTTGGCGGGGGACGGTCCATCACCAAACTTTCGGGCGATGATTGAGCGAATAAAAGCTCATTCAGCGATTTTATATGTGGTCAAACAAAAAAACACCGTATTTTCCGGTGTTTTTTTGTTGGTTATTCAATTAAATTATCAGTTACGAGGCGTTTACGACGAACTCTTCATCGGGTAGGCCGCGACGCACGATCATTTCGTTTACATTCTCCGGATTCAAAGCGTTCTTGAGGAACGCGATGGCTTTCTGAGTCATTCCGCCGCCGCAGGTGAAAACATCAATTGCGGCGTATCCCCGTTCCGGATAAGTATGGATGGAGATATGACTTTCAGAAAGCAACAGGAGTCCGGTGAACCCTTGCGGTTCAAACTTGAAAGACTCCTCCCCGAGAATTGTCATGTTTGCGCTTTGGGCGGCTTTCCGCAAACATTCCATGAGGTACTGTGCATCGTTGAGCTTTTCGAACTGGCAACCCCAAAAATCAGCCAGAACGTGAGCACCTACAGTATCAAAACTTGACATTCCCCTCAACCCCTTTTCTTCGTCTTCTGGTTAGGAAGAACACTTTTTTGACCCATAAGCACCCTGATTTCCCTTTACCCGATGATGCACTACGGCTCGCCTCGGGATATATGTTAGATCAGGAGTATTCAGTTGGATTTTGGAACGATGGTCCACGCTCCTAGAAACAGATTTAAAACAAAGTTTATATTAGCAAAAAAACATACCCCTGTCAATGATTTATACAAAAAATTCACCGATGCCAAACCCTTGTAAAGACTGGAATTGGCATAACTTTTTGACACATGTTAAAAAGCGGCGTAACGAGGGGGTTTCAGCTTAGACAAATTCTAGTTTAACCTTTGATTGAATATCATCCAAAAGAGGCAAAAGCAGGGTTATTAATCGCGATGAAAGGCGGGAGGATGTTGCTCCGGAAACCACTGTTGATTGTGTTACTGCGGGGCGAGTATTTATATTCGTTGGCGTTGCTCGTCTGTTTTGCGGTCGGATTATGGTTGTACAGTCAACCGTCCGTCTGGACCAGCCTACCGTTGGCGTCACTGGTTTCCGGCAAAAAAGTGGTCATTGACGCCGGTCATGGCGGCATTGATCCGGGTGCCCGGTCGGAAAGCGGATTGTTAGAGAAAGACCTTAATTTGGACATCGCGTTACGGTTGAAAAGATACCTTTCGCAAGTGGGAGTCTATTGTGTAATGATCCGCGAGCTGGACTGCGATTTTACCGACGGTCCGGAAAAATTACGGCATAAAAAGCGGCAGGACTTGATCCAACGGGCGCGGCTGGCCAATGAAAGCAACGCCGACATCTATCTTTCGATCCACGCCAATAGTTTTCCGGAACGTCAATACCGCGGCGCCCAGACCTTTTACGAACGGGGCAGCGCCGAATCGCAACGGTTGGCAAAGACCATTCAAAATCAGTTAGTGTTAAAGTTGGGCCCGAATAACCGCAAGATTAAACCGGGAGACTTTCGGGTGCTGCAGGACAGCCGGATGCCCGCCGTCACCGTTGAAGTTGGCTTTTTATCCAATCCGCAGGAAGCGGCTTTACTCAGCCAGCCGGAATATCGCGAACGCTTGGCGGAAGCCATCTATCAGGGAGTCGTCGCTTATTTTGCCGGTTTGGGGCAAGAGTAGGATATGCATGAGCGGTCGAAAACGCCATTGATTTTCGCCCAGTTGTTGCAGGCTAGATTGGAGTATGATTTTATCAAAGGAATTTCTTGAAAAAAAGCGAAGTAATATCCAGAATTTCACTAAGGCGCAAATATTGAGCGCGCCATCGTATTGAAGAAAGGACCTCAAAGTGAGAGCGGAAATTATCTGTATCGGAACCGAGTTGCTACTCGGACAGATCGTCGATACCAATGCGGCGTTTTTAGCCCAAGAATTGGCCGGATTGGGGATTGATCTTTATCATAAGACCACGGTCGGCGATAATTTGGAGCGGGCGGTCGCAGCGCTCCGCCACGCCTGGGACCGGTCGGAGATTTTAATCGTATCGGGCGGACTGGGGCCGACCCAGGATGACCTGACCCGGGAGGCGGTGGCGGCGCTGATTGGGGAAGAGCTCGAGTTTAACCCGGAAGCCTGGGAACAAGTGACGGCTTATTTTCGCAAGGCGCAGCGGCCGTTGCCCGAGAGCAACCGGAGACAGGCCATGTTTCCACGCTCGGGACAGATTATTCCCAATCCGTTCGGCACTGCCCCGGGATTATTGGTGGAAAGCCAAGACCATTACTTGGCGGCTTTGCCCGGAGTACCATACGAATTAAAAGGGATCTGGGGAGCGACGCTCCGGCGTTACTTTCAAAACGTGCTGGCGGCCGAGGGCAATCCTATTTTGACCTCTCGGACGCTACGAATGGTCGGAATCGGCGAGGCGGCCATGGAAGAACAGGTCATCGATCTGATCCAAACTCAGACCAATCCGACCATTGCGCCGTATGCCGGCCGGGGCGAGGTCTCGCTGCGGATTACGGCTAAAGGCAATAACGAAGCGGAAAATCAAGCGGTGATCGCGGCCATGGTCGAACAGGTGTCGGAACGCCTTGGTCAATATATATACGGATATGACGCAGACAATTTGGAATCCGCTATCGGTAGGCTATTGCTGCAACGGGGCTGGAAATTGGCGTTGGCCGAGTCCTGCACCGGCGGATTGATGGCGCACCGGATTACCAATATTCCGGGCAGCTCCGCGTATTATTTAGGCGGAGTGAACTCGTATAGCAACGGGTTGAAAACCGGTTTGCTTGGCGTAACTCAGGCGATCCTCCAGGCGCACGGCGCCGTGAGTCCCGAGACAGCCCAAGCAATGGCGGCCGGTATTCGCCGGGTCACCGGAGCGGAGGTCGGTTTGTCAGCCACCGGGATCGCCGGACCGGATGGCGGCAGTTCCGATAAACCGGTGGGATTAGTCTATCTAGGCGTCGAAGGTCCGGGGTTCAGCCGGGTCGAAAAACGGATCTTTCCGCTCGACCGGATCGGCAATAAAGAATCGGCGGCCCAAGCCGGATTGGTTCTGCTCTGGCAGGCGCTGCAACAATCGGAGTAACCGATGCGCTTATTTATCGGCGTTTGGCTTTCGGACCCGCAACGGGACGAAGTGGCGGCGTTAATCAACGAATTGCGCCGGAAGCACAGCGGTTGGCGTTGGACAAGCCCCAACCAATTGCATTTCACCTTGAAATTCTTGGGTGAGGTCGACCCCGGACGGCTCGCGGTGATGAAAAGTCATTTGACTGCGGTTGCTCAAACTAATGATGCTTTTGACCTGACTTTGGGCGAACTCGGGATCTTCCCTCCCACGGGACCGCCGCGGGTTTTATGGGTGGGCGCCGCGTCGGGCGCGGCGGCCTTAACCGCCCTGGCCGGACAAGTGGAGACGGTTTGCCAAACGGCGGGTTTTGCGGCGGAACCAAAGCCGTTCCGACCTCATTTGACAATTGCCCGGGCGAAAGCCGACCCCGGTGTCGTGACAGCCCAACCGCGGGGCTGGGGGACTTCCACCCGGGTCAGCGGATTTTCGTTGATTGAGAGTAAGTTGCAACCGGCCGGTTCGGTCTACACGACGCTGGCCGAATTCCGGTTTCAGCCATAGCGAACATTTTCCCAATTACGAGAATTGCAATCGCGCTGAATCGGCCTTATGGGTTAATCGCCATCGATTTGTAATTTGCAATTCTCTGATTTGACATCATTCGTCCAGTCTGCTATACTAGAACATATGTTTGGTAAAAGGGGGTTTCATCCGTGTCTGATAAACAAAAAGCGTTGGAAGTCGCATTACTTCAAATTGAAAAACAGTTCGGCAAGGGGTCCATCATGAAGATGGGCGAAAACGTCGACAAGATGAATATTTCAGTGATTCCTACCGGGGCGTTGACCCTGGATCTGGCTTTAGGAGTCGGGGGGATTCCCCGGGGCCGGATCGTGGAAATTTATGGTCCGGAATCTTCCGGTAAAACCACGGTTGCGCTGCATCTGGCGGCTGAAGCCCAGAAGTTGGGCGGCATTGTTGCGTTTATCGATGCCGAACACGCCCTTGATCCCCTTTATGCCAAAAAGTTAGGCGTTGATATCGATAATTTATTAATCTCCCAGCCGGACACCGGCGAGCAAGCCTTGGAGATTTGCGAGGCATTGGTCCGGAGCGGCGCGGTGGATGCAATTATCATCGACTCGGTGGCGGCGTTAACGCCCCAAGCGGAGATCGAGGGCGATATGGGAGATTCTCATGTCGGATTACAAGCACGTTTAATGTCTCAAGCGCTGCGCAAGTTGACCGCGGTGGTCAGCAAATCCAATACGATTGCGGTCTTTATCAACCAAATCCGTGAAAAAGTCGGCGTAATGTTTGGCAATCCGGAAACGACCCCCGGTGGACGAGCCTTGAAGTTTTACTCGACCGTTCGTCTGGAAGTCCGCAAAATTGAAACCTTAAAGCAAGGCACCGATGTTATCGGTAGCCGGACCAAAGTGAAAGTAGTCAAAAATAAAGTGGCTCCGCCGTTTAAAGAAGGCGAATTCGACATCATTTACGGGGAAGGAATCTCCAAAACCGGTTGTATCCTGGATATGGCAGTCGACCGCAATATCATCAATAAAAGCGGCGCCTGGTTCTCATATGGCGAGACCCGGATCGGCCAAGGCCGTGAAGCGGCCCGGGAGTTTTTAAAGAAAGATCCGGCGGTGTTTGCGGAGATCGAAAAGAAATTGCGGATCGCCATCGGCCTGTTAACCGAAGCAGAGGCCAAACCAGAGGTTGCTCCGGCGAAAGGCAAATAACGGCGATGGAACGAACCCCAATGGCCGTAGCCCTCAAACTGATCAGTCGGCAGCCATACTCAATCCGTAAATTAGAGGAACGCTTGTTGGCCGGCGGTTATGACGCGGCGGAAATTATCGAATGTCTGGAACGGTTGTTAAGGTTAAAATATTTAAACGATGCCGATTTCGGCGCCCGACGGATCGAACTTTTAAAACAACGCTTGAAGAGCCGGGCTTATGTGGAGGCGGACCTCGCGGCCCAAGGACTGGCCGCTGAATTGATAACCGAATTATTGGCGCAAAATTACCCGTTGGAAGACGAGGCGGGGATTGCGCGGCGCTTGATAGAAAAGGGCAACAACATCACAAAACAAGGCCAAAACCGGTCATGGCAGAAATTGGCCCGCGCAGGGTTTTCGGAAAATACGATTCATCATTGTATTCCCGAGCTATCTCCCCCTTGACACCTTGTTTAAAAATGTTTAGAATGATCTATTGAGAGCAGAACAAAAGCCGAGTTCTAACTCGGCTTGTTTTGTATCTATTTTTCTTTCCAAACTCCAATCCTAAATCCGATCTTTCGTTAAGGCTTCATAAGAAGTCTATTAAAAAATTATTAATTTTGCAGGAGGTGAGTAGTATCGTCCAAATAATTATCGGTTTATTAATCGGAGTGGTCCTTGGCCTGGCGGGAGCTTATCTTTACGGAAAGATTCAGGTTGAATCCGCCAAAGAACAAGCCCGCAAAGTGATTGAAGAGGCTCAACGCGAAGTGGAGTCAATTAAGCGGGAAGCATTATTGGAAGCCAAGGAAGAAGCATTAAAAGTCAAAAACGAACTCGAACGGGAAAACCGCGAGCGTCGTGCTGATATTCAACGGCTAGAGAAACGTTTATTACAGAAAGAAGAGTCCCTCGATCGGAAATACGAGGTTTTGGAGAAGAAAGAAGAATCATTAGCGAAAAAAGAAGTTGAAGTTGAACGTTTAAAAAATGAAGTTCAGGAAACCCATCAAAAACACCGTCATGAGTTGGAAAGAATCTCGGGTTTAACAAGTGAAGAGGCGAAAACCTTATTACTCAAAGATGTTGAGGAAGAGATTCAACAAGAAATTGCAATGAAAATTCGTGATTTGGAAGCCCGCGCCAAAGAGGAATCGGATCGTAAGGCTCGGGAGATCATTTCACTGGCTATTCAGCGTTGCGCTGCCGATCATGTGGCTGAAGCGACCGTATCGGTGGTGGCTTTGCCCAACGATGAGATGAAAGGCCGGATCATTGGCCGCGAGGGTCGGAATATCCGGGCGCTCGAGACGTTGACCGGAGTCGATCTGATCATTGATGATACTCCGGAAGCAGTGATTCTGTCCGGCTTTGATCCGGTCCGCCGGGAAGTGGCGCGACTGGCGTTGGAGAAGTTAATTGTTGACGGACGGATTCATCCGGCCCGGATTGAAGAGATGGTTGAAAAGTCCCAGAAAGAAGTGGACACCATCATCAAAGAAGAGGGCGAACGGGCGACCTTCGAGACCGGAATCCACGGAATTCACTTTGAACTGATTAAACTCTTGGGACGGCTTAAATACCGGACCAGTTACGGTCAGAACGTTTTGAATCACTCCATTGAAGTTGCCCACTTGTGCGGCTTGATGGCCAGCGAATTAGGGGCCGACGTCACCTTGGCCAAACGGGCCGGTTTATTGCATGATATCGGTAAAGCGGTCAACCATGAGGTGGAAGGTCCTCATGTTACCATCGGTGCTGATTTGGCGAAAAAATACCGAGAATCGGCGTTAATTGTCAATGCGATCGGCGCACACCATGGCGATATTGAACCGACGAGTGTGGAAGCGGTTTTGGTCCAAGCTTGCGATGCGGTTTCCGCCGCACGGCCGGGCGCCCGCCGCGAAACCTTGGAAACCTATATTAAACGCCTGGAAAAATTGGAAAAGATCGCCGATTCCTTTGAGGGCGTCGAGAAAGCTTATGCAATTCAAGCGGGCCGTGAAATTCGGATTATGGTGAAACCGGACCGGATTGACGACCTGAATGCGGTACGGATTGCCCGTGAAATTGTCAAACGGATCGAAGATGAACTGGAATACCCGGGTCAGATCAAGGTGACAGTCATCCGGGAAACCCGAGCTGTTGATTATGCGAAATAGTCGTTCACGCCGGAACTATCGAAGGAATTATCCGAAGGTCACAATGGGCCGAAAGTGTCTTGAGTTGTACCTTATCGTGGAATAGCACCAAATCATTGTAAAATTTCTATAATAAACGAAGAGGTCTGGAAGGGGGAGGAAACATGAAAGGCATCTTCTGGAAAGAAGGGGAGTCCTTCTCCAATTCCATGAGTCTGATTGCTTTCTTGTTGGTCCGGTATCCTGAGATCGGGACCGTCCGTTATGACCCCGATGGGAAGACCTTGCAGTTCTCCTTTATGATTGTAAAGGCCTTAGGACAGGAAGAGTTTGATAAGTTTCAGGAGCAATTGCTCTTGAGCTTAGACGCGATTTCCGAACTCCAGGGGAAAAGACCTTTACGGACCGAGGCTAGTTTCAATCGTTGTGACAATCTAACCTTCTTGGAGATCTTGCGGGACATTGACTCGCTGAGTCAGGAAGAGATCGGTTTGATTACCGGGATCGTCCACCAATTTTTCGACGGGAATCTCCTGTTCGACCAAGATGAAACCGCCCAGGAAGAGGATGTCGTGCTTCAAGAGGAAATGATCGAGCACATGTTGGAGGATTTGAAAGATTCTCATCAGGAAAAGAAGTTGATTGGATTTCGAGAAGAAGGTCGCGTACTGGTCTTTAATCGCGCCAATCTCCATAAGTAGCCGTCCGCGACAGTGCGGAGTGAACGATATAGGGGTCAAAGCTATTTTCTGATTAGAAAAGGTTACGACGGGGGTTGCTGCTTAGCGGCAACCCCCGTTTGCATAAATTCAAGCGGAAACGGAAAATATGAAACGATAGACGAAGTTTCGTTTGTCAGCGCGGAGGTTCATCGTGTTAAAAATTTTATTCATCGGTGACATTGTCGGTCGTCCGGGGCGTAAAGCAGTTAAACGTGAATTGCAGTCGCTTATCGAAGCGGAAGAGTTGGATTTGGTCATCGCCAATGGTGAAAATGCCGCCGGCGGATTTGGGATTACCCTTGAGGTTACGCGGGAGTTGTTGGCGGCAGGGGTCGATGTGATCACCATGGGCAATCATACTTGGGATAACCGCGATATCACCAATGTCCTTGAGCACGAATCCAGGGTGATTCGTCCGGCGAATTATCCAAAGGGGACTCCCGGACAAGGTTATTATATTGCTGAAACTGAGAAAGGCTTTTTGGTCGGCATAGTGAATTTACTTGGCTTAGTGTTCCTTGACGCCTTGCGGTGTCCGTTTGAGACAGCGGAGGAACTGGTCAATCAGCTGAAAAAAAAGACCGACCTGATTATCATCGACTTCCATGCTGAGGCAACCTCGGAAAAAGTTGCATTAGGCTGGTTTTTGGACGGACGCGTTTCGGCCGTTTTGGGAACTCATACGCATATCACCACCGCCGATGAGCGAATTCTTCCACGAGGTACAGGGTATATTACCGATGTGGGAATGACCGGCCCAATCAACTCGGTGCTGGGAATCGATCCCGAGTTAGTTATCACCAAATTTCGGACGAAACGGCCGGTCCGGTTTGAAGTGGCCGAGGGGCCGATTGCCTTACACTGCGTCTTACTTGAGTTGGATGAGTTCGGAAAGACCACGGCGATTCGCAGGATCCAGCGCGTAATTGAAGAGTAGGGGTAATGGAACCAGTTTTAGTGTTTGCGTTGGCTAGCGACATTCAGTAGTGCGCCGCGAACATTCCCTCCTGGAATGTTTCTATCATAATATTTTTAGCAGCAAATAAACTTAGATTGATGCGAACCGAGTATCGAACCTAGCAAAGTATGGAGGGACGAAAATGGATGTTTTAAAAGTATCGGCGAAATCGAGTCCAAATGCAGTGGCCGGGGCATTATCAGGTATTATTCGTGAAAAAGGGATTGTGGAGATTCAGGCAATTGGAGCGGGAGCAATCAATCAGGCGGTCAAAGCGGTGGCGATTGCCCGGGGATTTGTGGCGCCCAGCGGGATTAATTTGGTTTGTATTCCTGCTTTCACTGAAGTAACGATTGACGGCGAAGAGCGCACAGCGATCAAATTAATCATTGAACCGAAATAATTAAAGCGAAATCGGATCGTTCTTGAAAAGATGGAGTTATCTCCATCTTTTTTTATGTCTTCTGCAAGTGGAAAAAGTACTCTTCTTTCCAAAGAGCGCTAAGTCTTGGCTATAATTACTTAGAGGTAAATCGGCGTCGCTGACCGAATTTGTTTTTAAATCCTGCAGACAACGAAGCAAGAAATTCAGTCCATTGATAAAAACAAATTCAGCCGGGGAGGGTTTACCATGGAATTTAACGGAACCATGGTTCGAGTGCGTCCATTGGCCGTCACTGACTTGGCAGCAATGGTACAATGGAATCGGGATGCCGAATTACAAACCTTTGTCGATTGTGATCTACCGGTAACGCTACAAGAATTAAAACGATGGTATCAGCAGAATGTTCCTGGCCGCCAGTATCAAATATTTGCCATTGAGACGCTGGACGGTGAACTCATCGGCGATATGGAATTGGATCATATTTGTTGGAATAAACGCGAAGCCGAGTTGCGAATCAGAATCGGGGACCGCCGTTATTGGGGCAAGGGTTACGGCAGCGACGCCATCCACATGGTGTTGGATCATATCTTTAGTGAACGGGAGTTTAACCGGATTTATCTTCGGGTCTACGAATTTAATCAACGTGCGATTCGCTGTTATCTCAAAAATGGGTTCCGTCAGATCGGAATTTTGCAACGGCAGGATGCCGACTGGAAAAATATTATTTTGATGGAAATAACCCGGCAAAAGTTTCACCGGTTATATCTTTCCGCCCGATTTGCGGGTTGAAGATCAACCATTTTCTGTAACTTTGACGAAAGGATTTACCTCTCCCCCGTCGAATTAGTAACATTGCGTTCTGAACGATGAGGAGGGGAATGTATGTCAAAGATCAAAATCGTGGTTGCTGATAATAATCGGGAATTGTGCACTTCCCTATCGGATCTAATTAGCTTGCAGGAGGACATGGAGCTAGTCGGGGTAGCGTATGACGGCATCGAAGCATTGCAACTGGTTGAAAGCATCAATCCCCATGTGTTGGTATTGGATATTACTATGCCGTATTTAGACGGCATTGGTGTTTTGGAGAGGTTGGGCGAACTTCCGGAGCGGCCAATTGTGATTGTGTTGACAGCTTTTGAACAAGAATCGATGATTCAACGTTTAATTTCACTCGGAGCAACCTATTATATGGTGAAACCCTTTGATGCTCCGACACTTTTTGAACGAATCCGGCAATTTGCTTCCGGCCAACCCTCACCGTATCGACCGGCGAAATCGGTCTCTGAACGTCCGGCGGTTACCCCGAGCAACATCCGGCGGGAAAAGAGCGAAAATGAGCTAGAGTTAGAAGTGAGCAAACTCTTTCATGAAATGGGGATTCCAGCGCATTTTCGCGGCTATGCTTATTTACGGGATGCGATTATCATCGCTGCCAAAGAAGTTGAGGTTTTAGGGAATATCACCAAAAATCTTTATCCGCGGATTGCCGAGAAGTATCGGTCAACGCCAAGCGGGGTTGAATCCGCCATCCGGCATACGATTGAAATTGGTTGGGAACGCGGTAATTCCGATTACATGGAAGATTTCTTTGGTTTTGACAATAAACGCGGGCGGTTCCCGACGACAGCTTCGTTTGTAGCCAAGATCGCCGATAAATTGCGATTGGAATCCAAGATAGTTTAAGCAAAAATTGAGGAAATCCACAGATTGGATTTCCTTTTTTATTTGGGAAAAGTGGTTTTGACCTTCGTCTGATTGCGACGCTCAGCCCGGAGCAGGTTTTCGATTGGATTTAGGTCATAGTTGGGCAATTATGCAAATTACTTATTCGGACAATTTATGATATTCATCCGTAACGGGTACATTAAGAAAAGCGATTCAGTCGGTTTAGCGGCTATCGGATTTACAAATTCGTTTTTACGGAAAAGAGGAATTCGGCGTTTTTTAAAAAATAAACAATAAGGTTGGAAATATATTTGGTCCAAAGGGGATACTTGTTTGAATATCAAAGGAATGGAATTAACTGAACTACAGACTTTTTTGGAGGCATATAATTTACCAAAGTATCGCGCCGAACAACTCTATTCGTGGCTTTATCAAAAACAGGCTGCAACGCTTGACGAAATAACGGTTCTTTCAAAAGAATTGCGTGAAAAATTAAAAGCGGACGGAGTTTCACTCGGATGTTTCGAGCCGGTTGCGGTGGAAGAAGATCCGGATGGAACCACCAAGTACTTGTTTGGGCTGGAGGACGGCGCCAGGATTGAGAGCGTCTATTTGCCCGACGGGGAGCGGCACACCGTTTGTTTCTCAACTCAGGTCGGTTGCGCAATGGGTTGTTTGTTCTGCGCTACCGGCCAATTGGGAATTACCCGGAATTTGACCGCCGCCGAAATTGTGGAGCAACCGTTACGAATCAGCCGTCTGCAAGGCGTTCGGATCAATAGTTTGGTCGCCATGGGACAAGGGGAACCGTTTCACAATGATGAAGCGTTGTTTAAGGCGATTCGGATCATCAACGACCCCAAAGGAATGGGGCTAGGCGCCCGCCATATTACCATTTCAACTTGTGGGGTAATACCGGGTATCGAAAGATTGGCGGAGGAGCCGTTTCAGGTCAATTTAGCAATTTCACTCCATGCAGCCGACAACGAACTGCGCAACCGCTTAATGCCGGTTAATAAACGCTATCCGCTTCCGGAGTTGTTGGCGGCGTGCCGTCGCTATATTCAGAAAACCGGGCGCCGCGTTACGTTTGAATATACCCTTGTGGACACAGTGAACGACCGTCCCGGTGATCTGCGGAAATTGATCGAGCTTTTAAGCGGTTTATTGTGTCATGTTAATTTAATCCCGTTCAATCCCATCCCCGGTTCGGAATGGCGACGGTCGCTGCCGGGCAGAGTGACCCAATTCGCCCAAGCTTTACAGCAAGCTGGGATTGAAACGACGATTCGCAAAGAGCGCGGAACAAATTTAGCCGCAGCTTGCGGCCAATTACAGGGGAAACATCAAAATGAGCGTAAAGCGCCTATTAAATAAAATACTAAGCAAACCCGAAGCGGTCAATCTGATTCCAGCAGAGAAAAGCCTGGCAACGGATCGGCCGGAACAAACCGCTTATAAATCAGCGTGTATATCGTTAGAGACAACCAATCGTTGGAACGGTGTTGCCAAAACCGGGAAGACGGAAGCTGCCGAGTCATTTGCGACCGAACAAACCAAAATGCGACAAGCGGTTCGAAATAGTTCCGAAAAACGCTGGGTTTTCACGGTGAACCGGGGCGTGGATCAGGGACGGCAGTTCGTCGGAGCAACGCCGGAGATTAAGATTGGCCGTCAACCGGATAACCATATTCAGCTCAAAGACCCTAAAGTATCGCGGTTTCATGCAGTAATTTATCAGAAGGGGATGCGGCTGTTCATCGACGATCTGGATAGCACCAACGGTACTTTTGTCAATGATAAACCCCTATCCAGGAAACAACCGTTATCGCCCGGCGATCTGATTAAAGTCGGCGAAACGGTAATCGAAGTTTTCCGTGAAAATTAACTTATCCCGTCTTTCATGGATTTCCGCGGCAATCTTTGTTATAATTCAAAAAGACGGGGTTGATTTAAATATATAAGCGGAGTTAAAGGCATGCGAATGAGCTTTCTCAGCCATAAAAAAATTAATCTGATATTTTGTGCGACTATCTGCAAGTGAATTGCCGGGTTGATTTTACGAATCTGCGAGGACGAAAAGATGCGAATCGGTTCAAAAACAGATAAAGGGTTAGTGCGGGAACAAAATGAAGATTCAATGGGGTATCGGCATAATTTGTTTGTCGTTGCTGACGGAATGGGCGGTCATGAAGCCGGCGAAGTTGCCAGCGCGATTGCGGTCGAAACCATCCTCGCTACTGATCTTGCCATCGATATTCCGGAAGCGCTTAGGGCGGCGGTATTAACAGCCAATGAAGCGATTTTGCAAGAAACGGAGCGCCAACCATCGCTGCAAGGAATGGGTACCACGGTGGTTGTTTTGGCATGGGCTGAAAACGAAACCTTCTTTACCCATGTTGGCGACAGCCGGATTTATCAATTGACTGACGGAACATTAAAGCAACTGACCGAAGATCATTCACTGGTGGTTGAATTAGTGAAAAACGGCGGTTTGACGGCTGATGAAGCCAAAAATCATCCGCAGCGAAATATATTAACGCGGGCGTTAGGGACCAAAGGATTAAATAACATTGAGGTCCAAACGGTACCCCATACACCCGGCGATAAGTTTCTGCTCTGCTCTGACGGGTTGTACAGTTTGTTGAAGGATATTGAACTCCAAGAAATTCTGTCCGCCGCCGAACATCCTCAGGCCATTGTCGACCGTTTAGTGAACTTGGCGAATGAGCGTGGCGGCAATGACAATATTACGCTAATTTTAATTGATTCATTGTGAAATCGCGCTGAAGTTGCAGGAATTGTTGGAACTTCGGCGAAGGATTGATAAAACGAACAGAACTGAGGTGGGACAGTGATCGGCAAAATATTGGGGAATCGCTACCGTTTGATCGAGTTGATTGGCGAAGGCGGAATGGCTTTAGTGTATAAAGCTGAATGCTCATTGTTATGCCGGACTGTTGCCGTTAAAATATTGAGACCGCAGTATGCCAGCGATGCAGAGTTCGTTGAGCGGTTTCGGCGCGAAGCGAGAGCGGCAGCGAGTTTATCCCATCCCAATGTTGTCAATATTTTTGACGTCGGTCAGCAGGACGGGATGGATTATATTGTAATGGAGCACATTCCCGGCGAAACGTTAAAAAACGTAATTAAGAAAGAGGCTCCCATCGCGATTGACCGGGCGCTGGAGATTACCCGTCAGATTGCGGCGGCACTTAATCACGCTCATCAACGCAATATTGTCCACCGGGATATTAAACCGCATAATATTTTGATCACCCCGGACGGTCAGGTTAAAGTGACCGATTTTGGAATTGCCCGGGCCATCAGTGCCAGTTCTTTCACTCAAGCGGGAATGGTGGTCGGTTCCGTCCATTATGCCTCGCCGGAGCAGGTTCGCGGCGGAGTCGTCGGACCGCAATCGGATCTTTATTCGCTGGGTTGTGTGCTATATGAGCTGTTAACCGGCAAAGTCCCTTTCTCGGGAGACACCTCCATTGCTATTGCCTTGCAGCATTTGCAGGCCAACCCGATCCCGGTTAGGCAATTACGCCCGGAAGTCCCGCCTTTGGTAGAAAATATCGTCCAACGGTCAATGGCGGTTGAGCCTGGGGATCGTTATCCGACGGCATTGGCGATGCTCAAAGAGATTGCCATCGCCCAATCTAAGCTCCAACGCCAATATCAGGAACCCGATGAGACTGATATGCCGACGCAAGTTTGGGCTGGCTTGGATCCGGCAAACTTGGAAACCAAAAAAGAGACCAAATGGCTCCAGTGGCTCTTATATGGGATTGGCAGTATGGTGTTGGCCATGGTGATCATCGCTTTGTTTTTCTTAAATGTGATTCCCTGGGGCGCCGGTCCCCGTCCTGAAGTTACCGTACCAAGTTTGGTCGGTAAAGAATATAACGAGGCGCGGGATATTTTAAATAAATTAAGTTTAAATATTAAAGTAGTCAATCGCCTTTACAATCCCGAATATCCGGCGGGATTCATTATTTCGCAACGCCCGGAAGCAGGCCAGCGGAAAAAGATTAAAAATGATATTGAGGTCGTGATCAGTAAAGGTCCGCAATTGGTGCGCGTGCCGCGGGTAATCGGCAAAACTCAGTTGGAGGCGGAGCTGGCGTTGGAAGAGGCCGGTTTGAAGCTGGGAGAGATCCTTTCGGAGTCTAGTCCCGATGCCCAACAGGGAGAGGTCATTAAACAGCTTCCGGCGGAAAACACCCAGATTGAGCAAGGTGCAAGCGTATCAATTACCTTAAATATTGCATCGGCCAACTTGGTTCAAGTTCCCAATTATATCGGTCGGCCGCTTTCGGAGGTTCGGGCGGAGTTGGGTTCGTTGGGATTAATTTATAATCAAGCGACCTTAGCTTCGAGTAATATCTATCCTGAAGGTCTCATTATCGATCAAAAGCCGGTTCCTTATGAAAAAGTCCCGATGGGAACAGCGTTAAATTTTATTGTAAGTTCGGGTCCATCGGCAAATACTAAACCGAGTCCTTAAATTATTCCGTTTAAAGTTATCGCAGATTTGGCCGATAAATTAAAATAATGATTGGTTGAGCAAGTTTTGGAGGCTGTATTGGTGTCATTGGGCAGAGTTGTACGGATGATTGGCGGTTTTTATTATGTAGAATCTCTGACCGAAGCGAAGTTAGTTGAATGTGCGATCCGTGGTCGTTTGAAATTGAAAAATGAAGGGATTCTCGTCGGTGATTTGGTCGATTTTAGCATCGAGGCCAATGGTAAAGGGGTTATTGATGAAATTAAACCTCGTGAATCAACCTTAACCCGCCCTTATGTCGCCAACGTGAATCTCTTAGTTTTAGTTTTCGCCCATTGCAATCCCGATCCGATACCGCGTTTAATAGACAAGTTCCTGGTCTTAGCGGAGTTAAGCCGGATCCCGTATTTGATAGTTTTTAACAAAACTGACCTTGTCGGAAAAGGAAAAGCAGATAAATTAGCGAATATTTATCGTAATTACGGATATAACGTATTAAACGCCAGTGTCCGATCACATTTTGGTCAACGCAAGCTTGCAACCGCTATTTCCGGTAAAATCGCTGTCTTCTCCGGTCCGTCCGGAGTCGGGAAATCAGCGCTGCTGAATCTGTTGAAACCAGGTCTTCAGTTACGAACGGGTGAAGTCAGTGAAAAAATTGGCCGCGGGAAACATACCACCCGTGAAGTACAGTTGCTAAAGATTAAACCGGGTAGTTACGTGGCGGATACGCCTGGGTTTTCACAGATTAGTCTCGAATCAATCCGGCCGGAAGCATTGGCCGAATGTTTTATCGAGTTTCATGAATCTTTGGGTCAATGTCGTTTTAGTTCATGTCTTCACGATTCCGAGCCGGGTTGCGGTATTAAGGCCGCAGTGGCGGAGGGGAAAATTTCGAACGAGCGGTATCAATCATATCGGGAACTTTTGGGGGAAGTAAAAGGCTTTTGGGAAAATCGTTATCGTTAGGAGCTGGAGAATGGTTCAGATTGCGCCATCAATTCTTAATTCCAACTTACTTGAGTTAGGTGCCGAGGTCAAAAAGATCAGTACTGCCGATTGGTTGCATTTTGATGTGATGGATGGACATTTTGTTCCCAATATGACGTTTGGGCCGATGTTTGTGGAAGCAATTCGCCAAGTCACCCCGGTACCGATTGAGACTCATCTGATGGTTGAAAATCCGGAGTTTTTTACGCCGTTATACTTGAATGCAGGGAGCAAACGGGTAATTGTTCATCCCGAGGCAACCTGTCATCTTCATCGGTTAGTCCAAATCATTAAGGATGCCGGTTGTCAAGTCGGAGTGGCGCTCAATCCGGCGACCTCGCTTGATTGCTTGGAGTACGTACTCCCGGAACTGGATTTGGTGTTGTTGATGACCGTCAACCCTGGTTATGGAGGACAGACATTGATTCCGGGAATTTTCAATAAAATTAAACGTTTGCGTTCAATCATTGATAATAATGGTTTCGCTTGCAAAATTGAAGTTGACGGCGGAGTTAATTTCACGAATGCCCCACAATTGGTAGCGGCTGGGGTTGATGTACTGGTGGCTGGTACGCTCATTTATCGCGATGTAAACCCGGAAGCTGCCTTGCTTAAGCTTAGGGCTTCAGTCAATTAAGGGGGTAATTTCACTGTCATTCGATCACATTGATTCATTTGTTCAAGCTGTCTATTCAGTTATTGAGAAGATGTTGAATCCGGACGTTCAATCGGGTAAGCCATTTTTCAATGAAGAACCGATTCAAAAGTACGACGTGACGATCCTTGTGGGCGTATTAGGCGACTTGCAAGGCCAGGTTATCTGCGGTATGTCAATGCAAACCGCCAAAAACATCACTTCCCAAATGCTGATGACCCAGGTTGAAGAGATTGATGAGATGGGTAAGAGTGCTTTATGTGAGTTAAAGAATATTATTGTGGGTACTGCGAGCACCAATCTATCCCTGACAGGTTATAAATGTGATATCACCCCCCCGTTGTTTTTGATGGGCGGAATCGTCCCGGATTTTTTAAAACATATTCATACCGCGTTAGCCATTCCCATCCGTACCCCGTTTGGAGAAATTGAGATCAATTTAGCGTTACGGAAAGATAGTTTAAGTAGTTAGGTTGCCGATAATCTAAAACGGATTGGGTTACAATAATTTCCTGGTGAAAATTCGAGTTTGCAAATGACAGAGGTGAGTATAATGGGAGATCTTTCTGAAAACACACGCCGTTTTTCTCCCAAAGACGAAAGTCGTTCCGAAGTGGATTTGATATTAAGTGAAGTGTGTTTGGCCCTCAAAGAAAAAGGATATGATCCACTGGATCAGATCGTCGGTTATTTATTGTCAGGTGACCCGGCTTATATTACAAGCTATCGTAATGCCAGAGTTCTGATTAAACGCCTGGAACGGGATCAAATCCTTGAGGAGCTTGTCCGGTCTTATCTGGAAAAGCAAGGAATCCGTTAGGATGATACGCAGAGGGTTCTAAAGCAGGCTGCCACTCCATAGTCTAAAGTAGATTAAAGGATAATGGGGTGGGAGGATGTCTGTTTTATTAGGGACTGAGTTAAATGCCTCTTTGATTGATTTGTTTGAAAAACGGATTAGTACTGTGATTGTTGCAACGGTCGATCGCGAATTTTGTCCCCATACCGCTCCTTTTAATCATATTGTGGTTAAGGATTCCAAAAATATTCGACTCGCTATTTCCAGGCATCATCAAACATACACCAACATCATGAATAATGGATACGTTGCAATCTCCGTACTCGACGAGGGCGATATCGCGGTCTGTATTAAAGGATTCGCACGAATTGTCCGCAATACCATGGACAACGATTACAATCTGTCGGTGGTGGAAGTCGAAATCAGTGAGATTAAAAAGGATAATTCAGTACTTTTCTTTGTAACCCAAGGTATTCGGACTCGTCACAAAAACGAGCCTTCCTTACTTGCCGTCAAACGAGTCTTTCAAGAACTTGGACAAATGGACGCAGCGCTTCCGGTCGAAACTGATCTGGGATGAACCGTAACCGTATCTTTAAGAGTACATCACTGTGACTGTCTGGGCTCCAAATTAATTCTTAAAGGAGTTTATGATGCGTAAAGTTTTCATTCTTTTCATTTCGGTACTAGCCCTCTTTTCCCTTGGGTTCGCCAATAAGTTGCCATTGCCAAGCATGGGAGTTTATGAAACAAAATTACGAACGCTTACCTTTTTTGATATCGCTTCGAAGGACTTCAACCTAAGCAACGGCGGCGCCGAGGTTTTAGAGACCAAACCGGAGTCACTCCAAGTAAAGGTCGATTATGACAAGTTGGAGAATGTCAAGTTTGGATATTTCAAATTAGGGAATAACGAGCAAAAAGTCTGGTTTTTACTCGGCAACAATTCAGCTGCCAATCGCTTGGACTTTTATATCGATCAAGATGCCAATAATGAATTGACCGAGAAAGAAAGGGTCGAAAGCTTTCAAGCCTTTGACCGCAAAGCGTCGGGTTACAATATTACCGAATATTTTACGATGATTCCGGTTTCGCTCCGGATTACCTATAAAGGGGAAAAAAGTCTTTTCCAAAAGAAACTTTATTTCTTCCTTACGGTTGATTTCGTTAGCAAAAAAAATAACACGGATACCGTTGTATACGCCTATACGGCAAGCTTTTTGGAAGGTGAAATGAAAGTCCAAACCTCGAAAGGCGAGAAATTGGTCAAGGTAAGAATTATGGATAATAACGGGAACGGTTGCTTTAATGATTACGGGAAAGATCTTCTTTATATGGATGTCAATGCCGATGAGTTCTTCCGCAAGAATGAATTTCAGCCGTTAACCGAGTTTTTTGATTATCCGACTTCCAAAAAGGAAAAAGTCCAATTGCGTTTGGTGGTGCTGCCGTTACCGGCGAAGCTTGCAGTAGTCGAGGCGGCGGCGGAAATTGACCGGTCTCAGTTCGAACCGGTTTCCGACCCGGAGGAGCCAGAAAAAGAACCGGTAAAAACTGAAGTTGCGCCTGATGATAAAACCAAACCTACGCCGACAATATCTCCCGATGCCAAGCCGGCTCCGGCACCGGAAAAACCGGCAGCAAAACCTGAGCAAAAATAAAGACACCTCAAATATCTGCAATCGAACCAAAAAGGCTAGCCTGTAAGGGCTGGCCTTTATTTTTTCAGCGGTTTTTTCCAGGTATCACTGCGTAAACCAAGTCGCAAGGCTTCCAGCGCCATCGCTTCTGCGGGAGGGATATTGCCTAAATTGACGTTTGGTCCGAACTGGTTGATCAACCAGGCTTGTTGATTTTTGAGCGGCGCTTCCCAAATGATGCGATTAAGCGGTAAACGGTCTGTAAAGGCAGTAATTTTGTCAGCGATGATATTTCCCTTGCTGTCGTATACGCCGATTCCTTGTCCCGATTCCCGGGCTTCGATAATCACCCAACTGGCTCCGGCCTCGATATCCGACAATCCCTCCCAGGCAAGTAAAGTCTCCTCCGGTTGCGCAGCGATACTTTTTTTGCCAACCTCGGTGATGACTTTTAAGCCATTTTCAAGGGCTTGACGAATCGCACGGTTACGGGCGGATACCGGCAATTCGATGGTACCGTCAGAGATTTCAACCCATTGAAAGCCAAGCCGTCGTAAGAGTTGGAAATAGGCTTCCCCCTTTTGCTGCGCAAAACAGAGTTCAAAAAAGGTTCCGCCCGGGTAGAGCGGAATCTGGTATTCAGCCGCCAAAGCCAGTTTTTTGACCAAGCTAGCTTCCGGATAGAGGACTGTCGTCCCAAAGGATAATTTGATCAGATCAATGTAAGGAGCATTTAGGCTCAGCAAATTTTCAGTTTCTTGCAGCGATAATCCTTTATCGATAATCATGGTAATCCCGGCTTGCCGAGGTTTTGTCAAACGGCCGTTTTGCGGCGTTTCAATTAACGAACTCCATATTTTATCCATCATCAATCACTCCCTCGTCTATACTATGCTTTTCGAATAAGTTTGGTGGCAACTGGCTGGCCCCAATATTTAGTCGACATAGATAAAACGAATGAAAAAAGTGTCGTAAGAATATTAATAAACGAAGGATGTGACGTGAATGATCCAAGACAACCTGCTTTTACTGGTTATTTTCAGTCTCGGGATCGCGTTTAACAATAATTTGATTGCAGCGAGCGCCGGGAGTTTGCTGGTCCTTAAATTTATCAAGTTGCGCTGGATATTGTTGCTTTTCGAACGGCGGGCAGTTGATGTGGGACTGCTTTTTCTATTGATAGCGGTCCTGGTGCCGTTCTCATTGGACCGGGTTGGGTTTCAGCAGATCTTGGATACATTCCGCAGTGTTCGGGGGATCGTTGCCATCATCGGCGGGATTGCCGCCGCTTATCTTTGCGGCCAAGGGTTGGTGTTGCTGCAGCTGGAACCGGAGGTTGTGATTGGGTTGGTGGTTGGGACAATTATCGGTGTCTCACTATTAAAAGGAATCCCAGTCGGGCCTCTAGCCGCGGCTGGGATCACTGCCATTTTATTCAATGTCTTGGGAATCGGTAAACGATAGGGGGAGAAGGTTTTGGAACAAACCATATTGAGTAATATGGCAATCCTGCGAGTCATCTCCGGGTTGCTGGAGATTGGGGTCGCCATTATCTTTTTTAAAATCGGGCGGGTTGACACCGCATTGCGTTTGAATGCTTTTTTGGGTTTGATCGGCCCGGTGGTCTTCATTTTGGTCAGCGTTTTAGGGATCGCCACCATCGCCGTTAAACTCTCTTGGTATAAGGTGTTCCTGTTGAGCTTCGGCATGCTGCTGGTGTTGTTGGGTACCAAAAGTTAAAAGCAACGTTCAAATTGCCATGATCCGGGTTAAAATTGCAGGTTCCAGCATGCAAAAATCCGGCTTTCCGTTTTATCCGAAGTATACTTCACTTCATAGCCAAAATCGAGCTGGTTGACCTGGGACAAGCTTTTAATCAGATCGGTGCGCAGCCGGTAACTGGTTCCGATACCGGTAAGGTCGTTGACCGGACGCGATCCCATTAACCGGTTCTGCAGACTGAAATTACGAGCCAGATTGTTCTGGAGGAAAAACTCCAAACCGTAAGTGTTGGTGACAAACCATTCGCGGACATCGTCGGCCGAATGATTCAGAACGGAAGCCGACGGGGTAAAGTTTGGTGAAAGATAACCGGCTTTGACCTCAAAATATCCTTGCTTCTTCGGCAGGGTTTGACTGTAGCTTACCAAAGCGCCGGGAGTCCAGCCGGTCCGGTAATCGGGATAACGCGGCGAATCGAAAGAGTACCAACCGACCTCGGCTGCGATCCGCCCGGCGTTCAGGGTAGTTGAATAGTCAACACTAAACGCTTTTTCCGCCGCAATTCCACTTGGAACTAGATTAAGTCCGATGATGGTCGATTGATTGGACCAGCCGAAACGCGCCGCAAAATACTCTTCAGTGGCGGCAATCTGATCGGAATTGGGGTCCATCTGCGTGTTAATGCGGGAATAAAGCCCAACTACATGGTAGTCATCGAATGAACGTTGTAAAGCGATCCCTTCGGCCGGATTGTTATAGAAATCTGAGATTAACCCTAAGGGGCCTAAAGTAAACCGGAACCGCCCAAGGTAATTGAGGGTATGCGGATATTCCATCTTTAAAAAGGCCTCATCAAGCTGTAACGGAGTATTAAGTGGCGGCAAAGAGGAGGAACTCAGATAGTTCAACCCCCAACCGCCTTCATGGGAGAGCTTCATTGAAAAGTTCAGGTTTTGGTCGATGCCGGCATTAAAGAATAAGTTCATCTGTTGCGAATAACCCAATGGAGAGAGTGTGGGCGTCTCATTCTGAAAATGACTGTCAGCTTCAAGTGACACGTTACCGCCGATCTGGAAGCGGCCCCATGTCGCTTCGAGCGAATTAAAACGGGTCGTCAAATCGTTTAATTTTCGGTCGTAATTATTGCCGACTGAAACAGGCGCTTGTCCAAATACCGGGTTGGCTGTGATCAATAGTGTGACGAAGATTAGTAATGGTGCGACGATTTTTTTCACAGTCTTCCTCCTATCGGTGTCGAATTGTTGATTCGGAACGGATATGGTGAGAAATTCGTGACAACCCTTTTTAGGGGAATTTGAATATGAAGAGCTTGGACAAATTTTACCTCGGCGTATCGAAAGTGTTTTGTAAAAAAATTCGGTTATTTTTTTAGGATACCTGCAGTATAGGGTGGTTAAAATATTGTTAGGAATGGGAAAAAAAAGAAAGCCGCACAAGTCGGCTTTTATATATAACCACACCACCAATTTCCTTAACTTGGGTCAGTATCAGGTCAAGCAGTGGACAGACGATTGCCAATCGAACCGGCGGAATAAACTTAAAAAACGTTTAAAAATTAAAGGACTAGGCGCTACTAATTTATGTGAAGATAAGACTAGGCTTTGCCTTTTGCATTGGTCATTGTTGTTCAGAACTTAACTTTAAACTTGATGGTATAACATATGTAAAAGTGTGAAGGGTTGTGCAAGGTTAGGAGAAAATCTCCTAACCTTGTTGGGATAATAGTTCTTCGGCTTTTTGGATTAAACCGCGAACGATTAGCCCGGCTTCGCGGGTGGTGATATTACCATAGTCGTAGCTCCCGTTTTCCACTTGAATACGATCGGCGAAGCCAAGTTCTTTTGCGATTTCGTATTTTACTTGATCGGAAACAATACTGCTGCGACGGGTCAAACAACACACCCCCTATTGGTGGAGTTCCCAAACACGAACTCCGCACATAGTATCTAACAAGAACCGATAAACTATGAATGCCGATGTCGAGCCAGGGGAACAAGCATGATCAATCTGGGTGAATTTTCGAAATTTAATTCAGTTCGAGCCATCGCTGAAATCAAAAATATGTTATAATGGATTGGTAAAAATTTGAGGGGGGCGTATTCGCTACAATGAAGCATTTCCACTTTGTCGGAATTGGTGGAGCCCGGTTAAGTAGTTTAGCCAAGCTATATCATGACCGTGGATATATCATCTCTGGCTCTGATTGCCAGCAGAGTAAAGTTACTCGAAACCTTGCCGAGCTAGGAATCCGGGTTGAAGTTGGACATCATCCCTCCAATATTGAAGGCGCCGACCTCGTTATATATACCAATGCTGTAGGTAATGAAAATCCGGAGGTATTGGAAGCCCAGAAACGCCAAATTCCGGTCATGGAAGGCGCGGCACTGCTGGGTCAGCTGATGAAGGATGTCGGCAAAGGGATTGCGATTGCCGGAACCCATGGAAAAACGACAACTTCGGCGATGACGGCGTTAATTCTCACCGAAGCTGGAATCGACCCGACGGTATCGATCGGTGGCGAGGTGCCGGCTTTTGGCGGGAACCACCGCTCCGGCAAGTCGGAATATATGGTTGTTGAAGCGTGCGAGTTTAAACGTTCCTTTTTAGAGTTACGCCCTACGATCGAGTTGATTACCAATATCGACTGGGATCATCCGGATTGTTTCCCGACGATTCAGGATGTAATCAAGACTTTCGCCGATTTTGTCAATTTATTGCCGCAAAACGGACTTTTGTTGGCTTGGGGCGATGACCCTAACGCGTTAGCGTTGGCGAAAACCTATCCGGGTAAAACGATCACTTTTGGGTATCAACCGCAGTTTGATTGGGAGTTAACTGATATTCGGCCGGAACCGCCGTTGGGGATCGCGGCCCAGATCCGTTATCGTGGCAGGGCGCAAGGTGTATTGCGCCTGGCGGTCCCGGGTCGCCATAATCTGCAAAATGCGATGGGCGCGGTAGCCTTGGCAGTCGAATTAGGTGTCAGTCTGCAGCAAGCTTTGGATACGGTCAGCCGCTTTGCCGGGGTTCACCGTCGCTTCGAAATCAAGGGAAATGTTCGTGACGCCTTAGTCGTTGACGACTATGCCCATCACCCCGGCGCCGTGCGAACCACATTGGCTGCGGCCCGGCAGGTATTCGACGGTAGAATTTGGTGCGTCTTTCAACCGCATTTGTTCAGCCGGACCAAATATTTATTGCACGAGTTTGCGCAGTCGTTTGCCAATGCCGATGTCGTTGTGTTAGCCGATATTTACCCGGCCCGGGAGACTGATCCCGGCGACATTTCCAGTGCGATGTTGGCCCAAGAAACCGCCAAACATCACCCCGATGTCCGTTATATTGGTAGCCTGGATCAAACATATCAATATTTGCTTCAAGCGATTCAACCCGGCGATTTGGTGATTACTATGGGCGCCGGTGATATCTGGAAAGTCGGCGAACGGTTGATCCACGAGATGGCGGAGATTTGATAGGTGCCTGCGCATTTGGGGAAGGCAATACTCAAGTTGGAATCCGCTCAATCGTCATTGGAAGAGAGAAAGAAACCCCTTCGCCATGGAAGGGGTTCGCTTTTTATTAAAGAAATAAACGGTTCACCAAAACTGAAAAGGTCCGGCAGTAACATCCGCCAGACCTTTTCAGTTATTAAAGTTGTACAATGAGCATGCCGTCTTCATAGTCAAAGTCATAACGCTTATCCTCAACGGGTATTTGAAAACGGTTCAAAAACTTTTTGGCCACAATCATCTTTGTGGTCTTGCCTTGGATCTTGAACGCATCGGCTGACGGTTCATCGACCGGCAGGATTCCAACCTTTTTGGCATCGGGGTCAAAGAACAGCTCTACATAACCGGATTCGTGGAGATATTTTTCAACGACGGGCTTGTAAAAAGCAAATCTTCCTTTGCGGTTAATCCCGATTGTTTTGGCTGAAATACCTTTTTTGCTCTTTTCTTTTTGATATTTCACAAAAGCCACAAAAAACCCCTCCTCTTTATTATGAAATTAGATATTCTCCTCAAATTTTACATTTCCTTCAAGTAGTTAAAAATAATTTATTTACTGGTTATTCCTTTAATAATCGACAAAAAATTTGGCGAATTGCGAGTAATTACTGGATAAAAAAGTGATATATAGCCGCACTAAACATTTGGGACGATCTTGACTGCGGAGATATTTTCCTTGATTCATAAGTTGAAATAAATTCAACATTATTCTTTTCCAGCCACGTTTCAAGGATGGAAAACAAAAATCCAATTATTTATTTCTACTTATATAGCAGGTGGTTCAAATTTTAAAATTTTTTATTGATTGATGTCGCATAAATATTCGGACAATCACACCGCGATTTTCCTTCTCAGTTTCCGACATAGGAAAGATTACCCAATGATTGATTTTAGCAAACATAATTTTTTGCGATTTAATTTAATCTTGGTATAATGAATAGGGAAATTGTGGTCAAGCTTTCGTCGATATCATAGCAGATGGTAATTTTGCATTTAAAAACTGATGATTTCGTATTAAATTATATTAGGAAGATTGACAACTAATGATAGCTTAATCATGATTCGACAAAAAACTTTATAAAAAAGTTTGGGAAGAGTAGTTTGACGTAGAACCTACCGGCTCGGAATCGCTATTTTAATTGCTTTATAAAAAAACAGACGACAGTTGTGCTTGCGGTTGAACCGGTTTGGAAAACCGGGGATCAATCAACGCGATGATGTTTAGGTACGGTTATTTTTAGGTAAGTTGCTAAAAAAGTTGAATATAATGTCTCTCGAAGCTTTGGGTGAGTTTGGATGGGTTTCTTTGCCGGCGGTGCGCAGCGGGGTGTCAAAGTCAATGGAACTCCAACCGAACGTGCGCGTTAAGTCTAACAGACAGGCAGAACTGTGGAGGTTTTATGGGCTTACAATATTTAATACTCGACCTTGATAATACGTTGTATCCGAAAAGTTCGGGGATGTTGCAGAGCATTGACGCCCGGATTGACGAATTTATTGCGAAAACGATCGCTTTAGCGCCGGAACAGATTGCCGGGATTCGCTACGATTATTTTAAACGCTACGGAACAACCGTCGGCGGGATGGTGGTCAATCACGGCACGGATCCCGATGCGTATTTTCGTTATGCCTACGATGTTAGGATCGAGCGGTTTATTAAACCTGATCCCGAATTACGGCAAGTCCTCGCGGGAATCGATCTGACAAAGGTTGTTTTTAGCAACAGTCCCATGGAATATGTCGAAAACGTACTGCGGTTTTTGGGCGTACGGGAGATCATTGCAGCGGTTTATGATATTCGCTTCTGCAATTATATGGGAAAACCCGATCCGCAGAGTTATCAAAAGGTATTGGAGGATTTGGGGACGCCGGGGGAAGAATGCGTTTTTGTTGATGATGTGGAAGCGAACCTTTATGGAGCGGCGGCGGTTGGCATCACCCCGGTGCTGCTGGGAGCAGCACGGGATTCGGCCCACGTTTGGCAGTTGGAACAGATTTACGATCTGAAAACGTTGATTCCGGAGATTATGAAGGCCCGTCTTTCTGCTTAAAGTTTTTTGTAGCGTTTGGCAAGCCGTTCGAACTTGCGGCGGTCCCGTTCATCTAAGGCTGCGTCGATTTTGGCCAATAAGAGCTTTTTGGCGATGGCGCGGCGAATCCCGGAATTGAGCAACGCCAATTCGAATTGGAATAAAACATGGTCGGTGTAAGAGAGGTCTTGCGGTTCGGGTGTTTCTTCGACAACAGCTTGGAACGGCTCACTGGTCGTCCGTTCTGAAAAGTACAGCGTTAAAAAGAGCGGTTCATCCGATGACACAAGCAGGCGTTGGATTGCGGTTACATCGGTCAAATCGTGGTCGTCCAGTGTTTTAAGAAGAATGGGCGGCATGCCGGTTTCAACGGTGGAGATGACCAACAACGGGCGCAAGAACGAACCGTCCATAACAATATGAATCCGGGATAAAAGCTTTTCATTTCCCGCTAAGTTCATCAGGAAATCTTTTGGGGTATTATCCTGAAATGAATAGGTTTCGGTAAACCAATGAAGAAAGTTTTTTTTGGCCCAATCGCTAATGGTTTTTTTCATCATGGCAAAATCCTCGCTGCTCTGATAAGATAGCGGATTCGGAACACCGCCTCGTGTCAATCAAAGGGCTAGTTACCACTTAAAGACCAGTTAGAGGCGTTATTTTCGGTATCGGAAAAGACTTATCAATATACTATCATAGTATTCGGGAGAACGATAGTCGCTGCTAGCAGTGAATTGTTTACTGCCAGTTGCCCGCCGATTATGCCCGCTACCTATCTGCCTTTGGGACGGATGGCTACTGGGACAAAGTGGGTATATTATATGCGCCGGACAAAAATTGCGGCGACATATCTTCCTTGATTCATAAGATGAAATAAATTGCGAAAAGGAGTGGTTGTTTTGAAGGACCCGCGAATACAGAAGATGGCGGAAGGGTTAGTCAATTATTCGATGAAATTGCAAAAAGGCGAAAAGTTATTGATTGAGGTGATAGATTGCGGTATTGACTTGGCGATGGCGGTTGTGAAAGAGGCGTATCGGGTGGGTGGCGTCCCGTTTGTTAATGTCCGAAATAAGCAGTTGGAGCGGCAATTGATGCTTGGCGCCACCACCGAACAGCTTGAGAAAATGGCTGAATATGAATTGGTGCGGATGAAAGAGATGCAAGCGTATATGGCGATCCGCGGTTCCGAAAACAGTAATGAGACGGCTGATGTCCCGGGCGCGCAACAACAGGACTGGATGCGAAGTTACATGCGTCCGGTCACCAATCAACGAATCAATTACACCAAATGGTGTGTGATGCGCTACCCCAATGCGGCGATGGCTCAGTCGGCCAATATGAGCACTGAAAGTTTTGAAGACTTTTATTTCGATGTCTGCACTTTGGACTACAGCAAAATGCGTACGGCGATGGAGCCGTTAAAGAAGCTATTGGAAACCACCGATCAAGTGCGGTTGGTTGGTCCGGGTACGGATCTTCAGTTTTCAATTAAGGGATTACCGGCTATCCCCTGCGCCGGCGATGTCAACATCCCGGATGGCGAGATCTTTACCGCGCCGGTGAAGAACTCGATCAACGGAACGATTGCTTATAACACTCCGGCGGTCTATCAAGGATTTACATATGACAATATCCGGTTTACCTTTGAGAACGGCCGGATTGTCGCGGCGCATAGCAATGATGACGTCCAGATCAATCAAGTATTGGATACCGATGAAGGAGCCCGTTTTGTCGGGGAGTTCGCCATTGGCGTCAACCCCTACATCTTGTCCCCAATGAAAGACACTTTGTTTGACGAGAAGATCTGCGGCAGCATCCATTTCACCCCCGGTCAGGCTTACGAGGAATGCGATAACGGCAACCGGTCGGCGATCCACTGGGATCTGGTCCTGATCCAACGACCGGAGTACGGCGGCGGCGAAATCTATTTCGACGGCAAATTGATCCGGAAAGACGGGCGGTTTGTCCTGCCGGAATTGGAAGCGCTCAATCCGGAGCATTTGAAGTAGATCCAGCGGATTAAATTAGACAAAACAAATCCAGCTTTCGGGCTGGATTTTACTTTTCGCCAAGTTATTGTGGGTGATTGAAAATTGTTTACAGGGAGCGAAAATTTTGTTAACCTGAAAATAAAGTTGGATGATTTTGGATCGCCCAAAAAGAAAAAGCGAGCGATGAAAGGATGATTGTAGTGAATCGGAATATTTTGAAGGGTTGGTTGATCGTTTTGATCCTGATCGGGTGTCTACTGGGCAGTGTGGCCGTTGTCGCAGCGGAGCCGATTAGCCCCGATGAGATCTTTTTATGGCCCGGGAACGCCCCGGGTAGTGAAAATGTTAAGCTTACCGAAAATGTATTGGAACGGAGCAAAGATCCGAATTTGAAAGATCGAGCCGTTTTGGCCATCGCCAAACCGTCGATCATCCCGGTGCTGCCCAAAAAGGCCAATGGGGTCGCTGTTTTGATCTGCCCGGGTGGCGCTTACCAACGGGTGGTGGCGGATAAGGAGGGGTATGACGTTGCCAATTGGTTGAATTCGATCGGTGTGACTGCGTTTATCTTAAAATACCGTTTACCCGCGGAGGGTCATCAAAACGGGTACAATGTGCCATTGCAAGACGCCCAGCGCGCCTTGCGGCTGATCCGGAAAACCGCCGCCCAGTGGGGAATTAACCCGCAAAAGATTGGCGTGGCCGGTTTCTCCGCCGGCGGACATGTGGCCGCCACCTTAGGCACGCAATATGGTCTGAAGGTTTACAATCCGGTCGATGAGACCGATGCCGTTGATGCCCGCCCCAACTTTATGATCCTGATGTATCCGGTAATTTCAATGAAACCGGAGTTGACCCATACCGGATCACGCGATGTTTTGATCGGCAAAACTCCGGCTCCAGAGTTGGTTGAGCGTTTCTCCGCGGAATTGCATGTGGATGCCAATACTCCGCCGGCTTTTATCGGATTTTCCTATGATGACACCAGTGTGCCGCATCAGAACGAGATTCTTTTTTATGAGGCTTTGGAAAAGGCGAAGATCCCTTCGGAGTTGCATGGTTTCCGTCAAAGCGGTCATGGGTACGGGATCCGCGGCGCCAGCGGTTCGGCGGCGTTATGGCCGAAGCTTTGTGAGGAGTGGATGATCTCAGCGGGGATTATCAGTAAGTAAGTCCGATTTGGATCGTTCCGTTTGCCAATGACATGAGCCACTGAAGAAACCATTCTTCAGTGGCTTTGTTGTGTATTTGAGGGAGTTGCTAAAACTATTTTGGCATATTCCAAAGCGACTGGGGACGGATTTGGGAGAGACGATGTCAATACTTTTGCGCGCGGTGGATAACTGCGTGGAGTAAAATTTACGAAATATGCCATTGGCCCAAGTTCCTTTTTCATGATTCCGAAGTAATATATTGTTATAAAGGCAATATTGCTGGTTGGGATTTAAAGATTTCGATCCTTAACCAACAAGAAAGCTCATCAAGGGTGGAACCGTCATGGTAAAATCGTAATTTCATAAGAGGTGAAATAGTTGATCAATTTCAATCAGGGGATTCGCGACCAACTACTAATAGTTCAAGGGAAAATCAGACAGTTGCCGGTTAAGGCGTTTATCAAAGATCAATTTCTTGAAAATATTAGTATTGCGATTAATTGTTTTAATGCGGGGAACATTCAGTGTGCTATCAACAATTTAGCTGCAATCAGCGATAAGGCTCATACACGACAAAGAATTTGTGAATGCTCCACCGGTCTCTTCGATCCTTTGCTGGCAGATCTGCAACGGGTGCAACAGCTTTTAGTCAGTTTACCTTGTCTCGGACCGTCGGGATCAGCTGGAGCCACCGGAGCTACTGGAGCTACTGGACCGGCAGGAATTGGAGCCTTTGGAGCAACAGGAGCAACGGGACCAGCGGGTGTACCGGGAGATCCCGGAGACCCTGGAGCCACGGGAGCCACGGGACCGGTGGGAGCTGCTGGAGCCGCCGGCGCGGCAGGAGCTACGGGAGCTACCGGACCTGCCGGGCCTGGAGTCGGTGAAACGGGAGCCACTGGGGCCACCGGAGCGACTGGACCGGTAGGAGCCGCCGGAGCCATTGGAGCCACGGGCGCTACTGGACCAGTTGGAGCAGTTGGAGATATTGGAGCCACGGGAGCAACGGGACCAGCGGGAGCAGCTGGATTAGCCGGAGCTACAGGAGCAACCGGACCGGTAGGAGCAGTTGGAGCTGCCGGAGCTACGGGAGCGACTGGACCGGTAGGAGCCGCCGGAGCCGTAGGAGCCACAGGAGCAACCGGACCGGTAGGAGCAGTTGGAGATATTGGAGCCACGGGAGCGACTGGACCGGTAGGGGCCGCCGGAGCCGTAGGAGCCACAGGGGCAACCGGACCGGTAGGAGCAGTTGGAGATTTTGGAGCCACGGGAGCGACCGGACCGGTAGGAGCCGCCGGACCAGTCGGAGCCACCGGAGCGACCGGACCAGTTGGAGCGGCCGGAGCCATTGGAGCTACGGGAGCCACCGGGCCGGTAGGAGCAGCCGGAGTAGCCGGAGCTACCGGAGCAACGGGACCGACAGGTGAAGCCGGAGCTGGGGCGATCATTCCTTTTGCTTCCGGAACACCGATCACTGCAACCACAGTATTGGGTGGATTGCTAGGCACAACCGGTTTGGTTGGTTTCGGTAGCAACCTAAGTGGCGTTAGCGTCGTCGGAGGAACAATTGACCTTACCGGATTGACTAACTTCGCTTTCTCAGTTCCCAGAGACGGAACCATTACAGCCATTGCGGCGTACTTAAGCACTGCGGCGGCGTTAACGCTGGTTGGTTCGACTGTGACCATTACCGCGCAGTTGTTCCAGTCAACTACCCCGGATGATACCTTTACCGCCGTTCCAGGTGCATTGGTGACTTTGGCGCCGCCGTTTACCGGGATTATTGCAATCGGTACCATCAGTTCGGGAATCACCACTGGTTTGGCAATTCCGGTCACTACCGAAACGCGTTTGTTAATGGTATTCTCGGCCGCGGTCACTGCCGGACTTGATATTGCGACAGCGGTAGTAGGTTATGCCAGCGCCGGCCTTGCCATCAGTTAATTAACAACCGAATTCGCGGTATTACCGTACGAACCAAAACATAGCAAAAGGCTCTGCCGATCTTCGGCAGGGCCTTTTCTACTTCTTACGTATTATTACTCAAATTAATCGACATTGAAAACTCGGTTCCGGCTTTTTGGGCTTCGTTGTAGATCGCTTTCACGCCATTCCAGATATCGTCGGGGTTCTCGCTATAGAGATAGGTGCTCATATTACCGACCTCGTGTTTGACTCCGGTCTGCTTCAACGCTTCCAACGAACGGTTCACGATCTCATCGGAATGAACGGTTTCTTGGGGCAGTAACGCAACTTCGCAAGTAAGCATGGTTTCACCTCATATCATGATTAATATCCGAAATCTGAATTTACCATCCGATAAATTAAGGGAAATATGCCGCTGAATTTTTGTGCGGATATTTTCGTGCGACATATCTAGTTTGCCACCGCCGCCGAATTGTTAATCAGGGAGAAAATTCCCAACAGGTTTTGATTATTATGGATTAATTGTTGAAAGGGTTAAATAATTTCACCGCAACTTTCGTATAATGGATAGTAGAATTGGCAGAGTAAAAAGGATGAATAGGAATTTAACAGCGGTTTTGCGGGTATTTCCCGGAAGCGTCTTTCCATCGAAATGAATCTACGATTTAAAAGCAGTTTAAAACGGAACAAAGGGAGAAAGTTTTCGGAACTAAACTATCTCCCTTTCGTTTTCTAAAAAGAATTGCAGGAAATTAAATCCTATTGTCAAATTATTTAAAAAACACCACCGTCAAATTTGAAGGGGTGCATTTTTAGTGGTTAAGGAAAAATGTGATATCCTTATTCTCTCCGCCAGTTTCGGCGGCGGGCATAATCAGGTTGCGCGGGCGTTGACGCAAGCGTTACACACCCAAGCGCCGGGGCTGCGAATGATCACGGTAGACTATTGCGATCTGCTGTTTCCGTTATTAAATCGTTTAACCCAATTTAGTTATAACCAGAGTATCCGCCACTTCCCGGTTGGATACGCTTTGTACTATCAAGCGACGGGCAAGATCTCGCCCGATTCCTTCTGGCAGCGACGGCTGAACCGGATGGGTTATTCGGAGCTGATTACGTTGGTGAGCCGGTTGCAACCACGGATGATCATTTCCACCTTTCCCCTTCCGGCCGGGGTGTTGTCGGAGATGAAAGAGGCTGGGGAGCTCAATGTCCCGGTCGTGACGGTGATCACCGACATCTGTGTGCATAGCCAGTGGGTTCATCCCCATACCGACCTGTATGTGGTGGGATCGACCGAAGTGATGCAGGGATTGGAGGAACGGGGCATTCCCCGACATAAGATTGCGGTGACGGGGATTCCAATTATGCCGAAGTTCGCGCGCGCCGTAGATCGCGCAACCGCACAAAAAACATTGGGATACGCCCCCAATGATCGGTTAATCTTATTTATGGGCGGTAATGACGGACTGTTTGGCACGACTCAATTCGGAAGCCTATTAAAAGATTTGCCCGACAATGTCAAAGCAATGGTTTTGACCGGATCCAATCACGAACTTTACGACAAATTGCAGGCAGCCAATAAGAATCAACCGAATTTACGGATCTGCAAATATGTGGATGAGATGGTCGACCTGATGGGTTTTGCTGACCTGTTGGTTACCAAAGCGGGCGGGATTACCATCTCCGAAGCCTTGGCGCAAGGGTTGCCGATGATCATCTACAAACCCACTCCGGGCCATGAAGAGGCTAATGCCCGGTATTTGTGGAACCATCGGGCGGCAATTGTCGCTAAAAGCGAACGTCGGCTGCGAATCGCGATTCACCGGTTGATCCTGGATGAACCGTTTCGGGAACGGCTCCACCGTAATTGCTTGAAGATCGGGACGCCGGAGTCCGCGGCGCAAAGCGCGAAATTAATCCTGAATCTGTTTACGACGGGTTCGCGTAGTATCCGCTATCTGAAGTCGGTTTCAAGGAGAGAAGTTCGTGCTTAAACAGAAGCAAAACGTTTTTGCCCATCCGGTGATTCTATCGTTTCTGGCGATGATCTCCTCGGTTGAGTTCATCCGGATGTCATTGTTTCTTACCTTATTACCGAGTTTTTTAACGAATTTAAAAGTGAGTCCCATTGCTTTGGGAATGATTATGTCCGCCAACTTATTGGCGGATAACTTGTGTAAAAGCGGCGCCGGCTGGTTGGTAGATCATAAAGGACCGTGGCCGGTGTTGCTCGCCGGGAGTATCGGCGTCCTCGGCGGACTAGTTTTGATCCAGATGTTTCATCATAGTATTGTCACACTGATTCTCGCGGCGATTCTTTTTGGCTTAGGCGCCTCGCCGACCTGGCCGGCGGCGATCTCCGGCACCATCCGGATTACCGGGGAAGAAAAACGGGCGACCATGATCAGCATCATCTCAGTGGTCTGGTTGACCGGTGGCGGCGCGGGTCCCGTCTTAATGGGTTTCCTGATCGACAGCGATCTGGTGCAAAATTTACATCTTCCGGTCTTCAATGCCTATCAAACCGGCTTTTTCTTATTAACGACAGTAGCGGTCGCAGCAGTCATCATCGCCGCCTTGGGTTGGTTTGGTTGGCAGCGGCTGCCTCATCTGCATCAAATTAAACTGGAATCGGAGAACAAGAAACGGCAGAAGTTAAAAGCTGTTCTGCAACGGTTATGGGAAGTGAAAGGGTTGATCCCCGGCATGTTTTTTCAGACCATGTCGTTGGGTCTGCTTTTTCCGAATATCCTCCGGTTCGCAGTCAATAAAGTAGGTATTTCCGAAGCGCAATACAGCGTGTTGCTATTGATCGGCGGTGCCGTCGTGATATTGTGCATGATCCCGGTTGGCCGCTTGGCGGATCATTGGGGAACCAAAGGTTTTTTAGTCTCCGGTTTTGCGTTAGCCTCAATCTCGTTATTGGGGATGGTGATCTTCGCGGATACCCACAACATTTGGTGGATCGTGGGAATTGTCGGATTCTCCTACGCATTGATTCAACCGGCTTGGAACGCTTTACTGGCCGGAGCGATCCCGCCGGAACACCGGGGTGTACTGATGGGTCTGTTTATGTCGGTAGAAGGTTTGGGATTTGGCCTAGGCCCTCTGATTGGCGGGTTTCTCGGTGAAGTTAAAGGAAAGATTGGCGGATTGGCCTTAACCGGTTTGACCACTCCGTTTTATGTCAGTAGCGTTTGTTTGGCCATCATGGCCTTGGTCTATCTAATTTATCCGTTTCATCAATATCAATTAAAAAATGAGGCGTAATGATGTTTCTTGCGGTCATTTTTTTCACCTTTCTGATCAGTTTTTGGTTTTGGATTTATCCCGCCACCGACTATTACGTCCGTTGGATCGCGCCTGGCGTGGTCAGGCGTGGCCGTAAGGATCCGCAACCCAAAATCTGCCTTACCTTTGATGACGGCCCCAATCCGGAAACCACTCCGCAAATATTGGATCTCTTAAAAGAAGGGGCGATACCGGCGGTCTTTTTTTTAGTGGGACAACGCGCCGAGGCCTATCCTGCTCTAGTCCAGCGGATTGTAGCCGAAGGGCATGAAATTGGTTTGCACACATACCATCATGCTCACGCATACGGTTTGTTAGTGACGAAAAGCATCAAGACCATTGTTGACGGATGGAAAGTCCTTTCCGGAATTACCGGAGTAAAATTGCGCTGGTTTCGTCCGCCCTGGGGCGCCTGCAATTTATTTCAATACTTTACGGCGCGGCAACTTAATTTGCAATTGGTTTTATGGTCGGCCAACGCCCAGGATTGGAAAATCCGGACGGGGGCTGCGGGAATCTTACAACGGTTGAAAAAACGGGTGCGGCCGGGTTCCGTGATTGTGTTGCATGATTCGGGCGGCGAGCCGGGCGCCCCGTCCAACACCGTCACGGCGTTGCCGGAGTTTATCCGTTATTGCAAGGAACGGGGTTGGCAGTTTGCAACCTTAGAAGATATAACAGGAGGATTCAAACATGAACGGTCTACCCATTCTGCGGCGGATAGGACAAGCCATTGACCGGCGTTATCTTAAAAAGGTCGGTGCGGAACCGGTGCCCGGTTCGGAGATTGGCCTGATTTTAATCTGTTATCACTTGTATGGAGGAAAACAGCCGCTTGAATTGAACGACCAAACCGTGGTTCGTCCCGGTGAATTAGTGGGTGAACTACATTTTTCAAATATTAAAATAACCGAGCTGGGAGCGGAGCATTCCGAACGTTCCATGGAATGGCGTTTGATTGACCTGATTAAACAGGAATTCAAAACATTAGTCAAGGCCAGTTTGGAAGGAAAAGTACCCGCAGCGGTCCGGGCATTTTATGGCGTCAATGTCTTAGCGGCCGGAGCGCGCCGGTTGGGGTTTACCATGGTTCCGATCCCCAAAGGCTGGAACCGATGGTGGCTGGGATTCTGGGAGTCCATGTTACGTTTGATTTATTATTCTTTTGAAACCAAAAAGAAAGCGTCGATCAAACGAACGATGGATCCCTATGAAGTCTGGATGTCCCGTGATTTTATGATCGCTAAGTTTATGAAAGATCGCAAAGGTAAAGTTCAGTCTGAAACGGGTGAAGCGGAAACATCAATAAAAAATTAAAGCCGCCTTTTCGGGCGGCTCATTTTTATTGATCAAAACCTCAACTGGTGAAGCGCTGAATCATGTTTCGGAGTAGACTTGTCTGTTCGGGAGTCAATTGCCGGAAGATAAATCCCGCTAGGAACTGGTTGTTTTGGCTCCGGCCGATCCATTCGCAATTGGCGATGATATTGTGAACGTTAAATCCTTCAATTGCCAAATTGACCAAGACATTGGTACCTTCGGGAACGGATTCGGATAGACGGACGGTAATCCCGCCGATGTTAAGATCTTCGATGGAGACGGGGATCGAATGGCCTTCTTTTAATTGAATGTGGGAGCAGTCCGACGGAAGCTCCGGTTCCTGAACCGGGGCGGCTTCCGTCACTTCCGGGGCCGTTTCGGGCATTGAATGCAAAAAGTCCAGGTAAGAATTGTTGGCCGGCAATCCTCCCGGAGCGGCCGAACTTTGGAAGAGCGGCGGTAACGCCGGGCGTTCGTCAGCTTGGGTTTCGGATGGGGCCACCGATTTGGATGTGGAAAGCTCGGTTTTGTTTTTCGGGTTCGCGGACAATGTCCCTTCGCTAACTGCTTGAGAACGGCCGGGGTGGGCGGGAGTCGCTTGATTGGCTCCAGTGTTGGCGTTGTTATTATGCAGCAGCATGCTCACCAACATGTCGATGGAACTTTGATCGCTATTAAATACGGTATCATTTCCAGCCAATTCGGGATGTTGCAAATCACTGTTGAACGGTAGATTCTTTGCAACAACCTGCTGTACCGGCTTGGGAGCCGGGAGTGGCGTTCCGAGCGGATTCGTCGGCGCAGCTATTTTGGGAACATCGTTCCGAACTGGATCGGGCTGTTTTGTTACAGATTGAATCGTTTCGGCTTGGGGAACCGGTTGTGAGATCTCCTCGGTGACAGGCAAAGGAACGGTTGCCGCTATATTGAGCGGTCCTTCTTTAGATGACGCCGCTTCCGGCGTCGTGGCCGGTAACGGGTTAAAACCAACGGAGTTGATACTCGGCCGGATTGGCGGCGGTTCGTTTTTCATCGGGTTGGCCGGCGTTGGTTCGGGGACCATTGAATTGACAAGTTGGTCGACCAATTTTTGATAGGGAGATTCAAAACCGCCGAAATCGGCAAAGGAGTTACTCCGCGTCTCATTTGGAGCCGGGATTGCTTCAGTCTTAGCTGCTGTTTGTGAAAGGGTGTTGAAAAGCGTATTGACAGGCGTCGTATCAATTGAGTCTAAAGCGATATCCGATGGCTGCCCAAGCGAATTCACCGGAACTTCGTTTGCGGAGCGCTGCTCGGTCTCGGAAGCGGCCGGTGCGATCTCACTGCCGGTTGTTTGCAGGGGCGATTCATTATTCGGATAACTGCTTTCCGATGTATGATCAGTCGTGGTGGTTGGATCGACTTTTTCAGTCCCGTTATTATGAAAAATATTGAAGAAATTCTGAAAACGCGAACGGTTGGCGATCGTACCCGGCACCTCGGAGTCCGCTCCGGCGTCATCGTGAAGACTGGGGATAACGGAAGATGGCGGTATTGGCAACTCGAGATCGCCCAGATCGACTGTTGCCAATGGGTCGTGTGTCGGCGCTAGCGGGGTTGGCGTTACATCCGCCACTTCCCGCGTGTCATCGGAAATCGCGACATAACCGCTCGCCGAATCATGGGAGACATTTTGGCCCGATTCGGGAGAAAACTCGAGATTCGCAGTGTTTTGGGGTTCCTCAGGGAGTGCTTCCCCCGGAATAGACGGCGTCGCTTCGGTTGCAGCGGGCGTCGCGTCGCTTTGGCTGGCGGTTTCCGGCACTTCCAGATCGGCGATGTAATTTAACGGCGGTAAGGGGCTGGTTCCGTCAGGATTGGTGTCCTCGGCGAAACGATCATTAAACAACGATGTGATCGTACTATTGGAGATAGTGGGCCCTTCGCCAAATAAACCAAATAAATCTTGTAACCGGGGTCGCCCCGGTTTTTCGGGGAAGGTTGATTCCGCCGTTTCGACTTGCTTGGGCTGTTGTTGTTCAATTGGCGCAACTTCCGAAGCGGCGTTGTGGCTCATAGTAGGTTCAGCGTCAGGGACATCCGGTGTTTCGACAGACGCATCCGGCGCCTCCGGATGCGCTGGAGTCTCAATGGCTTGCGGTTGGACTACGTTCACCGGAGCGTTTTGGATCGGAGACTTCGGTTCTTCAGCGACCTCCGCTTCGGAATCCAATAAAAAAGCAACCAGGCGATCAATGGACTCTTGGGTCAGCATTTTTTTGGGGTCAGGATTTTCCTTTAGGTAACAGGCGAGATTCTTCGGATCCGATTGCGGGGCCGGATTGGTCTGATGGGCCGATTCAACCGGTTTTTCTTCCAAAATCGCATCCTCACAAAAAACCTGCAACCCTTTAAGCGTGTCGACGGTAATATCAAGAAACTTACCGCCGTAATAGACAATATTTTGCTCATCCCGATCTTTACCATGATTCAGGTAACGGATTTCACAACGGATATTGACCTCGCCGATCTCCGGCAAATGAAAAATAAGTTCCAATTCTTCCCCGGGCTGGATATCCAAAAGACCCTCGGGGACATAGAATTGAATCCCGCCGGAACTTACATTGGTTGCTGTAGCCAATGCCATGGCGCGACCGTTGGACTCGAGTAGTAAACTCATTTCATTTTTAAAAGCAACCCGTTTCGAAACTCGTCTATTCAAAAGGCCTTTAAGCATGTGAGCACCTCGTTTAGGCAACAAGATAAGTGGATGGTAATGCACGGTGGAACGATAGCTAACAGTAGTGAAGAAGCTGAAGCACATACTCGACAGGGATTAAAGTTTGAAACATTAGGGATATTTTTAAGGAAGTATATAAGTTGAAATAAATAATTAGATTTTTTGTTTTTCCATCCTTGAAACGTGGATGGAAAAGGAAGTATTGAATTTATTTCACTTATGAATTAAGGAAAATATGGCGTCGCTCAAAAGCGGTAACAAATATTTAGTGCGACATATATGTAATTTACTATTATTTCTCCTAGATTAAAAAATTTCCTGTCAATTGACAAGAAATTTCTGAAAAATCTTTCTTTACGCAGGGACTAATAAAGTAATCAGAAAAAGTGAAAAATCATCAAAGCGGCTGTAGCTCTGGATAATGAAACTTTTGACAGTAATCGTGTATCTAAAAAAAACGGGGCAGACTACCGTCCAGCCAGTTGGTAGATGATCATGCGCAATTGTTGATATTTCTCCGCTTCAAGTTTGGTGAAGCAGACGCCGGCATAATATTCATTGCAGGCGACTCCGACCGGACGGTTCCAACGGCAGACGGCCGACAATGAAACGGTTGTGGCATTCAGTTGAAATTCGATTGTCAGAGTGGCTTCCGGTGCGATCGGTTGGTGTAACAGAAGTTTCATTCCGCCAAGGCTAATATCGCGAATCAACCCCAATTCCGGACGGAGATTATCCCCGGTTAAACGAGCTAAAAGATTGGTCTGAACCCGATAATCGCGGCGGTCGGTATAACTTTGAATCATGAATTGGTTCCCCCTTATGATCGAAAACAATTGAATTGAAAGGATCAGCGTGATCCAATAATAAAAAAAGGAATTGATACGCTGCGTGAACTGCATTTTTCGGAAAAATTCGCTTCGCTGCGATATCAACTAATCGTCTCATTAGAATGAATCATCTTGGGTTGCATCCAAAAACAGATTTGGGCAAGCATACAAATTCCTATCTGAAATAGTATAGGTGGTTTTTATAGATATTATTCCTTGATTTGGTATTTTCATCATCACAAAATTTACACGAAGGTAATCACGGTTTTTCTGATTGACTTTTACGGTGTAATTTGTTATGATAATAACAGTTTAGTTGAATATGGTTTTAGCTGAGATTAGAATGGTTAAGTTGAGTTGTAGTTGAGCCGAGTGCAGGTTTGTTCAATGATAAATTGAAGCCAGGCGCTGGTTTGTGCCTGGCTTTTTTATGTCCAAATTTCGTGGCGTTGGTTTTCAGAGGGCGATCAGACAGCGCTTGTCACAATCCACCGGACGATATCTTCGGACTATGTCGGCGACATGAGCGAAGATTCGCATAAAAGGAATAAAGAATAGCGTAGGAGGTTATCAAGAGATGAGTATTGAGACGAGAGTAGTCGAGCAAAAAGGTTTAAAAGCGGTGGATGTAGCGGTAATTGCGGTCCTGTTTGCAGTTGGTGCGGTATTACGTTATTTTTGTCCGGCGTTTTTTGGAATTACCCCGAACTTTATTATTGGAATGTATTGTTTGGCTGTGTTATTATTGCGGCCGCGGTTGGGAGCGATCCTCGGGATTGGGTTGGTTGCCGGCGCGATCTGCCAAATGACGACCAAATCTGCGATTCCTTTTTTAAACTTTATCAGTGAACCAATTGGCGCGTTGGCCGCCGGATTGTTGGCGATGGCGCCGCTCCAAAAAGGATTTTTAAAGTATATTCGGCCGTTTGTAGTTACTGTCCTCGCGACCTTAGCCAGTGGGTTTGCTTATATTTCCATTTTCAAAAGCGCCGCTTTGTTTGTGACAGTAACCAAAAATCCGGCTTTAGCGTATTTATCAATGGTAGTGATTATTACGGCGATTGCCAATGCGATTTTGGTAAGTTTCTTATACTTCCCGTTACGGTCGGCGTTAGGGCGTTCGCGTGACTAATTTGCAATTCGAATAAAAAGTTTGGTTATTTCTGGAGGGACCGCTGATGGACCCGGTAATCGCAGTTGAACAATTAACCTTTACCTATCCGAATTCGGCTCGGCCTGCCTTGGAACAAGTCGTCTTCCAAGTTCAGCCGGGCGAGTTTGTTGGGATTACCGGACCGGCCGGCGCTGGCAAGTCCACTTTAGTACTTTGTCTCAACGGAATTATCCCGCATTTTCAGAGTGGCGTTTTTCAAGGAAAAGTCGCTATCCGGGGAACCGATACCTTTACTACCAATTGTAGCGTGATTTCACGAGTGGTTGGCAGTGTGTTTCAAGATCCGGAGGCGCAATTGGTCGGGCCGACGGTCGAAGACGAGATTGCTTTCGGATTGGAGAATTTCGGCTATCCGGCCCCGGAGATTGAAGAACGAATTGGGGATTCGTTGAAGTTGGTTGGAATCTCCCATCTTCGGGAGCGTTCGGTGGTGGAACTATCCGGCGGTCAAAAGCAACGGGTCGCCATTGCCGCAGCCGTCGCGTTGCGACCGCAGATCTTAGTCCTGGATGAACCTACTTCGGAGTTGGATCCCATTGGGACGCTCGAAGTGTTTCAAGTTTTGCAATATCTAAACCGCGAACATCATTTGACCATTATTGTGGTGGAGCAAAAGCTGAATGTATTGTTGGAATATATCAATCGCTTGTTAATCTTGGATCGAGGTAAACTATTGGCGGATAGAACACCACGGGAAGTTGTGGCGGAACCGTCTTTTTTACAAACGATCGGATTGGCCATCCCGCCCGTCAGCGAACTGGCGTACCGATTACGACAAAGCGGATATTATCACCATTCCGAACTGCCGCTGACTGTGGATGAAGCGTATCAGGGATTACAAAAAACGCTAGGACAGCGGGGTGGACGCCGATGATCGAAGTGACCCGATTAGAATTTGCGTATCCAAACGGCCCGGCCATTTTGCATGAGATCGATTTCCGGATTAAAGCGGGCGAGTTTGTCGCGTTGATCGGTCAGAACGGGGCTGGAAAAACCACGTTGTTAAAGCACTTGAACGGACTGTTGAAACCGACTTCGGGAATGATCGCCATTGACGGTATTGATACCCGGCAGTCCACCACCGGCAAGCTTTCGCAAAAAGTCGGTTTTTTGTTTCAAAACCCCGACCACCAGATCTTCATGCCAACCGTGGCCCGGGAGATCGGGTTTGGTCCCAAAAATTTGGGGTTGTCAAAGGTGGAAGTAACGCAACGGGTGGCCGAAGCTGCGGAGGCGGTCGGACTAACGCCGTTTTTGGAACAAAATCCGATCTTTCTCAGTAAAGGCCAGCGGCAACGGGTTGCTTTCGCTTCGCTTTTATCGATGCGTCCGGAAGTGTTGGTGTTGGATGAACCGACCACCGGACAGGACTATCAAGAAGGTATTGAGATCATGGAGATGGTCAGCGTACTTAATCAACAAGGCCACACCATTCTTTTTGTCACCCATGATATGGAGTTGGTGGCCCGTTATGCGCAACGGGTGATTGTTTTAAGTCAAGGAACCGTACTACTGGATGACACCGCGCGCCAAGTTTTTTATCAACCGGAGATCTTGCAACAAACCAATCTTTTTCCGCCGCAGATTGCGCGCTTGGTCCAAAAATTCGCCAACGAACCGCCGTTGTTTTCGAAACTCCTCTCCGTTGCCGAGATGACTCAAGCGGTGGTAGAACTCGCGGGAGGTGAAACTGATGTCCGTTGTGGCTGATTACATTCCCCGTCAATCGCCAGTGCACCGTCTCCATCCCCTGACCAAGTTGTGCTGGTCACTAAGTACCATGGTCTTGAGCTTCTTCTTTCGCGATCCAATCATTTTGGGCGGGTTATTGCTGTCTATCATTTTGGTGGCGCTGCTGGCCCGGATTATGAAAGAAATGCTGACTGCCTTTAAAGGATTGGTCATTTTCGTCGGTTTATTTTTGGTGCTGCAGATCTTTTTTATTACTGAGGGTAAAACGCTATTTACCTTGATTCCCGGGACCCATTGGTTTCGCATTACCGATGTAGGACTTTACGGTTCACTGGCAATGGGCGGCCGGATGCTGGTGATCGCCGCCAGTTTTCCGGTTTTAATCGGAACCACTCAAGTGAAGGATTTGGTGATCGCCTTAGTTGAGAAACTGAAGATCCCTTATACTTATGCTTTTATGTTCGTCACCTCGCTCCGGTTCATTCCAACGCTGATGAAGGAGATGGACCAGATCATTCAAGCCCAATGTTCACGGGCGCATCGTTTGGATGGCCGGAATTTCTTCAAAAAATTCCTCTCGCTCTGCCCGTTGGCCATTCCATTGATGGTCAGTTCGGTGAAGAAAGCCGAACAATTGGCGATCTCGATGGAGACCCGGGGGTTTGGCTTAGGAAACCGGACGTATTTGCGGCAAACCCACTTTACTTATGGCGATTGGTTGGTCTGTTCCGGATTGGCGTTGTTGATCATCATCGGACTGCTCTTAAATTTGAAAGGAATTCTGGTATAAGCCACGAATATACCGGATTAAATACGTTTTCGGTGCGCTTTTGGCTTTGGAATGCAAGAAACAAACAGGAGTGACCAAGGTTGGCTAAAAAATTATTTATGGGGAATGAGGCGATAGCCCGGGGCGCGATTGAAGCCGGTTTGAATCTGGCGGCAGCATATCCCGGAACGCCTTCCTCGGAGATTATCGGAACCCTGGCTGAATGGTCAGGGGATTTTGACTATTATGTCGAATGGTCCGTGAATGAGAAGGTCGCTATGGAAGTGGCTGCCGGAGCCGCATATGCGGGCGGACGGACGTTGGTTGCCATGAAACAGGTCGGCCTGAACGTGGCCAGCGACCCCTTGATGAGTTTGGCGTATATCGGAGTGAAGGGAGCGATGGTGGTCGTGGTCGCCGACGATCCTGGCCCGCATTCGTCCCAGACCGAACAGGACACGCGGGTTTTTGCCAAGTTTGCCAAACTGCCGGTCTTTGATCCGGCCTCCCCGGCGGAAGCTCAAGCAATGGTCAAAGCGGCTTTTGAACTATCCCACCGCTATCAGTTGCCGGTCTTTGTCCGGCCGACCACCCGGGTCTGTCATGCCACGGCCGGAATTGATTTTGAAACGCCGGTAACCCATCAACCCGAAGGGTTTACGAAAGATCCCAAATGGGTAATCTTCCCGCGCCTTTCTTATCAGCGGCATCAATGGCTGGAAGAGCAGCGGGTCAAATTGGCGGACGAGTTTAGCGCAGGAGTGTGGAATCCACTCGAAGTCGGCGACCGGATCGGCATTCTCGTCGGCGGCGTCAGTTATCTTTACGTTGGAGAAGCCATTGCGCAATTGGGTCTGGCACCAACGGTGCTAAAGATCGGGACGCCCCATCCGTTGCCCGCGGCGCAACTGAAAGAGTTTTTAAGCCGGGTCGATCAGGTGATTGTGTTCGAAGAGTTGGATCCGGTATTGGAAGAGGGTGTAACGGCCGTTGCGGCCCAAATCGGTTTCCGCGGGTCGATCTACGGAAAGCAATCCGGAGACCTGCCTTGGGCCGGTGAGTACAGCGTCGCATTGATTGCGAATGTTTTACGCCGGATCTTAAATCTGCCGGCCGCTGTCACTGCAGCGGCGGCAGAGGGGAACGCGCCGGAGTTGCCGGTCCGGCCGCCGGTCTTGTGCGCCGGCTGTCCCCACCGCGCTTCTTTCTATGCGGTAAAACGGGCGACCCGCGGTAAAAACGCCATTTACGCCGGAGATATCGGATGTTACACTTTGGGGAACGCGCCGCCGTTGTCGATGGTTGACACTTGCCTGTGCATGGGCGCCGGCTTAACCATTGCGCAAGGTTTATTACGAATTGACCCTACTCGGCCGGTTTTTGCGTTTATTGGCGACTCGACCTTTTTCCATACAGGGATCCCAGGAATCATCAATGCTGTTTATAACCGCCATTCATTAAAGATGGTGTTGCTCGACAATAGTACCACTGCTATGACCGGCCACCAGCCCCATCCGGGAATCGGACGGACGGCTTGTGGCGAAATTGCCGACCGGATTGATCCGGTGGGAATCATTCGGGCCTGTGGCGTGCAGCAGATCGAAACGGTCAATCCGTTGGATCTGAAAGCGGCCGCGGCGGCAATCCAACGGGCGTTGGACTACCCGGGAGTCGCGGTATTGGTGATGCGCTTTCCCTGCGTGGCGGTGACCAAACCGCGCCAACGTTATCAAGTCCATGCCGAATCGTGCGTTAATTGCCGGATCTGCTTGCGTGATCTTGGTTGCCCCGCCTTTTATCTGGAAGATCAACCGCAGATCGGCCCCTCCTGTTACGGCTGCGGACTCTGTGCCCAAATCTGTCCGAAAGGCGCCATCCGGGAGGTGGAGCAGCCATGAAGCTGGATATTGTAATTGCCGGAGTCGGTGGTCAAGGGACAGTCCTTGCTTCGCGGGTATTGGCCCAGGCGGCGCTGAATGCCGGTTTGCCGGCTTGCACTTCCGAGATGATCGGGATGGCGCAACGGGAAGGGTCGGTGCAAAGCCACGTCCGGATCGGCAGCGAATACGGGCCGGTCATTGATGCCGGATCGGCCGATATTCTGATCGGGTTTGAGCCGGCGGAAGCCCAACGCAGCAGCCGGTTGTTGCGACCGTCGGGAATGTTGTTGACCAATATTCATCCCGTCAATCCGGTCACGGTGACGCTGGGAAGTTCCAATTACCCATTGGAAACTATTCTTGCGCATCTCCAGGCTTTGCCCGCCAAAGTCCGGTTGGTGGACGCCTTTGCCTTGGCGGTGGCGGCGGGCAATTACCGGACCGTAAACACAGTGATGTTGGGCATGCTGGCCAGCAGCGGCGTGTTGCCCTTTGGGGAAGCGACCGTGTCGGAAGTTTTATTGACGATGTTGCCGGAGCGGGTGCGTTCCGTCAATGAGCGGGCATTTGCCCTGGGAAGCGGTGCGCAAAACACCTAAATCCCAAAGAATAGAGGAGGCTTAGCCGAGATGATTAACCAAGTGAGTCCAGAAGAGCCGGATGAGTTTTTACCGAAAGCGTCGAGCCACGATCAAGGACGGTCGGAAGAATATACCGATCACGCGTTGCGAAAGCTGTTGGATCGGGTATCCCGGCATAGCGCGTTTTACCAACGGAAATTAGCGGCGGTCGATTTCAAACCCAATCAGTTTAGCGGTCTGGCCGACTTGGATCAATTGCCGTTCACTTATAAAGAGGAGTTACGTGATGTCTACCCGCTGGGGTTGCAAGCGGTTCCCGACCGTGAGGTCGTCCGGATTCATTCCTCGTCCGGAACCACCGGGAAACCGATTATCATTCCCTATACCAAAAAAGATGTTTTTGATTGGGCGGAAATGTTTGCCCGTTGTTACGCCATGGCCGGAGTCACCCGCGAAGACCGGGTCCAGATCACCCCGGGCTACGGTTTGTGGACTGCCGGTATCGGTTTTCAGGCCGGGGTAGAACGATTGGGCGCCATGGCGATCCCGATGGGGCCGGGAAACACCGAGAAACAGCTGCAGATGATGGTTGATCTCAAAACGACCGTGCTTTGCAGTACTTCATCCTACGCGTTGTTGTTGGCGGAAGAGATCGAACACCGGAAGTTACGGGAGCGGATTCAACTGAAGATCGGGATTATGGGTTCGGAACGCTGGGGCGAGAAAATGCGCGCCCGGATTGAGCAGGAATTGGGAATCGCCAGTTTCGATATTTATGGACTAACGGAAATATATGGTCCCGGGATCGGCATTGATTGCCCCTGCCACCAAGGTATTCATTATTGGTCCGACTACCTCCATTTTGAGATTATTGATCCACTCACCGGTGAAGTTTTGCCCGACGGCGAACTGGGTGAACTGGTCATTACGACTTTAGTGAAGGAAGGCGCGCCCCTCGTCCGTTACCGGACTCGGGACCTGACCCGGATTATCCCCGGTCATTGTCCGTGCGGCAGCCCGTATCCGCGGATTGACCGGATTCTGGGTCGTAGCGACGACATGATTAAAGTGAAAGGGGTCAATATTTACCCGGGCCAAATCGAAGACGTTCTGAAAGCGGTTGAAGGCGCCAGCAGCGAATATCAAATCCGTTTGACCCGGGTCGAAGCCCGTGATCAGTTGCTTTTGCGGGTGGAAGGCGAAACGGGTGTCGCGCCGCAAGACTTAGCCGAGCGGATTGGCGCGGAGTTCAAACGGAAGATCGGTATTCAAATCGAAGCCGAAGTGCTTTCCGTCGGAGCGTTGCCCCGCAGCGAGAAAAAATCGAAACGGGTCTTTGATGAGCGGGATATTTAATATCCCAGGCTTCAGCACCAAAGACAGCGATTAATAATTGACGAGGAGAGTGACCGGTTGAACGGGCGCTCTTTTTTTATTGGTTGGGATTTTATAGTAAATCACTTGAAATTAATGTAAAAACCCAAGATTTAGCGCGAAAAAAGAGAATATCTAAAATGACAAAAAAATAGCATTTTTGGAATGGATTTTATTGCCAGACAAAATTATGCTAAAAACGGAAAATTCAGCTTTACTTTTTTGTAATATATCGTTTAGAATGATATTAAGAAATCCATTTATTTTTAAGGAAAATTTTACATTCTTGAACTTAACCAAACTTCGAAGTTAAGGAGGAGTTACCGCAGAAAAACATTAAAGCATCGCAGATTGGAAAGAAATAATAGGGAGGTTGTTTGGTTGAAGAAAAAAATTAGAAATATTGTTATTCTCGGCCTTTTTGTTATGCTGATGGGATCGGCCATCTTCGCCAAGTCGGTGTATCCGTTGGACACCAACGTCACCTTGACCTGGTGGATGGAGCTGCACGCCAACGTGGCGTTGATCGCGAAAAACTTTGGCGATACCGAGTTTGCGAAAGAGTTGCAAAAACGGACCGGTGTGAAGATCAAGTTCTTACACCCCGCCGCCGGCCAATCCCGTGAAGCGTTCAACTTAATGTTGGCTTCCGGCGATCTACCCGACATCGTCGAGTATACCTGGTATTCGATTCCGGGTGGTTTGAACAGCGCGTTGGAAAGCGGTTATATCCAAAAACTCAACCCCATTATTGATAAATGGGCTCCGAACTTTAAGAAATACTTCAAATCCCATCCCGATTATGACCGGATGGCTAAAACCGATGAAGGCAATTACCTTGTCTTCCCGTTTGTCCGTGGCGACGAGACCTTGATTGGCACCTCCGGTGATTTCATCCGCAAAGACTGGTTGGACGAGCTTGGCTTGAAAGTTCCGGAAACTATGGATGAATGGTATACGGTATTGAAAGCCTTTAAAGAGAAGAAAGGCGCTATCGCTCCTTTGTGTGTCCAATTTATCGACTTAAGCCCGGCTTTTGCGGGCGGTTGCGATAACTTCGGCGGCTTCTACGTTGATCGCGGCAAAGTGAAAAACGGGATGATCGAACCGAGCCGCAAAGCATTCTTGGAAACCATGCGTAAATGGTATGCTGACGGCTTGCTGGACAAAAACTTCTCAACGGTTAACCGCAAGATCATTGACGCCAATATCTTAGGCGGCAAGTCCGGCGCCACCTTTGGTCCGGCCGGAAGCACCCTGGGCCGTTATTTAGAAGCGATGGAAGCCAATAAGGATCTCAAGTTCAACTTGGTCTCCACCAAATACCCGAGTCCGAAAAAAGGTCAATTAGCGCGCTTTGCCAACCGTTCTTTAGTTATCGGCGGTAGCGGTAATAACGGTAACGCCGCAATTACCACCAAATGCAAGAACGTCGAGGCCGCCGCCCGGCTGTTGGACTACGCGTACAGTCCGGAAGGCTGGATGCTGTATAACTTCGGTATCGAAGGCGTAACCTACAAGATGGTTGACAAGTATCCCCAATATACCGAGTTCGTTTTAAGAAACCCGGAGAAACTTTCCAATACCCAAATCATGTCCAAGTATATGCGGGGACATACCAATGGTCCTTTCGTTCAGGACAAACGGTATTTGGAACAATATTACGAACGGCAACAACAAAAAGACGCGGTGGTCAACTGGAAAGCCAACGACTATGGCAAATACATGATGCCGCCGGTCACTCCGAGCTCGAAAGAGAGCGAAGAATTGGTGAAGATCATGAACGAACTCAATACCTATAATGATGAAATGACCCTCAAATTCATCATGGGTGTCGAATCGTTGGACAGCTTCGACAAATACGTCGCTCAACAAAAGAAACTGGGTATCGAACGGGCGATCCAACTCAACCAAGCCGCTTACAACCGTTATATGAAACGGAAATAAACCCGGTAAACTCAGTAAGAGCCTGCACCTTATGGTGCAGGCTCTTTTTGGTGTCGGGATCGCAGAGCGTGGAGCGGATAAATCGTCGAAAAACAATGTTTGGGAGAGGAAAGCAGGGGCGCTTCGCGAATATAACACCAGAGCGTTGCTACAGACAGGAGCGATTCCATTGTTAAAAGTCGAACATTTTAAAGCATATAATTTTGAAGGGGCCTTTCGCGGAATGCGCAATCCCAAAGCGAGCTGGCATCTATCGGATTCGGTCTTTCATCCGGAAAGCGGCGCGTTGGTGCAATTGGGCGAAAATGACCGCAGATTGGCTTTGACCCTGGCCACCGCCGGGAGCGACCATGGTAAGTTTCTCCGGCAGATTTTCGTTTCGGTCGATATCACGGCTCCCGACTACTGGTGGAAAGAAATGGACACCTATAAAGTCGCCACGGTCGCTAATTCCACCAGCACCATGCATAAACTGACCGCGCGTCCGTTGACTCCGGCTGACTTTAGTTGGGATGAACTGAATCCCGATCGGGAAAACTTGTTGCAACATCTGAATGGGTTGATTGAACGCTATAAAAGCCTTGTCAAGGAAACACCCGATCAGGCGAAGCCGGTTTGGCGGATGTTGATTCAGGACTTGCCGATGAGTTATCAATTCACCCGGACCTGGAGCGCCAATTACGAGACGTTGCGCAATATCTATCACGCCCGCAAAGGCCATAAACTTTCGGAATGGCATCTGTTTTGCCAGGCGATAGAGACCTTGCCGTTTGCCGAGTTGATCACCGCGACGCGTGGCAAAGGGTGAACGGTAAAGTAGGTTTCTAGAGCGGAAAACCGAATTTCGGTCGCCATAAATAGAATTATGGTCGATAAAAATATATTTCTGGACCCTAAAAATAGAATTTCGGCCGTTTGAAATAGAATTATGGTGCCGGAAAAGCGAATTCCGGTCGCTGAAAATAGAATTCCGGGAGTTGAAAATAGCAATCCGGGGCTGGAATGAAAGAAATCCCCGGAGATAATTGATGTTTTTGTAAATTTTTTATGATTTTGGCAAGTTTTTCGTCAGCCCCGGCACGCCGGGGGTAGCGAAAGGAAGAAAAATGGTGGTGTCAATCTCCCGCCCGGTCGTGAACGACAGGGCTAGTATACAAAACCATTCTAAAGCCCCTCCAGGGCTCGGCAAAGCTTCGAAGCGCCACCCAGCCCGGAAGGGCTTGAGACCGGTTTCCAACGTAGCCCTGACCTTTAGGTCTGGGTGGACTAAGTAGTTCAATCCCGTTAAGGAGTTTGGTAATGCGCAATCGTTTACCCGAATGGCTACGGAATCATTCCCCGTTGCACGCCGCCACCAATCCGGTCCGGGAAGTGCTGGGCGATCTAAAATTACATACGGTTTGCCGCTCGGCGCAATGTCCCAACCGCGGGCAGTGTTACGCTGAAGGATCGGCGGCTTTTATGATTTTGGGCGATGTCTGCACCCGGTCCTGCCGGTTTTGCGCAGTGGCCAAAGGACCGGCGCAAGCGGTCGACCCGGGCGAACCGGAGCGAATTATCGAGGCTTGCCGGAGGTTGGGTTTAGCGCACGCCGTGATCACCTCGGTGACCCGGGACGATCTGCCCGATGGCGGGGCGGCGCAGTTCGCGGCGGTGGTGCGGCGCCTAAAGGCGGAACTTCCGGCAATGACGGTGGAGGTGTTGACGCCGGACTTTGGCGGCGTCAGCGAGTCCTTGCAAACGGTGGTCGCGGCCAAACCGGATATCTTCAATCATAACCTGGAGACGGTGCCGCGACTTTATTCCATCGTCCGGCCCCAAGCCGATTACCGTCGCTCATTGACGGTCCTGGACCAAGCGCGCCAGTTGGATCCCGCGCTGCCAACCAAGTCCGGTTTGATGGTGGGCTTGGGCGAACGTCCGGAGGAAGTGGAACAGGTACTGGATGACCTGCTGGATGTTGGTTGCGCCATTTTAACCATCGGACAATACTTGCAACCGACCCGGACGCATTTGCCGGTGTCCGAATATATTCCGCCCTCCCAATTTAAAGCCTGGGAAGAACGGGCTTATGCCAAAGGCTTTCGCTATGTGGCCGCCGGACCGTTGGTGCGGAGTTCGTTCCATGCCGCCGATTTCTGGAAAGCGGATCGGCGCAAATCCTGACCCGGGTTGTCACGGTATGAGGCGGTTAAATTATCTTGATTCGATCCGGGGGAGATGGAAAAGGAATTTTTTAAGTTTTGTGGAATAATATCTTGTTGCCAGGAAACGAAGTTTAGGAACTGGAAAAAACGATTCAGGTTAAGCATGGCAGCGTTAGAGCTTTGCTTAACTTTTTTGTCTGGAGGACTGCCGATGAAAGCCTGGGGAGGGCGCTTTGCGAAAGAAACCGCGTCCGTAATGGACGATTTTCATTCTTCAATCCATTTTGACAGCCGTTTGGCGGAAGAGGACATTCAGGGCAGTATCGCCCATGCGCGAATGCTGGGGGATTGCGGAATCATTCCGACCGCCGACGCGGCCAAGCTAATTGAGGGATTAACGATCATCTTGGGCCGGGTGAGGAGCGGTGAGATAACCTGGGACCCCAAAGCCGAAGATATTCATATGAATCTGGAGAAACTGCTGGTCGCTGCAGTTGGCGAAGTGGGCAAGAAGCTCCATACGGCGCGCAGCCGCAATGATCAAGTGGCGCTGGATGCCCGGTTATACCTGCGGAAAGAGGTTTATCATATTCAAAGTTTGCTCAAGGAATTGATCGCGATCCTTTTGGAGCGGGCGGAGCAAGAACGGGAGACGATCCTGCCCGGCTATACCCATTTGCAGCGGGCGCAGCCGGTTTTACTCGGACAGCATCTGTTGGCCTACCTCTGGATGTTCCGGCGTGATTATGAACGGTTAGATGACTGTCTGAAGCGGACCGCGCTGTCTCCTTTGGGCAGCGGCGCTTTGGCCGGGACCGGGTTTCCGATCGACCGGGAACAAGTTGCCCGGGAGTTAAATTTGGCCGGGATCGTCCCCAACAGTCTGGATGGGGTCAGCGACCGTGATTTCGTGGCCGAATTTATCTTTGACGCGTCATTGATTATGATGCATCTATCGCGGTTCTGCGAGGAGCTGGTCCTTTGGTCCTCGATGGAATTTAAATTTGTCGAGATGGACGACGCTTACGCCACCGGCTCCAGTATCATGCCGCAAAAGAAGAATCCGGACGTGGCCGAGCTGGTCCGGGGTAAGACCGGTCGGGTTTATGGGGATCTGATTGGCATCTTAACCGTTATGAAAGGCTTGCCGTTAGCATATAACAAGGATATGCAGGAGGACAAAGAAGCGCTTTTTGATGCGGTGGATACGGTTATCGGTTCATTGATGATTTTTAACCCGATGCTGCAAACGTTGACTTTTAATCGTTCCCGGATGCTTGATGCGACCCGGGATGGCTATTTGAATGCCACTGATTTGGCCGATTATCTGGTAACCAAGGGGATGCCGTTCCGGGAAGCCCACGCGGTGGTGGGACGGTTGGTCCGGTTGGGCGTGGAACAGGGCCGGCGGCTGGAGGACTTGACGTTGGCGGAGTTGCGGGCGGAGTCGGAGTTGATCGACGCCGCCGTCTATCCGGTGTTGGATATGGTGAATGTGGTCAAGGTCCGGAATTCGGCCGGGGGAACTGCGCCGGAGCAGGTGAATAAGCAGTTGGAACTAGCGAAGGCGTGGCTTGAGACCTTGGGGTAGTTTGGGGCTGGGAGACAGAGTTGATTCGGGAGTTGTAGTCCTGGTGTTGTAGTTCCGGGGTTGGACTGAGGGGTTTGCCGAATTGACTGGGGCGCCGTGAAAAGTAGTCCATTGCTGCGTCAATCGGTCGCTCCGGGCTTCAGCGTACATCGAGTACGCTTCCAGTCCTCGCTCGGTCCTTCCTTGCACTGTACTACTTTTGACGACGCGGATGTTGGCTCAAGCTGACCATTCAATTCGGCAAGGTGCCCCCCGGCGCGCTGGGGTGTGGCGCCGGATGACAAACTCTATGTGAATTTGGTGTTTTTGTTGAATACGATAAATTGATGATAATCCCCCGAACGGGGGAGTGAGTCGCTATAAACTAACGATCGAAATTTAAAGGGGAATTGGCATGCGGATATTGGTGCAGAAGTATGGCGGGACGTCGGTTGCGACGGAGGAAGGCCGGGCGAAGGCGGTTGCCAAGGTCATTCAGGCGAAGCAGCAGGGGTATTCGGTGGTGGTGGTCGTTTCGGCCATGGGGCGGAAAGGCGAACCGTATGCTACCGATACGCTGATCGGCTTGGCCCGGGAGATCGAACCGATGGTGGCACCGCGGGAAATGGATTTGTTGATCGCGTGCGGCGAGATCATTTCGACCATTGTGATGGCGCAGACCTTGGAGAAAATGGGCCATGCCGCTGTGGCGCTCACTGGCGGTCAGGCGGGAATCGTTACCGACAACCATTTTGGCGAAGCGCAGATCATCCGGATCAATCCGCAAAATATATTGCAGCATTTAGGGGAGGGCCAGATTGTCGTAGTGGCCGGTTTTCAAGGGATTACCGTCACCGGGGACGTTACGACTTTAGGCCGGGGCGGTTCGGATACGACGGCGACAGCTTTGGGGTCGGCGTTGGAAGCCGAATTGGTGGAGATTTACACTGATGTGGACGGTGTCATGACGGTTGATCCGCGGATCATTCCGGAAGCCAAAATACTACGGGATATGACATATCAGGAGATCTGCGAAATGGCCAATCATGGCGCCAAGGTCGTCCACCCGCGCGCCGTGGCGATTGCCCGCGACAAAAAAGTGCCCGTCAAAGTAAAAAGCACTTTCTCTGAGGATGGCGGAACCCTGATCAGCGACGGTCAAACCGCCCGGGTGATTACGGGCATCGCGCACCAGGCCGGTCTGGGGCGGGTGATGGTTACCTCCAAAGGCATAACGTTGGATGCCGCCGCTGCTGTCAAAGTCTTTAAAGAGATGGCTGAAGCCGGGATCAGCGTCGACATGAACTCCATCTCCACCGGCCAAGTTAATTTTGTCGTCAAACAGGAGCTGTTAGGGCAAGCGGGCGAACGGTTGCTCGCCCTCGGATTTGAGGTGGAACTGGTTCCCCATTGCAGTAAAATTGCTTTGATCGGCGTGGGAATGCAAGAAATTCCCGGTATCATGATGCGGGTCGTTGAAACCCTGCACCGCCATGAGATTCAATTGTTCCAGACCGTAGACTCGGAAATCACGATCTCCTGTTTGGTTCCGGAAACGCAGATGGAAACCGCCATGAAGGTATTATACAAAGAATTTGGTTTATAAAGGGAGGAAAAGAAGATGGATTTACGATCATTAATTCGGGAAGTACCTGATTTCCCCAAGCCGGGAATTAGTTTTAAGGATATTACGACGCTCTTAAAGGATGAGCAGGCGTTTCGATATGTAATTGACACGTTTGACACGCACTTTCGTCCCACGAAACCCGACGTGATCGTGGGAGCCGAGTCCCGGGGTTTTATCTTTGGCGCGCCGTTAGCATATAAATTGGGCATCGGATTTGTTTTGGTCCGGAAACCGGGGAAGCTGCCGGCGGCGAAAGAGTCGATTACTTATGATCTCGAATATGGTCAAGATACATTGGAGATTCATCAAGATGCGATCCAACCCGGCCAACGCGTACTGATTGTCGACGATCTCTTGGCAACCGGCGGAACTATCGTGGCTACGGCGGAGTTAGTAAAACGACTCGGCGGGATCATTGCCGGATTTGCGTTTATTATTGAATTGGATGCGTTAAAAGGCCGAGAACGGTTACAAGGATATGACGTGTTGAGTCTGGTCCACTATGAAGACGAGGAATAATCGGGAAACTATTGTTAACATAAAAAACGACAAGAAAAAACAGGCTGCTAATCTTCGGTTGGCAGTCTTTTTGTTGGAATTGAAGCGACAAATATTGATTGTTTTGTAAAATTCTGATTTTTTTCTGAAAGAAGTATACAGATTTTTTTTAATCTGACGATAAAAGATAGAGGGAAGTTATGAGTAAAATCCACTCCCAAAGAAGGATGATTGCTTTTAGAATCGATAAGGAGTTTAGACGATGGATGTATTTGTAGCGAGACAGCCTATTTTTGATCGGCAATTGAAAGTCTTTGGCTATGAATTATTATTTCGGTCCGGATACGATAATTTTTACTGTAACCCCGACGGCGATCAAGCAACCTCGACGGTGATCGCCAATAGTTTCTTAATCATCGGAATCGACGCCTTGGTTGGAAAAAAACGGGCTTTCATTAATTTTACCCAAAACCTCTTACGTAACGAAACTCCGGCGATTCTCCCGAAAGATATTGTGATGGTGGAGATTTTGGAAAATGTGATGGCTGATCCGGAAACGGTTATCGCCTGCCAACGTTTGAAACAACTCGGCTATACCTTGGTAATGGATGATTTTGTGTTTAAAGACGAGATTATTCCGTTGATTGAATTGGCGGATATGATCAAGGTAGATTTTATGGCAACGACCACCGCGGAACGGCACGATTTGTTGCGTCGTTTCTGTAACCGGCCGCTTAAATTCGTCGCCGAAAAGGTGGAGACCCGTCAGGAATTTGAAGAAGCGGTGGAGATGGGGTATTCTTATTTCCAGGGTTATTTCTTCAGTAAACCGGTGGTGATCACCGGAACCGATATCCCGGGTTATAAAGTAAATTATTTACGCGTTTTGCGGGAATTGAGCCAGAGTGTTCCCGACTTTGACCGGGTGGAAACCTTAATCAAACAAGATCTATCCCTAACTTATAAACTGTTGAAATTCATCAACTCTGCGGCCTTTGGTTTTCGAACCCGCATTCAATCGGTGCGGCAAGCCGTTGTTTTGCTGGGCCTAAAGGAAGCCATTAAATGGATCTCCTTGGTGGCGATTCGAGGCTTGGCGCAGGACCGGCCGGACGAACTGGTGGTCAGTTCGATCTTTCGGGCGCGGTTTGCGGAGCTGTTAGCGCCGTTGGTGGGACTAGAGACCCGCAGTTCGGAGCTGTTCTTGATGGGTTTGTTTTCCATGATCGACACCTTTATCGGCCGGCCGATGGAAGAAATCCTGGTGGAATTGCCGATCTCCGAAACCATAAAAGAAGCGTTACTGGGACAAAAAGGGATTTATTTGGATATTTTGACACTGGTCTTAGCCTATGAAAAAGGCGATTGGCCGCAAGTGCTTCGGAAAACCGTCACCCTGCAACTGCGGGAATCCCAGCTGCCGGGGATCTATAACGACGCCTTGGAACACACCAAAATTTTCACCGCAGTGAGCGGTTTTCAGGTTTCGTAAATAAGACCGCTGTCATCGCAACCCCGGATTGCCGGGGTTTTTGATTATATACTATTTCACCCCAAGCAGCGCGGCACAGTTTTGGCCGAGAATTTTCGCCCGTTCGGTACCGGTTAACCAGTCAATCTGCTGGAATAATTCCAGCTCTTGCCGGGGTGATTTTAAGGGATAGTCACTTCCGAAAAGGATCCGGTCGGTACCGTGTTTGTCAATTAACTGCCGCAGCAACCCCCGGTCGATATACGAAAGCGTGCTTGAGGTATCCAGGTATACTTCGCGTCCGGCCAAAGCCGCCAACGCTTCTTCCCAAAAACAATACCCTCCCATATGCGCCGCAATGACTCGCAGTTTCGGGAAGCGGTCCAAAATTGCCGCCAATTTCTGGGGCGTGCTATAATTGGCCGGAGTCTTCACCGGATCTCCCATGTGGATCATCAAAACAAAATCATTACAGACTTCCTCGAAAAACGGGTTTAATTCGGGCGATCCCAAATCGATCCCCTGAAATTCGGGATGAAGTTTGATGCCGTTGAAGCCGGCGGTCCGGAGCCGTTCAATCTCAGCCAACCAGTTGGGGTCGGCGGGATGATACGTGCCAAAGGGGATGATCCGGGGCGGCGTGTTGATCCCGCTGATCGTCTGCAACGCTTGCTGAGACAGGCTGGCGATGGAAAGAATATAGTCATTGGCCGGTTTGACCTGTTCCGGTTTGGTCGCGGCAACAAGGAGGATAAGGGCGTCGAGGGCGGCTTGATCGCCCAATTGCAGCAACTCGCTTAGCGTACCATGAAAATCGGTGGGGATATGGTAATAGTTAATCAGTTGCGCCACGGCTTTTTCGGCAATCTTATCGGCAAAGGCATGAGTATGGCAATCGATAAACATCACAAGACCTCAATTTGACGAATTTTGAACCAACCCTATGGAATTCGACGCCGGGAAGGTCATTCCTGTCACCGTGAAACCGGTTGATTGTTAAAACAGCGTTAAAAGCAGGACAGCTCATGGTATGGTTTTTAAATTTTGGAGCAGGAATCTATTCTTTCATGGTAAATACTAAAGCGTAGCGATAACGAGGCGTTTTAAAATTTGGAATCAAGAGAGTAGCGGATTAATGAAAATACTACTGACCACGCTCAACGCCAAATATGTTCATACTCCTTTGGGGATCTGGTCAATCTATCAATATTGCCGCAAACAGTTTCCCGGTTTGGCATTGTCGGAATATAACATCAATCAAGATTTGCATTGGATCAGCGGCGAGATCTATTCGGAACGGGCTGAGGTCGTAGCGTTCTCCTGCAACATTTGGAACCTGGCTCAAACCTTAGCGATTAGCCATTGGTTAAAGCTGGTCGCCCCGGAGACCATCATCGTCCTGGGCGGCCCGGAAGTTTGGGAAGACCCGGTCGGGCTCTTGCGGGATCACCCTTGGATTGATCAGATTGTCGTCGGCGAAGGCGAGCTGACCTTCGCGGAATGGCTGCGGGAGTACGGTTCGACCGAACCGCGCTGGGCGAGTATTCTGGGATTGGTTTACCGCTCGGGTCGGGAGATCGTTCAAAATCCGCCCCGGCCGCAAATTGCCGATCTCAATCAATTGGCCTTTCCCTATCCGGACGACTTAGCCCCGTTCCGGGAGAAGATGGTTTATTATGAAACATCGCGCGGTTGTCCGTATCACTGCCAATATTGTCTCTCCGCCAATGAGCACGGTGTGCGGTACTGGGATTTGGAACGGGTCAAAGCGGAATTGCTCCGTTTTATCCAAGCGGGAATCGGCCAGATTAAATTTGTCGACCGCTCGTTCAATTGCCATCCCGAGCGCGCGAAAGCGTTATGGCGTTTTCTGCTTGAACAGGGCGGACAGACTAACTTTCATTTTGAAATTGTCGCCGAATTGTTGGACGAGGAGTCACTGGAGTTATTAGCAGCGGCGCCGCCGGGATTGTTTCAGGTGGAGGCCGGGATTCAGTCGACTCATCCAGCCACACTGACCGCAATCCAGCGGAAAATGGATTTTGAGAAAGTTAGCCAAAATATTCACCGTTTGATCCGCCGGAGCAATGTCTTTGTCCATCTGGATCTGATTGCCGGTTTGCCGGGTGAGGACTATCAAACCTTCGGGAAAACGGTGGATGATGTTTTGCAACTGCGGCCGCACCGCCTGCAATTAGGTTTTTTGAAGCTGCTGCACGGTTCAGGCATTCGGCAACGGGCCGCGGAATACGGCTACCAATATACCCCGGAGGCGCCTTACGAAGTGTTGGCGAACCGTTGGATCGGCTATGCTGAGCTGCTACGGTTAAAAGTAATCGAAGATTTGCTCGGACGGTACTACAATTCCGGTCATTTTCAGTTGTCGGTGGAATGGTTCTTCCAACAGTACCGTCGTCCGTTCCGTTTTTTTGAGGAGTTTGGCACGTGGTGGAAATCGCACGGTCTGGACCGGATAGCGCATAAAAGCCGCGACCTCTATCAATACCTACTCCGGTTTTACGAGACGACTTCCGGCGAGACCAAGGTGATCCGGAACCTTTTAAAATTTGACTTGTTGAAAACGGAACGCATGATCGAATTGCCGGAGTGGACCGGAGTGGGTCATGCCGACTTGCAAAAGCTAGGTTATACTTTTTGGCAAAATGAGGCCAACCGGGAACGCTATATTCCGGACTGGGACGGTCGCTCCATCCGGGAGATTCAGCGACGGGTATTGTTTGTTCAGTTTGAGATCGATCCGTTGGAAGCTGATCCGGTAACGGCAGGGCAATCGGCAATGGCATCCCTTTATCTTTTTGTTTATCGCGGCAACGCGGTGACAACCCATCGATTGGAGGGATTCAGGTGAGAAAACCGTCCCTACTGGGGCTAGTACTCGTAATCATCGGGCTGTTCTGGCTTGTCAAAAATTTAAACTTGCTTCCGGAGCATTGGTTAATAAGCTACGGGTGGTACTTCCGTCAGTATTGGCCCGTTCTCGTCATCTTGGGCGGGATTCGGATATTGATACGGCGAGCTTATCCCGGACTGGCGCTGGTCTTGAATTTAATGATCTTTTTTGCATTGACTTTAGCGATATTATATTGGTTTGGCGCCGGGCGCGGTTTAATAACTACCTAGAAAATAGCTTCGATGGCTATGTCGCCCCACTCATAATTCGCTTGCGCGAGCGGAAGCTAGCGTGGACGACTATCTAGGAAATTCGTTGCGCTTAATTTGCCGAATTGGTTTTTTAATTCATATTTTTAACTTGGTCGTCCCTTGACATTTAAGTTGCTTTCCCGTAATATTTAATATTATTGGTAAGTTTTAAGGAGGTGAAGCCATGCCAACGTACGAATATTTCTGTGAAAAATGTGGCGTTTTTGAGACATTTCACAGTATCAACACCTCGCTTACGGAATGCCCGAAATGCAAGAGTGAAGTTCGCCGCTTAATTAGCCAAAACAGCAACATCATCTTCAAAGGGTCTGGCTTCTATATTACAGACTCTCGCAAAGCTTCTGCCGACAACTCCGGCAGTAGTTCCGCCTCTCCAAAAAATGATAGCAAAGCCTCGTAACGAAAGGTCACTTCGGTGACCTTTCTTCTTGGTTAACTCCGGTTGCCGATAATCAATCTTGAAAAAATTTATGCCGGTTTTGGCTCAGCTTTACATTATGTTTTAGAACGTGGTTTGTTGTTGGGAGTTTCGGTTCTGGAACGAATCTAACGATCAATTTATGTATTGGGAAGGAGGCCCCCGATGAAGAAGTTACCCTTATTTCCGACCTTAGGTAAGGTACTGAAAAAAAGTTTTGTCGAAGCCTATCAATCGATCGGATTTACCTTTTTAATCAGTCTGATCTGGCAAATTGGTTATTTGCTCATGATTTTTGCGGCTTCCCCGATCTTAATGATCAACAGTCAAAAAAGTAACGGCGGATCTGTTGTTTTGGGAATGCTGGCGGTCACTGCTGTGAACGCGTTGCTATTAGGCCCGTTAACCGCCACCTTGTATGGTTTTTACCAACAGCGCAAAGAGGGCTACCCCACGTTTAAAACGTTTATTAATATTTTTAAAACGGTCTACCTCCGTGCGGCGGGGATTAACGGCTTGTTGTGGATTGCCAATACCTTGTTTGTGTTTAACATTGTAACGGCTGTTCCCAGTCAAAACTTGCTTTTAAAGATCTCCGGACTGTTTTCCCTTTATTGTTTGTTATTTGGCGCCATGATGCCATTCTTTTTTCACCCGTTAATTTATTTAGGCTACGGGATTAAGAAGACAATTCAGAAGACCTTTATTTTAATTCTTGATAACTTTGGGTTGAGTTTTTGGTTGAATCTGTTTTTAGGAGTTTTGTTGGTCGTAAGTACGTTGTTCTTGTTTTTACTCTTCTTATACGGTGGTTTAATGATTTATGTACTCGATTCGGGATTCGGAGCGATTTGGGATAAATATGATGAACCGCAAGCTACGGAGTGATTATCGCTAAAATTGTTTTGATGTTTTTCGATAGTCGTCCACGCTAGCTTCCGCTCGCGCAAGCGATTAAGAAAATGAGGCTAGGTGGAGCGACATAGGGGTCGAAGCTATTTTCTAAGTAGTCGTCCACGTCACTACGGTTATGGTCGGGTGACATTGGGCCACGAAGCATTATATGTAGGAGGATTATTATGACGAAATTTATCTTTATTACCGGTGGAGTTGTTTCTTCGCTGGGCAAGGGAATCACTGCGGCGTCATTAGGGTGTTTGCTTAAATCCAGAGGCGTATCGGTCTCTGTCGTCAAATTGGATCCCTATATCAATGTCGATCCGGGCACCATGAGCCCTTATCAACACGGTGAAGTGTTTGTGACCGATGATGGCGCCGAGACCGACCTTGATCTCGGTCACTATGAACGTTTTATTGATGTGAATCTGAGTAAAAGCAATAATGTGACCACCGGTAAGATTTATTGGTCGGTAATCACCAAAGAACGGAAAGGCGATTATTTGGGCGGCACGGTTCAGGTCATTCCGCATATCACCAATGAGATTAAAGATCGGGTGATGCGGGTCGCCAAAGAAAGCCAAGCTCAAGTGGTCATCGTTGAAGTCGGCGGCACGGTCGGCGATATTGAGAGTTTGCCGTTCCTGGAAGCGATTCGCCAACTCAAAAATGATGTCGGTCGTGATGACGTGATGTATATCCATGTTACACTGATGCCGTTTATTGGAGCCGCCAGCGAACTGAAAACCAAACCGACGCAACACAGTGTGAAAGAACTTCGTGGGATCGGGATTCAACCGGATGTGATCGTTTGCCGTTCGCAACAGCCGATTTCCGATGACTTGAAAGGGAAGATTGCCCTTTTCTGCGATATTAATAAAGAAGCCGTGATCCCCAACCTGGATGCGGAGACCATTTATGAAGTGCCGTTGTTGCTGGAACAAACCGGGTTGGATCAATTGGTGCTCAAACGGTTGAACCTGGAATGTAAAGAACGGGATCTGGCCGAGTGGCGGGCGATCGTCGCCAAGATTAAGGCGCCGAAGGAAAAAGTGACCATCGCCATCGTCGGTAAATACGTTTCGCTCCCCGATGCCTACTTAAGCGTTGCGGAAGCGTTACGCCACGGTGGCGTGGCGCATGAGACTCAAGTGGAGATCAAATGGGTTAATTCGGAAATGATCGAGCAAACGAATGATGCCGGCGCGGTCATCGGCGCGGTGGACGGAGTCCTGGTCCCCGGCGGTTTCGGCAACCGGGGTATCGAAGGGAAAATCGCCGCGATCCGCTGGGCGCGTGAGAATAATGTGCCTTTCCTGGGAATTTGCCTGGGTATGCAATGTGCGGTGATTGAATTTGCAAGAAACGTTTGCGGCTTTGACCGCGCCAACTCTTCGGAGTTTGACCCGGTGTCGCCGTATAAAGTGATTGACCTGTTACCGGAGCAAAAAGAGATTGAGGATATGGGTGGAACGATGCGGTTGGGCCTCGATCCGGTGCGACTGGTTCCCGATACGTTGGCCAAGCAAGCTTATGCCGAGGAATTAATCTACGAACGGCATCGCCACCGTTATGAAGTCAATAATGAATTCTTAGCCAAATTGCAAGAGAAGGGCTTGCGGATCAGCGGGATTCTCCCGGACCGCCAATTGGTCGAAGTGATCGAGCTGCCCACTCATCCTTGGTTCGTCGCAACCCAGTATCATCCCGAATTTAAGTCGCGTCCGCAACGTCCGCAACCGCTCTTTCGCGATTTCGTCAAAGCGGCGCTGGACTATACGAAACGGAATGCCGAATGAAATAACGGCATCATGTATGATCACTCTCCCGATTGTCAACACTGACAACGGGAGGGTGATTTTTTATGAAGACCAAAAACCTGCAGCGCATTATAATCGGCATTATATTATTACTTGGGTTCGGTAACCACTGTTTCGCGACCCAGACAGTCGTTCGCAATTACTACGGAAACTTAGCCGAGGTGCAAAGAATCCGGTTTGCGACACCGGATTGTCGGGAAATATATGGCGAGGTCGCCGCGGTTTCGGACCGTGAAATCACGGTCAAAAATCAAAATCAAACTCGCCAATACCGCTTCTCCGAGCGGGTTCAGTTTTATTGCAATGCCCGGGCTTGCTTGCGCCGCGCGTTGTTCCCGGTGACGCCCGACGCGTTCTTCGAGGCGCAACTGTTGTTGGACGCCCGAGGTGAAGTCGTTGTGGTCAACGGGTTTTATTACGGTGAAGAGTGTATCATCAAAAGCTGGAGCAAGACGGACAGTTTGACGATCACCTTGGAAGCGGCGTCAACCGGCGCGCGCTTCACCATGAAAGTCAGTGATAAGGCGGCATTGCCGTCAGTGGCGGACTGGTTGCAGGAGGACCAATTGGTTTTTGTCCTTTACGGGATGAACAACCAAATTCGTCGGATCTATTTACCGTAAGAATTCAATTTTTAAAGGGATGATTGGAAAGAAAATAAACCGTTCCGGGTGATTCCCGGGGCGGTTTTCTTTGTTCGGGATATGTGAGTTAGTAAGCACAAAATACCAGTTGAATTCCGGGATTGCCTGGAATTTACCTATAATTATTCTTAATTGCAGGAATAGACGGAATTGTGTCGAAAAATACCACTAGTATCTTAGACATGACAAAGAATCAAATATGTCGCGGGATGAATGTCCGAACAATTCGGCGCGACCTATTTCGTAAAAAATGCTATTCTTGGGAAGGTAGCGATGGCTGTTCGAGTCTTAGTGGTTGACGATTCCGCGTTGATGCGCCAAATTATTACCCGAATGCTCAGCGAAGATCCGGCAATTGAGGTCGTAGGGACGGCGTTTGATGGTAGTGATGCTCTTGATAAAGTAAGACGTTGGAACCCGGATGTTGTAACTCTTGATGTGGAAATGCCCAATTTAAACGGGCTGGAATGTTTGCGACAATTAATGGACACCCAGCCGCTCCCGGTGATTATGGTAAGTTACTTAACAACAACCGGCGCCGAATCGACGCTGAAAGCGCTGGAACTGGGAGCGATTGATTTTGTAACTAAAAGTACCTCTAAAGATCCCCTAGAAATTGCCACAATTCAAAACGAGCTGATCCAGAAGGTAAAAATCGCCGCGGCCATCGACCGTTCCACGTTGAACCGGGCGATCGTTTCCGACCTTCAACGGTCTGATCTGACGAAACTGCCGCCTTTAAAAATAAAAGGACTGGATCTGATGATCATCGGTTCTTCAACCGGGGGACCGCGGGCGTTACATCAGTTACTGGCCCGAATCCCGGTAGATTTTCCCTTGGGAATCGTCGTGGCGCAACACATGCCGAAAGATTTTACGAAAGTTTTTGCCAAACGTCTCAATGATATCATCCCGGTGGAGGTTAGTGAGGGAAAAACCGGGGATGAGGTAAAGCCGGGACGTGTACTGATCGCTCCCTCCGGGAAACAAACCACGTTGCAATGGGTGAGTGACCGGCTGATCTTGGAAGTTTCCGAGCAGCCCAACTTATTATATAAGCCCAGTATCGATCATCTCTTCAAGTCGGCCGCGGCCTGTTGTGAAGGCCAGGTGCTCGGCATTCTGCTGACGGGGATGGGCGCCGATGGCGCGCAAGGTTTGTTAGAACTTCGAAAATTAGGGGCGCGGACCATTGCCGAGGCCGAAGCGACCTGTGTGGTTTACGGTATGCCCCGTGCCGCAGCGGAGATCGGAGCCGCCGAATTTGTGGAAGGATTGCCCGATGTTTTACCCCGGGTCATCGCGATCATTCAGGAACACCAGAACTTATAAACTAACTATTTTTTATTTTAACCTTCCGGAAAGGGGGTAATGATCATGCTGATCGCCACGGAACGTACCTTGGCGTTGCGGTGTCCGGTTTGCGGACGGTTGGAATTTCATAAGGTATCGTGGTTTGATTTTTCGGGCCGGTCTTCCTTGCGGATTCAATGTAAATGCGGTTTCAATAAGGCCATTTTACATACGAAAAACCTTCAAACGTATTTGTTGCAAATGTCCTGCTTGGTTTGTGAGGAGGTTCATATCTTACGGTTTGCCAAAAAGGAGTTCTGGAACGATCTCCTGATTCCATTGCAATGCCCGGATACCGACCAGGAACTGGGTTATATCGGGAATGCCGCCGAAATTGAAAAAGTCGTTAATGATAAACGGGATAACGCGGATAGTATCTTTAACAATCTCGGGTTTGACGATTATTTCTCCAATCCGCAGGTGATGTTTGAAACCTTAAACCACATCCATCAATTGGCCGAAGAAAGCCAACTCTTTTGCCGTTGCGGCAATGATCAGATCGAAATTGACGTATTTCCGGAGAAATTGGAGTTACGGTGTCCCAATTGTCAAAGTTTGCATATCATCTATGCCGAAACCATCGACGATTTGAAAATTGTGAAAAAAGCCAAGCTGATTGCCCTCAATGAGAAAGGTTTTACCAGCTTTGATTCGGGCAAAGTTCATCCGGTTTAAATTCGTTGCGCTTTGCTCCCGGCCAAATAAAATTTATATTGGTTCCGATGTATATTTTTTCTGATTGATCCAGTATAATAATTAAGTAAATCTCAAAATCGAACTTCTCATCCCACAGCATCGATTAACGGTTTAAATTGATATTACAACAATTGTTCGGGTCAGTTGTTTTGAAAAACGAACAATCAAATGTTTCGATCTTCAAAACCCCTCCTTTCTCGTAAATTATCAAATACTCCACCGTAATTCGTTACACACGCAGAATCGTCGAATTCCATAGTATTTTCATGTCAAAATCAGGAGCAAACAGATGGGCAATTGGAATTGCCGTTACTTCGTTTGACACCGGCAATCGCTAAAATAAATAACTAGATAAATAAATAGATAAATAGGATACATTGAATTAGGGGGGGCATTAATGCAATTAGCTGAATTGGAGAACAAGACCCTACAAGAACTGCAGGATATGGCCAGCGATTTGCAGATTGAGGGGTATTCCAAATTCCGCAAACGGGAATTGGTCTTTGAGTTGTTGAAAGTGTTGGCGGTGAAGGAAGGACTCATATTTTCCCAGGGTGTTTTGGAGATCTTACCGGATGGTTATGGTTTTTTACGTGTGGAAGGTTATTATCCCGGACCTGAAGATATTTATGTTTCGGCGTCGCAGATTCGCCGCTTTAATATGCGGACCGGCGACTTGGTGTCCGGCCAAGTCCGTCCGCCGAAAGACAATGAGAAATACTTCGCTTTGCTTAAAGTACAAGCCGTGAATATGATCGACCCCGACTCGTTAAAAAAACGGACGCATTTTGAGGAATTAACCCCAATCTATCCCATTGAACGGATGCGGTTGGAAACGGAACCGAAAGAAACGGCGATGCGGTTGGTCGACGTGATGGCTCCGGTGGGTAAAGGTCAGCGGGGCATGATTGTTGCTCCGCCGAAAGCCGGCAAAACCACGCTTTTGAAGAAGATCGCCAACAGCATCACCACCAATCATCCTGATGTCCATCTGATCGTCCTGCTCATTGATGAACGTCCCGAAGAAGTTACCGATATGTCGCGTTCGGTCAAGGGTGAAGTCGTCAGTTCGACGTTTGATCTCCCCTCGGAGAATCACGTCCGAGTGGCCGAACTGGTTTTGGAACGGGCCAAACGAATGGTTGAGGTTGGTAAGGATGTCGTGATCCTGCTCGATTCGATCACTCGGCTCGCTCGCGCTTATAACCTCGTCGAGCCGCCTAGCGGCCGGACGCTCTCCGGCGGTGTTGATCCCAGCGCTTTGCATAAACCGAAACGGTTTTTTGGAGCGGCCCGGAAGATTGAAGAAGGCGGTAGTTTGACAATCATGGCCACCGCGTTGGTGGAAACCGGTTCCCGCATGGACGAAGTGATCTTTGAAGAGTTTAAAGGAACCGGGAATATGGAGTTGCACCTTGACCGGAAACTGGCCGATCGCCGCATCTTCCCGGCCATTGATATTATCCGCTCCGGAACCCGGAAAGAAGAACTTTTGCTGCGCCCTGAAGAATTGGAATGCACCTGGGTGCTGCGTAAGGTGCTTGGTTCATTAGGCGCTAACGAAACCGCCGAGTTGATTATCGACCGGATCAATCATACCAAATCCAATGAGGAATTCCGGGAGTTAATCATGACCTCCTCCTTTGCGGAGAATGTTCTGAAGAACAAACGTAATGGCGACCATTAATTGGGAGCTAGATAGTTTCAATCTTTGATTTGAATAATTGGAAAATTATGCTAGAATTCCATCCTTCAGGAAGAGTAACAATAATGAAGGATGGAATTTTTTATTGCAGGGGTTGAACGCTGAAGTGCCCGATTTGAATAACTGTAAAAAGCAGCGGATCTCCTTTATTGGATTGCTCATCTTGTTCATAATCGTTACCTCCGTTTTCCGGTTCGCGGAATTAACGGATCGTAACCTAACGGACCGGCTACTGTTTTTGGCCGGCAACGAACTGGTCCGCGCCGAATTGGTCAAGCTGCTGCCGTCGCACCGAGTAATCCCCGGGGAAACGTTGTACCGGATCAGCCGCTATTATCTTGTCCCGTGCGAGAATCTGGCCGCGATTAACCGGATCAGTGATCCGACTTGCCTGAAGATCGGTCAGCGTATTTTCATACCGCCGACCGATCCCCGGAATCAATTAACCCGGGAATATCGGGTTCAAAAAACAAACAGCTTGCGCGCCATCTGTCAACAATTTGCTCTGGATCCGCTGCAGGTTCAGCGGCTCAATCCCACCGTGGCGGAGCAGGGTATTCCGGCCGGTCAAATATTGTTGTTGCCAAAGGTCCAAACCGTCAGCGCGGACCGGAGCGGCATCCTACGAGTCGCCCGGCCGGTAATGCAAGGGCGGCTTACCTCGCGTTTTGGCCGTCGTTGGGGACGAATGCATTATGGCATCGATTTGGCGGCGCCTACCGGAACATCGGTTCGCGCGATCGCGGGCGGCCGGGTCAGTTTCACCGGATGGCAGGATGGTTACGGGTTATTGATCCGGATTGGTCATGGCAACCTGGAGAGTTACTATGCGCATCTTTCCCAAATTTCAGTCAAAGCGGGCCAAACGGTCTATGCCGGGATGATGATCGGACGGGTTGGAAGCACCGGCCGGGCCTATGGCAGTCATTTGCATCTGGAGATTGCGGAACGCGGGCGAAAGATCAATCCGCTGAAATACGTCAATTATTAACGAAAAACTTTGAAATCGGAAGCTAGCTTGCGCTAAAATGGGAACAACGGCATTTTTTGCAAAGGGAAGAAACTGAATCTTCCCTTGTTTTTTAAAGTAAGTCACGTTACAATAAGGTCAGTGAAGGTCAGAGGTGATGCTATGGGTAACTTGGCTGATTTTATCGAACAATATTTACGGAATATGTTTGCGGGGAAGAGTAATATTGAGTTACAACGGCGCGAATTGGCAAAAATGTTTCGCTGCGCCCCTTCGCAAATCAATTATGTACTGGAGACCCGCTTCACGATTGATCGGGGATATATCATCGAAAGCAAACGGGGCGGTGGCGGATATATCCGTATCACTCATGTAAAATGGGAGTCAACCCCCGACCTTCCAAGGATGATCGATCAATTAATCCCCGGGGCAATCAACGCCGATGAGCTTGACGATCTACTTTACCGTTTGGCGGAACACCGGTTGATCAATCCCGAAGAGGCGCAAATGGCACAATTTTTGCTTGAAAAGAATTTTGGGGATTTACCTGCAGAGGTTGCAGCCGGTCTCCGGGCTAAGTTCCTAAAAATGTTATTAATGGTGTTAGGAAGTAAATCCGGACAATAAAATGAATCGAGGTGAGTTTATTTGTTTTGTCAACGATGCCAAGAAAGGCCCGCCACTGTTCATTTGACGAAAATTGTCAATTATGAAAAGACGGAGCTCCATCTCTGCGAAATCTGCGCCAAAGAAGCCGGCAATGAGTTGGGGTTGGTCTTTGAACCGAGTTTTTCATTTCAAAATTTGATCGCCGGACTTTTGGAAGGGGATCATAACTATAATCAAGTTCCCACGCCACAAGGGAAGGAACTTCAATGTCAAAGTTGCGGTTTGACATTTTCTGATTTTCGTCGGGGAGGCCTCCTGGGATGTGGTGATTGCTACCGGTATTTTCAAGTCGGCTTGGAGCCTTTGCTTAAAAAGGTGCATGGTAGTAACCGCCATACCGGCAAAGTGCCGCGCCGCACCGGAGGTAAAGTCCGAATGCGCAAAGAAATCGATACGCTGCGGTCGCAGCTGCAGGAGTCGATCCAACACGAAGATTACGAAAGAGCGGCTTATTTACGGGATGAGATCCGCCGTCGCGAAAATGAGTTATTAGGGGGTTGATGGCCCGTGCCGAATCAAAACTATTTCAATGATATGCCCACTTGGGTTAAGAACGGCGGCGATGGGGATGATGTGGTGATCAGCAGCCGGGTCCGGGTGGCCCGCAATTTGAAGGGACTGCCCTTTCCAAATTATGCCCATGAAAAACAGTTACAAGAAACCATTCAGCGAGTGTTAAGCGCTTTGAATACGACAGCGCCGTTTGGGCCGCTGCAGCCGCTCGCGCTCGAAGAGTTGACTCCCAATGAGCGAATGGTCCTGGTCGAAAAGCACCTTTGCAGTCCGCAATTTGTTCAAAATCCTCATCTACGGACCTTAATTATCAATCCCGAACAGACTGTGAGTATTATGGTGAACGAAGAGGACCATTTGCGAATTCAAACGCTGTTGCCGGGTTTTGCCCTGGATAATACCCTGAACCTCAATAATGAGGTCGACGACTATCTGGAAGCGACCCTGGAATATTGTTTCGACGAAAGTTGCGGTTTTTTGACCGCCTGTCCGACTAACGCCGGAACCGGCTTGCGGGCTTCGGTTATGTTGCATCTGCCGGGACTGGCGTTAGTGGACCAAGTGCAACGGGTGCTGGCGGCGCTTTCCCATGTCGGGATTAACGTCCGTGGGTTTTACGGCGAGGGAACCGAAGCTTACGGCGATATTTACCAGATATCGAATCAGGTTACCTTAGGCCAGTCCGAAGAGGATCTGACCAATAATTTAAAAAGTATCTGCCGTCAAGTGATTGAGCAAGAGCGGAATGTCCGCGAAGCGCTGCTCAAGGAATCGCGGGTTCAATTGGAGGATAAGATCTGCCGGTCGTACGGTATCTTAAAGGAAGCGCGGTTGGTCCCGTCTCAGGAAGCGTTAAAACTGCTTTCTGATGTCAAATTAGGCGTCGAGTTGGGTATAATAACCGGGGTTAGTGGGGAGAAAGTCAAGGAATTAATGTTTATTACCCGGAGTTCTTTGATCCAGCAAGTGATCGGTAAAGAAGTGGAGACAGTGGAACGGGATTACTACCGGGCCTTAGCGATCCGGGAACAACTCAATGCTCCAAACTCAAAGCAGGAATCATAATCACAAGGAAATTTCTTAAATTTATTTAGGTGGTGAAGTACCATGTTTGAACGATTTACCGAACGTGCCCGGAAAGTAGTGTATTTGGCGCAACAGGAGGCCGCCCGCCTTGGACATAATGTGGTTGGCACAGAACATCTGCTGCTCGGCCTGGTAGCGGAGGGCGAGGGTGTCGCGGCGAAAGCCCTGGAGACCATGGATATCCGTTTAGATAAAATCCGCCAGGAAGTAGAGAAGATCATCGGGGTCGGCGAGACCAATCCGTTTGGGGAAATTCCCTTTACACCCCGGGCGAAACGGGTGTTGGAGCTGGCGGTGGATGAAGGCAGGCAATTAGGCCATAACTATGTGGGGACCGAGCATATCCTGCTCGGCTTAATCCGTGAAGGGGAAGGCGTCGCGGCCCAGGTCTTAAAGAACTTAGGGGCCGATCTGGAGAAGGTCCGGAAACAAGTGATGAATCTATTGGGGGGCGGGTCGGCGACGCCTTTCCCGGGGCAACCGGGCGGCGGTTCGCAACGGGGACAATCCAAAACCCAGACGCTCAATCAATTCGGCCGGGACCTGACCGAACTGGCGAAAATCGGGAAGCTAGACCCGGTGATCGGCCGGGAAAATGAGATCGAACGGGTCATCCAGGTGCTGTCGCGCCGGACCAAAAACAATCCGGTGCTCATCGGCGAGCCGGGAGTTGGTAAAACCGCCATTGCCGAAGGATTGGCCCAGCAGATCGTCAGCGGCGATGTCCCGGAAATTCTGCGGAATAAACGGGTAGTCACTTTAGATATGGGTTCAATGGTTGCCGGCTCCAAGTACCGGGGCGAGTTTGAAGAACGGATGAAAAAGGTGATGGAGGAGATTCGCAATGCCGGCGACGTGATTCTCTTTATCGATGAGATGCACACGTTGATCGGCGCCGGCGCGGCCGAAGGGGCGATCGACGCCGCCAATATCCTGAAACCGGCTTTGGCCCGGGGCGAACTTCAATGTATCGGCGCGACGACCTTGGATGAATACCGCAAACACGTCGAGAAAGACGCGGCGTTGGAACGGCGCTTCCAACCGATTAATGTCGGCGAGCCGACTAAGGATGAAACGCGGCAGATTCTGGAAGGCTTGCGGGACCGCTATGAAGCCCATCACCGGGTGAAGATCACCGACGCCGCCATTGAAGCTGCGGTCAGTATGTCCGACCGCTATATCACCGACCGTTTTTTGCCTGATAAGGCGATCGATCTGATTGACGAAGCGGCGTCGCGGGTTCGTTTGCAGACCACGACCACCCCGCCGGATCTGAAAGAACTGGAGGAACAAGTCACCCAGTTGCAAAATGAAAAAGAAGCGGCCATCAAAAACGAAGAGTTTGAAAAAGCCGCTCAACTTCGCGATAGTGAGCAGAAGCTCCGGCAACAGCTTGATAATTTGGTGAACGATTGGAAGAACAAACGGGGAATGGCTCATCCGACTGTGACCGAAAATGAGATCGCTCATGTGGTCTCCACGTGGACCGGGATTCCGGTAATGAAGTTAAAAGAGGAAGAGACCGAACGCTTGCTGAAGATGGAAGAGATTTTGCATCAACGGGTGATCGGTCAGAATGAAGCGGTTGATGCAATTTCCCGGGCGGTGCGGCGGGCGCGGGCCGGATTGAAAGATCCGAAACGCCCGATCGGCTCGTTTATCTTCCTCGGTCCGACCGGCGTCGGCAAGACCGAGTTGGCAAGGGCTTTGGCTGAAGCATTATTCGGCGACGACAATGCGGTCATCCGGATCGATATGTCCGAGTATATGGAGCGCCATACGGTTTCACGTTTGGTCGGCGCCCCTCCGGGTTATGTCGGTTACGATGAAGGCGGCCAACTGACCGAACGGGTTCGTCGCAAACCCTACTCGGTGGTCTTGCTGGATGAGATTGAAAAAGCCCATCCCGAGGTCTTTAACATCCTGTTGCAAGTGTTGGAGGACGGACGACTGACCGACTCCCACGGACGGACGGTCGATTTCCGGAACACAGTGGTAATCATGACCTCCAATGTCGGCGCGAATCTGATCGAACGCTCCGGATCGATCGGCTTCCAGATCGGCCAGGACGAAGTCCGCGACCAATACGAAAAGATGAAGAGCAATGTGTTGGAGGAGTTGAAACGGACGTTCCGTCCGGAGTTCTTAAACCGGATCGACGAAACCATCGTCTTCCACGCGTTAAATCAAGAGGAGATCAAGGCCATTGTCGATCTGATGGTACGACCGGTCGCCCAACAACTGACCGAACGCGGTATCACTTTGGAGGTCAGTCCGGAAGCCAAGGAGATCTTGGCCAAAGAAGGGTACGACCCGGCGTTCGGAGCGCGGCCGCTACGCCGTTCGGTACAACGGCTAATTGAAAACCCGCTTTCGGAGGAGTTGCTGAAAGGCACGGTCGAGCCGGGCACAACCATTCGGGCCAAAGCGCAGGAAGAACAGATTGTTTTCGAAACTGTACAAAAGTAAATTATTGACTGGTATTGATGAAACCCCCTTGACAGGCAACTGTTGAGGGGGTTTTTCAATTGAATTTAGGTCAATGGTCCGTTTTTTAAAACCATGTTTCGAGAGATTGAATTCGAATGTTGACGTTGTTTTCAGGTACATAACCGGTAAGAGACATTCAGAAATGTGATGTATCTGTCATGTAAGTTGATGTATTCAGTATTCAATTAAATAGATATTGATTATTGAGTTATATTCATGTTAGAATATTGTCAACTAAACTACATTATATTACATGATCCTTACTATCGTATGACAACGGCAACTGATGATTTAAGCCGCATTAAAGTTACCGTGGAAGGAGGAGGGCTGTTTCACTGAAATGTAATGGTTGTGGTAAATATCAAAAAAATGGGGGATTGTCATGGAAACGAAGGTTGTTTTGGATACCTTATGGGTCTTAATCACTGCAATGTTAGTTTTCTTCATGAATTTAGGGTTTGCCATGGTCGAATCCGGATTCGCCCGGGCGAAAAACTGCGTGAATATCTTGTCCAAAAACTTTATCGTGTTTGCTGTATCGTCACTCGGCTTTTTATTATTGGGTTGGGGATTGATGTTTGGAGACGGAACCCCGTTCGTCGGTTTAAAAGGTTTGTTTTTTATCGGTGGAGCTGACAATTCACCGGCAATCGCCGATGCCTATAAAGGAGTTTACACGGCAATCTCCTGGACGGGAGTTCCGCTGCTTGCGAAATTCTTCTTCCAGCTGGTTTTCTGCGGAACTGCGGCCACCATTGTTTCCGGAGCGGTTGCCGAACGGATCAAGTATAAATCATTTATCGTGTTCTCTTTTGTAATGGCGGTATTGATTTATCCGGTGGTCGGCCACTGGATCTGGGGCGGCGGTTGGTTGGCGCAACTCGGAATGTTTGATTTCGCCGGTTCCACAGTAGTACACTCAGTTGGCGGTTGGGCGGCACTGGCCGGTATCTTGGTGTTGGGTCCGCGTTTTGGTAAGTATGGCAAGGACGGCAAGATCAATCCGATTCCGGGTCATAACCTGAGTATCGCTACCATCGGTGTTTTCGTATTATGGCTGGGTTGGTTCGGTTTTAATCCCGGTTCAACTATGGCGGCTGATCCCACGGCGATTTCGCATGTGTTGATGACGACCAATACCGGAGCGATCGCGGCAACCTTGAGCTCGACGATTATTTCCTGGATCGTATTGGGCAAACCGGACCTCGGGATGACCTTGAACGGTTGTTTGGCCGGTTTGGTCGCGATCACGGCTCCTTGCGCATTTGTCAGTGTCAGCAGCGCGCTGATTATCGGCGCGATTGCCGGTGTTCTGGTTGTCTTCGCAGTCATCTTCTTTGATCGGGTGAAAATTGACGATCCGGTTGGCGCCCTTTCGGTTCATTTGGTCAACGGTGTATTTGGAACCATCGCGGTCGGGTTGTTCGCGCAAGATAAACTGACCGGCACCGCCACTGGCAACGGGCTTCTTTTTGGCGGCGGAACCAAATTGCTCTCCGCGCAGTTGGTCGGCGTGATTGTTCCGGCGCTTTTTGTCTTTGCTCTCTCTTTGGTTACATGGTTAGTAATTAAATATACCATGGGAATCCGTGTATCGCTTCAAGAAGAAATTGAGGGATTGGACATCGGCGAACATGGCAATAGCGCGTATCCGGAGTTTTTGACCCGTAAACCAACTCTTTCATATAGTTCAATTGCTGCCGAATCCAGCGCTCCGGTAGGCGTGCGCGCAGTACAGGAGGGGAGATAAATGAAACATATTATTGCGGTAATTCGTCCCGAGAAATTGGATGACGTGCGTCAAGCGCTTGAAAAAGTGGGTTATTCCGGATTGATGATCTCGGAGATCGAGGGTCATGGCAATCAAAAAGGAATTGTCCAACAATGGCGCGGTGAGAAGTATAAGGTGGATCTCATTTCGAAGCTCAAGTTAGAAGTAGTCGTCAAAGACAACGAAGTGGAGCTGATCAAAAAGACCATCATTGAAAAAGCCCGCACCGGGGAGATTGGCGATGGGAAAATCTTTATTTCCCATATCGATGAAGTAGTCCGGATTCGCACCGGTGAGGAAGGCGAAACTGCTTTATGATTTTGAGGATGCCCTTAACCCTGCCCCCGCCAACAGTTGCATTTCTTCGCAATAAGTCGAGTCATCGTTTGGCGCGAAAGCACGATTATAACAATCATCACCCAAAAAGGACAACCGGCCTGTTACTGGCCGGTTGTCTTCGATTAGGGATGGGGGTATGGAATAGCAATATGCTGGCAAGGCGTTACGTTAATTCGGCTTGAATCTCTTGAATCAGTTCGTCGATCATCTGATTCAAACGGTCGGATTTTTTCCCTAACAGGTATGCGACCCGGACCGGAGATTTCTCCGCGATCAGCGTTTCCATGGCGGAGCGGAAATGTTGGTAATAGTTCTTTAAAAAGAGTTCAAAGACGCTGAAAATCTCATCGGCGGCTTGATTGGGTTCGGGGTTCAGGCCCCGGCAACGCTGGAAAAGCTCGAATAAGGAAGTATAAACTTGATCCCGGATCTTCTGCGTGTTGATGGCCGTCGCGTCGCTCACCTGCTGGACGGATTTCATCTCTAAAATATCCTGAAACAACGCTCGTTCAAAAAATTCCTCCGTCGCCACCATGGTTGGCGATTCGACCAGACCGGATTCGGATGTCAGCGGTTCGTTCATCGTAAGTTCACCCTCCTAAATAAGATTCTACCGGTATTATCTACTTGGAATTGGATAATTATACCTCGGTAACCTAAATTTAAAATATTATCTGGATCATAGTCGAAAGCCCCGGTTGCAAGTTAAGATAAACTTGCTATTGACAACATTTTCGATTACAATGGAATCAGTCTGAATTGCCGGTTTGAACAATTAATAAAGACGATAAGCCTTCCCTTTCAATCTCTTATCGAATTGAAAGGGTTATTTCAATGTTTTTTACTATGAATTAATAAAATAGAATCAATTTTTGTAAGTGGAGGAGATTTGTTGTGAAATCCGCGAGTCAGGTACGCCAAGAATTCCTTGACTTTTTTAAGGAAAAAGGGCATGAGATTGTTCCGAGCGCATCGTTGGTGCCGCATAACGATCCGACCCTGATCTTTACCAATGCCGGGATGAACCAGTTTAAAGATGTCTTTCTGAACACCGGGACCCGCTCTTACAAACGGGCGGCCGACTCTCAAAAGTGTATCCGGGTGAGCGGCAAGCATAACGATCTGGAAGAAGTGGGCCGGGATACATACCATCACACCTTCTTTGAAATGCTCGGCAATTGGTCGTTCGGGGACTATTATAAGAAAGAAGCGATCGAATGGGCTTGGGAATTGCTGACCGGACGTTGGGGGCTGCCCAAGGATAAGTTATACGCCACCGTCTATAAGACCGACGACGAGGCCGAGACGCTCTGGAAAACGATTACCGATATCGAACCGGCGCACATCATGCGGTTCGGCGAGAAGGACAACTTCTGGGAGATGGGGGATACCGGACCATGCGGACCCTGCTCCGAGATTCATATTGATTTGGGACCGGAACGTTGCGACAAAAGTCATCTTCCCGGCCACGTTTGCGCCGTCAACGCCGGTTGCGCCCGCTATATCGAGCTGTGGAATCTGGTCTTTATCCAATATAACCGCAAATCAGACGGCAGCCTTGAAGAGCTTCCGGCCAAACATGTCGATACCGGCATGGGTTTTGAACGGATCGTCTCCGTATTGCAACAGGAACGCTCCAACTATGATATCGATCTCTTCCGGGCGATCATCAAAGGAATCGAAACTGTCACCGGCCAAAATTACGCCAAAGCCGAAAACCAAGTGCCGATGCGGGTGATCGCCGATCACGTTCGGGCGCTGACCTTCGCCATTGCCGACGGCGCCTTGCCGTCCAACGAAGGCCGGGGTTACGTGCTGCGTCGGATTTTGCGCCGCGCGGCCCGGTTCGGCCGGACGTTGCAGATGACCGAACCGTTTTTATACAAGATCGTTCCGGCGTTGGTGGCGGCGATGGGCGCGGCCTATCCGGAACTGGTATCCCAACAACGCCACTGCGAGTTGGTGATCAAAGCCGAAGAGGAAGGGTTCAACCGGACCCTGGATAAAGGAATTGAACTGTTTGAAAGTATCGCGGCGCATTTGGCGGCAGGCGGCGGTAAAACCATTGCCGGTGCCGATGCCTTTAAATTATACGATACCTACGGGTTCCCGCTGGATCTGACGCAACTGATGGCCGAAGAACACGGCTTGGCGGTCGATCTGGACGGTTTTAACCGCGAGATGGACAATCAACGGACCAAAGCCCGCCAAAGCGGCAAGTTCACCATGTCCGAGGACCAGACTCGTTGGGAGAGCCTGACCGAGGAACCGCATTCCCGTTTTGAAGGATACGAGCATTTGGAATGCCCCGGTAAACTCTGCATGATCGGCGAGGATCAGGATTACTGGCATCTGGTCTTTGACCAGACTCCTTTTTACGCCGAATCCGGTGGTCAGGTCGGCGACATGGGCGCGATCACGGCCGACGGGCAGGAATTTGCCGTGGCCGATACGGTGAAGTTAAACGACCGCATCGTTCATCTGGTCCGGAAAGCCGGGACGTTCCCTAAGAACACCACCCAGTTTATGCTGAGCGTGGCTGCGGAGCGCCGTCAGGCCACCGCCGCCAATCATACGGCCACTCACTTGCTCCAGGCCGCCCTGCGTCAAGTGCTCGGCGATCACGTCCATCAGTCGGGATCGTTGGTCACGCCGGAACGGTTGCGATTCGATTTCACCCATTTTGAGAAGGTTACCGAGGAACAGATCCGCGAGATCGAAGGATTGGTCAATCAAGTGATCAGCCAAAGCATCCCGGTCTGCACGCAGGAGACCAGCTATCAGGATGCGGTCGCCGCCGGGGCGATGGCGTTGTTTGGCGAGAAATACGGCGACAAAGTCCGGATGGTCCAGGTGCCGAATGTCAGCGCCGAGCTCTGCGGCGGAACCCACGTGGCGAACACCGCCCAGGTCCGCCTCTTCCGGGTTTTGAGCGAAAGCAGCGTGGCCACTGGCGTCCGCCGGATCGAAGCTGTCACCGGTGCCGAAGCGGTGCGGCTGGCTAACGTCGAGCGGACCGCTTTAACCGAAGTTTGCGGGTTGTTGAAGACCGACGCCAATCAAGTGGTGGCGAAACTCCAAAACTTGCTGGATGAGTTGAATAAATTACAGAAGGAACAGGCCAAAGCGGGACAGGATCAAGCGGCGCAACAGGTAAAAGCGTTGTTCGACCAAGTCCAAGCGGCGGCGGTCGGTAAATATATCGTGGCGCGGGTCGACGGCTTAAACATCGACCTGATTCGCGAAGCCGTCGATAAACTCCGCGATTATATGGGCAGCGGCGTGGCAGTACTTGGCGCGGTCACCGAAGGGAAAATCTCCTTTGTGGTGGGCGTGACCAAGGACCTTACCGGCAAAGTCCAAGCCGGCAACGTCATCAAAGCGGTCGCGACCGAAGCTGGTGGCGGCGGCGGCGGCCGGCCCGACCTCGCGCAAGCGGGCGGCAAGGACATCGCCAAAGTCGACCAGGCGTTGGCGGTCGGCGAAAGGCTGGTCCGGGAGTTGCTGGGGTAATAAGGGTGACTCACCCCCCTTACGGCAGCAAATGCAGGTTGAAACAGGGTACTGTCCCCCTCCCTCTCTGCGACTACGCAGTGAGGGGGTGCCATGAAACAATGTTCGTAAACTTTAGCACCCAGAAACAGTTGGATTGGAGAAGTCGTTAAATTAACCGGTTAGCGGGGCGTAGGAATGATACGCCCTGCCAACCGGTTAAATTTTTGTAAAGGGAATCCTTCCTACCGTTTTTGATGTATCATAAAAATGGTTCGGTAAGTCAGGTCATTGCCGTGCTAAGGATTTTTACAAAGGAGTCGATTGTCATGCCGATTTGCCCCAGTTGCAACCGGGATTACCTTTTTACGGTGCAATACTGCCCGGACTGCCAATTGCCGCTGCTCCCGGTCTACGAGAAATTAAGCGGTGAGGAATTGTTTAAACTGGCCTACAATTACCACTACGAACAGTATGAATTTAACGCCGCGTTCAACCTATACCAACAGTTGATCAAATTGCATCCCGACAGCGTTCAGGCCCAACAAGCCCAAACGTTGCTGGCTGAGATTCAACAGCTGTCACCGGAACAAAAGACGGCCTATGAAAAGATTAAAAACGAAAAACCGCTGATCAACCTGACGCCGCCGCCGACACCGATGTTGGCCTGGGTATTTTATCTCTTCGGCAGCCTAACGCTGTTGGTTGGACTTGGCGGCGCGGCAGTGCTTTGGCCGGGCGTATCCCCGGTGGCCAATGAGGTCTTGAAGCTTGGGGCGCCGTTTGTGCCGAGCATTTTGTTGTTGATGACCGGTGTCATCGGCGGGTGCCTCTTCTTCGCCTTGGGCCAGATCATTAAGACCTTGCGTTCAATCGAGTATGCAACCTACCGGGCGGCGGCGCAGCAGGTTCAGTGCAGTAAGCCGGTTAAAAAGAGTCAAGTGCTGGCAGGATAATTTGTAGAGTGTTGACATCGCCCAGGAACAAAGTCCTGGGCGGAAGTCTAAACACGCTCTCAAACCCTGGCAGGGTGGGGTGGCGCTGCGCAGTTTTGCCGGGCCTGGCGTTGATGCATTGGTTACTTTCATTCGTTTAAAAATCGAACTTCCTTGGTACGCTAAAGCAACAGAATCAAACCAAAGGTGGCGATGGTTTTGTACTTGGTTGATTATCATGTCCATACCAAACGGTGCGGGCACGCGGGCGGGAAGGACCGGCAATATATTGAGCGGGCGATTGCGTTAGGTTTGAACGAGTTGGGGTTTGCCGACCACGTGCCGCGGTTTTACGAACCGCCGACGCCCCAAAAGGTGAACGAGCGCGGCATGGCCTGGTGCGACCTGGACGAGTATATCCGGACCATGACTGATTTTAAACAGGAGTACCAGGGTGATATCAGCTTGAAGCTTGGCCTGGAAGTGGATTATGTGCCGGGCTGGGAACGGGAGATTGAACGGATCGGCGGCAATTATCCGTGGGACTACCTGATCGGTTCAGTCCATTTCTTCCCCGAATGGAATTACGGGTATATCGCCCGGGAGACGGAACACGGCCCGGAGGAGATTTTTCCGTTGTATTTTCAACGGGTGGCCGAAGCGGCGGAAAGTCATCTCTTTGATACCTTGGGCCATATCGATCTGCCGAAACGGACCTTTCAGCGGTTGGCGTCGCCGGTCATGGCCGAACTGCATCGGGAGCTTGCAGCCCGGCTTGGCAAGGCCGATGCGGTGATCGAGTTGAACACTTACGGCATCAGGGGTTCGAAGCTTAGCAATGTCGGGTTGTATCCGGACCGGGCGCTGCTACTGTTGTGCCAACAAGCCGGGGTTCGGGTGACCTTGGGTTCGGATGCGCACCGGCCGCAGGACGTGGGGGCGGATTTTGAGACCGCGGTAAGGTTGTTGGAGACGTGCGGATTTGATGAGATTGTGACGTATCAGAAGCGTCAAGTGACGCTGGTGGCGTGGCGCGACTCACCCCCCTGAGGCGGGATGTTGCGAGTTGATCAATTGTACCTTCCCCCTCTCTGCGACTGCGCAGCGAGGGGGCGCCATGAAACATACTACGCATTAAATTCAAAAAAACAAAGATTTAAGGAAACGCCATTTTGTAGCGGCTAAAATGGGTCGATTGAATGCGCAGTCATTGAGCGAGGATGCACAGTCGTTGAGCGAGGATGCGCAGCTGTTGAGCGAGGATGGGATATGTAGTTTGGAGTGCCGAGGCAAGCGAAGGAAAGAAAAATTAGTCTAACTGCGATCCCTCGCCCTTTAAAAGGGTAACCACAAGGCTTTGAACTCTATAAAAGATTGAATAGGCAACGCAGTGGTTGTCCTTTTAAAGGACAAAAGGATCGCCGTTGGATTGCGAAGCACCACCTAGCTTGGAAGGGCTTGAGACTGGTTTGTAACTTAGCCCTGACCTCCAGGTCTGGGCGATTGAAGCGCCTTCAGCGTATTTTCTACAAGTAGGAGTCCAGATGAACACCATATTGAACGGAAAAAAGCTGTTGATCATGGGGGTCCGCAACCGTTGGAGCCTTGCCTGGGGGATCGCACAAATGGCGGCTGCGGCCGGGGCGGAATTGATTTTTACGGTTCAAGGGGAGCGGGAAATGGAACCCACGCTGGAATTGGTGAGCGGTTTGGGGGATTTTCCGGTCTGTCAGTGTGATGTTGGCTCCGATTCGGCGATCGAACAATTTTTTACCGGTCTGCGGGAGCGCACAAAAGTCATTCACGGCGTGGTTCATGCGATCGCCCATGCCAAGTCCGAGGATATTCAGAACGATTTTATTGAGACCTCGCGGGATGGGTTCGCTCATGCTCTTGATGTCAGCGCGTATTCGTTGGTGGCGGTCTGCCGGGCGGCCCGCGGGTTGATGAGCGAGGGGGGCGGAATCGTAACACTGTCCTATATTGGAGCCGAACGGGTCATCCCTGGTTATAATGTGATGGGAGTCGCCAAAGCGGCTTTGGAGACGTGCGTCGGCTATCTGGCCAACGACCTCGGCCCGTTGGGGATCAGGGTGAATGCGATCTCGGCCGGACCGATTAAAACGTTATCGGCCAAGGGGATCCGTAATTTGGGAAACCTGCGGGATGTGGTTGCGGAAAAAGCTCCGCTACGGCGGGGGATCGAATTGGCGGATGTGGCGGGAACGGCAGTATATCTATTGAGCGATTTGGCGAGCGGGGTCACCGGTGAAGTGCTGCATGTGGATTGCGGTCACCATATCATGGGAATTTAAAGCGGTCGCCGTCACCGGTTAACAAAGCTTTAGTCATCGGGGAACTGCCTGTTTTTGGGGAGTTTCTTTTTGTTATTTAAGCGCCAACCGTTCCATCGCCAAGTCATAAAAAGCACGTAAGGCCGGTGAAAACCATTTGTCTTTATGATAAACGATCTGCGCGTAAATGGCAAAGGGAGCGCCGCCCCATGGCAAGGCGACGATTTTATTGGCCGTTACTTCCTGCGCCACGACAATATAGGGCAAGAAACCGATTCCCCAGCCATCGATCACGAACTGTTTGATCACCTCATTGTTGCCCATGTTAACGATGGTAGCCGGCTTGACCCCGGCTTGAGTTAACATACTCTCAAACAGTTGCCGGTAACTGCAACCGGGTTCCGTAAGAATTAGGGTTTGACCGGTGCAGTCTTCGGGGAGAAACCGGTCTTTTGCGGCGAACGGGTGGTTGGGAGCGGCAATGACCGCCATCGGCTCTTCAAACAGATTTTCGGTCACCAAGTCCGTTTCAGAACTTGGTCGGTCGAAAAAGAAAGCGATATCAGCGGTATTTTTCCGGAGTTTGGTGTTGAAATCGCTATATTTGCCAAAAGACAACTGGACTTCGACCAAAGGATAGGCCTTTCGAAATTCTTTCAGGATCGGCGCCAAATGGTATTGGCAAAACGATTCCGGTGTGGCGATCGTAATCAAGCCCCGGGGAGTTTGGGAATGGAGAATTTGATTTTTAGCCTCATCGGACAGTTTCAATAACTGCTCGGCATAGTTGTAGAATAGTTCACCATCTTGGGTGAGTTTGAGCTGTTTTCCGAGGCGCTCAAATAACATCGTGTCCAACTCGGCTTCCAAAGCTTGAATGTGCTCGGTTACGGAAGATTGGGCATACCCCAGTTGCTCGGCGGCTTTGGTGAAATTCAGGCACTTGACGATCGTTACAAAGGTTTTTAATTGACGAAATTCCAAATCAGCGTCACCACCAAACTCAATCGGTTTTAACGAAGCAAACAATCGAAACTATCGGTTTCACCTATTGCTAATTTTATGATACGATACTTTTAGTCAACAGTCTAGTATGGTATAAAAAATCTGGTTATGATGTCGGAATGGATGAAATCGTAGAGGAGGAAACTGGAGATGAGTATCACCGATGCGAAAGGGGTCAAACAACGCCTGGCCGAATTAGAGACCGACATTGCAGGGATTGCTTCGATCGATCGTTTTCATGACGCGCCGCCGGGGTTTCATCCAACCGATCTTGTCAAGGATTGTCAAAGCGTCATTGTATTTGCAGTGCGCTTTCCCACCGGAACGTTGTATGGTTCATCCCAAGCCGCTTACACTTTTGTCCGGAATCGACTCGCGGATAAGATTGATTCGGTTGCGTTTCAACTAGCCCGGGAATTGGAGGAGGACGGAAAATGGGCGGTGCCCATTCCCTCCACCGAACCGTATGAGTATTGGGATGAGGAGCGTCAACACGGCCGCGGAATTTTATCGTTGAAACACGCTGCGGTTTTGGCGGGTTTGGGGCAGATCGGGAAAAACACCTTGTTGGTTAACGAGCGGTTCGGGAATATGTTATGGCTGGGTGCGGTTCTGGTAGACACGGCTTATGAAGCCGATCCGGTGGCGACGTATCAAACCTGTCCGCCGGACTGCCGGATCTGTTTGAAGGCCTGTCCGGCTCAAGCCCTTGACGGCGTTACTATCGAACAAAGTAAATGCCGGAACGCCTCCGGGAAATACTCTCCCGGCGGCGGCGCGGTGTATGCCTGCAATTTGTGCCGGAAGATCTGCCCGAAACATTGCGGTATTGGGTGATTTAAAATTATTCATTTTTGAACATGGAATTCAAATATTTAACAATATTCATATGTTTTCGATAATAACGATGTTCAAAACGAACCTGACCTTCATGACGAAATCTCGATAAAAATATTGCTGATTTAATCTCCGGAAACACTCCGGCGGTAAAACAGATCTTATTTTTATAGGGCAATTGATCAAATTCTGTTAATAAGTCTGGTGAAGGCGAAGTTTGGTTAAATTTAACCAATAAGTTATTGCGATTAAGCCTAGGTAGACGTTTTTCCCATTTCATCCGAGCTTCTTCCGCGCTGGAATAATGTAAGAAATGAATCTCAATATCCTCGCCAAGTACCCCGATTGGATACTTGTCATATATATCTGCTTCTTTCATATAGGTTATGTAACGAGATTCGGAAGCCTGAATGAAGCGCAGCTTTTCGTAGATCAGATCAATGTTTTTCAATAATTTTAAATAACATGGCGTATTGATAAAAAGGCCAATAAAAGGAGTACGATACCCGAGTCCGAAATATTGATAGACAAAGCCCCCCCAGCAGTTGTTGGAGATAATTGAAAAGTCGATGTTTTTAAGGAGAAGCCTACGACAATAGCAAATAAAAGGCATAAAAGGCTGTTTCAACCGTTTTTTTAGTTGTTTGAATTTCATAAAAGACCTCCAGGTCTATTAATTCCAAATGGACCTTTGATTCAAATGTTCTACCATTCGTGAATATAATGTAAATTCCTGCGTTTTCATTGAAAAAAACTGTCCTAGTCTAAAGGGTAGTTTTTTTCTTATAATTATTAACAGCTATTTTTTAGGGAATAGGCTTGATGAGTAAGCAGTGAACCAGGGAATGTAGGTTGCTAAGGCCTGAAATTAGCAGCATCGCCAGAGCACCAACATCGCTTCCGAAATTTTTTAAAGTTATCAACCCATCGTATCCAGTATTTCTGCATCGTATCTACCTCCATATTAATAGACGGTCGTGGCATTACTACCACGACCGCCGCAACCATAGGAACTATTTGGTATTGAGGATCTGGTGCAACAGATCGGCGCCGACTGTCTTTTCATACTGTTTGAGCACCGGTTGCGCAACGGATTGGAAGTCTTTGAGATTATCGACTTCGTTAAAGATCACGCCTTTCGCTTTTAAGGTTTTGACGGTTTTATCAATATCGTCCGCCCAAATCTTCCGTTGCATCACGGTCGCTTCCTTCGCTGCTTGCAGCAATGCTTTTTGTACTTTAGGGCTGGCTGAATCATAAACTGATTTGCTCATGACGAAGATATCCGGAATCAAAGTGTGACGGGTATAAGAGTAATACTTACATACTTCTTGCATATTGGCGGATAACACCGACGGTTCGTTATTTTCCCAACCATCGATCACTTTGGTCTGCAAAGAGATGTAAACATCATCCATTCCCATCGGAACGGCGGCGGCGCCGAAGGCGTTGATGGTGTCAATCAATGGTTTGCTTTGCATGACGCGAATCTTTAAACCTTTCATATCGGCCGGAACCCGGATTGGTTTTTCCCGGGTTGACATGCTGCGGAAACCGGCGTCAAACCAAGCAAGTCCTTTAAAACCTTTCGCTTCAATATCGGCCATTAAAGTTTTACCGACTGGACCATCAAGCACTTTGTGTTGGTGTTCAGTGCTCTCAAAGAGAAACGGCAAACTGACAACCTGCAATTTGTCAGAGAATTGGCCTAAGGCAGCGGCTGAAACTTTGGTGATCTCGATTGAGCCGAGTTTCGCGCCTTCGATATAGTCTTTTTCCTGACCTAATTGGCCGGCGGGAAAGACGGTGATTTTAACTTCCCCTTTGGTTAAGGTACCGACCCGGTCGGCAAAGAAGACAAGGGCTTTATGTACCGGATGGGATTCGGCCAGAACCGAAGCCAATTTCCAATTATATTTCGGAGTGGCGAAACCGGGGAATGAGGTCATTAAAACGAGCAAGACAATGAGTGTAAAGGCGATCAACTTCGAATGTTTTTTCATTTTTACGCTCCTTTTCATTCTTTGCTCATGGCCATATCGACGAAAATAACGCTGGAACGTCCTTTAGCGACGATGCAATTATTTTTACAAAAATGAAATAATTAATTTACAAAACATATTATAATGGAATGCATGTTCATTTACAAACCCAACCACATTTAAAGATACGTGAAAACTCGTGTACGGTGTCGCCTTTTTTGATTTCTCATTCCGAAAAAATATTCTTGATAGGTTAAGTGAATATTAGTTTACAACATCCTTGGCGGGGTCCCTTTCTGGCTGCTTTTAACGATATTGGTTATATGTGTGTTTGTCTTCTTAATTAATGTGCACTAAAATAGAAGCATAGACTTGAAAATGAGGTGGCTGTTGTGAAAATTGAAAACTTCTTGCCTGCCTGTCGGGCGTTACTCTTGAAAATGCTCTATTCAAAGATTAATATCCAGATCCCATCACGAATCAGTTTTAAATCCTATTGGCGGGTATCGGGTTTGTTTCATTCGGGAGCCCATTTGAAGGTTCAACCTCATGCCAAGATTGTGGCATATCAGGACGCGAAAATTGATATGGGGAACAATGTTCTGATCGGCAGTTTTTCAACGATTGTTGCCAAACAGCGCATAACGATCGGCAATGATGTGATGTTGGCTGATTATGTGGTTATCCGTGACCATAACCATCGCTATGATATACCGGGAGTGCCCTTTAACAAACAAGGTTCGGTAAATAAGCTGATTACCATCGGTAATAACATTTGGATTGGCACCAAAGCGACGATCGTGGCGGGGGTGACGATTGGTGACAATTGTATTATCGGAGCGAACGCCGTTGTGACCAAAGACGTGCCGCCGAATTCGATTGTCGGTGGAATTCCGGCCAAAGTTATTAAACAAATCCCAGGTTAGTTGGGTTGCTTATCCGGTAGGATGCCACTTTGGTTCGGGTTTCGACATTTGTTGATGTTTAAAATTGCTATACTCATTCTCCCCCTTGCCATTTGGTTGGAAATGATGGATGATTAATGAAGGATCAATGCAACCTAATTAATAGGAGATCGCCGTTAATGCAATTTGAGACCTTCAATTTTCATCATATCGAAACTGCCGCTCGCCTCGCTTTGGCGGAATATTTGCAAGAACGCCAAAACGTAACGATCCTACCGGATGGGGATTACCAGGAGCTTTTCTGTGAGATGCTCACAAAAATGGTTGATCATCAACTGGGCGTGGTGGCGATTGACGCGGGGGAAATGGTCGGTTTTCTGACCTGTTATGAACCGCGGAACAATTATTTCGGCAAGGTGATGGGCAATTTTTCGCCGATTCACGCCCACGGAACCGTGCCCGGTCAACGCAAGCGGATCTATTCGTTGTTATATCAAAACGCCGCCGCCCAATGGGTGAAAGAAGGCATCTTAAGTCATGTCGTCGCCTTATACGCCCATGATCAAGCGGCATTAACCAGTTTTTACTGGAACGGGTTCGGGTTGCGTTGCGTCGACGCCATCCGGCCGGTCGCGCCGGTCGCGGGCGTAATCCCGTCATTGTCTCAGTTCGCTGAACTTCCGGCGGAAGCCCTCGCAACGATTGTCCCACTGAAGCAGGCGTTAAAAGGACATCTGCGGAACAGTCCGATGTTTATGCCGGTCCGGACCGAGGAGCTTGAACAGATCCTAGCGGAGCAGGCCGAACGGCAAGCGCGTTTTTTTGTCGCCCGGGATCGGGAGCAAGTAATCGGTTTTATCGAGGTCGCCGCCTCGGGTGAAAATTTCGCCACGGAAGCTCCGGACATGGTTAATATTTGCGGCGCCTACCTATTGCCGGAATACCGCGGGTCCGGCATTTACACGGCGCTGTTGGCGTGGTTGATGGAACGGTTGACCGTGGAAGGGGTAATTCGCTGCGGCGTCGACTTTGAAAGCTTTAACCCGACCGCCAGCGGATTTTGGCTGAAACATTTTACCGCTTACACTTACAGTGTCGCGCGGCGGATCGATGAGCGAATTTACGCTGAGAGCGAGTCCAACGGAAATTGACTTTCATTCATTCCGTTACGATAGCGCAACGACCAAGGCCTTCCGTGATGCTTGCGGAAGGCTTAAAATTTAAATAGACCATCAATATGGATCAAGGAGAAGCAATGGTCAAATACTTACTATTTGATTGCATGGAGACGTTGGTTGATTTACATGATTGGCAAGGCGCTGACGAGGATGCGCGTTGGGCTTTTGAAGGCTCCGGCCTGGAACGGTTATGGGAAAGTTTTGCACAGTTTTCGGCTGAATATCACGATGCCAAACACAATTTGGACGATCAGTTTCATGACCGGGAATACCCTCTCTCCGATCGTTTCGGACTGATGGCAAGGCGGAAGTTTCCCACGGAAAGCACCGCGTTCCAAGACGGAGTGATAACCCGGTTGCAGGAAAATTTCTGGCAAACCTACCGGTCCCATTGTTACGTCAGACCGGACGTCCAGCGTGTGTTGGGTAAGTTGCAAGCAACCTATAAGCTGGGGGTGGTTTCAAACTTCAAAGTTCCCGGTGGAGTGGAGGAATTATTAACGACCAACGGCATTGGGCATTTTTTTGATTTTGTGATCAGTTCGATTAATGTCGGTTATCGTAAACCAAGCCCTGAAATATACCGGATGGCGCTTGACCGGATCGGGACTCCGCCGTCCGCAGTTTGTTTCATCGGCGATGACTTACGGAATGATTATCTGGTCCCAAAAGCGTTAGGCATGAAAACGATGTTGCTCGACCGTTATCAGCGGCATCTTGAAATTCCGGAACGGGTTGCGGATTTTGCTGCCATACTCCCATACTTGTTCTAAGGGATTTGGATGGGGTATAATAGAATTAGCTTGTTATGCTTTGATTCAGACAATAGACAATCGCAATCTGTAGGAAGTGAAGATACGTTGGACAACCCTAACCTCGCCACAGCAAAACTGAAAAAGTTGCGATTGATTGTGGTGGATGACGAGCCGGCGATCTGCTCCGGCCTAGTCGACCTCTTTCCCTGGGATACACTGGGCTATACCGCCGTGGGGCAATTTAACAATGGGAAAATGGCCTTGGATTATCTCCGTGAAAATCCCGTCGACGTCGTATTGACCGATATCCGGATGCCGGTAATGGATGGGATTGCCTTAGCGAAAGCCATTTATGAAGAGAAACCGCAGGTGATGATCGTGTTTCTCTCAAGCTATACCGATTTTGAATACGCGCGGCAAGGTTTGTTGCACGGAGTGCGGGATTATATTGTCAAACCGGTCAAATATCAAGTATTGATCGACACATTTTCCCGTCTGTACGAAAGTGCGACCTCGCAGGAAAATGAGACGATCCCGGCGGAACCCGAGGAGAGCCATCCGTTGTATCAGGGGTATTACCCCGAGATTGTCGCCTCGGTCAAAAGCTATATCGAAGAGCATTTGGCCACCGCATCCCTGGAAACTGTGGCAGCGGCCGTCGGTTTCAGTCCCAATTACATTTCCCGGGTTTTTCACAAGTACGCCAAGATCTCTTTCTCGGAGTATCTGCTTTCGGTGCGCATGAAAAAAGCGGCTTCGTTATTGTGCAACATCAATGTCAAACTCTACGAGGTCTCGCAAATGGTGGGATACGACAACCAAAAGAGCTTTTCCCGCGCCTTTTATCAATATTACGGGACGACGCCCTCGGAATACCGTAAATAGTCACTCCAAAGTCAAAGGGAGCAAAATATGCGGAAACGGTTTTTTCTGAACAATCTCTCGTATACGCTGAGCTTATCGATTTTACCGATCCTGTTGCTCAGTTCCACTTATTTTCTCTTATCGTACGGGGGATTGCGCAGCAACGCCAACCAGGAGACCCTCGACAAACTGGAACTGGTTCAGGAGATTTCGACCCTGATGTTTCATGATTCCACCAAAGTGCTGAAGTTTTTGGGGGATCAATCCATCGTCAACTCGATCAAAAAGACTTTTATGAAATATAAAATGAGTTTTGGCGAATACCTGACCTATCAACACGTTGTCCAACATCTGCAAGCCATCGCCAACTCCAGCGACTATATCGATTCGATCTACGTTTATTATCCCAACGACCATGGCTGGTATCTGACCAGTAATGCCAATATTCACACGTATTATGAGCTGCCCGACCGGGATTGGCTGTCGGTTTGCGAAGCCAATCCCACCACCCGGTTTATCCGCCGTAACGCGCGCCTTTATGCCACGCTCCCGGATACGGTGGAGTATCTCACGGTGTTTGAAAAAGCCTCCAATGGAATTGTGGTCGCCATCAACATTAAAATCGCCGACTTTAAACGGGTCCTGGGCAATCTGAAGCTGGCCAATGACCGGACCATATTGCTGATCAACCAGGAAAACGAATTGTTGCTGTCGAGCGGCGATTCGAAATCGAGCCAGACGCTCCTGGCTGAACTCGGCAAAATACTGCGCGACAAGAACTGGATCACCTATAACACCCGTGATATGCTGGTGGTACGCTCGCATTCGGAAGAGTTGGGCTTGGATTTTCTCTCCGTCACCCCCAGCAAAGTGGCTTACCTGACCTTAAACCGCTTTATCGGTTTGAGTCTATTGGCGGGAGCCGTTTGTATCCTGCTCTGCATCATCCTTTCGGCGATTTATGCCTCGCGCAATACCCGGCAAGTATATTCGATTATCAAGTTATTGGACGCCGCGACTCAAAACAAGCCGCTGCCGGCGATTCCCAAGCCGCGGAAAGAAGATATCTACAGCTATATTATTACCAACATCGTTCAGACCTTTGTCCAGAACGATTATTTGAAAGCCTCGCTGAACGAACGGAAGTTCCATGCCATCGCTTTGGAACTCTCCGCGCTGCAATATCAGATGAATCCCCATTTTCTTTCCAATACGCTTCAGGCTATCGATTTTGAGGTGATGCGCCTGAAACGCGGGCCGTCGAAGGCCAATCAAATGATCGAACAGCTCTCAAACTTTCTCCAATACAGCTTACGCTCGCCCAACCGGGATGTGGCCGTCGCCGAGGAGGTCGAGGCGACCCAGATTTATATCGAACTGATGAAAGGGCGCTATCCCAAGCGGTTCGAGGTGGAGTGGGAGATCGACCATCAGGTATTGGCCATCCCCATCCCCAAACTAATCCTCCAGCCGATTGTGGAGAACAGCATCAATCATTCCATTCACCGGGTGGAAACGCCGGTCCGGTTGCGTATCGGGATGGTTCTGGAACAGCAGACGCTGCTCATCGTCATCAGCGATAACGGGGCCGGTGTCGCGCCGGAACGTCTGGCCGAAATTGAGGAGTCGCTCTCCCATTTCGAAGGGTTCAGCGAGAAACATATCGGGTTGCAGAATGTCTACCGCCGCCTGCAACTGCGGTTTGATATGTTATGTCAGATTCAACTGGCAAGCACGCTAAATGAGGGTTTCTCGGTTACCTTGCGGATTCCGGTGGACACCGGCACGGTCCAACAACGATCCGGAAAAACAGAAAATACCGCCGGAAGCGGTATTTCTGAGATCTAAACGTGCTATTTATTTTTTACAACAATCCGGTGATTGCGGACCAGATCCGCTCGTCCACCGGGATGCCTTGGGCGAGATTCTGGGCCCGGATCTCCTGGGTCAACTGCCCGGTATAGATGATCCGTTGGGTTTTGGCATCGGGTTTCGAGGCGAGCAGGTCGGCGATGGCATCCTCGGCAATGGCGTCCGCCTGCTCCTGCGGGGCGATCTGGCGGAAGTTGATCGCCATGAAAACCTGCGAGACCCCGTGTTCGTCACCGCTTAACCGGCCGATCGCCGCGGTGGTGTTGCCCAACGACATGCAGCCGGCGAAGAGATCCAATACAAAGGAGAGAGCCGCGCCTTTCCAATAACCGGTCGGTAAGATCCGTTTTGACTGACAGACCGCAGCCGGATCGCGGGTTAGATTGCCCTCGGAGTCGAAACCGGCGTCGATCGGCATCTGACGTCCTTCGAGTTGTGCCAGTTCCAACGCGCCATAGGAGAATTGGGACATCGCCATATCGACGATCACATTGCCTTGCTCGCGGGGGAGCGCCAACACCAGCGGATTGTTCCCCAGATGGGAGTCGACCGCCCCCCAGGTCGGCATATTGGGAATGGTGTTGGTAAAACAGATGCCGGCCATACCCGCCGCGCAAGCTTGGTAGCCATAGGTGGCGGCCCGCAGCCAGTGGTTGGTGTTGCGCAACGCCACAAAACCGATACCGTGGGTTTTGGCCAGTTCAATAGCACGATCCATGGCGAACCAGGCGTTGACGATTCCCAATCCCAATTGGCCGTCCCAATTTTCCAACGCGCCAAAGCCGTTGACAAGCACCGGTTCGACATCCACCCGGACAATCCCCTCGTCGATGTTGCGGATCAACCGTGCGAATCGGTTAATTCCGTGAGTATAGGTGCCTTCCAGCGAATTGCGGGCCATTTCGTACGCTACTTTGTGAGCGTGATCGGCCGGGCAGTTCCGGGTGAGCAACGCCCGCTCCAAGGTGCTTTGAACCTCTTCAAACGATAATCTCATCACGTTTCCTCCTCGATACCGCGCATCAATCGCACAAAACTCTCCATTTGGTCTTCAAAAGAAATCCCGTTGGTTCCGGGAGCGCTTTTCTCCCATTCCAAACTGTAAAAACCGTCATAGCCCTGCTGAGTCAGATAACCCACAATCTGGGGAACCGGAATGAGCCCCGCTCCGATCCGGCTGTAGACGCGGCCGCCGGGAACGGTCGCGGCGATATCTTTGATGTGGACGTGGTAAATCCGTCGCCCGATTAATTCCCAGGTTTTGGCGATCGGTTCCTGCAGATCCCAAGGGTGGATAATATCCAGCAACACGCCGACTTTAGGGGAGACTTGCTCCAGGATCGGAGCCAACTGCGCCCCGGAACGCATCGAATCGTGCGTTTCAATGATCAGCTTGACCGGCGCGTCGCCGATGGCTTCGGCAGCCAAATTCAAACCGGCGATAATATTCGCTTGGACGAGCAGCGGGTCGCAGCCTTCCGGAAAGGCGCCCATAAACGTGCGAATAGTGGCGGCGCCAATCTCGCGCGCCAGATCGACGTAGGTTTTGATTATGTCGACCTGTTCCGCTGCCTGGTCTATCGTTGCTTGAGCAAATTTGGTGTAAGCCGTCAGGCAGGGAACCGCCAAACCGGCTTGGGCGATTAACTGTTTAACCTGTTGAATATATTCCGGGCTGCTTTGGGGGGAGATGTGGACGTCGTCTTTGCCCCGCAATTCGATGCCGTTCAGTTGATAACGGGTGGCGATTTCGATTGCCTGTTGAATCGTTTGATCTTGGACCGCCAAGGTAGTATAACTCAGTTTCATCCTAAAAACCTCTCTTCCGGTACTGTGTTACAGGGCGATGCGGTTGTTTTCCCGGGTAATCTCTTGCAACCGGCATTCGGGATCGAGTTCGACGGTGCAACCTTCTAAGTCAAGACCGCGCGTCCATAAGGAAACTTCCACGATCTTCGGATAGAGATCGGTCGGCGCGGGTAGCGGCGGAATTTGACTGCTGCGCAAAACCGTGCCGTCCGGTCCTGTCAGGACAACCGTCGTCAGTTCGCTGGCCGCGGCGCCGATATTGTGGACGCGCACCCGGATGCAACTATCGCTGACGATCAGATCGTCCCGGTCGATGGCTAGATCGGGACGTTCCCAATACGGCGTGGCCGCTTGCTCCAGATCCAGTTCCAGTACGGTATAGGTTTGGGGCGCGAAGGTAACGGGTTGTTTCATGAACCGTTCAAACCGGATCAAATCTTCTTGGTTGACCGTTGCCATCGTTCCGACCGCCGCGCCGCTTCCCTGGCGAATTCGCCATTGACCCGGCAAAATATGCTCGCCGATTAGCAACGCCTCAATGGCCGAGTCGGTCATATTCCAGCCGGAAATCCGCAATTTGCTGGTACTGGCGTAAGTGACCAAAATCGCGACATCCGCTTCAGCGCCTGGAGCGAACTGCCAACGGATGGAATGACGCGGGTAGAGCGAAAAACGTTCATGGCCGATGCCGCCGATCCGGTGTTCCTGCATGACGCCGATATCGATGACGCCGCGATCCACCCAAAGTTGGCCGTCGGTATTGATATACTCCCGCAAGGCCGCGTTGGTAATCAGTCGTTCGTAGGTTGCGGCCACTTGTTGGCAGACGGCTTCGGAGTCGCCCGCCAGGCGGTCCTGGGCTTGCGCATAAAGTTGGGCATTAATCGGTTGCAAATATTTCGGATCGCCGGTGAACTGCCAGGCGGCATAAAAGAGCGGCCATTCCCGGGTGCGTTCGTGCACTTGATCCTGGTCGGTCGTCACGTCGATTTGGACGTGCAACTTGCCGTCGTAATAATGGTCCATCATCGCGTCGGCCAGCTCCAGCACTAACTGTTTCGCCAGCGGCGAGCCGTTATAGCGGACCAACATATAGGTCGGATGCAACACGTGGAAGGAGTCGGACGCCGAATAGTTCCACGGCGCCTCCTCGGCCACCCGGGTGCCGGAATAATAACCGGATTTGAGGTGGCGGTGTCCCGCGGCGTTGATGCCGGTGACAAAGAACAGGCCGCGGGCGTTTTCCATCGCCCGTTCCAATTGCTTCGGGGAACAGGGGTCCAACGTCAAACATTGTCCCAACGCCTGAATGCCTTCTTCCAGAGTATGAAGCTGGTCGGTCTGGATCGCGCATAAGCCGTTGGCGAACATTCCCTGATCGTAAAAAGCCTCCATCTCCAGCAGCAATGAAGCTTTGATCTTCTCGGGCATGCAACCGGTAAGCGCCGGGCCGGGCCACCAAGCGGTCAAATCGCCGTCATCGGAGAGACCCCCGCCGAATTCGCCGTTGCCGATCTGCCGTTTATCAATCCACCAGCGGAGATACCGTTTGACATAACCCATATATTCCACCTGCCGCCAGGCCCATAAGGGAACATTGGGCGGACAAGGGGTTTGCTTGAAAACCGGCGCGTCCTGTTTGAATTTATCATACCAGTAAAGCCGGGCCAAGGGATGTTCGGGGCAGATCCGCAACAGGTCTTGCAAATCGGCGATAAAACGGTTATATAAGTTAAACTTCGGACTGGAAGGGTTCTCCTCGACCAAATGAGCGTAATTGTCTTTGACTTGGATCCAGCGGTCGGCGCAATGTTCGGCTTTGGCCAATTCCGCCGGTTTATAGACGAGTTCCGCCGCAATGTCGGAGCAACTCGCCGCCGTGACCGGACCGGAGAAGGCGACGGTGGCGTATAAGGCTTTGCCTTCGGGCAGGATGCGGTCGCGCGTATCCAACCAGATCGTTTTGGCTTCGCCCGGTAAAACCGCAAAGGTGAATTGGATTAGATTTCGATAAATCCAGAGCGGATCCTTCACCTGGACATTGACCAAAAGATAACGGCCGTGAGTAGGGGTTCCCTGCAACGCCGGCAAATGCAAGATTAATCCATCCATACCCACACGGTCATCGGCATGGTATGGCATTATCAAATGCAGCAGCGGCAGCATATTTTCCATGACGCTCGCGTCCTGGGTTCCGGGGGAGACGGGGTTGGCGGAGCCAAGCAATGTGGCCCGTTCATCCCGCATAAAGCGGCCTTGGACAAATTGGCGGACAGCCGCCACGCCGGTCCTGGTCTCCGCGCCGGTATCCCAACTGAAAGCAAAGCGTTCGCGTTGGGCAGTTTGGGGCGCCAAGCCGTGTTCCACCTGCAACAGGGTAATATCGCCGATCGGTTCCTCGATCAGATCATTGGTAAAGGTCAACGCCACATTCCGAACCGGTTCATCCAAACGGTGCACCGAACGTTCGCAAGCGAGCCGCCGGAGCGACTGGTGCTCTTCGAGCCGGCCGTGAATCCGCAAAGTGCCTTGGGCGGAGCCGCTGATCTCGATATGGTTGAAATAACAGTCGGGCAATGGTTCGAAGGTGATCTCCTTGCCGGATTGGGAGTAGCAGTCCCAGTCCGGGAGGACAAAATAGTCGGTGCGTCCCGGCAAGCGGGAGCGGTTATACACACCGGGCCAAGTGGTTTCGCGAATGCCGTCGCAACCCTTCCACCACCAACGCTTCAAATCCCAGGCATTATGAATCTCCACTTTATGCACGGCGGTATATTGATGGCAAAGCGGCGCCGGCAGAGTGGCCGCGTCAAATCCCCAACGTTGCAACCATTCGCGTTGCCAAACCGGAGCGAATAGCGGACGGTTCAAGAGCGGCAGGGTGTCAAGCGCCCCGCCCGCCGCCAAACCGGCAACCTGTTCCGGTTCCAGCATCCGATCATAAATGCGAATTTCGTCAAAATCGCCGGTCCGCACATAGTTATAGGAACTTTGAACCTGCCAGTGGCTGATGATCCGCGAATGGGTCCCAAACTGGTCCAATCCGGCGTAATAGATGGAAAAAGCGTCCTTGGCCGCCGTCAGTTGGCCGTCGACGTAGAGCCGCACTCCGACGTTTTCATCCCACGCAAAGGCGATATGAAACCATTGGTCGGGTTGGGGCAACACGTCAAATTTCATGCCCACCCGGGTGCGGCTGAGATTGATGTCGGTCACAAAAGCGTCAATACCGCCGCCGTTGTAATCGATCCGCATAAACTGCGCATCCCAACTGCTGTGGTCGGCATAACTCACCCGGAAGATCGGAAATTCGGTCGGACCCAACGGATAGCGGCTGCGCCAGAAGAAGGACACGGTGCCCCGTTGGGCGTAGATATTGCCCGGCGCCCAGTAGGCCAGCAGTTGATTGGGAAGACAGCGCAAGGCTTTACCGCATTTGCCGTCTTCAATGGTTTCGACATTTTGAAAGAAGTTGGGCTCGGGATTGCCCAACGCCACTTCGGGCTGGCTGCCGTTATCGCCTGACAGGTAAAATAGCAGTCCTGAATCGTTTTTTAAATTGTTTGCCATTGTTTTACGCCTCAATTCTGCAATTTGAAAAAGTTGACCGGAGCGGGTTTACCCTTTCAACCCCGAGGTTGAAATTCCCTCCACAAAATAACGCTGGGCAAAGAAGAATAACAAAATCAACGGTACGATCGAACAGATCGACATGGCCATCACTTCATTCCAGCGGACCATCTCCGAGGAGCTGTCGATGGATATCCGCAAACCCAGGGCGATCGTAAACTTCTTCGGCGAATTGATGAAGATCAACTGGTTGAAAAAGTCATTCCAAGTCCACATGAACTGGAACAGACCCGCCGAAAACAACGCCGGTTTCATTAGGGGAGCCAAAATGCTGAATAAGATTCGCAAGGGGCTGCAACCGTCGATTTTGGCCGATTCGTCGAGCGCGACCGGGATGCCCCGCAGGAACTGGATTAACATAAAGATAAAAAACGGGTAACAGCCGAAGATCGCCGGGACGATAAAGGGCAGGTAACTATCCAGCCAACCCAGGTTTTTAAAGATCAAAAACCGCGGAATGATGATTACCGCATTGGGCAACATCAAGGTGGCGATCATGATGGCGAAGCAGAACTTTTTGCCGGGAAAGTCGAACCGGCCGAACCCGTAGGCCACCAAGAGACAGGACAACACGGTGAACGCCACCGTCGGGATCACCAGTAGAAAAGTGTTGATGAAGAACGTAGTGTAGGAAGCGGCGCCGGTAGCGGCGCTTTGCCAACCGTTGACAAAATTGATCCAAAGGAACCGGTCGGGCAATAACTTATGTGAAATGAAAATCTCATTGACCGTCTTAAACGAAGCGAAAAACATCCAGATCAATGGGTAGATCATCACGATTCCGAAAAGAATGAGCAGGAGATGGGTTAACCAGGTGTGATTGCGCTGTTTGTTCATCAGTTATCTCTCCCATCTTCATAGTAAACCCAAGCGTTGGACGATTTGAACACGACAATGGTCATGATCATAATGATGATGAATAAAACCCAGGATTCGGCGCTGGCATAGCCCATCTTAAAGTTTTTAAAAGCATCTTCGTATAACTTCATTCCAATAACGTAAGTCGATTTCATCGGTCCGCCGTTGGTAATGACAAAAGCCGAGGTAAAGTTCTGTAATGCTTGGATTGACTGCATGATCAGATTGAAGAAGGTGACCGAGCTAAGCATCGGCACAGTGATCGTAAAGAACTGGCGGATCTTGCCGGAACCGTCGACGCGGGCAGCTTCGTATAATTCGGTAGGAATCTGTTTCAACGCCGCCAGGAAGATCACCATCGACGATCCGAACTGCCAGACCTGCAACATACTGATGGTAAATAAAGCGAAACGGGGGTCGCCGAGCCAATCGACCGGTCCGAAACCGATTACTCCGATTAAGCGGTTAAACATCCCCTCCCGCATGAACATCACCCGCCATAACACGGAGATCGCGACGCTGCCGCCTAAAATGGAAGGGATATAATAGATGGTGCGGTAGAGGTTGATCGATTTCAACTTCACATTTAAGATCATGGCAACCATCAAAGCGAAAGCCAGTTTGATCGGCACGGCCATTAAAGTGTAGGCGCCGGTCACCACCAACGAATTTAAAAAGAGCGGATCTCTGGTGAATAACAGGGTAAAATTGGTCCAGCCGATGAACAGCGAGTCTCCCAACATCGAAAAGTTAGTGAACGAATAAAATAACGACGCCAGGAACGGGTAGAGTTGGAATACCGCGAAACCGATCACCCAGGGCAGGATAAACCAGAAACCGGTCCATTTTCCACTGCCCAGTTTTTGGCGTTTCACCGGCTTGGCGGTGTTATTTTGGGCCAGTACATTTTGCATGTACGCACTCAATCCTTTCTTGAAAAATAGGGGGTTAAGGAATCGTTTTCCTTACCCCCTATCCTAGTTAAACTTCGTCTTTCAATCCTTGCTCATTTCTTTTGTTTGGAATAAGCAACGATATCTTTGATGCGGGAGATGACTTCATCAGCGGCCTGATTCATGTTTTTGTATTGACCAAAGGCGATCTTCTCCATCACTTCGGTAAAGAGCGACTCAACCTCGGGGCTGGAGGAGTAACCGTTCAACGTCGAACCGGGATTGGCTAACGAATAGTTCGCGTTGGCGACGGCGGCCGGATCAAGAATATCGGCGGTGATGGTCCGGCTGGCTTTGCGGGCCGGAACCGAATAGTTGTCTTTGAGCGTGATGACGCTTTCCTTGTCGGTAAAGAGATAGTTCAGGAATTTAACGGCCGCTTCCGGACTCTTGGTATTTTTGCTAATGGCGAACATGGCGGCGGGCCGGACTTCAATCCCGCTTTCTTTGGCGTTTTTAAGTTTCGGCATTAAGAAATTGGTGGTGCGGGGTTTGCCGTTTTTCGGCAGACGGGCTGACGGGTCGGTCATGACCGAAGTCCGGCCGAGCACCATAAACATCTGGCCGTTAATCCACTTGGGATTTTGCAGCATGCTGCCGTTGAAGACCGAATGTTCGGAGATGGGTTGGAAGATGCTCTTTTTGTACAGGGTATCAATCAATCCTAGTGATTGGGCCAATTGGTCCCGGGTGCAACCCATCGAACCGTCGTCGTTGATCAGCTGTTTGCCGGTAAGTTGGCGTAGGTAAACCCGGGCAAAATACAACCCGGCCTGTTTGCTTTCGATGACGCATAAGTAATTGTTGGGGTTGGCGCTATGGACTTTTTCGCCCAAAGCGATCATGTCATCCCAGGTAAATTGTTTGACCTTCGGGTCGAAACCAAATTTAGCCAAGGCTTCGGCGTCAACCAATGAACCCATGCCATTGATGCCGGCCGGAACGAAATAGGGTTTACCGTTGACCTTGCAATAATTATTCACCAGAAAACTGTCGAATGAACCGATGTTGATATACCGGGAATACTTTGATAAATCCAGGAAAAAGTCGCCGCGGGCCACAATGTCCGCTACCCAAGGTTGGTCAATCGCCACGATATCGGCGGTGGATCCTGAGTATAACTGCGTCATAAATTTATCCTTGTATTGAGCAAGGGCGCTATACTCAGTTTCAATCTCGATGTTGGGGTTTTCTTTCATAAACTGTTTGACTGAAGCCAGGATTGCTTTGTGGCGCGCATCTCCGCCCCACCAGGACATCCGCAAGACGGCCTTTTTTTGTTCTTTTGCCGCCATCGTGGGAAGCGAGCAAAAAACCGTGACCATCATTAGCGCTGCCATAAACAAAATACCAATCTTTCGTCTATTCACGACAATACCTCCTTTTTGTTACTACGATGTTAACATGAAGCAATATCCGGGTTCAATGCATAGTAGTTGTCAAAAGGTTGCTTTACAAAACCAGTTAAAACAACACGACACATTTCTTACGATTTGTTCACAAATCATACACATCGTCTCCGAAGTTTTCCAAGAAAACCGGTTGCGGAACGAATCAACTACGCTGCAATGGCGACGGCGCGGGAAAGTTGGGGGAGTGGGTTCATTCAATTTCGGAAGAGCGTGAGGCGGGTGGCTAAATAAATTGGTTCGATGGGTTTCACTCGGTGCAGCGGAGTTTTGATGTTTTGCGAAAAAATATTAAATCAAGATTAAGAACAAAAGAACCACCAAAAACATTATACTCCCAAAAAGAGTTTATTACCCTGGATAAATTCATTTTTATGCAGGATAAATAGTATTTCATGAGTGATAAATATTATTGCAAGGGGCAGAAATATAATTGTCAAGGCGATAAATATTTTTTCGAGGTCAATAAATAGTATTGCGAAGGTGATAATTGTTTTTTCGAAGGTGATAAATATTTAATTGAAGGTGAGAAATATTTTTCCGGGATTGATAAATATTTTTGTCACCTTACTTAATCATTTTGTGGGCGGAAAAATACATAATGTGGTAAAATTGTGAAAGAAAGCGCAAGAAATTTTCGAATGGGCGTTGGCAAACGGGTCATTGCCATAAACGAAGCGGAGGCGATCATGAAAAAGCTCTTCTTTATCCACGGTCCGAACGGGGTGGGCAAGTCAATGTTTATAAATTATCCAGCAAAGCTCGGGTCATGTCAACAGATTCGACTAGAAAACACGCTGAATGCGTTTCTGTCCACCCAGACCTGAAGGTCAGGGCTAAGCTGAACCCAGTTTCAAGCCCTTCCGGGCTGGGTTTTGCTTCCCTGGAGGGGCTTTCCGAATGGTTTTAATAACCTTAGCCCTGTCGTTCACGGCTGGGCGGAGATTGACAACACTATTTTCGCTACCCCCGGTCCTGCCGCCACGGATCTCAATGAGTTTGTCGGTAAACTCGAAGCGAAACAGGGATTTATCGAAGCAATGTGGTGCGGCGACCGTCAATGCGAGGATGCGATCAAAGCAAAGACCGGCGCCACCGCCCGCTGTATTCCCATTGGTCAGGAAAAGGTGGACAATACCTGTGTCTGTTGCGGCCAGCCGGCGGAGCAGACCGTCATCTTTGCCCGGGCGTATTGGCCGCAGCATTTGCGCAATCGGGAAATTACAAACCACGACACCCTCAACGTTACGATGGCGTTTGGGGGTGTCGCGGTTTGAAAAACAAAAAAGCCGGGATGGGCGATGGGCGATGGGCAGTGCCTGGTCTGGATTAACTGTGCGTATCGATAAACTCCTGCAGTTGGCGGTGCCAGGCCTCAGGCTCAAATGTTCCAATCTCCGTTGATTCGTTAAACAAAAGATCGACGATGTAGCGCGGCTTTTTGCCCCCGATATGCATGGCTTTAATACAGGAAATGCAATACACCGCCACTTCGGCGCAGGGCATCTCATCCGCCCGTTGTTGCATCATCAATTTCACTTGCGCGACGGGCAACATGCCGTAGAAACTATCGCCGCAACAACGGGCTTGCGCCTTAGTGTGCTTGGGCTCGACCACGGTGATGTTCATTTTTTCAAGCAGGGTTCGGATTGCCGAATACACCCGGGCTTCACTCCGGGTGGGACAGGCGTCGTGGATGGACATGGTGATCCCGTGATAGTCGGGAAACGGAAAGCTGGAACTCTCGGCGAGGATTTCCCAAAGGGAAACCGTGGTGATTCCCTGATATAACTCGCGATACCGTCTGTCGCAGCCGGCGCAGGTGTTAATAATCCGCGTCCCGGTTTCAAGCTTCGGTTGCGAGCGGCAACACGTCAGATAATCGGGAATCGTACGGTCGGCGCGGTTTAAAAAAACGGCTGTTTTCTGGGCGAGCTGGGGTTTGTAAATCAAAAGTCCGCAGCCCGGGGCGTATACTTGATGCATTTCAGTCCTCCGATTCCGTTGTTGTTGCTGTTGTTTCTATTGTACTAAAATTCGCAGCGGAAATCTTCCGGTATTTTAACATGAAACTTTTTGTGAACGATGATTTTCGTGAGACACATCGAGAAACCGGGGATAGGGGCATTTTTGCCGGCTTTTGCTTCACGCCGGTTTTGGGCATACTTTAATATCATTCGCGAGGATAGGGAGTTTCAATGAAAAAGGAAAACGTTAACGTCGCGGCCGGCTGGAACCTGGACAATAGTTATGCCCGTCTGCCGCAAAGCTTTTACACCCGCCTTAACCCAACGCTGGTTGCCGCGCCGCGGCTGGTGGCTTTTAACGGTGCGTTGGCAAAATCCCTCGGGTTACGTGTTGAAGCGCTGCAAAACGCGGCGGGAGTTGCGGTATTTGCCGGTAACCGGATTCCCGAAGGAGGGCAACCGCTGGCGCAAGCTTACGCCGGGCACCAGTTCGGGCATTTTACCATGCTAGGGGACGGCCGGGCGTTGCTCCTTGGCGAACAACTTTCTCCCAACGGCGAGCGGGTAGATATTCAGCTCAAAGGTTCCGGCCGGACACCGTACTCCCGGGGCGGGGACGGTCGCGCCGCACTCGGGCCGATGCTCCGCGAATATATCATCAGTGAAGCGATGTTTGGATTGGGCATACCCACCACCCGGAGTCTGGCGGTGGCGCTCACCGGTGAAACAGTCCTCCGGGAGACCCAACAACCGGGAGCGATCTTGACCCGCGTGGCCAGCAGTCACATCCGAGTCGGCACCTTTCAGTATATTGCCAACTGGGGAATTGCCGCTGAACTCCGGATGTTGGCCGACTATACCATTGGGAGGCATTTTCCGGCCATACCGGACGTAGCGGATCGTTATCTTTTATTGCTCCGGGAAGTGATTCAACGGCAGGCGGCCTTGCTTGCCCAATGGCAGTTGGTTGGGTTTATTCACGGAGTGATGAACACCGACAATATGGCGATTAGCGGCGAGACGATCGATTATGGACCGTGTGCGTTTATGGATACTTACGATCCGGCAACGGTATTCAGCTCCATTGACCTTCACGGCCGGTATGCTTATGGCAATCAGCCGGACATTGCCGGCTGGAATCTGGCGCGGTTTGCCGAAACCCTACTGCCCCTGCTCCATCAAGAACAAGCGCAAGCCATTGAACTGGCGGAAACGGCGCTTTCCGAATTCACCGGACAATATCAAGCCCATTGGCACGCGGGAATGCAAGCCAAACTGGGAATTTTCAATGAAGAGACCCAAGATGAATCTTTGGTTGGCGAGTTACTCAAGTTAATGGCGGAACACCGGGCGGATTATACCAACACCTTCCGCGCCTTGACTTTGGGACAGCCGGAAACGACGCCGCTGTTTACCAGCGACGCATTTGCCCGCTGGCACCGGCAATGGCAGGCCAGACTCGACCGGCAACAGCAATCAAAAGCGGCTTCGCGGCAGTTGATGCGTGATAGCAATCCGGCGGTAATTCCCCGGAATCACCGGGTCGAGGCGGCGCTTGCAAGCGCAGTTCAAGGAGACTACCGTGAGCTGGAACAGTTGTTGGCCGTGCTGGCAAACCCTTACGCTTACTCTTCCGAACAGTTGGCCTACTCTTTGCCCCCTGAGTCGACCGACGTTCCCTATCGAACCTTTTGCGGGACCTAAATTACAAAAGTTGGCAGGTGAACGCAACTGCATGCCGAAATGATTTGGCGTAACAGAAACGGTCTAAGTCAAACCCGCTCCGGATTTTTGCAGCGGTTATTTTTGGGCAAGCTATCGTAAACACTTTCGATGATGGGCGATGGAGGTCATTGCGATGGAGAGTTATTTGCTGGATTTCGCGGAGATTGATCAGTTCAAGCTAATGTTGGTCGGGGGGAAAGGCGCCAACCTTGGCGAACTTTCCCGGATTGATGGAATTCCGGTCCCCCAGGGTTTTTGCGTTACGACGGAGGCCTACCGTCGCGTTGTCGGACAAACGCCCGAATATCTCCGGTTGCTGATGGAGCTGGCCCAACTTAAAAAAGACGATCGGGACAAAGTCAGTGAGGTCAGTGGTCAGATTCGCAGTTTCATCACTGAAACCGCGATTCCCGAAGACATTGCCGGGGCGATCATCCGTAAAATTACCGAGCTTGGCGTGGCTGAAGCGTATGCGATCCGTTCCAGCGCGACGGCTGAAGATCTGCCGTTAGCCTCCTTTGCGGGCCAGCAAGACACCTACCTGAATATTCGGGGAACCGCCGCCATTTTAAAAGCGGTGAGCGCTTGCTGGGCCTCGCTCTTTACCGACCGGGCCGTGATTTATCGCATCCAAAATAACTTTGACCACAGCAAGGTCTTTTTGGCAGTGGTCGTTCAGCGCATGGTGTTTCCGGAAGCTGCCGGAATTATGTTTACGGCGGATCCGGTCAGTTCCAACCGGAAGGTGCTTTCGATCGACGCCAGCTTCGGACTGGGCGAAGCGTTGGTTTCCGGTTTGGTCAATCCGGATATCTACAAAGTCAGAGAAGGCAAAATCATTGCCAAAACGATCGCCCGCAAGCAATTAGCCGTCAACGCGCTGGCGGAGGGCGGGACAGCGGAAGCCGAGATTCAATCCGGATTGCAGTATGAGCAAACGCTGAAGGACGAGCAGATCCTGCAGCTGGAGCGGATCGGCCGCAAGATTGAAGCTTTTTTCGGTTGCCCGCAAGATATTGAATGGTGTCTGGCAAACAAGGTGTTTTTTATCGTGCAAAGCCGGCCGATCACCACCTTGTATCCCATCCCGGAAAACAAACCGGGAAACCGGATTTACGCCTCGCTCGGGCACCAGCAAATGATGACCGACCCTATCAAACCGTTAGGTTTATCCTTTTTTCAACTTTTATCGAGTCAGGTTCCTTTGTATACTGCCGGAGGGAGATTGTTTTTTGACCTGACCCATGATCTGGGATCGTGGTTGGGACGGCAGATGATCCTGAAAACCTGGGGCAAAAGCGACCCGGCGATGCAGAATGCGATCTTAGGTTTGATGAAACGCAAAGAGTTTGTCCGGTCATTCGCCCGCGGCAAGCGCTATTTGAAGTTGGGTCGTGAGGAACTGACCTGGGGGATCGTAGTTCAAGCGTTAAAAGTTTACTTTCAAAATAATCCGACGGTCATTCCTGAGCTTATTTCCCAAAACGAGCGGTCCCTCGAAAAATTGCGGAAACAGATCGCTGATCGTTCCGGGGAGGCCGTCTTTGCCGCTATTTTAGAAGATCACCGGGAACTCAAAAAGCTCATGTACGATCCGCGCGGCTTTGGAATTATTATGGTCGGGTTGTACGCCATCAATTGGATTAACAAGCATATTGAAAAATGGCTTGGGGAAAAAAGCGCGGCGGACGCCCTTTCGCAATCGGTACCCAATAACAACACTTCCGAGATGGGACTGGCGTTGCTTGATGTGGCCGAGGTCGTCCGGCAATATCCGGCGGTACGTGAATATTTTTCGCATACCTATGATGCAAACTTCTTTGAAGAGCTGGCGAAATTGGAAGGCGGCCCGGCGGTCAGCCGGGCGCTCCGGGAGTTTCTTAAAAAATACGGGATGCGCTGTTCCGGTGAGATTGACATTACGCGCCCCCGCTGGAATGAAAAGCCGACCGCGTTGATTCCGATGATCGTCAGCAACATCCATCATTCCACTCCGGGCTCGGGGAACAGCAAATTTGAACAGGGACGCTTGGAAGCGGAACGGAAAGAACGGGATATCATCAACCGCCTGGAGCAACTGCCCGGTGGTAAACAGAAAGCCCGCAAGGCCCAACGGATGATCAGTCTGTTGCGCAATTGCATCGGTTACCGAGAGTATCCGAAATATATCTTAATCCAGCGCTACTGGGTCTATAAACAGGCGTTGTTGAAAGAAGCCGCCAAACTGGTGGAACAGGGGACACTTCGGGAGCAAGAAGATTGCTATTATCTATCGTTTGACGAATTTCGGGAAACGGTGCGGACCAAACGGTTGGACCTTCAGCTTATCCGCCAACGCCAAGCCGATTATGAGATCTATGAAAAATTGACACCGCCCCGGGTATTGACTTCCGAAGGGGAGAACGTTGCGGGCGAATACAATCCCGCCAATATTCCCGAAGGCGCTTTGCCGGGCATCCCCGTTTCGGCCGGGGTGATTGAAGGCCGCGCCCGGGTTATCGTAAGAGTGGAAGAGGCGCGCATTGAGGAAGGGGATATTTTGGTGACCAAGTTTACCGACCCCAGCTGGACGCCGTTGTTTGTCTCGATCAAAGGGTTAGTGACCGAGGTGGGCGGAATGATGACCCATGGCGCGGTGATTGCGCGCGAGTACGGTCTGCCCGCCGTGGTCGGCGTGGATAACGCGACCCAACGGATTAAAGACGGCGAACGGATCCGGATCAATGGCACCGAAGGGTACGTGGAGGTATTACGGCCGGAAAGACGGTCTGACCGTTCAAACGGTTAAGAAAGGAGCAACCATGACCGAAGACGCTGGAAAGCTCAGTACCATTGATGAGTATATTCAAACCTTTCCGTCCGAAGTCCAAGCGAAACTTAACGAAATGCGCCAGGTGATTCAAGCGGCCGCGCCCGCGGCCCGGGAAAAGATCGCCTGGCAGATGCCGACCTTTGTTTTACATGGCAATTTGGTGCATTTTGCCGCGCATAAGAACCATATCGGTTTTTATCCGGGGGCCAATGGAATCGCGGAGTTCAAGGAGCGGTTGGCGGGGTACAAAAGCTCCAAAGGGGCAGTGCAGTTTCCGATCGCCAACCCGTTGCCGTTGGATTTGATCGACGCCATCGTCAAGTTTCGGGTTGCTGAGAATATGGAGCAAGCCAAAGACGGTTCCAAACAGAAGGGCTAATATCCAAATTTTCCTACGGCAGCGCCATTGCATTGGGTTTCGATATCTGGTATACTCAAAATGTTTTTAGGGATTCTGTTTTAGGAAAGGAACAAGTATACCGAACATGCGCTAATCATTCTTTTTAGTATTTCAAGCCAACATTAACAACTTGTCTGAACGGACAGGTGGTTTTCATGTTGCTTTGGAGATTCTAAAGGGGATGACCAATGACGTGTGTTTTTTTATGCCCGTTTTTGCCTGTCTTTCCCCTACCCGTAAGGAGGGGTTTTTTTGTTATTGTCATTGAAAAATGTGCTTCATTATGTCCAGGATCGCTGTTTGTTGCAGATCGAAAATTTGGAGATTTTTGAAGGGGAGCGGATCGGCTTAATTGGCCGGAACGGGGTTGGCAAGTCGACTTTATTGGGGATTTTGGCCGGGACGATTCAACCCGATGCCGGGCAGGTTACCCGCCATGGCCAGTGTGGGTATCTGACGCAATTCGCCACCGACACCCAGCCGGAACCGGAGTTGCTGACCCCGGCGGCCCGGCAACTTGCGACCAAACGGGAGTATGGCGCGACGTTGAGCGGAGGTGAGCAGACGCGGTACCGTCTTGCCGCCGTACTTGACCAGGAAAGGCCGTTACTTTTGGCCGACGAACCAACCGCCAACTTAGATATCGCCGGCGCCGAACTGCTCCAGGACGAACTTCGGAAATACCCGGGGGCTTTCGTGTTGGTATCCCACGACCGGCAGCTGCTGGACGGGGTTTGCAATGTGATCTGGGAGCTTCGGGACAGCCGTTTGCTGGTTTATCCCGGCAACTACAGTGATTATTTGGTTCAAAAAGAGCGGGAACAAAAACACCGGCAACGGGAGTACGAACAGTACCTCCAGGAGAAGGAACATCTGGAACAAGCCGTCACTGACCGCCGGTCCCGTAGTGTTTCAACGAAAAAGACGCCCAAACGCATGGGTAATTCCGAGGCCCGCCTTCATAAGATGGGCAACCAGAAAGCCCAGGCAAGCTTGGATAAAGCGGTGAAAGCCATCGAGACGCGTTTGGCCAAGTTGGAAAAGCAAGCAAAGCCGAAAACGGCGCCGACCGTCAATTTTCAATTGAACGTTACCGACGGAGCCTACAGTAAAGTAGTGATCCGGGGCGAACGGATCACTAAAGGCTTTGGGAAACAGGTTTTATTCCGCGATTTTGACTTTAACATCATGAAGGGCCAAAAGGTCGCGCTATTTGGGAGCAATGGCTGCGGCAAGACTACGTTGTTAAAGATGATGGCGGAGCGCGAAGCGCCAATCCACGTGGCGCCCAGTTCCCGGTTGGGTTATTTTGCCCAGGATCTGAAGCAGCTCCGTTCCGACCGTTCGATCCTCGCCAATGTCATGGCCGACAGTGTCCGGGATGAAGGTTTTGCCCGGCAGTTGCTGGCGCAGTTGTTATTTCGCCGGGACGACGTTTACAAAAAAGTGCAAGTGCTAAGCGGCGGCGAACTGGTCCGGGTCGCTTTGGCGCAAATCATCGTCAGTCCGGCCAATGTGTTACTGTTGGATGAGCCGACTAACTTTTTGGATCTTCCCTCGATTGAAGCGCTTGAAACAGTGCTGGCGGAGTATGACGGCACCATTGTGTTCGCCTCGCATGACCGGAAGTTTATCAATAAGGTGGCCTCGCATCTGATGGTCTTTGACCAACCGGAGATCCGGGTTTTCGCGGGAAACCTCGAACAATACCTGCAGGACCATCAAGGGGAAAAAGCGCAGGGGGGACAACCGCCCGAGGACCGGCTGGTGTTGGAGTACCGTCTGACCGAGGTGATCAGCCGCCTTTCGCTTACGCAGGACCAAGGCGAGCTGGCCCGGCTTGATGAAGAATACCGGCGACTCTTGATTAAACTACGGTCATGATCAACCGGAAGGTTTGGGTATTGGTCATGCAGAACTTTGATACAACTTCAGCCAGACCGAACTCGCCAGAAAACAGACCGGAGCGGCGCTGCCGTGGATCGAGCCGGGGAGCGGCAACGCGAACATGGGTACAGTCGGGACCATTCGTCCTTGCCGGATAAAGTGCTCGCTGGCAATCACCGAGTTGGCGAAGGGCACCTGATCATCGGCGGGATGGTGATATAGATACATGGGCATCTCCGGCGCCCAGTCATAGAGATCATTCGCCGCCAACGCGCAAAAAGCCGGACTGGCCGGATCCTGCAGCGAGTCGAGCAACGGCTGCGCTAAGATGACGCGGGGAATCGCCGGCAGATACTTTTGGACTTCGGCATACGGGTGGTACCCGTCAACCAGGTCATAGAGGAATTGGTATTGGGGTTTTAAGGCGCGTTCTTTCGTGAAGATGCCGTCGCCGTAACTATCGCCGTAAACAGCGTGATAGCCGCGGATCGTCAGCGGCAAATAATAGCCGTTTTCATATTTCGTTTCCCGTAACATGAGGCGACGCATCGTTCCGGACAGATCGTAGGGGCCGGCCAGCGGCGCGGCGGCGGCTACTTGAAATTTGGCGGCGTAAACCGGGTTGAGTTGCAGCTCGCGCGCCACGGCCATCGTCGCATAACCGCCTTCCGAATAACCGATCAAACTAACGCGGTTGCCGGCAAGACCGGTGCGGCGGTAATGTTCGTGCTGAACTGCTGTCAGCAGGTCGGCGACGGATATCGCCAACGGGTGGGCATTGACGTAGGGATGATCGCCGGGGTCAATTCCCAAACCGGGGTAATCGGCCATGACGACTGTGTAACCCGCCATTGCGAAAAGCGCGGCGATCAATACTTCCACAAAGTCCAGGGCGTTGGCCGGGTTGAAATTGGAAGGAGCGAGCCGCCGTTCCAATTGGGTTCCGTGTTGAAAAGCAAGCAGCATTGGCCCGGCGGGATCCGTCGTAGCGGCGACCGGGGTGATGACCAGACCGGAAAGAATCGCTTTGTGACCGGCGGCGTCTTGAGAATGGTACGTTACCTTCTGGAGATCGACCCGGGCGGTGAAAACGTTTTTGCTCACCTGGTTCATCAGCCAATGGAAAAATTCCGGGACGACGGAGTGGTTTAGAAATTTACCACGAATGCCCGAACGACTCAAATTTACGAGTTGGCCGTGCTCCAGTTGGGCGATGTTCTCCTGGCGCAGTAGTTTACCGGTCATCGCGCTCGTCTCCTTTGTATTTTTACTTCGAAGGCCTAATCAAAAGGATATTGATTATCCTTTCAATATATGTTAGACGTGCAAAGGATGGCGCAGAAAACTGTCACCGGGACTGAAATTTTGCGCTTCCAGTATGATTTCTCGGGGCGCTGTAGAAACATAGCGATTCTGGTTTTCAAGCAAAAAACCCGTTATATAACGGGTTTTTTGCTCATTCGGAGATGATTGCGGTTATTAGGGTTCGGTTCCCCAGCTTAGCGCACCATTGTAATATCCCGGGGTTTTGCTCCAATCGGTGTAAGCAGTTTTGGTCGGGTCAAAGGAATAATCCCCGGTTTGCGTGTAATTGGCAAAATCCGATTTGCTCCAGCGCGTCTTGACTTGAATCGATTCCCCCGGAGCAATGGAACCCGCGCCGGATTTGAAACTCAATTCCAGGTAATAATCGGCGCCGGTTTTGCTACTTGATAGTTTGACAAAGGTTCCGACGCAATTGGAACTGGAGACGCCGGATGCGTAATCGATATAGAAATTTTGGGTTTGTTCGCCATCGATGGTGTAATAGTAGCGCACTTTAATTTTGGCGATGTCAACGGCAGCACCGCCGGTATTGTAAATCCGGAATAACGGTTTGATCCGGTTGGCAGTGGCGCCGGTTTCGTCGCAGTCATATTGGACTTTGATCGTTCCGCCGGTCGAACCGGTCGATGTCGGAGTTGGCGTTGGGGTTGCCGATGGTGGCCGGGTAGCGGTGGGAGTCGCCGACGGTGCCGCGGTGGCGGTTGGTTTCGGAGTTGAAGTCGGCGTCGAACCGTCCGGGGCGACCGTTGTATAGGTACTGTTATTGATTGTTTCATACATGTTGCCGGAAGGGGTGCGGGTATTGTTCCATACCTTGTAGGTGCAGGTTCCTTGAGCGATATGGACGACCCAAGCGGTAGAATTGTCCAGGTTGACGGTATTGTTGTAGAACCAGTTGCCGGTTCCGGAATCGGCGACGCCCCGGTTGTTGAGATGGAAGGCGTCGGTGATGACGGAGTTGCCGTTGCGATTGCCGGTGTTGTAACGAACGATGGCGTCAACGCCTTTGGCCGCGACAAAGCCGGTGGCGCCGTTGGCAACCGCGCCGTTGTGACCCATTCCCGTGCCGTTGAAGGTGCAATATTCAACGATGGTGCGCCGGGTTCCCTCTTTGATATCAATATGTTCGGCCGTTACATTTGGTCCCAGCTGGCAATTGCGAATCACCGTATCGTAGACGTCCTCGGCATAAGTACTCCAGCTGCCTTTATCGGTTCCGACATAGATCGCTTCGCCGTAATCGGCATCCGCTTGTCCGGTGTCGTGTACATAACAGCCGTCGGCCAGACCGTATTTGCTGCCGTCCCGGAAGTGTAATCCCTCCATGCCAATGTCATAGATTTCACAGTTGATGGCTTGTCCGTAGTTGGCATTGTCAAAGACCAGTCCCTTTTGGGAATAGGTTAGCTTGAGGTCCTTAACGATCCAATAATCGCCGGTAATCTGTAACGTAATGCTACTGCTGTTGCTTTTGCCTTTTAGAATCGCTTTGTTGCTGGAACTGTTACTGCGGATGATGATGGGATTGTTGGCATTGCCGTTGGCCGTTCCTTTGAAATTGCCGGTGAAGGTGACGCCTGCCGCAAGCACAATCTCATCCCCGGCTTGCGCGTTGCTTAATGCGGTCGTAAGTTCGGAAGCGCTTGAACAAGGGACGGTCCGGAGAACCAAAGCCGCGCTGAAACTTTTCACCCCGCCGTCTCCCGGGGCTGAACCGGAGCGTTTGCCGCCGCATCCCGCGAGCAAGCCCACACAGACCGCCAGTGCCATGACGATGATGTCAACATGGCTTTTCTTAACCGTAATCATACTTTCACGCCCTTTCGTTTTTTATTTCAACACTGAGCGGATTAGACGCTGATGCGTCTGAGTGCCGGTCAGTGATTGAATTACTGATCCGTATTGAATTAATTAAATTGGAGAAACGTTTCGACAAAACTCAGGAATAACTCTTAAAATCCATTGTAAAAATAATCATCAATTTGGATGTGAGGGAGCGAACTAATTTGATGATCCAATTCTACCAACGGTTAGCGTATTGTGTCAATAGATTATGTAATAAAATTGGATAATCAACCCAGACCAGCAAAGACGAGAAACGTTTCGCTAATTGTTGCATTCAAAATTGCAAGAGACGTAATTTCGAACAATTGAGCTGGGGCATGCGGATTGTTGGTGACGGATCTTTCGGAATGCGGGGCGTAGCAACATGGGCATTTACTTAGCGGAAGACATATTGTACAATTTTTAAAAGGCTTGTTAATTTTCGATCGAACATGGAGTGCTAATGACTCAGAAACGTTCAAAAACTCCAACCTTGCGTGACGTCGCTACGTTGGCCAATGTTTCGCTTTCGACGGTTTCTTATTGTTTGAACCATGACGCCCCCAAAAAGGTCAGCGCGGAACTGCGCAGCCGGGTCATGGACGCGGTCGAGGCGTTAAATTATCATCCCAATTATCTTGCGCGCGGCATGCGGGTGAAAAACCGGCGCATTCTCGCGATTGTCGTGCCGCAATTTGAAAACGTCTTTTTTACGCGAGTGATTAACGGAGCGGAGCGGATCGCGTATGATAACAATTACATGCTCCTCTTTTGCAGTACTTATGATGATCCGGTCCGGGAACAAATGCTCATTTCCAATTTTGTCGCTCAGCAGGTTGACGGTTTTCTGATTGCCCCGACATTTAAAGGATGGAACAATGTCAAATTCATCTGGGAGCACCATATTCCGTTCGTAGTGCTTGACCGTTATCTTGAGGGAGCCGAACAACCCTATGACCGGGTCTCCTTCGATAATGAGCTGGGAGCGTATCAGGCGACAAAACATCTGATTGAGATGGGACACAACAAATTAGCATATCTAAATTGGGATTCTCCGTTTATGCATATTCAAAAACGTCAGGAAGGCTTCTGGCGAGCGCTTGATGAAGCGGGAATTCCCCGCGCCGAATGTCCGATCTTCTCCGGCCGGCCCAACGCGGAGGAAGGCTATCGATTAGCCGAGGCGTTGTTCGCCCGGTTTGAACCGACGGCGGTATTGACGGCCCATCACTATCTCGCCGAAGGATTGGTGATGTTTCTGCGGGATACCGGCCGGGCCATACCGAATGCGGTCTCGGTGATTACCCACGGTCAACCCAGTTGGGTGCGGCTCAATATTCCCAATTTTACCTGTATTCAGCCGCCCGCTTACGAAATCGGCCAGTTGGGGGCCAGAACGTTATTAAATCGGATCAAGGACCCCGACCTTCCCCACTCGGAAATCATTTTGAAGCCAAGCTTGATTCTGCGTAATTCGGTCAAACAGCTCCATGATTGATTCAACCAATTTCGCCGTCGCCGAGTGGATCAATTCAGCCGCTGCTTGAAAAACACCCCGTGCTGTTTTGAGACAATTTTAACTTATCCACACCGAGCTGCTTAAACGATTAGCTGTTGTTATAATCAATTTTCGCAGGGAGGTTCGCATGAATCGTAACGATTTACGCTTGTATGTATGCTGGGGCGTTAGCGCGATGCTGATCCTAGTGGGTGTTGCCACTTTTTTGATTATTGCCAAGCACAACGGGGTTCTCCCCAACAACGATTTGATTGCCGCCGTGACCAATCAGCGTCTCGGAACAGTCGAAGCACGGTTGAAAGACGGTGTTGACGCAAACACCCGTAATAGTGAAGACGATCCGGTTTTACTTATCGCGGCGGGATTTGGGGACGCGAAAATGGTCCAATTATTATTGAACTACGGCGCTCAAGTGAATAGTGCCAACCGTGGCGGCGAAACCGCCTTAATCATTGCCGCCACCAAAGGGTATCCGGCAATTGTCCGGTTATTGATTGACCGTCAAGCGAATGTCAATTGTCAAACCAAGGGGGATCGGTTGACTCCGCTCATGTTTAGCGCGGTGTTTGGCAATTTGGAGATTGTTCAATTGCTCATCGAAAACAAGGCGGATGTCAATGCCGAAAGTCAGGAAGGGCTCACCGCGTTGGATTATTCATGCGCTCGGGATAATTTGGAGATTGTTAAATTATTAATTGCCAATCGGGTGAATGTCAACCACCATGATCCCGGCGATGGCAACACTGTTTTAATGACGCTTGCCAATGGCGGCAATCTGGCAATCGCCAAACTGCTCATTGCTAACGGTGCAGCGGTCAACGAAACCAATTTCTCGCAAGAAACCGCATTGATGATCGCCTGCCGCTGTCGGAACTTGGCGATGGTGGAGTTGTTATTGGAACATCATGCGGAAGTCGATCGCCAAGATGAAAATGGCGATACTGCCTTTGATCATGCGTTGCGCACCGGGTACCAACCCATTATCGAACGGCTCAAAGCGGCTGGAGCAAAGGCCACGCTTGCTATTTTGAGTGAAGGATAGGGGCATAAAAAATAATCAGGGAAGTTCCCTGATTATTTTTGGTTGTAGCTTGTACATTACATTTTTTAATAAGATCACCTTGGTGATTAGATATCGCTTAATCCCTTCCCATTACCCGAGCCGGTGCAGCCGGACATGGATATATTCGCCGTATTGCCGTTTCGGGTAAAGCCCCAGGCTTTATTGTTGGTGGCGGTGCAACCGGTTAATTTATGAGCATAGTTCCCGGGGCCGAGTTTGAACCCATTACCGTCGCCATTGCTGCCCTTTCCGTTGCTCGACGCGGAGCAACTGGTGAAGGTAACGACGCCGGCCGCGTCATAGAGATCATAACCGTCATCGGAGTTGGAATTCGCTGTGCAATTGGCGAATGAATTTCCGGTAGACGCTGATAACTTACAGGCAAACCCATCGGCGTTTTCACCGCCATTGGCGGTGTCGTAATTGCTGGAGCTTGTACAACCGGAAACAGCATTATTCTTCGCCGAGCTGTTATAGATCTGAATTCCGGTGTCGGCGCAACCACTCACATTACAGTTGGTGATTTGATTGTTTGCTCCGGTAATACAGATCCCGTTATCCCCGGCGTTTTTAACCGTTACGCCGGAAATTGTCCAATAGTTGCCACTGATTTGAATACCACGGTTGCTGGAACTTACCGCCATTCCGGTAAAATCAAGCGTCCCGCCTTTGAGGGTGATTCGGGAGCTTGAGGTGCCGCTGGCACTACATTTTACCGTACTGGTGATCTTAATTGTTCCGCTGATGGTAATCACATCACCGGCTTTCGCATTACTCACGGCGGTAAGCAAGGCGCTGGAGGAGGTTACCGTAGTATTTGTCATGGCGGTGAAGGTATCACCTTCATTAATTTCGTTCGCTGTCGTTGCTTCGGATGTCGTGTAATTGTTGGCGTTTGAAGATTTGGAACCGCCGCATCCTGCGATTAACACCGTGGCTAAAATTAAAATACCTACAAACAAGAACGGTACTCCGTACTTCTTTAGCAACATGAAATTCGCCCCTTTCGATTAATGATCGTAAGTCTGCGGATTGAATGCCAAACCCTAACCTTCGGTCCTCCTTTCAATTTGTGCTGTACCGTGGTAGCGCTGTCGGTGCCTTTTGGAGAAACTGTCACGAAACGTAGTTGAAAGTTTTCGAGATATTTTGGTAACCTTGAATTAGGAAATTAATCTTTCGAAGAGTTTGTCGGTTATGTTGTAGGAAGTACGATCGAAGTTAGATGGAGCGATAATTTTGTAAATTATCTTGAGGGGAGTATATTAAAAATTGATTGTTAATATTTACCACTGATTAGTTTAATAATAACATTCGAAAAGGTTATCGTCAACAAAATTAACAAATTTTGTATTGGTGTGATCGTGAGGATTACGCTCACTTTCCATCGTAAATGGTAGCCATTAACTTTGCATATCGCGCGCTAACGCGAGCAGTTTACGGATGGTTTTCCAGTTGCGGATCGTCATTTGGACGTCCAATTTGGCGAGCTGATTGGCGAGTCTTGAATCTCTGATGCTTTGGTGGAATAAGAGAAAAACTTCCCGGCCGATGATCCGGTAGTCGTCGGTTTGACTCCGGTAAGGGTTTAACAAGGCGTCGGCTTCCGGCGTCGGCACTCGTTCCAGTAAAGCGAGATAAAGGCTTTCAACTTGCGAAGCTGTTTCGGCCTGCGCGATTTGTTCCGCTGCGAACGGGCAGTTGGCGACGATTTGCTCCAATTCTGCAGCGGTCCGTAGGATTACTGGGACCGTAAGGTGGAAAGTATCGGTAAGCGTTTGTTCAAGCCGCTGGCGTAATTGCTTTTCCGCTGCAACTGCTTCAAAAAGCACGTTGCCGCTCTGGATATAGGTTTGGACTTGTCCAAATCCCATGGCGATAAATACTTGCTTTAAATCGGCCATTTTAATCATGTTTTTACCACCAACGTTGATGCCGCGTAAAAAGGCGATCTGGATCATGGCGACCTCCTTTGGATTGACTGCAGTAGAGTAGAGGTTATGAGCGAAATGACTTTACACAATACAAGGCATGCGTAGTTTCCGTCATGCCGATCGACTGGTAAAAATTGCGGGCGGTCTGATTGGTTTCATTGACATACAAACGAAGCTCCCAGGCATTGAGTTGATAGCCTAAGCGAATGACTTCGTCCATCAAACAACGGGCCAAGCCTCGGCGCCGGAACTCTTCCAACACCCATAACTCATCGACATAAAGGGTGCCGATTCGCCCATCGGGTTTTGGGATAAAAACCACACTTACATAGCCAACCAGCTCTTCCCGGTGTTGAACCGCGTAAATGAAAAAGTTCTCGGTGGCAATGGCCTGGGGATTAAAATCACCCCAATTGATATCCGGCGTCAAGGCTTGCCGTTTCGCGATGAGTTTCAAGAATTGGTTCAGATTCTGCCGGTCGATTTGAATAACTTTCGGGTCGCTTTGGTTCATTTTTTACTCCGAGTTTCTGCTTTATCATGAAACAGGTAGGAATATTTGGAATATTCATCCATACCAATTATAAACTTTGTCATTAAAAAATGCTATGCGGATTTTGGCATTCATGGAGCCGGTGCGAAGCGGTTTGATTTTTTCAAAAAGGAGCGTAAATCATCAATGGAGCAAAATATCCAATGGTACCTCGAAAAACAGGTAAGTCGAACCATCGCCAATCTCGAAAAACATAATATCAGCGGTATTTTTGTCGCGGATGAGGTAATGTTGCAAGCGCAGCTTCAAGAGTGGGTGCCGGAACATTCGACAGTTGCTGTCGGAGACTCAATGACGCTTTTTGAAACCGGTATCATTGAACTGTTGCGCAATGGCCGGTACAATTTTCTCGATAAACACCGGCCGGGACTTAGTCGGGAAGCGAAAAAGCAGCTTTATCGGCAGAGTTTCAGCGCCGATACCTTTTTATGCAGCACCAACGCGTTAACGGAAGAGGGAGAACTTTATAATATTGACGGAAACGGCAGTCGGGTGGCGGCCATGTTGTATGGTCCGGATCAAGTGATTGTGGTGGCGGGAATTAATAAGATTGTTAAGAATTTGGAAGAAGCTGAAAAAAGGGCGAGAAATTATGCCGCCCCACTGGACGCCAAAAGACTGAACAAGAATACCCCTTGTGCCGCTTTGGGTTACTGTGTGGATTGTAAAAGTGACGAAAGAATTTGCAATGACTTCGTAGTGATCAAACGGCAATTTACGAAAGGGCGGATTAAAGTCATTATCGTCGGAAAACCGTTTGGATATTAAGATTGGGGAGCGATGGACTAATTGAATGCAATCCCAAAAACACGGTATCAATTTTGTAAACGCAACTAAAAATAGGGCATTGATGCCCTATTTACGAAATTGACGGTAGTGACGGGAACGGTGTAGTCAAGACTCCATAATAATCCCGAACCGCTGCTACCCAACGCAGAAATGGGTCCTTCCAGAAAATCGAATCAAAGAACTGATTGATCTGTTCGTCGGTATCCACGCTAAACGCCGGAATGAACAAAGGGGCAGCGCCTTGCTCGAGGATGCCGCCAAAAACACTGTCGTTAAGAACCCCGTTTTCACGCATAATCATGACCGGTTCACCACGTTGATAGGCCATTGACGGTTCGATCTGAATATAGGGACTTGTAAGCCAACCGCTATTATATACTTGTTCACGGGGCGTTCCCGGTCTTGAAACAGCGTCGCGGATTAACACCCGGCGAAAAGCAACGGATAAACAACCATAACTACTCAAAACAATCCGGCGAATTGAAGTCAATGGAGCCTCGTAACCTTGTTCGCTGACGCCTAAAGTCCGCGGAAACAATAGATTATCGTACATTTCCTGAATGACCCGATCTAAGAATTTGCTTTGTTGGGTGTTAAAAGGGCTTGCATAGCTTAAAAATACCGGGATTCGGAAGAAAGATTGTTGGGTTTCTTGTAATAAAGCAGAAGTTAGATCCGACATATCGTAAAAACCCCCTTTACGAGTAATTTATGAATAAACTTGCAGGAGGTTCTGGTTGATTATCATAAATTGTCCGATTTGAGCGGAAAATGTATCAAAAGGTATTGAAGCGTTCTGATATGGGAGAATAGGGCGGTTTGTTGTAATACCGAGCGCAATTAGCTAAACTCTTTGATGGAATAATAAGTAATTGATGAAACACGAAAATCCCGATGGACGGAAAGGAGTAATCATGATCACCAATAATCAACTGATCAAATTAAAAGACCGGGGTGGCGCCAGTATTGCCAAAGCGCGGGAACTTCTGCTGGGCATGGCGGGTAAGATTGGATTGCTCCGCGACCTCCAAGTTGAAGCGGATATCCGGCACGGCGCCGCCTCGTACGACCTCTTGATGATCGCGCGATACGACTCGTTGGCCGATTTGGAAGCCTATATAACCGATCCCGTGCACCGGGAAGTCGCCCAACAGCTCGGTACGATGATCGAAAGCAGCGCGGTGGTTTGTTATGAAACTTAAAAGTATTGCGCCGTAGAAGCCAAAGCAGTTCCGCAAAATGCCAAAATGATTTTGGAACCTGCCAAAATAATTTTGAGTAACGCCAAAACGGTTTTGGATTATGCCAAAATAGTTTTGGGTATTGCCGAAACAGTTTTGGAACCTGCCAAGATGATTTTGAGTGATGCCATAACAATTTTGGAACAACCCAAAATGATTTTGGATAAAGCCAAAATAGTTTTGGACAATGCCGGCCTATTGAAGTGAGACAGACAATGCAAAGGACCCGCCAGAGAGGCGGGTCCTTTGTGGAAAGATGATATTACGCAACGCAAATCTTGACTTTTGAGATGCGTTTTTCTTCCATCGCTTCGACTTTTAATATCAACGTTTCGTATTCGACCGTGGGTTGTTCATCTTCTTTGGGAATTCGCCCGAGCTGACCGATGATCAATCCGCTGAGAGTATCGTAATCAGCAACCGGCAGTTTGACATCTAACAATTCGCTGATTTTATTTAAATTGATCGTTCCGTCGACGAGATAGGTGGATTCATCGATTTTGACGATTTCGTGTTCAACTTCATCATGTTCGTCAAAGATATTTCCGACGATTTCTTCAAGCAAGTCCTCGACCGTAACCACGCCGGCGGTGCCGCCGTATTCATCAATCACCACCGCCATGTGAATTTTGTTTTTTTGGAGTTCTTTCAGTAATTCATCGGTCTTTTTGGAGATCGGGACAAAATAGGGCTCTTTAATCGTTTTTAATAGTTCGAAAGACGATGCATTCGGATTGGGGAGAAACGGAATCAGATCTTGCACGTGTAAAATTCCGACGATATCATCGATGGTTTCATTGTAGACGGGAATCCGCGAGAATTTTTCGGTAATGATCGTCTCCAGGATCTCTTGTAACGTTGCGTCGACCGCAAGCGCCACGACGTCAATCCGGTGAGTCATAACCTCCGATACCGCAGTATTGTCGAATTCAAAAATATTGTTAATCATTTCCTTTTCGGTGCTTCGGATAACCCCTTTTTCCTGACCGACATCAACCATTAAACGAATTTCTTCCTCGGTGATCTTCTCTTCTTCCTGGGAGGGATTGCCGCCAAGCATCCTAATCACGAGGTTTGTCGAAAAGCTGAGCAAGGCGATGAAGGGGTGAGTGATCTTAGCGATCATTGTCAGGGGTTGGGCCGCCAGTTTAGAGATCCGTTCGGGGCTTTGCATGGCGATTCGTTTCGGAACCAGCTCGCCCAGGACCAGCGTGAAGTAGGAGAGGAACAACGTAATGATGATGATGGAAAAACCGTTAATTATGGATGAATTGATTGGTAATCCTAATGTTTTGATGTACTCGGTCAAATTGTCGGCAAAACTTTCCGCTGCCACCGCGCTGGCCATTAATCCGGCTAAAGTCACGCCGACTTGAATGGTTGCTAAGAATTTGCTGGGTTCATTCACTAGCTTTTGTAATAAAACCGCGGTGGTATTGCCTTCTTCCGCCAGCTTTTTGATGCGTTGCTTGTTTAAAGAGATGATTGCAATTTCGGAGGCGGCGAAAAACGCGTTGATACCGATGAGAATGAATAAAAGCACCAATTGAAACATTATACTGCCATCAGAATCCATAAAAAATATTTCCCCTTTCAAAATAAAAAAGACTCAAAAGGACGTTTTTATCCCTCTTAAGTCTTAAATTAAACAATGATGCCCAAGGAAACAAATATAGTCACTAGTGGGACAATCGTCCATAAAAAATCATCACATCCTACGTTGAATTATTAATAAAATGATATCTTAAGTCGCATCGCTTGTCAAGAATTTGAAAGTTACAAGATTTAAATGGGTGCAAAATCACCGGTTTTTGCTTGGCGGTTGAAATGTGTCAAATCCTCCCTAGGATTAAAACATTAAACCAGTGATTGACTGTTTGAACTTCAACGGTTTTCATAAATGTTTGGGTAAATCCGGGCAGGTGAAAATGGGGTTTTATCGAAATTATGTGGAGATTAGGTTGTGAATGAAGCGCTAAAATAAACAGTTTATAATTAAAGAATTGAAAAAGGAGTCAACCCCGATGACTGAGGCTGGATTGGCCTTTAATGAAGTTGCGGAGCTGTATCATCGGATCCGCCCCCGTTATCCCCAAGCGTTGTTTGATGATTTGATCAAGTTGACGAACCTGCCGCGGCAGGCCCGGGTTTTAGAGATTGGGGCGGGTACCGGAATTGCTACGCTGGAGTTGGTTCGACGCGGGTTTCAAGTGACGGCGCTGGAACCGGGACCGGAAATGGCGACAATCCTGAAACGAAATCTCCAAGATTATCAGGTTGACGTGGTTGAATCCAAGTTTGAAGCGTGGGAAGCATCGGGTGCGAAATTTGATTTGATTGTGTCATTTACCGCATTTCATTGGCTTGATCCGCAAACCCGTTTCTCAAGGATCAGCGAGTTGTTGACTCCGTCCGGTTCGCTTGGGGTGATTAAGTATCATCATGTTGACGGCGGGGATCGCGCTTTCTTCGAAGCGACTCAAACCTATTACAATCAATTTCAACCCAATCAATACCAGTTCCAGCTGCCCGAAGCGCTTGATTTTCAATCCGGTGTTCAAGCGGAAATTACGGCCAGCGGATTGTTTCAAGCGCCGCTGACTCGCACCTATCTGGCGGCGGAGACCTATTGCCGCGCCGATTACGAGCAACTGCTCCTGACTTACCCCAATCACCGGCTGCTTGAGGAACCGCAACGTTCCCAACTCTTGCAAGCCATCGGCGATCTGATTGACCGTGATTTTGGCGGGAAAGTCTGTAAACAATACCTGCACGAGCTGGTTTTGGCCAGCAATCTTTCGTACTGAAAGGAGTCGCCATGAAACCAATCCGCAATTCGGCCAAAGCGGTCATTATTGTCGATGGAAAAATATTATTAACGAAAAATATCGATGATTCGGGATATTTTTACTTATTTCCCGGCGGGGGTCAAGAACCGGGCGAAGAACTCCACGCCGCGGTGGTCCGGGAGTGTCGCGAGGAGATCGGAGCGGCAGTGACCGTCGGAGAGCTGCTGTTTGTCCGGGAGTATATTGGAGAAAACCACCAGTTTGCCGCGGTTGATTTCGACCTTCACCAAGTGGAGTTTTATTTTCGTTGCAGTTTGGAAGGTAATGCCTCGAACCTAACCAACGGTGCGCAACCCGATACCTATCAAGTCGGCGTGGAATGGGTCGACCTGCAACAGTTGGAGCAGATTCGCGTGTATCCGCAACAGTTGGGGAAAAAGTTGCACGAACAGATTGATCGCCCCGTATACCTCGGCGACGTCAATTGAGCGGCAAACCGCCAAACCGGATAAGTCTGCCCGAGGTGCTCGAGATATTGGCGGTTAGATAATCGTTCAGTTTACCCATGTACCTAGCCCAATCATCACTCATCCCGATAGCGATAAAATCCGCTTCCAACCGGTCGTACAATTCAAGCGCTTTCATATAATCTCCTCTGCGAATCATAAAATGATTGCTTCAAAACCATACTATCGGTGAAAAAGAGCTATTGGGAGTGCTAAGGATTGAATAAAGCGAAAATCAGCGATTTCTTTTTCGCGGGAATTGTATTTGGGATTATTAATGGCTTAATCAATAATCTATACATCGTTCTCTTACGATTGTTCCATGTCAATACCGGGAAACCTTGGGAGGACGCGGCGGCGCTTTTTTTTAGAGAGCCGGAGCGGAGTACCTTCGCAGCGCAATTGTTCGGTTTTCTCATGTCAATGAATGCACCGATCTTTATCAGCATTGCCCTTTGCCTATTAGTAAAACTTAGCGGCAGAGACTACATTTATGTAAAAAGCATCGCCATCGCGGAGCTGACGACATTTTTTACGTTTGTTGCGGTGTTTCCGCCGTTGGGCGTAACGTATTTAAAGCACTCGATCGCTACCGTGTGGGGCGCGCTGTTTGGCATGCTCCTTTTTGGAATTAGCTTGGGGTACTTGGTCAAAAAATTCACTGATTTGGGGTATCGCCAATAATCCCCCTTCCAAGCCGGCAAACCGCAGCCATGGAATGTATAAGAGAAAAATATTTCTTTCGTTACATCCGGCGCCAAGCCGGTTTTTTCATATTTACCAGGAAATTAGATTTCAACAGCGCTTAACGTTAAATTGGCGGCTTTCCCGCCGACTTTCACTTCCGCAATCGTCCCGTTGGCAATGGAAAGAGCGGCTAGGATTTCTGACGGTTTTTGCATTGAATATCCTTGTTCAATGATGATATTCCGGGCTTGGTTAGGATCAATCCTGCCGTATTGATATAGGAAACAAGCCAACGCGCCGTTTGAGGTGCCCGTGGCGGATTCTTCGGGGATTCCGTATAACGGAGCGAAGTTGCGGCAATGCGCAGTGGAACCGTGCAGCGTTTCCAGAGTGAACACATGATAGCCGATCGCCTGGTATTGCCGGCTGATTGCCGCAACCTTTTCAAAATCCGGAGCGATGGAACGGAGCACGTCCAGGTTCTTGACGGGAACCAAGATATCTTTTAATCCGGTGGAAACCGCTTGGACCGGCAAATCCGCCGCCAAATCGGCAACGGCAATCTTTAAGGAAGCGGCAATCGCCTGCGGATCGATGGTTTCGTAGAAGCGGGGCAGCGGCTGATTCATCATGATTGTCAAGTCGGCCGTCACTTCGACCGCAAAGACTCCGGCTTTCGTCTCTTGCGAATATTTGCCGGGTTGCAGCAGACCTTGACGGGAGAAGGTAAAAAAGGTTCCCACCGTGGCGTGGCCGCAAAAATCAACTTCCTCATTGGGCGTGAAAAACCGCACCTTACAATCGGCATGATCGGACTGTAAGACAAAAGCGGTCTCGCTAAACCCGAGTTGCGCCGCAATCTGTTTCATCATGGTTTCGGTCAACCCGTCGGCACCGAGGACAACCCCGGCTTCATTGCCGCCCGCTCCGTCTTTGGTAAATGTTTGTAACTGATACGCGTTAATTTGCATTGGCGCTAGCTCCTTTGGTAAGTTATATCGTTATTGCAGGGTCGTTCCGAGACAACCCTACGATGATGCGGTTGGTCGCGGAGTGGTGCTTTTTACCTCAACGCGAGATCTTATTGTTTTTTTCATGCCGAACATGGAGTCCGATGTGCCCGATCCCTAAGACAATTGCCGAAGCGATCAGCCAAATTACTTTCCCGTAAACACCCAGCAACAAAAAAGCCGCAACTGGCAGACTTGCCAAGGGAACGGGAATCCAACCCAAACTGCGATAGAATGTTTTTTGGGTACGTTCACTAATAAAATAGCGGATCCAGCAGATCTCATAAAGGAACATCATGACCAATGATCCGAGTAGCCAAAAACTCCAAATTGAAATTGCGATAACATTATAATCGTTAAAAAACAATACGCTACCGAAACATCCGATTTGACCGATCCGTTCAGTCCATAATAACGGACGGGCCTCTTGGGTATTATCGTAATCGACCGGTTGATTTTTCATCCAAATAAGATTAGGAATAAACAACATCACTAAATAGCTAAGTCCGACATACGAAAATCCAACATGTCCCAACATTTGCAATACCTCGTCAGATTAATAGCGCTCATTACAATTGTATGATATGGGTGATGCGTGATCCATATGTTTTCAAAATCATTTTAAAAAATACCTGCAATAAAAATAGCCAACCGAAAATAGTGCGGGATTCGGGTTCTACACAAATTAAGCTTGCAGAGTGACCGGACGCCCACTTATTCAATAAAAACAGATCATTACATCGGATTGAAGGTAAAATCTGGACATTCGCGAATTGTTTGCGTAGGAGATTGGAGAGGTGTACCGGATGAGTGCCAGTTATTTGCAGCGCATCAAGCCGTTCATTGAGTTGCTGCGACTTGACCCCTACGCGTTTGGATATGCGGGTGAAATGTATTTAAACGATGACGCGTATCAAGAGGCCCATGGTTTATTCGATAGTTTGCTGAACAAGTATCTTACGCGAAATTCCAGCTATGTATATAACCGAACGCCTTGGTATTATTCAGGGGATTTTCATGAAACAGTCAATCTGTTAAAAGCGGTTCCAGTGGATTATCAGATCATTTACAAGTCCGAAATCGGGGATAAAACAAAACGCTATTTGCTTTTTACGCTGATTGAATATTCCATGGCGGCGGTCGCTAAACTATTGGATTTGGGGTTTTCCTATCCCGCGTTGCAAAACGAACTATATCATCCGTTGAAAACGTATTTGACGGATTTAGCCAGTTTGCTGGTGGATATCGCTTATCGCGATGCGCTGGGCGACATGCCACGGGCGCAACCGGAACTTTTCCGATTGTTGCAACAATTCGCGGAAAACCAACCGTTAACGGCGGTTCGTCAATATGTGGAAATGGACCATAAAATGAGTCTTTTGATTGGGTATTTGCTCTTCCTGGATTCTCTTGACCAATATGACGTCATGATCGCTCCCTTATTGGGAGGGGCGTTGATACCCCCGCTTTTTCTGGCCTTAACCGCCATGACCAAGCCGGACTCAACCGGGAAAACACAGCGGATTGACTATGTGAAGTGCTCGTATTATGACGAAGGGATCAAGGACGTTCCGCCGGCGGAAGGTTTCTTAACGGAACAACTTCAGGTTTTGCAAACCGAATATGGTCGGGACGTTAAAGTGTTGCTAATTGATGACAACATTGGTTCGGGTCGGACGCTGAATAAGGTAAAAACGGTTTTGGCGACTCATTTTAACGTGATCGCTACCGGCGGAATCGAGTTTTTCTGGGAGCGGAAACTCGGGATCGAAAAGCGCAATTTGCCAAGTTTTGATATGAACGATTTTGACCTGGTTTCGCCGTTATCCTATCGCTATTTTCGCAAGCTCGACCAATCGATCGAAAAGCTCCGGCAACCCGGAAAATCCGCGCCAAACCAAATCATTAATTATCCGATGTTTTTTCCGGATACGGTCGACGGATTGGTTAAATTTCGGGAATATCTTAATTTACAGGAGTTGGACGCGAAAAAGAAACTGATGCTGACCGAGATGGAGCGGCGCATCAGAACCATCAAGCGTTGTTTTTTGATGCAGCGAGAAAGGTGATGTCAAGGGCAAAATGGATTGGTTTGATACCTTGAATGATATCCACGTACTAATAAATTTTTTATCAAAAGGAATTGATGACCTAAATGTGGAAAGTATCATTGCAATTGAAGGAGGCAATAACGATGGATGATAAAAAGGTTGCAATATTACTCGAAGATTTATTATCAAAATTTCGGGCATTTGGCGAAGGACAAGATGATCTTCGAAACAAAATGGAACGATTGGAACAAAAAGTTGACGGATTATCTGAAGATATGAATGTTATTAAACCTACGGTTAAAAATATTCTTACTCGGCTTGATTCGGTTGAAACCAAGACCAATGGATTGATTGAAGACATGGATGTTGTAAAACCGACTCTAGCTAAAATTAACAATCGGCTTGATAATATTGAAGGTGAAATAATTAAACTAAATCCAGAATCCAGAGCGGTTTTAAAACAGGTGAAATAACTATAATAAAATATCCCGCCCCTACGGATGGGAATTTTACAATGCCCAAAGCGAAAGTGGTTAACCGCTTTATCAACGAAATTTCCTCATATCTCCCCAACTTCACCATCGGTTATAATGTCGCAGATGTCGATGCGGAGTATCAACGATTAAAATTACTAAATGTCGATTTTGTTACCATTCCGACGACTTGGCCGTGGAGTGCCAGGTCGGTACACTTTAGGGATCCCGATGGGAATATTATTTGTTTCCGGAGTCAAGGGTAATGTTGTTTTAGCTACGAGAATGATACTCACGATAATATTCGATGTTGAGGAGGTTCAAATTGGTATCTGTAAGCATCAATTCGGTTACCTTCGAACTGAAAGCGGAACATGATTTTAGTTGGTTAAAAAGCTTTGGCACAGTTTTTGCGGTTTTTGATCAACAAGATTCGGGCAATATTTGTTTCGGAGTGGCGCAAGCGGGGGTGAAACGCTTTATCAAGTACGCCGGGGCAAAAACAGTAGCATACAGTGGCGACCCTCAAACTGCAGTCGTGCGGCTAAAAAATGCCGTTCCCAATTACCGGGTTTTAAAGCATCCTGATCTGGTAGATTTGGTTGAAGGTTATCAAATCGGCAACGGTTATGCGGTCGTGTTTGATTGGTTTCGCGGCGAGTGTTTGCATTCCTATTGGTTATTCCCGCCGTCGGAGAAATATTCAAATCCGGCATCCCCCAATTACCGTTTTAATCATCTCGAAATCGGGAAACGGTTGAATTGCTTTGGCAAGATCGTAGCTTTTCATCAATTCGTTGAAACCAAAGGTTATGTTGCAATTGATTTTTACGACGGATGCATCTTATATGATTTTGAAACCGATGTCATGAAAATATGCGATATTGATTTCTATGCCCAAAAACCCTATCTGAATCCGCTGGGAAGGATGTGGGGTTCAAAGCGTTTTATGTCTCCCGAAGAGTTTGAACTCGGAGCGCTCATTGATGAAAAGACCAATGTTTTTTCCATGGGGGCGATTGCGTTTAGCATATTTGGAGGAACTCTGGATCGTTCGATCGATCAATGGGTAGCCGGTGATTCTTTATACCAAGTAGCATTAAAAGCGGCTTCAAACAACCGCGATCAGCGATATGCTTCCGTAACCGAGTTTTGCGACGAATGGAATAAGGCTCTGAGATGAAGTGATGGTAGAACTTCAGGAGGGAACGAAATCATGGGCAAAATTGTTGCCATCGGCGGTGGCGAAATCGGGAAGGACGGTAGGCCCATTGAAACAACGGTTATCGATCAAGAAATCGTTGGATTATCCGGTAAAGATCAGCCGCGGTTATTATTTTTGCCCACTGCCAGTAACGATGCTCCAAATTATTTTGAGTTGATCAAAGCACATTTTGGTAACCGGCTTAGGTGTATCACCGATGTTTTGTATCTTATCGATCAAACGCCAACTTTGCATGAGATTGAGGATAAGATCTTCGGTTCGGATATTATTTATGTCGGTGGCGGAAAGACAGCACTCTTATTAAAAATTTGGGAACAACTCGGGGTAGACCGGATCCTCCGGCAAGCGTATGAAAACGGGGTGATCATGTCCGGGTTAAGCGCCGGTTCGATTTGCTGGTTCAAACAGAGCGTGAATCAAAACACGGGATTGGGATTGATCAATGCGATTCATTGCCCGCATTATGATGCCAGACGGGAGATCCATCTGGAGTCGAAAAATAAGGTGAAGGAAGTTACGCAACACAGTGAATTGGTTGCAATTTGTCTAGATGATTGTTGTGCGCTGGAAGTCATTGATGAAAAATACCGGATCATTGCTTCGCGGGATGAAGCGAACGCCTATAAGGTTTTTTGGAAAAACGGCTGTAATTATGAGAAACGGATCCGTAAAGAGGAGACATTTACCGATTTACAAGAATTATTAAAAAAAGATGATTAATTGCTTTCATTCGGGAATCAAAAGGTTGCGAAGCATATGAGTCAAAGGCAATTACAATTATTAAAAGAAATTGACACGTTATTTTCCGAAAACCAAATAGACTATTGGCTGTTTGGAGGATGGAGCATTGATTTTTATTATGGGAAACAGCGTAGAGAGCATAAAGACCTTGATGTAATGGTTTGGGAAAGCGATAAAAACCGAGTCGAGATATTATTGAGAAATAATAAGTTTATCAATACTATCCCTATCCGCAATCGCCACGGTGAGTATAATGCCAAGTTTGCAAAAGATGAAGTGCAGGTAGATATTATTTTTTTGCGTCATAATAATAAAGATCAAGTTGTAACCCCGGGTCGATGGGAAAATTGGCCTTATCCGGAGGGTTCTTTCGAAAAGAAACGATATAAGATTGGAGATATCTCCGTAATAGTCGTTAGTCCAATATGCATGGTTGAGACCTATGTTAATTTCGCGGCAATGGCGCCGGATATTTCCCTTGCGGAAAAACATATGCGTGATTTTGAAGATTTGAAGAGGATTTTGACGGTTGCAAATAAAGAGTTGCCATGACGAGATAACGCGAGTTGGCTCGCTAATATAATTAACTTTCGTTACGCTAAAAACGGGAGTAAATTTTGGGTTGAAAGTGGAGAATGTAAAATGATGAATCTATATTTTATCAAGCAAAATATTATGGATAACCAGCAATGGTTGAAAGAATATACTACCGGCTTAGCGGCTCCGATTGAATCGTTTTTGGAAAGTAAGATTTTAAACTCCGAATTTTTTATCATCATGTACGAAGAGCGCGCAGTTGGTTTCTTTGCAATTTTGAACCAGGAACAAATTACGTTGTTCTTCATTACCCAAGCATATCGTCGATACAGCCAGGAGATCTTTTTCCATGTGAAGCGTATGCAAAAGGTACAATTGGCCTTCGTGCCGACTTGCGATCAATTTTTTTTAAGCCATGCATTGGATGAACATAAGCGTCTGGATATACAGGCTTATTTTTTTCAGGATACCGGCAAAGCGGCAGAACTTAATGCAGGCATAATAGTTCAATTGGCGCAGCCACAAGATTGTCAAGAGATCTTATCTAAAAGTGACGGTTTTTTTGATGACCTCGAAACAAGAATTGTAAAGGGACAGATCTATATTGCTGAAAAAGATAAGTCGACAGTAGGTTTCGGAATCATCGAAAATGGCATTTTACTCTCACAGTACGCGAGTATCGGGATGTTTACCTTGCCTGAGTATCGCCAAAAGGGAATCGGACGCAATATTTTGTTTTACTTGAAAGAACGAGTCTATGCGGGACAGCGGCGACCAATTGCCGGTTGTTGGTATTATAATCATTTTTCAAAGAAAGCGTTGGAAGGCGCCGGGATGTATACCGATACCCGGTTGATCAAGGTTTATTTCTAACTTCGGGTTTGTTCATATGCCCTGTAACGGAAGTCACCATCGCCATTGAAAAAAGCGATGGTGACTTCTACTTTTGTAAAGTTACTTGAACGGTATTTACTACGTTTAATTCACAAGTTGCCCAAACTCTCGCTTTCAATCATTAGCACTACTTCACGGTGTAATTTGCATTTTTTCAGATCGAGTCCGGAAACACTTTTGATTTGCCCGCTGGCGAGCATCCGGTCAAAGGTTTTTTGGGACAAGGATAATTGCTCCCGGATCAGCGTGGCTATTTTGATTGGGCAAGGGTATTTGCTGATGATCCGCAATTCGACGGGGGTGTCCACGCACGCCGTTTCGTCACCACTTCACATCGTCAAAATACAAATCCCCTTTCCAAGCCGGAGCTTTATCCCGTTTGTCAATGGCCACCCCAAAGCCCCGGATGCAGTCGATATTGCCGGCGATCCTTTGGCCGCGCCATTTGTAATGAAAAGTATTCCAACCGCTTTGCCGTAACGGAAATGCCGCGCTAGTGTCGGTGATCCAATTCAAATCAAAACTGGAGTAAATCAGAAACTTTAGACTGTACCGGAGTTTTGCCAAAGCGGGCGGGATGTAGACCCGTAGCGAGATGTCCTTGTCGGCCAGCCCTGCAAAGAAGACCGACGATGTTTCAAATTGCAACCGTGAATAGCGCGAGAAATCGGCAGTTACTTTGAAACATTGCGTTCCTGGAGCGGGGGAGGAATCGGGACCGGGAGCGAGCGCGTTTTGGTCATAAAAGTTGGTCTGCCAGTCGTAAAATTGGGTGGTTGTCGTAAAATCGTAATGATAGGATTGATATTTCAGGTCAACCGCGCCAATTTCGGGCGCTGTTACATTACCGAGCAGCAATCGCAGACCGTCGATGAGCGCCAGCCTGGTTACGTCAAAATGGTCGGCATCGGCGTAACTGTGGTGCCAAAAGTCCAGGCGTTTCAGGTTCGGAGTGGCTAAAGTTTGAAAGAGTTGATTGTTGGGAGCCTGGAAATCCCGATAACTTTCTTTGGCACCGTAGGCCAGGTAGAGACGGTTGGCTAGGGTACGTTCATGAGCGGTCAGTTCATTGGCCATCGGGAGCACCGGCGATTGTTTGGGGAGGTAAGGGGAGCCGCCGATAAAACCGTAAAAAGTTGTACCGGACTGTAGCGCTTGTTGCAGAAAGCTGTATACCACAAAATGACCGCCCGCCGAGGAACCGAATAAAACGCGTCGCTTCGGATCAATACGGTGTTTTCCCTCGACCAGCGGGATAATCTCGTTTTGCAGTTCGGTGCGGAAATGCTCCGGTTGGATTACCAAATCGGTGTAACGTACTTGGCCCGCGTCATCCGCTTCGGTATACCCGATGCCGGCGACAATTACGGGCGGGATGAGGTTCTTCCGGGTTAAGTAGTGGATATACTTGTGATCCATCCGGCGCCACTGGCCGTCAGTGACATAGATTACCGGGAGATTGGATTGATTGGCGTTTTCCGGCAGATAACTGATATCGATTCGCAGTTGATACGGGGTATATTTAGGTTTGATCACGTAGCTGTCGAGTTGAATGTTAAAGCTGTAAATGTCGTAGTCCAGCGCCAAGGGCTTGACGGGGGTTTGAGCGAGGAGCGCGTTTCCCAAACAAGGGATGAATAATAGCAACAGCAAACCGATCATGCGCAATTTGGCCATTTTCTCAACTCCTAGTCATTGATTGGAGGCTCGATAGTTCAATCATATTCGCGAACCCGTCCAGTGACCAGGTGGAAAAAACGTTGACACTTATAAGGGTTGTTTTCATGGAGTATTCTTCGAGCCTTTGTCGACAGGAATTGGATAATCTGTGGCGAAATAACATTTCGAATAAGGATCAATAAGCAAATACCCGAACTGCGTCCCCCAACCGCCTAATCACATATCTTCTCCACACTTTCTCCAACACCCAATTAACCCGATCCACCGTGGAATCTAGGAGGTTCAAAATGAATCAGGATATTATGATCACAGCCGGACAAATTATTGAAAAAAATACCGGGATGGGGACCTATTGCGTGTTGGCTTTGATCGACTTGGACGGCTATCCGACCGCGTCCACCATTACCGCGTCAAAAGCAGACGGGATCCGGTGGATTACCTTCTGTACCGGACTGGGCGGCACCAAAGCCAACCGGATTGACCGGTGCACTCGAGCCAGTGTTTGTTTTAATGCCGATGATTACAACATCACCCTGATCGGTACAATCGAAATCGTGACCGACCCCGATCTGAAAAAGGAGATGTGGTATGACGGCCTGCAGAATCATTTCACCGGGCCGGAGGACCCTCAATATTGCGTTTTACGCTTCAAAACCGAACGTTATAATCTGTTGGTCGATTGGCAGGAAGCCGTAGGAAAATTATAAGTCATTTCAGGCCCGTTTCCCGGATCTGATTCAGTTCCGCGGCGGTCATCAGCTTGGCATTGAACAAGTTAAGATACTCTTGGGAAACACTTTGGTTAAAAATGAGCAAATCGTCGGTATTAACCGTGACGGGAACTGCGTGATCGTAAAGTTGGCGAAGCGGATGATTCGCATAACTATCAACCACTTTCAGCATGATATTGCTGGTTGGGCAGACGTTTAGCCGGATTTGATGGTCGGCTAGCCAGTTCATGATTGGGACCGATTGTACGGCGGCGCCCGTGATGCACTTCATCCAACGCCAATTCTTCAATCGCTTCCATGACAGCGTCGGCGCTTCCAAATTCGCCAACGTGCGCTTTTAACCGCAAGCCGGTTCATGATCTCCGCCACCTCACATTCACGCCCCAGGGCCAATTCGGGATAGAACTTCGTAGTTGGCGCATAGTTTCGTTGCAACTGATCGATAACTTTGTGAGTATCTCGTAAAAATTCCAATATGGAAAAATTCAATAAGGTAAGGCGCGAAAATGTCATTGACCAAAATATATATTCTTGGTTCGGTCGCAAGTGGAAAAACCACTATGGCGCGAGAATTATCAAACCGATTAAATATTCCGTATTTTGAGTTGGATAATGTTGTCCATTTGCGATTGCCAAGTGGCGATATTAAAAGATCCCCAGGAGAGAAAGAGTTGGAATTTCATAAAATTACTGACTCGGATAAATGGATTATTGAGGGCGTTTTTCGTAAATGTTTTAATGACGGATTCAATCAAGCAGATATCATTATTTTGCTTGATACACCGCCATTCAAAAGAAAATATCGGATTCTAAAGCGTTGGCTTTTTCAAAAGATGAAATTAGAGAACGCCAGCTATCGACCTACGCTCCGAATGTTATTACTTATGTATAAATGGAGCAATGACTTTGAAAGGACAAAAAGTGAGATTTTAGAACTACTTGCAATTTATAAGGAGAAAGTAGTCATTTTGGGAGATAACACTAATATGGTTAAAATCGAATCAATGTTGCACCCGTATCAGAAGTAACGTAGGAATTCAGAATAATTTCTGGAAGGGAGTTTCTGATATATGCAAACAATCCCATTTCTTTTCCTTTCAATATGACATACTGCTGTCCAATTGCCTTTGATATACTCGAGTCAGTAATATTCCGGGTGTAGTTGTGAAAGCTTTTGATTCCCAACTATATAATCAATAGCGGAGGTTGGCAAAATGACGCATAGTTTAATTGATCCCAGGGAGTTGGAAAGTAAACGGATCTTGGTTACCGGTGGCACGCAAGGCATGGGAGCGGCAATCGTCAAACGACTGCGGGTTGCCGGAGCCGTGGTCATGACTACGGCGCGAACAGTACCGGACGAATCCCAATCCGATTTGTTTATTCAAGCGGATGTAAGCAAACCCGAGGGCACGGCAAAGGTAATTGCCGGAGTGTTGCAACGGCTTGGCGGTATCGATATTTTAGTGAATAATGTCGGCGGTTCTTCGGCGCCTGCGGGAGGAGCCCTGGCGATGAACGATGATGACTGGCAACAGGTTTTTAATGCGAATTTGTTCGCCGCAGTCCGTTTAGACCGCGCCTTTTTACCCGGCATGATTGAAAATGGTTTTGGTGTGATCATTCATATCTCATCCATCCGCCGACGTTTTCCCGCCACGGAAACGCTGGCGTATTCGGCGGCAAAAGCGGCGTTGACCAACTATAGCAAAGGATTGGCGAGTCAAGTCGCACCGTCCGGAGTGCGTGTAAACACCGTCGCTCCCGGGTTTATTGAAACCAAAGCGGCGGAACGACTGATCCAAAGATTGGCGGATCATTCCGGAAAGGATTACGAAAACGCCAGACAGGAAATGATGAATTCCCTCGGGGGTATTCCACTGGGACGACCGGGTCGGCCGGAAGAAGTAGCGGAATTAGTTGCTTTTCTCGTCTCCGATCGGGCAGCGTATATAACCGGTTGTGAGCATGTTATTGACGGGGGTACCCTGCGCACGATTTAGCAGCTATTAACGGCGGTGCGTTGTTGTTTGTAAAACTGTACTTGATGAGATGACAAAATGGAAATTTTCGGGCAATACCAAAAAGGAATTCCTAACTTAGATGTGGAAGTGATCATCTCGAAAGGGGCCCGTATGGACGATAATAAAGTTGCAGTTTTACTTGAACAATTACTGTCGGAGTTTCGGAACTTCGGCGACGGGTTGCAGCGTGTTCAGAAGAAGCAGGAGGAACAGGGACATGTCCTCAATGGATTGGTTGAGGATATGGACATTGTTAAACCTACGCTTAAAGGTATGGAGCAACGGCTCGATTCAATGGAAGGACGACTCGGTTCAATGGAGACCAAAACCGAAACAATCGATAATCGGCTGGAGGTCATCGAGGGCGAGATTATCAAACTGAATCCGGATTCACAGGCAATTTGGAAACAAGTGAAATGATTCAGATAAATCGTAAACACGAGAAAAAGAAGAAACAAACAACTACCGCTATGGTCAATGAGTCAGAGTAAAAAGCTTTGACTCTTTTTATTATGGAAAGATTTTTTCATAAAATTGGCAGGTTTGTTACGTTAACTAATTGAAATTTAACCAACCGGGTATAATTATTGGTAATGGAATGGAATGGAATGATTGGCAATGGAGAACCTTGAAAGTTATCCTATGGGATTACAAGAAACGCTTGAAAATTACCAGGTTGAAGCAGAAATAGCGGGAAGAATCGGCGACCGAATTGTTAAGTTAGCGAATCCGGCGAGGGAAGTTCTTTATTTAAAAATCAGTAAAACACCTGATGCAAAAAAAGAGATGCTAAATGAACTAGCCGTTCTTAATTGGTTGTCATCCAAAGATTTAAAGATACCAAAAGTACTTCGTTTTGAAAAAGGGCAAGATCAACTTTATATGCTGCTCTCAAATGTTGCTGGTTTAAGCGCTCACCAAATGTCCGAACGTTTAAGTAAAGAAGCGATTATCAATCTATGCGCAATTGCCCTGAAAAAAATTCATCGCATTGATGCTTTTTCGCTTCCTTCAAAGTATCGGAACAAATTAGCGAGTGAATTGAAGGCAATTGGCGAAGCGGCTCGCGGCAACCGGATTGATGTCGAAGCATTTCAAAAGGCGAACAACGGGAATACCCCCGCTGTTGTTTTCGAGTATCTGCAAGATCGGAGCAAAATATTTGATGCCGATGTTTTTACCCATGGCGACTATTGTTTACCTAATATTTTAATTGTCGATCAGACTAATTACGGGTTTGTTGATTGGTCAGAGGCGGGTATCGGAGATATTTACAGGGATTTGGCTTCTATTAGCAAAAGTATTGCCAGAAATTTCGGTGAAGAGTATCAAACGCTCATTTTTAAGGATTATGGGATTTCGCCGCAGGAAGTTAATCAGGAAAAGATTGATTATTACAATTTAATTGACCAATTTGCATATTATCAATTAAAATGACAATAAAAACAGACCGTCCTGCTGTCGATGGTTACCTGGTTTGTCCTTGGGGTTTGTTATGATAGTTTATGGTAATACAGGATACGGACTTCCGAAAGTTGCCGCTAACAATATCGTATATTACGTTTTATGAGTGGTGAACAATATCAGATCCAGCCGGCCCAGCTCAGTGCTGTTGGATACCTTACAAAGCTGACAACTTAGTTGCAAAAAAGCTTTACGAAAGTTTTGGTTTTTGTGATAACGGTGAGATATGTAATGATGAACTAATAACAGTGTTAAAGCTTTAACTTGAGGGGAAAGATGATGATAAAGTAAATATATTGCTAATTTGTCCACAGACAGTGGGTACTTTGACAGTTAAGCTTGCCGAACGACTCAGCAAGCTTACTGATTCACATATCCAGCTTGCGCGACGACTGTGCGTCCATGCGCAACGATTGAGCATCCATGCACAACGACTGAGCATCCATGCACAACGACTGGTACTCTTGGGCGACGAAGCGTTTCGAAAAGTGATTGAAGAAGACAACCAGTCCTTTTGCAATTTACAGAGAAATTTAGAGGTCCATAATCAGTTTAAAAATTGGTTATGGACCTCGTTAATTTTATATAAAGAGAAAAGCAAGTTATAAATGACCCCTGTATTAATAAACTTTATATCAGGATTTATGAATTAGGAAGTGAAGGAATATGACCAAACGCTATCTGACCAGCAATCAGGGGGCACCGATTATTGATGATCAGCATTCCTTAACTGTGGGAGAGCGAGGGCCGATGCTCCTCGCAGATACGGTTTATCTCGAGAAGATTTCCCAATTTGACCGGGAGAAGATTCCGGAACGAGTTTTTCATGCGAAAGGCGCCGGCGCTTTTGGTTATTTTGTACCTTATCAATCATTTGCTCCTTTGACTCAGGCGAAATTTCTCCAAGATCCGGAAACGGCCACCCCCGTTTTCACCAGATTTTCGGTCGCCGGCGGCTCGGCCGGTGGTGCCGACACAGTGCGGGATGTTCGTGGGTTTGCAGTGAAATTTTATACGGAAGAAGGCAATTATGATCTGATCTGCAACCATATTCCGGTATTCCCGCTGAGAGATCCGTTGCAATTTCCGGACTTCGTTCATGCCGTGAAACCGGATCCGGTCACCAATGTCCGTGGCGGACCGATAGCGGCCAGCCGTTTCTGGGATTTCATGTCCCTACGGCCCGAGTCGATGAATTTTCTGATCTACCTTTTTTCAGATACCGGTACTGTCAAAAGCTATCGAACGATTCAAGGCTTCGGAATCAACACGTACAAATGGATCAATCTGCACGGGGAAGAATGGTATGTGAGGTATTACTGGGAGCCTTGTGCAGGTGTTGAATCGATCGACAGCCAGACAGCAGCGCACCTTGCGGGGACTGATCCTGATGTGGCGAGCCGGGATCTCTTCGACACCATTGCAGCCGGGGAAGCTGTCGAATTTGAAATGCGGGTACAAACAATAAAAGTTGCGCTTGAATGCGACCAGCAGTTTGATATCTTGGATCCGACACTGATATGGCCGGCTAATTTGTTTCCGTTGATTCCCGTAGGCCGGTTGGTGTTAAATAAAAATCCCGAGAATTTTTTCGCCCAAGTGGAGCAGTCGGCGTTTTCGCCTGCGGCGCTTGTGCCAGGTATAGAGTTTTCGAATGATCGGGTGCTCCAGGGGCGGATTTTCCCTTATGGCGATACCCAAAGATATCGTATCGGCACCAATTATCTGCAACTCCCGGTGAATATGCCCAGGAGTCCTGTTAACAACAAGATGCAGGGCGGACCCATGCAAATCAGGTACAGCGACGCTATCGCCAATTATTTGCCGAATACGCTTGACGGTGAGATGCTCACGTGGGACCCTGGGAAAAGAAAGACCCCACTGGAATATGTTTCAGGGAATGTGAGCCGGCAAGAAATACCTGGCGATAACTATTACCAGCCCGGGTACAGATATCGCAGTATGTCGGAGACGGAAAAGAACCATTTGGTCGCTAATATAATAGAAAGTTTGAGTCAGGCTGATGAGCCGATTCAGCGAAGAATGATTGGACATTTTATGCAGACAGATAGTGAACTCGGCACCCGAATAGCTCAGGAATTGAATTTGATCCTATAAATAAAAGGGAATACAGTAAGGGATTTATTCACCGCCTGTCAACGAATAAGATATAGGCTATTGCCTGTGTCTTTTTTGTTTTAGCCTAAAGGCAATTTAGCGAATGGCTTGGACCGATTAACCCAATATCGGTCTAGCAGTTCCCTATAGGGAGGAGCGCACTAATCGCTAATAAATCGTTAACCCAAAAGGAATTTATCCCTGGAGCGACGAAAGGTTTTGAAAAAGCAATCAGAAATACTTAGGGAAAACAAGGTAAATTGAATTTAATGCGATTTGTAAAACGAAAGTGATATTGCATTATTAAAGTAAAGGGTGAACTGCGATGCAAGAAAAGTTAATTGCCGTAACCATGGGGGATCCGGCGGGAATTGGGGCGGAGGTAACCGTCAAAGCGCTTCATCAGTTGAATGTTAATTTCCCATCGGGGTTGGTTGTGATCGGCGACAGCCGGTTTATCGAAAAAGCCATAATCAATTGTAAGTTGTCCCTGCCGATCAAACCGGTTGCTTCGCTTGAAGCGGCGAATCCGACCGCCGGAACCATTACGGTACTTGACCTGCATAACGCCGATCCGGCCCGGATTCCTTGCGGTGAAATTTCGGAATTGGGAGGCAAAGCGGCTTATCAATATCTGGAGGTGGCGATCGGGCTCGCTTTGGAAAAAAAAGTAGCGGCGGTGGTTACGGCTCCTATCAATAAAGCCGCCTTAAACTTAGCCGGCTATCATTATAGCGGACATACGGAAATCTTTGCGAAACTTACGAATACGGCGAGTTATGCGATGATGCTGGCAGATGGTGCATTCCGGGTAGTTCACGCCACGACCCATGTTGCGTTGCGCAAAGCTTGTGATTTGGTTACTAAAGAACGGGTTTATCAGGTGATTCAATTGGCGCAGGCATCGGGAAAACAGCTGGGTTTATCGGATATCCGGATCGGGGTTGCCGGTCTGAATCCGCATTCCGGAGAAGGCGGCCTGTTTGGCGATGAGGAGCTAAACGAGATCATTCCAGCCATCGAAATGGCCAGGAAGGACGGGATCACCGTAGAAGGCCCGGTGCCGCCGGATACGATTTTTGTAAAGGCACGGAGTGGTGTTTATGATTTTGCGATCGCAATGTATCATGACCAGGGACATATTCCCCTTAAAATGGCCGGATTTGACGTGAGTGCCACTGGAGGGAGCGTTTCCGGAGTTAATGTGACGCTCGGTTTGCCGATTATTCGGACATCGGTTGATCACGGGACTGCGTTTGACCAGGCCGGTAAAGGAACGGCAAGCGCGCAAAGCATGATCGACGCCATTCGTTTAGCCGAACAGATGAGTCAAGGGAGCTGGTTTTCCTGATGACTGTATATATACTCGCTGATGATTTCACCGGCGCTAATGACAGCATTGCCCGTTTTACCAAGGTAAATGCCAAACTTGTCTCGTTATTCGGCACGCAATATCCGGTTGAAGCTACCCGCTATCAGGTGGTGGCCATGACCACCCACTCCAGAGGGGTAGCGGCGGAGGCGGCGTACCGGTTAACCCTGGAAGCGGTTCGCAGTTTACCGCTTGGCGCGGCGGATATTCTTTATAAAAAAATGGATTCGGCGCTTCGTGGTAATATCGGGCCGGAGATTGACGCCATATTGGATGCGACCGGTAAAGTTGCGTTGCTCGCTCCGGCACTACCGGAAAATCAGCGTATTACTTGCGGCGGTTATCAATTAATCGACGGGATTCCGGTACATGAAACCGAGATGGCCGATGATCCAGTGACCCCGGTGCGTGAATCCCATTTACCGACGTTATTGGCTAGAACGAGTCGGTATAAGGTTGGATATCTCCCGTTGCGAGTAGTCGGTCAGGGAACTGCCAAAACTAGCGAACTTTTGGAACAATTGCTTACTGAAGGTTGCCGGATTATAGTGGCCGATGCCACCCAAAACAGTCATTTGGAGATTTTGGCGCAGGTTTGTAAGGCTCATTCGTCAGTTATTGTCCCCGGCGGTACGGCAGGATTACCCGGTACATTGGCGGGGCAGCTGTTTCCGCCGCAACCATTTGCCGGCGCCGGTTATTTAAAAAATGATCTAAAGGACGGGATTGTAGCCGCTGTCATCGGGAGTAAAAGTCGCAATGCGGCATCTCAAATAAATCAGGCTGTAATGGAGCAGCAATGGCTCGAAGCGATTGCAGTGCAACGAAAAGCAATCGGCCCGGCGGAATCGCGGGCAGCAGAGATCCAACGGGTAATGGAACAGGTATATCAAGCGATTGCTAATGGCAAAAGAGGAGTTGTGATTCGGTTTGATGCTGATCCGAAAATAGATGGAGCTTCGTTAAGCGCAGCGGATCTCGCCGACGGATTGGGCGAAACTGCGAAAATCTTAGCGGAAGGTATAAATGTCAACACCTTTTATTTAAGCGGCGGTGATATTGCGATCAGTAGCGTATCGAAACTTCAAGGCTGGGGTGTGACTGTTGAGGGCGAATTGGAGCCGGGTGTTTGTTACGGGATCCTGCAAGGCGGGAAATTCGAAGGGACAAGGATTATAACGAAAGCGGGTTCTTTTGGCGATTCGGGAACATTGTCCCGGTTGCTTCAAATGTCAATCGGTTGTTAATAAAAGAGATGAACAACAAAATGCCCGAACTCCAACCTGCCAACGAATCCTCGCCCTACCTCGTTCCGTTATAAAAAACTGACCTGTCCTTGCATCCCCTCCTATCTTTTCTTCATACCTGTAATATCTTTAATTTCAATTCTAATTACGGCACATTTATCTTTAAAAGCATCAATTACTTTCATCCCTTTATCCTGAAATTCCGGGCTATACTTTTTCACCAATTCGGTTAGCATTTTGATTTTTTCAGGCTCACTGGCCAATATCGCTTTACCAAAAACAACGACACTTTCATAGTTGGCTGTAAATGAGCTGGGCACTATTTCTGAATATCCAACCACAGTAAAGCATACCCGGTTATTCTGGGAAATATTATCTAACTTATGACCTACAAGGGCGCAATGCAGATAGATCACCTCATCTAAAACGATATAGTTTAGAGGGACGCCATAAGGCTGCCCAGCTTTGTCCACCGTAGACAACACCCCGTATTCGGCAGCTTTTAGAATACTCATCGCTTCATCGCGCGTTACTTGTTTTTCTGTATCACGGACACGTCTCATAAATAGCTCCTTTTAAAGAAGTTTTGCCTAAGGAATAAGGAACACTTAGAAGATTTTAACCTGTAGAACCACTAGATTACCTGAACTGGTATTGAAAAAGCCATGCCCTTCTCCTCTTGGAGATAAGATGATATCTTTTTCTTTAAGGGCAAATTCATTTCCGTCGATCGTTAATTTTCCTTCCCCCTCGACAACATAAAACACTTCGTCCATATCTTTATGAGTATGTTCCGGGGTACTCTGGCCTGGTGCATATAGCAGTAATCCTACATCAAGCTTACTGCCTTCGTGATTAAGTGCTTTACGCACCGATTTTTCCAGTGAAAAATCCAATAGAGAATCAGTATTGATTTTTTTCATATTTTGGTTCCCCCTTATTGTTTAAATAAACTATTACAACTTATTACACATCGCCTGTAGCCACTTTCATTAATATAATAAGAAAGCAAGTTACACTTTGCGCAAGAAGGCACTTTTTTGTTTGATACAAACCAAAAGGAAAACTTTACATATGTTTTTTAACACTGTCCAAGAGAAAGAATGCAGGGTCTGTATAGCTTGTCACTTCACCGCAAAATTATACTTTTTCCGGTTATTGAAGCTGAAATATCAAATCTTATGGGAGTTTATAATATTGGCAAAGAAAAAATCGAATTCCGCGTTGCTAAGTCGATTAATTATATAAAAGCGATGACGGAAAAATCAAGAAAGGAAGCGGCTCATGATTACCATTTATGATTGGTTTGGCTATGAATTGCCGATAAAGGAACGTTATCGGTTGATAAAGGAAGCGGGATTTGATGGCGTTTTATTATGGTGGAGTGAATATTTGGATCGTAATGATTACCGCAACGGACCACCAATTGTGAGAGAAGCGGGTCTTTTTATCGAAAATATCCATACGCCATTCCAAGTCCAAAACAATCTCTGGCTTGACAATCTGGACGGTGAAGCCTCAACCGATTGTTATTTGCAATGTATTGCGGATTGCGCCGAATTTGAGATTCCGACAATGGTGGTGCACCTGCCCGACGAAGACAATCCATATAACGCATTAGGACTGGATCGAATCAAGCGAATCGCTGAAAAAGCTGAACAGCTTGGCGTTAATGTTGCGTTGGAGAATATAAGGAACCTTGCCAATTTGTCATATGTACTGGAACAAGTAGATTCCCTGCGTATCGGATTCTGTTATGACTGCGCCCATCACTACCGCATCTATCGGGGCAATGATTTATTATCCATGTACGGTTCCCGGTTGATGGCGCTACATCTACATGATTATTACGGAAAATCTATACACCGGTTACCGTATGACGGTACGATCGATTGGTCTACAACTATGAAAAAAATTGCGGAAACGGATTATTTAGGCGCGACGGCAATCGAGGCCATGAATTGGGATTATCAGGATATTTTGGCAGAGGAATTTTTACATAAAGCGTTTGAGCGAGCTAAAAGGCTGGAAGCATTGAGACGTTATAATCCATGAAAGAGAAATAGCCCAACAATCTTTGATATATGCGGATGCCGTAATTAGCGGCATCCGATTGGTACCCCTGGAGCGACGTTCAGAAAGCCATCAAAGAGGACAAACGATCCTGCTTTTTTGCGGATGTTCGGCCTGCCATTGGTGGTATATTTGTAATTGACAAAGAATCAAAACTTCGTTCGGATTACCAAGCGCATTTTAGAGTATTACAAACGACGGTGAGTTCTTGAAAGAAGAAATAGAGATCTGAAATTCGCACCATAAATTTGGAAAACATTACATTGTTTTGGAGGAAACGAATAGAGTTGGACGAAAATATAGGGGAGGGCGCTTCTATTGTCTCAAGATCAAAAGATACGGGTGAAACTATGAAAAAATGTCCAAAATGCGGTTTTCGTAATCAGGATGATGCAGTAGTTTGTGATTGTGGGCAATATATCTCAAATATACCACCAAGCACAATCGTACCGGAGAGATACTATCAAGCGATAAAGAAAAAATCTGAATCAACTTATTTATGTCCAGCTATCCTTTGTACAATATTTTGTTGTCTACCTTTGGGGATTGTTGCGATTTATCACTCCGCCAAAGCCAAAACAAAAATGGAAATTGCTGATTATGAAGGTGCAACGATTGAAGTTGGGAAAGCAAAAACTATGGTGTTGCATTTCCTTTGTTACTGGAGTAATATGCATAATCTTATATATTACAAACAAAATGTTCTAAAAATAGAAGGAATGTGAACCCCCAATGCCGCCCTGTGCAAAATCCCTCCATTAGTGGCATGTTTATAATTGACATGAATTAAATCTGTTAATAATACGATATAGAAGGTAATTAAATGATGGATGGAATTTTTAAAGATACGATGGTTAACATGAAATGGACGGATATTCAGAATCTTGTCACCCAAAATGCACTTGTACTACTTCCACTAGGTGTTATTGAAGAACATGGCCCACATTTATGTTTGGGTACCGATATATATATTGCCCACATTCAATGTATGTTTATAAAGGAAAAACTTAAAGAAAAGGGTTTTGAGGCTGCTATCGCTCCGCCCTTCTATTGGGGCATATGTCAGGCAACAGGAAGCTTCATCGGTTCTTTCAAATCCAGGCAAGAAACTGTTAAAGCAATGCTTTTTGATATAATGGCTTCGCTCGCTGAATTTGGTTTTAAGAACATATATGGTATAAATGCTCACGGCGATATAGCACATAGTGTTGCATTGATTGAGGCATTTAAAGAGGTAACAGAAAAATTAAAGATAAATGCTTGTTATACTTTTCCTCAGAACAAAATGCATCATTACCGGCTTAATGGCAACGAACCGTATATATGCCCTATTAAACCACAAACTATAGGTGTAAGTAGCTCAAAATACCTTGATGTCCATGGCGGAGACATTGAAACGGCAATTATGCATTACTTTTATCCTCATTTAACTGATATTAATAAAGCCAAATCTTTACTTCCGGTTACCGTGGGTGACGACCAAATTATGACTTGGTTATTAGGGGGTCATACAAAGGCTCTTTCTCCCGAAGGGTACTTAGGCGCACCGGCGGATTTTGAGAGCGTTGAAATATTAAATAATTTTCATGATATTGCTGATAGAGTCTCTGAGGGAATTCTTAACCGTATATAATAATGATGAGTTCTTGAATCGATTTTATACAAAATATCGCTATTTTGAAGAATAGGAAATTTAGGAGGACTGTTGTAAAGTCACTAAGATAGGTACCGTTCGTTGAACTCATCCCGAAAGGGCGTTAGCCCCATAGACCAGATGAATACTCTTCAATAAATAGTCGCTACAAATTCATCCCTTTTGGGCATACTTTAGACTAAAAGTATGCCCAAAAGGGATGAATTCAATGTATGAACATACCAATCCTGCTTTTTTGTGGATATAGCCCTGCCATTGGTGGCATGTTTGTAATTGACAAAGATTTTTCGAATCGTTGGATAGACACAAAGCTGCGAGCGAACTTAATGGTTAATCCGATTAGTTTGTGATATGACAAATGTAACGAAATCAGATTAATCTAATTTTAATTCCTAAAACACCATACTTTTTTTCTTGTTCCGGGGTATAAATTTCATATGTGCCCTCAAGCATACGTTTCATTGTATACCCTTGGCAACCAAATAAGAAAAAATCGAAGGCATGGTATAATTGTTCGAAACTTTCAAATAGATATTTGTCCATAACTTCAACTGTTAACTTTTCGTTCTTTTCAGGAAGTTTGCTAAAAGTTATCAAATCTCCAATCGCGATTCTTTGTCTTTTTTCATCATTCAATCGTATCTCAATAGTTTTCTGTTGATTTTTAATCAGTTCAAAGGGTCTTTCGTATAATGTCATATGATGTTCCATAATATTTTCCTCAATTCGCCGCTATTTTCACCTGCATCGTTCAGTCTTGTGTTATTGATTATCATACCATAATATTCCATAAAATGTCTGCAAATCCAAGGAAATATGAGAGAGTTTATTTTATCCAACACGCCCACAACCCCGTCGACTGGTACCCCTGGGGCGATGAAGCGTTCGCCAAAGCAAAAAAAAAGGTGGTTGAAAAAGGTTATAGAATTCTCTCATAAGTCAGTGAGGAAATGGATGTTTGGAACGTCTTGAAAGGGGCTGTAATAAAATTATTCAATTATCGAAAGACTTTTTTCGTGGATTGGAAACGGTAGGGGCATTTGTTTTATATCAAGAGAAATTTGCCTTTATGATCGGCCCTGATAAAACGGATCAGAAGTTGGGGATTGTGAGATTTGGGGGGCATATTGAAGCGGGCGAGGATGCTTTGGATTGCCTTGCCAGAGAAATTCTTGAGGAAGCTTCTACTCTCTCGGAACCCGGAGAAAGCAAAAATTACGGCGGAAGCTTGCGAAGAATCAACCAAATTCGAGGCATACTTTAATCTAATTATTGGGGAGCATAGTTATGAGTGAAGTATGGGATTTATATGATAAAGATAAAAACTTTATTGGAAAGCAACACAAGCGTGGAAATCAGCTTAATGTCGGTGAATATCATTTAGCAACAGAAGTTTGGGTTGTCAATGATAACAGGAAAATCCTTATAACAAGGCGGCACCCTAGTAAAAATTTTGGCGGCTTATGGGAAGCTTCCGGAGGAGCTGTACTATCTGGGGAAGACAGTATTACTGGTGCAAAACGCGAGTTGTTTGAAGAAGTAGGAATAGACAGTGCTGACGACAGTTTTTTTTTGTTAGGAACATTTATTGGGACAGATTGGATTATGGATACTTATCTATTCAAGAAAAATATATCTGTTGAACAATTAAAACTGCAAAAAGAAGAAGTAATTGATGCTAAATGGGTCGATATAATTGAATTTGATGAAATGGGTTTAAAAGAATCAATTGTACCGTCTGTGTTAAAACGGTTTAATTTATATCGTGATAGAATATTGCAGTATATTCATTATCCTGACACAACCTTCGTTTCTCCCGATGGCGGGAGAAAGCAAGAATGAGGGTTTGAACCCGCGAAACAGCTCAACAAAATTCCTTCATTTTGGGCATACTTTAACTTGAAAAGCAAAAGTACACCCAAAAAAGGACTGATATAATTCATGCCCGAACCCCAAACCACCAACCGCCTAATCCACGAATCCTCCCCTTACTTACTCCAACACGCCCACAACCCCGTCGACTGGTACCCTTGGGGCGACGAAGCCTTCGCCAAAGCCAAGGAAGAAGACAAGCCGATCTTACTTTCTTGCGGATATAGCGCCTGCCATTGGTGCCACGTCATGGAGCAGGAGTCGTTTGAAGATCCCAACATCGCCAAGTTGATGAATGATTACTTCGTCAATATCAAAGTCGACCGTGAAGTGCGACCGGATATTGACCAGTTATACCAGGAAGCCATCCACGCCATGGGGCTTCAGGGCGGTTGGCCGTTGACCGTCTTTCTGGACCATCGGCGCCGGCCGTTCTTCGGCGGGACCTATTTTCCGCCGGAGCCGATGTATGGGCGGGCGGGTTTTCCGGAAATTTTAAGCGCCTTGCATCAGCAGTGGGTCGATAACCGGGATCGACTCGAACAAGTTGGGGCCGAACTTCAGCAACATTTAGCATTGGAAACAGCGATTGAAGGCCCGGGGCTACAGGTTCCCGATGCGGAATTGCCGGTTCAAGCGGTCTTGCAATTGACCGATCATTTTGATACGCAGTTCGGCGGAGTTGCCGGCGCGCCGAAATTCCCCAATACCAGCTTGCTGCAACTCTTTTTCCGCGTGGCCAATACCCGGCAACTGGAGCGGGAGCGTGAAAAGCTCATCTTCACCCTGGAGATGATGGCGCGTGGCGGCATCTACGACCAACTGGGCGGGGGGTTCCATCGTTACTCGACCGACCGCTATTGGCTGGTGCCGCATTTTGAAAAGATGCTCTACGACAATGCCCAACTGCTGAAGGTTTATGCGGTAGGTTATCAACTCACCCGTTCTCCGGAGTTTCAACAGGTTATTGCGGAGACGGCGCAATACATCCGCCGCGAAATGACCGCGCCCGAAGGCGGCTTCTTTGCAACCCAGGATGCGGACAGTCAAGGTGCGGAAGGACTATTTTATACGTGGACTCAAGCGGAGATCCGGCAGGAATTGGAACCGGCTGACGCCGAGTTGCTCGGTGAGTTTTACGGGGTAACCGCGGCCGGAAATTTTGAGGACAAGCGAAATATCTTGAACCGCTTAGGTTCTGCCGACCGGGAGCGGAAAGAACAATTTGAACGCCCCGAGACCCGCCGCCAACTGGCGCAAGCCCGGGCCAAGCTGTTCCAAGCCCGCGAGCGACGGGTCAAACCGTTCCGGGATGAAAAAATTATCACCAGTTGGAACGGACTGATGATCGGCGGATTCGCCAACGTCTATCAAGTGCTTCGCGATGAACGCGATTATCACAGCGCCCGCCGGGCGGCGGAGTTCATCTTGAGTCAAAGCCGGTTGCCCGATGGCAGTCTCGCCCGGGTCGTGCTGGACGGGGCGGTCCATACCCAGGGTTTCCTAGATGATTACTCATTTATGGTCCAGGGATTGTTGCATCTGTATGAATGCGATTTTGACCCCCGTTGGCTCAAAGAGAGCGTTGCGTTGACGGAAGCCGCGATCGCAAAGTTTGGTACTGAGAGCGGACGGTATTATCTGACGGCTCAAACGGCGGAGCAATTGCCGAACCGACCGCGCTCCGGCGGCGATCAAGCGATCCCCAGCGGCGTCTCGTTGCATTTGGAAAATCTATTAAAGCTGGCCGCGTACACCGGCAAACCGCATTTCCGGGAGACGGCGCGGCAGATTCTGACCGCCTATGGCGCGGCCATGGCCCAAAATGTTTGGGGTTATGCCGAAATGCTCGGCGTTTTAGAAGCTTATCATCAAGGGTATCAAGCGCTTTCGTTCATTACCGCTCAAAACGAACCGCCGCAATTACTGCTGGATCTCCAAGTACATTATCTGCCGTTTCGCGTCTTGACATTGGCGCGCGAGGGAGCCGACTTGACGCAGCATCCGGCGCGGGCGATGCTGGAGGGGAAAAAGACAGTGGACGGTCAGGCAGCTTGCTACGCCTGTTTTGACTGTCAATGTTATCCGCCGGTGACCGGCTGGGAAGAACTCCGGACGTTGATCAACCCGCGGGAACCGCTGGCGCATTCGTCGCGTTAACGTGGTTTTTACAAGGAAGGCATTGACAGTATTGGTGAACTTATATAAGATGAACTAAATCAGGTATGGTTAGAATTCGGCGTTTGAATTCTAACTTTTTTAATTGTGCTGCAAGACTGATTCGGTCGGCACGAAAGCCGGAATATTTGCATATCGGTAAATGGATTAAGCGGAGCAACGCGGCGTTAAAGGGGTATTGGCAGATGGATCGCGCAAAACAATTAGGTGAAGAACGGATCGGCAGTTTATTGGTGCGTTTTTCGATCCCGGCAATCGTTGGGATGTTGGTTAATGCATTATACAATGTGATCGACCGGGTTTTTGTCGGTCAGGGAATCGGTTCGCTGGGCATCGCCGGCGTCACTATCGGATTTCCAATGATGATCATCCAGATGGCGTTCGGGATGCTGATCGGCATCGGGGCGAACTCCTTAATCTCCATCCGCTTGGGCGAGAAAAGGAAAGACGAAGCGGAAGTGATCATGGGCAACGCAGTGGTGCTGTTGGTGGCCCTCTCGGTTCTCTTGACCGTCTTGGGTTTGCTCTGGCTTGATCCGTTGTTGAAGGCGTTTGGGGCCAGCCGGCAAGTTTTGCCGTACGCCCGCGATTATATGAGTGTGATTCTTTACGGCGCGATCGTTCAGAGCATCAGCTTTGGAATGAACAATTTTATCCGGGCCGATGGCAGTCCCAAGACGGCCATGGCGACCATGTTGATCAGCGCGTTGCTCAATGCGATTTTCGCACCGGTTTTTATCTTTTGGTTCGGTTGGGGAATGAAAGGGGCCGCTTGGGCCACGGTCGTGGCTCAAGCGGTGGGCGCAATCTGGGTGTTGCTTTACTTCACCGGGAAATCCAGTCTCTTAAAAATCCGTCTCCGTAATTTACGGCTGCAACCCGCCATCATCTGGAGCATCCTGGCGATCGGTTCGGCGCCGTTTTTGATGCAGTTGGCAGCCGGCGGCATCAGTGTTTTGATTAACAAAAGCCTTGAACATTATGGCGGAGACTTGGCGATTTCAGCCTTCGGTTTGGTAAGCAGCATCGCTATGCTGATTTTGATGCCGATCTTTGGCATCAATCAAGGAGCGCAACCCATCATCGGTTATAATTACGGCGCCGAGCAGTTCAACCGGGTAAAGAAAACGTTGAATCTGGCGATTATCGCCGCTACGTTCATCACGGTAACCGGCTTTTTCATTATTCAACTCTTTCCAGAACAGATCATCGCGCTGTTTAACCGCGAAGACCGGGCTTTAATTCAATTAGGCGCGCAAGCGCTGCGGATCGTCTTAATCATGTTGCCGGTGATCGGGTTTCAGGTCGTCGGGGCCAGTTATTTTCAAGCCATTGGCCGGCCCTTGGAGGCGATGTTGTTGAGTTTGTCGCGGCAAGTGCTGATCCTGATTCCGGCAGTGCTGATTTTACCGGGCTTCTTTCAGTTAGAAGGGATTTTATACGCCGGACCCGTTGCCGACCTTTTGTCATCGATCATCACCGGCGTTTGGCTGTTCCGGGAGTTGAAGCATCTGGACCACAAACACGCCAAGGGTTTAATTTCGGAACCGCAATTAACCGGTGAATGATTGAAAGTTTATGAACGCACTTTTGAATCGTCGGATTGCTCAGGCGCTAAGTTGGGTAAAGTCTGGTATAATTAAACGATGAAACTTACGTTCCACAAGGAAAGTAACCGGAGGGTCAGATGAACCGTCCCGAACTGTTGATTCCCGCCGGGAATCTCGAAAAGCTACGTGCCGCGGTTTTATATGGCGCCGACGCGGTCTACGCCGGCGTAGCCGGACTCAGTCTGCGTGCGGCTGCGGCGGAATTATCCCTTGACGATCTGGCTGCCGGAAAGGCGGAAGCTCACGCCAAAGGGGTAAAGTTGTATATCGCCCTCAACACCTTTGCCCGCAATCAGGATTTGGCGCGGGTTGAGGCGACGCTGCCGTTATTGGCCGATATCGGGGTGGATGGCGTCATCGTCAGCGATCCCGGAGTGATTCGGTTGGCCCGGCAAATTGCGCCCGGAATCCCTTTGCACCTTAGTACGCAGGCGAATACCACCAACAGCGCGGCAGTGCGGTTCTGGCTGGAACAAGGCGTGAGCCGGATGGTCTTAGCCCGTGAATTAAGTTTGGCCGAGATTGGAGCTGTTCATCGGGAAGTCCCCCAAGCGGAACTGGAGATCTTTGCCCACGGGGCGATGTGCGTCGCCTATTCGGGACGTTGCTTTCTTTCGGCGTACCGGAACCGCCGCAGTTCCAACCAGGGGGATTGCACCCAACCTTGCCGCTGGGAGTATGCGTTGGTCGAATCGACCCGGCCCAATGATCCGTTCCGTTTGGAAGAGGATGACCGCTATAGTTATCTGTTAAGTTCGCGCGATCTTTGTATGATCGAGCACCTGCCGGAGATCGCCGCCGCCGGCGCCAGCAGTTTGAAGGTGGAGGGCCGGATGAAGTCGGCCTATTACGTCGCGGTAGTGACCCGTACTTACCGGTGGGCGCTTGATGCTTGGACGGCGAATCCCGAAAACTATCATTGCCGGCCGGAGTGGCTGGCGGAATTGGGGAAAATCTCAAACCGCGGTTACACCACGGGTTTTTATTTTGCGACCGAACCGGTCCACGAGATCAATCCCGATGTGAAATATTTGCAAACCTTTGATCTGGTTGGGACCGTACTGGAATATGACCCGACGACCGGCCGGATCTTGGTCGGGGTGCGCAACCGGCTAGGGAGTGGCGATGAACTGGAGTTATTATTGCCGGATGCAACAATTCGGCTTGACCCATTGGCGATGACCGACCGCAACGGGCTCCCGGTCCAAACCGCGCACAACGATTACCAGGTGTATCTTCCGGTCGACCGGGCGGTTCCGGTCGGGGCGGTTTTACGCCGAAAACTATAAAGGGGTTGCGATGAAATCCTTTCGACAGCTTTATCAACGCTTGCCCGGTGAATTTTTTGAACACCTCCATACCCAATATGAAGAACGCTTGGCCGAGAAGATCCTCGAAGGTTTTATGGAGGAGCGGCCGGTCACCCTGCGGGTCAATACCCTAAAAAACGAGGTCCGTGAAGTGATGGAGGCTTTGCGGAGGCTCGGGATCAAGTTTGAGCGGGTGCTTTGGTATCCCGATGCCTTAATCGTCCGGAATCAACGCGAGAAAGATCTGGAGGCAACCGAACTTTATCAGGAAGGCCGGATCTATCTGCAAAGTTTGTCCAGCATGCTCCCGCCGTTGGCATTAGCCCCCCAACCCGGCCTAAAGGTGCTTGACTTAACCGCCGCGCCGGGCGGCAAGACGACCCAATTGGCGGCGCTTATGGACAACCGGGGATTTATTCTCGCCAACGAGATCAACGCCATCCGGGCGGAACGGTTGAAATATAACGTGGCCAAACAGGGCGCCAGTATCGCGCAGGTCCGGGTGGGCGACGGGAAGTGGCTGGATCCCGAGTACCAACAGTTCTTTGACGCGGTTTTACTTGACGCCCCTTGTAGCGGGGTCGGTTTGTTTGAGTTGGGAAACTCGCAGACCTACCGGGGGTGGTCGGTCCGGAACGTTGTGAAATTAGCCAAGGAACAAAAAAAATTGCTGGAGACCGCCTTTTGGGCGTTGAAACCCGGCGGCAGTCTCGTCTATTCCACCTGCACCCTGTGTCAGGAGGAAAATGAGTCGGTCATCGCCTGGGCGCTGGAGCGCTTTGGAGACAATATTCGTTTGGAGGAATTACCCCAGCCGCTCCGGAGCCTGGAGCAAAATTGCTTGCTGCCGACCCGTTATCCGGGGAAAAGCATCGGAATTATGCCGACCGCGTTGATGGAAGGTTTCTTTGTGGCGCGCTTCCGGAAATTAGCCTGACATCGCTAAGTCAAGCATATTTCAACGCATGAAACAAAAAGCTGTTGCCAAATGAACCGTAATGTTCATCCGGTGACAGCTTTTCACATGGTATTCGAGCAAGGAAGCGCAGTCGTTGAGCGAGGATGCACAGTTGTTGAGCAAGGACGCACAGTCGTTAAGCGAGGATGCACAGTTGTTGAGCAAGGACGCACGGCCGTTAAGCGAGGATGCACAGT
>JAEYPR010000026.1 GCA_023410535.1 Bacillota bacterium | reverse complement strand
TTCATCGTACCGGCAATCCTAATTCAACCGCGTTGCAAAACCGGAATTACTTTGAAAGTTTGAACCACCCGCCGTATGCCGGGAAGATTTATGCCTCCGCCCATTATATCGTGGACGCCGGAAATATCATCCGCTGTATTCCCGAGCAGGAACGGGCGCATCATTGCATTGGGGCCAATCAGACTTCTATCGGTATTGAGACGTTTGAGCCATTTAACCAGCAAGCCTACCGCAACATGGTCGATCTGGTTGTCGATATCTGCCGGCGCTACCGTTTTCAGCCGACGCCACAGTTCATTCAGTCTCATTCCAAGTATGATCCGGCCAATCGTCCATATGATCCGTTCAGCTGGTCGGCATATACCGTCGGCAGGGCAATGCCAGGGAGGGACCTTTTCGACCCATTTAAATTCTATCAAGATGTGGCCGCTGGTGGAGGTGGATTGGTATGATTCAAAAATTAATTGATCAGGTAAAGAAATATGGATATTTGATCGCGGTAATCGTCGGGGTTGCTCTTGGAGCAGCCTCGATGTTTTTTTTAACCCGCCCGGACCCGCTCCCGGAGAACAAAATGACAGCGGTAGAAAATCCGGAACCGAAACAGGTTAAGCAGGCTGTGGTGGCAGTCAAAGCTGTTGGGCAAGGTAATCTATCGGGAAGCGTTCCTTGGGTCACTCCGTCGCCCCCGGGACCAATCGAGGATGTTTTTCCGACGCCATCGCCGTATTACGCGTCGGCCGAGATCCCGGTGACCGGGGAGATCAAAACGACATATACCGACGCCAAGACCGGGGATGTAATCGGCACTGGTACCCATCCCATTGCAGGGGTAACGAAGGTTAGCATCGAGGACGCAATTATCAAGGCAGATACGACTTTTGATAATAATTTTACCCTTGCAATTGATATACCAGAGCCGCCGCCCAAGCGGTGGGAGTTTGGAGTGATGGCCGGGGTGGGGGAAATCGGCAAAGACCCATGGCATGGGCGGCTTGAGTGGTCGGCCAATGTGCAATATGATTTGGCGGTTGTCCGGATGGGTAAGATAGACTTGGTGTTGCCAGTGCGAGCGGAGTATCATTGCCGTGACAAATTGCGGATGGTCGCGGGAATCGAAGTTAAGTTATAAAATAAGCCCCCACTGCCGATTGGTGGTGGGGTTTTTTTATTTTCTTACTCAGAACCCATGTATAAATCAAAAAGGTTTGTTTGATGGACTCCTTTTTGGTTTGGAGGAAAATGGAATTAGTTGTAGAATAATTCTTTTATGAACATTTTAAACGGTTTAGAGGTCTTTCGAAAAGCGATCGGAAACAAAGCTACTATTTTATACTTTGAATTGTTTCTGGTAATATGCAAAAGTGAAGGTATATTCTATACTGATTTAGCCAATTACATTGATATGTCGCCCAGTCAATTGCGTAAGGATACGATAAATTTTATAAACGTACATGAATTATTTCAAAGGGAATTTGATCCTTTGAACCAGACGAAAGTCAGACTTAGGCTTTCTAGGAAAGGTAAGGAGTTAAAACATGAAGTTTATAATGCGTTGGGAATCCCCCTTTAAGGGGATTTTTTTTATATTCCGAAGTAGTCGCCGAAGCGGCGGGAAATAGAAGTTATGGTCAAGGGTAGGAGAGGTTGCAAGAATGTAGAATAACGCCCCCACTGCAAGTTAGTGTTGGGGGTTTTCAGTCTCTTTAAAAGAAGTTGTTGCTGTTGCTTCTACCTAATTATTACATTAAGTGAAAAAATTTTGTGAATAGACTTGAATTTATTTCTTAAACCTAAATCTGAGGAAAAAGTCAGCAAAAAGGAGAAAGTCATGAATACCTTAGAGGTATCTTTATCACAACAAACTATTGATTCAGCTGTTAAGCGTGGATTACAATTCCTCCGTCAGGAAAGCCCTTTAAATAAAGAATTGTTTAATGAAAGGGGGATAAAAGTTATTGGAAATGTACATGTCAAAAGTATTGATTTGGAGAGTGTAACATTAAAAGAGCCCAATATAATAGAAGTAAATAAGGTAGAAGTGGCGTTTTTTCTGTTAAACATCGCAATCGAAGTTGATGTTAAAAGAATCCACGATAAACTTAAAATTCTTGGAGTCACAGTGGCCAGTTGGGATCTTTTTGAAAGTAATCCCGACATAGAGCTAACGGTTGGAATAGAAAATTTGATAAAACCTAATTTTTCATTTAGTTTAAAGAGCTTTTTAAATAATAGAGAAGTTGTTGTTGGTTTGAATGACTTTAAAATCAACACTTTAAATCTTTCAGATGATATATCTGGTCAAATAAAACAGAATATAATTAATGAGGTTAAAAGAATAATTAAAGATGCAATTCCAGGAAATTATGAAGATAAAGTATTGGATTTAATTGGTGATTTGGCTAACTTATTACCTATGAATAACATAGGCGATTGGATTGTAGGTAAACTGTTAGATAACCGAAAAATAGAAGAATTAATAGAAGATGCTGCCAAAAACATGATAGATAATGAAGTTGTTTATATTGCTCCAAGTAATTTAACTCTTGGTACCGGAGAAAAGCAGGTTACGTTAGCGTTAGAAGATGCAAATCCTATTGCGCTTAATGTGAAAGAACATCGGTTAATAACAACGATTAACTTTAAAGATTTATAAATCAGAAATTCAAAATAAGATCAGGGGTTATTTTTGGATAAAAATTTTTGCGAAGGTGTAGTAAGACTACGCCTTCGTCTTTTTTATTTCCGCTACAATAAATATATCGAACCTAATCAAATATATCTTACAAATCTAACTTTGAAAGGAGCAGCTAAAATGCTATGTGATTCCTGCATTAAACAATTAGCCACAAATTTAAGTAGAGAAAGTCAAACTATTCTTTCCGCACTAACTTTAAGTCCTTTAAATAAGGAGCAAATAGGGAAAAAGGCAAATTTGACTTTCGCAATAACCCAGCGAGCAATGAAAGAACTCGAAGGAACGCAATTCGTGCGATACCAAGAGCAAGGGCGAAGCAAGGTATTTCAATTGAGCGACTCGGGAAAACGCCTCATGGAAATATACCGTGAGGAGCTGAGCCGGTCATGATGAATTTTGGGTTTATCGGGATCGGCCAAGGAGGAGGCAATATTGTTAATTGCTTCGGCAAAGACTTCCCAACCATAGCGATCAACACGGCTCCAAACGATCTGGAAGGATTAAATAATATCCCGAAGCACCAACGAATTCTTGCCAAAGTTACCGAAGGCGGCGCCGGGAAATCGATCCGGTATGGCGAGAAAGCAATACTTACCCATCAAAATCAGATTGTCGATACCATCAAATTAAGTATGGGCGATGTCGATCGGATTTGGTTGGTCGCTGGGTTGGGCGGAGGCTCTGGATCGCTCGGACTTATTCAGACCAGTATCTTACTTTCCAAGATGGGCAAACGCCATTCAGTAATTGTTACGCTGCCCACGGATGATGAGGGAACCGTCGAGAAAGTAAACTCAATAATTGCCCTAAAGCAGCTTTATGACCTTCATGGCCATTCAAAAAATTTTCAGAGTTACTTGATTGTCGATAATAACGAGCTAAAAAAGCGTATTCTCGACTCTGGGCAGTTTACTTATGAAAGATTTTGGGATGAGGCAAATTCATTAATTTATCGTCAGTTTAAGATGTTTTATGATCTTTCGAGGCTATCTGGAACGACCGCTTTTGACACTGAGGATTATAAATCCATGTTCGACGAAAAAGGCGGCTTAGTGTTTGCCGAGAGTTTTGTGGATATAAGTTCTGGAGATAACGCACTCGCCGCGGCGGTCATGCAATCCTGGCGTGATACGGTTTTTGTATCTGGCGACGTTACCCAAGCGACCGCGATCGCCGTGGTGGTCCAACGCCCAACTGGATTCGATAAGGGTGGGCAGGAGATCAATACCTTATTTGAAAAGATGAAAGAGCAGATCGGTTCGGGGAAGTTCTGCCGCGGAGTCTATTATAACGATTCTATCCTAGACAAAGCAGCCGGAGCTGTCGGGCAAGGGAAGCCGGTGAAAATATCTTCAGTTGTTGCCGGGATTCCTTTCCCGGTAAATATCGTTGCCGATTTGAAAGGTCAAGTTGATCGGGAAATTGCCGATATAAAGCAAAAACAGCGTAGAGATTCTTTAGACCTAGATATTGGCTCATACCTGAGTTTTGTTGATCAAAACAACGGAGAAAACGACAGTATCGAGGAACTCGATTTTACAATCTTCAATAAGAAAACCTCATAATTCAAGGAGAAATCATGTACCAAGACTTATTCGCAGTGGCATATGGCCGTGTATCGACAGAAGATCAGGCAAGGAAAGAATTATCCGTCCCGGCCCAATTTCGGCGAATAGAAGAGTTTGCTGAAAAAAACAGTCCTCCAATCCAGATTATCTTTCGGGATGCCGACGAAGGAGTTTCAGCATTTAAAGATAGTGAGAACCGGGAAGCCTTTTGGCGTTGTGTAGAGGTGGCCTGCAAAGATAAGAGAGTAACCCTGTTCCTTATTGATGATTCGTCACGCTTTTTTCGAGATATGTATGAATCCGGTGCGGCCAAAGCTAAGTTGCGGCGCCATGGCGTCCGTGTTCTTATTACTTCCAACCCCTATGATACAACCACCATTGCGGGAGTGTGGCAGGAAGCGGTCGACAGCGCCAAAGATCAAACCAGTTCAATGATGACGGCTTTCTATACTTTCCGGGGGATGGAGGAAAATGCGCAGCGGCGCGACTCGGTTACTGGTTGGTGCTTCAAGAATGGCGGTCGGGCTCCGTTCGGGTATCGCTCCATTCATGTGGTAAGGGGCCAGGACACTCGGGGCCGCGATATTGTAAAAACCTTGTGGGAAATTGAAAAGGAAGCCGCCATCGTATTAAGACATATGTATGTTGAGTGCCGTATAAAACGGCAAATGTCTTATAAGTCAATTCACGAAGAGTTGAATGATTTAAACATGTTGAGTCCAACCCCCGGACGGCCATGGACGATAAGCAGTATCATTGAAATGATGCGAGAAGATCGGGTTCTTCAAAATGCCGGGTGGTATTTCTGGAATAAGGAAGACCATAAGACCCCAGGACGAAGATTTAAAGATCGGTCAAAATGGCTTAAGGTTGAAAATGCTCATCCAGGAATCATTACTCCGGAAGAAGCGGAGGAAGTGATAAAAATCAATAAACTCCATAGCAACGACAAGGCCTATCCGAGAGCCAACCTATCACCTTATTTACTCACTGGTAAAAATGGGGCAGGCGAGGATATGTTCGTTTGTATGGAGTGTGGAATGCGTATGACAAGTCATCAACCGGCTAAACGTAGCAGAAAGACCTATGTGTGTGGCAATGTCCATTATCGAGGAAAGAGTGTATGTATTCATAAACCGATTGATAAGAACTGGGTCGAGATGTTTTTGCTGAGTAAGATTAGAGAGGTTTTTGGTTCCAAAGCTGCGGCAAGTCAGATTGCAGAAAAGATTAATCGGGAGATTGCGAGTGCAAATAATAATAAGGCTCTCGAAAAATTGAACAAGCAAATTCAAAATATTGATTCGAAGATAACAAATTTAGTCCGAGCGATTGCAAATGGGTTTGACTTAGATGTGGCCAAAGGTGAGCTTGATAACTTGAAATTTGAAAAGATGAATCTGGAGAAACAGAAGACGTTAATCGAGAGGGAGACATTAGTTAGGAAGCCGGTGAGTGTCGAGGAGATTTTGCGCGTGTATCAAAACTTAGAAGATGCTTTCGAGTTACATGATCCGCATAAAAAAAGAAAACTGCTCAGAGCTTTTGTTCGGCGGCTTGAGTTTGATCCGAGGAAGGATTCTCTCAAGGTAGTTCTCTTTGCCGAACCACTCACAACAGTTTCTGTTTGCATATTAGATGGTGCCCAGGACCGGACTTGAACCGGTACGGTTGCCCATACGCCCCTCAAACGTACGCGTCTGCCAGTTCCGCCACCTGGGCTTGCGTCAACAAAAAATATTATATCGATGATTGAGCCGATTGTCAATGACCTTTCCGCATGAAAGATTAAGAAATTATGGTTGGGGTTGGCAAAATCCAAGATTTGTCGTTTTTTTGCCTTCCATGGCAGGATAAAATGGAATAACCGCGAATCTCTAAACGTTTATTATAAATTAGGAAGCGCTTGATTGCCGTAACGTACCTGAGTTAATTGTTCCCGAAATAATCTGGTCATTTATGTAAGTTCCTTCAGTACATAACGCTGCAAACCCGGGGTGGGCGGTCACTGAATTTTACCTTTGGACACAATGTATAACAATATATTGTGTCCAAAAGATGATTAGGGGAATTACGGGCGTTTCATGATGAACGTGAATTAAGTTTTAAAAGACAAGCTTGGCAAACAACCCAAAAGATAAAAAACCAACGGGGGTAAGTTGATGAAAGCGATGATCTTAGCCGCAGGGGTCGGTTCCAGACTCGAACCGCTGACCTGTAATGTTCCCAAACCGATGGTGCCGGTTGTCAATCGTCCGGCCATGGAGCACATCGTCAATTTGCTAGTCAAAAATAACATTACGAAAGTTGCCGCCAATTTGTGGTATCTGCCGGAAAAGATCCAATCCTACTTTGGGGATGGCAGCCGCTTCGGCGTCAATCTTCATTATTCGGTCGAGAAGGATCTGATGGGTACCGCGGGCGGAGTAAAAAAACTCCAATCATTCTTAGATGAGACGTTTGTGATCATCTCCGGCGACGCGTTAACCGATATTGATCTGTGGGGCTTGATTCAAAAACATCGTGAAAGCGGCGCAATCGCTACGATCGCTCTGAAAGAAGTATCCGATCCAAGCCAATTTGGCGTGGTCATTACCGAGGCCGACGGCCGTATTAAAGCGTTTCAGGAAAAACCCCAACCGGAGGAGGCGTTGAGTAAATTAGCCAATACCGGTATTTATGTATTTGAACCAGCCATTTTTGACTTGATTCCGGCCGCAACCGTATATGATTTCGGCAAACAACTCTTTCCGGAACTTGTTAAACAAGGTGCGCCGTTTTATGGTTACCATGCCAAAGGATATTGGTGCGATATCGGTTCACTGACCCAGTATCGGTTCGCTCAATACGATGTCCTGCGCGGGAACGTTAGTGTAACCATTCCGGGCAATTGGCATGATAACGGAGTTTACATTGGGGATAATACCATTATTGCACCATCGGCGCGTCTTGGCTCGAAAGTAGTGATCGGCAAGGACTGTCAGATCGGTGCCGGAGTTGAAATCTTCGGGGAAACCGTTATCGGGGACCGTTGCGTGATCGAGGCTGGAACCACCGTCTTTGGCAGCGTAATTTGGGATCAAACCCGGATTGGCTCGGAGGTGCGTTTACTGGATAGCATTGTTGGTAGCGCCTGTCAGATTCAATGTCAAGCCCAGATCGGAGCGGGAGCTATTTTAGGAGATAATTGTCTGGTGGAAACTGGGCGGATTGTTGAGGCCAACGCCAAGTTGACCCCAGGAACAACCGTCAGTTGAGAGAGACAAAGCATTTTAGGATAAGCTTTTGATTCTCAGACTAAGGCTTAGAATAGATTTCAGTCATCCTTACTCTTCACAAAAACACGAGTAATAAACAGTTTTCGGCATTGGAAACTCGATTGGCCATCCACCATTGTGCGATGATTGTTTAGACAGACAAGAAGGGATCGTTATTTTGAAATACCAACGCAACCACCTATGGCAAGTGCTTATTGATATTATTACAGTTAATCTGGCTTGGTTTATCGCCTTGATTTTACGGTTTGACGGGCGGATTCCCGGGTCCTATCTCCACCATTGGATGGCTATCGCGCTCGTGGTGACTGTGGTTCGAATCGGTTTCTTCTTGAGGTTTCGTTTGTATAACAGCTTGTGGAGTTATTCCAGCGTCCCGGAGTTCTTTTTGGTGGTGAAGGCGGTGACCTTGTCGACCATCGTTATTTGGGTCTTCGCCCTTTTGGCTCAAAATTGGGGTTGGCTTCCGTTTCCCACACCAAAAGCGATCGGGATCATTGATTGGTTTACCAATATTTTATTACTCGGCACGCTCCGTTTCGCCATCCGGATCCGGCGCGAATGGGTTATCACCCGGTTAAACGCCAAACACCAAGTGAAGAAAAACCTGCTTATTATTGGAGCCGGCGAAGCGGGTTCAATGATCATCCGCGAAATTAACCGCAGCCTATCCGCTAATTATCTTCCGATTGGCTTTATCGATGATGACCCCAAAAAGCAAGGACACCAGCTTCATGGAATTCCCGTCCTGGGCGAACGCAAGGATATTTCACGGTTGATCAAGCAATATGAAATTGAGGAAGTCATTATTGCCCTTCCCTCCGCTTCACGAGCCGACATCCGGGAAATTATCAATATCTGCCAACAAGAGACCGTGCACATTTTGATGGTTCCGTCCATGGCGGAGATCATCAAAGGCACTGTCTCGCTCAAACAATTGCGGGATGTCGAGATCGAAGATCTGTTAGGCCGGGAGCCGGTTCGAGTTGATCTGGAAGCGATCGCCGGATATCTCCGGGGGGAGCGGGTGTTAATCACCGGCGCCGGAGGGAGTATTGGCTCGGAGATCTGCCGTCAGGTTGCCAAGTTTCAACCCGAGGTGCTGTTGTTGCTGGGCCGCGGGGAAAACTCGATTTATGAGATTGACCAGGAATTGCGGAACACTGCGCCACAACTGCCCCGGGAAGCGATTATCGCCGACATCCGGGATCACGAGAAAATGGAGCAGATATTTAAGACGTACCGTCCCACCGTGGTCTTCCATGCGGCGGCCCACAAACATGTGCCGTTAATGGAATCGGAGCCGGATGAAGCCGTAAAGAATAACGTGTTCGGCACACGCAACTTGGCCGAACTTGCCGACCGGTATCAAGTGAAACGCTTTGTCTTGGTCTCCACCGATAAAGCGGTTAACCCAACCTCGGTGATGGGCGCCACTAAACGAGTGGCGGAATTGGTGCTGCAAGACTTCAGTACCCGGAGTAACACCAAGTTTATGGCGGTCCGGTTCGGTAACGTCTTAGGCAGCCGGGGCAGTATCATCCCCTTGTTTCGGACGCAAATCGCCCGGGGTGGTCCGGTCACCGTGACTGATCCCGAGATGACCCGGTTCTTTATGACCATTCCCGAGGCCGCTCAATTGGTGATTCAAGCCGGGGCTTTGGGTCAAGGCGGCGAGATTTTCATTTTAGATATGGGTGAACCGGTCAAAATCGTCCAACTTGCCCGAGAACTAATTCGTTTGTCCGGTTTGATCCCCGATAAAGACATCAAAATTGAGTACACCGGGATTCGACCGGGCGAGAAGTTATATGAAGAATTGTTGACCCGAGACGAAGGGGTTCATGTTACCAAACACGAACGGATTTATAACACCCAAGTCAAAGGTTTGGAGGCGGGAGTTTTGGCTGAAGGGTTGCAACAGCTGCAAGCTAATTTAAAAACCGAGCCCGCTTATTTGAAGCGCATTTTACAACAGATCGCCGTCGAGTATCAACCTTGGAGTTCTCAAGGGCAGGAACAGACTGCAGTCTGTAACGAACTAATTCCCAATCTACATTCTAAAGAGGGTATCGCTGGACATGTACTATGACATCCATTCACATATTTTACCCGGTTTCGACGATGGCTCGCCGGATCTAGAGACCTCGTTGGCAATGCTGAAACAGGCGGCGGAATCGGGCACCTCCGGTATTGTCGCAACCCCCCATTACGCCGAAGGTGAATGGCAACCGGAGTGGGCTGCCGTTGAAGCGGCTTGTAAAAGTTTAGCTGAACAGGCGAAGGCGGCGCAGATACCGATTGCAATTTATCCTGGTGCGGAGGTGGCTTTTTACTCCGGCATTGAAGACATGGTTGAAGAGCCGGGACGCTATTGTATTAACGCCACTCGTTATATGTTGGTTGAGCTTCCGGCCAATCAGATTCCTTTGACAGTTGATGATTTTTTCTTTACCTTGGAAGCCCGGGGAATTCAACCGGTGTTAGCCCATCCCGAACGCTATCTGCAACTGTTGACCGAGCCGCGTCGACTCTTGGAATGGATTGACCGCGGCGTATTATTGCAAGTCAATGGTTCCAGTTTGCTTGGGAAAATGGGCAGTCACAGTATGGAACTGGCGGAGACATTGCTGATGAGCAATATGATTCATTGTATTGCCTCCGATGGACATGGGATCCATAGCCGCCGGGTCATGTTGAAAGAAGCCGCCGCTAAAGTTGAGGCGTTGGTAGGGGCTAAAACCGCCGCGATGCTTTTTAAAGAAAACCCGGAACGGATGATTCATGACCAGACGATTACGATTCCGGAGCCAGATGCAAAACGTCTATTACAAACCAAAGGGTTCATCGCAAAATTATTACAAAAGATGAGTAGGCGTTAATTAATATCAGCCTCATCCCAGCCCGCAAAGTGAATCATCAAATGTTAACAATTAAAACCGTCATATTATGGCGGTTTTTTGCGAAATTTTGTTAAGTTTTCTGTAATAATTTCCGAAGTAAAATCTGCAGGAACTCGTAGTGGGTTGTTGAATATATACATCGGTGGAACTATTTGTAATTTTTTATCCGCAATATTTCACAAAAATCCGAAAAATTATTTGCGTATCAAATGAACATTTACATTCCTTTTTACGTTAATTTATGTTGTGGTTGTGTATGTCTTTTGACGAGAGTTCAAATCCAGATAAATGAGGTTGGGCAATGAGAACAGCAGTTGGGCTACTGATCGCTTTAGTATTACTCTTTTCGCTGGCGACAAATGGAATGGCAGCGGATTATCGGTTAGGTCCTGGAGACGTAATCAGTATTACCGTCTATGGGGTCGAAGAGTTCAAAGACAAAGATAGTCAATTGACGGTCCGCCCCGATGGGAAAATAGCGTTTCCCTTGGTTGGTGAATTAACAGTGACGGAATTAACAGTGAGCGAGTTAGCCTCAGAGCTAACTCGTTCGCTTGGTCAATATCTTAAAAATCCCCAAGTGACAGTGAATGTTACCAAATTCCGCACGACCCGGGTTTATGTTCTGGGGGAAGTCAGTAAACCCGGGATGTATGAAATCGAGAAACAACATAACCTGCTTGACGCCATTGGTTTAGCCGGAGGGTATACCCGGGCGGCGGTACTTAGTAAAGTATATGTTGTTCGTAAAGCGACCGGAAGCTATGAAGAGATTAATCTCTCCAATCTTTTAAAAAAGGCCGATTTGACACAAAATGTTGCATTAAACGAAGGAGATGTCGTATACGTCAACCGCAATGGGATCAGTTTTGTCAGCGATGTTTTACCGTTGATAACAGCGATTTATCAGATCCGCCATTTCTAATTTTGGTTTGAATTTTTTGGGCTGGCAATCACCATATATTGATGAATCCAAATGGAATGCTGGTTAAACGAAAAATCGGGGGAAAATTATCGTGGATGAATCTACCGTAGATTTAAAAGAGCTATTACGGATTTTAAGGAAACGGCGTTTTTTTATTGCCATCATTTTTTTGTTCGCAGTCACTTTAGCGGTGATAATATCATATTTAACTCCACCAACCTACGAAGCGGAGACAATTATTCGCATTAAACAACCCAAGGGTTTGGCGAGTTCATTGCTTTCGGATTTGCCCATGGGTAACACGATGGCAACTAAACAATTAATGTCGACCTATGCCGAGATTATTAAGAGCCGGACCGTTCTGCAAATGGTCATCGCGCAAATACCGCAGAAATCCGAAAAACCGTTAACTTACGAAGATTTATTGGAACGAGTTGCAATTGAACCGATTAAAGATACGGAGTTGTTAAAAGTATCCGTCGACGCGCCGGCTAGAGAAGATGCCAAGTTCATGGCCAATCTGGTGGTCGCTTCGTTCATTGACCGGATGACGTTCCTTTCCCGGGTTCAGCAAACCGAAGTGCGGAAGTTTATCGGCAATCGCCTGAAAGACGCCAAGAAAGAGCTGGACACCGCTGAAGCCGATCTTGAAGAATATAAACGAAATCAGAAAATCGTCAGTCCCGACGACGAAACCAAAGCTTTAGTCCAACAGATGCAAATCATTAATCAATTGGCCGCTGAAAATTCGGTGAACCTGGCTTCAGCTCAAGCACGGTTGAGTAGCGCCGAACAACAATTAGCCGGTGAGAAACAAAGTTCAGTTGCGGAAAGTCCGTTAATTCAACAATATAAAAGCAAATTAGCCGACCTTGAAGTGGAATTGGTTGGACTGCTGCAAAAGTATACCGATAAACATCCCGATGTACTGGCTTTACGGGCTTCGATCGAGGAAACCCGGACTAAACTGAACCTCGAAATTGCCAGGGTGATTAACGCGGAAGCGATGTCCACGAACCCGATTCATCAGCGGTTATTGGGCGACAAGATGCAATCCCAAGCGGAAATCGCCGCGACCAAAGCGCAAAAGCAAGCAATTGATACGATATTGGCCCAAAACGACCAACAATTGGCGCAATTACCGGCCAAAGAACAAGGTTTAGGAAAAGTGTTGCGGGATGCAAATCTGACGCAGCAGATATTTTTGATGTTAGCCAATCGGTATGAAGAAGCGCGCATCAGTGAAGTGATGGAACCCACCGATATTCAGATTATTGATGAAGCGGTCGCGCCGGAGAAGGCAATTAAGCCGAAAAAGACCACCAATGTTTTGATCGCCGCATTTTTAGGACTTTTTGCCGGAATCGGATTAGCGTTTATGATTGAATATCTAAATAAAACCATCCGCGATACCGAGGATGTCAATATCTATCTTGAACTTCCGGTGCTTGGCAGTATTCCGAATTTTAACCAAACCGAGAAAACTGGGGTCGCCGAATTCTTTGAGAGCTTGGTCAAATCGAAGAAGTCGAAAAAAGGTAGCTGATCGTAACGTACAGAGAGCTCTGATCGTCAATCAAACCTTTGAGAGGGCAAAATGGAAAAAGTTCGCCAATTAATTGTTCACGAAGAGACAAAATCACCAATTTCCGAAGCATACCGTACTTTGCGTACCAATATCCAATTTTCCAAAGTTGATGGTAGCTTACGCCGGATTATGCTGACGAGCTCCGGACCGGGAGAAGGAAAATCGACTACAACTGCCAATTTGGCGGTGGCAATGGCTCAATCCGGCAAACGGACGATCTTAATCGATTGCGATCTGCGAAAGCCGGTGCAACATAAAATTTTTGGCAAGTCAAATCGTGGTTTGACTAATATTCTGGTCAACGATACACCGGTAGCGGAGATGATCGAATCGGGGCAGATTAATAAATATATTCAAGATACCGTTGTCGACAATTTACGGTTGATCACCAGCGGCCCGATCCCGCCAAATCCTTCGGAATTATTATATTCGGCGCGAATGCAAGAAGTTTTGGAATATTGGACCAGTCAAGCCGATATAGTAATTATTGATGCCACACCGGTTATTGCGGTGACCGACGCCTGTGTTTTGGCTTCAAAAGTCGATGGGATTGTACTGGTGTTGGATACAACTTTGATCAGACCGGAAATGGCGCAACGTGCCAAAGAACTTTTACTCAAAGCGAACGGGCGGATTTTGGGAGTTGTCTTGAACCGCGTCGAGATTCAACAAGAATACACTTATTATTATTATTATTACGGACATGAAGGCAAAGAAAAACGTCATTCCGCCAAATCAATGTAAAAACCAATAAAGAGGCTGTTGCCAAAGGAATCCGGTAACAGTTTTTTTCTTAGTAGGCAGCTACCACTGTGCTCGCTGAGGTGAGACCGGTTTTTGTAAGGATGCACAGCCGTTGAACGAGGATGCACAGCCGTTGAGCGAGGATGCGCAGTCGTTTGCGGAAAAAGCTCGAATCGATGCGTTCACTGAAGCGTTTTTCAGTTGGATGCCAGGACACCGGGGAACTAGCTTGGACGATCGTTGGATTAGCGGAAATCTTGCCTGAAAACTTGTAATGGTCCAGAATGGGAAGGTGGTTTTTTAATGAATTTACCGGTCTTTGTAATTATGGCCGGGGGGCGTGGCGAACGCTTTTGGCCACGGAGCCGGCGAACCTATCCGAAACAATTATTGGCTTTGGTCAGTGAAAGCTCACTTTTACAGGATTCGGTGGCGCGGATTCGGGAACTGACTGAAGATAATCGGATATACATTGTCACAAACCAAGATTATGTGGTGGAAGTTCGACAACAGTTACCAATGTTACCGGAATGCAATATTTTAATTGAGCCGGAAGGCCGTAATACTGCTCCCTGCGTTGGGTTGGCCGCTACCTATGTTGCCAGTCATTTCCCGGATGAAAATCCGGTCATGGTCATTTTGCCTAGTGACACTTTAGTTCGCCAACCGGAAGTTATGCGTCAAACGTTAGCTCATGGAATTCGTTATAGTTGGGAATATGATGCCGGGGTAATTTTTGGATTATGGCCAAATCGCCCTGAGACGGGCTACGGATATATCCAGCTCGGAAAAGAATTGACAACTGTTGACCAATTTTCCTTTCACGAAGTAGCCGCTTTCAAAGAAAAACCCGACTTGCAGACTGCTCAAGCTTATTTAGCGAGTCATCAGTATTTATGGAATGGCGGGATCTTTGTCTGGCGGGTCCAAAAATTACTGCAAGAGATCACTACCAACTTACCTGAACTCGCCGCCGGTTTGGCCCGATTCAAACCGTATATCGGAACTTCCAATGAAATGCCCCGCTTAAAAGAGATCTATCCCACCTTGCCAGCCACTTCGGTCGACTATGGCATCTTAGAGAAAACCAAGGGGATCGTGGTTGTTCCGGCAGCGTTTGAATGGGACGATTTGGGAAGCTGGAATTCAATGGAACGGTATCTGCCCGCCGATTCGGATGGCAATGTTGTTCAAGGCGATCTGATTGCGGTTGAATCGGAACACTGTATTGTGTACAGTCCACACAAAACAGTGGTGACGCTCGGAGTCTCCGAACTGGTCATCGTTGAAACCGATGATGTATTGATGGTTTGTAGTAAAGATAAGGCGCAAGAGATAAAAAAAGTCTTAAACGCTTTACGTGATGCGAAACGCGAAGATTTACTATAAAACGAAAGGGTGCCGTATCGCAACGGCACCCTTTTCAGTATATAGTTAGTGCGACATATATAATAGTTTATCAATTGCATTTTGCACTTCAGTTCGAATTTTCGCTAAGGCGGTTTCGGAGTTCGCTTCAAAACGAGTAACGAGGACGGGTTGGGTATTTGAAGCTCTGACCAGTCCCCATCCTTCATTGAAGATGATCCGGGCGCCGTCGATGTCAATTACGCGATATTGATCTTTAAAATAGGCTACAAGGTCATTAACGACATTAAATTTACGATCATCCGGGCAATCGACCCGAATCTCCGGAGTGGAACAGGTCTTTGGCAGCGTATCCACAATTGCGGTCAGACTCTGAGCGTTGTTTGAGAGGATCTCCAATAATCTCGCCCCGGAATAAATAGCGTCGTCGTACCCATGGTAACGGTCGGCGAAGAAAAGGTGGCCGCTCATTTCCCCGGCTAATAAGGCCCCTTCCTCCTTCATTTTGGCTTTGATCAACGAATGACCGACCTTCCACATAATCGGCGTGCCATTGCAAGCCTCGATCTGATCGAACATGGTTTGGGAACATTTCACTTCGCCGATGATTTTCGCCCCAGGGTTGGATTTGGTAATCTCACGGGAAAACAGGATCATTAATTGATCACCCCAGAGAATTCTGCCTTGGCCGTCAATGACACCAATCCGGTCGGCGTCACCATCAAACGAGATTCCTAAATCGGCGTTGTTCGCGAGGACCTTTGCTTTCAAACTGACAAGGTTCTCGGGTAATGTCGGATCAGGATGGTGATTCGGGAAATTGCCATCGGGTTCCGAAAATAGCTCGATAACCTCCCAGCCAAGATTGCGATAGAGCGGTGCCGCAGTGATATTACCCATGCCATTCCCGGCATCAATGACGACCTTAACGGGACGGGGACCGGGATGAATGATCGATTGAAGATAGACATGGTAGGATTCGAGTAATGGTTTTTGAACTACGGAACCTTGTCCTGATTGAAAATCCTTTCGCTCCATAATCGCTTTTAATTCTTGAATGTCTTCCCCGAAAATGGTTGTTTTGCCAAGACAGATTTTAAACCCATTCTCATTGGGCGGGTTATGACTTCCGGTAATCATGACTCCACCGCCGACCGGCAGGTTGTACAAAGAGAAATACACCATGGGCGTAGGGCATTGCCCGATATCATAGATGTTAATTCCTGATTCGGCTAAGCTCTGAATAAAGACCGTCTTGAAAGGAATTGAACTTAAGCGACAGTCATAACCAACGCTGATTGTATCGACGTTATGGTTGCGGTAGAAGGTTGCCAGGGTTTTGCCAAGGTCACTCACAAACGCTTCGGTCAGATCCCGGCCGGCCACTCCCCGGATATCATATTGTCGAAAGACATGGGACATATAAGTTCCTCCTGCGGTAAATTTTTAGGAATATCAATGATATTAAAGTGTAAAGTCACTTGAAAGATTGCGTGCAAACGAAAGCCAATACATAAAAAAACTATTCGACGGTTCTCGCCGGAAAACCTCTTGAAGACATTGCCTTTCCTTGCAAATTCATTTATAATTTAACAAATTGGATGCTGCTCCGACATAATACAAGCTTCGAACAGGAGACGCAGTTGGGCTTCGAAGCGAGTTTTTCGTTGATAAATAATATCGTGAGACAAATGGATGAGGTAACCAAGATGATTCGATTTCTAACCGCCGGTGAATCGCATGGACCGGCCTTAACGGCGATTGTTGAAGGGTTCCCCGCCGGTTTGCGGGTTGAGCCCGCTGACTTACAAATTGATTTGGACCGGAGGCGTCAAGGGTACGGTCGCGGCGGTCGGATGAAGATTGAAGGAGACCGGGTGGCGGTTTTATCCGGGATTCGTCATGGCGTCACCCTCGGTTCGCCAATAACGATTCAGATTGAAAATAAAGATTGGGAACGCTGGCATGCAGTGATGGCGGCAACGGCTGGCGAGGCTACAGGCATGGTGACGATTGCCGCTGATGAACGGATCGCGTCGTTAAAAGCCCGCGTAACCGCACCCCGTCCGGGACATGCGGATTTGGCTGGAGTTCAAAAATATCGCCAAACCGATATCCGTAATATTTTGGAACGGGCGAGCGCTCGGGAGACTGCTGCCCGGGTGGCGGTGGGCGCGTTAGCGCGACTGCTGCTCGCGGAATTCGGGATAACCGTTTTTAGCGGAGTATTGCGGATCGGAACTGCGTCAGTTGCCGACCTGCCGGTCGATTTGGAGCGCTATCGTCACCAAGTGAAAGAGTCACCGGTTGCCGCGCCGGACCCGGTTGCCGCCCAACAAATGATGGCGGCGATCGACGCCGCGAAACAAGCGGGCGACTCGCTGGGTGGTGAAATTGAGATTATTGCCCAGGGTGTTCCAGTTGGCTTAGGTAGTCATGTTCATTGGGACCGGCGTTTGGATGCCCGGTTAGCTGGGGCGCTGATGAGTATTCCGGCAATGAAAGCCGTTGGGATCGGATTGGGTTTTGAAGCGGCGCAACGGGGCGGTTCTGAAGTCCATGATGAGATATTTTATCAAGCGGAACGCGGTTACTACCGTGAGACCAACAATGCCGGCGGTATTGAAGGCGGAATCAGCAATGGCGAGTTGATTCGGGTACGGATTGCAATGAAACCGATTCCAACCCTTTACCGCCCGCTCCGAACTGTCGATCTTGATACGAAACAACCGGTTGAAGCGAGTGTGGAACGGTCCGATACCTGCGCGGTACCGGCGGCGGCCGTCGTGGCTGAAGCGATGGTCTGTTGGGTGTTGGCCGAGGCCTTGGTGGAGAAATTTGGCGGGGATCACCTCCAAGCGATGTATGGTCATTTTCAACAGTATTTGCGGGAATTGGGTGCAAGCAATTGAATATTGTACTGCTTGGATTGATGGGGACCGGCAAAACCTTCTTGGGCAACCAATTGGCGGCGCGATTGGGTTATCGGTTTGTTGATACCGACGAAGTGATTGAGGAACGCCAACAACGCAGCATTCCGGAGATTTTTGGCGCGGAAGGGGAGCCGTATTTCCGGCGTTTGGAGCAAGAGCTAACCTGTGAATTGACGGGGGCGGATCGTCAAGTGATTGCCACAGGCGGCGGCCTGGTTACCAACCCGGTAAATTTGGACTTGTTAAAACAAAACGGTTTTTTGATTACGTTGACTGCGCCGCCGGAGGTTATCTTCGAGCGGGTGAAATCGGATACCCATCGTCCGTTGTTGAAAGTAGCCGATCCGTTAGCCAAAATTAGGGAATTACTTCGGGAACGGGCTATTTTCTACCGGCAAGCGGATTTGATCGTTAACACCGCGGTGGAAAATGCCGGTCAATTGGTTGAACGGGTGATTGGGGAATTAAAGCAGCGAGGTTTCATTGAATGAATCAAGTCATTGTTGATTTGGGTACACGTAGTTATCCGATTCGGATTGGAACCGGATTATTGGCGGATGCCGGGTCTTTCCTGCGAGAACAGGGTCTTACCGGCAGGGTGGTGGTGGTTACTAACCCTACGGTTGCGCAACGGTATGCAAAACCGGTTGCGCAAGCGTTGCGAGAAGCAGGCTATGACCTGCAAGTTTTGGAATTGCCTGATGGTGAAAGCTATAAATCGCTTCGGGAAGCGGAACGGGTCTATGACTTTTTGGTGGAAGGAAAATACGACCGCAAAACGGTCTTGGTCGCGTTGGGCGGCGGCGTCATCGGCGATTTGACGGGGTTTGTCGCTGCCACGTATATGCGCGGTGTGCGTTTTGTCCAGATCCCGACTACGTTGTTGGCGCAGGTTGATTCGAGTGTGGGCGGGAAAGTCGCGGTTAATCATCCGAAAGGGAAAAATCTGATCGGCGCTTTTTACCAGCCGCAGCTGGTTATTACCGATGTTGCAACTCTGGATACATTGCCGGATGCCGAATTCAGTTCGGGGATGGCCGAAGTAATCAAACACGGCATCATCCTTGATCCGGATTACTATCGATTGGTGATGGAACAATTACCGGCACTTTGCCGCCGCGATCATCAAAGCTTGGTTGAGGTGGTCGTCGGTTCCTGCCGGATCAAGGCGGCAGTGGTTAAGACAGATGAAACCGAAGCCAATCTCCGGGCGATCTTAAACTTCGGCCACACCATCGGCCACGCCTTGGAAAGCGTGACTCACTTTACCCATTATAAGCACGGTGAAGGGGTCGCTTTGGGCATGTTGGCCGCGACGCGAATTGCGCGCCGGATCGGGTTGTTTCCTGACGCTCAAAAACTAGTGGAGGATTTGGAGCGTTTTGGCGCGGCATTGCATTTGCCAACGACTATCCCGCAGTTGAGTGTGGCAGAGATTTTTGACGCCATCTATCTTGATAAAAAGGTCGAGTTGGGCGCCATTCGTTGGGTGATGCCGGAAGCAATTGGTAAAGTAACCATCACCACGGCAGTGCCGAAAGCGGTTGTGGTAGATATTTTACAGCGCATGGGGGGAAGTTAAATGCAAAAGGTGTTGGTCTTGCACGGCCCGAATCTCAATTGGCTGGGTAAGCGGGAACCGGCGGTATACGGTTCGCAGACTTTGGCCGACCTCAATCAAATTTTGCTTGACGATGCCCGGGAACTCCAAATGGAACTCCGGATCCATCAGAGCAATTCGGAAGGCCAAATCATTGACTACATCCAGAACGAAGCCACTTGGGCGGAAGCAATTTTAATCAATCCCGGCGCTTATACCCATTACAGTTACGCGTTGCGCGACGCTTTGGCCGGAGTCGGCTTACCTGTGATTGAAGTTCATTTAAGCAATATCTATGCTCGGGAAGAGTTTCGGCATCATTCGGTGATTGCCCCGATTGCCCGTGGTCAGATCGCCGGATTGGGTTTTGAAAGTTATCGGCTGGGATTAAAAGCAATTCGGAATCTAAAATAAATCATTGAATAATCTTTTGTCGTTGAGATTTAATTGGCTATTGCTACGTATCAAAAGAAAAGAGGTTCAGGATTCATGAGTCGGTTAGCGAAAATTCGTTTGGCTATCGCGGAGTTGCCGGTTGACGGATTGTTGGTTGTCAACCCGCAGAATATGCGCTATTTAACCGGGTTTTCCGGGGGAGAAGGCGCGGTGTTGGTGGGAAAAAATGTTGCGGCGGTAATCACTGATTTCCGTTATTGGGAACAGGTCGCTTTGGAAGTAAAAGAGTTTGAGTTGGTAAAACAAGGTCCCAGACTTTGGGCCAGTATTATCCAAGCGGTCCGGGAGGCCGGTTACAAACGGCTCGGTTTTGAGTCGCAGGCGCTCTCGTTTGTCGATTATCAAGCATTGAGTGAAGGGTTATCCGATTGCGAGTTGGTGCCGCTCGCCGGGGTGGTGGAGTCGCTGCGGCAGTCCAAAGACGAAACGGAGATTGCCATCCTGACTCAAGCGGAAGCGATTACCAGTAAAGCGGTAGCCAAACTGCTGCAGTGGATCAAACCGGGAATGCAAGAACGGGAGGTTGCCCTGGAACTGGATCACTTGATCCGTTTGGAAGGCGCCGAAAGCACCTCCTTTGCTACGATTATCGTCTCCGGCGAGCGGGCGGCTTTACCTCATGGTGCGCCTTCGGAAAAGCGACTCGAAGCGGGAGACCTCCTGACCATCGATTGCGGCGCGTTGTATCAGGGCTATTGCGCCGATATGACCCGGACCGTAGTGGTGGGGAAAGCCAGCGAGGAACAGAAGCGGGTCTATCAGATTGTTCTTCAAGCCCAGGAAGCCGCCTTGAATTATCTGAAGGCGGGGTTGCCCGGTCAAGCCGTTGATAAAGTGGCCCGCGACATCATCCGCGATCATGGCTATGGCGACAATTTCGGCCACGGCTTGGGCCATAGCGTCGGTTTGAATATTCATGAAAATCCCCGCCTGTCCATGACCGAACAGCAGAATATTCCGGTTGGGGCGGCGGTTACGGTGGAACCGGGAATTTATCTTCCCAATTGGGGCGGGATCCGGATTGAAGACTTGGTGATTGTCACGGAGACCGGAATTCGCAATCTGACTCAATCACCCAAACAGGAATTGTTGGAACTGTAAACAGACAATTGGTGGGATCCGGGGCGTGGAGAAATTTCTCGACAAATTCTGCGGATTTATGGTAGAATATTGGCGGACTGTTTTATTCGAACAATTGCCGTTCAAACATAGGCTTAAGGAGGATACATAGGAATGATTTCGGTAACAGATTTTAAAACCGGCTTGACCGTTGAGATTGATGGTGATTTATATACTGTCGTAGATTTCATGCATGTTAAACCGGGTAAAGGCGCAGCATTCGTTCGTTCAAAGCTCAAAAATATCCGTACCGGCTATTCGGTTGAGCGGACCTTCAACTCCAATGAAAAAGTGGAGCAAGCCCGGATCGACTTCAAAGAGATGCAGTTCTTATATAAAAGTGAAGACGATTACACCTTTATGGACATGGAAACCTATGATCAATTGACCATCAACAGTTCCAAGATGTTTGACGCTCCGAAATACTTAAAAGAAAATATGATCGTCGAGATCCAAATGTATGGCAACGAGATTTTGGGCGTGCAATTGCCAAACACGGTCGAGCTTAAAGTGGTTGAGACCGATCCCAACTTCAAAGGTGACACCGCTACCGGCGGAACCAAACCGGCAACCTTGGAGACCGGCGCTGTTGTCAACGTACCCTTCTTTGTGACCATCGGGGATATCCTGCAGATCGACACCCGGACCAACCAGTACTTGAAACGGGCCAACAAATAAGAATTTACTTACATATCAAGTCAGCAAAATCCGGTTTTCATCCTGTGGGGTGGAGAGCGGATTTTTTGTTTTTAGCTGAAAAGGGTTAATTACGGATGCAGTGAGAAAAACACAGAAAGCGAGAGGTGTTGTCGATGAGTACGGTTCGAACCCGTTTTGCCCCGAGTCCCACCGGCTATATGCATATTGGTAATTTGCGCACGGCGATTTATGAGTATCTGGTGGCCCGGACCCAACAGGGCAAATTTATCTTGCGGATCGAAGACACCGACCAGGCGCGGTTGGTGGCAGGCGCGATTGCGACGATCTATAAAACTCTGGCGCTGGTTGGCTTGGACTATGATGAAGGGCCGGATTGCGGCGGCCCTTATGGTCCTTATTTACAAAGTGAACGAAAACCGTTTTACAAAAAGTACGCTGAAAAACTGGTTGAACAAGGCGGTGCCTTTTATTGTTTCTGTTTGAAGTCGCGGTTGGAAGCGTTGCGGCAGGAGGCGGAAGCGAACGGCCAAGTCTTTCAATACGATGGATGCTGTAAACGACTGACCGCAACGGAGATCAAGCAGCGATTGGCCAAAGGCGATTCCTACGTCATCCGTCAGCGCATTCCGCAAACCGGTCAAACGAGCTTTGATGACTTGGTTTACGGCGAGATTACCGTTGATAACGCCCGACTGGATGAAGGGGTGTTGCTGAAATCCGACGGAATGCCGACTTATAATTTCGCCAATGTGATCGATGACCATTTGATGGAGATTACCCACGTGGTGCGCGGTGCGGAGTATTTATCCTCGACGCCGAAGTATAACCTGGTTTATCAAGCGTTTGGCTGGGATATTCCCTCCTATATCCACCTGCCGTCGATTATGAAATCGGCCACCAAGAAATTGAGTAAACGTGAGGGAGACGCTTCGTTTGAGGATTTCCTGCGGCAAGGGTATCTAACCGAGGCGATCGTCAATTACATCGTTCTGTTAGGCTGGAATCCGGGCACTACCGAAGAATTTTTCACTTTGGACGATTTAAAGCGGCGTTTCACTATCGGAGGTTTGAGTAAGGCGCCGGCGGTTTTCGATATCAAGAAACTCCGCTGGATGAATGGCGAATATTTACGTCGGATCAGTTTGGCGGATTTTCATCATTATGCTTTGCCGTACTATGAAAACATTCACCATCAAAAGATAGATCCGGTCAAGGTAAGTCGGCTATTGCACCAGCGAACCGAGGTGTTGGGAGAAATTCCCCAGCAGATCGCTTTTCTGGCGCAGCTACCCGAATATCGAGTTGATTTATACTGCAACCAAAAGATGAAAACTAATTGGGGCAACGCTCTTGCGTATCTTCAAGCAGCGCTGGATCTCTTCGTTACTTTTGAACCTTGGGAATTTCAGCCCCTCCACGACGCACTGCTCAATTTGGCGGGGCAACTCGGCATCAGAAACGGTCAGTTGTTATGGCCGCTACGCATCGCCGTTTCCGGGCAGGAAGTCACTCCCGGCGGCGCTATTGAACTCATTGACGTATTGGGTAAGCCGGAGACGTTGCGGCGTATTTCGATTGGCATGGAAAAACTCCGTCAAGCCCAGGAAAATGCGATTTTCATTCTTCCGAATTAACCGGTGATATTCTAGCAATACTATGGCTGAAGGGAGAGTGGCACAATGCGAGATTTGAAAGAAAGAGCCGCTTATTTGCGAGGCTTGATTGAAGGTTCCGATCTACCGCGGGACGACAAAACCCGACTTGTCTGGGAAGGCCTGATGGACTTCTGTGACGGAGTCGCTGAAGATCTTAATGAGATGGAGGACTCTCAGGAGGAATTTGCCGAGTACATTGAGGCGATTGATGAAGATTTGGGAACCTTGGAGAAATATTTCTACAACTCCGAAGGAGAGGACGAAAGTGAAGAATTAGGATTGAATTCGGCGCATAGTGCTTATGAAGACGATGATGATGAAACTGTCATGGAGTTAACCTGCCCCAATTGTAAGCAAGATCTTTATTTCGAAGATGAACCGGGTGATTACGAAGTGGTCTGCCCGGATTGCGGTGATGTCGTCTGGCAGCATTTTACGGCGGAGCACAGCCCGGATATTCACACCAGTCCCAGTTAACCACGTGAATTTGGTGGTGCCGCGTACCAAATACATCACAGTTGTAACAGTTTCCAACGTTTGGTGCGACATATATAGCTTGTCATAAAATGGAGCTCGTCTCAATATGAATAGATATATGAGACGGGCTATTTTATTGCCCGTCACAATTAAGCCTAGCGAGGAAAACGAATGGTTGAGCAACCGAAACGGGAACAATCGGCCGGAGATTGGCAGGAAGTATTGCGCTTTTTCCATTCGGATCTCCGTCATTTATTGGGGAAGATTCCGGCTGGAGTTCAACACGAACTGATCGAGATCAGGCTACGGGTCAACCGGCCGCTGGAGTTGAACTGCGGCAAACAACAGTTTTTTCTGGCGGGAACCGGCGGGTTGACTGACGATCCCGCCAGAGCTTGGATACCAGGTCCGGACGAAATGCGGAAGACATTAAACGCTTTAACCACCGGTTCATTCTACGCCTTGGAGGATGAAATCGCCCAAGGGTATTTGGGGTTGCCGGGCGGACACCGGGTGGGATTTACGGGACGGGCAGTCTGTCATGGCGGCAAAGTAAAAACACTCCAACATATCTCGAGTATCAATTTTCGGGTTGCCCATAATGTCCAAAGCATCGCCCGGCCGATCCTACCGTTATTATGGCGGGACGGGCGGTTTTTGAAGACGATGATCATCTCACCGCCGGCAGCAGGCAAAACCACGTTGTTGCGGGATCTGATCCGCGAGCTCAGTTACGGCGTACCGGCAATCCCGATTCCCGGGCAACACCTTGGGGTGGTGGATGAACGGTCGGAGCTTGCCGGTAGTTATTTGGGCATTCCCCAGTTGGACCTTGGTCCGCGCACGGATATCCTTGACGCCTGTCCCAAAGATGAGGGAGTTTACTTATTACTGCGTTCAATGAATCCGCAGATTATTGCCACTGACGAGATTGGCCGGGAAAAAGACCAACAGATCATCGCCGATATCATCAATGCCGGGGTGAGTCTGATCACCACGGCCCACGCCCGGAATTTAACCGAAGCGATGTTGCGGCCGGGGTTGCGACGGATCTTAGAGAATGGTTCGATTGACCGGTTGATCATTCTCAGTAATCGCTTGGGGCCGGGCACGATCGAAAGTGTTAAAGCGGGAGCCGCCGGACCGGAATTGTTTAAAGTGGGAGGAAACATTGATTAAGATCTTCGGAATGCTGATGGTGATTGCCGCCAGTTCCCTGACCGGGCTGCTGATGGCGGAACGTCTGGCCGAACGCTGCCGGAAATTGCGCCAATGGTTGCAGATCTTGGAGTTATTGCAGACCGAAATCTATTATCACAATGACCTGCTTCCGGAAGTTTTGGCGCGGATTGCCGCAACTGTTCCGGATCGTTTCTTGGCAGACCGCCTGACCCAACTGGCTCAACAGCTCAGTTTTGGGTCGGAATATAGTGTGGCTGAAGCGTGGACAATTTTAACCGAACAATTGACCGCAGCCGGAATGCATCCGGCCGATTGCCGGATTTTGCAAGAGCTCGGGCAATATCTAGGGAGTACCGAACGGACCGATCAAATGCAAAAAATCAAAGCGTGCCAAAACCGGCTGGAGGGGAACTTAGCCCGCGCCGAACAAGAGATGGAACGGCGAACCCGGATCTATCGCTACCTGGGGTTTGCCGCAGGCGCCATTATCGTTTTATGGCTGATCTAAAGTGTCGTCCACGCTAGCTACCCGTCGCCGCTCGCGCAAGCGATTAAGAAAATGAGGCTAGGTGGCCGACATAGAGGTCGAAGCTATTTTCTGGGTACGTCAATGCAATCCATTTTAATTGCCTTGAGGAGAAGATGTCATGGATATTTATGTGATCTTGCGCATCGCCGGAATCGGGATACTCATATCCATCCTCAGTATCATGCTTAAACAGACGGACCGGGCCGAGCAAGCCCAATTGCTGACTTTGGCCGGGGTCGCTATTGTTTTTGTGATGGTGGTTCAGTTATTGCAGCGGCTGTTCAGTGATGTCCGGGCGGTTTTTGGGCTGTGAGCGGTGAAACGCATAGTTCTCCCGAGGACGGAAGAAAGCCAGCCATGCGGGTGGGGACTTCGAAGCCATTTCAAGTAGGCAGGTATTTTCCATGAACTTTTATTCAATCTTGGGGTTCGCGTTGATTGTGACCGTTCTGTTGATGCTCTTACGCAAAGAGCGGCCGGAGTTCGCCACGGTGCTTGCGATCGCCGCCAGCGCTATGATTATGGTCGCACTGCTCAAGAATATTCAAGAGATTATGGTGGTTTTTGAGGGGATGGCCCGTAAAGCGAAGCTGGAAACCGGGCATTTGAAACTGATCGTCAAAATCATCGGGTTGGCGTATTTGGCAGGCTTCGGCGCGCAGATTTGCCGGGATACCGGCGAAGGCGGTATGGCCGTAAAAATCGAGTTGGCCGGAAAGGTTTTTATCTTAGCGCTGGGGATTCCCATTATGTTGCGGCTATTAGACTTGATGTTTCAATTTTTTTAAAGGACGGATCACCGCAACCAATCAAACGCATTGCATTCCGGAAAGAGCGGGGAGGTGGTTATCCGGATGAGAAGTCGTCTGAAGCGGCAAACTCGCGTCTTGTTGACGCTGTTTTTCATCTTTACCTTAGGGACAACGGTAGTTTGCGCACAGGTGCTTCCGGTGGAGCCGCCGGAAGGAAGCATTGATTTTCAGGAGTTGGATCAATTTATTAGCAGTCTGGATCAGGATATTCAACGGTTGCTGCCGGGATTGGACTTTAAATCCTGGCAGGTGACCGGCCCCAATTGGAACTGGGAGAAGGCCGGCAAGGACATTACCAATTATTTTATGCGCGAGCTGGTCTTCAGTTTGCGCGTGTTCGCCGAATTGATGTTGTTGGCAATGGTGTTGGCGATTTTACAGAACCTGCGCCATGCCTTTGAAAGCGATACCGTCAATCAACTGGCGTTTGGGTTTTGTTATTTAGCGGTAATGGGCATTGTCTTGACCAGTTTTAGCGTCATCTTTGGAATCGCCCGGGGAGCCTTGACTGAAATGTCCGGGTTTATGCTGGCGATCATTCCTTTGCTCTGCAGCCTGATGGTAGCCAGTGGTGGAGTGACGACGGCCTCGATTGTTCACCCGGTCCTGATCAGTAGCGTCGAGTTGGTGGGCGGTCTGATCAGCAATATTGTTTTCCCCTTGATTCTGTTTGCCGGAATTCTGGGGTTGACCAATTATCTTTTTGAAGGGTTTGAAGTGAAGAAACTGGCGGAGATGTTTCGTAACGTTGCCTTGGGTTTATTGGGCTTGGCGATGACCATTTTCATCGGCGTGGTGACCATCCGCGGTTTCGCGGGGTCGATCGCCGATACGACCGCGATGCGCAGCGCTAAATACTTATCCAGTACGTTTCTGCCGGTGGTGGGAGGCGAGATTGCCGATACGATGGAGATGGCTGCGGGTTGTTCGGCGGTGGTCAAAGGTGGGTTAGGCATCTTTGGGCTCGGCTTGTTGGTATTAATCACCGTATTTCCGTTGGTCAAGATCTTAGCGGTCGCGATGATCTATCAAGTCACCGGAGCGGTGATGCAACCCTTAGGCAATAACAAATTGGCCGATGCCTTGGGAAATGTCGGAGGAATCTTTATGAATATCTTCGGCGCGGTCGCCGTGGTGGGATTGATGTTTTATATCGCCATCGCAATTTTGATCGGAATGGCTGGAATGCGAGTGGGGTGAGAAACATTGGAGCTTTTGGCCGGTTGGTTGAAAAATATTATTGCCATCCTGTTGTTTGCAGGCTTTTTAGATATGTTATTACCCAATAACGAGTTAAAGGGAGTTACCCGGCTGGTCATGGGATTATTTATTTTGTTGGTGCTAGCCCAACCGTTACTCTCAATCTATCAGTTGCCGCGCGAACTGATTTGGTCCTTGCCGAGCTTTGCGGCGGAAAACAGTCAAAGTGCCGGGCAGACCGATCAAGTGATCGCCAATGGCTTACGGCTGAAAAAACAATGGGCGGCCCAATTCGCCGCCCAGCAACAGCAGGATGAGACGAAACGGATCACCGCTGTCCTGCAGTTGGTTGAGGGGATCACGGTGCGAGCGGTTAACGTCGAAATGGATCAGGGTGAGCGCAAAGCTGTCATCGTAACCGTTGCGCACCGGCCGCCGCTTGGTGGGAGGAAAACGGAACAAGCCATCGTCACGGAGAAGATATCCGCTGCGGTCCAGCTGGTCTGCGCGATTCCCAAGGAACAAGTTAAGGTGGTTTGGAGCGATTGAGGGAGGCAAGAGCGATGAATATGGCTCAATGGTTCAATGAGTTAAAAGAGAAACCAACAACGCTTTGGCTGCTTTTGGGAGCGCTGGCGTTTGGGGTGGTTTTATTGATGACCGGAAACGACGCCCCTCGTAAGGCCGAGCTGCAACCGCAACTCCAGGTTCAGTCCGGCGTCGCTTTAAGTGACGAGGAACGGTTGGAGAGCGAACTCACCCGGACTTTGGAGCAGATTGCGGGAGCCGGCAAGATTCGGGTTGATCTTAACTTAAAATCCGAGAACCGGTCGGTATGGGAGCGGCAAATCCGGAGCACCAAACGGGTTTCTCAGGACAAAGGATCAGTTCAAACCGAAGAAGATACCAACGATGAGTTAGTATTAGCCAAAGGCAATGACGGCCGGGATGCGCCGGTTTTAAAAGAAAAATTGGGCCCGGAGATCCAAGGAGTCATTGTGGTAGCGAGCGGAGCGGCGGATCCGCGGGTACGACAAATCCTCACCGATACCTTGACAACGATTCTGAACCTTCCGGCGCACCGGGTATTGGTGATCGCCGGTCGTTCCGGTCAATAAATCGTGATATTGGGCGGAAAACTAAAAACGAACGCAGAAACAAAGGAGGAGCGATCATGAGTTTTTTCGTATGCCGGATCCGGGAACAACGCTGGTGGCTTGGATTATTTATCGGGATATTCGCCATGCTGTTTTGGGTGGGCTATCGTTATATTGTCCAGTTGAATACGATCAAAACGCCACCGGTTAAAGTCGTGGCGCCGGTGCCGGAGCAACCCCGGAACAATCCCAATGATTCTTTGTTGGATCTCAAAATGGAGCGAGACCGGGAACGAAGTCAGGAATTGGAACAAGTGCAACAACTCTTGGATCAAATCGGACTTTCCGACGACGTTCGCAAACAGGCTGAACAAGAATTGTGGCGTTTGACCCAAGCCTCGGCCAAGGAGCATGAATTAGAGAATCTTTTGCAAGCAAGAGGGTTTGAACATAGTTTGGTTACAATCGGCAAGAAGCTGGTCACGGTGGTCGTGGAGCAGCAACTCCGACCGGAACAGGCAAGCGCTATTGGGCAAATGGCCGCCGAAGTCAGTAACCTAAACCTCGACCAGATTCAGGTGGTTGAAAAGTAGTTCGGTGGCTAACGAAGTTCTTTGAGTCGCTCAAAGAACTATTTTGTGAATAAAATAAATTATTCTGTGACTCAATGAGCTCATTTTGTGGATAAGTGAGCTCGTTTTGTGAATAAAACAGATCATTTTGTTAATAAGTGATCATTGTCAGTCACCCAAAGAGAACATTTTGTGGATAACTAATCTCATTTTGTTAATAAATGAGATCTTTTTGTGAATAACTATTCAATTTCCGTGGATAAACGAAATCGTTGCATAAGATCAACGGAGCCTATGGACGAAAGTACCGCCGGTTGATTGAACTACCCAATCAAGGGAATGATCTTGGCAAATTGGTTTGTGAGGGAGTCACTTATCAAAATTTAGAAAAATATGGAAAAGAAGAAAATATAGCAAGTCGTGAGAAGTAGATAAACGAAGCCTTTGGTAACGAAGGACAGCCAATTTCAAAAAAGCTGTATACATGGGCCATTAAAAGATAAAAGTAATTAAAAGAAGGAATAATTACCTGACTGGTGAATAAATACCTTATCATCTTTTCCCATGCCCGATAAGGAGGAAACTAATGAATATCAAAGAGATTAAGGAACTGGTGAAGATGTTGGATGGGACCGACATCAGCGAATTTTGTTTTGAAAATGAAGGAATTAAAATTAGCATAAAAAAAGGTACCTCAATTGCTCCGCAAGTAATCCCGGCGCAGATTCCGATGTTACATAACCCGATGCTTAGCGCGATTAACGTTCCGATTCCCCAAGCCGAAGTAGTCCAAACGGGTTCGGTTGCCACCGCAAGCGAAGAGAAAAGCGAAGGATTAGGGCCAAATCAGGTCTTAATTGTGGCGCCGATGGTCGGGACTTTTTATCGGGCTTCCGGCCCCGATGTCGACCCCTATGTTCAAGCCGGCCAAGTGATTAATGTCGGTCAAGTCGTATGCATCATTGAAGCGATGAAACTGATGAATGAGATTGAAAGTGAATGGCGCGGCAAGATTGTCGAGATTTTAGTCGAAAACGCCCAACCGGTTGAGTACGGACAGCCCCTGATGGTGCTGGAGAAGATCTGACCGAACTCAAATAAACCGGAGGTGTTTACGGACTGATGTTTAAGAAAATATTGATAGCGAATCGGGGCGAGATTGCGCTCCGAATTATTCGTGCTTGCAAAGAGCTGGGGATCGGAACGGTCGCGATTTATTCCGAAGCGGATCGTGAATCCTTGCATGTTCACTGTGCCGATGAGGCTTTTTGTGTCGGACCGGCTCCCGGAAATCGCAGTTATCTCAATATTCCCAATATTATCAGCACCGCGACGATCGCCGGCGTTGACGCCATTCATCCGGGATACGGCTTTTTGGCGGAAAACGCTCGCTTTGCGGAGATTTGCGAAACCCATCACATTAAGTTCATTGGCCCCCCGGCTTCGGCCATTGAAAAGATGGGTGATAAAGCCGTTGCCAAACAAACGATGAAAGACGCCGGAGTTCCGGTCATTCCCGGTTCCGACGGCGTGATCGAATCGGAAGAGCTGGCGTTGGAGATGGCGGCAGAGATTGGTTATCCAATCATTATCAAAGCTTCCGCCGGTGGCGGTGGTCGCGGTATGCGTGAAGTCTGGGATGAAGCGGAGTTATTAAACGCTTTTCGAACTGCGCAATCCGAAGCCGACGCCAATTTCGGCAACGCCGAAGTTTATATGGAAAAGTTGATTTTGGAACCCCGTCATATCGAGGTCCAATTGTTATTGGACGAACATGGCAACGGGATCTATTTAGGAGAGCGTGACTGCTCCGTTCAACGCCGTCATCAAAAGGTGATCGAAGAGTCGCCGTCGCCGGCGGTGAATGCGGAAACGCGCCGGAAAATTGGCGAAGCCGCTTTAAAAGGAGCTTTTGCCGTTGGATACACCAATGCGGGGACCGTGGAATTCTTACTGGATAAAAACGGGCAATTCTATTTTATGGAGATGAATACCCGGATCCAAGTCGAACACCCGGTTACGGAGTATGTCACCGGAGTGGACCTGGTGAAACAGCAGATCTTAGTGGCTGCCGGGGAAAAACTGCAATTGACCCAGGATGATATTAAGATTAAGGGGCATTCCATCGAATGCCGGATCAATGCCGAAGATCCCGAGAAGAACTTTATGCCGTCTCCGGGGCGGATTACGCTGTATCTTATTCCCGGTGGGCCCGGTGTGCGCGTTGATAGCGCCGCTTACCAAGGTTATGCCATCCCGCCCTTTTATGACTCGATGATTGCGAAATTAATTGTCTGGGAAGAAAACCGGGAAGCGGCGATCACCCGAATGTTGCGCGCATTGGAAGAGTTTGAGATCCAAGGGGTGAAAACTACCATTCCTTTTCATACCATCGTTTTGAATCACCCTGATTTTCAACGGGGGGAATTTTATACTAATTTCATTCAAACCAAAATTTTTGGCGAATGAACAGACATATCTGGCACGAACTCTGATTAAGATGAGATAGCGAGCGGATGAATGGAAATCACTTTCCATTTTGCCAAGACCAGCATTCGTCGGCAAGCGAAATCAAAAAACAAAGTCGCAGTCAAAAAAGAGAAAGAGGATTTTCGCGATTATACGGGGGGTGGCCTAATGGAACAGGTTGGACGGTATGAGGGTGGTAGTATTCGGATTGCGAATGAAGTCGTAAAGATAATTGCCGGCTTAGCCGCGACTGAAGTCAAAGGGGTCGCCGGAATGAGCGGCGGTGTGGTTGACGGGTTTGCTGAACTCTTAAAGAAAAAGAACCTTGCCAAAGGCGTCAAAGTTGAAGTGGGCGAAAAACAAGCGGCGGTCGATCTGTTTATGATCATCGAGTTTGGCGCCAACGTTCCCGAGACAGCCACATTGGTACAGGAAAATGTAAAACGGGCCATTGAGAGTATGACTGGCTTGGAAGTGATTGAAGTGAATGTTCATATCCAAGGAGTGGAGTTTAAACAAGAAGATGTAAGTGAAACCAAGGTTCTGTAAAAGGAAGGTGTTATCGATCGGATGAAAGTTTGGGAACGTTTAATCAGTCTGTTGGCGGGAATTATTCTAATCGTTGTGGCAGTTTTCCTTTGCATGCTCGGCTTCGGACAAGCAAACGCCTTGCTGGAAACGCTTAGCCGACTAAATGCGAATCCGATGAATCTCTGGGCGTTGGAGGTTTCGATTATCGCCTTAGTTTTAGGGATTCTCCAATTTGGAATGGCTTTGCGGATGCGTCGCGAAGAAAAAACCGTGATTTATCAGACACAATTTGGCGAGATCCGGATTACCGTATCGGCGATTGAAAACTTAGCCTTACGGGCTTGTAAAAAGGTGAAAGGCGTCCGTGACGCCCATGTGGGAGTCCGCGCCGACAAGTTGACCGGGTTGGATGTTTATATCGAAGTCACCGTCAGCCCGGATATGGCGATTCCGCAAGTGAAAGCGGAAATCGAGACCAAAGTAAGCGATTATATCTATGAAACGGTCGGGATGCGTGTCAATTCTGTCAAAGTATTGATCACAAAAATAGCAGCGGAGACCCGGACTCGGGTTGAGTAGAAAGGAGTCAGTCGGGTGAATGAATTTCTAAGGGAGAACTTTTCCAAACTCGTTGAATTTAAAGGACGGATCTTTGGAAGTTCCATTGGACTGATTGCCGGGCTGCTTTGGGCTTTTCTAGGCTTTAAGAGGGCTTTGGCTTTTGTGTTTTGTCTCTTTTTAGGATACTTTTTGGGCAAGCGGATTGACCAGCGGGGTTCCTTACGGGAGATTTTAAGTAGAGTAATTCCACCCAACGATTGAAAGGTGATTGAATGAGTCGGCGTGTTGCCAGAGAATTAGCGTTTTCAGTTTTATTTCAGGTAGATGTGGGGAAAAACCGTTGGCAGGAAGCGCTGCCGCGAACTCTTGAGGAAAACCCGCTACCGGAGGCCTCCCGAAATTTCTTTGAATCATTGGTTAAAGGGACGGTCAATCATTTAGCAGCGATCGACGCTGAGATTGTAAAATACGCCCAGGATTGGAAATTGGACCGGATGGCCAATACCGACCGGAATATTTTACGGATTGCAATCTACGAATTGAAGTTTACCACCGATATACCGGTCAGCGTAACGGTGAATGAAGCGGTTGAACTGGCTAAACGATACGGTGATCCGGAGTCCGGCAAATTTGTCAACGGGCTGTTGGGCAATGTCGCCCGAAACCTGACCGGAATTGAAAAACCGCAGGCTTTATCCAAAGAAGCTGCGGAAGAACCGGTGGCCGAGCCGATGCCGGCCTCTATATTAACAAACGAAGAGAGTGATCATTGAGGGCTTCCCCTCTTTTTTTATGCAAAAGAAACTGATTTTGGCATTGGATACCAGCTGTTACACGACATCGCTTTCGTTAATCGATAGTTCGGGCCAGATTGTGGCGGATCAACGGATCGTTTTACGGGTGAAAGAAGGGGAACGTGGTCTGCGCCAATCGGACGCAGTGTTTCAACACATCCAGAACCTGCCCCAATTGTTGACTGCACCATTACCGGCGGCGGAGTTTGCGGCGGTGGCGGTCTCGACCCGTCCCCGGCCGGTTGCCGGGGCTTATTTACCGGTGTTCCGGGTCGGCGCTTCGTATGGCGAAACTTTTGCCAAACTGGCGGGAATTCCTATTTACGAGGTATCTCATCAAGAAGGCCATATCCGCGCCGGATTGTACGGAGTCACCGGATGGGATGAACCGTTTTTGGCCTGGCATATCTCCGGCGGCACTACCGAACTCTTAACGGTCACCCCAACTGGAGCCAGGTATACTATTGAAAAGATCGGGGGATCATCCGACTTACAGGTGGGACAGTTTGTCGATCGGGTTGGAGTTGCCTTGGGAGCCGGTTTTCCCGCTGGTATGGCGCTGGAGCGGATGGCTGCCGAGGCGTTAACCCCGGAACCGCTCCCCGTCGTGACGCACGATTTGAATATCAGTTTTTCTGGACCGGAGAGCGCCGCGGCGCGTTTATTGAACTCTGGTCAATATCGTCGCGACGCTTTGGCTTCCGGTGTGTTTCACTGTATCGCGCAGAGTATCGCCAAAGTGACGGAACGGGCGGTTGCAACTTATAAGCTAAGCCGGGTGTTGTTAGTTGGCGGCGTGGCTTCTAATCAAATGATTCGTAATGAACTGACTGCTGCGGGAACACGGGCTGGAATTGACTATCATTTCGGAGCCAGACAGCTTTCCAGCGACAATGCCGTCGGAGTTGGATTACTAGGTTATGATTTTCATGGAGCGAAGTGAACGAAAGGAACCGACAATGGAAGGCAAATTTTTAATTATTGATACGTATAGTCTTGCGAATCGGGCGTTTTTTGCCTTGCCGCCTCTGACGACGAGTCAAGGGCAACCGACGAATGCGGTATATGGTATGATCATGATGTTGCTGCGGTTGTTGGAAGAGGCCAAGCCGGACTATTTCTTAGCAGCTTCCGACGCCGGGGCGCCGACCTTTCGCCATCAGGAATATGATGCTTACAAAGGGCAACGCTTGAAAATGGAAGATTCGTTGCGGACGCAGATCCCGTTGATCAAGGAACTGTTTAGCCGGCTGCGGATTCCGGTTTATGAAAAACCCGGGTTTGAGGCCGATGATATTATCGGAACATTTGCCAAACACGCTGCGGCCGCCGGGTTGAAAGTAGAAATTATTACTGGAGACCGGGATGCGTTTCAGTTAGTTGAGCCCAATGTCACGGTCTGTTATACCAAACGCGGGATTACCGATGTGGAACGGGTTGACGAGGCGTATTTGCAACACCGATACGGCCTGCGCCCCGGGCAATTGATTGATTTGAAAGGTTTAATGGGAGACTCTTCCGACAATATCCCCGGTATTCCGGGGTTTGGCGAAAAGACCGCTCTAAAATATATCCATGAGTTTCATTCAATTGAACAAATTTATGAGAATTTGGAGCAGATCGCCCGGGAGCGCGACCGTCAATTGCTGCTGACCCACCAAGACCAAGCCCGTTTAAGCCGGAAGCTGGCGACGATCGTTACCGATATGGACTTGGACCTTTCGCTGAACGAGTGCCGTTTCACGGGCTATCCGAAGCAAGATTTGATCGATTTTTGCCAAACCTTTGAATTCCGGAGCCTGGTGAAGAAACTGGCCGGTGAAGCAGAGGCTGAAGCGATTCCGGATGCAAAAAAGCAGTTGTCTTTCGTCATTGAGACCCTTGGTCCCGAACAATTAGACGCGGTCGTGGCCGAGATTACTCAGAATAAAGCGATGATAATTCAATTTTTAACCGCCATAGCCAACTGGACCGATACCCGTTGGCTCGGAATTGGCATCGGAGTTGGCGAACGCAACTATTTTTATCCTTTGACCCCGGGCCAGCCGTTGCCGGAGCCATTGGAAAAGGTGCTCGCCGATCCGGAAGTCGCCAAAGTGGGCTACGACCTGAAAAAGCAACTGCTGATCGCCGGATTCCATCAGATCGAATTGGCTGGAGCGCTTGATGATATATTGATCCAAGGCTATCTGGTGAACGCCGGGATCGGCAGTATCGAACTGGAGAACCTCTCCGAAACCTATCTCCAGTATACGTTTACCGGTTGGCAAAACGAACGGGGCACCAAATTTTTAGTCCAAAATTTACCGGAGCTGCTTCCCGAAGATGTATTGGGGAAGGTAGTTGGGCCGCGGCTTGAGGCGATTCGGCAGTTACAGTTGAAGCTGCCCGCTCTCTTGCGGGAGATGGGGTTGGAATCGCTCTACCGTGAGGTGGAGCAACCCTTGATCCGCACCTTGTTTGCAATGGAGCGGACGGGAATTGGGATCGATCCCCAACCGCTGCGGACGTTCGGTGATGCGTTACGAACCAGACAACACCAGATGGAGCGAGAAATATTTCAACTGGTCGGCGAAGAGTTTAATATCGGTTCGCCGAAGCAATTAGGGATCATCCTTTATGAGAAACTTGGTTTGAAACCGCCTAAAAAGACCAAGACCGGATACTCAACCGACGCGGAAGCTTTGGAAAACTTGGCCGAAGCGCATCCGGTGATTCCATTAATCCTGGAGTACCGGCAAAACATTAAATTGCAGTCAACCTATATCGACTCCCTGATTGCGTTGATCAATCACAAAACCGGACGGGTGCATACGACCTTCAATCAAGCCGTAACCACTACCGGCCGGTTGAGTAGTACCGATCCCAATCTTCAAAATATTCCGATCCGTTCCGAGGACGGCCGGATGATCCGCCGGGCTTTTATGCCGCAACCCGGGTCAATCTTGTTGGCCGCCGATTATTCGCAGATTGAATTGCGGGTGATGGCCCATTTCTCCCAAGACGAGGCGTTTATGGAAGCGTTTTTGAAAGGGGAGGATATTCATAAATTTACCGCAGCGGCGGTCCACAATGTCCCGTTGGCGGAAGTCACGAAAATCATGCGGGATCAAGCCAAAGCCGTCAACTTTGGGATTATTTATGGAATCAGCGGTTTCGGTTTGGCCAAAAATATCGGTGTGAGCCGTAAAGAGGCGGATGCTTTTATCGCTTCCTATTTTCAACAATACCCGGGTGTGAAAAAATACGTGGAACAGCTGATCGAAACCGCTCATCAGGTTGGGGAAGCCAAAACCTTGCTCGGCCGGGTGCGCAAACTCCCGGATCTGAAATCACGCAATTTTACGCTGCGTTCGTTTGCCGAGCGGATGGCCAGAAACACGCCTATTCAAGGAACGGCGGCCGATATCATCAAGTTGGCCATGGTCCGTATTGAAAAGCGGCTTCAGGGCCGACCGGAACTAGGCAAGATGTTGCTGCAAGTCCACGACGAATTGGTTTTTGAAGTTCCGGAACAGCAATGGCGGGAACTGGCCCGATTGGTTAAGGAAGAGATGGAGCAGGTGGTTGAGCTAACCGTACCGTTAATCGTCGATGTGAAGACCGGTTCCAACTGGGGTGAGATGGTTCCGGTGCAGATGGAGGACTAAACCATGCCGGAATTACCAGAAGTAGAAACGATCCGATTGACATTGGCTCCAAAACTGATTGGCCGGACAATTCAAACCGGAATCGTCAGTCATGCCAAACTGGTTCAAAATATGCCGGAAGCGCAATTCTTGACGGAGCTTCGCGGCAAGGAAATTGCCGACCTCGAACGACGCGGGAAATATTTATTAATCAAATTCACTGATGACTGGACCTTGACGATCCATCTCCGGATGACCGGTCAATTGATTGTAGTCCCGGTCGGAGACCCGATTGCCGATGCCACTTATTTCCGATTGAGCTTTGACAATCAAACCGAGCTTCGCTTTCGGGACCAACGGAAATTTGGCCGGGTGGCGTTGTTCCCCCAAGGGAAGCTTTCGTCGGGGATTGAAAGTTTAGGTCCCGAGCCGTTGGAACCGGAATTTACAATCGCCCTGTTGACCAAGCAATTATCCGGTCGTAAATTGGCGATCAAGAAAGCCTTGCTCGACCAGACCGTGATTGCGGGCATTGGCAATATTTATGCCGATGAAGCTTTATTCGTTTCCGGAATTCACCCGGCGCGTATGGTCGATTCGCTCACTGAGTTGGAGATTGCCGTGTTGTTTAATGCCATTCAACAAGTATTATGCGAAGGAATCGAATATCGCGGCACGACGAAACGGGATTACCGGACCGGTGACGGCGCGACGGGGGAGTATCAGAATCAACTGCGCGTCTACGGCCGGAAAGGACTGCCCTGTCCGAAGTGTGGCGCCCCGGTTTCTAAAATGACCTTCGCGGGGCGGGGGACCCACTTTTGTCCGTTGTGTCAAAGTTAAAAATAGGGGAGTTACTCATGATCACCATCGGCTTGACCGGAGGAATCGCCACCGGAAAATCAACCGTCAGTAAAATCTTGAGTGAACAAGGAATACCGGTGCTCAGCGCCGACGAATTGGCGCATCAGGCAATCGCGCCGGGCAGCGACGGTTTTCATCAAGTGGTATCCCAATTTGGCGCGAGGATTTTGAACCCCGCCGGCGCCATTGACCGGAAAGTCTTGGGTGAGATTGTTTTTGGTGATCCCGAGTTGAGACGCTCTTTGGAACAGATTATTCACCCCCGGGTGATTGCGGCCATTGAAGCGCAGCAACAAGTCGCGGCCGCGACCGGAGTTGGTATATTCGTAGTCGAGGTCCCCCTTTTATTTGAAGTAGGATTGACCGGTCTTTTTGATCGAATTTGGGTAGTCAGTATGAAACCGGAATTGCAGAAACAACGCTTAATGAGGCGTAATCAGGTAACCGCGGCTGAAGCGGAGCAGCGAATCACCGCTCAACTACCGTTGAGCGGTAAAGAAGGAAAAGCCGACTTGGTAATTTATAATAATAAAGGAATTTTGGAATTACAACACGAAGTATTAGAGGCATTGAAGACATTGGAGTGATTGCTGAGTGGGTAAGCTTCGGATCTTGCTGATCGCAGCTTTCCTTTTTTTAATATTTTACCATAAACCGATTTTGCGTATGTATTTTATCCTTGATCACCAACAACAGATCGTCAACTATAGCCAGCAAAGCAAACTCAACCCGGCGCTGATCAGCGCGACAGTATTCGCGGAGAGCGGTTTCAATCCGGTCGCCCAGTCCCATAAAGGAGCAATTGGGCTGATGCAGGTGATGCCGGCAACCGGTGAATGGGTTGCGGGGCAAATGATGTGGAAAGATTTTCGGGTGAACGATCTTCATGATCCGGATAAAAATTTACAGATCGGTATCTGGTATTTGGCTTACCTCAAACGCAGTTTTAACCAGAATGACTATCTGGCACTGGCGTCCTACAACGCCGGTTCCCGTTATGTGTTGGAATGGGTGGAACAAGGGGTCTGGAATGGGGATATGGTAAAAGTCGAACAGATTCCGTTCCCGGAGACGAAAAATTACGTACTGAAAGTTTTGTTCTTAAAAAAGGTCTACCAGTATTTATATCCGGAATTATGTTCGTAAATGGGAAGCGGGTTCTGGTTGAATTGGCAATATTTCAACAACCGGAACTTTTTTTATTATAACCAAAAGATTATGGAGGCACGGATGAGCAAGATTGGGGTTATTTCATTAGGGTGTTCCAAAAATTTAGTTGATACGGAGATTATGTTAGGCCAACTAATCGGAGCGGGATGGGAGTTAACGAATGATCTGACTCGTGCCGAACTGATATTGATCAATACCTGTGGTTTTATCGGCCCGGCCAAGGAAGAATCAATTCAAAATATCTGTGAAGCGGTTCAATATAAACAACCCGGCAAGGGAGTCTGCACTAAATTAGTGGTGACCGGCTGTCTGGTTCAACGCTATGCTAAAGATTTGGCCAAAGAACTTCCTGAAGTTGACCGCTGGATTGGCTTGGGTGAGATCGGCGAATTGATCCGCCGGGTTGGAACAGAGTCGGATTTGCGCCATATGCCCGATGTAAGCAAACAACCTTTCCTGAATGATCAGAACCTCAACCGCTTTCAAGTAACCGTGCCCCATTTAGCGTATGTAAAGATCGCGGAGGGCTGTAATCACTGCTGTTCTTATTGCGCGATTCCGTTAATTAAAGGGCGCTTTCGCAGTCGCTCCCAGGAATCAGTAGTACAGGAAGTTGCCGCTCTAGTCCAAAAAGGGGTGCGCGAGATTAATCTGATCGCGCAAGATATCACCATGTATGGAAAGGATTTGGAACCCCGAACCGATCTGGTGCAACTCCTGAAATCCCTTATTGAAGTGGCCGGACCGACCTGGATCCGGTTACTGTATGCCTATCCTTCGGGAATTAGTGACGAGTTGCTGCAATTGATGAAGGAACAGCCAAGCATCTGTAAATATTTGGACTTGCCGATTCAACATATTGAACCGCGGATTCTCAAATTGATGAACCGGCATGACACCCCGGAACTGATCCGTGAACGGTTGCAGCGGATTCGACAATGGATCCCGGAAATTGTCTTGCGGACAACCCTAATCGTCGGATTCCCAACCGAAACTGCGGCGGAATTTGGTGTTTTACGGGATTTTGTTGCCGAAGGCTTGTTTCAACATTTAGGGGTTTTTGCGTATAGCCGGGAAGAAGATACGGCAGCATACAATTTAAAGCCGCAGGTCCGCCCACAAGTGAAGGAATCACGGCGTCGCACACTGATGAAGCTCCAACAACAAGTCACGGCGCGTTTTTTAGCGGCGCAAGTCGGACAAGAACCCTTGGTGTTGGTTGATCAAATTCAGGGAGATGTGGCGATTGGTCGTACCCAAGGGCTTGCCCCGGAAGTTGATGGGATTGTCCGGGTCACCGGTTATGCGGGCCCGGCCGGTCGGCTGATTCGGGTTCGGATTACCGGACATGAACAATATAATATGTTTGCAAAATATTTAAATGAAGGTTAAGAGGATTTTAGGGCAGGATGACGAATTGAATGCTTAAAAGTGGAGGAATTACGTCCAATGAGTCTTGCCAACTGGATTACCGCATCACGTATTATTCTCGCCCCGATCTGTGTCGGCATTTTGTTCTGGGATATTCCAGGACGAGACCTTCTGGCCGCCGGTATTTTTATCTTAGCCGGACTAACTGATGGGCTTGACGGATACGCGGCGCGAATTCGTAAAGAAGTCACGCCGTTTGGGAAATCGTTCGATCCCTTTGCCGATAAGGTATTAATTATATTAACCTTGGTGGTGCTGGCAAACTTGGGACGGGTTCCGTGGCTGGCTGTTTGGATCATTATCCTGCGGGAAGTGATGATCACCGTGTTGCGTCATTTTGCCGGCAAAAAAGGACTGGCTGTCGCGGCAAGTCCCTGGGGGAAACTGAAAACCTTTATTCAAATTGTCGCAATCGCCGCGATTATGTTGCGACTGCCATTTCACGAAGCGATCCTATGGATAGCTGTTATTTTAACGATCTGGTCCGGGTTGGATTATTTATGGTGCTGGAGAAGCGCATTTCAAAATAGCAATGAAAAAACCGCTTAACTTAAAGCGGTTTTTTTATCAGTTCTTTTAGCGCTTGAATCAGAATATCAACTTCCGCGAGTTCATTATAGCAACCAAAACTAACTCTGACCATTCCGGGAATTGCGTGAGAATTGTGGGAGTTGATGGCGTTTTGGGCTTGCAAAATAGTGTCGGAATTAAGTTTTAAAAGTTTTTGAACATAACCCCGCGCGCAAAAACAACCGCTCCGAACCCCAATTCCCCAGGCTTCACTCAGATAGTCGGCGACTGCTTGATGATGAAACCCCATTAAATTAAAGCTGATCACCCCAACCCGTTCGGTTGCATCGGGATTGTATAGAATGACTTCCGGGATGGTTCGCAAGGCTTCGATTGTTTGTTGAATCAATTGATTTTCATGTGCAATCAGTTTCGGCCAACCGATCGACTGAATCACTCTGATCGCTTCAGCCAAGGCGACTGCGCCTAAAACGTTGGGCGATCCCGCCTCTTCAACTTCGGGTGGCTCCGACCAAATAATCCCCGCCGGACCAATTCCTTTGACCGTTCCACCGCCAACTTCACTCGGCGGGGGATGGGTGAATAACGAGCGCGGACCAATCAAAACCCCAGATCCAAACGGTGCGTAAATTTTATGACCGGAAAAAGCCAAAAAATCGATGTGGCGCGGGTCGGATGCCGGGTACATTGTAATCGGCCGATGCGGTACAAGTTGGGCTCCATCCACTAAAATTTTGGCGCCTGCGGCATGGGCCAATTCGGCTAAAGTATAAATTGGCGGCAGGTAACCCGTGACATTGGAAGCGCCGGTTATCGCCAATAATTTGATCCGGCCGGCGTTTTTACGCAAAAATTCTTCCGCTTTGGCCAGATCAAGACGGTATTCGTCAAGATTCAAGCAGCGACTCGGAAACTGAGCCCATGGCAATTCATTGGAATGGTGTTCCAGGTGAGTATAGACGACAATTTCTCCAGGTAAAAAACGCAAATAATGACGGAGTTTGTTCAGTGAATCCGTTGTGTTACGGGTGAAAATAACGATATCTTGTTCCAAATCGGCTGCGACAAAATTGGCAACAACCCTTCTGGCGTCTTCGTATAAATGGGTGGAATATTTCGATTTATAGCCGGAACCGCGATGGACACTTGAATACCATAGCGCCGCTTCGTTTAGCGTTTGGATGACTTGTTGAAAAGGGGGTGTACTCGCCGCATTATCAAAATTAATATAACGGCGAGGCCCTTTGGCAGTCGGGACCAGTTGGTTATTTCCGACGATTAGATCATTCTCTTTTAACAAATGACGCACCTCTCTCTCAGTGTATGAGAGAGAGGGACTTTTGGCTACTGTGATCCTTATTGGGCGTCGATGGTTTGTTGCAGAGATTTTCCCTGTTCAAAGCTAGAAAATGGTAGTCTTTCAATCACAAGTCGCCCTGCTTCAAGTCTAGCTACGAAATGGGCTCCCGCTTTTAAACCCAACTCGTGGACATATGATTCAGGGATCGTTAATTGACCGGATTCACTCATTTCAATGACATATTCCATGGCAAACTCCTCCTTGTTCCACGCGACTTGTTTTAGTTTATCCCATTCCCATAGAGTAAAACCTTTGTTTTGGAGAAGCGTCTGGAAAAATTCTTTAATTTTGTTGGTTCGATTTCTGAAAGTTGAAGGCTACTAAAGGCTTAATTCATTAAATCTGTTAAACATAAGCCTTCTTTCTGGAATTGCTGGAAGCAAACAATAAATTAATCCAATGATTAATTGGTTATAAACGGCCTATAGCTGGGCAAATTAAACTCAGACCACGAGGAAAGGGGGGTAAATAAAAAATGGGTACTGGTCAAAAGCGAAATAGTTTGGTCGTTAAAGAGGCCGCTAACGCACTTCACAGCATGAAGTACGAGATCTCCAAGGAATTGAATATTGATACCACTCCGATCGTTGGGGATTACTGGGGTTATATGACTTCTCGCGACTGCGGAGCAGTCGGAGGGCATATGGTCAAACGGATGATCGAAGCTGCTGAGCGTTCGATTGCTGAGCAAGCGCTGGTCGGCGTCAAAGCTGGATTTAATGCTGGACTCCAAAGCAATTTTGGGCAGCAGGACAAAGTTCAAACCAATCCGTCCCTGAACCTCAATAGTATCGACAAGATCTACTAATACTTAAACAGGTTCCAAGCAAAGCTACATCCGGAATAATTCTGGATGTAGCTTTTTTTATTGCCATGTCTGATTATGCAAAAAACGATCCGAAAAAAACTGCCTAAATTGGGCAGGAGTTTCAGTGTTAAAGGAGAAATTAGGCTACAATAAATGGGAGGGGGTTATGGAATGGAACAAGCGGAAATTGGTATATTTGGTGGTTCCGGTTTCTATTCTTTATTGGAACAAGTGAAAGAGGTTGCGGTACATACTCCGTATGGCGCGCCTAGCGATAAAATTGCCATTGCTGAAATTGCCGGACGAAAGGTGGCTTTTTTGCCACGTCATGGAAAAAATCACCAATACCCGCCCCATATGATCAATTACCGTGCCAATCTTTGGGCAATGCGCGAGTTGGGAGTCTCCCGAATCATTGGGCCTTGCGCCGCCGGGAGCTTACAGGCGCATGTCAAACCGGGCGATTTTGTGGTGATCGATCAATTTGTCCATCGCACCTGGGGAAGGAAAGACACCTTTTTTGACGGACCAATTACCACTCATATGGGAGCTGCGGAACCCTACTGCCCCGAAATGCGCCAAGTCGCCATTAATGCGGCGAAAAAGTTGGGGATCAACGTCCATGAAAAAGGGACAGTTGTTGTCATTCAAGGACCCCGGTTCTCAACCAAGGCTGAGAGTCGCGAGTTCAGTAAAAATGGCTGGGAAGTTATTAATATGACTCAATATCCCGAAGGATGGCTTGCGCGTGAGTTGGGGATTTGCTATGTCAATATTGCGTTGATAACCGATTATGATGTGGGGTTAGAGGGCCATCCTGAGGTAAAGTCCGTCACTCATGAAGATGTATTAAAGGTCTTTACCGACAATAATGAACGGTTGCGGAATCTTCTTTTCAAAATGGTGGAATCAACTCCTCCCGCCAAACATTGTGAATGTAAAAGTGATCTTTTTTAAGGAGGCCTGCAGCTGGTGAAGATATTACTGACGGGCGGGGCCGGATATATCGGCAGCCATATTGGGCTAAGCTTATTACGCCAAGGGCATCAGATTGTCACGGTGGATAATCTGAGTAAAGGTCATCGGGAAGCAGTTCGAGGGGGAAGTTTTTATCAAGTCGATCTTGCTGATCGCGACCGCCTGGCCGAAGTTTTTCAGCAAGAAAAAGTCGACGGAGTGATTCATTTAGCTGCTGCAAGTCTAGTCGGTGAATCGGTCCAAAAACCCGGCAAGTATTTTCGGAACAATCTGGCCAACGGGTTAACTTTATTGGAAACGATGCTGGATTTCGACGTCCAGTTGATTGTTTTTTCTTCCACGGCGGCAGTTTACGGCGAACCGGAAGCAGTGCCGATCGCTGAGGACCATCCCAAACAACCAACCAATCCTTACGGCGTTTCCAAGCTTTATTTTGAAGGAATCATGGATTGGTTCGAAAAGGCCCATGGATTAAAATATGTTTCATTACGTTATTTTAATGCCGCAGGCGCCGATCCTTCGGGAGCCATTGGCGAGGATCACGCCCCCGAATCGCATTTAATTCCGATTATTATGCAAGTTCCGTTAGGGCAACGTCCAGCCATTGAAATCTTTGGCAACGATTATTCGACCCCAGACGGGACGTGTATTCGCGACTATATCCATGTGACCGATCTGGCTCAGGCTCATATTTTAGCACTCAAACATCTTTTGGCCGGAGGCGACTCCAAAATCTATAACCTTGGAAATCAAACCGGTTTTTCCAATTTGGAAGTACTGCGGACGGTTGAGGATGTGGTTGGAAAGGCAATTCCTTATCAATTTGGGCCCCGTCGCGGGGGCGATCCGGCACGGTTGGTGGCCGCTTCAACTCGAATTAAACAGGAGTTGGGTTGGAAACCGGAATTTCCGGAACTGCGCCAGATCGTTGAATCAGCCTGGAACTGGCATCTCAATCATCCAACGGGATATCCCAAGTCTTAACTTTCCATACTGAAAAGAACCGGCTTTGCCGGTTTTTTGATGGGGTTGCGTAAGAAAGTTCTTTATTTACAGCAGAAAAAACTGTAATATTTAAGTATGTGTCGCTAAACAAGTTACTTTTGGTTTTGGATACAATATTCCATATCAAACGTAATAAAGTAAAATCGCTTAATTTTATACGCTCATTGCGTTTCTTTGGCACGATGGAAGGCGCTTTGAGGGCTTAACACACCGCTAAACTTGTGAGGTATGGATGGAAAAGTTTTACGATATTTTGAGCCATTGGATGGAACCGGCTACACTCGCTCACTATAGTGAATATCTGCTTCTTTTTGTCTTTGTTTATAGTTTTTTAGAAGTAGTTTTTCCACCGGTTCCTGGTGACGCCTTGCTTGTTTTAAGTGGCTCCATTGCCGGAATTGTGAATATGAATCCCGTCTGGGTCGTTGGATGTGCTGTTCTCGGCAGCACGCTCGGTTCGGCTTTGCTGTTTGATTTTGGTTACCGTATGGAACATCGCTTGCTGCATTCGCCCCGTTTCTCGTGGTTGATTGATTCCAAAGGTTTCTCCAAAGTGGAAAACTGGTTTAAACGGTTCGGTTATTTGACATTGCTTTTCAGTCGCTTTATTCCGGTTATCCGTTCCGGTATTATTTTGGCTGCCGGTATGGTTAACCTTGACCGTAAGAAATCGTTAATCGCCGTAACGATTAGTCTGACCCTCTGGACCTCAATGTTAATCTTTGGCGGACGAACTGTCGGCCGGAACTGGGGAAAGATTGTCGACTTATGGTATTCCCCGGTGCGTGGAGTATTTATCGGAGCCGTTATTATCTTTGCGTTATATATCACAATCACCAAGGTTTGGGGTTGGTTCCGCAATCGCAAGCAGGGGCCGGATCATGAGTAAGAAGAACCGGTCCGTTTTTGTCTGTATTCATTGCGGTCATCAGGAGCCAAAGTGGGTCGGTCGTTGCCCAGCTTGTCAGGAATGGGGCTCCATGGAGGAAGAGTTGCCCCAGCTTGAACCGGTCCCCGAGTTCAGCGGATTGGGAAGTATGCAAGAACCGCAGATCCTGAATGAAGTCCGCATTGATGATTCGATCCGGATCAAAACGGGGATTGGCGAGTTTGACCGTTTGATCGGCGGGGGATTAGTCTCCGGTTCAGTGGTTTTACTGGTGGGCGATCCGGGAATCGGTAAAAGCACCTTAAGCTTGTTGGCAGCCGGTAATGTTGCCGCTCAGGGTAAAGTCCTTTATGTTAGCGGCGAGGAGTCGGCGGCGCAAACAAAGATTAGAGCAAACCGGCTAGGTAAATTTCCTGATTCTTTGTATGTATTGTCGGAGACGGATTTGGACCGGATTCAGCAGCATATTGCCAGTCTCAATCCAGTGCTGGTAGTGATCGACTCGATCCAATCGACTTTTGTCCGCACCTCCCGTTCCACCCCGGGTTCTCCATCCCAGATCAAAGAATGTACGATTCAGTTAATCAAATTGGCCAAAGCTTCCAATATTCCGATTGTTCTGATTGGGCAGGTTACAAAAGAATCAGAGCTTGCCGGACCGCGGGTACTGGAACATCTGGTTGATTCGGTTGTATACTTAGAAGGAAATCGTAGCCAGAGTTTAAGAGTTGCCAGGGTTGTCAAGAATAGATTTGGATCAACCCAGGAAGTGGCTTTGTTCGAAATGACCGGACAAGGCCTAACGGAAGTGGCGAATCCGTCCGAATATTTATTGGAGAACCGCAGTCGGTTGATGGCGGGATCGGTGATTGTCGCTTCCGCTCAAGGGAGTCGCCCGATCTTTACTGAAATTCAAACGCTGGTAACGGAGACCGCGGAGGGAATACCACCACGGCAGATTGCGATCGGTGTCGACCGCAACCGCCTCATGCTGGTGTCGGCGGTTTTACAACGATGGGTTGGCGAGCGTTTGGGCAATAAAAATATCTTTGTTTCTACAGCGGGCGGCATTGAATCGGATGACCCCGCGCTGGATTTGGGAATCGCCGCTTCGTTGCTTTCATCGATTCGCGGGATTACTCTCAGTGCGAAAGCGGTTTTCGTCGGCGAGCTTGCCCTCTCGGGAGAGGTCCGAGCAACCCCGGAAATCATCAAGTTAATTAACGAGGGTCGGCGGTTGGGGTTCGAAGATTGCGTGCTGGCGAAGCAAACGTTGAAGCGGATGGAACCGCCTGCGGGGATCCGTTTTCATGCAATCGAGCATATTCGCCAACTGGTTCAGGTGATTCCTGAAATAACGGTTGGAAAAGGTTAGGAGGGTTTCGGATTGGGCCAGGAGGATCAACGGTATCTGGAGATGGCGAAAGTACTTAAGATGGTTGCGCCGGGAACAACACTTTACGAAGGGTTGGAAAATATTTTGCGGGCCCGTACTGGAGCGCTCATTGTTGTTTCAGATGTGGAAGCGGTCATGAAATTGGTGGACGGCGGATTTCGAATTAATTCGGAACTCCAACCCTCAACTCTTTATGAACTGGCGAAGATGGACGGAGCGATTGTCCTTTCGTCTGACGCCCGTAAGATACTGGTAGCCAACGCCCATTTGACCCCGGATTATTTAATCCCGACCACCGAAACCGGGACTCGCCACCGGACCGGTGAACGGATGGCTATTCAAACCGGCGAGTTAGTTATTGCCATATCACAGCGGCGTAATGTCATTACGCTGTATAAAGGCAGTCAACGGTATGTGATCCGGGATATCGGCACAATTCTTGCCAAGGCTAACCAAGCCCTGCAAACCTTGCAGAAGTATAAAAGCGTCTTGGAACAATCCTTGTCAAATCTTTCGGCCTTGGAGTTTGAGAACCTGGTGACTTTGTCGGATGTTTGTACAGTGGTCCAGCGAGCGGAGATGGTGGGGCGGATTGCCGACGAGATCCAACGTTACATTGTCGAGCTTGGGACTGAAGGTCGTTTAGTTAGTATGCAGTTGGATGAATTGATGATCGACGTTCAGGATGAAGGGCATTTAGTTGTGCGCGATTATCTTAAAAACGAAACGATGGGGACGGAAAGCTTCTTTAAGGAACTTTCCTCGTGGGATGATGATGATTTGCTGGAGTTAAACTCAATCTCCCGAATTTTGGGGTATCCCAATGGGACCAGCCTCGACCTTTCATTAACAACGCGTGGGTTTCGGATTTTAGGACGGATACCTCGTCTGCCTTTTCCGGTCATTGAGAACCTCGTAAAAACCTTTGGAATCTTGCCCAAAATTTTGGAAGCTTCCACTGAAGAATTAGACGAGGTGGAAGGAATCGGCGAAGTTCGGGCACGGACTATTAAGGATGGTTTGCGCCGGTTGCGCGAACAGATCTTACTTGATCGCCATTATTGAACGGAATAATCGAAAATAATTAAGCACCCCAGTCAAAGGGTGTTTTTTTATTGGTTTTTGTGGAATGGGTTGAGAGGATAAATGGATGGAAATGGATATTAATAAAGCTAAAAACTGAAAAATCTAAAAAAGGCATTGACAATAAAAATAAAAACTGATAAAATAATTAACTTGACTATAAAAAGGAAATGTTGTATGATAGATAAGGAAAATGGGGGAGGTCGAGAATGTTTAATATCGGCGATAAAGTGGTCTACCCAATGCATGGAGCGGGAATTATCGAAGATATCGAAGAACGCGAAATCTCTGGGGAGCGCTATCAATATTATATTATTAAGTTGCCAATGGGCGAGATGAAGGCAATGGTTCCACTCCATAAGGTCAATGAAGTTGGCTTACGTCAAATTATTGACGAAACGGAAGTCGCGAAAGTATTTGAAGTTTTGCAGGATAAAACCACTACGATGCCGATCAACTGGAATCATCGTTACCGGGCTAACCTTGAGAAGATCAAAAGCGGCAGTATCTTTGAAGTGGCGGAAGTTGTCCGGAATCTGGTGCTTCGTGACCGGGAAAAAGGGTTATCGACCGGGGAAAAGAAAATGTTGGAGAATGCTCGGCGTATTTTGTTGAGCGAGTTGGTGCTCGCAAAAAATGTCACCGAAAATATGATGACTGAAATAATTGATAATTTCTTGGCATAATTTTTAATTCAAAATATATCTCTAAACAAACGCAAGCATTGTTGCTTGTGTTTTTTATTTTAGCGGATAAATATCCAAATCCTGGTCAATACTAAGACTAGTTAAGGATGTGCGATTGAGCAAAGAAAAGGTGGTGAAATTTGATGGTGCGTTTGGCCTGGATTATTGGTGGCGGTCTTTCCGGATGGCTGGTCGCCGGTGTAAGCAATCCTGGCGCGCTCTGGTTACAACAGGTTGGAATCTCCGTCATTGGGATGGTTGTCGGTTATTTGGCAGGACTTCGCTGGAACTCGATGATGGAATTTTTATTTCGGAAAAAGAGCGGGTTTGATATCGTTATTAAAAGTATCGGTTTGCTTTGCGGATTGGGGGTTACGGCGCTCCTAACCACAGTCTTGAGACCGGTCATTGATTTGTTTCCGTTGAACGGACGCTTATTGTTAATGTTCTGGCTGGTTTGTATCACCGTAGGAATTATTATGACCATCACGGCGTTAAAGTCCAAAGATCTGATGGCATTATTATTCAATTCGGCGGCTCCGGCTGCCCCCAAATCGAATGGCACCAAAAATCAGTTTAAAGTGTTAGATACCAGCGCAATCATAGACGGACGGATTGCCGATCTTTGTAAAACTGGTTTTTTGGAAGGGGTATTGATCATTCCGACTTTCGTTCTTTCAGAGCTACAGAAGATTGCCGATTCGGCGGATCCATTGCGTCGCAACCGTGGACGACGCGGTCTTGATATTTTAAATAAAATCCAAAAAGAAAATTTAGTGGCCGTGCGGATCTTTGACCGGGATTATGAAGATTTAGCCGAGGTTGACACCAAATTGTTACGGTTGTCCAAAGAGCTGGAGGCGAAGGTGGTCACTAACGATTACAATCTTAACAAAGTGGCTGAGCTGTATGGAGTGCATGTCTTAAATATCAATGATCTTTCAAATGCCATTAAACCAGTGGTTATCCCCGGGGAAGAGATGGTGGTGCATGTCCTGCGGGATGGCAAAGAGCATGGACAGGGTATCGGATATCTCGAGGACGGCACAATGATTGTGGTTGAAGGGGGTAAAAGTTATATCGGGTTAGATATTGAAATCCTTGTCACCAGCATTTTGCAGACCTCGGCGGGGCGGATGATCTTCGCCAAGCCCAAAGAGTATATGGTGTCACGCGTTACTTCGTAGTGCTCCCGAGCGGGGCACTTTTTTTTATGAAATCTTATGAAATAATCGACAATCATCGCGATGAACAATTTTCAATGAATTGGCAGGATATTTCGTTTTGAACTGGAAATCAATTGAGGGTGATTCAAATATGAAACATTTACCTGTCGTGGCCGCAGTGGTGCCCGCTGCCGGAATGGGCCGGCGGATGGGTTCCGATTTGAATAAGATTCGCTTATCGTTATTGGGAGAACCAGTCATCTCCCATACGCTTCGGGTGTTGACCACACTACCGGAGTTGGGGCCGATTGTTTTAGCCATCAATCCGTTGGAACGGGAGTACTTTACTGAATATCTTAAGGATCAATGGCCGCATGAGGAACGGATCTATTTGACCGCTGGCGGCAAGGAAAGACAAGACTCGGTTTATCACGGTTTACGTTATTTAAAAGACTGCCCGGGTTGGCCGGGCGCCGGAGCGCGTTTGGTGGTGATCCACGATGCCGCTCGGGCGTTGTTGACCCAAGAACTTTTGATTGAAGCCATTGCCACCGGTTGGGTACATGGGGCGGTTGGCGTGGCTGTTCCGGTTAAAGACACGATCAAACAAGCTGATCCGTCCGGATTTGTTGTGGCGACTCCCGAACGCTCGACCTTATGGGCGATTCAAACCCCGCAAGTTTTTGATTATGAATTGATTCTTAAATGTTATGAACAGTTGCTGCCTACGGGGAGACTTTTCTCAGACGACTGCGGAATGGTCGAGGCTTGTGGGGAAAAAGTGAAGTTGATCCCCGGTTCCTATGAAAATTTTAAAATTACGACTCCTGAAGATATGATTTTGGCAGAGGAGATAATAAGGAGGCGGGCTGATGCGAATCGGTCAGGGCTTTGACGTTCATCAATTGGTGGCGGGCCGGCGGCTGATTTTAGGCGGTGTTGATATCCCCTATGAATTGGGGTTGTTGGGACATTCCGACGCCGATGTGCTGATCCATGCGATCATGGATGCGTTGCTCGGCGCGATTGGCGCCGGGGATATTGGGATGCATTTCCCCGACAATGACCCGTTGTATGCCGGGGTTGACAGCGGCAAGTTATTAGTGCATGTATTGGAATTGGTCCGGGCAGCCGGATATGGGTTGGTCAATATTGATGCCACCATCATCGCGCAACGCCCGAAGCTAGCAGGGTTTATTCCGCAGATGCGGGAACGACTGGCAGAAGTTTGCGGGGTGACTGCGGCTGAGGTGAATGTAAAAGCGACCACAACCGAAAAGCTGGGATTCACCGGACGCGGCGAAGGAATCGCCGCTTTGGCAGTAGCTTTGGTAGAAAAGAGGCTGTAATCCAAAGTGCGTCTGATCGTTTATAAACTGCTCTTATTACTGATTAGCCCGTTTTATTTGCCGTTGCTCTGGTTGAATAACCGGCTCAAAGGCCGTTCGGCCAATTTGTGGCTGGGCGATTGGCTGGCCAAATCCGAACCGGGTACGGCCTATCTTTGGGTTTATACTCCTTCGGCCGGGGAAGTGCTCATCGCCCAGACTTTTTTGAAGAAGTTGAGCGCGGAGTATCCCCCACAAAAATATTTGATCATCGCCGGCACTTACTCAGGATTCCAAATGGCGGAACGCACCTTTGGCGACCGGGCGGCAGTGGTTTATTTACCGTTGGATTTAGGGATGATGGTCCGGCGTCTCCTGGCAAATTATCCGCCGGCCGGCCAATTGATCATTGAATCGGAGTTCCGGCCTAGTCTGATCGGGGCGTTAGCCAAACGCCGCGTCGGGCAGGCGCTGGTTAATGGTAAAGTTAATGAGCGGACTGCGGCGCGTTACCGGACGATCGGCTTTTTCCTTCCAACAGTCCTCGCAAACCTGCAGTTGTTTTGTATGCAAACGCCCGCCGACGCCGAGGCAATCATTGGCTTTGGCGCGGCTCCCGATCGAGTCAGCGTGGTTGGCAATGCCAAGTTTGATCAAGAGTTTAAAACTTTAGCCGAGGATGAACAGAAGCGCTTGGCCGATCTACTTGGGCTGCCCACCCAAACCAAATTGCTGGTTGCAGGGAGCACCCATGCCGGCGAAGAAGCGATCGTAATGGAAAGTTTTCAAGCGATTGCGGCGGTTTACTCTGAAGTTGTCCTGTTGATTGCTCCGCGTAACTTGGAGCGGATAGCCGAAGTCAGCAGCCTGTTGGAGCAGGCGGGAGTGGCGTATCAACGCCGTTCGCAACTGGGTGCCGCTACGGCACGGGTGATCCTGTTGGACACGATGGGCGAATTGACCTCCTTTTACGGACTGGCCTATCTCGCATTTGTCGGGGGGTCGCTAGCCGATATCGGTGGTCATAATATTATCGAGCCGGCGGCGTTGGGCTGCCCGGTGCTTTTCGGGGACCAGATGCAAAATTTTATCGCTGCTCGGGATCTGCTGGTTGAAAACGGTGTTGGTTTTACGGTGCGGGATGTCCCCGAGTTAACCGCACGTTGCTTGGAGTTCCTGGCTGATCCGGAACGCCGTAAGCAAGTGGGGGAGGCCGCGCAACGTTTGATTGCGGCGAACCGGGGTGCGACAGCCAAGACTATCGAACATTTGAAAGCGATGGGGATTGCTTTAGGAGGCCGGTCATGAGTACGGGTAAACGGGTGCGATTTATTTTTTATAATAGCCATCAAGGTAAACTGTTTTCATTTTTGCAAGAGTATTTTCCCAACGAAATCGCGGTTAGTTTAAATAAGGTCAAATCCAGCTTTGATCTGCCGTTTAGCCAAGCAATCAAGATTTGGCTCTCCCCACAAGAATATCCTTTGCCAAAGACAGCGGAGGATATTATCGGGTTTACTCTTCGCAAAATATTGGCGGATTTCCAGTGGCTTCAGCCGTTCCAAGGGTTGGTGCGCAGTTGGTTGTTGCGCCGGGCGCGGCTGTTTTATCATCTGTTCGTGGCGGATTTTGCAACCTCCCGCCTCGATTTGGTAGTCTTTTGGAGTGGGTTGGCGCTGCCTTTGGCGGCTGCTGCTGCGGCGGCCCGGAACGCCGGGATCCCGCTGTTATTCTGCGAAAACGGCTATTTACCGCGAACTATAGTGATGGATCCGGCAGGGACCAATGCCCGGAACTCATTATGCGGCTTGGAACGGGATTTTTATGATAAAGTGGCGGTCGATCCGGAGCGGTTGGCGGTTTTGTTCAACAATCAGCTGGTTCAGCGTCCGTTGAAAAAAGGACCGGATAAACTTCAAAAAAACCTGGAAGAGCAGGAGCAACAGCTGCAGTTGCCGGAGCAGTTCGTTTTTTTGCCACTGCAAGTCTTTGACGATAGCCAAGTGTTGCTGTATTCACCCCGTTTTAAGGATATGCCGTCATTGATTGATTATTGCGCGGCGCAACTTGAGAGTTACAATCAAACCCACGAGACGAATTTGGGACTGGTGGTAAAGGAGCATCCTTCCGATTTTGGCCGGATCCATTATGACCGGGTCAAGGCGGCCCATTCCGGGGTGACTTTTGTCCAAACCGTCAGTACCCCGGAGCTGTTAACCAAATGCCAAGCGGTGGTTACCATTAATTCAACCGTGGGGATTGAGGGGTTGTTTAACTTCAAACCGGTGATCACCCTGGGGGAAGCTTTTTATAATGTCGCCGGTCTGGTTTGGCATCTGGGGCCGGAGACGGAACTGGTCAAGGTCTTGGCGGCGGCACTCAAAGGTCCGGTGGACCGGGAGCTAATTGAGAAGTTCCTCTATTATTTACGATATGAGTACCTGGTTAGTATCGACCGGCGCAACCTGGCGGAAGCTGATCCGCGGCCGGTTGTGGAACGAATCCTACGTCAATTGCAATGAAACGTTTCGCACCCCCTTCAACGGAGGTGTTTTTTTATAACCGGGATTGGATCAGCCCGATCAATTCCTCCACCGTTTCGAGTTGGAGGAAGGACTTCCACAATGGCGATTGGGTCAGGACCAATTAGCCGTTTGAATTTTGCGCACCAGTTCGGTAGTTGACACTCCCGGGACCAACGGAATAAAAACAACGTTGGTGTCGAGCCGAGCGATGGTCTCCTTTTCGGGCAAATTATCCAGCGTGTAGTCGCCGCCTTTTACGTAGATGTGCGGTTGGACGGTCTCCAGGAGCAGGCAGGCGTCCTGCTGATCGAAGATCGTGACAAAATCGACTGGCTTCAAAGCTGCGACCAACAAGGCGCGTTGGTCTTGATTGATCAGCGGCCGGGTTGGCCCTTTGAGGGAACTTACCGAACGATCGCTGTTTAGACCAACCACCAAAATATCTCCGAGCTGTTTGGCGGCGGTAAAGGTTTGAAGGTGTCCGGCGTGGAGCAGGTCAAAGCAACCGTTGGTCAAGACGATTGTCCGGCCGCTAGCCCGCCACGTCGCCGCATGAGCCGCGAGATCAGTCATGGTTAGGATGGCGGAACTCATGGCGTTCCCTCCAGGACCGACTCGGTCATGGCAATTGCTGCTTCGACCGTGATATCGACAATTTTGTCGCCATTGGCGGGGATCACCCGCCATTCGGGATGTTGATACGGATGAAACTGTTGATGTTGGCCCCGGAACATTAGCATGACGACTTTTTTCCCCAAGGCGGTCGCCAGGTGGAGCATGCCGGTGTCGCCGCCCACCACCAACGAGCAGAGGTTCATCAATCCGCCGGTGGTCAGAAGGTTTGCTTTACCGGCGGTTACCGGAAAGTTTGCCGCGATGACCGATTGGAGTTTTCCCAGATCCCCGGGACCTCCTCCGAATAGGATTTGAAGCCCTTGTTTGTTCCAATAAGCAGCATAACGCATATAATTTTCTAAAGGCCAATTTTTGCGTGGAAAGTTGGTGAAGGGCTGAATAAAGATAGTCGGTTGGGCGGGATTCAGTCCCAATTGGCGGAAAATCGTTTCCGCCTCAGCCTGCGGACCAGGCGGTAGCGCGTAACGATTGCTTGGGGGAAATGATTGCAAATGATTGTTCAGCAGTAATTTACGATTCGCTTCCGCCCGGTGAATAGTGTCGGGAATCTCCATATAGTTGGTATAAAAGAAACGACTGTTCGGCTTGCGAAGCAGTGCCCAACGTTGTTTCGAACCGGTCACCCAGGCGATAAGGGCAGTTTTTTCGAGGCCGTGGAAATCGACCACCAGATCAAAATGTTGATTATGAAGGGTTTTGATCAAATCAAAGGTTTGTTTGGTGATCCGGAAGATATTTTGCTGGTGATAGATATCACTATCCAACGTGATCACTTTATCAAGGACGGTAAACCCTTGCAGTAACGATGCAAACCGTTTTTTGGTCACAAAGGTGATTTCGCTGTTGGGGAAGTTTTCCCGAACCAGATTGACGGCTGGTAGGGTAAAGAGGATATCGCCGATCCCGCTTAACCGGATCAGTAAGATTCGTTTGATATTGTCCATGAGAGCCTCGATTCCTAATTGATATATCTATAATAAGCTGAACTAAATTATGTGACCTTGAATTTATTTGACCTTGAATTGAGGAAAATATGTCGCAGTCAAGGTTGTCCTAAATAGTGCGACATATCGAATTCACTCATCAACCGTGCCGGATGCTAGTAAGCGTTGTAATAAGCTGTTCGGGTGAGAGTGCTTCCAGGGAAGGAACAACCAGATCAGCTGCGCCGACGCGTTCGGCCGGCCCAACACCTACGACCAACATTTCGGCGCTGTGGGCAGCGGCAATCCCGGCCTCAGCGTCTTCAATCACCACCGCTGCGTGGGGCGGAACCTGTAAAACCTTGGCGGCTTCGATGAAAAGATCCGGAGCGGGTTTGGCTTTGGCAACGATATTAGAATCAATGACCGCGTCAAACATAGCGGTAATCCCCAGTCGCTCCAGTACGAATCGGGTGTTGCGGCTGGATGAGGCGACGGCGATCCTCAACTGAGCTTGTTTAAGATAAATAAGCAGCGGTTTCACGCCGGGTAACAGATCCGCCGGGCTCATTCCATGAATTCGTTGAAGGAAATAGACGTTTTTTTGGTCAAATAAATATTGAAAATGTTCCGGCGTGACGTTTCGTCCGTAGCGGTCTAAAATCAGTTGGATCGAATCCTGGCGGGATAAACCCAACAAATCTTGGTTATCATCGGGTGTAAAAGGGATTTTTTCCTCATCCCAGAGTTGCTGCCACGATTGGTAGTGATAACGGACGGTATCGGTGATGATCCCATCCATGTCAAACAAGAAGGCTTTAATCGGCTGTGTAATGATGGACACCTCATTTTGATTAGTATTTGTAAATTCTGCCGCTTTATTAGGTGTCGAATTTAGTGAGCGAAGTATTTATTTCTTTGCGATAATGGTAATTTCCTGCAAAAAATGTTGAAATAAAGGGATCTGATGGGAAATTGCGAATGGCGCTCTGCCGCAATCGACAGTAGTTTCCGTCAACGATGGTAAAAGTCAGCGATCGGATCCGAAAATTTTTCCCAGCATTTATGCAATTTCCGCAATTGATACTACTTGAAACCAGCGGAGGCTAGGTGTATTATTTTTGTTATGTGGGCTTTTTTATGTGAAGAAAGAAACGTGAACACCAATAAGAATGGCAAAATGAAACCAATTATTATATATATTTTAATGTGCTAAGCTCGTTACGAGCAGGGAGGGGATACTCTTGATCGAGATCGATGATGCAGGAGGCGGTTGTTTTATCGGCCCTGAGGTTTTGGTTATTCACCGGTTGGAGACTGGATCGGCCCATTATCTTTATATACCGCCGCAGATTGCGGACAGGATTTCTTTTGCAACCGAGTTATTGAAGGGAGCCTTTACCCAACTGGGAATCACTAATCAAGAACCGGTCCAACTTTGTCGGGGCGAGATTTTCGATCAATTCCAAGAGTTTTTGGAACGCCGGGGATACCAAGTAATTCGGCAGAAAGTCTCGTCGGAGACTGATTGTTTGGCCGAGGCGGAGTTTATGGAGGTCTTGTACTCCCATGGCCTGCCGCGTAATATTATGTTGCACAACCGGAATTACCAGGAACTCTATGAGATGGTGGGATTTTGGTATTTCAGCCAGCCGAAACGGTTGGTGCGAAATCTACAAAAAATCCGGTTGCGGCCGCCGTATCGGATTCGCAATGTCACACAGCGGTATCCAAATTTGTTTCGGATGTTATTTCAAGAGGAAGCGGCGGGATGACCGTCACGAAGGCCGAGTCGGGGAAAACTGACCCGGCCTTCGTGTGTCTGGGGCTAGTTGGTGAGAGATGCGGGTGTGACGCAATGGTTGGATATATCAGTAAATGAGTTTTCATAATCAAAAATAATTCCGGAAAACCGGCAGGAACTCCCTGGGCAAGGTCGAAATTTAAACGAGATTGTAACCAAATATTAACCTCCACGATTAACTTGGGTACAAGCGACAACCCTTGAGGAGGAATTACAATGGCGATCGGACAAGAAACGGTATCTCAAACGGACCTGAATTTAAAGGCGATGGTGGATGCCTACAACCACGACGCTGACTCCGAATGGCGGCGTTTGGTCAAAGAGCCTTATAACAAGATTGAGTTTCTGACCACACTCCATATGCTTCGAAAGCATCTGCCTGAAAAAGGTTTGATATTAGATGCCGGCGGTGGTCCCGGTCGGTATGCCATTGAGTTGTGCAAGGCCGAATATCATGTGGTCTTATTTGATCTCTCAATCCGTAATATTGAGACCGCCAAAGCCAAGTTTGACTTTGAACAGAAAGAGATCAAACGACGCATGGAAGGTTTCCTGGTCGGCGATGTCCGGAACCTGATCCGTTTCGAGACCGCTAGCTTTGACGCGGTACTCTGTCTCGACCCGTTGTCCAACTTATTGGACGAAGTGGAGCGGGATCGGGCGGTCCAGGAGCTTTACCGGGTTGCCAAACCCGGCGCGCCGGTCTTTATCGGTGTCCGTGGTTATTTAGCTGTTTTGCGGACCTTGTTGGCCCAATGCCCCGCTGAGTTGCTCAACGCATCCCTGCCCGAATTACAACAAACCGGGAACATTCAGTCCGGTGCCAATGTGTGTCATTATTTCCGGGCGGCCGAGTTAAAAGCATTGGCCGAACGGAATGGGTTCCAAACCATCGAAATGGCCGGTTGCATCGGGTTGTCTGTGGGCATGCGGGAAAAAATCAATCAATTCTCGCGCAATGCGGAGCAATGGGAACGGTGGCTGGCATTAGAATTGGAGTATGCCGCCGAACCGGCGGTGGCCGATACGGCGGAGCATCTTTTATATGTTGGCAGGAAGTCGCAGTAGCGGTATAATCATACATAACACTTACGACGGAACGGTGAAGCCAATGATCTGCGGTTGCTCAGTGATTATTTACAATTCGAACGGTCAGGTTTTGATTGCGCAACGGAGTGCAACGAAAAAAACTTATCCTTTGCGTTGGGAGAATATCGGCGGCCATTTGGAACCCGGTGAAACGCCGGAAGCGTGTATCCGCCGTGAGACTCGAGAAGAGATCGGCTGCGTGCTGTGGGATTTGCAATATTTCAAGACCATCGAACGGACGGCTGGATCAGACCGGATCGTATTGCACGTTTTCACCGGAACGATCGGCAATGTCGAAGAGCTATGCTTGCAATCCGCTGAGATCGCCCAGGTGAAATGGGTCACTCGGGCGGAGCTGAACGGTTTCGATTTAGCGTTTGACTGCGGCGAGGAGATTAACGAATTTTTCGCAACGTTTGGATTCGGTAACCGCTTGGAGTGATTTTAATCTTCCGGAGGCGCGTGTTTGAAACAAAGTAAAAATATGTTTCAACAGACCATTCAGAAAAATGTTGCTTTAAATTATCTGTTATACTTGCCCGACGATTATGAACTTCAACCGGAAAGCGTTTGGCCGCTACTCATTTATCTGCACGGTGCCGGTAAACGGGGCGATGATTTAGAGATCCTCATCCAAAAGGTACCGATTCCGCTAGGGGCTCCGGGTAAACCCCAACCGCCGTTGATTGTTTTGGCGCCACAATGTCCCCTTAACACCTTTTGGGATTTTGAGTTTGACGCGTTAACTGCGTTATTGCAAGCAGTGACCGGAGAATATCGGGTTGATCAAAAGCGAATCTATCTGACCGGGATCAGCATGGGTGGCTTTGCCACCTGGCAATTAGCGGAGGCCAACCCCGATTGGTTTGCGGCGATCGCGCCGGTCTGCGGCGGTTACTTAAAGAAGATCGGTTTTCCGGAACGGTTGAAAGCCCTAAGCCAGATGCCCGCTTGGGTCTTTCACGGCGCGCTGGATGACAAGATTCCCCTCAAAATGGCGGAGGAAATGGTCAACGAATTGCGCTGTTACAACGATCAGGTCCGTTTTACCATCTTTCCGGACTTGGGACATAATATCGGGAAAACAGTCTATGATAATCCGGAGTTTTATGAATGGCTGTTAAAGCAAATCAAGAAAGTATAATCTTCACAAGAAAACCCACTTAAAAAATGGGTTTTTTATAATCTTACGGTTCTTCCGCTAATGAAGTCGGTTTATTTCTTCAATTAAACGTGCATCATTTGGATAATAACGATGTACATCTGCAATTTCCCAATCGGGTCCGGTAATGATACGATAGGAAGGGGAGTGTCCCAAAACTTAGCCGGAGAGGATGATATGGATGGAATGGCGTAATGGGGATTATTTGATCAGTGATGATAAAACCCGCTTAGACATCGAGGCGATCTGCGTCTTTCTCGCCCAGAGTTATTGGGGAAACCAGCGGTCGCGGGAATGTATCGAGCGGTCGATCGTCAATTCGCTCTGTTACGGAGTTTATTATCGTGAAAAGCAGATCGGCTTTGCCCGGGTGGTGACGGACGGAGCGACGATTTTTTGGTTGGGGGATGTTTTTATCGATCCGCAATACCGTGGTCAGCATTTGGGGAAACACTTGGTCCGGTTCATTGTCGAATCTCCCACATTACAAGGCTTGACCGGCGTGCTGGCGACCAATGACGCCCATAGCCTGTATGAACAGTACGGATTTGTCAGAGATCCCAACCGGTATATGCGCCGGAGTGGCATTGCTCCGGTCCGGACGACGGAAGCGGAGATTCAAGCGGAAAATTAGTCCAAAATATTAAGGAGCATCTTGATGATTCAACATTTTTGTACCTGTCGGGATTTCCATTGTAAAAACCATCCTGCCAATCATTCGCACGGCTGCGATCCCTGTATTCAAAAGAACCTGCGGTTTGGAGAGATTCCCGCCTGTTTTTTCCGGGCGGTCTATAATGACCTAGAGGGTATGGAACGTTTTACTTATGAAAGTTTTGCGGAGTTTGTGAGGAAGCATAAAGGCGGCGAAGGTCAAAGCACTGATGGGTGAGGCAGTTGTTTTTTATTATGTATGCTCGGCCTGATGATAACTAGGCGGAGAGCATCGCAGGTGCAAGACCGCTATGGGCTTGGTAGTAGGAACCATTAGCCAAGAGCAAGGGTGTCCATCGCGAGGTGGAATCTGAAGGAAGCTTACGGCAAATCCCGGCCTGATGAACAAGAACCGCATAAAAGGCTGATTTGAGGTGGACGAGTTTGCAAGACAAAACGAAGTCCAACACTACCCGAACCTCATCCAGTAAATGCGGCAGGTAATGGGAGGAAAGTTATCGCTCTTACTCGGGGAGATCTACCGAAATGTAGCAGGGAAAAAAACTTGCAACAACCCGTGTAGAGATGTGCGACTGAACGGTCAGAAGTCAGCAGAGGCCATAGTACCATTTGGGTCATGAAAAGATGAGAAGGGCCGAACATCAGAAGGTTCCGGAAAACGTGAAGAACTCGCGGGAAATGCAACGAAAGCAAGACTACTCGACAGAGGTATGGCTGGAAGCCCAAGATATGGCGAGAGTGCTGAGTATTTCCCCGGTGTCAAACGGAAGAAGGAACGAGTCAAGGGAAGACGGGCAGCGGTTGATGGAACGAATCTTAACGCGGGAAAATATGACGAAAGCATACCAACGTGTCAGGCTAATAAGGGAAGCCACGGACCCGACGGAATGCAGTTTGATGAACTTCAATCCTACCTAGGGGAAACATGGCCGACCATCCGTCAACAACTACTCAAAGGGGAATATCAACCCCAACCTGTACGTCGGGTGGAGATACCAAAACCAGACGGCGGGAAACGCGAACTGGGAATACCCAACGTGATCGACCGGCTAATCCAGCAGGCATTGGCCCAAGAACTAACCAAGTTGTTTGACCCGGAGTTTTCGAAAGCAAGTTATGGTTTTCGACCGGGTCGAAGTGCTCACCAAGCGGTGTTGGCAGCTAGAAAACACATATAAGATGGTTTCCGTATTGTCGTTGACATCGACTTGGAGAAATTCTTCGACCTGGTTAATCATGATAAGCTGATGGCGTTAGTCGCTCGAAAAGTCGAGGACAAACTGGTATTAAAGCTGATCCGAAGTTACTTGGAAGCGGGGATACTCCAGAACGGGGTTAAGGTTAAAAACGAAGAAGGCCCACCGCAAGGTGGGCCTTTAAGTCCTTTGCTTGCTAACATCCTCCTGGACGAACTGGACAAAGAACTGGAACGACGAGGACACCGCTTCCGTCGCTATGCCGACGACTGTAACATCTTTGTGCGAAGCCGCAAAGCAGGAGAACGAGTGATGGGAAGCATAACCGGCTTTTTGGAACAACGTCTTAAGCTCAGGGTAAATCGCAACAAGAGCGCAGTGAATCGGCCGCAGAAACGAAAGTATCTGTATGTAGGTAAACGAGGAGAGGTTAAGAACCGGATACATCCAAAGTCGCTGGAAAAAATCAAGGCAAGAGTGTGAGCGATCACATCAAGAAGCAAAGCCCTAACGATGGAAGAGCGAATCAGACGAATTAATCAATTCATCGTGGGATGGCGAATTACTTCAAGATAGCTGACTTCAAAAAGAAAGCTCAGCAACTCGACGAATGGATACGCCGCCGCCTTCGCAACAGTGAAGAGAATCAAAACCAAGCATGATAACCTTGTCAAGCTAGGAATTGAGTCACAGAAAGCGTGGGGATTTGCGAGTACAAGAAAAGGCTACTGGCGTATTGCCGGCAGCCCTATCTACTGATGGAATCATCGTTTATGACGGTCCAGCCGGGACTTATCTGGATGGTCGGGGGTTAATCAATGGCAAAACTTATTACTACGCCATCTTTACCTATGACAGTCTTAGAAATTACAGTCGGAAAGATTGGACCAAGGCCACCCCGGTCATGGGGACTGGCATAGCGCCAAGTGCTCCCTCTGGGTTAACAGTGAGCCTGTCCAGTAAGGATCTCAGTTTCATCTGGACTGATAACTTCTCTGATGAAGACTGGTTCGTCATCGAGCAACAGGAATCAGCAGGTGAGTGGGTTGCGGTGGCTTATCCGGACGCCGGTCAGACTGGCTTAACCGTACAGCGTGACGATCCGAACTTCGCCTTAAAACCGAGTACACCCTATCAATACCGGATTAAAGCGGTTAACGCTTTCGGTTTATCGGGGTATGTATATGGTACCGGTATAACAACCCCCGCTTTCCCGGCGGCCCCAACTGGACTCGCTTGGAAGATTATCTCAGCGGGACGGGTCAACCTAAGTTGGAATAAAGAAGCTCTAGACGTGACTGGCTACCGGATTGAGCTTTGCAAAAACAACCCTGAAAAAACGATAGTGAAATCACTTGACTTGCTGCCTAACGCCAGCTCTGCTTCGGTTACCGGACTCACTCCCGGAACGGAATACTTGCTCAAAGTGGTTGTTATTAAGGGAATAGAAGAAACAGCAATCTGGACTGACGTGATTGTAACCACCCCCGATGATAAAGGAGGAGTACTATAATGAAAAAATATCTAAGAATCAAAGCGTTGTTCATTGGCTTAATCTTTACGATCATAGCTTTGACGGGATGTGGTGGTGGCGGGGGCGGTGGAAGCACAACGCCGGTTGATAGGACCGTTGGAGTCGGGGTGATTATGCTAAGCCAGTCGGATATTAGCCTTTCGATGACCAGTAAAAGTGTTTATTCCACTCCGGATTGGAAACGATTGATATACGGCTGGATGTCCCCCGAGCCCAAATGGTTCCGGTACTCCGGGCTTCCAGTTCCGGTATGGATCTAAAAAATTACATTTGCTTTATCCTCTTAGCTTGGGATAAAGTGAGCGGCGCCGGGCACTACCAGGTGTTTTACCAGGGAAGTAAGGTTTGGGACTCCGTTACCGTCAATACTGCCGATCCTGCTTTTAAGCCGGAGAGTCCCCAGGCTTATCTCGATTTGGACGGTGAGTTGAAAGATACGATTACTACCAGCGGGCGATATGAATTTCAAATCATGGCGCTAAACGGGGATACCATAATCAAGGAATTACCGAGGGTTACCGCATCACTGGGGTTGAATCTGCAATCGATACCACAGATCAATTTTTCTTTACCCAATTTGACTTGGAGCACTGTAACGAATGCCAATGAATATCGGATTAGCTTCAATGGGGTTAATGCGGATACAGTAAACGGCAGTACAGTTTCGTATAATGTAAGCGCGAAATTAGCGACTCCCCCGCAACAAACTTACGAAGTCTGGGTTGATGCCCGTTATTCGGACGGCAACGGCAATCCGGTGGAGATTAACAGGGGAATTGGTGGATTTAGCTATTAATTAAGATTCAAATGTAATCACATAGTTACTTTTGTTTGATTTTTAAGATCGGCAGGGTCAATAATTACCTGTCAATTTTGGGAGAGAGGTTACGGCAGACCCAGAGCAGTCTGACATCTGGGTTGAGTCAATCGCACCGAAACAGATCCGGATGATCTGTTCAGGCGGTATTTGCCGGGTCAATGATGGAGACCGCTATACCGGATTACCCGCTATTGGGAAGGTTTCTCGGGATGCCACCTTTCTGATGACGGAATATTTGATGGACTGTAATTGTAATTCGGGTATCTATATTGTTAAAAAACGGAGCGGCAACGGTTATGCCAAAATTCAGCTTGAGCTTGCTGCGTCAGGTCTAATTCAGATTACGTATGAAATTTCCTTCAACGAAGACTTTATTCTTTTTTATCCCACGCTATGATGGGCTTGTTGAAGCGAATATTGACTCAAACCGTTCTTAGAGGGCGGTCAATATTAGCGCCGCTTAATCAGATACGCCATGTAATACTATCATCCGCGTACATTCGCGCACTATCGTAGGTTGAAAACAAGAGTTGACAACCGGCTGCGCAACATGATAAGATAACCTTCCGCCAGACAGACGGAAACGAAACACAGCAGCTCAACGTAACAAATTACCAAAAGGCGGCAGTTGACACAAGCTCGAAAACGTGGTAAGATAAATTTCCGCGAGTCAAGCGGAACGGTTTGCAAAACGATAAATAACGAAGCGATTCGCAAAATTATCTATTGACAAATCATAAAACCAATGATAAAATACATATTCGTCACCACTAAACAATCGAGCAACACGAGTGACGAAATGAAACAAACAATGAACCTTGAAAACTGAACAGTAGAAAAGAAATGACTGATAAGGGTTATTTCGTAGTAAAC